>CAUQPM010000004.1:0-288634 GCA_963520015.1 uncultured Oscillospiraceae bacterium
TTGCTAAAGCAGAATTAAAGGCTTTGCGGAAAAATCCGCAAAGCCTTTTCTATTTGCTGATTATAAAAATTTATTCTGCATTACATCGAACAGACCGATGTCGGTAATGCGCAGTTCAGGAATGACCGGCAGCGACATAAACGAAAGGTTCAAAAATACATCAATATCCTCCGGTACTCCCATGGAATGTGCGGCGATTGCCATATCGCTTAATTCACAGATCATATCCACATTACGGTCATCGGTAAAAAGTCCGGCGATAGGCAGCGGCAGTGTTTTCACCGTTTTACCCGCGCTGACAATCGTGTATCCCCCGCCGCAGGCTTTCAGTTCCGAAATAGCCGCGAGCATATCATCATCGTTGTCACCAATTACAATCAAGTTATGTGCGTCATGCGCTACAGTGGAAGCGATCGCGCCGTTTTTTAGACCAAAACCCTTTACGACACCCACTCCAATTCTGCCGGAACCATCATGCCGCTGTACTACCGCAATTTTAAGAAGGTCATTCTGCGGTGTAAAAATACCGTTCCAGCGCGGCAAAAGCATCATCAGCTTTCGGGTGACAATCTGTCCGGGAATCACTTCAATCACCGGAAATTCACTGTTCACCTTTAATTCAAGGCAGTTTTTAGCAAGTTCCGGAACATGAACACTGCGAATAATGTTATCGCCTACCATTGTCATACTGTGGGGAGCTTCCATGCCGGCAATTGAAACACCGTCTTTGTAAACATCCACAATAGAAACATCAGTAAGGCTGTCCAATACGACCAAATCCGCGCGGCAACCTGCAGCCACGGCGCCCAAATCCTTAAGGTTGTATGCACGGGCGGCGTTCAGTGTAGCAAGTTTGATTGCTTTAATCGGGTCTAAACCGAGTTCAATCGCCATTTTAATATTATGATTGATGTGGCCTTTTTTCGAAACATCCGCCAGGTGCACATCGTCGGTGCAGAAAACACAGCGGTCAAGGCTGATTCCATCCTTCAGCGCACCGGTAATAATCGCAGTAAGATTTTGAGCGGCGGAGCCTTCCCGAATCTGCACAATAAAGCCTGCGCGAAGCCGTTCGAGCGCAGAAGAATAATCACAGCACTCGTGGTCGGTTTCCACCCCGGCAAGCCGATATGCCTGAAGCTTTTTCCCGGTAAGCCCGGGGGAATGGCCATCAATTGTTTTCGGCTGTAAAAGTTCAATCTTTTCAAGCAGCTTTTGATCGCATGCAGTTACGGCCTCGTAAGTCATAACTTCGCCCAAACCAACTACACGCGGATTGTCAACCAGTTCTTTGAGCTGCTCCGTTCCCAACACTCCGCCATTGTGGTCAAATTCATTGAGAGGCACGCAGGACGGCAGGACAAAGTAAACATTCAAATTGCATTTCTCGCTGTCCTTCATGATGTATTGAATTCCTTCAAGGCTGGAAACATTTGCAATTTCATGCGGGTCGGCAATTACTGTTGTTGTTCCGTAGGGCAAAACTTTGTTTGCAAAAATACTTGGCGCTACCATTGAGGATTCAATATGAACGTGCGCATCAATAAAGCCGGGCGCGACAATCCTCCCGGTCATATTGACTTCACGCTTTCCGTGGTAGGCACCAACACCGACAATATAGCCATCCCGTATGGCAATATCTGCTGTAAACAGCTTTTCGGTAAATACGTCCACAATATCAGCATATTTCAGCACCAAATCCGGTTCTTCCAAACCAAGCGAAGTCCTCATCAGCTTCTTTTTCGCCTGAATTTCCATGCCACCGCCTCCAAGGTAAATTTTATTAATCATACCATATTATCAAAAAATATACAAAAAGAAACTTGACTATACAATTGTCATCTTTTGTTACAAATCTTGTGATATAAGTCTACATATGCTATACTATTTAAAAGATTTCAATAAAGGGTGAAAAAAATGAATCATAGAAATTACCGAAATGCCGTGCTGATTCTTCTTGCTGCCGGGCTGGTCATTTTCAGCGGCTGCGGCAAGGCGGATAACGCTGCTTCAAGTTCACAGCCATCTTCCTCGCAGAGCATTTCTTCGCAGCCATCCTCGTCGGACGGTGCAGTAAGTTCCGAAGCAGCCAGTTCACAAGCGGCGGATTCCTCTGCGGCAGTTTCCGCGGTAACACCGCCAGAATCAGTGACGGATGCGGTCGCTCAAAGCGCCAAAGCAGACCAAAGCTATCTGGATGACGCAGTGTTTATCGGTGATTCTGTTTCTTTAAAATTAAAAAATTATGTAACAGCCCAAAGAAAAGTCAACTCCGGCTTCTTTGGGAAAGCGCAGTTTTTGGCTGCCGGCAGTATGGGCAGCGCCAACGCGTTAAAACCGCTGAGTGAGTCCTCCATTCACCCCTTGTACAATGGTAAAAAAGCCTTGCTCGAAGACAGCGTAGCCGCGATGGGCGTAAAGAAGGTCTATATCATGCTTGGTACAAACGATATTGCGCTGTACGGCATTGAAGGTTCCGTTGCAAACATGACAAAACTTCTTGCCAATATAAAGGCAAAATCCCCGGATGTGTCGATTTTCGTGCAATCTTCAACCCCAATCGTCAAAGCAAAGCAGATGAAGACGCTGAATAACCCTAATCTTCAGGCCTACGATACTGCACTGAGCAAAATGTGCAAAGAGAAGGGCTATTACTTTGTCGATGTTGCTTCCGCAATGCGCGATAAAGAAGGAAATCTTCCGTTGGAATACTGCAGCGATCCGGACAACCTTGGTATTCATTTTACGGACAAGGCCTGTGATATTTGGATCAATTACATTTTAACACATACCGTAAAATAGTGGAGGAAACAAAATGAAAAAGCTTATTATAATTCTGCTGAGCGCAGTTATGATGCTCTCGTTCGCCGCATGCGGCGGTACAGCGACAAAGCAGGCCGACCTTAGTAAAGTGATGACGGATATGAAAGCAAAAATAACCAATACAGAAATGATGGACTTGTCCAAAGAAGACCTTTTGCCCAATTACGGTATTGAAGAAGCAGATGTGAAGCAGTTTGCCGCCCATGTGGACAACACCGGTATTAAGGGCGATGAAATTATCATCCTTGAAGGCAAGGACGCCGACGCGACCAAACGGATTAAAGAAAAGCTTGACGCGCGTTACAAGCAAAAAGAAATTGAGATGAAGGACTATCAACCCGAAGAGTACGCAATGCTGAAAAAGTGCACTGTCAATCAGGACGGCAATTACGTCAGCATGATCGTTTCTCCTCAGTATGAGGAGCTGAATAAGATTTATAACGCGGCAATCAAATAAAACGATCATAACCACCCGTAAAATGAAAGTATAACCTTTAAGTAGACAGAAAAAACACTGTTTACTTAAGGGTTATACTTTTAATAGGAAGTGAAGAACGCTGGGATTATCGAGTGTGATTATTCATGCTGTAAGCGGATTGTTCCAACTTGAGGGGCTTTCGAATGACGATGCGCGAGCCATTACAGAAGCCTTAAAGCAAGACTCTATACACGACTTGAAGTATCTGAAAGGGATAAGTGAGATATGGAGTTTAAACATATACGGGGTAATTGTCTTATCTTATTTGATAAATTAACACAGATCCCTCTTTTGGCAGCAACGATTGTACTAAGCCTTGTACTGGTGAAAAACTTTGATCTGCAGCTATTGGTTCCTGTTATCTTCCTGGCTTTTAGTCCGTTAATGGGGATTGCAAAATATTTATCTACATATTTTACATTACAGACTGATTATCTCATTGTTGAAACAGGGATATTCAATAAAAAGAGAATTGAAATACCATTGAGGGAAATTACAACGGCTGATTTATCGCAGAATATCCTTTATCAGGTCTTTCACGTTTACAAGATTAAAGAGTGCCAATCGCTGTTCCTGTTATCGGAGCGATAGCGGCATTTGCAACCGGCTCGAAAAACCCTGATGAATTGTTTGACAAGATGTTTAGTCAGGCTTCCGACGGAGCATTCATTTTTGGGTTGATTACTTTCTTTTACATGATTGCATTAGGGATATCGATTATAAAATCTTTATTCACTTATTATAATTTCAAAGTATCAGCGGATGAAGCTGCCATAAAAATCGAATATGGGCTGTTTCATAAAAAAAATTTGCATTGTCCAAGAGTAAAATAAATGGCATTCAAATAAAACAAAACCTTCTTAGGCGTGTGTTTCAATGTTATACTGCTGAAATATTAGTAATTGGTTATGGCGATAAATTTGATGATGAGGTAAATCAACAGGCAATCCTTTATCCAATCGCCTCAATGGAAAAAATTATTGTGCCGTCCTCGCCGCGCTCATCGCCAAGGAACTGCTTTACCGTCGGCGAAGTGCTTTCCTGATCCCAAGTAACATTTCTGATAAACTCCGACTTTCTTCCTGGGACGTTAGATGAATTTAGATGCCATTATAAATAAAACTAACTGTAGAATTTAAGATGAAATCAAACTTATAAAGTAAGTAATCTATCGATAGTATTTTTTTCTCAGCGTAGGCTATCTGCCGGTTACTGCAGATTTGCATTCAACCAATCTTTGAACATCTTCTCATTAGAGATGTGGAGGGATCCTTCAGGGACTCCTAGAATTCTTTCAATCGAGTCAAAATAGGTACCCAAGATGGCATCAAGTTCTTGCCTATCAGCTTCATTCTTCTTTGGGTGGAGAAACAACTCAATCATAGCGTCACCAAGGCTCAACGCAACACCCATGATGATCTTAGCAACCTGCTCCGGGTAATGCACCTTTAAAACCTCTTCTTTGATTCCCTGACGGAGGATTGGCTCGATGATCAACGGAGCTGTGATATTCATAGAGCTTTCGGTCATCTTTTGGCGGATCAGCGCGTTATCATCGCTGTACCATACAGAGAGGAGACTAAGAATAGTTTCTTTATTCAGGCTTTTCACCTGAGCAGAGACTTCAAAATAACGGTGGAGTTTTTGGATTGCGGTCAATTTTGCATCCTCAACGATTGGAAGCATCGCTTGCACTGCCTGCTGCCCCATACGGTCGACCAAAGCTTGAAGCAGGGATTGCTTCGTATCGAAATAGTGGTAGAATGCTCCTCTGGAAATTTTCAATTTATCCAGTATATCCTGGATAGTCATCTTATCATAGCTAATGGTATATACTAAACTTAATGCAGCGTCAAGAATCTCATCGCGTTTTGCATTGTAATCTTCTTCTTTTAAAATTCGGGCCATATCTTCTCCTTTTTAAAACAAATCAATACGTAGAACGTTCATCGTTTTACGTATTGATTTCATATTGGGGGTTATGATGCTATTCATAAAAGATCAATTTATCCGGCGAGTCCAATGACCATAAGGATAACAGATAAAAAAGTAGTCATTGCCCGTATTATGTTTGCGGTTTGAAGTTTCCTACGCTCCTCTTTTAGTTCAGCCGTATCCATATTGTTCAGGCTACCAACCTTTTTATAAATTGGTAAATTAAAGATTTTGGAGGCGACTGAAGAAAGAAACCACACGACGATTCCGGCGGTGAACCACCAATTGTTGAATCCAAAGAAGATGAAATAAGGGATACAAGCAATTGTTGTTAACAGCGATCCTGCCATAGCCGTTGGCGACCTCATAGCATAATGCTCCAATCTGCCCAAAAAATGTTTGAATGTCGCTTCATCCAGTTCATTCATTATTTTCTGTATTACCTCGGAGATAAACATTAAAAGTCCAGCTTCAATTGTTGTTGCAACAATTATCAAAATTTCAATGAAATCCCTAGTCATATATTATGACCCCCTTTTAATTAATAAACAGTCAGACTGTCTATTAATTATAATAGACCGGAAGTTTCAGATTGTCAATAGTAACTGAAAGTTTTTTTATATAGAAATTTTGAGTAATATTTAATGTCTTTTCCTCCGTATGGATTTAGCTTCTCCATGGCAGTTCAGTACCATCTTTAAACTTAAAAGTGGATTTTGTAACAGGATGTACAATTAAGCAATCCACAGCAGCATTCCATAGATTCCCACAGTGTATCCGGACTATTCCCTTCATCAACTCATGGAAAATAAAAACTGCAAATTCATTGGTGAGGTATTTAAAGGCATGTAGAAAGCACGAGTAAATGTGAGATAGATTGGGCATTCTCCTCAATGGCTTTACCAAATAAGCGTTTTCCCAATCGTAGTCTCCCCTGCGGTGCGGTCAAATATCACCACATTGCCAAATCCCGTACAGCCATCCGCGTAAAAAGTATCGGTCGGACTGGCATATTCCTGGTGAGCGATGACAACTGTGTATTTTTGTGCACCCTTTTTAATATTCAGTGCTTCAATTATCCTATTTTCAAAAATAATATTTTTAAAATTGGAGCGAACAGGAATTTTTTCCACAACTGTCTTTTCCTTATCATCCGCCGGGTTCAGCGAAATGACAGTGAATACGGAAGTAAAACCCTTGCCGTGGAGTTCAGTTTTCAATGTAATGTTTCCCTCTGCCTGATTATAATGCCTTGACAGGCGCGTTGGAATAAGACTGGAAGTCAGTTCTCCGCCGACAAGATGGATCTCCGCACGATTTTTCGAACTTGTGTAATCATAATTACGGTCTTCCCCCGCAATGGAACCCAAATTATTAAAATGAAAATATTGCTGATAACTATGGGGACTGTTTGCGTAAAATTCATCCACGATAACAAAAATATCCGGTTGAATAGATATAATCCGGCGATTGACAAAAACCCCTCCGGTTTTCAGGTCATAGTATCCCAGATGTCCTCCCTCAGCATAACCATATTTCCCATAGTCGGCGAATTTCTGGTTGACGGGCCGGCAAAGCTTGGAACATTCCCAACTGTCTTTACAGACGTAAAAATTTTGATGATCTACGGTGCAGGTGTTGTGTGCCGTCGGATCTTTAAATTCGTACCGTCCCGAACCGTTCACATAAGTAAAGCGGCCCGCATCAATTAAAATATCTTCTCCGCGGCTGTAAAGGTCAAAATGAAGTTGATCGGAATGTCCATGCCCCGCTCCAAGTGTTCCGCAGTGAAAATGCAGGAATGAAGCGTCCCTTCCCCATTCACTCCGAAAGTAGAAATTTCCGCTGTCATACAGGGCGTGCGCCGTTTTACCGGGAGCCCGCGCCGGAAGATCATCATACTCCGCCAAAGCTGCATAACCCAAATCCCACACGCTGTCAAAGTCAAGATGCTCATACCCGCCGGATTTCAGCACACCGTCACGGTAAAGATACGCCCCTTTGCTGACGATATCGCGCACATCAATTTCGTCACTGTCTCCCATGGAAACTTCATTGCCGTCCGGCTTTTGTCCGTATAAATCCACATAACACATGTCCTTCGTTTTGCGCAGAATGCTTTCCGGCAAATTGATTCCATTGCGTAATGCAAGAAGCACCACGTCAAGGTAATCATGCGTTACTTCGTTATGATACATAGGGCTTTGCTCCCATTGTGTCCCGTCGGCATAAACCTGAATGATAATTTCCTCTTCCAAGCGGCGCAGCGCTTCTTTGCGATATTCCGCAGTGCGCACCGTGGAAGGCAGCATTACCCCTGCAAGAAACAAGCCATGGTTGGCGAGCACGCCCCAGTTGCTCATCAAATTATAGCTGTTGTATACACCCATAATATATTCTGCGTGTTCTGTCATACTGTCAACAAATTTTGTCATGACTTCATCTGTGACGGCAGGACTTCCCTTAAAATAGCACATCGCCTTCAACCAGTATTCCATACGAAGACCGGCCTCAATCGTACGCCATGCCTTTTCACTTTTTGGGTCATCTTTTTTAATGTTATCAATCCAATGACATAGTTGGGAAACAAATGCAGCCGCGTATTTTTCGTCCTTTGTAAGAGCATATGCCTGACCAAGACATATCCAAAAACGCATTCGGTTGAACGCATAAATCCACTCCAAATCATCACCGGGCTGGTGAAGCCAATCAATATCCTTTTCAAAAATCACCGGAGTGTAGGTACGTTCCATATCCCAGCGCAAATTAAACAAAAATTTCCGATTAGTAATATCATTTGCGAGCGCAATAATTTTTTCTGCCTCTTCCGGGCAGTTCTGCTTCACATAAGCGACGATGCGGTCGCGGTCGTCAATAAAGAAATGTTTCCCCTGCTGAAAAAAATCTTCCTGTTTCATTTTGCCTCTCCTCACCAGTAAAGTTCCCAGTCTTTGTGCAAACGGGTCAAAGCTTCCATATAAAAATAATCACCCCAGGCAACGCACTCGTCCACGCCCTCCGGCGTACATGTGTTGTAAGGGGATTTTTTGCTGTAGGTGCCATGAAGAACGAGTCCATTGGATTTTGTCGTTTCCTTGACGCTGTAATGATCAACCAGACTTTTCATTATTTGCTTCGCTAACGTCGTGTAATATTCGGCCTCGTCGTGTTCCAGATACTTCGCCATTTCCAGCATTCCGCACGCCACAATACTTGCACTGGAGGAATCCCTTGGTTCTTCCGTTCCACCGGTGAACGTCAAATCCCAGTAAGGAACCAAGTCCGTCGGAAGACGTGACAGATAAAATTGCGTCACACGCCGGAATACGTCCAGATATTCATCCCGCCGATTGTAGCGGTAACTCAGGGCAGTGCCGTATATACCCCATGCCTGGCCGCGCGCCCACGCAGAGTCGTCCTTATAACCCTGACAGGTGGCTCCGTGGTCCGGCTCACCGGTTTCCGGATTCATAAAGAAGGTGTGGTAAGTGGAATTATCCGGCCGGATGGAGTATTGCAAGCAGGTGACTGTATGCTTCAGCGCAATTTCATGGTACTTTTCATCGCCGGTCACCTCGCTGGCCCAATGCAGCAGCGGTACATTAAGAAGGCAGTCAATAATATAACGATAGTTCTCTTTGGAACCCATTTCACCCCAGGCCTGAATAAACTCTCCTTTGGGCTGGAACCGGCTGATAAGCTGGTCGGCGGCAAGCAACGCGGCCTTTTTCCCGGCTTCACTCCCTGTCAGTTTATAAGCTGCGACACAGGAGGGCGAGTACAGAAAACCCATATCATGGTGGTCCACTTCCACATGGTTTTCAATACGGCGCAGAAAATCTTCGGTAAGAATCAGAGCGGCATATTTAAAAACGGCATCGCCGGTATATTCATAGGAAAGCCATATTTCACCCGGCCAAAATCCGCAAGTCCACTGATTGTTCTCACAAGGCGGATAAAATCCGTTCACGCTGGAATGATTCTGGCAAGTGTAGGTAAAATTAGGGAGATTGCGGCGCACCTGCTTCGCGGCGACATCCAGAGCTGAGGCAACTTCCGATTCCGTAATACCATGTTCATCCGGAAAATATATTTTCATCTTATGTTAAACTCCTTTCGGTTTCTATAAAAAAGGCTGACCCAAACGGCCTGCCGAAATGGTTTAAAGCGTTTCGGCGCCGTTTTGAGGCAGTCCTGAATGGGATTATCCTTTTAGGCCGCTGGTTGCAATGCCCTGCACAAAATATTTTTGCAGACTCAGGAATACAATCAGTACCGGAATCAGCACAATAACAGAAGCCGCCATTATCAACCCATATTCGGTGGAATACTGAGATATGAACATACGCAGACCGATTTGAATGGTCTTCTTTTCCGTTGTAGTCAAATAAATATAAGGCCCGAGAAAATCATTCCATGTGTTGACAAACGTAAAGATTGTCAGAGTAGAAAGCGCAGGTTTGGAAAGCGGCAGCATAATTTTACTCCAAATCTGGTATTCGTTCATACCGTCAATGCGAGCCGCCTCGCACAGTTCATCCGGAATATCATGATAAAACTGCCGCATCAAAAATACGCCGAAGGCTGAAAACGCCTGCAAACAAACAATGGCCAGCAGCGAGTCGTTCAGGTGGAATGCGTTGCGCATCATAATGAACTGGGGCACCATATAAGCCTGCCACGGAATGGCAATGGTTGCGATATAGCCAAGGAACAGTACGTTTTTGCCTTTGAAATCCAATTTGGCAAACGCATAGGCTGCAAAGCTGGAAGTCAAAAGCTGCAGCAGTGTTACGACGACCGTCAGAACAGCCGTATTGCTGATGAATTTGGCAAGCGGAATCGTCGTCCAGATATCCTGATAGTTTTGCCAGTGCGGATTGCCCGGAATCCACTGAATTGGAAATGTAAAGACATCCTTATTCAGCTTAAATGATGCGGAGATCATCCACACAAACGGAAGCAGCATAATGAACGTCATACAGAACAAAATTACGTACAATACTATTTTTCCGGGCTTGAATTTGCTTTTTTCCACAGATATTTTCTCCTTTCGCCGTCAGTCCGACATTTTCTTTTCGCCACGGAACTGAACGATGGTAACAATCAGCACCATCAGGAACAATACCATGGAGATTGCACTGGCGTAACCCAAATCCCACTGCTTGAAAGCAACATTGAAGATGTGGAAAACAAGCACCAGTGTTTTCGTGCCTGGGCCTGCATTTGTAATCATCAGAACAACGTCGTATACCTTGAAGCACTGAATGGTTACCATAATCAGCACAAGGAAATTTGTGGAACCCAACTGCGGAAGGGTGACATAACGGAATTTCTGAATCGTGTTCGCACCGTCAAGGCTGGCCGCCTCGTAAAGCTCGGGGCTGATGCCCTGCAGACCGGCAAGGTACATAATCATGTAGTAGCCCATGTTCTTCCAAACACTGAACATAATCAGCGTCACCATCGCCCAGTTATTGTCAACTGCCCATCCGGGAGGATTGGCAATGCCAATTGACCGCAATATCTGATTGACGGGGCCCTGCACCGGGCTGAAAAGATTATTCCAAACTGTTGCAACCGCCACAAGAGAAGCCACATAGGGAAAAAAACTCATGGTGCGGAAAAAATTCCGACCGAATATCTTTTGGTTCAAAACCACCGCGAGCAGCAGGGAAAATATCATTGTCAGCGGGACCGTCGCAACAGTATAGACAACGGTATTGACAAGAGCGTCTTTGAATCGGCCGTCACTGAGCATCTTTACGTAATTGCCCATGCCGACAAACTGGGGCGCCTGAATGGCGGAACCGTTCCATTTCATAAAGCTCAGACCAACCGCCATCACGATGGGAACGAGCGTGAACACGGCAAATCCGATGAAGTTCGGTGCGATAAAGCTGTATGCGATCAGATTATTGCGCCGTCTCCTGCCTTTTGACGTAATGGTTTTGACATTTGCAGCTGACATAGCGGGCTGCGCCTCCTCTTTTGATTTTTCAAATCGCACAGAGCTCCTTGCACCGACAACCCGGTGGATCTGAAAAAACAGATCGATTCGGTAAATGTGCGCTAATTCTTTAAAAAAGTTTGCGGGTCGGTTCGGGCAAAGCCCTAGCAACCCGCGGCTTTTTTATACCTAAGTTTACGAAAGGATTTGATTATTTGCCCAGAACGGCCTTTACATCGTCAGACATCTTCTTGAGCCCTGCGTCAATAGTTACGCTCTTTGTCATGATTGCGTCGTGGTCGTCGTTGAGTGCGGTTTCAGCTTCAGCGCTCTTTGCATTCATAGGCATTTCGAGATAAGTCTTAACAGTTTTCAGAGCTTCCTTGCTGTTGTCGTCGGTTGGGAAGCCTTCCATCGAGGAAATGGTTTTGATGACTTCATCATTTTTGATAGCCGGGATGGTACCCGTCTTCGCAATAACCGCGGCGCCGTCCGAACCGGTAACAAATTTCAGGAAGTCAAGCGCGGCTGCCTTATTTTTGGAAGTGGAGGAAACTGCAAGCCCAGTAATGGTGCCCAGCGTTGACCCGGGCTGTACGCCGTCGGCATGAGGATATTTGACAAGGCCGAAGTTCTTAGCCTGAGATTTGCCGGATTTGTTGTCGGCCATCAAGGTGGAAATGAACCAGCTGCCCATATTCATCATGGCAACTGAGTTGTTTTCGAACACGCCGGAATAATGGATGCTGCCCGTTTTCAAAGTTGCATAATCCATGCAGATACCGTCGTTCTGCTCCTTCAGAGCCATCTCATAATAAGGCTTCATCCAAGTAAAGTCACTGCCGTCAAGAACATTGTGTTCGCCGTCTAAAATACCGAACAGCTGCACGGCACTGCGCCAAGTGTGATAATGTGCGCCATAGACCTTGCTGTTGCCGCTACCGCTGGTTACCTTGCGGGCGATTTCGTCATACTGTGTGAAAGTCATGTCGTTCGTCGGGTAGGCGACCTTCGCCTTGTCAAACAAATCCTTGTTGTAATACATGAGCCAGAAGTCGCTGCGGAACGGGAGTTCGTAAAGCTTTCCGTCCACCGTGACCTGCTCGGTTGTACCGCCGTAGAGGGAAGTGTCAATCTTGTTGTCTTTAATATACTGGGTCAAGTCTTCCAACTGGCCGGCGTTGATCATTGTCGCATAACCCGGAACATCTTTAACGGTGATGACGTCAAGTCCGCTGTCGCCCCCGGCCAGCTGTGTGCCCAACGCAGTTTGATAATCAGTGGAACCGAGGTCCTTCATTTCAATCGTAACATTGGGATTCTTGGCCTGATAGGCGTCAATCAGTGGCTGATAGTATGTAGTTTTGTCTTTGTCCCACAAGGCCCATGTCAGCTTTACAGCTTTGTTTTCAGAAGCTGTACTTGTTGTTGAAGCCGCCGCTTGGGATGCTGTTTGGGATGTGGCACTGCCGCCTGTACAGCCTGCGAACATGGTTGCGGACAAACTGATTGCCAGCATCAGGCTGATGATTCTGCGCGATTTACTCATTTATTACTCCTCCTACAAATTGGCAAATTTGATTTTACACCGCATTCCGGTGTTCTATGACTTTATTTTAACTGCCTGTGTCAAAGATTGTAATATAAAAAACCACATATAACATTCACTTTTTCATCTTGTTTTAGTTAGTATTTTCAAACCATGCAATATTTTATTTAATGATGTACTATTTTTATAACCGTTCCGTATTATGTGCAAAATACACCTGTATCTGTTGACAATTCCGTTTCGTAAGGATACCATAAGAGCGAACAAAGGGGGGATTCCTGTGAAACGAAAGCTCTTTAAAACAATAAAATCAAAGATTACCTTTGTTACTGTTTCCTTTACTCTTGTGGTCACCATTTTTTTCGCATTTATCAGTTTTTATCTTTTTCAATCTTATGCGCATAAAAATTTAATTCAATCCACTGAATTTAACCTACAACTGGTGTCAGGCCTAGCTGCCCAAGATGCCAATTTGCTGGACACGCTAAGCAAGTGGTGCTGTACCAACAGCCAGATGCTCTCCTATCTGGAGGATAAAAACGTGAGTTCCGTGGCAACGCTCTCTGCATACGCGCGTTTTAAGGAAGAATTCCAAAACAACCGTGCAAACACCTATATTCAGCGCCTGATCATAACCAATACCGACTATAGTAAAATTTTTCAGGTTGGAAGTGCGACCACCGACACGCGACCCATAAGCACATATAATTTGGATATGCTGTTTCGGGTCCAACATAAACAGGTGTATGCGTGGCAGGATATTGAGGTAGATCCCTACACCATGAACCCGCGTGCTGTTCCTGACATTATTCCGATTATCCGTCCGATTTACCGCGCTGCGAACAAAAAAATCATTGGATACGTTTATATGGCGGTAAGCACCCGCCTGATCACCGACCAGCTTTCCAGTTATACTGTGGCCCCGGACAGCAGTCTTTATTTAGCCATGGGGCCCGACACTTATCGGATTGATAAAAGAAATTTTATAAAACTTCCATCCGACTACGCCCAAACGAAGTCCTCCAGCAACACGAATACAATGGACGCAAAAACGCAGCTATCGACCATGGAAATGAAGGACGGGCAAACCAGCACGGTAGTAAGCTACCCGATCCGTGACACGGGCATAACTTTGTCACACAGCCTTTCCAATCAACAGATTTTACAGCAGCGTCTGCTTTTTTTACGGCTAATTTTCTTTATTTGTATCAGCATCATCGCGATGGGTATTTTTATTACCACCTATCTCAACCATTTATTTAATGCCCCTGTCGCCAAAATGAGGAAAAGAATGAGTGCCATCTCCAAAGGAGACTTTTCGCCTGACCCCGAGATTGAATGGGACAACGAACTTGGCGATGTAGGCAGAGGAATCAATCATTTATCCCGCAATGTGATTACATTAATGGATAGCCGCCTCGCGGATGAAAAGAAAAAACAGGATTTAGAATATCAAATGCTTCAAAACCAGATTAATCCACATTTCTTATATAACACATTAAATTCCATAAAATGGATGGCCACTATTCAAAATGCTACCGGAATTGCGGAGATGACGACTGCTCTTGCGCGGCTCTTAAAAAAAATTTCAAAAGGAACAAAAAAAGTAATTTCACTCCGGGAGGAAATCAGTTTGCTGGACGATTATTTTATTATCCAGCAGTACCGGTATGGCGGCTCAATAACAATGATAAAAGACATTGCGAGCGATGTTTCCGATAACGCAATTCCCAAGTTCACACTGCAGCCACTTTTGGAAAATGCAGTTTTCCACGGAATAGAGCCTAAAGGATGCGCGGGTACTGTTCAGGTGACCGCCTGCCGCACCGAGGATGGTGATGTTGAAATTTCTGTAACAGACGACGGGGTCGGAATAGATGAAGAAAGCATTAAAAAAATCTTCTCCGGCGACGAAAACGAACAATCCGGTATGTTTAAGCAAATCGGCATTTTGAACGTACATAAGCGGATTCAGTGTGAATTCGGGAAAAATTATGGGCTTACCATTACAAGCGAACCAGGCGTTTACACAAAAACTACCGTTTTATTACCTTGGTGTCCGTTTGATTCTGATTTTTCGGAAGGAGGAACTGTATGATAAAACTTCTGCTGGCCGACGACGAGCCGCTTGTTTTAATCGGACTGCAATCCATGCTGAAGTGGGAAGATTATGATATTGAAATTTGCGGCAGCGCACACAATGGCGATCAGGCTCTGGAAATGATTAAAAAAAGTTCCCCCGATCTGGTAATTGCCGACATTAAAATGCCGCTGAAGTCCGGGCTGGATGTTATGAAAATATGCCGTGAAAAATTCGGACGGCTTCCTCTGTTTATCATGCTGACCAGTTTTGAGGAGTTTCAATTTATAAAGCAAGCCATTAGCTATCAGGCGGTGGATTATCTTATAAAACTGGAACTGACTCCCGAGTCTCTATCTGAGTCCATTATAAAAGCTCTCGATCTTTTGAGGGAGCTAAAAAAAGATGAACTGGTTCGGCCCGCACCGGGAGAACGCGGGGGTATGCAGCCGTTTTACGACAAATTCTTCGTAAGACTGCTGAATAATTTATTTGAAAATAAAGAACAGTACCTAATGCAGAAGAATGAGCTTGGATTGGATTTCTCATTTCAAGCTTATGTCGTATGCTACTGCGAAATTTTAGGAATTAATAATGAGAGCATGAGTAACGAAAAACTGATAAAACTGTATTCCAGTACCATTCAGATGGTACGGGAAACAATCACAAAATTTATGGCATGTTATATTACCAGCCTTGATATGCGCCATTTCAACATAACTTTTTGTTTAAGCGAACAGGAAGTTCCGGTGTACCGCGATGTGCTGAAGGATGTATTGACCAAAGCCAAATCGATTGTTTACAACTATTTTAATGTGCAGCTGATTTGTGCAGTTGGCTCTAAAGTGAATGATCCTTACATCCTGTCCGAATCATTCTATACTGCACGTTTAAGTTTTTCGGCTGCGACTCCGCAAAACTCCATTGTACTTGCTGACCGTACAAACAATGCGGCAAACGAAACGGATGTTTTCGATATTTCCCTTTATAAAAGCAGCATTACAAAAGCATATGAGGAATTGGACGCTGATGCCCTGCATGATCTGATTACTCAAATTTCCACATATTTTGGTGAAAATCCGTCCCGCCGTCTGCAAGCAATGGATGCCGCGTGCAACCTTCTTTACATGGTGATTCCAATGCTGCCGGACGGCGATAAGATCATATCGCAAATCTTCGCGGACGATCCCGAAGGGTTCCGCTGCATTTACAAAAAACGCACCACCGGAGAAATCATTTCATGGATGCTGCAGCTTCGTAACGGCCTGTGCGAAACGCTCCAAAACCGCAAACAAAATTACAAGAGCAGGATTGTGGCAAATGTGCAGAAATATATTCGTGAGAACCTGAATAAAAAACTTACGCTGAACGAAGTGGCGGCTTTGTTCGGATTCAGCCCCAATTACTTAAGCCAACTGTTCTCCCGCTACACCGATTGCAGCTTTGTGGAATATATCACGCGGGAAAAAGTCGCAGCGGCCAAGAAAATGATGACTGCCGGGAATGAAAAAGTTTATGAGATTGCTGAAAATTTGGGTTTTGAAAGTGCTTTTTATTTTAGCAAAGTTTTTAAAAAATTAGAAGGCTGCTCACCCCGTGATTATATGAAAAACAAACTTTGATACCAATTTCTGTTTCAATAAACTTTTTACATGTTATCTCATTCATCCACCTGCGGCGGGGAAACGAGATATGATGAATCGATTTCAATTTCAATCATATGAGATGGAGACGTTTTATGTTTATAGAAAAATTCGATCTGCTTCCGGACGAATTATCTGATTTTACTCCATATGCAGACAAAAGCAAAATCAGTCCGCGCATGCTGCCCGGAGAAACCGCACAGATGCTGATCTCCCGGGGTGAAAAATTTCTGAATTACACTTATCCGTCGATCCCAGCCACGGTTTACATGGATTTTTGCAGAACCGGCAACAGAGTGCGGTTTGAAGAAGTTTACATGGCACGCCGCACAGCATTAAATGCGCTGGTTATGGCGGAACTTGCTGAAGCGAACGGACGCTTTTTAGACGACATTATTAACGGCATTTACGCCCTGTGTGAGGAAAGCGGCTGGCAACTGCCGGCGCACAACAGCTATATCCGTAACACGCCGCAGCAAATTTTACCTGACACTCAAACCCCCATACTGGATCTTTTCGCCTGTGAAACCGGCACGCAGCTCGCTATGGTACGCTATCTTCTGAAGGATTCGCTTGACGAGACAAGTCCCGCTATTTGCAGCCGCATTCTGTATGAAATCAACACACGAATTATCCGCCCCTACCTGACCGAACACTTTTGGTGGATGGGCAACGGAGACGAACCAATGTGCAACTGGACCGCGTGGTGCACGCAGAACGTGCTGATTACAGTATTTACCACAGGACAGCCCCAGAAAGTAAAACAGCAAACCGCGCAAAAGGCGGCTTACAGCCTTGACTGTTTCCTAAAGGATTACGGCGAAGACGGATGCTGTGATGAAGGCGCCCAGTATTACCGGCATGCCGGGCTTTGCCTGTTTAATGCTATGGAAGTATTGAACGCTGTTACTGGCAACGCATTCGCCCCGCTTTACCGGGAGCAAAAAATCAGAAACATTGCCTCATACATACTGAACATGCATGTAGATGACCGTTATTATATCAATTTTTCCGACTGCTCTCCCATCGCCGGACGAGCCGGCGTGCGTGAGTTTTTGTTTGGAAATCGGGTGGACAGCCCAAGCCTGACCGCTTTTGCGGCGGAAGAATGGACAAAAAGTGAAAATCATGACCTGCCTGATGAAATTAACCTTTTTTACAGGGTTCAGGCCGCGTTCACGATGGAAGAAATCGCACACTTTAAACCTTCCGGTTTGTTGGAGCACCCGGAAATCTATTATTCGAGCGCAGGTATTTTTGTAGCACGGGACAATATTTACTGCCTTGCGGTCAAATCAGGCGACAATAACGACAGCCATAATCACAATGACACCGGAAGCTTCACCGTTTATAAAAAAGGTCATCCGTTTCTCATTGACGTCGGCGTGGAAAGCTATACGAAAAAAACCTTTTCCGAACATCGGTATGAAATCTGGACAATGCAATCCGCGTACCACAACCTGCCGACCTTTCACGGCGTGATGCAAAAAGACGGGGCGGATTACTGTGCCCGGAATGTGAAAACAGCTTTTGGAGCTCTGAAAAGCAGTATCTCGATGGATCTTGCCCATGCGTATCCTTCCCAGGCGGGTATTGTACAGTACCTCAGGAAAGCGACCCTTTTAAAAGGAGAAGGCATTGTCATTGAAGATCAATTTACCGGTGAATGCGGCGAAGCGGTGCTGAGCCTTATGCTCTGCGAAGCGCCGAAAATAGACGGTCAAATAATTGACGTTGGCGGCATTGGCATCATTACTGTGGACTACGGCGAAATCAGTACGGAAAAAATTCCGATTTCAGACCCGCGCCTGCGCAATGCATGGCCTGACACAATTTGGAGGATATTAATCCGTTTTCAAAACAAACTTACACTGAATATTAACTGATGTCAGAAAAGAGGAAACTAAAAATATGAGTTTGTGTATTAAAATAATTAACAGCCAAGATGAAACCATTGATTGCGCTGAAGGAGAAAATGAAGTTTTTCTTGTACACGATTCGGAATATCAGGAAGGCGACTGTCTTGTGGTGGAATGCAGTGAAGCGAACAAATTCCTGATTCTTCAATTGGATGATACCATTTCGCCGACATTCGCCTATTTAAAAAATGGCAGGTATGTTTTTGCGATTCCCTTTGGCGAAAATCGGATTTCGTACTCGCCGCGTTCTTTTCTTGGTACAAGGCATTTGCTTTACATACGGCTTGCCTTTCAGGAGGAAATTGCCGTGCGGAAGAATCTGGCGTTCAACCCGTTGGACACACATGGAAATCAAAGTCTTTTCCCACACGCCAGTGCAAATGTGGAAACGCGCGGAGAAGCTGTGTTCGCTGCGCGCAACGCAATTGACGGGCTAAAAGCCAATACTTTTCACGGGGAATGGCCCTTTTCCAGTTGGGGAATTAACCGCAATCCGGATGCAGAACTGAAACTGGAATTCGGCAGGAGAGTAAAGCTGGATGAAGCAATATTTTATCTGCGTGCCGATTTTCCCCACGATGCGTGGTGGAAAAGTGCTGCGCTGCATTTTTCGGATGGCAGCGGCCTTACTGTTGACTTAAAGAAAGAGGAAACCGCGCAGTCCTTTCATTTTGAATCAAAAATGGTAGAATGGGTTATACTGGACACCTTAATCAAAGCCGAGGACCCTTCCCCATTCCCAGCGCTGACACAAATTGAGTTCTACGGAACAGAAGCATAACGCATCAAAATCGACAAGGCACATTGTTCATGCTTAGAGAATGTTTGTTGACATCGCTGATGGAAATGAATTTTGTTTTGCAAGCATTGTGAAGCGGTGCGGAAATCATGTAGAATTTTGCAGGAACTTTTAAATCCTTGCTCGAAAACAAAACTTCTTCGGTTCCTTTTGTCACGTAGAGACGTTAATAAAAACCGGTTCGGTAAAATGGAACGAATCCATTTATTTTACTTTAAAAATATTCATGCGATTCTATCTTCCGGAGGCAGAAAATGAGTTTTATATTGTCACTTCAAGGGTGCATGGCGGTTGGCAAAACGAGTGCCGTTGAATACATTCAAAGCCACGCTTCCTATGTCAATATCAGTTATGAAACCAATACGGATATTATTGAACAGGTTAGAGCAAGGCGGCTGAACAAAAACGTTTTTAACGACTACATTCAGATTCAGAAACTGTGGATTCAAAATGAAATTGCACGGTGGGAGCTGGCTCAAAAATCCAACTGCTCCATCATGGATTTCGGTGCGGAAGAAATAGAATTCTACACATTGAACTATGCCAAAACCATCGGTGCGGACTGGGACGTTGAAGCGGCTCTGCACCGTGAGCTTGAGCAGCTGAGAAAATGTATGCCATACCGGATTTTATACCTTGATGCGTGCGAAGAGACCTTAAGGCGCCACAAGGAAAATGACGCGAGCAGATCAAGAACCTTTTTTGAATATCACTTAAAATACCTGCTGCCGCTGAAGCGCGAATGGTTTTCGGGCAAGGAAAATGTCGATCTGCTTAAGGTGGACGGCCTGACAAAGGACGAAGTCGGTCAGCAGGTGATAGAATGGGTCGACCGGTGCATCGGGCGGCACGCAAAGACACCGGAATAATTTTCTGCTTGCGATAAAACCGAATGGAAGGCCGGTTCTGCAAAATAGCCCCGACCGCGATTTTTCGTGGGCGGGGCTATTTATGCAAATAAAATTTTCCGGGAATCCGAATCCTAAACAGTTCCCGGGTTCGGCTCCGCAAAAAAGGAAACTGCGGAGCCGGACTTGCCTTCCGTTTCAAAAATAATAAGTTCATTATTTCCTTGCCGCAGCAGTGGAGCAGGAATATAGAGGCGCTGTTGGGGTCCTTTTTCCCAAAAACGTCCAAGGTTAAATCCGTTCAGCAAAGCGCAGCCCTTTCCCCATCCCGTCATATCCAAAAAAGTGTCTCCTATATTCTCCACCTGAAATGGAACCAGATAAAATGACGGTGTCCCTTCTTGATACTCTTTTGCGAAATTCAGCTTGGCGGCCATAGCTGCATCCATCGTCAGTGAATACATTTTCCAGCCTGAGTGGCCATGCCCATTCAGCAAAACCGCGCCGTCAATTCCCTTTCTCTGATATTCCATTCTCGGTCCGTAATTTACACGTCCCATGTTTTCTACAAGAATATCCAACCGTGTGCCGGTTCCTGATAGAGACGGCACTATATATTCCTTCTCCAGTTCATGGTCGTAAAGTGTAAGAAAAGGCTGCTGGTCGAAGAATATCTGCGCGCGGTCATTTGCATCCAGCAGCTGCAGCTTTTCCAATGGAGCATTCTTGTTTAATGCGGATCGATACAGGGTATAGCCATAATTTTGTCCCAACTTTTCCATGGAAAGCGGCCATGGGCTTTCAATTGGCATCGTGAGACTTTCGAGCACGGAAAACAAGGAAATGCGGTTTGTAACCATCTGTTCCCCGTAGGAGTACTTTTCGATTTTGGTGGAAAATTTCATAGGCGGAACCGGCACATACCTGCTGATTACTTCACGTAATGCTCTGTATTTCGGTGTAATTTCCCCATCCTCAGAAAGAGGAGCATCATAGTCATAGGAAGTCACGTCAGGAGAAAGCTTTCCGTAATAATTGGCACCATTCATAAAGCCAAAATTTGTTCCGCCGTGGAACATATAAAAATTTACACTTCCGGAAGAAAGTATGGTATTCAAGTCCTTCGCGCAGTCAGTTGATAGAGTTGTATGATGCTTTTCGTCGCCCCATGCATCAAACCAGCCGACCCAGAATTCCATACACATCAGCGGGCCGCTTTTGATATGTTTTCTCAGAATAGGAAACTGTTCCTCTGGCTTTGAGCCAAAATTCGCGGTAGCCAGCGTACCTTCCAAGCTGCCGTTGATCAGGTAATCCCCCCATGGCCCGTCAGATGTAATAAGCGGCACAGTCACACCGTTTTTCCGCATTTCTGTGCGCAAGGCTTCTAAATAGACCTTTTCATCCCCATAGGCACCGTACTCATTTTCTACCTGCATCAGAAGGACGGGCCCGCCGTGATCTATTTGCAGCGGAACCAGTTCTTTAAAAAGCGCCTGATAAAATTCACTTACTGCATGAAGAAACGGTGGGTACGAACTGCGTAAACGCATACCGTCCTCAGCGAGCAGCCAAGCAGGCAATCCGCCAAACTCCCATTCCCCACAAATATAAGGCGACGGCCGTACAATTGCCCACAGTCCCAACTCCTGCGCAATTTTCAAGAATTCGGCAAGATCAAGCATTCCATCAAAGCAGAACTCTCCTTCGCGCGGTTCGTGCAGATTCCATGGAACATAGGTTTCCACTGTGTTGCAGCCCATTGCACGCAGTTTTTCCAAACGATCGCGCCAATACTGCGGGACTACTCGAAAATAATGGATAGAGCCTGAGATAATCCGAAAAGGCTCCCCATTCAAATAAAACTGATCGCGAACTTCAAATTGATTCATTTCCATTGTTTTTCCTCTTAATAATAATTTGCGGGATTATGTTTCTTAAAACAGAATGTATCTTCTGTAATGATTTCGTCTGTGCCGAATTCAGGAAAGAATTTTATTTTACAGAACCGATCATACCAGCCACGAACTGCTTCTGCATGACAAAGAATAAGATACCTGTCGGTAACGTTGAAATCACAATGCCAGCCATAATCATACCATAGTCAGGCGTGTAGGACGACCCCATTGCAGAAAGAATCAATGGTACCGTTCGCTTTTGTGGATCTTGCAGTGCAATCAACGGCCACAAATAATTGTTCCAGCTGGTCATGAATGTGATGATTGCACCAGCGGCATACGTAGACTTCATAACAGGCAGATACATTTGCAGGAAGATTTCAGGTTCAGTCAGACCGTCAATTCGCGCAGCCTCTATAATATCTTTTGAGAAACTCTTTGTGTTCTGACGGAAGAAGAAAATCAGGAAGGCTGTACACACGACCGGCGAAATAACCGCAAACAGCGTGTTCAAGCCGAAGCCTGTCAAGCCCGCCTTACCAACCGCACTGAACATGCGGTACAGTGGAATCATCAGCGCGCAAAACGGCACCATCATAGAAAGCAGCAAAATGTTAAACACGCGGTCACGCGCCCTGCTGTGGAATATTTCGAAGCCATAGCCCGCAATAGAGGAAATGAGCAGCGCAAGCACGGTTGTGATGACAGCGATAAGTGCCGAGTAGCCAACTGAAGATCCAAAATTCAGCGCATTGTGGAATAGATTCGTCAGGTTTTCCATTAAGTGCGTACCAAAGGCTAACTTTCCGGCATTTACCTCTCGTGCGGTGTTTGTGGCCGACACGATCATCCAGAAGAATGGGAAGATTGAAAATATCGCTATAATAATTAGAAAAATATATTTGAACACCGTAACCGCATTGTTTTTCTTTTTCATTGGTTGTCTTTCCCCCCTACTTTCATTTGGATCATGGAGAGAACCCCGATAAGGATTACCACGATGAAAGCTACCGCACACGCATAACCGAAGTTCGGTGTGTATTTAAAGCACAGGTTGTAAATGTATTGCGAAATGGTTACTGTTCCGTTTGCCGGCCCGCCCTGAGTAATATTCTGCACTTCGTCGAAGAGCTGCAGGGTACCGATAGTCGATGTAATGCTTGTAAACAGAACAATTGGTTTGAGGAGCGGCACAGTCATATAAGTAAATTTCTGCACAACATTGGCACCGTCAATATCAGCGGCTTCATAGATGCTTGGTTCAATGTTTTGCATGCCGGAAAGAAAGAAAATCATATTGTATCCTGTCCAACGCCAAGTAATAGCGATGATGATGAGCGCCTTCGCCCAGAAAGAATCAGTCGTCCACAAGATGGGGCTAAGACCAAGATGGCTGATCATCTGATTAAATAGTCCGTCGTTGGAAAATATATTCTTCATAATGAGAGAATAGGAAACCAGAGATGTGATGCAAGGCAAAAAAATCGCAATGCGGAAAAAGCTGCGTCCCTTTAATTTTTTATCATTTAGAATTACAGAAATAATCATTGCAAAAATAATCATGATCGGAACTTGGATGATTAAGTAAATAATGGTGTTGCCCAATGCCTTGCGCACTGTCTGGTCAGTAAGAAGACGCTGATAATTGGTCAGACCGCCGAAATGTATATTCACGCCTTTTCCGGTCTGGAAAGACATAATCAATGCCCCGATCATTGGAATAAACACGAAAATTGAAATCAGAACAATACTTAGGGCAACAAATTTCCAGCCCCATCGATTTAATTTTTTGTCCAGTTTGTGCCGTATCACCTTAGGCGGCTTGGTTTCCCAGAGAATCCCGCTTCGGCTCTGTGAAAGGGAAGCGGTCTCCGCTTCCTGAGCATGATTCTCTTTCACATGAAAACCCTCCTTTTAAAAAAGCAGCCGTTGCCATCCGCTGGCAATGGCCGCTTCCTATTAATCTATTTGTGCTGTGCTCCGTTAACCGGCTGCGGAAATGATGCCTTCCACTTCGGTCTGAGCATTTTTCAGTGCAACGTCGACGGAGGTTCCTTTTATTACATTCTGAACCGCCTCTGTCATTTTGCTTTCAATATCATAGGTGGACGTTCCATAGTTGACCGCGGGAATATTATTGGTCCATTCCGCAAAACTCTTATACACTGTCTGGTTGCTAAAAAATGTGTCGGGAGCATTTACATTTTTACCCGATGCCGCATCCTTATATGTACTGACAAGACTGATGTCCTTGCACAAGTTGTCAAGAAGGTCCGTGTTCGATGCAAAGGTTTTGCTTAAAAAGTCTTTCGCGTCATCTTTTCCGGCAACCTTATCAATAACATACCAACTGGCGCCGCCACAGTTCGAGGCATTCACAGCGCCCAAAACATTGGACATCTTCGGGAATGCAGCCACAGCCCATTTGCCAGACTGATCTGTTGCTTTTTTAATACTGGAAGCATACCAGCAACCGTTCACGGAAGTTGCTACTTTGCTCTCGTTCACAGCGGCAACGCCTGCGTCCCATCCGGAAGCGGTAATCGTAATCCCTTCCGTCTGCATCTTTTTGTAAATGTTAAGTGCTTCTTTCAGCGCGGCGTTGTCGGCAATATCGGCTTTTCCATCGGAATCTACATACCATTTGCCGGCAGACTGCATCATCATACGGATAAGACCTAAATCACTCGGATCCACGGAAATCATTGCCTTACCGGTCTTCGCCTTGACAGCCTTACCGATTTCAATAAATTTATCCCAGGTGAGGCTTTCCATATCCGATGTCTTGTAGCCGGCTTGTTCAATCAGATCGGTACGATAAAATACATTTGCAACACCACTGTCGAACGGGACACCGTAAACTTTTCCATCCTCCGTCATAGTCTTCAATTTATAATCCATAAACTTATCAGCTTTGGTAATATCTGAAAGATCACTGAGCGCACCTGGATAGGATTTCAGATAATTCTGAATCCGGTAGTCTTCAATCAGCACGATGTTCGGCATCCCGTCCACATTTCCAGATTCAAACGCGGTGTTCAGCTTCGCCACAATATCGTTTTGAGCCATACTCACGACATCCACAGTCACATTCGGATTTGTTTCCGCATAAACGGCCTTTGCTTCATTTGCAGCCTTTACATTGAAAGTGTCATCCCAAGCCCAAATGGTAATCTTTTTGGGAGTCTCCGTACCGGCGGCAGACGATGGCGCAGCTGAACTTGCAGCCTCGGAAGCCGCGGCGCCTGTCACGGAACTGGTCGTACTGCCCCCACTGCAGGCAACCATACTTACCAGCATGGCTGCGCTTAACAAAGTTGCTGTAATCTGTTTTACTTTCATCAATGACTCCTCCTAACAATTTTGTGTCTTTGCACACTTTTCTAACTGTCTGTGTAATCATTTTATCATAATTTACACAAATTCCGTAGGACTTTTTTAGGATGTATTGGTATTCTTTTTAGGAAAAGTCACAAAGCTCCCAGAATTAAATTAGCATTATTTTTTGAAATTTTCACTTTTTTTGTTTAATGAGTCTTCAAAAATTGCTGGGAGCATCACTTTTACGGAGGTACCGTGCTCAGGTTCGCTGAAAATTTTTACTCCGTAAAGTTCCCCAAATAAGAGATGTATGCGGGCATTCACATTGTGAATGCCAATGGAGTGGCCATCCTCGCCCGGTCGGCCGTCAATCAGCTCGTCGGCTTTACTTTGCGGCATGCCGACGCCATCGTCAATCACTTCGCAGACCAGATTTTCGCCATGGCAGTCGATCAGCACAGATACTACCCCCTGTTGACGATTCGTGAATGCATGGAAAAAGGAATTCTCCAAAAAAGGCTGCAGCAGCAGCTTAGGAATAAGGCAGTCCGCAGCAGCCGGGCTCAGATAGATTTCTGCCTGGATTTGGGGCCCAAACCGGACTTTTTGCAAAAAAACATAATTTTTTAAATTTTCCACCTCTTCGGATGCAGGGATCAACTTTTGGCTTTCACTGATGGTATTGTGTAAAAGCAGGGTAAACGTATCAATGCACTGCACTGCTTTTTCAGAATCCTTCTGCCAAATTAACCACTTGATGGATGTCAGAGTATTATAAATAAAATGGGGATTAATCTGCATCTGAAGCGTATGAATCTCCATCCGGCGCTTATCCTGTTCCATCTGAATAAGCTGGCGCACATAATGATTGAGATTATCAATCATCGCGCTGAATGCGCTGGCTAACTGCCGCACCTCGTAACCGCCGCCCGACGCCTCAATGTGATCGGGAAGCCCCTCCCTGGTAACATGCTCCATTGTATGAACCAGCTTGTTGATCGGCCGGGTGATCTGGCGGATGAAAAAGAACACGGCAAGAAGAACAATTGCAGTGACAGCCAGACAGATTACCAAAACATACGCACTTCCGCTCATTTCGTTCAGAGCGCGTGTATAGTCAAAAGCGCTCACAATATGCAGATCCCACCGGGGCATGGTACGCGCGAGTACTAGAACCTGTTTGTCCTGCAACTCCGTATAACGGCTGGTCTCTTTTTTAGAGTCCATATTCTGAATAATCTGCACCAGTTCCTCACTTTTTTGCCCGACAATTGTTTTGTTAGGCGCAGAAACGATAATGCCGGAGTCATCCAGAAGCATCAAATTGTTTGTACTGTTGCTGAGGTTGTCAAAAAAAGCTTGCAAATCCTGCTGCCTCATGATAACGTAGGCGAAACCATATGCAGTTTGGGAGCCGGGATAAGTTAAAGCCTTCAGTGCTACAAAAGCGCTGCTGTCTTTGGAATGCTGTGTAATTCCCTTTTCCACATAACGGTACAGAATTTGATTCGGATGTTTGCGCGCGTCCTGTGTGATTTTACTTTTCAGAAGATCTTCCACCGACAACGAAAGGCTGGACTGATTGCTTACATAATTTTGCCCGTTTACGCCGACCACGGCAACATCGTAAAAAGTATCAGGCTTGACGACATTGAGCTGTTTAATCATATCATAAACCAGCAGGAACGCCTGTGGATTTTCCTGATTGGATTTCAGGTACTGGGAGAAGGCCCAGCTATTGTTAATTAACAATTCGACGTCAGTAATTTTGTCATTCATTGCTTCCATGTTTTTCTGAACCATCGCCATGATTTGTTCATTGGACCGGTTCATTGTTTCAATATATCCCTGCCTGGTAGTGTGAAAAGCAGCACCGAGTGTAAAGGCTGAAACAGCCAAAACGCCTGACACTACAACGCATGCAATTTTCATGAACAGGCTGCCCGGATGCAGAGTTCGGATGCGTTTTGTGAGATTCATATTCATCTACTCCCTTGATTTGCCGTACCTGCGGCGATATTCCCGCGGAGTGGTGCCAGTCAACTTTTTAAAGACACGAGTAAAGTAGCTCTGGTCCGCATAGCCTACTGCACTGCACACCCCGGAAACAGGAAGGTTCCCCAGCCGCAGCAATTCGATTGCATGACGGATGCGTTCTTTATTTAAATATTCGCTGAAACCGTCCGTGTGGTGGGAGCGGAAATAGGATGAAAGATAGGAATAGTTGAAATTAAACTGTTGGGCAATGTTGGCAAGTGTAAGCGATTCATTGTAATGGCTGTCAATATATTCTAAAATACTATGTATGGTGCTGCTGTGTGCATCGACCTCATATTTACGGATAATGACACGGAAATCCTCCTGAAGGGCGGAAAATATCTGTGAAAAATCTTCCGCGTAAGAACAGGCATAAATTTTGATCAGACAGTCCCGTTTCAGGTAGGAAAGGCTGTCTGCGTTTAATCCCTGATTTTCCAGTACAGAAATCATTTGATACCACGCATTTTGCACTTGGGTTTTTAATTCCATTTCATTCAGCGACCATCCGGCGACAACCGTATTAACATAATCCTCCAAAAAATCCAAAGCTTTTTCCACTTGCAGGGTTTCCAACAGCCTTGTGTAATTCATGATATTGAATTTGACTGCGGACTTTACATTCTGGAATTCTTCCTCGGTCAAAAAATATTCGCCTTTATAATAAAATTTTCGATCCAGATTGCTGAGAAACCTGCCATTGTAGATTTCTTTTAGAAGTGACGGATCAGAAAACACCTGACTGGCAGCATAAAAGATACGCGGCTCCTGTCGAGCGATTTGTTCTATATTCCAGCGCAACGCTTCAAGAACATCTTCCGTTTCTGACGGAGAAAAATTGACGACTAGTAGTAAAATGGTATTATTCACAACCAATTGTACATGGGTGCATCCAGACAGTGCTTCGTCCATACCCTGAGACAGAAGTTTTTTCTGCCTTTCCACAGCCGCCGTATCCTGACCGAAAATTCGGGCAATATTCATTCCAACCAGAATAAAACAAGGCTTCTGAAACGAGTTATGCAGCTGTTTCTGCATTTCTTCCCCAGAAAACCCGGACAATAACTGTTCCACGCACGCCGCCAGAGACAAGTCACGGCAACCTTGCAGCGTCAGTCCCGGAATACGGGACGCCACTTGCTTCATGGTTTTCAGTAACGATAAAGGATTGAGGGTTGGCTTTAAAATATAGTCTACCGCACCACTTTGAAACGAGTCCCTCACATAATCAAAATCGCTGTAGCTGCTAAGTACCACCATCTGAATTTCCGGATACTTTGACCGCATACTTCTCTCCAGTTCCAGGCCGTTCATGACTGGCATTACAATATCAGTAAGCACAATGTGCGGATTGAACTTTTCCACCAGTTCAAGGGCATCCTTTCCATTGCAGGCTTCTCCCACAATTTCAAATCCTTCCGCATTCCAGTCAATCATGTTTTGAATTCCTTGCCGTGTAATATATTCATCTTCAACAATGAGCACTTTGCACATATTTACCATCCAATCTCCCCCCATTACTATGCTTTCTAATTATGAATCTTACTACAAAGATAAAACAAATTCAATGAAGGTTGATTGACAAATTTAAAATGCGGTCTTATATAACGCAATTCACCACATTCACGATTTGTACTCAACTTGATAAAATTTACAAGGATGAAAATATAAAGAAATTAGATGAATTTTAGATGAATTTTTAAAATTGCAAAACAATAACGCTAATATTGACGCGTGCGTACACTATTTTTTGACACCAAAAATATAGTGTCAAGGCATGAAATATAATGGCATTACTTACTTTAAGATAAAAATACAACCGCATGAATCACCGAAAGTCTCAGTATCCATGCGGTTTTTCTATTTCCTAAGGGCCATAATTTTGATGCGATTTGGCAATATTCAGTTGGACATGGCACCCTTCTTATCAACCGATGCAAATCACACATCTTCGTTAAACTCAAGCAAGGCTTTCTCGTTCTGCGTAAGCGTTTCAATGAAGCTGTGTATATTTTCACACGTTGTAATACAGTTACTTTTCTCCGCCTCAATAGCATAAGTTTCGCCTTGAAGGTTTCATATTTTTCCACCTGATTCTCGTACCGCTGTTGGTAAGAAATCTGGTCAATTGTCTCATGTTCATTTTCTTCAACGTACTGGCGGATATCTTGACCCGTGTTTTATTGCCACAGACCGGGCATAATATCCACTCATATTTACACACTCTACCATTCCTTTACCTGATGTTTTTGTTGACCACTATCATTTTAATGCCTGCAAACATTAAGCTGTTTTGCGTTTGTAAGCCAGCATTGCGAAAATATATGCAACAATAAGAATACCAAGACACCACGCAAGTGCGACCCAAATGTCATTGCCGACAGGCTGCACCGCGAGCAGGGAACGTATCGCGTTGACAATGGAGGTTACTGGCTGGTTTTCGGCAAAGGCGCGAACAACCGGCGGCATCGATTCGGTGGGCACAAACGCCGAGCTGATAAACGGAAGGAAGATAAGCGGGTAGGAAAATGCGCTTGCACCGTCAATCGATTTAGCGGACAGTCCGGCAATTGCCGCGATCCATGTCAGGGCCAGCGTAAACAGCGCGAGTATACCGGCCACAGCAAGCCATGACAATACTCCCGCCGACGAGCGGAAGCCCATAATGAGCGCTACAAGAATAATTACAACAACCGAAATCGCATTGGATACCAGTGAGGTCAGCACATGCCCCCACAGCGCGGCCGAACGCGCAATCGGCATGGAGTGGAACCGTTCGAAGATGCCGCTTTGCATATCCATGAACAGACGGTAAGCCGTATAGGCGATGCCGCTTGCAATTGCCATCAGCAGGATGCCGGGCAGCAGGTAATTCACATAGTTATCCGTACCGGTTTGAATGGCACCGCCCAACACATAGACGAACAGCAGCATCATCGCGATAGGCGTGATGCACACTGTGATGATGGTGTCCATACTGCGGAAAATATGGCGCATGGAACGTCCAAGCATAACGCCCATATCACTGAAAAAGTGTTTTTTTGTCGTTTCCATTTATTTTTCCTCCTTTTTGCCGATGATTGCTAGGAAGATCTCCTCCAATGTCGGCTGTTTTTCAACATACTCCACTTTTGCGGGCGGGAACAGCTTTTTCAGTTCTTCAAGCGTGCCGCTCACGATAATCCTGCCCTCATGCAGAATGGCAATTTGATCGGCGAGCTGTTCGGCTTCATCCAGCATCTGCGTGGTCAGGAATACCGTTGTACCATTAGCAGCAAGCTCTTTGACAGTCTTCCAAACCTCGATGCGCGCCTCGGGGTCAAGACCGGTGGTCGGCTCGTCGAGAAAAATAAGCTGCGGTTTTCCGATCAGGCTCATAGCAATGTCGAGTCTGCGGCGCATACCGCCTGAATAGGTGGACGCCCTGCGGTCGGCGGCGTCGGTCAACCCGAAGCGTTTCAGTAAATCATCCGCGACCTGACGCGGATTGTCAAGATGCCGCAGTTTGGCAATCATAATCAAATTTTCCCGCCCGGTCAAAATCTCGTCCACGGCGGCGAATTGCCCGGTCAAGCTGATCGACTGCCGTACACGGTCTGGCTTTGCCGCAACATCAAAGCCGTTGACGACGGCGGTTCCGCCGTCCTGTTTCAGCAGCGTGGTGAGGATTCTGACAATCGTCGTCTTACCCGCGCCGTTGGAGCCAAGCAGGGCGAAAATACTGCCTTTTTCCACCTCAAAATCCACGCCCTTCAGGACTTCCGTGGTTTTGAAGGATTTTTTTAAACCCTTTACTTGAATTGCTTTGTCTTTCATTTAGAGTCGTTCCCCTTTCCGAATTTTTTCAGTATGTCACGGTTGAGCGCCTCGTGCCAGTCTTCCGTGTATGTCCTGGCGCTGCGCAGCAGCTCGTCGCAGAACGCGGCCACATCCTCGCCGGTGATCTCCAAAACATGCTTGCCTTCCGCCGCGCCAGCCTCGAACAGTTCTATCAGATCATAATGAATCTTCATCATGTCATAGCCGTCTCCTCCCGCAAAATTCCACATATATCCCTGAATTTTTTTAAAGACGAACCGATAGTCTTTGGGCAGAGCCTCCACCCTTGCCATCTGTTGCCTGTACTCGCGCTTGCTCTCAATTATTTTTTTCACATTGAAATAATTATCGAAAAACTCAGACATTTGATTGCTTCTCCTTTAACTCGTTAATTTTTGATGATACGAACTCCCAATTTTCCCAGAATTTACGTAGTTCCTTGCGCCCCGCGCCGTTGGAGCCAAGCAGGGCGAAAACACTGATTTTTCCATCCCGATATCCCCCTTCTACTTTGTTTTATCCGTGACCTTTTTCATGGCCTTGTTAACTTCTTGGTTAACAGATTCTTGATAGATGTCAGCGTAAGTTTTTGAATCTTTGATTAGATCGTCGCAGAAAGCCGCTACGTCACTGCTCGTCACTTCGAGCACGCCTTTCCCCAAGGCCGCGCCCTCTTCAAAAAGATCGATTATCCCCGAGAGCAAACCCGTCCCGTCGGTTAGCTCGACAGGGCCGACCTTAAAGAGATATTTTTGAATCTCTTTATAAACAATCTGATAATCTTGCGGGAGCGCTTTGACACGCGCCACGTGCGCTCGCCACTCTTTTTTGCCTTCGATGATATCTTGTATGCTCATTTTATCCTCCTATTTACCTAATTTTTTAGCGATATTATTGTTGAGTTGCTTGCGCCACTTGTCGCGATAAGACTTTGCCCCTTCTTCGCCGGCCAGCGCAGAACAGAAGCCTTTGATGTCGTCACCTAAAACTTCTTGGACACTCTGACCGTCCGCCGCCGCTTCTTCGAGCAGGCCAAGCACACCGTCAAGAATTGGCATGAGGTTGCGACCGGTGAAATCTGAGTGCGGCCAAAGATTGGCATTAATTTTTTCCCATGCCGCTTGATAATCAGCCGGCAGCTTTTTGACTCGCGATTCAAAAGTTTTCAATTCTTTAGTCATGTCGCTGCCTGTGATTCTTTCCCAAAAATTCATTGTTTTCCCTCCTTTAATTGGTTGATTTTCGACGCGACAAATTCCCATTTTTCCCAGAACTTCCGCAGTTCCTCGCGCCCCGCATCGTTGAGCGCGAAAAACTTTCGCGGCGGCCCCATGTCGGAGGGCTTTTTAGTGATCTCTACCAGCTTGCTTTTTTCAAGCCGGATCAGGATGGTGTACACCGTTCCCTCCACAACATCTGTGAATCCGAGGGCGTTCAGCCGCCGCGTGATTTCGTAACCGTAGGTTTCTTTGTGGCTTATAATTTCAAGGACGCAGCCCTCAAGCACGCCTTTGAGCATTTCTGTTAGGTTTTCCAGCATAATCACTCCTTTACTATTGTGTATGACTTGTATGCAGTATTAATTACTACCGCTATATAGTAACACGCAATAGTACTGGTGTCAATAAGGTAAAACAAAAAAATCTGTAATGAAAAAAGACAGTAAAAATCCCCGCTGCCAGCTGGCGAAAACCAGCGAACAACGGGGCCGTTTATAGTGGTGTACTTTTTCACGATACCTTATACTGTTTCACGGTTCTTAAAATTTTATGAAAAACAGAAAATGTTGTCAAGGAGGGTACATCTTTTCACAATATGGGTTCAAAAAAGCAAGAAAGCCTCCCATCAAGACGACTTGATTTTTTCTATACAACACAAAGATCCCAGTAATACTGGGATTTTTCTCTCGTCAACATTGTATCAATGTCGACGTTTGTTTTTGTCTAAAGACCACAATTTTGATACAATTTGGCAATATTCAAGTGACATAGCAATATTGCCAAATAGTGCACTGAATTCAGCACATGCTTTTATTGGACTAGCAGTTTCTTTGAGAATAACGATAAAATTCGTTGCCATAAATCTTACAGATAAACTAGAAAGATAATACTATATCAAACAACTTCAAAAAGCGTGGTTCTTTCCATTATTGCAATTGTTTGCAGTGTCTACACAGCAGCCATTTTAACCTTTCTGTTTTTTTGCATGCAGTCATAACCTACTGCCAACAACAAAACAATTCCTTTAATAATCATTTGAGTATAGCTATCAATATTAAGTAGTACAAATCCATTCGTCAAAACACCAATGATTAGAGTACCGGCAACGACATTTGATATTTTCCCGGAACCACCGGTTACACTGACCCCGCCAAGTATTGCGGCCGTCAACGCATCAAATTCAAATCCCTGGCCCGCAATCGGCTGTGCGGAATTGGTTCGGGAAAGCATTACTATTCCAGCGACACCTGCAAAAAAGCCGGAAAGTGTATACGCCAAGTACTTTATATTTTTGATCTTGATCCCCGACAGGCGGGATGCCTCTTCGTTTCCGCCGACCGCATAAAAATATCTGCCAAAATAGGTTTTATTCAAAGTAAAGGAACCCACCCCGAAAATAACAAACATAATAATGACCGGAATTGGGATAATCCATAAATAGCCCTGACCGATCATAGAGAATTCTTCCGGGAAACCATAAATGGGAAGCCCCCCGCAGATTTTATACGCCACCCCTTGCAAAATAATCTGGGTGGCAAGGGTGACGATAATCGCGGGAATGCCGATATTGGCGACAATCCATCCGTTTACAAAGCCGGTTATTGTCGTCATGATTAATCCGATGATACAGGCCAGCCATGGATTCACCCCTCCGCTGACCATCAGGAATGCGGTGACGACATTAATCATACTGATTTGTGAGCCGATAGACAAATCTATTCCGCCCAATAATACGACGAAGGTCATGCCCACGGCGGCTATTCCAAGCATAGAAGTTTGGCGGGTTAAATCCAACAAGTTAGATATTTGTAAAAATGCTGGCGCAGTAATTGAAAATACACAAAATATAACAGCTAAGACTGTAAACATCGCATACTTTTTAATTAGATTTAAAGCTTTCATAGCAAATCTCCATTTTTATATGTTTTAGATCCATTTTTTGACGCATAACTCATAATAAGTTCTTGATCAAACTCATTTTTTGTAACTTCACCAGTCATTTTTCCTTCTGCCAAGACAATGATTCTATCTGCCATTCCCATAAGTTCCGGCATCTCAGACGAAATCATAATAATTGTTTTTTGGGACTCGACCAAATCATTCATAATTTTATATATTTCATGCTTTGCGCCAACATCAATCCCTCGTGTTGGTTCATCCAGTATGATGAGATCCGGATCTGTAGCCAGCCATTTCGCCAAAACAACTTTTTGCTGGTTTCCTCCGCTGAGGTTGTTTACCGCTTGCTCCAATGAAGGAGTTTTTATCTGCAGACTATCCTTAAATGTATTTGCGATTAATTTCTCTTCCTCTTTATGAATTATAAAAAACCGGGATAGTTTTTCGAGTGAGGCCATACTGATGTTCTCTCTTATCGCCATTGGGAGAACTGCACCTTGCCTCTTTCTGTCCTCTGGGACGAGTGCAATTCCATAATTAATAGCATCTTTAGGGTTCTGAGGCGATATTTCTTTCCCTTTAAAGAAGATTTGTCCGCTGGTCTTTTTCTTTGCGCCAAATATCAGTTCAGCCAATTCAGTCCGTCCTGCTCCGATTAACCCTGCAAACCCTAATATTTCACCCCGCTTCAGAACAAAGGAGATATCCTTCAAGCCGTTTCCACACAGGTTCTTAACTTCAAGCAAGGTCTCCTCCTGAATGATATCCTTCCGTGGCGGGAAAGTCTCCTCTAGGTCTCTGCCGACCATTAACTTTACCAATTCGTCAATATTCGTACTGGAGGTGTCCATTGTTTTAACCTCTTTGCCATCGCGTAAAACTGTAATCCTATCCGATAATCTGAAAATTTCTTCTAAGCGGTGGGAAATATAGATAATGGAAACTCCTTTTGCTTTGAGTTTATCCACCAGTTCAAACATGCGCTCTACTTCTGAATTCGTAAGCGGTGCGGAGGGTTCATCCATAATTAAAATTTTTGCATTTTTTGAGAACGCTTTCGCGATTTCAACCATCTGCTGATACCCTACCGTCAGATCTTTGATCAGAGCGTTAGGATCAATCGTAATATTGAGTTCCTGCAGCAGTTTTCCTGATGCCTCCACCATTGCTTTTTTATCTATAATGAAACCTTTTTTGATTTCATTTCCCAAAAAAATATTTTCTGCAACCGACAGTTCTTCCACCAGATTAAACTCCTGATAAATCACTTCTATGCCGCAATTCTCGGAAAATTTAGGTGTCATAGCAGAAAACTCATTGCCTTCTATAATAATCTTTCCCGAATCGGGAACTTCAGCTCCGGCGCAGGTTTTAATCAGTGTAGATTTTCCAGCGCCATTTTCACCCACCAGTGCATGTATTTCCCCTTCCACCAATTCAAGGGTAACATGATTCAGTGCGACGACACCCGGATAACTTTTTGTAATATTTTCTAATTTTAAAACTAATTTTTTTTCAGCCATCAGCAATACCCCGTTTTCATAAAGCAAATATTGTTATTAACTACCAAATCTTTGGTTTTTTGGGTAGTTGGCATATCAGTCATTATTTAATTGAGTTAAGCTGACATAAAAGCCAGCTTAACTCAAATGAACTATTTTCTGATTTCTGTTATTTCTGGTAAAATTCCTTTACGTTGTCCATGCTCACCGGAGTCAGAACTCTATAAATTTGCTTCGGTACTGTTTCGTTCTTAATCAGCTTCATTGTGTTGTTGAAAATGTCAGTGGCCACACCGGTCGTTGTGCCTTCAGAGACTGAAGTTCTGATTGCTCCGCCGCCCATCATGTTGGACAGGGCCTCATCCGTGGCGTCTGCACTGAAAATGCCGAAATCATCTGTGAGTTTACCTGCACCTTTTACTGCTTCGGCCGCGCCTACTGCGCCGCCGTCGCCGATGCATATAATCACCTTAACGTTTGGATGTGCCTGCAAAATCGTCTCCGTGGCCGACATGCCCTGTGTCGTATTAATTGCACTGGATGTCGCAACGATTTTAGCGTTCGGAGCATTCTTTGCCACTGCATCTGTAATTCCTTTCGCTCTTTCAACAAGGATTGCCAGAGAAGGATAATTTAAAATTGCTACTTCTCCTGTACCGCCCAGCTTGTCGTTCATCCACTTAGCAGCCGCCTCGCCGATCAATGTACCTAAATCGTAGTTTTTAATCAGCCATGCAGCGTCATCGCTCTCCCCGAGATCATCATCCCATGCCAAAACCTTGATCCCTTTGTCCCTTGCTTTTTTCAGGACACTTTTCAGCGCCGTCGGGTCTGCACACTGGATCACAATGGCATTCATTCCCGTCTGGATAAAGTTTTCGACCTGTGTAATCTGCTTGCTTGCATTTGAGCCGCAGTCAAGCGTTGTAATCTGCACATTGTCTTTCTCACCCAATGCTTTTAACTTTGTTGCAACATTTGCAAAGACCGGATTAGTCAAGTCGTTCACAGCAAACCCAATACGGTAGCTCTTATTCGCTGTATCTGCCGGTGCCGCGGCACTTGCTGCAGACGCTGCGCCGGTTGATGCGGATGGCAGCTCCTTGCTGCAGCCCGCCATAGGGATCATAAGCATTGCCACTGTCAATAAAATTGCCAAAAACCTTTTCATCATCTTTCCTCCAAATAAATAATATTTAAGCAGACATAGTTCTGCAGGGGATACGGAAGGAGTTTCAGCGATTATTAATTACTTTATAAAATCTATTTAATAAAGTAATTATATAATACTTCATCGTTTGTAATAAGTCAATAGAATTTATGAAAAGTATTGAATTTTTTTATATCATTGAGTATGTGAATAAAATCCGTTCTAAAACAGCATGTCCTACTACAAAGATTGGCGAAGGGTTATTTCTTATTTATGATCACACAGGCAGCTTAAAAAATTCCGAGACGGGTTATCCACCCCAAAATACATATAAACACAGGAAGGTTCAGAATCGGGATGATCTCACCGCTCTGAACCTTCTTATATGTATCAAAAATTTAACGCTCTCAAAATCAGCCTGTGAGAGTAGATATGTCCAGCCGGCGGCCCACTCCACAAATCCATATTGTGGAGTTCCTTCTGTCGTTATGATCTTTAAATACAGGTATACGCACCGTCTACAATGATGTCGCTTCCCGAAGTATAGCCCGAGGCGTCACACGCCAGATACAGAACAGCCGGAATAAGCTCCTCCGGGTTTCCCATGCGGTGCATTGGAATCATTGGCATCCAGGCGTCCTTCAGCTCCTGCGGCGTATCCACCGACATTGGTGTTGCAATATACCCGGGGCTGAGACTGTTCACGCGGATATGGTAATCCGCCCACTCCGCAGCCAGAGAACGCGTCATATGAATCACCGCGGCTTTGGAGGTGTTATAGGAGCACTGCCATTGAGGAATGTTGACAATTGAGCCGGACATGGACGCCATATTGATAATACTGCCATGAATCCCGCGTTCAATCATAATCTTTCCGGCCGCGCGCGCAACAATAAATTCGCCTGTCAGGTTGACATCCACAACTTCTCTGAACTCCGCAATGGTGGCATCCAACGTATCCTGATGCATACAAATTCCGGCATTATTAAATATGATGTCTATTGAGCCTGAACGCTTTAAGATTTCAGTAAAAGCAGTGTCCACGCTTTTTTCATTGGTAACGTCTGTGGAAATCCAATAGGATTTTCCCCCGTCTTTTATAATCTGATTCACAGTTTCCTCTGCACCTGAGCGGCAAAGAATGACAACCTCTGCGCCTGCTTTCGCAAGCCCGCATGCCACCACCTGCCCGATTCCTCTGCCGCCACCGGTTACGACTGCAATTTTATTTCTGAGTCCAAATAGTTCTTCCAAATACATAATGTGTTCCTCCCATTATCATTATTTCATCTTAGAAGTGCAGCAGTTTTTCTGCAGGTTTCAATTTCCTCCAGTGTAGGCATGGCTGGGATTGCGCCTCCTCTGGTTGTTGTCAAAGACCCGGCGGCATTGGCGAAAGAAATGATATCTTCGATGTCCGCTTCCGCAAGGCTTTGAATTTTGGTAAGGGTTTTCCCGCGCAGACGGTAATGTACTGCGCCCAAAAAGGAGTCCCCCGCTCCGTTGGTGTCAATCGTCTTTACATCGTATGTGGGAAGCTGCCCATACAGCCCACCCTTACGGTAAAACGCGCCCTTTGCACCGAGCGAGATCAAAATGAGCGACGCTCCATACCGTGCAAGCTCTTGAGAGCCTTCCTGTAGATCGGTTTTTCCCGTCAACAACGCCATTTCCTCTTCGGATACCTTTACAATATCTGCCAAAGCAAGTCCTGCCTTCATCTGTTCTTTTGCATCTTCAACATTGTCCCATAACAGAGGGCGGTAATTCGGATCATAACTGATGATGCAGCCAGCCTTTTTTGCGGTTTCTACCGCAAACAGGGTTGCGCTTCTGGACGGCTCACCGGTCAGGGATACCGATCCAAAATGAAAAATATGGCATCCGGTTATCAGACTTTCCTGAATGTCAGAAATTTGCAGCATTAAATCCGCACCAGGCTTCCGGTAAAAACTGAACGAACGGTCTCCCCGTTCATCAAGCTGCACAAAGGCCAGCGTGGTAGGGATATCGGAGTCAACCGCAAGCCCGCTCGTGTCAATCTCTGTCTCCTCCAATACATCCCTTAGGAACCTCCCAAATGCGTCATTTCCGACTTTTCCAATAAAAGCAGTTTTTCCACCCAGCCTGCTGTTGGCAGCAAGGACGTTAGCGGGAGCACCGCCCGGTTTTCTGGCAAAAAGCAGATCGCCGCCCGCGTTGCTGCCGCCGGGCGTAAAATCGATCAGCAGTTCTCCGATCGCAGTCACATCAAACATTCCAGTCCCTCCCGTCATAACATCTGGCTGAATTCGATTTTTTCCGCATTCGGGCCTTCTATATTGAAGAATTTCACTCCATTTTTCCAGAACGGAAGAGACTGAATCTCTTTGTCAAGCATAAGATATCCACCTGCTTGGATTTCTTGAAAGACAGCGTCAATATCTGAGACATCCAGAGCAACGTGGTCAATGGCACCGGATTGATTACTCGCACAGTGGTTTTCATAAGTTTCTATCGTCAGATTTTTCAGGCGCAAAAATGCTACCTGTTCGTTTGCCGATTGATTGACCGTGCGAAAGGCGACTTCAAAGCCAAGTCCGCAGTAAAATGCGATCGTTTTTTCAATGTCATTTGTGGGAATTCCAATATGTTGGATTCCAGTCACAAGGTTCTGCAATTTCAATCCAAGGCCCTCCTTACTTCTTGATTTTTACAACTGCTTTTACGATATCTGCTTTGTTGCGCACGCTGGAATCCATTGCATTTTGTACATCGTCAAAATCAAAGACATTAGTAACAATTCCCTTGAGATTTACTTTTCCTTTGGCAACTGCCTGAATCGCCATCGGATAGATGTGTCTGTAACGGAATACAGTTTTAAAGGTCAGTTCCTTATCCAGTGCAAGGCTCATCGGCATGTTAATCATACCGGAGGCACCATACCCAACCAGCACAATGGTTGCACCCTTTTTCGTCATAGATACCGACTGCTGGGTTGTAATTTCCGATCCCGCCGTTTCTATGACAAGATCACATCCTTTCCCATCAGTAATCTCCATCACTGCCTGCACGGTATCCTTCTCTTTTCCGTTAATGACACCGTCAGCCCCCAGTTCAAGAGCTTTGTCGAGGCGCTTTTGCATAACATCAACCACATAGACCTTTGAAACGCCTTCCGCCTTCAGCGCCATCATAGACACCAGCCCGATGCAGCCTGCTCCGGTCACTACAGCTGTTTGCCCGGCGTGAGCGCCGCCCTGATTTGCGGCATGAAACCCGACAGCCAAAGGCTCAATCAGCGCGCCTTCCAGTGTGCTCACATTGTCCGGCAGTTTGAAGCAGAGAGCCGCCTCATGCGCAACATATTCCTGAAACACACCGTCAACCGGTGGAGTCGCAAAAAAGATGACATCGGGGCAAAGGTTGTATCTGCCTGTTTTACAGAATTCGCAGTGCCCGCAGGTTTTGCCCGGTTCAAGCGCGACCCGGTCGCCTTCCTTGAGGTGCGTCACATTTTTTCCCACCTCGACCACTACGCCGCCCGGCTCATGCCCAAGCACAAACGGCGGCTTTACAATATAGTCCCCAATTCGCCCGTTTTCATAATAGTGCAGGTCGGAACCGCAGATCCCCACGTATTCCAGTTGAACCAAAACCTCGTTATCAGCAGGCTTCGGGATATCCCGCTCTACAAACCCCATTTTGCCCACGCCATTCATAACTGCTACTTTCATTTTTCCTTGCATTAAATTGATCCCCTTTCAATACATGTAATTTATTAAAATACTTTAATAAAATTGTCTAATTAAGATGATAGCTTTTATGCCTTCAATTGTCAATACTTAAATCAAAAAAACACATCCTATAACGGATAAACTGTATGTTTTTACAAAAAAAGGTTTAAAGTTTTGTGAAGGGAAACCATACAAAAAAGAGGGTCTCCAGATCTTTCCCGGAAACCCTCTTTGATTATAATTATAATAGAATCGATTATCCCGATATAAATTCTATATTTGATTCATATTGATCAGATTTGATCAATAAAAGGCCTTATGTGAAGTAATGCGGCTCCTACCGCGGCAGCTTCCGTGCGGTAACAGCAAACTCTAAGATAGCTCCCATCCTCTTCAAAAGTATTCAGTTCCGCTGCACGCTTTTGAAGGTCATTGATATAATCTTCCATATAGGCACCTACATACCCGCCAATAATCACGCTGCAATCAAACGTCATCCGCAGATTGTTTACAGCAGTTGCAAGATAATCAAGATAGTTATCCCAAGCTGTTTTTATCCTGGGATTGCCCTCTTTCAGCAACTTAAAAAAATCTGCAAGATTCCCGTCAGTGAGATCGGATAAGACCGACGCCGAACAATAAGAATCCAAGCAGCCCTTTTTCCCGCAGTAGCATCTCCGTCCGCCGCGTTCTATGGTAATATGCCCGAATTCTCCGCCGCGCTGGTCTTCGCCTTTAAATAATTTATTCTCTAACAGAATGGCACCACCGACCGAATCACTGAGAGAAAGGTAAACGCAGCTTTCAGGGCCGTCTGTATTCCACATTTCAGCGATTCCTGCTGCATTGGCATCGTTACAGAGTATGCTGGGAAACGGACAGAATTTAGCCAGATCTGTACATCTGACATTCTTAATCTGCAGTATATGGGAGTGTAACAGGATTTGCTGGTCATTTGACAAAATCCCCGGGACGGAAATCCCCATCCCCAAGATCTTCTTAGAATCAACTTTTGATTGTTCTATGAAACGGTTTACAACAGTTCCCAGTTTTTTTGCATATCCAACATTATCCTCAAAGCGAATTTTTTCACGAATGCTTTCGGCAATCGTCCCATCCAGATTCACCAAAACCACACTGATATGATTGCGGGTAATATCTACCCCAATTGCAGCACGCGCATTTTTCACACAGGAAAGTGCCACTGCCTTGCGCCCACCGGTAGAGTCAAGGACGCCGTCCTCCTCGACGAGTCCGTCATCCTGCAATGATTTTACATTTTGCATAACTGTAGGAAGACTGACCCCCAGTTGGTAAGCAATTTCCGGTTTTGAGATCATACCCTTATGATAAATCAGTTTAAAAATTCGGTTGCAGTTTACTTTTTTTAGATTTGTATTATTCACACGTTCCCGGGCCATGAAGATACTCCTTAAAGTTATTTTACTATACTTAATTAACTTGTTTTATCATACCCTTTTTATTATATAATTGCAATAAAAAAATAAAATTGCAAATTAATTCAGTCCATAAAACAATGGTACCAACAGATCTTTTTTGCACGTTCACCTGATACTTTCTCACATAAACAAGGCGATAATTTTCGCTTTAGACAAAACTCTGTATCATCATCAATTACATTACACTCTTTGAGCATATCGAGTTTGATTTTGAAAAGTAGTTTTATTTTCAGATATTAAATTGTCCAGGGTAGTTCCGTGCCGTCTTTGAAATGGAAAATCAGATTGCTATCATTATATACGACCACCTTATCCACTGTTGCAAACCATACATCTTCGTTAAACTCAGGCAAGACTTTCTCGTTCTGCGTGAGTGTTTTGATGAATCGGTGTATGTTTTCGCACGTTGTAATACAGTTGCTTTTCTCCGCGTCAATCTCATCGAGTTTCACCTTGAGGGATTCATACTTAACCACTTGGCTCTCATGCTGCCGCTCATATGAGTCTTGGTCAATTGCCTCATGTGCATTTTCTTCAACGTACTGGCGAATATGCTCAGCAATAACAACAATATCACCACGCAGTTTTTCTGCCTTGGTGTCCAGTTCTGTAGTATCGCCCAAGGCTTCAAGAACGGCGTCGTAACCGGAAATTACTGCCTCTCTGTTTTCAATCAGGCTGTTGAACGCATCCACAAAGGCTTGCTTGATGGTATCCTCATATAAATGCGGAGTGGTTCAGCGCACTTCACCTTGAAATTTATGATTGCACTGCCAGATCACCCTGCGGTATTTGCTCGTGGAATGTCACACCTTGCCGCCATAGTATCCGCCGCACTCTCCGCAAACGATATGGCTGGAAAAGCAATCCTTGCCACTGTAATGGCGGTTGGCTTTCTTACGTTTCCGCATCTCGACCTGCACCAAATCATGAATCTCAGGCGGGATAATAGCAGGGTGGCTGTTTTCTACATAATACTGCGGTATCTCGCCTTCGTTGATTTTTTGCTTTTTGGTCAGGAAATCGACCGTGAATTTTTTCTGCGAAGCAACGTACTCAATAATACAATTTGATTTTGCCTCTGCGATTTTTGAGGATGGGGGTGAAAAAGCACAAAGGGGGTGAAACCGCAGAAACACGGCAATATCCGGGAATTTTCTTCGGATTGCCCCACCTGCTTGATGCACCAAAAAACCGAAAATAGCTGTTATATTGATGCCGGAGCGTGAGGAACCGTCCGCAAATCAGGCCAGTGTAACTATAAAACATTACCGATTTATTGCCCTAAAATTGTAAAGGCGACTTCGTTTCGGATGCCCTAAAAATGCGAATTGAAGAACTGGTGTGACTATGATTTTTAGACTATTTGGAGGTTGATAATACATAAAAATGCCCGCAGGCCGAAACCCGCAGGCAATGTTATTCACTCAGTTTTTATAGTGTGATTCGTACTCCGGCAGAGAATACAGCCGTGAGTTTTCCGTTTGGCTGCAGTTCCATGTGGTCAAGCACTTTCAGAAAAAAACATAATCAAACTCTGAAACGCGACCAACCTCATCAAGAAATCGGGACAATTGCTCGGCACGGTATCGCACAAGAGCGTCATCGTTTAATGTGGACGTCCGCTTTAGCGATGCCTGGTAGCGTTTCCGCTGATTTCGAGCGGCATTTATGGTTATCCAAAAGACGAAGCTCTGCAAGTCGCGACCTCTGCTATTCAGGATTTCATCGTTGACCATGATCTTGATGTAACGCTTGTTGTGTTTGACAAGTCAGCATTTACCGTCAGCCGCGTACTGCTCGGAGCAGTCGAAAGCTACATTGACGAGCATTACGTTAAAACGCACGGAATCAGACGGCGGCAACTGCTTGATGTAGAGCGGGAAGCCTTATCCGAAACTGATGAGGGCGTCAGTAAATATAATGAGCCTCTTTTTGAAGAGATGCTCGCACCATCCGTCGGCGCACCCGCTCCGCTAGATGCTTTGGTCGGCAACCTTGACGAGTCGTTTTCCCAGATGCTCCTGCGTCTTATTGATGCCAAAGGAAAGACGGATGTGGAAATTTACAAACGCGCCAACCTTGACCGAAAGCTGTTCTCAAAAATCAGAACTGGCAAAAGCTACATGCCGAGCAAGCACACGGTAATTGCCTTAGCCGTTGCGTTGGAGCTGCCGCTCAATGAAACGGACGACCTTTTGAAGCGGGCTGGCTATGCGCTGTCACACGCCGTTAAGTTTGACGTGATTGTGGAATATTTTATCACAAACGGTAGGTATGATATTTTCGAGATAAATGAAGTGCTGTTCGAATACGACCAGCCGCTGCTGGGAGGTTGAAGACATGGCTCATTCCAAAAAAGATCATATTGCTCTTCCGGCTCAGACGCTTCGCCGATTCAGAGAAGCTGGAAAAGACAACTTTTTCTATATTGATGTCAAATCAGGTGTTATCGGAAACAAGGGTCCCAGTTCTTATCAAAGACAGAGAGGGTACTATCAGGAAAGTTACGACGCAGATGTGAGGAAACTCGAAGATATGCTTGCTAAGGTTTCTGATAAGATTGCCACAATATTAGAAGAAGATCAAGATGCTCAATATGATAGAGAATGGTTGAAACACTTTGTAATCTCGCTTATTGCTATGCAAACGCACCGTCGACCAGAACTTAAAGATGCCGCTATGGAAACGGACAGATTAAACAACCTTATAAACGCTGTTGAGACATCAATGTTCAAGTCAGGTATCATAAACAATGAAGCAATAAACCGAACAAATAAGCTTAGAAAAATGTTTGACTCGGAAAAAACTATGCGAGATTTTTTCTATGAAAGAACGGATATGAGTTTACCCAACATTGTAGAAAAATTGGGTTTGCGTAAACTTGGTGCAACTTTTATAAAAGTACCCAAGGGATTCCAAACTACTTTTTTACTCACTCCTTATCACTATTTTAAAGCAGGGAAAGCATGGTTTTTTACACTAACACCAAGATTGTCTATAGTCCTATTGCCTATCGAAAGATTTAATGAAGAAAGCAGTCAATGCGGATTATGGGAAGTAAACGAAGAAAGAGATATGGATTTGTTCATACCGCGTTGCATCACGATGGCAAAACAGAGTACTCCATCACATCTTATCGGCGAACGATACACTCTTGAGAAAGTCAAGGCAATTCTTCAATCAGATAAATAACATATTTGTCGCTTTCCAAGCGACCCTTGCCTCTCCCCCAAAGTTTAGAATGAAGCTACACTTAAAACTTTGAGGTGGCTACAAAAATGAAGAAGGGATTAACAGAACTGGTTTTTGTACTTGACAAGAGTGGCTCGATGAGCGGGCTGGAAGCCGATACAATAGGCGGGTACAATTCAATGTTCGCAAAACAACAGGCGGTAAAGGGCGAATGCCACATTACAACGGTATTGTTCGATAACAACTACGAACTTCTCCACGACCGTATCGACATTAAGGCGGTCAGTGCTATTACGGAGAAGGAATACGTTGTCGGAGGCTCGACTGCATTGCTCGATGCAATCGGCAGGACAATAAACAAAATCGGCAACGCCCAGAAGCATACAGCCGATGACTACCGAGCTGAAAAAGTGATGTTTGTGATTATAACGGACGGCGAGGAGAATTCAAGCCGCGAGTATTCAGCAGACAAGGTGAAGGCATTGATTGAGCGGCAAAACACGAAATATGGGTGGGAGTTCATTTTCCTTGGCGCAAACATCGACGCCGTACAGACCGCCGGACGGTTTGGAATTGCACCTGACAGGGCGATTGACTATCTCGCCGACAGCGAAGGTACGGAACTGAACTTCAAGGTGATGAGCGCGGCTGTGGCGACCTTCCGCGAAGCAGGTACTGTTAACGAGGCTTGCTTTGAGGAAATCCGTAAGGATGTGAAGCGGCGAGGAGGTCGGAAATAATGTTCGGAGCAATTATTGGTGACATTGCAGGCTCTGTCTACGAGTCGGTTAACACACTCTGAATGACCCTATCAAATATTGACTTGTTTCCAATATCAGACGAAACTATAAAATACCGTGGACATATTCCCTTGTACAGATGATACCTATAAAAATCACTCTCGACCTATTTCCTTGTACGGAAAATCAGCAAAGCACATACCAGACATTAATCTGATGCTATCGTTCCAGGTGGCTAGAGGAAGTAAGTCAAAGTAAAACCTTATAATTTTGCCTATACTTTTTGATTTTGCCTCCGAGAGCACTCAAGGGGGTGAAAATTTTCGCTGGAGTTTTTTCCGAGGCAACACAAGGCCCAACAACAAAAAAAGCGAGGCAGGGCGGGTTTTCACCCCCTCGTCTCGCTTTTTCCTTGTATTACGGGGTTTTCTGATAGGCAAAATTAAAAGGTAGTCAGTCAATGATACAAATTGACTGACTACCTTTGTGTATGGAGAGTTAGTCACTGATACAATTTAATTATTCCTCTACCATGCCCTCTTGGGGGTGTGCATTTTGTTTTAGGGGTGTGCATCGAAAAAATTGGCTGTAAACGGGCTTATTTCAGCCTGTTTACCGCCGTTTATAAGGATGATTTCGTCGGAAAGAGCGCTGTGGAATTTCGTCAAACTGTAATCCTCATCTCAAACAAAAGGATAGCAGAAATTATTCCGCCTGGTGTGACTTTTAATGTAACTGCAGTTTTTTGGCATGATTCCAGTACTAAAAAAATCCAGCAATAGTTTTACTAAACATGGAGATGGTGCATTCTCCTAGCAACCCACATTGACTGTGAATTGAGTGAAAATCAATAAATTGTTTAATTATCTATTGATGAGATTCCATAATAATATTCACATCGTTTATCTAGAGATGTAAATCCCCGAACTTACAATTTTCTCACCTTAATGGCAAAAGCCGTTGGTAGCATTAATGCTTTTCTGCCAAAATCATTATCTGATGCCATTGCTCGTTCTTTGTCCGTTTCTTCAATAAATTTTTCAACAACAAAACCATTTTGGGCTAAAGTGTTAATATATGTACTCAGCATACGATTCGAAAGCATAATTTCTTTGTCGCTCATATCAGCACAATACCATTCTTCATTAAAATAAGAATTACTAAACACAAGTTTGCCATCTTCAACAGACACACATTTATGAATAGGATGTGACCAACCAAAAACGAATATCCCATCTTTTTTCAAATAAGAATGAATACGCTGAAAGGTTTTGTCCAGGTTTGTTGTCCAACCAATTCCATAAACAGAATAAACGACATCGAAATAATCAATTGGTAATCCACATTCATTCTCCATAGGTGAACAAATTAGTTTAGCGCTGACTCCTTGTGTTTTAAGATAATTTTGGGTTTTTTCAATTTGATTTGCAGATATATCTAATCCCCACAAATCAGTTGCCCCTAAATCTGCTGAATATTTTAAAGAGTGTCCATTACCGCAACCGATTTCAAGCACACTTTTATCCGATAAATCTCCAAGTAAATTTAATTTCTCCTCTGACGGTAAATAACCGCCCCACCGTGGTAAAGCTGTTACACCCAAAAACTCACTGCCGATCGTGTCCCAAAATTCGATATTTGTTTTATGGACTTCGCCCACATGCATATCAATATTAGCCACCTTACCTAAGACTTTATCACCAACAATATTGTTTTTTATTTTCTCCGCTTCTTCTATAAGTTTCATTATATTTTCCTCTGCTTTCTTTTTGTAGTCTGCATCGGTCAGCATTTCTCCTGAAAATAATTCATTAAGATTAATTTTCAGAATTTCACACATTGGCATCATAAGGGACAGTTCAGGCATTCCGTTCCCACATTCCCATTTGCTTACAGTTTTATTGCTAATTCCTAGAATGTCAGCAAATTCACATTGAGTTAATTTTTGATGTTTTCTCATTTTTGCAATAAATCTTCCGATTTTAGTTTGATTCAAACCGACACAACCTTTCTTTAATGATATTATATTTCAATCGCTTGTAAAAGCACACCCACGATTCGTAGAATTATATAGAAATTTTTTCAATCAGCTATCATCCCCCCAAAAAGCAGAAGTTTCAGTTGGAAAGCGCCGGGCGGGACGAGCAGAAAAAGCGTATCACCGACATGGGCACCTTCCTTCGGGAGCAGCCCACCGCCCTGATGTGGATCAATAAGTTTAAAAATGAACGAGGCACTCTACGAGATTACATCGTAGGGTGCCTTGTTGTTACTTACCAATACATTTGATAAAAATAATTAGGATATAATAGTTTACCACTCTTTTTTAAGTTACATTCATCGCATAAGATTTGAAAATTCGTTGCATCATTTGATCCCCCTCTTTCCAGAGGAATAATATGGTCGAATTGTAATTTGCAATCACCGCCTATTACTAGTTGACCAGATAAGTCTTTACCGCAATGTTGACATCTACCTCTGTCTCGATAGAAAACAGCACGCTTCAACCATTCGGGCAGATATTTAGTCCTTTTAATGTGATGGTTTTCATCAAAATACTCTTCCGGCAAAAAACCATCTGTTGTAAACTGAGATATATATTTATTAAATTTAAATAAAAATTCCTTGTTATCATACAAAAGATAAAAGGTAGCTTCTACGATTAAATCCGAAATACTATCGAAGCTCTTCAACATTTCATCAAATATTTCTCTTACTAGTTCTTTATATTCAGAATCTAGTTCGAAATTAGATTCTGAATACTTTTCGTCAAAGGAGTAGATTTGATTAGCATAATCACGAACAGAAACACCATACTCGCCAAGGATATTTGCCGTACGTTTAATATAATCAATTATTGATTCAGCAATAAGTTCATCGCATATCTCATCTAATAAAAAATATCTCTCATGCATCATATAATAGTACAAATATTGCTCACAAAAACTATGTAAGAGAGTATGTTTATCTGGCTTTAATAAGGCACTCGTATTTTCTGTGAGAATTTCCTGAATAATACCAGTAGAATCAGTACACTCCAGACAGGTCAAACTATCTATAATCTCAGAGGGGTCATCAAGATTAAAACAGCTAATAATTTCTTCTGCTAGTTTATAATTGAATCCCATCCTAAATGATTTGAAATTTTCACTAGCCATAACAGTTCTCCTTATTAGTCTTCTGGCATTTAAAATTTTCAATACATAGCCAGAGAAAATTAAAACACCCTACATCTTCGCCCTGTTTCCACGCATACGTCAAAATTTCAAAAACATCTATCCTATTCTCTCATAAAGCCCCAAAAACACAAAATATCTATTCTGTCCTGTCGTGAAAGCCTGTTATCAATCCTGTTCTCTCGCGAACGGAAACTGAACTGATAGACTGATTTCCTCGCACAGATTAGGCTATTTTCTATCCAGATGCAAAAAATCATTTAACTTTATCTTCCGCTGGATCGACTACATAACAGTGTTCATGGTTTCTTTTGCATTCTAATACTGGAATTCTTTTTGTAACTTCACGTTTGGTTCTTCCATCACTATAATGTTTATCTATCCATTCAACAGGCTTATTATAATATTTCATCTTGCCTCCGCATTTCGGACATTCAGCGATATGTATTTTTTCTAAAGTGAGCCTTCTTTCATAACCACTAATAGCATAGTTCAAAATCAAAGGAACTCTAATTTGTTTCTTTGCGATTCTTCTAAGACTAAAAAACAAAATAAACAAAAAAGATAATATAACAAAAATTATTGAATATGCTTGCACTGGAAAGTCCGACACTGCCTGTAAATTTCCTTTTAAAACACTTAATGCATTTTGTAAAATCTTACTGACAGGAATCAGTCCAAGTATTCCGATAATTACACTTATCCATGATAATATAGCTAGTGTAAATGGACTCCTCCATATTGGTTCAGGTGTATACTTTGCAATCTCCTGATGTGGAACAGAACCTTCGTTTATTATATCTCCTGCAGCAAATTGTGCTGTTCCATTAAAATTTGTTATTCCGGTGAAATTGTTTTGATTATTATTTCCTTTTGTATCTCCCATATCATTCTCCTAAAATAAATATCCATTTCTTAGAACTATACTTCTTATCCTTACGTTGCTTCCCTTCTTCGCTCTTTATCACATTGCTCCTGCGCCCCTTTTCAAGCTGAACAGCTTTAAAAGTTTCTTCAAAAATAATAGCCGGATTATTTTCTTTTGACAAATAGTATTCGCTGTGCGATCCATTGCTCGAAAAATAACATTCCAATCTATTTTTCATTACTGAGCATTACGTCAACTGTCCGCTATCTCATTATGCCACAATCTGTAATTCGACACTATTATAAGCCTTTATAGGAAAAATTTCCATAATATTCAACAAGTAATTTTTGTTCCCGTCAAAAATATCACAGCGAGCTTTCCATCGGATGTGACCTCGATATGGTCGAGAACTTTGAGGGACAGTTCGTAATCAAATGTCTCAATCCGGCCTACCTCTGAAAGTAGTCGAATCATCTCGTTCGCCCGGTAACGCACCAAAATATCAGTACTTACCTTGACGGTACGATTAAAACTGGCAGCATACCGCAGGCGGTGGCTGACGATCAGGTTCCACGCTCTGACAAAAGCCTTCTCCGGCGCGTCGGTGGGAATCTGAATATCGGTGCAGAGCATCTGCCGCTCAGCAGGCAACTTGCGGTGTTTCGCCCTGTAATGCGCTGCACGGCTGTCTGTATCCTTGCTCCAGAGAGCCATTGGCGGCGGCGTGAAGGTTCGTCCAGAAACTTCTGTGCCGTGCGTGCCGCGGAAGCTGCTGCATCGCCAGTATTGCCGATCTTCATCACCGACCCGCTTTGATTTCAAGAGCATATAAGTAGACCCGCAGACCGAGCAAGTAATTCTTGCCGACAGCGGGTTTTCTTTGTTATGATTATGGTACTTGCTGATACGGTGGGCACGACAATACTCATCCTGACGCTCAAGTTCCAGCCGTACACATTCCCATGTATCCTTATCTATAATTGCGGGGTGGCTGTCCTCAATATAGTATTGCGGCAGCTCCCCCTTGTTGTCCGCACGCTTTTTCGTCAGATGGTCTGTGTTATAGGTTTTCTGAAACAGCGTATCCCCCTTGAACTTTTCGTTTGTGAGGATTTGTCTTACACTGCTCAAATTCCAGACAGCATTTCCTTGTTCGGATAATATACCGTCTTCCGTAAGATGGGCCGCGATTTGAGAAAAGCTGTAGCCATCAAGAAACTCATAGTAAATTCTGCGCACGATGGCAGCCTGTTCCTCGTTAATGATCAGTTCACCGTCAATTTTATCGTAGCCAAGGAACTTGCCGCATGGTACGCTTTTCACACTGCCATTCTCATATTTACGCCGAATGCCCCATTTGACATTCTCGGACAGAGAAAGACTCTCATTTTGCGCTACGGCCGAAATTAAAGTCAGCAGAACTTCGCCCTCACTGTTCATGGTATGGATATTCTCTTTTTCAAAGAAAACATCAACGCCCAGGGCTTTCAGCTCCCGGACGTTTTTTAATGTATCTACCGTATTCCTGCCAAAGCGCGATACACTCTTGGTGATCACAATATCTACAAGCCTGGAACGGCAGTCTGCCATCAATTGGTTGAAAGCTTCACGTCGGAGCGTCCCTGTACCACTGATACCCTCATCTGCATAAATTCCGACATATTCATAATATTCGTTTGATGAGATGTATTGCTGATAATAATCGATCTGTGCCTTGACGCTGTGAAGCTGTTCCTCGCTCTCACTGGATACGCGGCAGTAAGCCGCGACCTTCTTTTTCGGCGCTCCATCACCGTGATTCGCCGAACGGGTATCCGGCAGCGGGTACAAGGATATAACTTTTCTCCCGTTTGCTTTTTGCTTCATTCGATTTCTCCTCAACCACCCAGTGACCGTGAAAATGCTCCGCCGCAATCCGATTCAGAATATTCTCCGGAATACGGATACCGGGGCACGCGGTTTTCCCATTATGCAAATAAGTGCCGCACTCCCAATCGACGCCCCACCTGGAGGCCTTTCGGATGAGTACGGCACCGCATAGAGGACAATGAAGCCGCCCGCTGAACGGATAGCTTTTCGGTTTTCGGCCTTCCCGCAAACCTTGTGCTGACTTCCACAGTTCTTTGCTGATGAGGGCCGGGTGGTTATCTTCTATATAATATTGGTCGCGCTGGCCTTCGTTCTTTACTAATTTTCCGCCATCATCCACAAACGACTTCAGCATCAGACAGTCGCCTTTGTATTTTTCATTTGATATAATGCGCAGTATCCGGCTTGACGACCATGGCTTATCGGTATACGTCGGAATATCCATTCTGTTCAGTTCCTTAGCCAGTTGATACGCCGGAATGCCATTAAGATACCGTTTGAATATCAGCCTGACGATTTCTGCCTGTTCTTCATTGATGATGAGATTTCCGTTTTCGTCCTTGTCATAGCCAAGCAGACGGTTGGTGTCGATCATGGCGAAGCCACGCTTGTACCGGCTGCGAATTGCCCATTGAACATTTCCACAGACAGATTTGTGTTCTTCCTCGGCAATGGACGCAAGCACGGTCAGCATAAGCTCGCCGTCGGAAGAAAGTGTATTAATATGATGCTCCTCAAAGATAACGCCCACACCCAGCATTTTCAGTTCACGCACCGATTCGAGCAGAAGCACTGTGTTTCTCGCGAAACGGGAAATTGATTTTGTCATAATGAGGTTAAGGCCCCCATTCCTTGCTTTAGCAAGCATTGACTGAAAGCCCGGGCGATTCTCTTTCGCGCCGGAGATTCCGGCATCCGAGAAAATGCCGCAAAACTCGTATTCGGGATTTGCGTTGATGAACCGCTCATAATACTGGCGCTGATTTTCGAGCGAATTCAGCTGCTTTTCATGCTCCGTCGACACCCGGATATAAGCGCACACCTTCAGCTTTGAAACCAGATACGAAGGAGTGCAGTTTTGCGTTATTTCACTGATGTTTCGTTTTCGCATATTTCCGAACCCCACAATCTACCGTCCAGGGCAGTTCCGTACCGTCTCGGAACACAAACAGCACCTTGCAGTCGCTGAAAATCTTCATGTGATGCAGCGCCGCCTGCCAAACCCGCTCGTCGAACTCCGGGAGCGGTGCGTCATGCTTTTTGAGTTCCGCAAGAAATCCTGTAATCTGCACGTGCTTTGCGGCACACATTGCAATAGCGGAACTGAGCTCGCGGCGGCGAGTTTGGAGCTTTTGGTACTGCTCCAAATATGCATTATACTTTTCATTATAGTCACGCTGCTCCGTCTGTGACCGCGCGTTGGCGGCGATAAGCTTTTCTGTGAGCGTTACAATTTCCGAACACTGCAGGTCAATTTTCTCCGTCTCCTTTTTATACGCGCTGTCGTCTGTAATCGTATCCAGCGTCTTGTCATACTTTGCAATTATTTTGGCCTTGTTGGAAATCATGCTGTTGAACGCGTCCACAAAGGCTTTTTTGATTGCATCTTCTTTGAGCGTCGGTGTGGTACAGTATTTGCGCTCTGCATATTTATTGTTGCAGTGCCACACCATCGCTTGGTAATCACTGCCCGTATGCCACATTTTTCTGCCGTAATAACCTCCGCACTCTCCGCAGATGATGCGGCCTGAAAAGACACTTACGCATACTGTATGCCCGCCTGCTTCCTCGCGGCGGCGGAATTCTTCCTGCACCATCTCATAAACTTCGGGGCGTATGATGGCGGGGTGGCTATGCTCAATATAATACTGTGGAACCTCGCCCTCGTTAACTTTCTTTTGCTTGGTGAGAAAATCCACCGTAAATGTTTTTTGCAGGATTGCATCGCCCTTATATTTTTCATTTGTTAAAATACTCTGAACGGTATGCCCCCGCCAGTTCGTAAATCCGCCGGGCGTGGGGATTCCCTCGGCAGTCAGCCGCAATGCGATGTTATAGGGCGTTTTGCCTTCAAGAAATTCTTCATAGATACGCCGGACAATAATCGCTTCACTTTCCACAATCTGCGGAAGTCTGTCCGCTCCTTTTTCGTAGCCGAGAAATCTCTTGTACGAAAGAGTGACATTCCCGTCTGAAAAAGATTTCCTTTTTCCCCATGTAATATTTTCACTCATTGACCTTGATTCTTCTTGCGCAAGTGAGCTCATAATCGTAATGAGCAGTTCGCCCTTGGAATCGAGCGTGTAAATATTCTCCTTCTCGAAGAATACTTCCACGCCTTTTTCCTTAAGCTTACGCACTGTCGTCAGTGTATCCACCGTGTTTCTAGCAAAACGGCTGACCGATTTCGTAAGGATGAGGTCTATTCTCCCGTCCAGCGCATCGGCAATCATACGCTTGAAACCCTCACGTTTTTTCGTATTGGTGGCGCTGATACCCTCATCGGCATAGACCTCTACAAAAAACCATTCGGGATTTATTTTAATGCGGTCTGTGTAGTATTCGACCTGCGCTTTGTAGCTGGTTTGCTGTTCTTCCTTTTCGGTGGACACACGGGCATACGCGGCAACCCGCCGTTTCGTAACCGCTCCCTGCCACTGTGCCGAAAAGCGCGGTGCGGTAGCGGGTATTACCGTAATTTCTCTTCCAGTATTCATTGTGCCTTCCTCTCCAATGTCCTTTTTTGAGCTTCTTTTCGCATTTCAGCAGTCCAACCTTCACTCCGCGGCTTGTTTTCCCAGGTGCGAAGAACCTCTCTGCCATCCGTGAATACAAAAAGCAGGATGCCGCTATCCGGTACACGGATTTCCTTGATTTTTGCCGTAAAAACAGAAGCGTCATATTCGGCAAGCCCAAGGACCCCCACCGCTGTTTCTTTCAGTATATTTTCCGGTATTTGCTTGGAGTTGCAAAATGCTCTGCCTTTCTTATTAAAAGTAGCGCAGCACCATGCGATGTTATACGCCGTCGTTTTTCTGCGAAAATTTGCGCCGCAAATACCGCAGTGGATTTTTCCTGTAAATTCTGAATAGGAAGGCGTCTTCGGCGCGGGTGAAAATTCTTTGGCACGTCGGGCAATCTCGGCTTGAACCTCGTCAAAAACACTCTGCTCAATGATAGCTTCATGTGTCCCTTTCGTGTAATACATCGGCAGCTTGCCTTGGTTTATCCGTTTCGCCTTTGTAAGGTGGTTTTCGGAAAAGGTCTTCTGCAAGAGCATATTTCCCGTATACTTTTCATTCCTCAAAATTCTGTAAATGGAACCTTCAGACCATCGACCGCCATTCTTTGTCGGCACACCCAAAGCGATCAGATTGCGCATAATGGCATTCTTGCCCATGCCGTTTAGATAATCGGTATAAATCATTCGCACGACCTCGGCTTCGGCGGGATTGACAACTAATTGTTTGTAGGCAAAATCGTAACCGTAAATGCGTAGATTATTTGGAATGCCATCCTTGAAATTATTACGGATGCGCCACTTACAGTTCTCGCTGCAGGAAAGGCTCTCTTCTTGCGCAAAGGATGCCAAGATCGTCAGCATCAATTCGCCGTCGCCGCTGACGGAATGGATATTCTGTTCTTCAAAATAAACGTCCACTCCCAGCAGCTTCAGCTCACGAACAGTATTCAGCATGAGTACCGTATTTCTGGCAAATCGGGAAATAGACTTTGTGATGACCATATCAATAAGACCCTTCCGGCAATCGCCAAGCAGCCGCTTAAATTCAGCACGGCTATCTTTTGTACCTGTCAGAGCTTCATCGGCATAGACCTCGACGAAATTCCATTCTAGGTTCTGGCGTATGAAATTACCGTAATAATCAATCTGCGCGGCAAGTGAATGCAGCATGGCATCCTTCCCACTGGATACTCTCGCATATGCGGCAACTCGCTTTTTAGCGGGAGCTTGCGACATTGTGGGAGTAATATCTGTAACTATCTTTTGCATAGACCTACCTCCTTGTCAGTGTCACATATTACCTCTGGTTCTCAGATATAGCAACGCCATTTCCCAATAAACATCCGACAAAAATTGGTCTGTATTTACGGCTGAGAATTGTATCAATTATGGCGTAATTCTCGGTGGAAATCATGCCTTTCCGAATCGGGCGGTGATATAGCAAGCGTGGCAGCAGTAGCGACGGCTTTTATTACCGTAGCTGTCAAACAATTTGCCGCAGCCTGCACATACCAGATGATAGACCGCCTTTTTCTTGACGCTTTCCTGATGACTGTTCCACCATGCCAAACGGCAAGCGTCCGAACAGAAACGGCGCGGCTTTGTTTTTGCTGTCACCATGAGCGGTTTGCCGCAGTGCTGACAGTATGACAAAGAGAGTGTTTCTTTTTCGGCACTCTGAACCGGTTTCTGAATACAGGGCAGATTATTTCTTCGACAATAACTTTTTACCGTATTAACAGAAACACCAAGAGTATTTGCAATCGACGCATATCCGCAGCCTTCAGAACGTAAAAAACGAAGTGATTCTTTTTGTGCTTTTGTCATAATCAATACCCTCCTACCGATATGCGAAAAATCGGTGGGATTCGAACCCCCTGAACGCAAAAAAGCCACCCGCAGGGTAATGAAACCCCACAGGCGGCAATGTTATAAAATATTCTGTTATGCTTTCCGGATGCTGTCTTTAGTTACCCAACCCAGCGCGTTCAGCAGGTACGGGCAGCTGCGTTTAAGATCGACGATGCGGGTAACGGTGCAAGTCTTGTTCTGAAACGTGCGGCCTTTCCTACCTCCGTAGCTATCGGTGTAAACCGCACCATTCAGAATGACTTTATCGCCGACGGAAAATGCTGTGGGGGTCCCGGTTCCGGCCAAGCCCTTTCGGACTTCCTCACGGAAGGTATCCATCGACTTTCCGAACCTCGGAAACCAGTGCATGACGTCGCTGTGATTGCTGGCGATGCCTAGCTCAAATCCTTCACTGTGGCAGATGACATTCTTTTCAGTCAGGCCATAGAGTCTGCAGAGATACACGCAAAGTTCCACTGCTTCCTTGTAGACGGCAGAGAAATACGCCGTATCTGTTAGCCCATCCTCGCAGATTTCAAACCCGATGTGCGTGTCGTTGCCGGAGCCGCCGCAATGCCAGCCGCGATAGTTCCATTGCAGTGTCTGATAGGTGGCGATGGAACCATCCGCCAGCCTGCCGATGAAGGCGTGAACGCAGACATCTCTGCCGCCTGGCCTCTCCTGATTCCAGTGGTTATTATTCAGATTTTTCCCGAGCAGACCGTCATCGGGTCCAATATAGCGCCTAAGATTGGGATTATTCGCTCCGGTGGAATGTACCATGATGCCTTTGGGAGCGATCGTTCTGCCCGCTTTATAGCAAGCGTTATTCGTCAGAATGAGTTTATGCAGGTTCATGGTTCGTCCTCCTTGTCTCCGCGGTTATGCAGCTGTTCCAGCACATCCTTAAGCTTCTGCGGGACGGGAAGACCGATATGAGCGGCGTTCTCCAGAATGGAAACGCCCTCGTTGCTCAGATAGAAAAAGACCACAGCAGTGCGGATGACCCCATCTCCGCCCAGAACCAATTCGTCCAGAATATGCCCGACGCCTACCAGTGCGAAAATAAGCACCTTCTTGAAAATGCCCTTGGCACCGATCTCACTGGAAAGCTTTTTGTCAAGAACGGCGCACATCACTCCTGTCAGATAGTCGATGACTACAAACACGATGAGGGCATAAATAAACCCATCCAATCCGCCAAGGAACCACCCGAGGAAACCGCCCAGAACGGCAAAGACCGCTTGCGCCCAGCTCCAAATTGCTTTCATATACATACCTCCAATCAAGTTGATTTTATATAATAAAAAGCACCTTTACATGAAGCAAAAGTGCCTTTAAACAGATAATTTAATTATTTTTAATATGCAGCAACCCAGTAAATCACATAGCTTACGCCGGATGAAGTAACCGCATTGACAAGATTGCAGATAAATCCCGTAGTTGATACGGATTTGATTTTGACAAAACCAATACCGTTTGTGTATAAGCCAGTGGTTACTGTCGGTATGCTTGGCAGAGTGGCTCCGAAACTAACCGAAATATCGGCTGAATAATAAATCGAACCATAGGCCGTTGATGTGGCGATCGTGCCACTCGCCGAGCCTTTCAGAATATGCAGGCCACCCACAGTGTCCGCGTTCGGATGGTAGCCGTCGCTGTAGGCTTTATTGCCGGAGATGTATATGTCGCCGCTCACATCGAGCGCTCCATCTTCCGGAATTTTGTTGATGCCGATCTGCCCGTCACGGATAGAAAAAACCGGCTTTGCCGTAGGCAGTAAGGCTGATTGTGTTACTGCGGTGTAGTAATCGGACGCCGCGATCTCAAAGTTAAATGACGAATTGATGTCGAAGTTTCCGATGTTGGCGTTGAACGAAAAATCTCCGCTACTCACGGTCGGCGTGATTGTGGCATAGCTGCTCCACGTCGCCGACGCGGTTGTTTTGTACCGGTATTTCAGGAAATATTGGCTCTTTGTTACCATGTAGGCCGCATAAGTACCGACGCAGGTCAAAACCGTTCCGGCTTCGATGTTGTTCACGCGAGCCAGCGACACGGAAGAAAACGCGGGCGAGGAATAGGCGATTATTGTAAGAGTGGAAGATTGTGAGTTCGAATTGCCCCGGCTGTCGATGACGGTTACAATCAGGCTGTCGCTTGCGGACACAGTGCCAAAGCTGATCACGTTAGAACTGCTCGTCACCGTTTTGGAGCCGTACTGCACCTTGTAGGACGAAATCGTTGCATAGTTCTGCGCCGCCGCGCTGGTCACAGTCACCTGAATATTGGATTTTGTCTGGATGATCTGCGAGGAATCACCGGTCAGCGTGACCGTATTGGAATCCACATCCTGATAGGAAAAGCCGGTGAATGCCGGATTGCTGTTTATGACATGAGCGGTGATTCCCATCTCCGTATAGCCGACTACATTGCTGTCCGCATCGTAGGTGATGAGCCGGAGTGTGCCAGTTCCGGTGTTCGTATTTGGTATCTGCTGGTACATAGCCGAAGCCTGTCCGGATGTGTTCCATGTGTAGCTGTCGGTGATGTCATACGTGATCGTTGTGGAATAACTGCCGAAATACAGATTCAGGGCGTGCGTGAAAGTGGTACTTTTCCGGTTCGTGTAAATTGTAATGGAGCCGCCGATATTGAACGAGCTGGAAGAAGCCGTGATCTGACTAGCCCTTGGAATGGTTGTCAGCGTAATATTCTGGGAAACGCTGAGATTTTCCAATTTCGCGGTGACGCTGGAATTGAAATATCCGGTAATATTGACAATCTTTGTGCCGTCGGCGTTATGCGCGACGGTCATGTCAGCTGTACTGCCGATCTGCACCCAGCTTGACCCGATGGTAAAGCCCGATGTGTACGTCATGGCCCGCGAGCCGTTTATATTAATGTAGGCCAAGCAGCTTGCATCGGTGGAAGGCCCATAGCTATCGCGGTGAACGTACAGGGCAGCAGTGATCGTCGATGTATTTGCGGAAATATTCTGCGTATAAGAGTAGACCACCTTGACCTGCGAACCGTTTTGCAGGGTGCTGACAATTTCAGACATTCCATCATTCCTTCCTTAAATCACCACAAAATCAACGCCGACCCCGCTCCGCACAATCTCCTTGACGCTCCCGACCGTGAGATCATCCTCAATGATGGTTTTTTGCAGCCGTGTGCCGTCCGGCGCGACATTGATGCGGAGATCGTCGCCGCGATAAATTTCAAAAGCCGATGTGGAAATATGGGCTTTCATATCAGTGATATTGCTGCCGACCGTCAGACCTGTGCTATCCGCGATAAAGTTCGTTGTGTAAAGCTCTTCGTCGGATTGCACCCACGGCGCAACGTTCGTGCCCTCAGAAACGATCAGGTCGGATGCCAGCATATTCACAGAAGTGGTCACCTTCACCGTGCAGACCGTGTTAAGCGAATTGAATGGAAAAGTGACAAATGTCCAGTCCGTGCCGGTATTCGTGTTGTCATACAGGACAGATTCAGTGCTGTTCTGGGTCATGCTGACAGACACATGGCCGCCGGAGCCGGACGCTTCAAATAGCAGCGATACAGTGTGCGGCGCGTTAAATTTCAAAGAGAAGTCCTGCGAAATAGTGCTGCCCGATACCATGCTGAACGCCGAATTGCTCACGGTGTTGTTCGACGTATCCGTGTTTGAAACGGTGGCAGCCGTGCCTATTGTATTCCAGAACGTCAGGCCGTTTTTGCCCGCTGAGTTTTTCAGCAGATTCCGGTAACCGGTTTGGCTCACAGAGAGAGTCAGACCATTGACTGTCTGCCGCATGGTGGTAATCTGTGTATTGACATCTTCCAATTTTGAACCATTATCAGAAACATACGCGTCGAACGTACTGCTTTCCACTTTGGTGACGATGGAAGAACTGTGCTGTTCAATGGTGGATTCCGCATTGGAAAGCCGGAGTGCAATGCCGTCTTCCGTATTAGAAATTTGGTTGTCGATGCTGGACACGGAAGTTTCCAGGCCGTTCACATCGGTTTGTACGGTTGTAAGCGTAGAATTGATCGTGGTAATTTCACCCGTGTTGGTATCCACGCCGTTCTGCGCAGTATCGGCCAGCGCCTTGAGTTTCGCCGTAATTGCCTGAACCAGTGTGTTCCTTGCAGAATCATAATCAGCAAACTTCTGCCGGAACTGTGCGCCGCTGATGTCCGTGGTGGTATTTAGGTGGTCAGCATCCAGCCAGAGCGGGATGCCGGTCGTGTACAGAGCACCATAGTTCAGATAATTGGAAAGAAGCTGGAACGCGTCGTTGTAAGTTGACAGCTCGGTCGTGATTTCAAGCGCGGTGGCCTGCGTGTTGAGAGTTCCCTTTTCATTGGCGAAGGAACTCCAGTCGCGTAGGGCGGCGCTTTTTTCGATCGGAGTCAGTTTATCGTCGCTATTGATATCCTCCACATTTTCTGTAACAGAGGACACGTTTTGGTTTGTTACCGTGATTGCCTGTTTTACTTCATCAATTTTGTGCGAAGCGGAATTGATAGAATTTACCACGGAAATGCGCTTTTCTCCGATAGTGAGCGTTTCATACCGGTCTGTCAGGCAGTTGTACGAAACCGCACACACACGGAGTTTCACGCTGACGCCGAACGGTGTATAGTCGACCGTCACGTCGTCACCGAGATTCACAGTCAGCAGGCTTTTATACTTTTCGTACCCGGTGATATCCTTCCAGTCCACAAAATCCACGGAGAGGGAGAGTTTCGGAATGTCGGCCCCGGCGAGGAATTTGTCGCTGGCGAACTGCCGCATGGCTGTATAACAGGAATCGACCGTAGGATAAGGAACTGCGCCGTCGACCTCTTTGCCGATTTGGTAGCCGGTGTCCATTGTCGCTATGATAGGAAAGGGATAATCCGCAATGCGCGGGCTGTCGACGTACTTTTCCGGCAGAAGTAGGATCTGATTGTCCACGGTCAAAGCGGTGGGCAGTATCCGTGTCGCCACGCCGGAAGTGTCCTCGTTGAATTCCAGCCCGGCCATGTTTTTTCCGTAGGCAATCCGCACACCGTTGTCCGCGCCGAGCCGCGTGTTGATCGTGACGCTATAATTGTTGCGGATAATTTCGCCGCCCCACCGGGAGATGAATGCCTGATCGGTATCGCCAAGAAAAGCCTGTACGGGGGATTGTCTAATAAAGTACGCGGTGGATATATGTGTGATGTCGCTGGCAAAGGTGAAAGGGGTCAGGTACTGGCAGCCGCTGAGAATCTGCTGCCCGGCTTCCACTCCATTCTTCCCGGTCGGCCTAACGTCTTCCATAAAATTTGCCAGAAGATCATAGAAGATGTGCCGGGCATTCACTTTGATCGTGCCGTCAACCGCGTTTTTTACCACCCGATAGATGCGGAATGCCTGCATGCCACGATGTGTGTTGACCGGGATGATGTTGCTTTTCTGCAGACGTTTCCATCTGCCGAAATTGTCAATCGGGTGCACGAGTTCCAATTCAAACGCGCCGTTGATTTCTTCCGAAACAACACAAGAGTTGGGAATAATCGCCCCCAGCCCATCGTTATTAAATTCCTGTACCTTAGAATCGTAAACCAGAACCATTACAGCCACCGCCAGTTCGGAGTAATTTCAAGAGAAGTAATGCCGCCGGAAAACGAGATCGTATTGTCACCCAGCAAGAGTATCGGATATTCTCCGGTCTTGGTGGAATTCTTGCTGACCAGCGCCGTGCCTGTATCTTTGTACGTTTCCTGCAGTTTAGAATTGAGGATAACACTCTCATCGATGCCGCTGAAAGACACCACACTTCCGTTCACTGACAGAGCACCTGTGCCGGAGCCGTTTACTTTTATGATAGGAAGAGATTTCAGCGTTCCGGGATTGGTGAGTATCATGTTTTCGCTGACTGAGATAGGTGTATTATCCGTTGCATATTGGAACGGCTGGCAGTTGAACATAATTACGAAATGCGAGGTAATCCGCAGGACAATTTCAAAGTCGATACTGTTCACGACCTGTGCAAGATACTTCCGGCCTGAAATGTGGCTGAAAGTGAGGTCGGCTTCACCCGCGCCCAAAAGCCAGCCTTTGATCGCACTGATTTTCATGGTCGGGTCGCCAATCAGCGAGCATTCCACGGACAGCGTGATATCGCTGTAAGTGTCCTCGTCGCGCCGGAGTCTGGAATCCATTCCCGGCACTTCGATATAGGTCACCCGGCGTTCCGGCGATGGAATGCTCGGACGTTTTTCCACATAGATGCCGAAATCCTGAAAGCTGTTTTTGTCGCCGAACGTGAAACTCAGCATTATGCGTTCCCCCTTGCCGCTGCTGCCTGCTGCCGGTAGAATTCAAATTCATAGGCAAGGCGTTCAATATCCTTCTCGGTGTTGTTCACAAAATTCTCAATATGCAGCGTAAAACCGCCGCCTGAAAGGGAATTACTGCCTGCACCGTTGGCAGAACTGCCAATGTTGAGAGCAGAATTCAGGTTAAAGGCTGTCGGGATTGCCGACTGCATCTCAGCGGAAATATCGCTCATCGCTTTGCTGAATCCCTGTCCCAAACCCTGCGCCATATAGCCGCCAATTCCGGCGAACACAGTTGACGGCGAGTAAATCCCAAGCAGACCTTTGACGCTGTCCACGATACCGCCGAAGAAATCTTTCACCTTGTTATAAATCCAGTCTTTCATCCCTGAGATGCCCTGCCAGATTCCGGACACGATATTGCTGCCAATATTGTTAAACGCACCGAGCAGTTTGCCGAATCCGCTTACCAGCGAAGAAATGATCTGCGGGAGTTTTGCGACGAGCGTCGGAATTGCCTTGATGAGTCCGACCGCCAATTCAACGATGATTCTTACGCCGAGTTCAATAATCAGCGGCAGGTTGTTGATGATAAAATTTACAATTGAATCAATGATCTGTGGGAGCCGGTCAATCAGCTTCGGCAGTGCGTTGATCAGGCCCCTTGCCAGCCCTTCGATGATCTTGAATGCGGCGGCGAGCACCTTATCCATGTTGTTCAGAAGGGTATTCACAATTGTGAGAACCGCGTCGATGATCGCCGGGATTAACTTCGGAAGCGCATCGCCGATGCCCGACGCCAGCGTGATAATCATTGTCAGCGCGGCGCTCACCAATTGCGGAAGGTTAGCGACGATGCCGTTCACCAAGGCTAGAATTAATTGCAATGCGCCCTGCGTGATCTGTGGGAGTGCGCCGATCAGTCCCTGCAGGAGCGTCATAACGATGGTGACCGCAGAACTGATAATCATTGGCAGATTCGCCGTAATCGCATTTCCAATCGACAGCACAATATCCAGCCCCGCCTGTACGACCTTCGGCAACTCGGCAAGGATAGAACTGGTCAGCCCGCCGATCGTCGTGCTGATTACCTTTGAGATTTTTGTCCAATCACCGCCCGCATCCGAAAGACCCTTCGTGAAAGTTCCGAGCAGCGACACGCCGGAACTTGCGAGCGTCTGCATCTGCGGAAGAAGCACCGTGCCGAGAACGTTCTTGGCGGCACTGGCTCCGGACTTGAGCCGCTGCACGGTATCGTCGAATTTGCCGAGCGAATTGAGCTGGTCGCTGGACATGACGGCACCCATATTTGTCGCTTCTGCAGCCAACTCTTTAATCCCTGCGCTGCCCTTTTCAATCAGCGGATTCAAATCCTGCGCGGATTTTCCGAAAATCTGCATGGACAATGCGTCACGCTCGGTCGAATCCTTGACTTTCCCCAGTGCGTCAATGGTCGACCAGTAAACATCCTCGCTGTTTTTCAGGTGTCCGTTGGAATTCTGAATCGAAACACCCAGCTTTGCGTAGGCTGCGGTCATGTCCTTCGAGCCGCCTGCAGCCGAATTCATCGAACGGATTTGTTTTGCCATGCTGCCGGTCAGCGTTTCGAGCGGAGTATCCACCAGTTCGGCGGCGTATTTATATGCCTGCAGGGCTTCCGTACTCATGTGAGTCTGCGCGGACATCGTTAGAATAGTATCCGCGTAGGCTGAAGAATTTACGGAAGCGTCCACCAGCGACTTTCCCGCGCCCACAGCAGCCGTGCCGATTCCTGCCAGAGCAACACCCAAAGACGCACCGATGCCCTTTACGATTCCGCCGAGCTTGTCAAACCGCCCTGACGCTTCATCCGACTGCTTTGATGCGCTGGTAATTTCGTCGCCGAATTTGTTTGCGCTTTTGGCACCATCCTGAAACTCGTCGCCTATTTCATTGAGAGCCTTTTCGTTTCCGGACAGCTCACGTTCCATGCCGTTGAGTTCCGCGTGCGCCTTGTTGAGCTGAACCTGCCAGTTCTGGGTGCGGCGGTCGTTTTCACCGAAAGAGGAAGCAGCGTTGTCCAGCGCCGCTTTCAAGGTGCCGATTTTCTCTTTCTGCGCGTCGATCTCTTTATTCAGAACTGTATTTCGGGCGGTGACAGCCTGCACTGACCTGTCGTTCTTATCAAACTGGCTGGTAACAAGCGCCATTTCGCTGCCCAAAACCTTGAAACTCTGGTTAATATCCGAAAGGGCTTTCTTAAATTCCTTTTCTCCTTCGACGCCGATTTTGAAGCCAAAATTGTCAGCCATACCGTCACCTCTTTCCTGAAAATGAGCGCAAAAAAGCGCCCTGTTTCCAGAGCGCCGTGCCTATACTATTATATTGCGTTTACTTTTGCAATTCTTCTATATTACCGCTCATGATATCCGACAAATGCTCTTGAATCTTCTCATAGGGCCAATCCCACCACTGTAACTGGTGTAATGCTTCAATCGTCTCCGGACTAAATCTTTTTCTAATCTCCTTTGCGGAAACACCACCCACAATGGTATACGGCGGGACATCTTTTGTAACAACCGCTCTGGTTCCAATAATTGCACCGTCACCGATATGCACTCCCTGCATAATGACAGCTTCATATCCGATCCAGACATCGTTGCCGACTATAATGTCGCCTTTGTTATCCCATGCATCTGTGACATTCTTCCAGTCCAATTCCCACTCACTCGCGAAGATGGGAAACGGATAGGTAGACAGAGATTTTAATGCATGGTTAGCACTTGTAAAAATGAACTTGGCTCCACAAGCAATAGAACAAAACTTTCCTATCACCAATTTATCATGATTCACAGGATAGTGATAGAGAACATTGTTCTTTTCAAATTGTGTCGGGTCATTCACATAATCGTTGTAAAACGTATAATCCCCGACAATGATATTGGGATCTGTAATTATATTTTTCAAATATACAGATTCATGGTCATTTCGCGGATATATTTTATTTTCCGGAATAGTCATAATAATTCTCCTTATATAAAATCACTTTTTGCCAACTATTCCGGTATTTACAATGCAAAGCTTCAATTAATCACCGCCTAACCAAAAACATTAAATTCAGTATAATCCGTATAAATTAAATAGTAAAGGCTAAATTTCATTAGGAATAATATCGTCAATAAATAATTCCCGCTTTGGATTCACCAGCCCATTAAACTGTTTGTGGATTTCCCACTGATCAAGCAAATCGCCAATCGGCATGAACCACACGTCGGATTCAGGCCTGTGTAGCTGCGTTACGCCGTAATATAAAAGTCGGGCAAATAACTCCTCGTCACTTACCCGACCACTGCGTTTTTTGAGGATTCTTCCTCACTTTCGACATACCGTTTTGTGCCTTTCATCAGCGCTTCCATGATAGAGTTTTTATAATTTGCCAGATCATACGGAGAGGTCAAAAGCTCAACCGCTTCTTCGGTGAGCAGTTCCCGTTTCTCCGCGTTCTGCAAGTTGTGAATCAGGACGCTCTGGTTCGCCAAAAGCACGATCAGCCACACGATTTCTTCGAGGGCCATTTCAAAGTTTTCCGACTTCATCAGCCTTTCGCCGAGGTCTTCCAGCCCGCCGTAGCGTTTTGCGATTTCTTTTGTAGCGCGCGTCGTCAGGACGAGCTGGTACTGCTCGCCCCCGACCGTAATGATCGCGCTTCTGTCTTCAATGCTCATATCTGCCATCTCCTTACGTTCCCGAAGTGTAATCCGGCTCGTAAACTGTGGTGAACCAAGCGGAAATTATCGCCGCCAAAACGCCGGAATCGTCCTCGTTGACTTCCGTTTTCCAAGGATGCTTCCCGTTGCCATCTACTTTATTGCGCTGTGTAATCGTACCTTCGATGGTTGGCGTAGCAAATTTGATGCTGTCGCCCTTTGTTTCCAGATTCGTCGCGGGGATGCCGAACACCACACGGTACAACCAAAAGTACCGATACTTTCCGTTTGCCTTTTTTGCCCGGAATCCGATTGCAACGGGCTTGCCGCCGTCCTCGCTTGCAGAAACAAGGACGCCGTTCGTATCCAGTACCGCTCCGGTTAAGTTTTCCGCTGCCGACGGACCAATATCATCTACGCCCAGCGACAGTTTTCCAGATTTGAACTCTTTCACGACGGTCTGCGCCGCGTCGTCGGCATACAGCGTCGCTTCTGCGAGATCAATCGACAGGTCGCATTTAATTGCCTTGGCGAGTAAAACCGGAGCAGCATAGGTTTCTGTACCGTCTGTCGCTTCCGTGATCTTTGAATAATACAGTTTATCAAATCCAACGGTTGCCATGTTTAAATTCCCTCCAAATCATATATTTTTGCCACGTCAATGGCATAGTGGTGGTAATTCGTATCATCCTCATGACTGATATAGCGGCGGTCGGTCACGGTAAATTCGTTCTCCAGCAGGGAGCGGACGATTTGGTTTTTCCTCTGTTGGTAATTGTTTTTAGAGAACAGGGAAAGCCGCGCCTCCTGTATCTCCTGACGGGGTCGGTCGTCCGCGTGAAGCTCAAAGGTATCGGCGAGCGGGGTGATTACCATATATTCATCCGGGGCTTTCTCTTGAAAAGCGCCGGTCTCCACCGCGATGCCCAACGCGTCCAGCAGCGTGTTCAGTTCCGATAAAATGCTCATACGCCCTCGATTTCCTCATCCAGTTTGGCGGTCATCGCCGCAATGCAGGCTTTCCGTGAAGCGGATTTAGCGGGCTTCAAAAAAGGCTTTGCGGGCTGACCATGTTTGCCGTATTCCAGAACGGCGGCAATTTTTGCGTTGCTCACTCCGCCACCCGGGCTCCGGGCATCGGAGCGTGGCTCCGCAAACCCAACTTTCACATTGTAGTTGCCGTCCCAGTCCTGACGGGCATCTGTGACGCCGAGTGAGGAGAGCAGTTCGCCTGTGGAGCGGCTTTCGGTTTTCGTGCCTTTTCCAATTACAGAAGCGAGGTTGCTTTTCACCTTTTCCAGCACTACGCTGCTGCCTGCTTCCAGTACCTTTGGAATAATCACATCGGTCTGCTCTGCCAGTCGGGAGACTTTCAGAAGAAATTCCTCCGGCATTTTAAATGAACAGCGTCCCATAATGTAAAGTCACCTCACACTCGGTTCCAGCTTTTCAGCCAGAACCTCAAGATACATGCCGCGGCCACGGACGTTTTCTACACTGAGAACCCGGTACCGGCCATCCGCACAGGAAATGAAAAAGGACGTAGAAATCTCTACGCCCGGAATCTTCCGAAGCTGAAACATTGCCGAAGCCGTGGAGAATGTCGCCATATTGGCCCAGCGCTCATTTCCGTGTCGGTCTTCCTTATATGCCCGCACGGAAGCAAGAATGGTATCGCCCTCAGTAACAAAACCTTCATCATCCTTGGTGGGGGCGGTGCTAATGATATCGATGAAGGTGTTCATTTTGCCAAAGCTCATACGCTTATACCTCCGCCATTGAAAAGATTGACAGGAACAGATCAACAGATTATGATAAAAATGAAAAAATAATTTGTGAGGTGCTTTTATGATTACAGGTGTTTGTTTGGGTAACGTTGCAATTGACTGCAAAGATGCACGGAAACTTCAAGATTTTTACGCTGAACTTCTCGGTTGGGAAAAGCGTGAAAAGTATGACTGTCCCGCAGTGAGCAGTCAAAGCGGTATAGTGCTTTTGTTTATGCAGGCGGATGATTTCGATTATATACGACCCGTATGGCCGGAGCAGCCCGGAAAACAGCAAAAGCAGATGCACTTTGATTTTCAGGTTGACGAGTTACTGACCGCAGTAAAGCAGGCGGAAGCAATCGGTGCAGTCAAAGCGGAAAGTCAGTATGGCGGCGGTGATTGGGTAACCATGTTCGATCCTGAAGGCCACCCTTTTTGCCTGTGTGCAAAATGATTTTACCCATTACACTTTCCAAGTGCGGTCAAGCCTTAACAGCAGGTTGACGGTTTCCCACACCTGTTGTCCGGCCTGCACGTTATCCGAGAAGAAGCCGCCGGTGCTGCCGTCCCGGCTTTCGTAAAAGTGGGATGCCAACATAATAACGGCCTGTTCGGTAGTAGGCGGCACAGCGTTCTCCTCGTAAAAACCCGCGGCGATATGCTGATAGCTTTCGGCGTAGGAAACAGCGGCACGGATGTAACCTTTCAGAAGGTCGTCATCCGTGCCGTTTTCCAATATGAGATTCGCTTTGACCTTTGGCAGCAGGGTATCAATTACACTCATGCCATCTTACCTCCGCTTACGATGCCTTCTGCTGCAGTACCTTGATCGCTTCCGGCAGAATCAGCTTACCGTCTACGCGCTGTGTGGCGATGAAGCCGACCTGACCCGTAGCGGCGAACAGTTCGTTCAGGCGTTTGAACACCCGGCCCTGACGGTCGGCCACCCAGTAATAGGAGAAATCACCGAACACGACAGCCTTCGCGGCTGCTGCAATGGCAGGGACATATGCCGAGGTATACAGTGGGCGGTTGAGTATGGTATCTGGTGTTGCTTCCTTGATAGACGGCTGCCAGAGGTACTGACCGGTGGAATCCTTCAGCTTACGGATGGCCTTGATGGTAGAGTCGTTCATGACAAACGCCGCCCTGTTGCGATAAGGTGCTTTCAGACTGTAGAACAGGTCGAGCATTTCGTCCAGCGTGATAGCAGTCGCGCCCGCAGAGGTCACGCCGACCTGCGCGCCGCCGGTTGCGTTCAAAATGCCCACCGGCTTGCCCGTGCCGTCACCCGTGAAGAAGGCTTCCTCTTCCTTGTTGCCAATCCTGCGGGCGAATTCCTTGGTAATATAGCTTTCGAGGTTGAACACGCTGTCATTGAGCAGTTCCTCGGAAACCTTGATCATGGTTGCCAGTTTGTAGGCGCCGATGGACACCTGTCCGAAGCTGTCGTCACTTTCAGGGATTGTGCCTTCCTCATCGACCCACGAAGCAGTGCCCTTGGTTGCCACAACGGGAATCTTGCGGTCGCCGGAAGAAGTCGTAATGACGTTTGCCAGAGTGCGGAAGATATTTTGTTCCTCGAGTGCTTCCACGAGGCTACGTTCAAACTCGTCCGGCACAAGGTATCCACCCTCAGAATCGGTGCCGATCTGTAGGGCGTTCATCACATCGTAGTGCGGATTTTTCGCACGCATCACGTTCCAGAACGCCTTTTTGTACTCGGCGGTCGCGCGCCCGGTCTTTTCCTCCGTGCCGCTGGCCGGGGTGTTGGTGATCGGATTGCTGGTTGCTTTCTCTAGCTCCGCGTCGATGGCGGTCTGGCGTTCCAGACGGTCGATCTCCTTGCCGAGTGCCACCACGTCTGCTTCCATCTTGTCGTAAGTGGCGGTATCCTCAGCGGACAGAAGCCCGTCACCGCCGCGCTTGGTATCAAGGAACGCTTTCGCCGCGTCCCACGCTTTTGCGCGTTTCTCGCGCAGTTCCAAAATTTTACTCATACTTTTTTCCTCCTAATTTTATGTGTTTTATATGGCTAAATGAAATATAGGCATCTCCCGGGAATATAAATAATTAAGGATAAACGGGAGATGAGAATGTGAAAAACCGCGTCATAGTCATGCCGAAAAAGCATATTATCCGAGTCACTTTAATTTGTGCGTTAATTATTTTTGCAGCATCAATTATCTGCAATTTTCATGATCATCAGGCAATTGCCGTACTCAGCACGTCCAAGTGGAAGATAGAACCTGAAACACCAAAGAATATTGATGACCCGCCATTCGAACTTCCATATCCGACAAAAACGGTATCTGTCAGCGAAGTAATGAAAAATGGGAAAGAGATTTCTCTACAGTTTGCCTACAATAATCCGGATTGGAAACGTCAGGCGTATAAAGAATACTGGCATAGTTCCTACGGCCGTTGGAGTTATGTTCCTGACCGTATTAGCTATGCCATGCACCGGATTTTCGTCGCCTATCCTACAGCTTCGGTATTCTACGATTTCACCCACGATCTCGGAATTTGGGATGAAAGTGATAAAATTCAGATTCCCACAAGAACGCCATATGAGAACATCGTGCTGGTAGTGATGCAGACAAAAGTCGATAAAATCGTTACGCTTGGAAATCAGGTTGTGGTTGTCGGGAGACCATCTCTTAACGGATTGCAGGTCTTGCTAATACCCAATAAGAATTTGTCGCCCTACAATCCAAAAGAAAGTATTCTGTTCCAATTGGTTACTCCCGAGGGTGATGAAATTGATTATACAGATGATATATACGCTGAGACTGAATCAAGCCAAACGCAATCCAACTGACATAATCGGTTTTAGACTTTTAAAAGATTAAGCCGCCTTTCAAGCGATTCAATTGGGGTACCAGTCTTCGGATTTTCTCTTTTCGGCAGTCTGCTAATGAGCGAATTTGTTACCGCCGCCCGGCTGAAGATGAAACTGTCCGCCGATTCGGTCGGCTCGCCCTCCTCAAACATAACTTTGTCAGCAAAGCCAAGTTCGATGGCCTTGTTTGCGTTCATCCAGGTCTCCGCGTCCATGAGGTGTGCGAGTTTTGCGCGCGACAGTCCCGATTTCAATTCGTAAGCGTTGATGATGCTTTCCTTGATTTCGTCCAGCAGAGCCTTGGCGCGGAGCATTTCCTCACTGTCACCGATAGCGATTGTTGATGGATTGTGGATCATCAGCATTGACACAGGCGACATGTACACGTCGCCGCCCGCCATTGCAATGACACTGGCCGCCGAAGCAGCCATACCGTCAATTTTGACCGTAACTTTTCCGGTGTAGTCCATGAGCATGTTGTAGATCTGAGCCGCCGCAAATACATCGCCGCCGGGGGAATTGATCCAAATGGCGACATTGCCGCTCCCGGCAAGCAATTCATCCTTGAACAGCTTGGGCGTAACCTCATCGCCCCACCAGGTCTCGTCGGAAATGACGCCGTTGAGGTAGAGAGTACGCTCTTCGGTTGTTTCGTTCCGAACCCAGTTCCAAAATTTTTTCATTTGCTAACCTCCTTTGATTGATTTGCGGCAAACGCGCCCGCGTCCGCCAACTTGGTCATGTTTCCATTAATGAGATACAGGTCGCCGCCCTCCACTGCGGAAATGCGGTTCATATCTTCCAGCTCGCGAATGTCGTTTGCTGAAAACCAGCCATTCTGCCGCCCTGTCGCGTAGCCGCTCATTCGGCTGGCATAATCACCGCGGAGCAGGCCGTCTAAGTTGAATTTGATAAACAGCGATGGCTTTTCGGATGGCAAAATCAACGACTGTTGGAGAGACTGTTCCCAGCGCACCACCCACGGGTCAAGGGTGTACTTCACGAATTCCAGCGACTGCTGCTCGATGTTGGAAAAGCTGGACTTTTCAAGATCGCCGACCATATGGGGCGGAACACGGAATATCCGAGCGATTTCATCGATCTGAAACTTCCGTGTCTCCAGAAACTGCGCCTGTTCCGGTGGGATGCCGATGGACTGAAACTTCATCCCTTCTTCCAGCACAGCGACCTTATGGGCGTTGCCGTTGCCCTGATAGGCGGTATTCCAACTGTCTTTAACCCGCTGGATATCCTTGATGACGCCGGGGTGTTCCAGCACGCCGCCTGGGTTCGCCCCATTGGCAAAGAACGACGCGCCATATTCTTCGGTGGCAAGCGACATGCCGATGGCATTCTTCGCCATGGCGATGGGACTGTAGCCAATCAGACCATCAAAGCCCAGGCCGGGGATGTGAAGTACCTCGTCCCTGCGAAGCGTAATATAGCCGCCCTCCGGCTTGATTCCGCTTTCATCCGCATCACGATAATAGGTGTAGAGCAGCTCGCCGTTTACCGCCCGGTTAACTTCCATCTTGTTCGGAAGCAGTGGGTAGAGGGCAACCACCTGCCCGCGCCCGTTACGAACCACCTGCGCGTAGGCGTTGCCCCAAAGCAAAAGATGACTCATCAGTGTCTCTCGAAACACAAATGAAGTCATCTCCGGGTTTGGCTCATCATGAAGCAGGGAATACAGTGGGTGCTGAGGGATGCGTTCCTTGCCGCCATCCGTCCGGTACCGGTAGACGTGCAGCGGCAGCCCGGCAATGGCTTCGGCTAGTATTCTTACGCAGGCGTACACCGCTGTGGTCTGCATGGCAGTCCGCTCGTTGACCGTTTTGCCGCTGGTTGTGCTGCCGAACAGAAATGAAAATGCGCTGCCGACACGATTCTGGGGCTTATCGCGGGAATGGAACAGGCCGGTAAAGATACTCAAATGGCGTCACCTCCGAAAAATGGGTATAAGAAAAGGACGGCCGATTGGTCGTCCTTTGGTCTTTTGCTGTTGAATTAAGCTTTACTTAATGCTCATAACGGGACATTAAAGAATGTTTATTTGTGGCATATTATATAGAGAATGGGAAGTATATTGCTAGTTTGCAAATTGAATTTCAAGAGAACAACCTCTCTTTCCCCATTATAATCTACCACTTAATAACCGATGGATTTCCTATACGCTTTTGCTCTCTCACAGAACTCTTCATAGTTGGGAGAATCAACAACACGTTTAGCTTCACATATGGTATCGTTTCTATCAAGTATGGAAAATGGATATTTCTGTATTATTCCGTCGCTTTTTTCAACAACAATTAGATTGTTTCTCTGATGGATGAACACCACATCAAAAACACTATCATTTATCGACTTCAGAATTAACTCAGCGCTTAACGGTGCAGTATTCGGATATAAATCCTCATCAGAAATATACAATCCGCGCCGCAAAAAACTCTTGTATTCAGGGTATTGTGGAAATATTTTGGATTTCTTTGCGATTGCTTTAACAATTAGGTCGAGTGGTTTGTCATCATCATAACCGCCACCGCTTATAAGAGAAAATCTATCAGAGCCAGGAAGTTGTTTAGGCTCACTACGATATTTCTCCGGGTATTTTAGCTTGCGAATGTATTCATTAGCAAATTCATATGTTGGGCAGGCAAGAACTTCTGAATCAATTTGACATTGTTCTGCCTCTTGGGAGTCGATTGCTCTAGTTACTTCGATTCCAAATTTGCCCACTTGCAAATCAGGCCTATCTTTCAACCAATCAACGGAAAACGGCTCACGGATTTGGGCGGTTTTTACTAAGACCAAAGCGGCATATGCTTCTGATTCCCTATTTGTCATAAACATTATCCTCCTCAGTAATGAAAAATATGAAACTCTGATTATAGCCATTATCAGCATTTCTACAAACTTTATATAATAATATCCAATCATTCGGCAAATTGCAAGCATCTTACAAAACCAAAATTCCCCGTTCATCATAAACCGAAACCGAATTGTCGTTCCCGCACCGGATGGCTCGGTCCAACGCCATAATCGTCGCCACCGCGCCGTCAATCTTTTCGGTGGATTTTTCCTTATCGGGCTTGATATTGCCCGCCGGGTCGGTTCTGATATAAATATTGTCCATCATCCAGCGCAGGACAGGATGCCCGCCGTGGGCGATTCGCTGTTCCAGCGTCAGCTTCATCAGTTCCTTGGTGGGCGGCGACATATCCTTAAAACCCTGTCCAAAAGGCACGACAGTAAATCCCAGCCCCTCAAGGTTCTGTACCATCTGCACCGCACCCCAGCGGTCAAAGGCGATCTCGCGGATGTTGTATTTCTGACCCAACTGCTCAACGAACGATTCAATGAAGCCATAATGTACCACGTTTCCCTCAGTGGTTTGGAGGAAGCCTTGCTTCTTCCAAAGGTCATAGTTGACGTGATCGCGGCGGACGCGCAGGTCAATATTGTCCTCTGGCATCCAAAAAAACGGCAAAACAGCATATTTATCATTTTCGTCTTCCGGCGGGAATACCAGCACAAACGCTGTAATGTCGGTGGTACTGGACAGGTCAAGTCCGCCATAGCAGACGCGCCCCTCAAGGCTTGGGGCATCGACTGGGAACGCGCAGGCATCCCACTTCGCCATGGGCATCCAGCGTACAGCCTGTTTTACCCACTGGTTTAGGCGCAATTGCCGGAAACTGTTTTCTTCGGCGGGGTTCTGCTTTGCCGACTCGCAGGCGGCGCGTACCTTGTCGATTCCGACTGTGATCCCGAGAGACGGGTTGGCCTTTTTCCATACTTTCGGGTTCGTCCAGTCGTCGTCCTCTTTCGCACCGTAGATCACGGGATAAAAGGTTGAGTTATGCTTTCGGCCCTCAAGAATATCGAGCGCTTTCTGGTGTGTTTCATAGCAGATGCTCTGCGTATCCGTGCCCGCCGTGGTAATAAGGAAATACAGCGGCTGCATCCGTGCGTCGCCGGAGCCTTTCGTCATGACGTCGAAGAGCTTCCGGTTTGGCTGGGTGTGCAGCTCATCGAACACCACACCATGGACATTAAAACCGTGCTTGGAGTAAGCTTCCGCCGACAGCACCTGATAGAAGCTGTTGGTCGGCAGGTAAACAAGCCGCTTGGAAGAAGCCAGCAGCTTGACGCGCCGGGACAGTGCCGGGCACATCCGCACCATGTCGGCGGCGACTTCGAATACAATGGACGCCTGTTGGCGGTCGGCGGCGCAGCCATACACCTCAGCGCGTTCTTCATTGTCGCCGCAGGTGAGCAGCAGAGCGATGGCCGCCGCCAGCTCTGATTTCCCCATTTTTTTCGGGATTTCCACATACGCCGTGTTGAACTGCCGGTATCCGTTCGGTTTCAGAATGCCGAATAGATCCCGGACGATCTGTTCCTGCCAGTCGATCAGGTCAAAGGGTTTGCCCGCCCAGGAGCCTTTCGTGTGGGAGAGCGCTTCAATGAAAGACACGGCGTAGTCGGCGGCGCCCTTGCTGTAAACCGAATCTGATGCTTTAAATACTGTGGGTGTGTATTTTTTCAGTTTGCGCAACTGTGCCGCCCTCTTTCTAAAAACAGGCAAAAGAAAAGAGCCTACGAAGAAGCTCTTTTCTTTTGCCTGTTTTGCTTATTTTATAATTGGAACACACAATTCGCATAAATGGTTCTTTACAAGCTCCTGACGGTATCGCTCCACAACGACTCTGGCTTCGTCAATTCGGAAGCCTGCTTCCTGAGCTTTCTGAAAGACACACTGCCATGCCTGTTGTATGGCTTCCGCCGTATGAGAGATCGTAAAAGCAACATACCAGCCCTGCTCAAAAGTGCCTTCACTAACGCTTCCGTCTACCGTAAAGTTATCGTCCAGTTTTATGCATACGTCATATCGGCACTTTTCCGGTGCGGTCGTCATCGGGTTATCCCAGGCAATGGCGTAAATCACCGCGGAGTCGTGGAAGAGTCCTTTCTCCCGTGACCATTGTTTTAAACACTCCATGGTTTTTCGATTTTCAGGACCGTAAGCACCGGTATGACGTATATACGCAATTCGTTGTGTTGGAATCAATTCAGCCGTTGGATTTTCCATCTTTTGATACTCCTTTCCTGTTGGAGTATTCAGTATATATCCTATTAAAATCAAAAACAACGGCTATTTAAAATCTTTTTTTACCTTCTCCCGTCAGAATAAAATTGCTGTATTCAGACGGATGCTCCGTCAGATAAATAACCAGCTGATAGAATCCGCGCCGATCGGCCTCGTACTGAACGCGCTTTGCATCAAACATGTTCGTGACACCACTGGCGCGGATAGCAAGAATTTGTTCTCTCACTATTTCATTCACAGCCGGCCACCTCGTTTTCCATAGAATCGGCAGTGGCTTTCCGAAGAATCTCTACGTCGAAACCGGCATTCCTGTATCCTTCCAGAATCGTAGTGTAATAGTAACAGCTCGGCTGACCCAGCGGTCTGCCTTCGTTCATGATGTAGATCATCGCCTTGACGGTCTTGCCGCAGAGTTTCACCTCGACCGTTTCCTTGCGGTAGAGAAACGGCCAACCCTCGTAACGGTCGAGTGCCGCCTCGTCGGCGGGGGTTATCTCCCAGACCAGTACTGGGACGCTTCCACCCTCACAGGGCTCCACTGTCGCCACTGCGCCCACGTGCGCGCCCCTGAAAAGCAGCTGCCAACCTTCCATAACACTTACCCCGGCGACATGCGCCGTGGGGCATCGGTCGGCCATCTGCTCAAGGTTGAGGTTTGAGCCGTAGGCGATGTACAGTTTGTTATCATTATTCATAATAGGGATTCTCCTTTATGTTTTGATTTTACGGGCAGTTCAGGCCGCCCGAAATCGCCAGGCCGCCGAGCCGTCCAGGTGGGCTGTGAGATGTTCACGGCAGTTGGCAAACTCGTCGCCGATGAAGCCGATGCGGTTCAAATAAGTCCGCATGGCAAATTTTTCATTTTCCACCTGCGGCTTTTTCGCGCTTGCGCATTTTTGCGTCAGAGCTTGGTGGTTGAGCGCAAGGGCGAGCATAATATAGCTGCGTATTTTGCCTGCGTGAAGCTCCGAATTGAAGCCCCTAAGCTCGACCGTGTGGTTGCCTGTAAAAAAACTATGCAGGTTCAGAAAATGGTATCGGCTTGAGTGGTAATGGCGGTTGGTGCTTTCGCTGTAACCCTCATACCAAAGATTCTCAAATTCTGCCATCGCGGTTGGCTTTCTGCGGTTGATTTTCTCAACCAGAATGCTGTCCATCTTTTTGCAGTAGCTCATCCGCTCCGGCGCAATCTGAAGGGCCTTGTAAAAAAGGTCGTTCTTCGAAGCAATAATATTGATGAAGTTGCGGATACTTCTCGGCGTGTGATCTGCGCCGTTCAGATGGATGTGAATTCCGCAGGAGACGTTCGCGAATCCGCCCGCGTGGCGAAGCTGCCGCACAAGTTCCTGTAGGGTTTCGATATCCTCGCGGTAGGTAAGAATCGGGCTGACCAATTCCACGCTGTAGCTTTTGTCCCCTCCGACTATCCTGCCGTTTTCTTTGCGGCGGCAGTCGATGGAGGCGTCGCTCATGATTTTCCAAGTGCGGCCGTCTTGGGTGCGAATCTTGTAGGTGTCGTAACCGTCATAAGTTCGCTCAGACGTGCCGTTCAGGTAGTCGGTAACAATCTCCGCCGCCCTGGCTCTGGTGATTCCCGTAAACTCAATTTCAATTCCGAATTTCGTTGTAAGCATGGTATTCGGTTCCTTTCAGAAGCGTTCTTTTCCCTTTCGGTAGTGACATATTACCTCTGGAAACACGACATATCCAGGCAATTTTGCGTTATAAAGCGGCATAAACCACACAATCTTTTAGGCTGTATTTGCCCCATAATTTGTGTAGGTTACGTCGGTTTCAAGACTCGATTTCCCGGCAGTAATCTTCGCCGAAAACAATATTCAGCGAACTTCCATTGTCCCACCGAACCATGATGCTGCCTGTGTCATCAACACCGAACACTGTACCCGTCGTGCCGATAGGCGGCGCTTGCACATCATCCATGCGAATCAATTCCACACGGCAGCCGGAAGGATATTGTTTTCTGATACGCTCCACGGTTTCTCTTGATGGAAAATCATTCATCTGGCACCCCCCACTTTCGGCGGTGCGCCATTTTTGAAGGCAGAATTTCCGCTGAGGTTTTTGAGCAGGATTTTCCGTGCCACCTTGTACTCGTTTCCCACGAAACCCAGCCGGATGAGGAACACCCGAAACGCGAACTTCTCGTTCTCCACGGGTTTCTTCTTGGCATTGACCCGTTTCTGCATCTTGGCCATCTCGCAGAGGGCACCGACCAAGCGGGAGTAGGCGGCGACCTCATCGCCCGACACACCAGAGGAGAACCATGGAAATTTCAGCGTCGTTTCCGTCCGCACAACGGGGAAAGTATCAGCACCGCCAGCCAAGCTCTGACCGAGTGCTTTTTTTATGAGAATGGCTTTGCTGGCGATGAGCGTTTGTAGGTTAGAAATGCTCTCTTCGGTGAAACCGTCCAGCGGTATTTCAATCACTAGCCTGTCGGAAAGTTCCTCACACTCGAACCCGCGCTCCAAAAGTCTAGCCACCAGCTTTCTCACCAATTCGCTGTCCATGCTACCGAAGGAGAGGGTACCTTCCTTGTCGACGGTGAACCCGCCGATCTCATAGGCAAAAGTGGGGGCACCTTTGTAAACTGCAGGGCTTTCTGTAATCTCGCTGATTGCGCCAACCAATTCTTTGCGCCGCTCACCGGTCGCATTGTACTTTACATCCATTTTTGTAAATCTCCTCTACTTTTTGTGATACTATATATCACTCAAAAGCTGTGGAATAGCAAGATGTTTCTTAGAGAAATGAGCAGAATTATTTCACATCTACAAATGCTGTTTTCACGCCGCCACGGATGAGAAAAATATTTTCCGCGCTGCCAACCTGCTCAATGTATCGTTTTACAATTACATCACAGTATTTTTCTTCCAGTTCCACGGTAAAACAAACCCTATCCGTCTGCTCACAGGCAATCAGCATCGAACCGCTCCCGCCGAAGGGGTCAAGTACGATACAGCCGGTCATACTGGAATTGAGAATGGGATATGCCACTAGTGGGACAGGCTTCATCGTCGGGTGGTCGGTGTTCTTTTTCGGCTTATCAAATTCCCAGATGGTGGACTGCTTTCGGTCGGAGTACCAGGCGTGCTTTCCGGATTTCTTCCAACCGAAAAGCACCGGCTCATGCTGCCACTGGTAAGGCGAGCGCCCCAGTACCAGACTTTGTTTCTTCCAGATGCAGGTGCCGGAAAGGTAAAATCCGGCGTCAGCAAAAGCTTTGCGGAAGTTTAGTCCCTCAGTATCGGCGTGGAACACATAGATACTCGCGTCCTGCGCCATTGCCTTTTCGGTCTGGGTAAACGCATTGAATAGAAATTGATAAAAGGCCTCATTCTTCATGTTATCGTTTTTAATTTTTCCCGCCGCACCTTCGTAGTTCACATTGTAAGGTGGGTCGGTCACAACGAGATTAGCGGATTTTCCATCCATAAGCGCATCGAACGTTTCCGCGCAGGTCGAATCGCCGCAGACAAGGCGGTGATTTCCCAGCAGCCACAGGTCACCCGGCTGGGTGATAGCGGGCTTTTGCAGTTCGCCGTCTACATCAAAATCGTCGTCCCGTACATTCTCGGCACCACCCATCAGCTTGTTCAGCTCCGCATCGTTAAAGCCTAGGAGGGAAATATCAAAGTCTGAGCCCTGCAGATCAGCAAGTTCTACCGACAGCATGTCGGCATCCCAGCCCGCGTTCATGGCGAGGCGGTTATCGGCGAGAATGTATGCCCGCTTCTGTGCTTCGGTGAGGTGCTCGGCAAATACGCAGGGCACTTCCGCAATACCCTCTTCCTTCGCCGCGAGGATGCGACCGTGTCCGGCAATTACATTGTAATTCTGGTCAACAATAACCGGGTTAACGAATCCAAATTCCCGCAGGCTGGCGCGAAGCTGAAGAATCTGCTCTTTGCTATGCGTACGCGCGTTGCGGGCATAAGGAATGAGTTTATCAATATTCACTTTTTCAAAACGCTCGGTAGAGTTCAATTACCTCAACCCTTTCCTTGCTGTGAGCAGCCGCTCCATCACATCGTCCTGCGGGCTTTTGCCCTGATATTGCTCGGAACAGTTATCCCGGACGATCTGGTAAATTAAGAACCACGCTTGATTAACCTGTTTCATGTATGTCTGGCTCATGCTGACATACGGCGACGCGATGGCGTTGCCGGTGGTCGGGTGTTTGGCAAGGAATCCGAACTCGGAGATGCACTCCTCACACTGAATCCAGCGGGAAACGCTCATGGCGTACTGCTCCACAAGCTGCGGACTGATCAGCCGTTCACAGCCGTGCTCCTTGAGCCACTGCCAAGTTTCGGTGTGAATTTCTTCAGCGCACAGGCCCTTGCCACTTTTCTGAGTCGTTTTCATATACTCTTTTGGCGGCGGCATATCGAAGCCCTCGAAACCGACCGGCTCCTGAAGGGCGATCACGTTCATGCCCGTTTTGCCTTCGGCAATCTTATCCGCCAGCGGTTTCGTTTTTCTGCCTGCACCGGCGCGGTTGCCGCCCCGGTTTGTGCCATCTTTTGCCATGACCGTCACTTCCGTTCTATGACCGGGGCAATACCCCGTTTGATTTCCGGTTTTTGCGCGCGTGACCCCACACCCGTTGCCCAATAAAATAGCTGTAGAGATTTCGACCGCCCCTACCGTCCCCAGCGTCCGCCTTCTCTGGCAGTAATCTCCGAATGGCAGGAGGTGCACAGCGCCATAAGATTATCAAAATCATTGGTGCCACCTTTAGAAAGGGGTTTGATGTGGTGTACTTCCTCAGCGGGTGTGATCCGTCCATGTTTTCGGCACTGCTCACAGAGCGGATGGGTGGCAAGGTAAACCGTGCGGATTTGCCGCCACGCTCTGCCGTAACGCTTGCGGGTAACCGGGTCGCGCTGGTAATGTTCGTACCGTTTGACTTCTTCTTTGGCATGTTCCTCGCAGAACCGCCCGTCCGTTAGGTTAGGGCAACCTGGGTAGGAGCACGGTCGCTTGGGTCGATATGGCATCTGGATCACCTCGTTCTGACATAAGGAAAGGACACTCGGATTAAAACAGATCCGTGTGTCCTTCTTTATACTCTTTGCAATTGTAATGGTATCACAGGGTGCAGGTACGATACTATCCCAAAAGGTACGAACTTCTCGTGGCGGAAACAGCTTCCAGCGCCTTGCCGTGAAGATAGAAAACGTGTTTAGAACTGTATTTCATTATGGCCGATATCTGTCTCCAGCTTTTGAAGCAAAGGTAGCGAAGCTCAAGCAGGGTCTGATACTCCGGGTTTTTGACTGCTTTTATGACTTCGACCAATTCTTTCTTTAAATCAACCAGCCGATTAATATCGTAGTTAATCTCTGCTTCCAAATCGACCATTTTGGCGATGATGGTTTCCATCGGCTGGATATCGGGGCTTGCGCTGCGCGGGGTATCCGACAGAGTGGATACGGCTTTTACGGCCAGCCCGCGCAGCGAAGCGACCTGTTCCAGCTTTGAATTAATCCGCTGGTCTATGCGAAATGCCTGGCTGAGATATTCCTTGGCATTCATCCTTTGACACCGCCGTTCATCCACGGGTGGCCACCTTCATAATACTTTTCGGAAATATACCGCTGCCCAATTTCACCAAGGGAACGAAGCCGGGCATCCAATTTTTCCTTGGACGCGGCGGCTTCCGCCTCTGTCTGGCAGAAAGGGCACTCGTTCCCTGAACACGGAACCGTCAGCTTTCTGCAGGTATTATCGGAGTTGCGCGAATCGCAGGTTAGAAAATTACTCATCTTGAATTCCCTCCAAATTTGCCATGACCGCGTCAATCAGCGCGGACTGGGTTTTGTCCTTTCGTTTGAGCGCGGCCATCACCTGTTCGTCGATTGTGTCACGGGCGATGATATGGTGAATGACTACCGTTTCTTTTTGTCCTTGCCGCCAGAGGCGGGCGTTGGTCTGCTGGTAAAGTTCCAGACTCCACGTCAACCCGAACCATACGAGGGTGGAGCCACCCGCCTGCAGGTTCAGCCCGTGACCCGCCGAAGCTGGGTGGATTGCCGCGATGGAGATTTCGCCATTGTTCCACCGCTGGATGGATTCGGTGCTGTCGAGCCGCTCCGCTGGAAACCTCTCCAATATCCGCTTGAGATCATGCTTAAACCAGTAAGCAATCAGCACAGGCTTGCCGTTTGCCGCTTCAATGAGGTCTTCCAGCGCGTCCAGCTTGCGGTCATGGATGCGGGCAATTCCACCGTTTCCGTCATATACAGCGCCGTTCGCCATCTGGAGCAGCTTGCCCGACAGAGCTGCTGCGTTGGCGGCGTCGATCTCCTTGCCCTTGAACGAAATAACCATCTCGTCCTTCATGGTTTGGTAGTGCCGCCGTTCTTCCTCGGAAAGCCGCACGGAAACCTCGTTGATCACCAAATCCGGCAGTTTCAGATAATCGGTATTTTTCATGCTGATGGTGATGTCGGAGATGAGCCGATATATTTTATCTTCCGCGCCGGGCTTGGGTTTGTAGCTGAACACCATCTGCTGATTGCGCTTGTCCGGCACGAAAAATCCGCTGCGGAAATGCGTGATATATCGCCCAAGCCGCCGACCCATATCGAGAATGCCGATTTCCGCCCATAAATCCATCAAACCGTTGGAAGACGGCGTTCCCGTCAGTCCCACTATCCTTTTTACACTGGGGCGGACTTTCCGCAATGCTCGGAACCGTTTGGACGAATATGCCTTGAATGATGAAAGCTCGTCGATGACTACCATGTCATAGTCAAAGAGCAGGCCGCTTTTGTTTACCAGCCAGTCTACATTTTCGCGGTTGATGAGATAAATCTGCGTCTTCTGCAGGAGTGCCGTTTTCCTCTGGGCTTCGCTTCCGATTGCTACCGTATAGGTCAACCCGTGGAGATGATCCCATTTATCAATTTCAGCAGGCCAAGTATCACGGGCGACACGCAGCGGGGCGATGACCAGAACCTTGCGAATCAGGAAGCTGTCCAAAGTCAAATCGAAGATGGCGGTCAGTGTGATGACACTCTTGCCAAGGCCCATTTCCAGCAGAACGGCAGCTGTCGGATGCTTAAGAATAAAATTTGTAGCGAAAGCCTGATACTCATGTGGCTCGTATTTCATTCAGTATCCCTCCGATCTGCCCCTCATCATCAATGACGTACACTGAAAAGCCTAGCGCTTCCAGCTGTCTTTTCCGCTTTACCTGCAGAGGCCTCGGTTTCATCCCATGAGTTTTGATTTCCACGAAGGCAACATGCCGACCCGGCAGAAGAAGCAGTCTATCCGGTACACCGTCAAAACCGGGGGACGAAAACTTGATGGCGAGACCGCCTTCTGTCTTTACTGCCTTTGAGAGTTTTTGTTCAATGTGTTTTTCCCGCATTGGTACCTCCTGACCGCACTTTGTGACGGTTAGCCGAAAAAGTCCTATTGCGCGCGTATATGCGTGTCTGCGATATTCAGGTTACCTATTTAATACCTTTTATTTTCAATAGGTTTTCTTGTCACAATGGTCACAGAGCGCGAAACTCATATATTTCATAGGCGCTGCCGCCCGTGACGATGGAGTGTGATGAAGCGCCGTTTCCGTCACGTTGTCTCAGGTGTTTTCTGTGATGGACTGGGGGGCTGTGACAGCAAATCGTCATTTGTCACAACGTTCGTCACATACAGCCACTGCTGCCCGTAAATCGGAATGCGCATTCTCTTCACAAGACCGCTCCAGCCGTCGACGCGCGCCATAATCGCTGAGATTTCGCTCGAGTCCATGCGCCTGAAGTTCGACTGATCCTTCTCAAAGCACTCGCACCAGATCTCCATGTTGGAAACGGCAGCCCGCCTGCGGACGCCTATGCGGGAAACCGCACCGAATTCATTGCCTCGCAGAAAAGAGCGTCGTTCGGGCAGGTCCACCGTATCCCAATCCTCCGGCAGAAGCATATCAAGATAATCGCGCACCAACCCTTCGCGCTCGTCGGATTCCATCGCTTCCCGCTGTTCATCTTTGGCCAGCTTCTCAAGGCTGACGTCGAGGTACAGCTTTTCGCCCGCTTTGACATACGTGAGCGTTTCGGCCCATATCTGCAGAACCTCGTCCTGCGTGAGCTGCCAGGACTGCCGTTTGTCGCTGCCCGGCGTTTTAACCGGCCAGAAGCGGCGGTTGCCCGTGGTGTCGCGGAGATAGCCCTTCTCGGCGTTGGTGGTGCCGAAAAAAACGCACTGCCTCAGGTGCGGCGTTGCCCGCCGCCCGAAGCTGGCACGGTAAATGTCGTTCTGTCTGGAAAGAAAACTGCGAAGGGTTTCCACCTCGGCTTTTTTCAGTCCGGCCAGCTCGCCGATTTCCAGAATCCAATAGCCCTGCAGCTTCTCGGCGGCCGTTTTGTCCTTGGTGTCCGAGAGTGAAAGACTATCGGAAAACCACTCGCCGCCCAGTTTGGCGATGAGGGTGCTTTTGCCCGCGCCCTGCGGACCGTTGAGTACCAGCATAGAGTCAAACTTAACGCCGGGCGTCAGTACCCGCGCGATGGCGGCGCACAGAATTTTTCGCGTGACCGAGCGCACATAGGCGTTGTCGGCGGCGCCGAGGTAATCCACTAGCAGGGTGTCCACGCGGAGAATCCTGTCCCATTTCGGCAGGGATTCGATGAACTCGCGGATTGGGTGGTAGGAGCGGTCGTCCGCGACCTTCATTACGGCAACATCGTAATTTCGGGCGGAAAAGGTTCCATAGTGGCTGTCAATGTAACTGATCAGCTGGGCATCGTCCGCGTCCCGCCAAAACCTCGACGGATGCGTCCATGGCACACTGCCTTTAACTTCCATGCCATCCGATAATTGGTTGAACACGATATCTTTCAACTCCGGGTCATTTTCCAGAATGAGAGTGAGATTGCGGAGATTGTTTTTTACTATGCCTGATTTCTCAAGGTCAAGACGCTTCTGCCAGTCCTCATTGGAAAACTCCGATTCGGCCTGCTGCCTGCGCTCCTCGGCGAACTGCTCCTTGACCCGTTCGTCCCCGACGGCAAGTTCTGTCATAGCCCTGAAGGAGGGCAGTTTGCCGGACGGCGTGTCTTCCGGGAACTTGTCGTCAAGATCGTGGAAGCGGTGGATGCGCACAAGATCAAAGGCGTTGAGCAGCTTTCCACAGGCCGGATCGGTGGCATGGTGGCTGTAGGCAAACTTGCCGTCGTAAATCACCAGACCCGCGGAGGAATCGGCGGGGATATAATCATACCGCCCGTTCATCGCACTCGGCTCGTATACCTCTGCCAGAAAGGTTTCGATGGCTTCCTCAATGGGGTACACCCTGCAGAACGCGCCTACCGCGCCGCTTTTCGTTAGCGGGTCGGCTTGTTTTGAGATCTGCCGCCGCACGACTTCGGACTGCCGGGAGGAAACCGGCCACACGGATGTGTCCCGCCAGTCGGCATATTTTGAAAGATACACGTCCGGGTCGAGCGGTTCGCCGTCCTTTTCCCGGAACAGGAATTCCCCGTCGGACGATGTGGACGGCCAGTACATCAGGCGGGATGCTTCATAGGTCGTGTCGTCAAACAGGTCGATGCCAATCTCTTTCGCTGCCATCCGCCCCAACGCGGGGTATTCGTCTTCGCTGACTTCGCGGGCAAGCGGGATGATGAGTCGCAGCCGGGGCGCCCCCGGCGTGTGTTTGTGAGTGGAGTAGACGCAGCAGGTCCAGTCGTGGAGTGATTCAATCTGATCCCAGATGCCGGGCTTGGCATAGTCCATGTCAAGGGTCAGCAGAGAGCGGCAGAGAACGAAGCCGTTCCTCCGTTTTCCCTCCCGCAGGGCACCGCCTACGAAACCGCCGACATCCTTGATGGAATCCTGTCGGGCACGGCTCATTTTGCGGAATTCTGACACCGTTTCGGTGGTGCGCTTCGTTGTTCGAACGCTGTTTTTAAAGTCCTCCCACGAAATGTCCCGGTTCTTCCATTTTCTGTCCATGCGGCTGTTTCCGACCGCTATTTTCATGGAGTGTCGACCTCCTCGCATTGTTCGGTGAAATACCGGATTCTCATTTCCCTCTGTTTTGCTTTTGTCAGCTCAACGGACATTCCGGCTGTGATTGTCTCGCCGAACACCCAATTTTCAATGCACTTCGACAGCAGCACAAGCCCCATGAAAATGGCAAGGTCGCGCTGGCTTGGGTCGGAATCGTCCATGAATTGCGGAAACAACAAATGGGGCGCGATAGGGATGCAGTTTCTCAACACGGCGAATCTCGAGTAGCCGCGCGCTTTTTCTGTGTTACCAATGATGTCTCCCGCGAAGGGGCTGCAAATAAAGACCAGCGGCCGAAAAGCGGAAGTCTTGGCTTCCAGCTCGATACGAAGCAGAGCTTCATATGCCGTTGGGTCCGGATAACCTTCAGAATTACATTTATCCAACATGACACTTTTCAGTCCTTTCGATAAAATGGGCATTCGTACCCGTCGGCACGGAGCAGAAGATCGGGTGCCCAGGGCGGCGTTTCGCCCATCAGACGGCAGACGGTCTCCTTTTCCACGACGGACGGCGCTTCTATGACTACCTCGTCGTGAACGTGCATTACAATGGAAAATCCCACATCATTCAGCCTGCGCATTGCGTAGCAGAGAATGTCTCGACTGATCGCCTGCACGATGTTTTCCACGAATTTGGGTCCGTAGCTTTCGATGCGCTCCCATTTCTTGGTTGCGCCAATACCCTCGTAGGTAACCGAGTCGTTTCCAAAACGGTTCGGCTCGATGCGCGGCTTGACATAGGCAAGCCGCCGTCCGGAAAGAAGGGTGATAAACAGCAATCCACTTTGGTAGGAGAATCGAATGCCGTGAGTCTTGAGTATGGTCCTTTCCCTTACCGCCATCGTTACCGCTTTGTCAACATCCCACCATAACCGTACAATATTCGGATTGGCATTACGCCAAGCGTCCACCAGCGGCTGGAGTTCCTCTTCGGAAAGTCCCATTTCGAGCGCGCCCATCGCTTTCAGTGCGCCGACTGAACCGCCGTAACCCAGGGCAAGCTCCGCAATTTTGCCTTTTTGCCGGAGCGGACTGCCTTTTGTGATTTCCTCCATGGGGACACGGAACATCTGGCTTGCCGACGCTTCGTAAATCTTACCGTGGGTAGCGAACACCTCATTGCGCCAAGTTTCCCCGGCCAGCCAGGAAATGACGCGCGCCTCAATCGCGCTGAAATCGGACACGATGAATTTACATCCGGGTTTTGGCACGAAGGCGGTGCGGATGAGCTCCGAAAGCACGGCGGGCACAGAATCATAGAGAAATTCCAGCGCTTCAAAGTTGCCGGATTTCACAAGCAGTCGTGCCTGTGAAAGATCTGGCATGTGGTTCTGCGGCAGATTCTGAACCTGAATGAGCCTGCCCGCGAACCGGCCGGTTCGATTGGCACCGTAAAATTGCAGAAGACCTCTTGCCCTGCCGTCGGAGCAGACCGCATTTTCCATCGCCGTGTATTTTTTTACGCTGCTCTTGGCAAGGTCCTGCCTGAGTGTCAGCACCTCACCAAGGTATTCTGGCGCTGTTTTCAGCAGTTCCGTGACTGCCGCCTTACCCAGCGTGTCGGTATCCATCCCGTTTTTGGCGAGCCACGTCTTTATCTGGGCGACCGAGTTGGGGTTCTCCAGATCGGTGATATCGCGCATGGCTTTTGTAAGCTGTGCCTTTGACCGCCGGTCGCAACGGATGGCTTCCCGAACCAAATCCATGTCTAGACGGATACCCCGGTCATTGATCTCCTGATCGAGAGCGTAATTTTTCCACTCTTCCTCCAGCACGGGAAACTTTGAGAACCGCTGCGCGATTGCCATTTCAGTTTCCACGTCGCGGAGGTTATATGCTTTGAACCGTTCCCATTTCTCCAGAACATGGCCGGGTAGATTCCTTGTTCGGCCGCCGTTTGCCTTGGTGGGTTTGCAGGGGGAACAGAAATACCTGACAAGTTCCTTGCCTTCGGAAAGTTTCTGTTTCTCCGCGCCCGCGACCAGAGCCGCGCCTTCCAGCGAGAGCGGCAGGCCGAGATAGGCGGACCACACCATTGTGCATCTCCATGCATCAGGTGTTATCCATTGACCCAGATGCCGGGACAGGCAGACGCGCTCAAACTGCGCGTTGTGCGCCCATTTCAGAACGGAATCATCCGTCAAAGCATTGCTGATTTCATACGGCAGGGTTTCGCCGAAAGCGAGGTCAATCACATGAACCTCGCCGCCGTCAACGCTGTAGCCGAATAGCAGTATTTCAAAGTCAAGTGATTCCGCGTACTTGTACACGCCGCACTTGGAGAGGTCGGCGGACGAGAAAGTTTCCAGATCGATCGAGAGTGACCTCATGACAGGAAATCGTCGTCGACATCAGTGTCAAAATCATCCGCCGCGTTGGTGCGTCCACCGAGTGGTTCGCCGTCGCGAATTTTTTGGATGTTTCCCAGTCCGCAGGCAATCCCTCTGTTTCCGTTGGAATTGAAAGCGTAGAAATTGACGGATACCCGCGCATATACGCCGGAGTAAACCTCCGAACGGTCGAGGATGGGTTCCACCTGCTTGTTTACGATTTGGGGCGCGGTGTTGCTGTTGGCGTTGACAAAATAGCTGTCGGCGTAGGCCTCATCATCCGGGCGGTCGATGTCACCATCGCGCAAAGGCAGTTTGAGGGCGGCTTTGTTTGGAACCTTACCGCCGAACTTGCCCTTGCCTTCCTCAATGGCAGCATCCACGGCAACGTTGATGGCGGCGATGGTTTTGGTATCCGACTTTGGGATGATCAGGCTGACGCTGTACTTTTCCGCGCCGCCATTGATGGATTTCGGTTCCCAGCAATTCACATAAGACAGGCGGACGATGCCAGTAATGACCTTCATGGGGTTATTTGCGGGAGTTGAGTTGGCTCTGTTTGCGGTGCTTGCCATAATTTTATTCCTCCGTAAAATCATTTTTTGCACTGGATAAATTCATAGCCGGGCGCTTATCCGAGAGGGGAACGAGAGTCGGCTTACCGGGTGGCTTGGCGATCAAGCCGCCAAGGACTTCATTGAACTTGGGTTTGCCCAGCAGTTTCTCCATCTCGGTGATGGTGATGAGGCTTTGCCTGTAGATATCACGGTAACCCGCTGCCTTTGCCGCTTCCGCAACGGATTCCTCATTGGAATATTTGCGGTTGGAGCGGCCTTCGACCACTTTGAAGCCGGGCCATTGCTTTCCATGATTTACGGCAGTGTCTGTGGCATAGGCCATGATTTCGTTCGCCCAGTTTGTCAGGTCACCGATGGAAGCAAGCACATCTGCGATTTCCTCATCGGAAAGCAGCGGCGGCAGGGCAAATTCCAGAACCGCCAGCTTCAGCTTGGATTCAGCCCGAGCGCGGCACTTGACCGCCGCCCGGCAGAACTGGCACCACTCGCCGGGAGCGTATTCTCCGCCGCCTTCATATGCAATTGTCGCAGTGGGTTTCAGAATTTCTTCCGCCCACTGATAAATTGCTTCCTTGAACACTGTGTAGGTGCTGACATTCTCACGGCGGGGTTGAAAAATAGTCATGGAGACCGTATTGATGTCATAAATGGCGTCGAAGAGTTCCAGCGCGCCGAGTGCGTACAGCTTCATTTGCGGATTGTCTTCGGCATTCACAAGAACGCCCTGACCGTATTTAAAATCCACAATATGGAGCGTCCCGTCCGCGATGACCACGCAGTCGCCGGTACCGAAGCCACCCGGTACATATTTTGAGAAGTCCAGCTTCTGCTCAATGAGCACCAGCGGGTCGGGGCAAGACAGTTTTGCCTGCGTGAGCGTCTCCAGTACAAATTCCATATAGTCATTCGTATAGGCATCCATCTCGTCGGAATCGTACTTTGATACCGGCTTTTTTGAACGCATTTTCAGTGCCCGGCGCAGCTTGTGTTCCGCAAGCGCATGTGCCGCCGTGCCCTCAGCGGCGGCTTCTCCGCTGTTGTCCTCGAATCCCAGTTCCAGACGCGCGGATGGGGTGCAGGCCATCCAACGGTGAGCGCCGGACGCGGACAAAATGGCATGACCGCTCATTTCAGCTCCTCCGCATCCGCGAGCAGAGCGGCATAGTTGACCGGGTCGATCTCGCTGAGTTTCTTTGCGCCGTGCTTTTCCAGCAGCGTCCGAACCTCGGCGGTAAACCCGTCATGGCTTTTGTCTGCCAGCACTGCACGGACCTGTTCCAGTGTGATTTTCTTAGCTGTCGGTTTCTGTTCCGCTGCCGGAGCTGGGGTTTCCGGCTGGGCGTTGTCAGCAGGTTCAGTATCCGCCATCGCATTTGCGATAGCCTGTATGCTGTCGGCCAGTTTCCGCAGGTCAGATACTACATTCAGAAGCAGTTTGGTTTTGTCCATCTTCCGTCCTTCCTTTTTTGACTTCTCTGATTTCCACCGTCTCGACTGAATCTCCGGGGGTGATTACGAGCAGGCCGACTTTTTCGCCGAGCAGCAAATTCAGCAGCCTGCTCCGCAGCTTCAGCGAGTCGCTTTGCAGAACGGGGTCGCGAATACCACCGGGCCTCACCACGCTGATGGTGACTCTGTGTTTCAGATCCATTTTCGGTTTCCTTTCCGGGGGCATTTTTCCGCCCCTCACCGATATGCGAAAAATGCGCCTGATTCGAACCCCCTTTTCAGAGAAAATATTTGCGCAGCTTCTCATGCATTTTTTTCAGTCGGCTGCGGACCGCGGCTTCGCTCACGCCTTCTTCGTCGGCAATGTCCGTGTTGGTGCGCCGATCCACATACACCTTGTGGAAAAGTTCTAACTGCCGCGGCTGCAGGGATTCCATCGCCCTGTGCAGATTTTCTAATTGGACTTGCTGTTCACGCTCGTCCTCTTTTTCCAGAAGAATATACTCTGGATCGGCGCGGCTATCGGCCAGGCGTTTGTCATAATCGTCCGTTTTTTCGCCCTCGTCACCACTATTTGCATCAAGGCGAACGGTGTGATACTCAAAGCGGCGCTGCTTGTTCACCTCGTCGTCGTCCATGGTGTGGAGCAGCTCAATATCAGCCTCGGCAACGCCATTCTCTCCGGGCGAGAGGGTAATTTTTGACCCGTCGGATGTGTAATAGATGTAACTCGTGCGATTCCTCCTGCCGGTCTTATATTTTTTTGGCATATCTTGACTCCCTCGGATTGAAAATCCGCGGGAGCCAGTGTCTCAGAATCTGCAGAACAGAAAAAAAGACGGGCAGGAAACACTTTTGAAGTGTTCATCCTGTCCGTCTGGCGGCTCTGCGGATTCTCGTTATTGACTTGTGTTTACGGTTGCCCGGTCTCAGTGTTGACTACCCGCACTGTGCCGTCCGGGTTAAAATAGATCAGCGTTTTACAGCCCTTGTGAACGATTTCGACGATGCCCATTCGTGTGTCAATTCGGCATACCAGTTTTCCTGCGGTGTTTTTCACGTCCTGCATCTCAATCACCTCACAGCATCATCGTACCGCGGAAAACATCTCCATTCCCGGACATAAAATGTCCGGTTCGGGCAGAAAAAGGCTCCCTTCTCCTGTGACCATTACTGAAATCCGGTAGGAAAACTGGGGTACAGACATAAAAAAAGAACCGGACAAAAAATGTCCGGCTCGTAAAAAATATTTATTCTTCTCTTCCGATTGGCCCGAAACCACAGAACTCAAGTTTTTTATTGCACTCATATATGGAATTCTGAAAATGGGTCGACAGGAGAAATTGGTAAGCGATATGCTTTTCTATGCATTTAAATGACAGCCCAGATTTTTTAATCAGGTCTCCGCTCAGAATCGGGTGAAGCTGGAGGGCAATGCAGATGGCCACTATAGTTCCAATCTTCGGTGTGTAGCTTTCATCGTTACGCATTCTCTGAATCGTTTTTGCGCTTGCAAGGGAGCGCTCCGCCAGCGTTTCCACAGTGTACTTCTTTCGGCTCATATGGTGAACCAGTGATCCGGAAAATGTACCTGGAAGAGAGCGTAGAATATTGGTGATCTCTTTAACGACGTCGGATGAAAAGCTTAGTCCCTGCACTTTTGCGTCGATACTTTTATACTGGCAAGAACGCTGATATTCGTCCTTACCGATTCTATTGAGCGCGTCATCGCGGCCCAATGCATTTTCAGTATATGGCGTGACACCATGCTGGGGTTTCTGTTTCTCTTCGATTGACCCGCCGGGTGAAAAACTCAGGCAGTCCAACTATATGCGCAGCACTGCAAAAGGCACCACTTAATTGCTCCGGGCTGTCACAAACGAACTTCGCCACAGGATACTGGATACTGTCATAGAACATATTTTTACCATGGCTTTTGAAAGAACGGATATTGCCCATTTCATTCATCCTCCTACAATGTCACAGACCTCTTTTCGGAAGTTTTCAGGCAAATTATATGGTATATATTTACATTAACAGTATCTCCAGCGCAGTTTATGGTATACATTAAAAAAACAGAATTTAGCAAATATGTTCATCTAAATTCTGGAATAACTTTTCGCTGCCAAGCTACTATTGCAAGGGATGTCCATGAAATGAGGTCTGTATGCTTCGTATTTGCTATGGGGCCAGAGCGTCCGACAGACAGTTCCTTTGATTATCGCATTTATTGTAAACACATGTCCCGACAATCTGGAAATTTTTAAGTCCGTCATAAAGTTCAGCTTTCTGCTTAACCATATAAAGCCAAAGCTGCAGTTTAGCTGCTACGGGCTGTCTTTGACGAATTCCGCCACAGAATCCCAGATGTTGTCATAAAACATATTTTTAATATAAGCTATAAGCTCTGAAGGAACGTAGATTAGCCATCACATTCATCCTCCTGCCGATGCCATAGGCCTCTTTTCGATAGCTGCACAGGACTCTTTATGTTGATTTTTAGTTGATTTTGGTATACATTTACTTTATGCGCAGCATAATTCAGAGGTATACAATAATAATTCGTGCGTATGCAAGGAAAATCATTGCAACCAAAATTCGACTCTGCTATAATAATTCTAATATCTAGATATGAGGTGACCTTTAATGGCCGTCAGTTATAAAAAGTTATGGAAAATACTGATTGATAAAGACATGAAGAAAAAAGATCTACAAGTTGCAGCGGGTATCAGTTGGGCATCGGTCACAAAATTATCAAAAGGCGAAAACGTCAGTTTGGAAGTATTAATTAAAGTGTGCAGGGCACTTGAATGTGATATTGGAGATATTATGGAACTGATTCCCGATAGTTGATGAGAAGAAATATTAGTTTTGTACAATTGCTATGGTAGAATAATTGATAACGCATTTTTTGTAAATATTAAATTGGAGGATGATTCATATGCAAACTGTGTTTCAACTTTGCAAGCCCCGTGATAGTGTTTTTCAGGATACTACCAGAGAAGATGTTTTAAATTTAAGTGACTTTGTCGAGCAGAAAATCGACGTTGATAAGTTCTTTGGTGAAAACTTTAAAACAAAGGGCATGGATATTCTCTTTGACACAGCATTCAAACGTTTTCAAGGCAAATCAGATACAGGAGTCATTAAGCTGACTCAAGCTATGGGCGGCGGTAAAACGCATAACATGCTTGCTTTGGCATTGCTTGCCCAAAATACCGCTTGGCGTAGGGAAGTTCTCGGAAAAGATTTTGATAATATAGAAGATATAAAAGTCGTCGCTTTTTCCGGTCGAGAAAGTGATGCCCCATTCGGAATTTGGGGCAGTATCGCCGAACAACTTGGTAAAAAAGAATTTTTTTCAGAACTGTATGCTCCTTTAAAAGCTCCTGGAGAGAGCGCATGGGTCAATTTGCTAAAAGGTCAAAATACGCTGATTTTGCTGGATGAGCTACCGCCCTATCTGGAAAATGCTAAGTCCATTACAGTTGGCAACTCTGATCTGTGCAGGGTAACAATCACTGCTTTGTCAAACCTCTTTACTGCATTAGGGAAAAGACAGCTTTCCAATGTGTGCCTTGTATTTTCTGATCTTAAAGCTACATACGAATCCGGCAGTGAGCTTTTACAGTCAAGTTTTAAAGAACTTGAAAGCGAAGCCAACCGTAGCGCAATCAATATTGAGCCGGTGGCTCTTAATTCAGATGAAATATATGATATCCTTAAAAAAAGGCTGTTTGAATCGTACCCAACATCGAATTCATCAACGGTAAACGACATTGCCATTGAATATAAAGAAGCGCTAGCAAGAGCGGGCAAATCCGGACTGACCAACTATGCCGGAGAGAAGGTTTTTCTTGGCATTAAAGACTCTTACCCGTTTCATCCGTCCATCAAGGAATTGTATGCCCGTTTTAAGGAAAATCCAAATTTTCAGCAGACGCGTGGCCTTATTAAGCTAATGCGCCAAATTGTCCGCCAATTTTATGAGAGTGGAAAAGCGGAAGAAAAAACCCTCATTAATGTGTTTGACCTCAACCTGAATGACCGTAATATGCTCAGTTACATCAAGCAGATCAAGCCTTCGCTTGAAGCGGCAATTAGTCATGACATTGCGCAGAATGGTAAGTCTGTCGCTGAGATCATTGATGATCAATATGAAAATGTTCAATATGCGCAAAACATTGCGAAACTTCTCCTTATGGCTTCTCTTAATGAGACTGCCCAAGGTTTGCAAGGCTTGACGGATTCAGATGCACTAGGATACCTCTGCGAACCGGGCGTTGACCTCAACAATCATAAAAAGGCACTGGAAGAGATTAAATCGCAATGCTGGTATCTGAAAATGGACAATCGTGGGCGGTATTATTTTCAGAACACCAAAAACATGGTTGCTGAAATGAATACGCTTGTGGAATCCTATAGTAACGAGCAGGCAAAAAAAGATTTGCGCAGATTTCTTGAAGACAATTTTCGCCCAAATCTTAGAAACTGTTATGAACAGCTCTATGTTCTTCCAGCGATTGATGAGATCTCACTTGATATGAACAAGCTTTCCCTTGTTATCTTTGAGCCATATGCCGGAACCGGATTGCATCCGGATTTGCAGGCATTCTATGACAACGCGGCCTACAAAAACCGAGTCATGTTTCTTTCAGGCCAGCGAAATGTAATGGAGAAACTGTATCTGAACAGCAAACGTTTATCTGCAATTCGGCAGATTCTTGCTTCTATGAAAGCCGAGCATGTTCCGGTTATGGATCAGCAATACAGAGAAGCGGAAGGTCAGCAGGATAAGGCGACTACTGCACTGCTGCAAACTATTCGCGAAACATTTATTACGCTTTACTTTCCCACCAAGAACGGCATATCCTCTGAGGACTTCAAACTCGAGTTTAAAGAGAATTCCTTTAAGGGTGAAGATCAGATCGTTAAAACACTAACGGAAGCCCAGAAGTTTGAAAACTTTAGCACCGATGACAAGTATCTTGATATGATGCAGAAAAAATGTGAAATGCGCATCTTCACACAAAAAGAGATGCCCTGGTCACAAATTCTGGAGCGTTCCGCGACCGAGATAAGTTGGCAGTGGTATCACCCCAAACAGATGGATGAACTCAAAAAGGCCTGTATTAAAAAGGATAAATGGCGTGAAATTGGCGGATATATTGTTAAAGGACCATTTGCAAAGGAACCGACCGATATCTCTGTGGAACAAATTGAATATAATGAAAAGAGCGGCGAATTCACCTTGAAAGTCAGGGCAATTCATGGTAATGTTGTCTACTACGATATCGGTGCGGAACCAACCACAGCTTCCAGCGAAGTGCCGACACCGTTTGTGACGAAGGAACCTCAACTGTGGTTTCTGTGCGTGGATACTTCCAAGGATAATCCACATCCCACAGGGAAGGCGAAAAAATTCACCTGCAGCGTACCACTTCACTATGAACAGCGCCTTAGCCCCAATGGAAATGTGTTGGAACTGAAAACACATAAAGACTTTGAGACCCGCTATACCACGGACGGCTCCAATCCAAAAGAAAGCGGTGGTCTTTATACTGGTGACATCGTGCTGCCCGCAGGATGCAAATATGTTCGCACAGTTGTACTTTACAAAGGTGACGTTGTTGAGGAAAAAGACATTGCCATTACAAATCTGCCGAAACCTAAATCTTTCAGCATTAACGCGGACAAGCCACTGGAGTATACCATGTATAGTCAGAAGAAATGCAGCGATACGGAAAGCACATATACGGAATTTCAAAAACTAAAGTCCCTTTCAGATACTTTTATCCGACATTTTACGGTCGCAATCTCTGAAAAGGACAATTTGGAGAACTATATGGAACTGAGTACCGATAAGGTGCCATATGATGCAGGAAATCTGCAGGCAACGGTCGACCTTATACGTGACTCTGCATTTTCAGGTAAAGATGTCATTATCGAATTCGAGTATAAAACTGTGCTATTCATAAACGGCGCGCAGTTTAAGGAATGGATTGAGATCAATAAAATTGATCTGAACGACCTTCGAAAAGACGGGGAGATTAAGCAGTGAATGACAAACACACGACATATGGTTTCGGTGTAGATCCTATACAAAGCCTGAACCACTTTTTTGTGGTGGTACCTCATAAGGCTACTGAACCGGTACAAATATTTGAGCGCTATGAATGGACAGATGGTGATGAACAAATTTTAGAGCGTTCAGATGTCCTTCGGCTGGAACTGTCCAAGCATAAATGGAATCTTGTCAGTCAAGATCTGACTGCTGAATTTAATGCCCGCCTGAAAAAAGAGCATATAAAAATCGGCAGATTTATCGTTGGCGGTACACCGGTGGAACGCCTGCTGGGCAAAGAAATGATGGTTTTACTTTGGGGTATTGAGGACTCCGATCCCAGTGTGATTCCTACTGCCATTCGCAATTGGAAAGGTTTGATGCCGGAAGAACGTTGGTGGCTCTATACAATGACCAATGCTTCCACCGGTCATATGAAGGACAAAAAGGGCTGGCGCATAGCCTTACGCTATGCTCTGTGTGAAAATCCCATTGAAGAACGACCACAAATTTCGTTCTTTGACCTAGAAGATGACGAGGAGAATCAAGGATGACAACCTCTTTTATTGAAAAACAGTTTCCGGTCTCTAAGGTGAGCAAGGAAAGCTATAAGGAACGCAAGGCAAACAATGGTCAAACTCTCACTGGGCTTGGCAAATGGTGGGGACGCAAGCCACTGGTGCTTGTGCGTGCCGCTATCCTTGGTTGCCTTATGCCTGCATCCGATAATCCAAAACGGGATATGGAGATTTTTCTCAAGATCATGAGCATGGATGATACCGGCCTATGGCTGCGCAAGGAAAAGTCGTTTTCCGCGCAGGAACTCTATGATATTGCTTCCAACAATCACAAGCTTAGCCGCTATGTATCGGAATGGTTTGACTTGTCCGGTGACAAGCCAAAGCTGAACTCCGGTGTGGACAAAGAGTCAATCGAAAAAAAAGTGTTTTTTACTCTTGGCTACGACCAGAAGTTGACCAAATGCATGCGCCCTGAGCAGCTTGAAAATCTTGCTCCTCAAACGTGGAATGAAATCAATGAGCATCTTGGTACAACTGCTCATTCGTTACAAGAATTGGTAGAACAACTCTCAATTCAGCGCTTTGGTAGAAATGTGAGTGTAGGCGACTGCTTCTGCGGCGGTGGCTCTATTCCATTTGAGGCGGCACGCATGGGTTGTAATACCTATGCTTCCGATCTCAACCCCATCGCTGGACTACTTACCTGGGCTGGCATTCATATCTGTGGGGCGAGTGATAAGGAACTAGCTGAAATCAAATCGTTCCAACAGGAAGTCTATGATAAGGTGGATCAGGAAATCACCAAACTAGGTATCGAACATAACGAGCACGGAGACAGAGCGGTTTCCTACCTGTATTGTGTAGAAACCCATTGCCCAGAATGCGGGGTAATGGTTCCCCTAGCTCCGTCGTGGATTATTGGCAAAGGTACAAAGACGGTTGCAAAGCTCATATTGAATGGTGACCATTACGATATTTCAGTTAAAATGGGTGTATCTGCGCAGGAAATGAAAGAGGCCGATGCAACGGGAACGGCAACTTCCAAGGGACTCGTCTGCCCACATTGCGGCAAAACCACACCGATATCTGTACTTCGACGTGACCGCAAGGATGAAAATGGAAACACCGTCTATGGTTTGCGCCCTTGGGAAAAAAGTGAATTTGAGTTTCGCTCCAACGACGTTTACAATGAGCGTCTTTACGCCATTAAATATGAACATGCCGAAATAATGCCAAATGGCTCTTTGAAAACGACACGCTATTACCGCGCCCCAAATGAACGCGATATGCAAAACGAGCAAAAAACGCGGCAGATTGTTGCAGAAAATATTGTTTCATGGCAAGAGCAGGGGCTCGTGCCTTCCATGGAAATAGTGAGCGGTTACAACACAGACCAGATTATTCGGGAACGTGGTTGGACGCATTGGAATCATTTGTTTAATGCAAGGCAACTAACAATTAATTGCTTATTTTACAAAAATTCCATGACTATTACTAATAGTCTCACGAAAATTGGAGTACTTTTGGGGATCAATAAATGTATTCTTTTCAATTCGCGGCTTAGCATGTGGGTTAATAGTCCTGGAGTAGAAAAAACGGTTTGGATTTTCACTAATCAAGCATTCAATACGATGTTTAATTATGGTAGTTCAGCTGTGCGAGGGCTGTTTAGCTGTTGGTTTTATTCAATTAACACATACGAAACAAATAAAACATCGATAGTTAAACTATTGGATGCAAGAGATATTAACGCATACTGTGATTATTGGATAACTGATCCTCCATATGCGGATGCTGTAAATTATCATGAATTGTCAGAAGTATTTCTAGCATGGGATAAGCGCTTGTTACAAGAAACTTTTCCTGAAGGGTATACCGATAGCAAGCGTATCCTTGCCATAAGGGGTGATGAACATTTTGCACAAAGCATGATTGAGATTTACCACAATCTTGCTCAGCACATGCCGGACGACGGTATGCAGATTGTTATGTTTACTCATTCTAGCACCGCTGTATGGGCTCAGTTGGCATTAATCATGTGGAAGGCTGGACTTAGGGTTTCAGCAGCTTGGAGTATTTCTACTGAAACGGACGCCTCGGGGCTTAAGGACGGAAACTATGTCAAAGGCACTGTGTTGCTGATTTTACGTAAACAGGTTGGCAGCGATGAAGCTTTCCTTGACGAAATTAATTCGGACATTAAGGCGGAAGTCAAAAATCAGATCGAATCCATGCAAGCGCTGGACGACAAGGAAGATCCCAATTTTTCTGACCCGGATTATGTCCTAGCAGCCTATGCCGCGTCGCTGAAGGTACTGACTTCTTATAAAACCATCGGTGAATTGGATTTGGATTATGAACTGGATTTGGCCATTCATGACCCGATAAAATCTCAGGTGGTTGCCCTTATCGAACGGGCAAAGAAAATCGCTCAGGATTTTATCATCCCACCAAACTTTAACAAACAGCTTTGGAAGGACATGACCCCTGCAGAACGCTTTTATATCATGGGATTAGAGGGAGAAAAAAAAGGAAATTATAAAATTTCTACTTATCAGGAATATGCTAGGGGTTATGCTATTGCTTCATACAGCCAGCTTATGTCCAACGAACGCGCTAATACCTGCAGGTTAAAAACGCCGATGGAATTCGCCATGCGCACAGTTAGCGATGTGCCGGACTTTGAGCAGTCCACATTACGGCTGGTACTTGCGGCAATATACATTGCAATCAAAGAGGATGAGAATCCCGAAAAGGGCCTGTGGCACATAAAAAATAACCTTGCCGACTACTGGAGTAGCCGTGATATGGTCAAGCAGCTATTGGAATTTCTGAAAGATACGCAGGATATTGAGAACATGCCCCACTGGCAAGAATCCGCTCAAATGGCCGAGCACATTTATGTATTAGTGGATAATGACCATATTTAACACATAGAAGGTGAATCCATGCTGAACCGCTATTCCTCCCGCCATTACAAGCTGGGAGAACAATTTCTAACTGAAAAACTTAAGAACGCTGCCAGCTATGACCGAATTGCAGGCTATTACTGCTCTTCTATTCTGGAAGTCGCAGGTGAGGCGCTGGAAGCAGTTACTGGAAAAATTCGCATCATCTGCAATTCTGGGATTTCTCCGGATGACGTTAAGGTGGCCGGACTTGCCAACATACGGATGAAGCAGGAATGGTGTGAGTTTAAGCCAGAGGAAAAGTATGTTTCTCCAGCTGCAATAGAACGACTGTCACGCCTATATAAGCTTCTTTCTTCCGGTAAAATGGAGATTAAAGTGCTTCCTGATGAAGTATATGGCCTGATGCACGGCAAGGCTGGTGTAATCACCTATGCTGATGGATGTAAAACTTCTTTTCTAGGGAGCATTAATGAAACCAAAAGCGCCTATACCATCAACTATGAAATGGTATGGGAAGATTCTGACCCCGTATCTGTGCAATGGGTACAGGACGAATTTGATTTTTTCTGGGACAACCGTAATGCGGTTCCACTCTCGGATTTTGTCGTATCGGATATTGACCGTATTGCAAAGCGCACCACAGTTCCTCTAAAAGATTGGCGTGACAAAGATGCCAACGCCGTGGAAGCTGTGGCCGTGGAAGAACCGATCTATCGAAATGAATTTGGACTTTGGGCGCATCAAAAATATTTTGTCGCACGCGCTTTTGAAGAGCACAAACAGTCAGGAGGAGCAAGACTGTTGCTTGCGGATGCGGTTGGCCTTGGCAAAACTGTTCAACTTGCCATGTCGGCGAAGCTCATGGCACTCTATGGAAACAAGCCCGTTTTGATTATTGTCCCAAAAACGTTATTATATCAGTGGCAGGATGAACTGAAAACCTTGTTGGACATGCCGTCTGCTGTTTGGTCAGGAAAATGTTGGATAGACGAGAATGGCTTTGAATATCCTGCTGATAGCATTCGCAGTATTTTGAAATGCCCTCGTAAAGTTGGTATTGTGTCGCAAGGGTTAATTAGCCGTAAATCCGAAGCGGCTGAGTTGCTAAAACAAATGAAATACGAGTGTGTTATCCTTGATGAGGCACATCGTGCTCGACGCAAGAATCTCGGGAAAGACCCGAATAAATACAAGGCACAGCCTAATAATCTGTTGGCATACTTGAATGAGATTACTTTTCAGACACATAGCATGCTATTGGCAACAGCTACGCCGATTCAAGTTGATCCAATCGAAGCGTTTGACCTTCTTAATGCATTATCTTTACCAACCGACAAAGTGCTTGGTGATAAATACAGCATGTGGCACACAACTCCACAGACGGGAATTGAGTATGTTTCGGGAGAAAAAGAGCCGCCAAAAGCAGAGGCTGAGATGTGGCAGATTATTCGAAATCCGTTTCCCCCGCACACTGAAAGTAACCGCCGCATCGGTACACTTCGTTCTCAACTTGATATAAAAGATGATGTATATGTGCTGCCCCAGACAAAGTATGATGAACTAAGCCGACCGCAAAAAACAAAAATAAAAGAGTTGTATTTTGACGACCATTTCGTTCAAAATCACAACCCTTATATTCGTTGCATTGTTCGCCGTACAAGAGATTTTCTCGAAAATACAATCAATAAAGAAACCGGCGAACCATATTTGAAAAAGATTAATGTTGAATTGCTTGGCGAAAATGATGAGGAAGCATTGGAATTGACCGGTTACCAAAAGCAGGCGTATGAAATTGCTGAGAAATTCTGTACTATGCTTTCCAGCCGTGTTAAAGGCGGTGGATTTATGTCCACATTGATGCTTAAACGTATTGGAAGTACAATGCTTGCAGGCGAAAATACAGCTAAAAAAATGTTGGCATGGACAGCCGAAGGGCAGAAAAAATTACAGTCTTTATACGATGATGTTTTTGATGAGGATGAGGATGAAAATGAGGATGAAGATGATACCTCTTTCAGCGAAATAAAGAACCTTACTTCCGATGAAGTGGACTGTTTGGGTCGGTTAGTTGCTGTTTTGAAGAATAACAAAGATACTGATCCAAAATACAACCGTGTTCGTGATATTTTAAAAAATGGTACCGATGGGGAAGGCTCTTGGAAAGAAAAAGGTTGTATTGTGTTTTCGCAATACTTTGACAGTGCCAAATATGTAGCGGAGCTATTAAGCCATGATTTTAATGATACGTCAATTGGTTTATATGCCGGCGGCGATAAATCTGGAATATATAAGAATGGTGTTTACACCAAGGAAAGTAAGGAAGATTTGAAATCAATGGTGAAAAACCGTCAGCTATCCATTCTTATTGGAACCGATGCGGCTTCTGAAGGGCTCAATCTGCAAGCGCTGTCAACACTTATAAACCTTGATTTGCCGTGGAATCCTACACGGTTGGAGCAGCGAAAAGGACGTATACAACGCATCGGTCAGCTAGCCGATACGATTTTGATTTACAATATGCGTTATAAAGATTCTGTGGAAGACCGGGTTCATAGCAAGCTATCAGATAGGTTGCAGGGTATCTACTCGATGTTTGGACAAATACCAGAAGTGCTAGAGGACGTATGGATTGCTATGGCACAAAACGATGAGCAGCGTGCCATAGAGGCCATAAATAAAATGCCGAAGAAAAATCCGTTTATCTCGAAATATGAAATGTCCATACCTGAATGCGGCGATTGGGAGAAATGTACTGTCGTGCTTGACAGACGTGAGAAGTTGCAAGAGCTAATGAAGGGTTGGTAGATTTTTTAATTAGAAAAGCATAAACCAGATTCACTACTTTAGGGGGAAAGCTATATGAAAGCCGAAGCGCGTTCTTTAACATTTTTAGCAAATGAAGGATCAGTAAAAATACCATTTTTTCAGCGGGCATATGTGTGGAACAAAAATAACTGGGAAGAACTGATTTCCGACCTGCTTGAAAGTGAGAAGAGCCACTTTTTGGGATCTCTAATACTTAAACAAGTGGAGATACAAAGTGGGAACATCAAGCAGGTGCTTGTTATTGATGGTCAGCAACGGCTCACCACGCTGAGCATACTGCTTCGCGCCCTGTTTAACAGTTTTGACGCGCAATTACAGGAAAAGTGCAAACAAGACGGCAAATTTGACGTATGTCTTTTCTATAAGAAAGATATGTTTGAGAATGATATACTTGTGAAAATCGAGCATTCCAAGGTTGATAAAAAATATTATCAGCAAGTTATTAAAAATGAGATCAGTGCTGACGAAATTGACTCTGAAACTTGCAATAGTAATATATTAAAGTGTTTCAAATTTTTTACAGAAAGGCTTAAAAGCGTTACCCTTGACGCCCGAAAGGAGTTGTTTAGCAATTTACTTAATCCCAACAACAATATTTTAGTCGTTATTGATTTGACGGAGGATGATGATGAGCAGACTATTTTCGATACAATTAACAGTGCAGGGGTTAGACTAAGCAGCGCCGACATCGTTAAGAATGGTTTGTTCCAAAGAGCGTTCGACTTATATGGAAATCAAGAGGAAGTCGAGATTTTATATAAGGAATATTGGGAGACTGTGTTTTCCAACGATGAACAATCGATTACTTTCTGGGATACTGCACGGGCGACTGGACGATTGTGGCGTGACAATATAGAAATACTTTTGCATTCGATTTCCGTAATCGAAGGTTTTTTTGACCCAGAAAAGCATTCCTTGTCAGACCTCTCCAACGTTTACAAATCCTACATAAGCAAGCTTGATAGGGATTCTCTGACTAAGTTTATAAAAACAATTTCTGAATACGCAAAACTGTACAGAGAGAAAATACTTGTTTTTAGCAACAGTGACTTGTTTGGCTTTGCGGATTACCAAAAGCGTCTGTTCCACGTTCTTAGCGTTTGCGATGTATCTACTTTTCATCCGTATATCCTATTTCTGTATAAAAAATTTGCGGATAACGAGACAAAACTTGAAGAGGCTCTGAAAAAGTTGGAGACGCTCGTAGTACGCCGAACAATATGCAATTCGGAAACGAAAAACTACAATAAACTGTGCAAAGACTTAATTGCTGATCCGAATAAACTTGATGCCATATTAGTCGAGTCCACAGATGTTGATGTTAAAAATGGACTTTTACGAATTAACAATAAGACTGCGGCGTTATTGCTTTTCTGGGTAGAATTGTATAGGCGTAATAATGACAGCCGCTACGACAGAGATGAACTAAAATATACATATACATTGGAACATGTCATGCCGCAAAAATGGGAGGAATATTGGAGTAGTGTGCCGGTTGTCGGTGAAGACGGTCACATTATCAAGGATTCAGAAATTGCCAAGCAATACCGCTATAAGCTCATATACAGCATTGGAAATATGACGCTTTTGAAAAGCTCGCTTAATACAGCGTTACGTAATTATGAGTTTAAACGGAAAGTTGAGGGCGAAGGCCGTAAGCGCGGTATAAAGCACTACGCGGAACTGGGTATAACAAAACTGGATATAGTCGTACCATATGATTTAGGTGATTGTACTTGGAATGAAACAAAAATCAGGGAGCGCACCCAGAAAATTGCCGAAGATGTACTCAATATATGGAGTGTTAAGTAAAGTAAATGCGGATTAGACGCAGGTGTGCTATAATTTAATGCTCAGTTGCAATCTTTTAACGGCATTAAGCATATATTAGTTAGATTTGCCAACTCATATTACGAGACTCGAACCCATAAAAGATTCGTAATTTAAACCTTTTAACGATTCCTATACCTTTTAATTATTCCTCTTTTTCCGTCGTTGGGGGTGTGCATAAAATAATTATTAGGTGTGCAAAAGCCGCGACAGCACTGGGTTTATGGCATGTTGAAAACCTTAAGAACTGCAAAAAGCCTAGAAACCGCGCGGTTTCTAGGCTTTTTGTAAAGAAAAATAGCTTGCCATTGTATAAATGACAAGCTACCTTTGTGGAGCGGAAGACGGGAATCGAACCCGCGTATTTAGCTTGGGAAGCTAATATTCTGCCATTGAACTACTTCCGCATATCGTGTTTTCCTATTTTAACACAAAGTTTCTGCAGATTCAAGAGCTAATTGTATTTTAATATCTCGTTAAATAATTTTGCATCCGCGGTGGAGTTACTCCCGACCGAAACAAATACATATTTACCATTTTGTGTAACAGTAGCATTTTTCAGCGCGTTGTACTGCGTTGGATTAAGACTTTTAAATCCGGCCGCTTTCGAATTGATATGTTCCGCTACTGCAGTCTGAAGTTCGGTAAGCTTTGATTTGTCTGTAAGCTGAAAACAGACAAGCTCGGAAGCATTGTCGGACGACTTACTCATGTACAGGGAACTGGCAGAGATTACACCATCCGGTATGCTGTAATGTTTGGATAGCTGAGCAGAACTGACTTCCGCCAAATCTGAATAATGCATCTCATTTATAATCTGAACAATTATCTGAGAAGGTGCGGGACCCGCCTTGTTTTCCACTCTGTTCCGAACCAGCAAATAACTGCCCGCAAAAATCACCAGAGCAGCAGTCAGCGCAATCACAGAAAAAATCAACCATCTTTTTTGGCTTTTCTCTTCTTGGTCCACACTTTCACCGTCTTCCATATTATTACATTTTCTGTATTTTACATTATTTTTTAATTTTTTATATTGTAAATCAGAACAATGCAGAAATATGACTATATTTTGTACTATTGTAAAACATATTTTGTATAAAGCTAAATAATGGTCAAAAATCATAATCGCTTTACATAACTGTAATATTTATTTTTTTTAGCTAAATCCATAATGTGCATTCTTCAACACTTTCAACCGACTTTTCAACAACCCATGCTAAGAAAATCCAAGTATTATTACAATATTCAACATGTTCTGCTATAGCTTTATAAAAAGATTGTGGAATAATTTACAAAAAATTGGGTTTACATAATATATGAGAATTCAACGAGATCATTGTTACTTTAGGTTCTATATATAGATTTTTAAAAGAATCAGCCGGATCAAAAGACGACCCGGCTGAAAATTTTAATGTTATTTTAATTTTTTTGCAACTTCGTCCGTTGCCTTAGCAATAAACGCGTCCAGTTCCATTGTTCCAACATCGCCGTCTTTACGGCTGCGCACCGCCACAGTGCCACTTTCAACTTCTTTATCTCCGATCACGAGCATATACGGAATCTTCTGGAGCTGTGCCTCACGAATCTTGTAGCCGATCTTCTCGCTGCGGGTATCGCAGGTAACCCGGATTCCGGCGTTCTGAAGCTCTTCAACAATCTTATCTGCATCGGCCTGCAAACGGTCACTGATTGGCAGCACCCTGACCTGCTCCGGCATCAGCCACATGGGCAGCGCACCGGCATATTTTTCGATCAAAAGTGCAAGTGTGCGCTCATAGCAGCCAATCGAAGTACGGTGAATGATATAAGGATTTTTCTTTTTGCCGTCTGCGTCCATATACTCCATGCCGAACTTCTCCGCAAGCATTTGATCAATCTGAATCGTGATGAGCGTGTCTTCCTTACCAAACACATTTTTTAGTTGTATATCGAGTTTCGGGCCATAGAAAGCGGCCTCGCCGACACCCTCTACAAACGGAATGTCCAAATGGGTCAGAATCTTGCGCATGACACCCTGCGCCTCATCCCACTGCTCTTCAGTACCAATATATTTTTGGCGGTCGTTCGGGTCCCACATGGAGAAGCGGTAGGAAACATCCTCGTACAGTCCAAGTGTTTTCAACATAAAAATGGCAAGCTCAAGGCATTTTTTGAATTCATCCTCCAACTGTGCCGGAGTGCACATCAAATGCCCTTCTGAGATTGTGAACTGACGCACGCGGATCAGACCGTGCATCTCGCCGGAAGCCTCATTGCGGAACAGTGTTGAAGTCTCATTATAGCGAATCGGAAGATCACGGTAAGAACGTGATTTATTCAAATAAGCCTGATACTGGAACGGGCAGGTCATTGGGCGCAAAGCAAAGACTTCTTCGCCCTTTTCCTCGTCGCCAAGAACAAACATGCCGTCCCTGTAGTGATCCCAGTGACCTGAAAGCTTATACAGGTCGCTTTTTGCCATAAAGGGTGTTTTGGTCAGCTGCCAGCCGCGTTTCTGCTCCTCATCCTCCACAAAGCGTTGCAGAAGCTGAATCACACGCGCACCGTTCGGCAGCAGAATCGGCAGCCCCTGCCCGATGAGGTCACTGGTAGTAAAATAGCCAAGCTGTCTGCCAAGCACATTATGATCACGTTTTTTCGCTTCTTCCACCATGGCAAGGTACTCTTCCAGCTCGCTGCTTTTCGGGAAGGAAATGCCATAAATACGCTGGAGCATTTTATTTTTGGAATCGCCGCGCCAATAGGCGGCGGTTGCAGCGGTCAGCTTGACAGCCTTTACATGACCGGTGCTCATAAGGTGCGGACCGGCGCACAAGTCGGTATAGTCGCCCTGCTTATAAAAGCTGATTTTCTCGCCTTTGCCGGAATGCTCCGCAATGAGTTCCACCTTATAGTTCTGATTTGCCTGTTCCATAAGCGAAGTTGCTTCCTGTGGGTCAAGTTCAAAACGCTCGAGCGGAATATCTTCTTTTATAATTTTTTTCATTTCAGCTTCGATTTTAACCAAATCATCCGGTACCAAAGTGCGGGGCAAATCAAAATCATAATAAAAACCGTCATCAATTGACGGACCGATGGCAAAGGCAGCGTCCGGGAACAGATGCTTTACCGCCTGCGCCATAATATGGGAGGTAGTATGCCAGTAGGCTTTTTTGCCCTCAGGCTGATCAAACGTCAAAATTTCAAGATCACAGTCCTGTGTAATTGGGGTGCGCAAATCAACAACCGCCCCGTTTATTTTCCCGGCGCAGGCTGCTTTGTAAAGTCCCGCCCCAATGCTCTTGGCGATTTCAGCGACTGTTATGCCGCTTTCAAACTCTTTGACATCGCCCTTCAAATTAACTTTTACCATATCTTTCACTCCTTAAAAATAAAAAAAGCCCTGCCCCAAAATAAAAAGGGGCAAGACAAAGCTTACGGTTCCACCCAAATTCAGTGATAAAATCACTCTCATTGCAGCAGGTAACGGTGCGGGCCGGCGCACCTTTGGCAAAAGCGTTCGGTGCACATTCAGAGGCGGTAGCCATTGCATTTTATATTGCCGCGCGCGCTTTCAGCAGCTGCGCACGCTCTCTGCTGCGAACAGAAATGCGGCTTCCTCATCAACATTTTTATATATTTAATTATTTTTATCGTAGCACCGGCAACCGTACTTGTCAATAGGGAAAGCCATAAATCGTACACTTTTTATGAGTTGTCAAATTAACCGGCTCAATAAGGAAGAAAACTTCCCTGACATACGTTATTTTGTTGTATCATTCAGATAAATTCTACATTTTTTGAGTATGCATCGTTTCTTATGATAAAAATCAACAAAACCCATTCTATAAATTGTATAAGCAATTATACTGATCGTAATCAAATTCCTTGACATTGTAGTGCAAAAAGTAATACAATTACTGATAAGATGCATTAATATGCATTAATGGGATTAACGCACCCATTCTAAATGATTTAAAACTAAAATATTAAAAAAGTAAGAAAGACAAGGAGGTGCCAACATTTGAACTCTGTAAGTTTATTAACATGCATTATACTTGTGCTCGTGTGCGCAGTTATAACCGGAGTGATCGCTTTTTTTGCGGGCATTAATCACCGTAAAAAGCAAGCTGAATTCACAATTGGTTCAGCGGAGCAGGAAGCCAAACGTATTGTCAGTGACGCGATAAAATCTTCGGAAGCGAAGAAAAAGGAAGCAGTTTTGGAAGGCAAGGACGAAATCCACCGCCTGAGAAATGAATCCGAACGTGAAATGAACGAGCGCAGAAAAGAAGTTCAGCGGCAGGAACGCCGTATTCAGCAAAAAGAAGAAACCCTTGACAAAAAGATGGAAAGCCTGGAAGCCAAGGAAGAAATTATAACCAATAAAAACAAACAGGTAGAAGAACGTCTTTCCGAAGCCGAAGCGGTTAAAAAAAGCCAATTCGACATATTGGAGCGTATTTCAGGATTTACAGCTGAGCAGGCAAAAGAGTATCTGCTCAAAAATCTGGAAAATGAGCTGACCCATGAGAAGGCTGTTAAGTTGATGGAAATCGAGCAGCAAACACGTGAAGATGCCGACAAATCAGCAAGGGAAATCATTTCGGTGGCAATTCAGCGCTGTGCCGCCGACCATGTGGCGGAAGCGACCATCTCGGTAGTACAGCTGCCGAATGATGAGATGAAGGGCCGTATTATTGGACGCGAAGGCAGGAACATTCGTGCAATTGAAACCATGACCGGTGTTGACTTGATTATTGATGACACACCGGAAGCAATTACCCTTTCCAGTTTTGAGCCTGTGCGCCGCGAGGTAGCCAGAATTGCACTGGAGCATTTGATTGCAGACGGAAGAATTCATCCAGCACGAATTGAGGAAATGATAGACAAAGCGCGCCGCGAGGTGGATGCCACCATCAAGCAGGAAGGTGAGCGCGCCGTGATTGAAGCCGGAGTGAATGGAATTCATCCGGAACTTGTGAAACTGCTGGGTCGTTTGCGTTATCGTACCAGCTACGGGCAAAATGTTTTAAACCATTCCCTGGAAGTTGCATATCTATCCGGTGTGATGGCTTCGGAACTCGGTTTAGACCCGACAATCGCACGCAGAGCGGGTTTGCTGCATGATATCGGCAAATCCCTTGATCATGAAATTGAAGGTTCCCATGTTGACATTGGTGTTGACGTGGCTCGCAAATACAAAGAGAGTGAAACGGTCATTCACGCAATTCAGGCCCATCATGGCGATGTAGAAGCCAAGACGGTGATTGCCTGCCTCGTTCAGGCTGCAGATGCAATTTCAGCTGCAAGACCGGGTGCAAGGCGTGAAAACCTTGAAAACTACATTAAACGTCTGGAAAAACTGGAAGAAGTTGCATCATCCTTTGAGGGTGTTGAGCGCTGCTTCGCAATTCAGGCCGGCAGGGAAATTCGCGTAATAGTGAAACCAGAAGCGATCACTGATGATAAAATGGCGATTCTTGCACGGGATATTTGCAACAAAATTGAGAGTGATTTGGAATATCCGGGGCAGATTAAGGTTAACATCATCCGTGAAAGCCGCGCGATTGAGTACGCAAAGTAAGCAGGATACCTGCATGCCGTCTTATGACGGTAAATTTTCAGTAATTTTGGGGAACGGCTGTGCTGTTCCCCGTTTTAATTTTGAGAGGAGTCTGGCATGAACATTTTGGCAATCGGGGACGTTGTCGGCAGTATTGGCTGCCACTTTCTGCGGGAACATCTTCCCCAGCTAAAAAAATTAAAAGGAATTGACCTTGTGATCGCCAACGGCGAAAACTCCGCCGACGGAAACGGAATCACCCCCGCTTCCATGCAATTTTTATTTGACAGCGGAGTGGATGTGATCACTTCCGGCAATCACAGCTTTCGCCGCAAGGAAAGCTACGAACTTTATGACTCCTGTGAAATGCTGCTTCGCCCTGCGAACTTTCCTCCATCCGCGCCCGGCAAAGGGGTCTGCATTGTTGATATGGGCCGCATTCAGGTCGGTGTGATTAACCTGATGGGGGTTGTTTATATGGAAAGCATGGATTCACCGTTCGACACAGCCGACAAATTACTGGCGAACGGTATGCCGAAAATAACACTGGTTGACTTTCACGCGGAAGCAACCGGCGAAAAACGCTCCCTCGCCTATTATCTGGACGGCCGGGTTTCGGCTGTGTTCGGAACACATACGCATGTTCAAACCGCGGACGACTGTGTGCTGACGGGCGGAACGGGGTATCTTTCCGACCTTGGTATGACCGGCCCGATCAATTCCGTACTGGGCGTAAAACCGGAACTTGTAATTCAGAAATTGAGAACAAAAATGCCGGTACGCTTTGACCTTGCGGATGGTATGTGCCAAATGGACTGTGCCATTTTCCAAATTGACGAAAGAACGGGAAAAACAACTTCAGTGGAACGAATGCAAATTCAGTGACACTGGGAGGTTTTTACAAAATTGTTTTCAGATAATAATTATTTTTAGCAAATAATACTTGCAAAATGTTGCAATTGGATTTATGATGATACCAAAATATGCTTTGGTTTGGAGGATGGCTTATGGAAATATTAAAAGTATCATCAAAATCGGCACCCAACTCCGTTGCAGGAGCAATCGCAGGAGTGATTCGGGAAACAGGTATGGTAGAATTGCAGGCTGTCGGCGCAGGAGCAACCAACCAAGCTATTAAGGCTGTCGCAATCGCGCGCGGATACCTCGCGCCTGCCGGTACCGATATCATTTGTATTCCTGCTTTTGCCAGTGTCACCATCGATGGCGAAGAGCGAACCGCGATCAAACTGATTATCGAGCCAAGATAATTTACGAATTGAAAATATCCTCACGATTCCGTGGGGATTTTTTGTTGTATCCCCCGCCCCGTGCGTATAATTTTAAGATTGAATCTCACATCACTCTATGATATAATGATAGAATGAAAAATATGGAATCCTGACGGTAATGTTTTACCGATAATGTTGAAATCGAGGAGTGCTGACAAGTGATTAACGGATCTGACCTGAGAAATGCTATGATTTCAGGTGCTAACAATATTTTAAAGCACAAAACGTCTGTTGATGAATTAAACATTTTTCCTGTACCCGACGGAGATACCGGAACTAATATGTCCATGACAATGAGCGCTGCGGCCAGCGAGCTTTTAAAGACGCAGGGCGGTAAAGTCGGGGATGTTGCTCACACCGCAGCTTCCGCGCTCCTGCGCGGCGCAAGAGGCAACTCCGGCGTTATCCTTTCCCTTTTGTTTCGCGGTTTTTCCAAAGGGATTGAGGGAATGAACGAAGTCGGCGGCTCCGATTTGGCTAACGCACTGGGAATGGGTGTAGAAGCCGCATATAAAGCAGTAATGAAGCCAACTGAGGGAACTATTTTAACGGTTTCCCGTGTAGCCAGCGAAAAAGGCAAAGCCGCGGCCATAATTGACGATGATGTGGTTTATGTTTGGAGTGCAATTTGCAAGGGTGCAGCCGAGGCGCTGGAGGAAACTCCGGAGCAACTGCCCGTGCTGAAAAAAGCCGGCGTTGTAGATGCGGGCGGTCAGGGCCTTTGCTACATTTTAGATGGCATGATGAGTGTATTTAAAGATAATATCATTATTACAAACGAAGCGGATCCTTCGGAAGAAAGATCCGGTGCGGACGACTTTTTCAGAAATGCCGCCGCTGAGTTTGACCAAGTGATTCACTTCACGTATTGTACGGAATTTATTGTCGGCCGTGATGCCGAATGTGTGAAGGACCCTCAGGAGCTTCGCGCCTACCTCGAAACCATGGGCGACTGTGTTGTTCTTGTTGATGATGAAGAAATTATTAAAGTTCACGTTCACACGGAAGATCCCGGAAACGCATTGCAGGCTGCTTTGGTTTATGGCCAATTGCTGACTGTTAAAATAGAAAATATGAAAGAACAGCACCGGAAAGCTGCCGAAGCAAACGAAGAAGCAAAGGCAAAGGCCGGCGTCCCTTTCGCCCCTGCTGACCCTGTTGAGGAAATAGGGTTTGTTGCGGTTGCCGCCGGCGACGGGCTGAAAACCCTGTTCACCGACCTTGGCTGCACACATGTGGTTAGCGGCGGGCAGACCATGAACCCTAGCACAAATGATATTTTGGCGGCGGTCATGGCAACACCGGCAAAAACCGTACTTGTTCTGCCAAATAATAAAAATATTATTATGGCTGCAGAGCAGACGATTCCGCTTGTAACCGACCGTAAAGTCATTGTATTACCAACGCGCACCTTACCGCAGGGCTTATCTGCTATGCTGGCTTATGACCCCGATTCCACACCGGAAGTCAACACGGTAAACATGATGGAAGCAGCCGCCGGGGTTGCGACCGGAACTGTTACCTTTGCCGCGCGCGATTCAGAGTTTGGCGGACACAAAATCAAAGAGGGCGACATTCTTGGCCTGAACAACGGCAAGATGGAACTCATTGAAAAAGATATCGTTCACACATGCAGCAAGCTGACACGTTCTATGGTCGGCCGCAATACTTCGTTTATCACAATTATTTACGGTTCGGATATTACCGAAGCACAGGCAAACGACGCATACAACCGAATCAAGAGCAGAGTGAGCAACGATATTGAAGTAACACTTGTCAATGGCGGCCAGCCGGTCTACTATTTTATCATATCCGTAGAGTGATTGCGCTGCGCCATATTGGCGGTTACCGCATGCGTATGGATGAGCAGGTGCAAACAATACTATGAGATCTTTATTTGACCAGAATATACAAAATTTAAAGGGCGTCGGTGAGAAGCGCGCCAAGCTTTTTCAAAAGCTTGGCGCGCCGACTATCGGCGCTTTGCTGCGTTTTTATCCCCGTGCTTACGAGGATTTGAGCCACCCCTACCTGATTCACGATGCGCCTCTGAATGAGCCCTGTGCGATTCGTGCGACTGTAACCGCACCCCCGAAGGAAACCAGAATCCGCAACGGAATGACCATTTATAAAGTATTGGCCACGGACGGCGAAAGTGATATGGAACTGACCTATTTTAACAATCCGTATATTATGAATATGCTTAAAGAAGACGAAGAATATATTTTCTATGGTAAAATGAGCGCAAATTTTTTAAAACGAGGGATGAATGCACCGGAATTTACGCACGCTGCTGTCTGCCCCCCCGTGCGCCCGATTTACCGCCAAACGCTGGGACTTTCAAGCAAGATGGTGGAGAATGCTGCCAGAAACGCGTTTGAACTACTGCCCGACGCAATGCGTGACCCAATCCCCGAGCCAATTCGGATGGAGCATGCGCTTTGTCACCTGCGCTTCGCGCTCGAAAACATCCATCTTCCCAAAAGCATGGAGAATCTCGAACTTGCACGCAAACGTTTGATTTTTGAAGAGCTGCTGGTGCTGCAGCTTGGGCTGCTCAGGTTAAAAGGCCGCTGCCGTTCGGAAAGCAAGCTGAAACTAGAAGAAGATTATTCCGCTGAATTCTATTCCCTGCTTCCTTTTGCGCCGACGAATGCGCAAATAAGGGCTGTAAAAGAAGCCACAGCCGATATGATGAGCGGATACCCCATGAGCCGATTGATTCAGGGCGATGTAGGCTCCGGAAAAACCGCGGTAGCCGCCGCGCTTTGCTATTCCGCAATTAAAAACGGAATGCAGTCGGCACTGATGGCACCTACTGAAATTTTGGCGCAGCAGCACTACGCTTCCCTTTCCGAACTGCTGAAAGGTACAGGAATCCGAGTGGCGGTTTTGACCGGCTCCCTTCCCGCCGCTAAAAAACGGTCTGTTTCAGCCGCTCTGCAATCCGGGGAAATTCAGCTTATCATCGGCACGCATGCGTTGCTTTCCGAAGGCGTGGAGTTTCAACACCTCGGGCTGGTCATCACGGATGAACAGCACCGTTTCGGTGTGGCGCAGCGCGCTGCACTCGCCGCTAAAGGCGACGACCCCCATATGCTTGTCATGAGCGCTACGCCGATTCCGCGTACTCTTGCGCTCATGATTTACGGCGATTTGGACATTTCCGTTTTGGACGAACTGCCGCCGGGCAGACAGAAAATTGATACCTTTGCCATTACCGGCGATAAACGGCAGCGAGCATTCCGATTTATCCGAAAGCATGTGGACGCGGGGCATCAGTGCTATATTATCTGCCCAATGATTGACGAAGGGCAAAATGACATGGCAAGCGTAAATCAATACGCCGAAAAGCTAAAAAACGAATGGCTGACCGGCTGCCATATCGGTGTTTTGCACGGCAGGATGAAGCCAAAGGAAAAGGAAGCCGTTATGGCCGATTTTGCGTCGGGAAAGCTTTCTGTTCTGGTATCCACAACGGTGGTGGAAGTCGGCGTGGATGTGCCGAATGCGGTAGTTATGATGATTGAAAACGCAGAGCGATACGGCCTTTCCCAGCTGCATCAGCTGCGGGGACGAGTCGGACGGGGAAAAGAAAAATCCACCTGCATTCTGGTTTCCGATGCGCAGAATGAAGAAGCAACAACACGTTTGAAAGCAATGTGCGAAACGAGCGACGGCTTTAAAATAGCGGATCAGGACTTAAAGCTGCGCGGCCCGGGCGATTTTTTTGGGCAGAAGCAGCACGGACTGCCGGATTTAAAAATAGCGGACATGATGAATGATATCGGCGTACTGAAGCAGGCACAGGCTGTTGCCCGTGTCATCATCGCCGAGGACAGTGAATTGGAGGCCCCTGAGCACCGCGGACTGCGCGCCGAGGTAAAACAGCTTTTCAACGGCATGGAAGTATCATAAAAAAACCACGAAGTGTTTTTACTTCGTGGTTTCTTTTTTAATTGATTATTTCAACCCTGCTGCCGCCGTCGGCGGCTTTGGAAACGACAATCTGCGCGGCAATGCAGGTTTTTAATTCACTGACATGCGAAATAATCCCGATGGTGCGCCCGCTTTGCTGAATTTGCAGCAAAGCCTTCATTGCCGTGTCCAACGTTTCCTGATCCAGTGAGCCAAATCCTTCATCAATGAAAATGGAATCAAGATGCACACTGCCCGAGTAATTTTGCACCACATCGGAAAGGCCGAACGCAAGCGACAGCGAGGCAAGGAAAAGTTCACCGCCCGACAGCGTTTCCACACTGCGCGCACCGCCGCTGTACGCGTCGAACACCTGTAAATCCAACCCGCCGAGTGCGTTCCCGCCGGAAGCCCCGGTGATGCGGCTCAGGCTGTACCGCCCGTTGCTGAATGTGGAAAAGAATGTGTTTGCGCAGGAAAGAATATCGTCAAGCATAATGCCGAGCACGAACTGCTGGAGCGGAATTTTTAGGCCTGTTTTACCGGAAAGCAGCGCGGCAAGCCGGCTGGTACGGGAATAGCGGTCTTCCAGGGTGGCTCCCTGTTTTGAAAGTTCAGTCAGCTTTTTTAATGATTTGCGTGCAGAATCGACACTTTGGGTTAGGCTCCCGGTATGCTGCGCCATTTGACTGCTTTTTTGCTGCGCATCTCCCTGAACGGATTTCACAAGCGCGAGGTCGGGCTTTTCCCTGCCCTCAAGCTCCAATTCCAGTTCGGCAAGCTGCTCCTTCTTCGATTTGCAGGAAGCAGAGTAATCGTTAAGTTCTTTTTCCAGTTCCGTTTCACCCTGTGCGGACAGTACAATGGCGGAAAAATCGGATTCCGGGTTTAGTTTTGCCGCGGTAATTTCGGTTTCAAATCGGGTTTTCGCCTCCCGCGCAGCCCGCGCTGCTTCCGCATAAGCTTTTTCCGCCGCGTCGGCTGCCGCTCCTGTGGCCGCCGACGCGCTTTGTGCCGATGAAATGCGTGTTTCAATCCGGTCAGCCAATTCCGTATTCTCTTTTATTTTCTTACGAACAGACGCAATCTCATGTTCTATTTTTTCAATTTCATTGTATTCCCCTAAATTGGCGGAAACTTCGCTTGCCGCGGCATGGAGGGATGCACTTTCCTGTTCGAGCGCTGAAAGAGCGGTTTTCCCTGTTTCCAATTTTCGCTGTGCCTGTTCTTGAATTTGTTCCAGCTCATGCAGGCGCTTTTCATATTTGATCAGCGTTTCACCGGCCTCTTTCGCCTGCTCCAATTCTGCCTGAGTCGCCTTCAGCTTTTCGCTCTGCATTGCGGGTGCGGGGTGATGAACCGCGCCGCAAACCGGGCAGGGTTTCCCCTCGCTCAGATCGGACGCCAGTGAAGCGGCTGCATCGTTTTTTAAGAGCGATTCCACTTCTGCCATCAGCTGAGGAAGCATTCGGGTTTTTTCTTGGATTTTGCGCATATAGTCCATGCCCGTTTTGTAACGTTCCTGTGCATCTTTCAGCGAAGCGGAAAGTTTTGCCTGTTCCGCATTTTGCGGTCCCAGCTGGTATTCTTTCGACTTCAATTCAATTTGTATGGTATGAAGACGCTGCGCGCCGCTGCGCGCGGCCTCCAGCTGACTGAATTTTTGAGCGAACGCAGTTGCCGCCTCCCGACAGCTTTTTGCGGCAGGTAATTGCGCCAGAGCCAATTTCTGCTCATTTTCCGCCTGTTCACGGTTCTTTTGAGCAGTTTCCCTGAATTTAGTTTTCACAGCAAACTCGCGCTGTGTGGTTTGATAAGCGGAATGATACGGCAAAACGCCCCTTGCAAGGCGGCTTAGTTTCAGACTGTCCCCTTTTTGGGACATCTTCGCTTCCGCTTTGATCAGAGTATCCAGTTCCAGACGCAGGGATCGCACGCTATCGAATTTATGGCTGAGCGCAAGCGCGACGTTGAGTTCGTCGCTGCGCTTTTCCAATTCTTTTTCCAGCACAATAAGCTCCGCTTTAGCAGCTGCCAGCTCTTGATCCATTTTGCTGCATTTCTGCTCCAATTCCTCCGCGGTGGTAATTTCCTCCCGTTCAAGGATCAGCTTTTTCGCCGCGGTAACCTCGTTCGCCTGTTGCTGGATTTCATCCGCCATTTTTTTCAGCTTCATCGTTACCTGTGCCCAGCGACCGGTTGCAAACAATGTCTGGAACATCTGCGCTTTATCGCGGGAATTGGCAAGCAGCAGCTTTAAAAAGTCGCCCTGCGGCAATACCATTACCTGCGAAAACTGCTCACAGTTCAGTCCAAGCAGCTGTTCCGCCTGTTCCCGCACCTTGGACTCCGCTCCGGTTAAAATAAGCTCCCATCGCGAATTAACCAAGCGGTAGCAGTTATGCTCTTCCTTTAGCTTAATTGTACCCGTACCCCTTGCCGCGTACCTTTGCTGGGAACGGCAGAAACGATACGTTTCATCACCCAGGCCAAACATGAAGTCGACCATTGTTTCCGCATCCTGCGGCGCGGCTGTGCTGATCATACTGTTCCAGCTGCGGCGGCCGCCCGTTGCTTTGCAGTAGAGCGCAAAACACATCGCGTCAAGAATGGTGGTCTTCCCGCCGCCCGTGGAACCGGTAATCAAAAAGATCGGGTTATCACCCAGTTTGGTAAAATCCACCGTTGTGCGGCTAAGGTATGAGCCAAATGCCTGCATTGTAATTTGAATCGGCTTCATAAATCATTCTCTTCCCTGCATGTATTCAAAGCCTTCATGAACAGCGCGCGGTCCTCGTCATCCGCTTCGCTGTCGCAAATTTGGCGCAGAAACTGCTCAAAAATATAGAGGTCGTCCGTTTTCCGGTGCATCAGCTGCTCGCGCAGGTCGTTTCGTACCCCGCCGCTTCCTGCAGAAAGCCACTCACTGCTTAATCCAAGCAAGTTGGGGTAATATGGCCTTAACTGATCCATCGGCATATAAACGGGCGCGGAATCCTTTAAATTGGCATAAAGATAATCAGGGCAGGGGTTGTCCCTTCCCTGCTGTAAAAGGTCGGCAAACAGACCGGAAAGCACACGCATGTCGTGCTTGGGCGGCCTGCTGTATTCGTTAATTTTTATAAGAACTTTATGTTCTTTAAGATCTTTATGGATGTCCAGAATAGTAAAAGATTTGCGCTGGCCGGCTTCGTCAAAAGAGTATTTGAGCGGCGAACCGCAGTAACGCCCGTTTGCTCCCGCCCTCTGCGGCCCGTGCAGATGCCCGAGCGCCACATAATCAAACCCTTTGAATACAGCAGGATTCACCTCGGAACTGCCGCCCACGAAAGTAGGGCTTTCCGAAGAAGAGAGTGTGCCGCCCATGACAAAACAGTGGGCAAGCAGAATGTTGATTGCACTGTTGTCCAGCTGCGCACGGACACGGTCAAGCAATGCTGTGTATGCTTCCTGAAAGCTCTTAATGCTTTCATCCTGTAATAACTGGCGAACAGCAGCAGGTTCACAATAAGGGAGCAGATAAACATGCGCTGTTTCATTCCCCACCGTAACCTTGGCCGGGGTAAAAACATCCGCAATGCTGCTTCCAATATAGATTCCGCTCTGCCGCAGCAATCCGGTACCAATTGCAATCCGCTCAGCGCCGTCATGATTACCGCTGATCATTGCAAGAGGAACATGCAGATTGCTTATTTCGGTCAGGAAGCGGTCAAAAAGACGGATCGCCTCCACCGGGGCAATCTGGCGGTCAAACAAGTCGCCTGCAATGATCACCAAATCGGGGCGCTCGGAGCGGATGGCGGGAAGGAACACTTCATGGATAAAATACTCCTGATCGGATAAAAGGGAATGCCCGTAAATCATTTTGCCCAAATGCCAGTCAGAGGTGTGAAAAATTTTCATTTCCGATACCTTTTTCTTTGTGGCTCCTCCACAGGAATCACATCGTTAAACACCGCGAAATTTTTTACAGTAATTTTACGGTCAACATGAATTGCACCGAAAAACCATTTGCTGAATTCTACCTGCCTGATAAGCTGTTCAAAATAAGCCTCGAGCTGGTTCATATTTTCTTTGACATTCGTGGAATGGTAAATCACCCTCGGCGCCGGTTCATGGGTTACGATATAATCAACTTTCATATCAACATCATGAAGGTTGTTTACTCCTGCACGCATCTCTTCCATATTGGGCATTTCGTATTCCCACCATTTACCGACTTCGACACGCATTTGCTTTTCGCTGCTTTCCCCGCCGCCAAAGACGAAGATTTTTTTGCCTTCTATGGTAAAAACCTGCCCGCGCATTAGATGGTACAGATTGCCGGAAATCTGCTGCACCTGCCCGCCGTTCCACTCCGTAACCGGGTATTGGCTCAGCAAGTCAAAATTTTCGTGAGTACCATCCACAAACAGAAGATTATATTTTTTATTGCCAAGTTTTTTAAGCACTTTTTGCTCTTTTTCTCCGCCGTCCCAGATAAAACCAAAATCACCGCACACAATAAGTGTATCGCCCTTTTTCAGTTTTTTCACCCGTGAGGAGTCAAAGCGGCTCATTTCCCCATGTGTATCACCGGTTATGTAAATCACTGCAATTCCCCCATATATCTTACAATTTTTGAATAATTCATAACATCCCTTTATCTTTTGCCCAATAGCTGATATAATTTATAAATATCGCGTGGGTTATGATATAAGTATATAACACTATGATTATAATATCACATTGGAGGCAAAAGTTCCATGAAAAAAAAGGCTCTTACACTATTTACCCTTCTGTTTGCGACCTGCATTTTGTTTTCGTCCGTCACAGCAAACGCGGCGGTATTTAACATCGGCTTTGATCCGAAATCCGCTGCTGTCGAACTGGTCAATCTGGACACCAACACCGTTGTTTACCAAAAAAATGCGGACGTTCGCCGGGAACCGGCATCCACTACTAAAATCATGACTTTTATTGTTGCGAGTGAACATATCAAAGATCTTGAAGGTACTAAAATAACCATCACCAAGGCATTGATGGATACCCTTTTAGGCACCGGCAGCTCTATGTCGAATATCAAAATCGGCGACCAGCTGACTGCCTTTCAGTTGATGAATTGTATGCTGATACCAAGCGGGAACGATGCTGCGCTGTTTTTAGCAGATTATGTGGGACAGGGCAATATGAATTCCTTTGTCGATATGATGAATCAAAAAGCGAAGGAACTTGGCTGCACGGGTACACACTTTACGAATCCGCACGGCCTGCACGATCCGGAACACTACACAACAGCGCACGACCTGTATCTTATGACAAAGTACGCAATGACGCTTCCGCATTTTACTGAAATCACGTCGCTTGCGCGAACTACTTACAAGCCTGTCGGCGGCCCCGACGCCGGAAAAGCGCGGCTTCTTCTGACAACAAACCTTTTGATTGATAAAAACACCGGAGCAAATTACTATTATCAATACGCACGCGGTATTAAAACAGGACATACGGATGAATCCGGCTATTGCCTTGTTTCGACCGCAACTGCCGAAGGGTACAGCTACCTCTGCGTGGCGCTCGGCGCACCGTCCGTAGACGCAAATAATAAACCGATCAGCACCCGCGGTGAACTGCTCGACAGCGCGGCACTTTACCGTTGGGCGTTTAAGAACCTGCAGCTAAAGCCCATTATAAACGGTCAGGACTCCGTCGGTGAAATTAAGCTGAATTACGCATGGAACAAAGATAAACTGCTTCTGGTAGCGGAAAAGAACTACTCCGCCATGCTGCCAAACAACGTTTCCGCCGGCAGCGTAATTATTACAAAACATATCCCGCAGAGCGTGGATGCTCCCATTAAAAAAGGACAGGTCATCGGTACGGCAACGCTCAGCTATGCCAATCAGGAACTGACTACCGTTAATCTGGTGGCAGCGGAAAGTGTTGAGCGCAGCGAGGTGCTGCACACCGCGGATACGATGAAATCAATTTTTACATCCGTATGGTTCATTGCAATTGCGGCAATCATTGTTCTGCTCGTCATCATCTACATTATTCTGGCTTTAATTTATAACCGCAAAAAGAAAAACCTGCGCAAAGTGAAGAAATACAGAAGAATGTAAACGGAAGAACTATTGTGAATTTATAAAAAAGATTCTCGGCCCTGTAAAGAGGCTGAGAGTTTTTTTTATTGACAATTTCCGCTTTGTATTGTATAGTATTCCTATAAAGGAACACTCTTAATGAGGTGATATATTTGGATACTGTGGAACTCCTGACTCATTTTGATTTGACCAAGCAGGAAGCTACAATTTACAGAACTCTGTTCTGTGAAGGTAAGCTAACCGGATATGAAGCGGCAAAGCTGACGGGGATTTCGCGTTCTAATACTTACACAGCGCTTGCGGGCCTTGTAGAAAAGGGCGCGGCCTATTTGATTGAAGGCGCGGCAACCTCCTACACACCTGTTCCGCTCGAGGAATTCTGCAACAATAAAATTCTGCAGTTGCAGGATTTTAAATTGGACTTATTGAAAAACACACCGGTTCCCTGTAAAGAAGTAGACGGATATATTACAGTAAAAGGTGAAAAGCATATTTTACGTAAAATGAAAACTATGCTGACAGATGCAAAGAAACGGGTTTATCTGTCCGTATCAAAGGAGATCGCGGATACGGTATTGCCCGAACTGCGGGACGGGGTTGCCAGAGGTTTAAAAATAGTTATCATAACAAATCAACCGTTTGAACTGACAGGTGCAATCATCTACCATGCTGAGAAAACGCAGAAGCAAATCCGATTGATTGCAGACTCCGCCAGTGTTTTTACCGGTGATATCAATGACGGTGAAAATTCGACCTGTTTATATTCACAGAAGAAAAATCTGGTTGACTTATTTAAAGAATCATTAAAAAATGAAATAAAACTAATCGAATTAACGAAAGGAAATCAGGATGAAAAAGACGTTTATTAATCTAGAACAATTGAAGGAAATTACATATAAGTATCCAACGCCCTTTCATCTTTATGATGAAGCGGGGATTCGGGAAGCCGCCCGGAAGCTAAATCAGGCTTTTGCATGGAATAAGGGTTATAAAGAGTATTTCGCGGTAAAAGCTACCCCAAATCCCGCAATATTAAAAATCTTACAAGAAGAGGGCTGCGGCGTGGACTGCTCTTCCCTGACGGAACTGATGCTTTCGGACGCAGTCGGTTTTCACCGCGACGAAATTATGTTTTCTTCCAATGTAACGCCCACAGAGGATTTTGTTTTAGCCCGTAAATTAGACTCAATTATTAATCTCGATGATATTACCCATATCGACGTCCTAAACGAGGCTGTCGGTATTCCTGAAAAAATTTGCTGCCGTTTTAATCCCGGCGGCATGTTTAAAATCAGCAATTCAATTATGGATAACCCCGGTGAAGCAAAATACGGATTTACCCGTGAACAGCTGACCGAAGGGTTTCAAAAGCTGCAATCGCTGGGCGCAAAGGATTTTGGGCTGCACGCTTTTCTGGCAAGCAATACAGCCGGAGATGAGTATTACCCTGCACTTGCCCGGATTTTATTTGGGACCGCAGTGGAATTGAACCGTGAAACCGGCGCTCACATCGGGTTTATCAACCTTTCCGGCGGTGTGGGGGTTCCGTACCGCCCTGACCAGAAAGCTGCCGATATTTTGAAGATCGGTAATGAAGTCAGAAAAGTTTATGAAGAAATATTACTGCCCGCCGGTATGGGCGATGTGGCCATTTACACCGAACTCGGCCGATTTTTGCTTGCACCTTACGGCTGCCTTGTTGCAACGGCAATCCGCGAGAAACATACCCATAAGGAATATATCGGGCTTGACGCATGTGCGGCTAATTTAATGCGCCCGGCAATGTACGGTTCCTACCATCATATTACGGTAATGGGAAAAGAAGAAAAAACCAGTGATCACAAATACGATATTACAGGGGGCCTTTGCGAAAACAACGATAAGTTTGCAATTGACAGAATGCTGCCTAAAATCGATATTGGCGACCTGATTGTCATTCATGACACGGGCGCTCATGGTCACTCAATGGGTTACAATTACAACGGCAAGCTGCGTTCTGCCGAAGTTCTGCTGAAAGAAGACGGAACCACCGAATTGATTCGCCGTGCCGAAACCCCCGCAGATTATTTTGCAACGCTTGATTTTACCGGGATTTTCAAATAATCCATTCTGATTTAAACCAATAACCGTACTTTAGCAGATAGCCTGAAATTGTAATTTCTTTTCATAAACAGAGTTGCCCTCAGCAAAAACTGGGGGCAACTTGCATACGGATAAAACCCATATCACAAAAAACCCCTGCTGCCATAATGGCAGCAGGGGTTCACTTTATGCAATAAAGTAAATTACTTTATTTCGACTTCTGCGCCAGCTTCAGCTAATTTAGCCTTAACTGCTTCAGCGTCATCCTTGGAAACGCCTTCTTTAACAGCCTTAGGTGCGCTGTCAACGACTTCTTTCGCTTCTTTCAGGCCAAGACCTGTCAGTTCGCGAACAACCTTGATAACCTGAATCTTGTTTGCGCCGGCAGCTTTAAGAATTACGTCGAATTCTGTTTGCTCTTCAACAGCGGCAGCAGCTGCAGGAGCAGCAGCAGCAACAGCGACAGGAGCAGCTGCGGAAACGCCGAATTCCTCTTCGAGAGCCTTAACGAGCTCGGAGAGCTCAAGAACGGTAAGTGCTTTTACATCTTCAATTAATTTTACAACTTTATCAGACATTGATAGTTACCTCCAAAATTTTATTTGTTTTATTTAAGAAAATTATGCATTGGCAGCCTGCTTCTCCGCGATTGCGTTCAAAGCTACGACTAAACCCTTCATTGTACCGTTCAACACAGTAACAAAACCCGTAATCGGGGTATTGAAACCTGCAAGAACTCTGGAAACCAAAACCTCTTTCGGAGGCAGTGCAGCCAGTTCTTTAACGCCGCTGGCATCAATTGCACCGTGGTCGACAAATCCGGCCTTAATTTCAAAGGTCTTACTTGTCTCAGCAAACTTAGCAAGAATTTTAGCGCTGGACACGTAATTGTCCTTGCTGATTGCAATAGCAGTTGTACCCTCCAGAACGTGGTCGAGACCCTCGATTCCGGCATCCTTTAGTGCGAGATGCAGTAAAGTATTCTTTACAACCATATAATCATCGCCGGCTTCACGCAGCTCCTTACGGAGTTTTGTATCCTGAGCAACAGTAATACCCTTGTAATTAACAATTACGCCCGCACATGCAGCCTTCAAGCTATCTGTCAGAACTGCAACCTGCTGTTTCTTTTGCTCTAAAATCTTTTCACTTGGCAAATGTATTCACCTCCATCAGTTGAGATACAGCGCATTAAAACAAAAAAGCCCTTCCCACATTACCGCGGGAAGGGCATAAATACACAATAAATGCATTCAGCTCTTATCCTCGGCAGGCTGGGGAAACCCCATTAAGCAAACGCACCTGCTGTCTTTGAATAAAGAACAGCGAATATTATACTAGCACAGACATGGCAGTCTGTCAAGTCTTTTAATTCTTAACCAACCTTGTTCGGGTTGATTCTGACGCCAGGACCCATCGTAGCAGCAACAACGCAGCTTTTGATATACTGGCCTTTGGATGCAGCTGGCTTAGCCTTAACAATTGCGCCGAGCAATGCGTCAAAGTTCTCGAGCAGTTTTTCACCGCCGAAAGAAACCTTGCCGATGGTGCAGTGAATGATGTTTGTCTTATCAAGACGATACTCAATCTTACCTGCTTTTGCATCGGTAACAGCTTTGCCAATCTCACGTGTAACCGTACCGGCTTTCGGGTTAGGCATCAGGCCGCGGGGACCTAAGACTTTACCTAAACGGCCAACAAGACCCATCATGTCCGGAGTAGTAATGAGAATATCAAAATCCATCCAGTTTTCAGTCTGGATTTTCTGTACCATTTCTTCAGCACCGACAAATTCAGCTCCGGCTGCTTCCGCTTCCTTCGCCGCATCGCCCTTGCAGATTGCAAGTACGCGAACTTTTTTGCCCGTACCGTTTGGCAGTACAATTGCGCCGCGGACCTGCTGGTCGGCATGGCGGCTATCGACACCCAACTTAACGTGAACCTCAACAGTCTCGTCAAACTTGGATGTACCAGTCTTGACACAAAGGTCAAGTGCATCGTTTACATCATATAGCTTTGCGCGATCGATCAGCTTTACGCTGTCAATATACTTTTTACCGTGTTTCATTGGTTTTCCTCCCTATTGAGTGGTAAAATCGGATTAGTAAAGTTCCTCCCACCCGGGTGATCAATCTACTACTTCAATACCCATGCTGCGCGCCGTACCGGCAACCATGCTCATGGCTGTATCGATCGAAGCTGCATTTAAGTCAGGCATCTTCGTTTCAGCAATCTTTCTGACCTGCTCACGGGTAATTTTCGCAACCTTTTTCTTGTTCGGTTCGCCCGAAGCACTCTCGATACCGCATGCTTTTTTAATCAAAACAGCAGCCGGGGGAGTTTTTGTAATAAAGGTAAACGAACGGTCCGCATAGACCGTAATAACGACAGGGATAATTAATCCTACATCGTTCTTTGTGCGTTCATTAAATTCCTTTGTGAACGCCATGATATTGACGCCGTGCTGACCGAGTGCCGGTCCAACAGGTGGCGCCGGGGTAGCCTTGCCAGCAGGTATTTGGAGCTTTATAAAGCCCGTAACCTTTTGAGCCATTTTCTTGCACCTCCAAAATTCGTGGTGGATGGCGGAGCGGACGAAAAAATTGATCCGTTCCTCCCACAGGGGCAATGCCCCTCATAATAAGCGGTCTCCCGCAAATTATAGTGATAATTATTCCATAACTTCAGCCTGATCGAGTTCAAGCTCAACTGGTGTTTCGCGCCCAAACATGGATACTGTTACACGGACGCGGTTCTTGTCAACATCAACTTCCTCAACAGTACCGACAAAGCCCTCAAGAGGACCGTCAATAATGTGTACGGAATCGCCGACTCTGTAAGAAACCTCAATCTCTTTCTGCTCGACGCCCAATCTCGCAACCTCTTCATCGGTGAGCGGAATTGGTTTAGATGACGGGCCAACAAATCCTGTGCAGCCTCGAATATTACGGACAACATACCAAGACTCGTCGGTAAGAATCATCTTAACCAGAACATAACCGGGAAAAATCTTCCGTTCCACGTCGCGACGTTTGTTATCTTTAATTTCGGTAACTGTTTCGGTCGGCACGCGAATCTCCTGAATTAATTCATGGAGCTGGCGGTTTTCCACTGTTTTTTCAAGATTGGAGGCAACTTTGTTTTCATACCCGGAATAGGTATGAACAACATACCATTTTGCGTCTTCAGACATAGTAAACTCCTCCGCTTATCCTACTTTGCAATGTTCATAATCAATCCAAGCAGATTCATAAGTAATGTGTCCAGTCCAAAGATAAATAAGCCAATAATAATAATGGTAACCAAAACAACACCGGTATTTTTAAATACTGTCTGCGGCGTTGGCCAGACTATCTTTTTGACTTCGCTTCTGGCATCGCGGAAGAACTTCGAGATGTTTTTGCCGGCTCTGGAAAAAAAGTTCTCTTTCTTTACAGTTGTATCTGCCATTATCTGTCCCTCCGTCCGGATTACTTTGTTTCTCTGTGAAGAGTATGCTTCTTACAGAATCTGCAGTACTTGCTCATTTCAAGCCTGTCCGGATCATTCTTCTTGTTTTTCATTGTGTTGTAATTGCGCTGTTTGCATTCTGTGCATGCTAATGTAATTTTAACTCTCATGACGGCACCTCCCGTTGTACGGAAAAATATTTAGGTCTGAAAAGACCTCAGCCTCCCTCTTAAAAGGGCGCAAAAAAAATAACCCCTTTATGAGGTATAACTATAATAACATATTAATGAAAAGCTTGTCAAGTACTGTGCAAATTATTTTTTATATTAACTAAGCTATACTTTATATATGTACAAAATAACACGATTAACAAAGCGGGGCAAGCCTTGCCTGCCCGCTTCCATTTAATATTATCTCTTTAAAGTATTCAGATTATCCGCGGTAAACTTCTTTGGCTTTTTCTTTTTCTCAGGCTTAACTACTTTGCCTTTTAACTTGAGGCCGGCAGTGAAACCTTTTTTCAAATCGTCGCTGAAGAGCGGCTTTATGTTGTCAATAGCAGTCTTGTTATCGATTCCATTCAAAATGACAATGGTAATGATAGAACGCACATCCATATCACCGTTGGCATACATATCGTTCAACAGATCACAGCAGCGCTTAATCTGATCCTGATTTGTAGTCTGTGTGCAAAGAGCCTCAATCTTCGGTGTCAGATGCGTGCGTGCAAAATGAACCGCGCGCAAATCCTCATACTGTGCTCTTTCTTCATTCAGTTCATCGCGCAACCCCGGAAAAACACCCACAAAACGGTTAAAAAAGAATAATGGATCCGAAGTATTCTCGTCGTCTTTCTTGCGTTTCTTTTTAGTTTTCAGCGCTGCAACGCGTTTTGGGCCTTGGATTGTTTCGACAAAGTCGTTCACAATACTTTCTGCTTCGGACATCGTGTCGGTTTCCGGGTCAAAAAGCCAAATCGAAATCGACTTCCATTTGCCGTCCGGCTCGCCGTCATCCAAGTCACAGGTTCTTAATTCAAAACGCTTCTTGTCTTGATTGTAAAGGATGCTGTATGCAGTGTCTTCATTGGTAAACAGTGCGGCACGTCCGCTTTCCTCCTGCTTATTGCCAACATTGTTAAAGCCCTGTTCGTTCAGAACCGCGCCGACTTTTTCGGCAATCAGGTCAAATGCCTTCTGCTCCAAAAATATCACTCCTGAAATTTTATCATTTATTCCGAATTATTATATAATTCAATACAGTTAATAATTATACATCATAAACACTTTTTTGTCACCATACTATTTAACAAAATTTCGATTGCGCCTACAGGGGCATTGTGATATGATATATATTCGTAGTATTATATATAAATAAGAAAAGTGCTCCGTATGCAGATGAAATGTCGGGTGGCAAAAATGGCATCATGCAGGCTATGCCTTGTGCAAGCCGCTTGTACAGCTTTATTCGCAGCCTAAGCACATTCACAGTTTGGAGGATAGTGTAATGAATAAAAAGAAGATTGCCGTTATTTTTGGCGGCTGTTCCTCAGAACATGAGGTTTCGTGCTTATCCGCGACCTCGGTGATAAACAACCTGCCCAAGGATAAATACGAGCCTGTCTGCCTTGGCATTACCAAAGACGGACGCTGGTATTTATTTTCCGGCCCTGTGGAAGAAATTGAGGACGGACGCTGGGAGCATAACCCGCTGAACCAACCCGCGTTTCTTTCCCCGGACAGAAGCATCGGCGGTATTGTCGTTGACGGTAAAATCGGATTTGACGTAATTAAGGTGGACTGCGTGTTCCCTGTTCTCCACGGAAGAAACGGAGAAGACGGTGCAGTGCAGGGACTTTTACAGCTGAGCGGAATTCCGTTTGTCGGCTGCCGCGCTCTTGCTTCCGCTGCCTGCATGGATAAAGGCGTAACACACACGCTTTTGACGGCGGCAGGCGTAAAGCAGGCGAATTATCTGTGGTTCTTCGCTGAGAAATATAAAACCGGCGCGGAGAAGATAAAGGTAAAGATCAGTGCCAGACTCGGCTACCCTATTTTTGTGAAACCGGCCAACGCGGGTTCATCTGTGGGAATCAGCAAGGTGCACAGTGAAGCGGAACTGGACGCGGCTGTGGAAAAAGCCGCGCGTGAAGACGATAAGATTGTGCTGGAGGAAGCCATTGCCGGTCAGGAAGTGGAATGTGCCGTACTCGGAAATGCCGAGCCGGAAGCTTCCCTTGTGGGCGAAATCGCAGCTTCCGCTGAATTCTACGATTATGATGATAAATATAAATCCGGCACATCCCAGCTGTACATTCCGGCACATTTGAGTGAGGAAGTTATGCAGGAGATCCGTTCCATCGCAAAGCGGGCATACCGTATGCTGGGCTGCAGCGGCCTTGCCAGAGTGGACTTTTTCGTTCGGAACGGCAATGAAGTGCTGTTAAATGAACTGAATACCATGCCGGGCTTTACTTCAATCAGCATGTACCCGAAGCTTTGGGATGCATGCGGTGTGTCCTACGGCGAACTTCTTGACCGGCTGATAACGCTTTCTTTTGAAGTAAAGCCGAAATACTAATACAAAAATCCAATTATTTTTGGAGCGATGCAATAAAATGGATAACAGACCAATCGGCGTGTTTGATTCCGGGCTTGGCGGACTGACAGCCGTTAAAGAACTTTTACAAATTATGCCGAAAGAAGATATTATTTATTTTGGTGATACCGGCCGCGTACCCTACGGTTCGCGCAGCCGTGATATTATTACAAAATATGCAAAGCAGGACGCGGCATTTCTAAATTCCAATCATGTAAAAATGATTGTCGCCGCCTGCGGTACCGTTAGCTCGGTGGCAGGTAATCTTGGTGACAATCTTTCCGTTCCATTTACCGGGGTGCTTCATCCGACCGCCAAAGCTGCCGCAGCAGCAACGAAAAACAAGCGTGTGGGTATTATCGGCACGACGGCGACCATACGCAGCGGCTCCTACCGACGTGAGCTTGCCGCGATTGACCCCGAAATTTCGGTTTTTGACCGCGACTGCCCGTTGTTTGTACCTCTAGTGGAAAACGGCTATATTGCGGATGATGAAAAAGTGACGCTTTTAGTCGCGGAGCGCTACCTCGCACAGCTGCGGGAAGCGGGGGTCGATACGCTGATTCTGGGCTGTACCCACTACCCGATTATCAAGCATATTATCGCCGGTGTAATGGGAAGCGAAGTCACCCTGATTGACAGCGGCCGCGAAACCGCCCTTTACTGCGCTGAAATTTTAAGCGAGCAGGATTTGCTCTGCAGCAGGGAAAGCGACGGCGACGTTTCCTTTTTTGTCAGTGACCGTGTGGAAGGATTTGCCCAAATCGCCGAGATTTTTCTTGGCCGTGATATAAAAAACGACGTCAGCCACGTCGATATTGAACAATACTAATTACGATGAACAGAGCCGGCATCATTTACACCGCCTGTTCAGCAAGGAGCTATAAATGCTGGAGAATTACCTTATCTCAATTAAAGGCCGCCAGAGGCTGGATGATGAAACCGGCGAAGTTGAGGTTACCACCCTTGGTTCCTATGTGAAAAAAGGAGACAGCCGCTATATCGTTTATAAAGAATACAACGATCAAAATGCACCTCAGACTTCCGTGCTGAGGGTGGATGGCGAATCCAAGGTAACGCTGATGCGCGGCGGTGCAGGCAGCACCCGCCTGATTTTAGAAAACGGCAAGCGCCACGTTTGCCCTTATGACACCGGCTACGGTTGCATGATGATTGGCGTTTTCACCAGTAAGGTAAAGTCCGAGCTGGATGACCTGGGCGGCATGCTTGAGGTCAACTACACACTGGATATTAACTCAAATTTGTCAAGTTTAAATGAGATATTGATTACTGTCAAGGAGGCAAATAACAAAGATGTCAAAACTAGTGTTTCAAGCAACCAGTGAACTGAGAACCGCAATCTATGACGCATTTGCGAAGGCAACGAAGAACGGTGACCTGCCGGAAGCAGCCGTGCCGGACTTTTCCATTGAAGTCCCCGGCGATCGCTCCCATGGCGACTGGGCTACCAACGCGGCAATGGTTTCTGCCAAAGCATTTCATCTTGCCCCACGCAAAATCGCACAGGTCCTTACGGATCACCTAACGCTGAACGGCACGCTTTTTGACCGTTTTGAAATTGCCGGCCCCGGCTTTCTTAATTTTTTCCTGAGCGGAAGATTTTACAGCGAAGTTCTGAAGGATATTAACCGGCTCGGTGCGGATTATGGCCGCAGCGAATACGGTGAAAAGAAAAAAATCATGGTTGAATTCGTATCTGCCAATCCAACCGGCCCCATGCACATGGGCAACGCGCGCGGCGGTGCACTAGGTGACTGCCTTGCAGCAGTATTGGACGCAGCAGGCTATGATGTGTGGCGCGAGTTTTACGTGAATGATGCCGGAAATCAGATCGATAAATTCGGCGGCTCGCTCGAAGCACGCTATTTACAGATTTTCAAGGGCGAGGATGCCGTTGAATTCCCCGAGGATGGGTACCACGGCGAAGATATTAAAGACAGAGCCGCGGAATTTGCCGAACTGAACGGTGACCGATTCGTAAATGCAGAGCCAGAAGAACGCCAAAAAGCATTGGTGGCATTTGCACTTCCAAAAAATATTGAGAAAATGAAAAACGACCTCAAAAAGTACCGTATTGAATATGATGAGTGGTTTTTGGAAAGCCGACTGCACAGCGACGGCGAACTGGACGAAACCATCCGGCTATTAACGGACAGAGGGCTGACTTATGAAAAAGACGGTGCTCTGTGGTATAAAGCGACCAATTTCGGAGCGGAGAAAGATGAAGTACTGGTTCGCCAAAACGGCAATCCAACGTACTTCACAGCGGATATTGCATATCACCGCAATAAATTTGAGAAACGCGGCTTTGATCGCTGTATTGACGTTTGGGGCGCAGATCATCACGGCCATGTCGCCCGTATGAAGGGCGCTATGAACGCCATTGGTCTTGACGGGGATAAACTGGACATTGTGCTGATACAGCTCGTGAGGCTGGTCAAATCTGGTGAAGTCGTACGCATGAGCAAGCGAACCGGCAAAGCGATTCAGCTGGCCGACCTGCTGGATGAAGTACCTGTGGACGCCGCAAGATTTTACTTCAATCAAAGAGAAGCAAATTCTCAGATGGACTTTGACCTTGATTTGGCGGTTCAGCAGGACTCGCAAAACCCTGTTTATTACGTGCAGTACGCCAGAGCGAGAATCTGCAGCATTCTGAAAGCGCTCGCCGCAGAGGGAATCAGCCCCCGCGAATGCACCGACGAGGAACTTGCCCTTTTAACCGCAACGGAAGAAATCGAGCTGATTCGCCACCTTTCGGCTTATACCGGTGAAATTGTTGCCGCGGCACAGGATTACGACCCTGCAAGAATCACGCGTTATGTCGTTACACTGGCTACGCTGTTCCATAAATTTTACAATGCCTGCCGCGTAAAGGGTGAGGATGAGAGTTTGACCGCCGCAAGACTTTACCTGTGCGGCGCGACCTCTACCGTAATCTGCAACGTGCTTTCGATGTTTAATATCTCCGCACCGGAAAGCATGTAACATGTTGAAAGCACAGACTGGATGTTTTGCTGAATTTTGAAACACAAGGTCTTATTTCAGATCATAAAACCCGAAACAAGACCAATTTTTCAAACAAAGCCTAAGATAGGAGCAATGAAACCAAATGAGCTTTCCTTTTCAACTGCCCATGCTGTTGGACGGCGCAACGGCCACTAATCTGACCGCTGCCGGAATGCCGAGCGGTGTCTGCGTGGAAAAATGGATTTTGGAACACCCGGAACCGTTCCGAAAACTTCAAAGTGAGTTTATCGCCGCAGGGTCCCAGGCGGTTTACGCGCCAACCTTTGGAGCGAACCGGGCTGCCCTGGGCCAGTATGGGCTGGAAGACGAAACTGCCGGCCTAAACCGCCGGCTTGTTGAACTTTCACAAAGCATTGCAAAGCCGGCAGGCGTGCTTGTGGGCGGCAACCTTTGCCCCACCGGGCTGTTCGTGCAGCCGTTAGGCGAATCTGATTTTGACGATATCTACGATATCTACCGTGAGCAAATTCGCGCGCTAGACGAAGCAGGCGTTGATTTTCTCGCAATTGAAACACAGACCTCGCTGGCGGATATGCGTGCTGCGGTGCTCGCCGCCAGGACCACGAACCTGCCTGTGTTTGTGACCGTTACGTTGGATAAAAGCGGTCACACTCTTACCGGGGGTTCCCTGCTGCCGACCGTGATTACACTGCAGGCTATGGGTGTTGACGCAATCGGCGTAAACTGCTCCTTTGGCCCCAAATCGATTTCGGAACAGATAAAGCAAATTTCAGCGCATGCAGGCGTTCCGATCATAGCGAAGCCGAACGCGGGAGTCCCCATGTGGAATTCTCCGGCAAACGAGGGGTATCTTTCCCCGGAGGAATTCGCAGACGAAACGCGGGAATTGATGCAGGCCGGTGCCCGCATCGTGGGCGGCTGCTGCGGCGCAACACCGGCACATATAAAAGCGCTTGCAAAAGTGACGAGGGAGTTTGCTCCATTACCAGTATCGGAGGAACCGGATTCTTTCGCTGCCGCAATAGAACGTGAAGCTTTTTTTCTGGGTGATGATATTATTTTCAGCGAGCCGATTGAATGTACCAGTTCCCTCGGTGAAGACTTGATTGACCTTGACGATGAACAGGTCAATGCGGCATTGGTACAGGTCAACAGCCTTGATGATGTTATGCTGCTGTGCGAAAACAGTGCAATGACCCGGCTGCCGATTGCTGTGCGCTGTGACCAGCTTACCGTGCTGGACGCCGTGTTGCGGTATTTTCAGGGAAGGCTTATCATTGATTCCAATTGTCAGATTGAAACGGAGTTGATGGAACCCTTTGCCGCAAAATACGGTGCAATTATATACTGATCAGTAATGGATAAAATATGGAAGTCCCCTGTTACAGAAGAAAATCATCTGTAACAGGGGATTTTTAAAAAATCTTTTTAATTTTCGCTTGACTCTGACGCTGCGTCATAGTTTATAGTATAATCATGGCAGGTGATTAAGATGAAACTAAAAATCAATGAAGCTGCGAAGCTAACCGGAATCAGTGTGCGCACACTGCATTATTACGATGAGATCGGGCTGCTGCATCCCTGTGAAGTGACTGAATCGGGATACCGTTTATATGATGATAAATCACTGGAGCAGCTGCAGCATATTCTGTTTTTTCGTGAATTAGGCTTTGCGCTGAAAGACATTCAGGGAATTCTGACCAGCCCTGCCTTTGACCAAACCAAGGCATTGGAAAATCATAAACAGCTGCTGCTTTTAAAGCGCAGCCGGCTGGATGGTCTGATTGCTCTTGTGGACAGCACACTGAAAGGAGAATCTAAGATGAGTTTTAAAGAATTTGATATGACCGAAATTGAAGCCGCGCAGAAAGAATACACAAAAGAGGCGGAAGAACGCTGGGGTAACACGGATGCATACAAAGAAAGTGCCCGCAGAACCAAAAATTACAGCAAAGAAGATTGGGCGCGTATTTCTGACGAGCAGGAGCGAATCTACCGCGCATTCGCCGCCAATATGGGGCAAGGCCCCGCGGCGCCCGCGGTGCGGCAGCTTGTAGCCGACTGGCAATCGCTGATTACCCGCAACTTTTATGAATGTTCAAAAGAAATACTTGCGGGATTGGGTCAAATGTATGTTGCGGACGAACGCTTTACGAAGAACATCAACAAATACGGTGACGGACTGGCTGAGTTTATCAGTCTTGCCATTGCGGAATACTGCAAATAGGTATCATAAGTCAATTACCATCGGCTTTGATAAAAAACATCCTGTCGGCTCAATTGAGTCAACAGGATGTTTTCTTTTTAAATATTTATACCTGGATGCTCAACCGTGTGTATTTTATTACTTTAGAACTGCATCCGCAAGTTTTCCGATATTTTCATAGTTGATTTGCGGGAGCGGCATGTTTTTGCCCGCGCTTGCTTTCGTTGCTATTTTTGCCACAAACCGGTCAAAGCCATGAAAATTTTCAATGTTCATTTCCCCTCCAAAGCCTTCATAAGCCACAGCGCTGTCCAGCAACTCCTTCGGAAAATTATCGATAAACAATTTTGAAGCGTCCCCCGAGCAGCAAATAAAATAAGCCGATTTTTTTGTTTTAAGACTCTGTGAATTTTGTTCGATAAAATTCTTTGCCTGCTTGTGAAGCTGACCCATTCGGATGGAACCGCCCACAATTACCGTGTCAAACCCGCTGATTTCCGGCGTTTCAAGATTCAGGTTCACCACTGACGCACCCGGCAGCTTTTCACCGAGCAGTTTGGCGCACTTTTCAGTCGTTCCGGTTTTCCCGGCGTATGCAATTAAAATCTTCATACTTTTCCCCCTCTTTCTTAACCTACTCCCACGTTTTCCAAACTTCGGGCTGATAACCGACGGTAGCCTGTTTGCCGTTTCGTACAATCGGTGTTTTGAACAGCTTCGGGTTCTCCATCAGTTTTTCTTCCTTGTCACTCTCGTGGGCCAGGTATTTTAACAGCAGGGCATCGGGGGACTTCATGTCGATCAGTGCTTCCATTCCGCTGACAGCAGCTTTCACAGAGCCGTACTCCCCTTTGCTCATGCCGTATTTGCTCACATCAATCATTTGATATTTAACTTTGCGTTCCTTAAAATATCGCTCGGCTTTTTTTGTGTCAAAACACTTTGGTTTTCCAAAAATCTGAATATTCATTTTATTCTCCGATATAAGCGAACCGCCGAAAGGTTTTTCCGTCGCGCTCTACCATTTCATTCCACATGGCAGCGGGGCGCACCCAAATTCCCCGTTCGCCGTAAAGTGCCTGATACACCACCATTGGTTCCAGTGTTTCGGAATGTCTGGCAAGGTACAGCACCTGATATTCATTTCCCTTAAAATGGCGGTAACGCCCAATTTTGATTTCTTCCATACAGATTCCCCCTGCGTAAATTTTTGCAGGTTTGACCTGCTTGGCTGCTTTTTATTATACCATAAATTCTTAAAATGAAAAGATGAATCGGTTGAAAAGAGGTTCGGAACAGGATATACTGTACATAGTACATTGGTACATTGGTACGAAAGAATATAACGGAGGTAGTTTTATGGGTGCAAGATTTCTTCATACAAATTTAAACGTGTTGAATTTAGACAAGAGTATTGCTTTTTATCAGAAGGCGCTCGGCCTGACGGAAGTACGCCGAAAAAACGCCGCGGACGGTTCCTTTATACTTGTTTACCTTGGCGACGGGCAAACTGAATATCAGCTTGAATTGACATGGCTTCGCGACCGCAAAGAACCCTATCAGCTTGGCGACAATGAAACACACATTGCATTCCGTGTTGAGAATAAAAAAGAAGCTTATGCGCTGCACAAAGAAATGGGCTGCATCTGTTTTGAGAACCACGATATGGGGTTATACTTTATTTCGGACCCGGACGGTTACTGGCTTGAAATTTTGGACTAATACCAAATAAAAATAAAAAGGATATGATGTCTTTGATCTATCTTATAAAACAGACAGATACTCTTCCGGACTGGGATACAGTGGAACCCATTCCAATCAGCGAATACAATTGGGGCGGCGGCTACAGGCCAAAAGCCATAGCAAAACTTTGCTTTGTTAAGGGAAAAGGATTTTCACTTCGCATTACCTGTGAAGAACAAAGTCCGAAAGCTGTCTATTATCATGACAATGACCCTGTGTACAAAGACAGCTGCCTGGAATTTTTCGTCAACTTCAAACCCGATACAGCGGGCTCAGGTTACATCAATTTTGAAGGAAACTCAAACGGCGCCCTTTTATGCGGATACGGAAACTCACGGCACAACCGGAAATCAATTAAGGATTTTGACGTTCCGCAACCAATCGCAAAACCTTTTAAAACTGATAACCTTTGGGGATATGAACTGTGTATTCCGCTCAACCTGATTCAAAAAGTATACGGTGATTCCTCTTTTAAAAAAGGGGATACGTTAAAGGGTAACTTCTTCAAATGCGGAGATGAAACAATTACCCCGCATTACGGGAGCTGGACTAAAATCGGCTCCCCCGTTCCCGATTATCATTTGCCTGAATACTTTGGAACTTTAGAAATCGGTTAAAAAACACAGGTCCGACAAATTCGAGGGGATGGCAAATCATGAGTTTTCATGATTTGCCATCCCCTCGAATTCTTTTATTCAGTTAAAGTTGTGAGGGCCGGGGGAAATCAGTGCCCGGCGGATATCTCCCAAAGATACAGGGAAGCAACTGTTCCGTATGGGGAATAACGCTTTTTGTAGCGTTCAAATTTAGCTTTATCCAGTTTTATGTGATGATACAGCGCCATCATCCCCCGCCGTATGGCAAGGTCGCTCCAGCTTACAATATCGGGCCTTTGCATGGAAAAAATCATCATCATTTCAGCAGTCCAAACACCGACTCCGTTCAGGGCGGACAGCCGCAGTGCTACCTCGTCATCGGAAAGTAATGAGAACTTGGATATGTTAAGCTCACCACGTAAAACCATTTCGGCAATATTCTTAATATAGACCGCTTTTTTCATGGTGATGCCGCATTTCTGAATTTCCTCGGCGGATTTGAAAGCGATCTTTTCCGGCGTAATTTCGTCCAGCATTTTAACCATCCGAGCCCAGATGGTATCCATCGCCTTCATGGAAATTTGCTGCCCGACAATACTGTTGACAAGAGCAGTAAATAAGTCTGGAATGACCTCACGTTCAATAAACCCGATTCGGTCAATGGCCTGCGCAAGGCGCTTGTCCTTTTTCTTCAGATATTCTATTTCTTTTTGTCCGTACTGAAAGATCCCCACTCGATTCCCCACCTCTGTTTACTCCCTGTAAGCATCCCGCAACCGTGCAATTTCCTTTTGATGTCCGGGTAACTCGTTGGGTGTTTCCAAATAAAACGGCAGTTCGCGCAGCTGAGGATGGTTGATAATGCGCGCCAAAGCTTCGAATCCGATTACGCCCTCACCAATGCGTGCATGCCTGTCTTTATGGCTGCCAAATGGGTTCAAGCTGTCATTCAGATGGATTGCGCGCAGCTTTTCGAGCCCGATCACCCGGTCAAACTGATTCAGAACACCATCCAAGTCATTCACAATATCATAGCCGCCATCAAAAACATGGCAGGTATCAAGGCATACCCCCATTTTATCGGATAAATCAACTCTGTCCAAAATTTGTTCGATTTCCTCGAACCGGCTGCCAACTTCACTGCCCTTGCCCGCCATTGTTTCAAGCAGCACTACGGTTGTCTGATTCGGGTTAAGAATACGGTTCAGCTGTTCCGCAATCAAACCAATCCCGGCATCAATCCCCTGCCCGCCGTGACTCCCCGGGTGAAAATTATAGTAGTTATTCGGCAGAAACTCCATGTTCTTTAAATCCTCTGCCATTACCATATCTGCAAATTCCCTCGTATGCGGATTTGCAGAACAGGCGTTCAACGTATAGGGCGCATGCCCTAAAATCGGCGCAAAGTGATTTACTTTCATCAGTTCCAATAAAGCGTCTACATCTTTTTTATCAATTTGCTTTACTTTGCTGCCGCGAGGGTTGCGCGTGAAATACTGAAATGTATTCGCCCCGATTTGCAGCGCGTCATTTCCCAAGTGACGGAATCCTTTTGCCGAAGATAAATGGCAGCCAATATTCAACATAGGTCTTCTCCTTTAAAAATCGCTGATCGAGAAATGCCGCCCACACTACGGCTAAATTGAATACTTATCCCAGTGAAATATGATTTTTCTCCAGGTTCAGCAGCTGTTCCTTCATATCTAAACCGCCCGCGTAGCCGACAAGCTTCCCATTTGCTCCGATCACACGGTGGCAGGGGATAAAAATCGGGATGGGGTTTTTGTTGTTCGCCATGCCAACCGCACGAAACGCTTTCGGGCTGTTGACACTTTGTGCAATTTCTTTGTAACTGCGTGTTTCGCCATAAGGGATTGCACAAAGTGCTTTCCAAACACTTTGCTGAAACGGTGTTCCGGTGGGAAGGAGGGTAAGAGAAAACTCTGCTCGTTTCCCTTCCAAATACTCAATCAGCTGCCGCCCCGCTTCTTTTAGCAGCTCTGTTTCCTGTTCAATCACATTTTGCGGTATCTCTTCCTTTAAAAAGTAAACATTTATGATTGCCGTTCCGTTATCGACAATTCCGATTTTACCAATATCAGTTTGATAAAAGAATATGTTATTCATGTTATTACTCCTATCTGTTTATGATATAACTTCTATTTCTTATACTGGTCTTCGATAGAGATAGTCAAAAAATCAAGTAAAAACTTTGATATATGGTTTTTACGAAGATTTTTTGTCACTATCTCAGAAGAAGAATAGTATTATTGTAGCAGAATCTGTACTAATTTGGCTGCTTTTTAAAAATATTAATGATAATATAAAACAGAAAAGGCTCAACAGGGAAGTGCCGTTCTTCCTGCTGAGCCTTCTGTAATGCCCGGTTTCAATTACAGCATACAGACTCAAGCTGCGGTCACCGGATTTCCCGCTGAATATCGGTAATTTCAGCCTCAGTATTATTTTCAATAAAATCGATCACCCTGTCGATGATGCTGTTTGCCAAAACGGTACTTCCCGACGCACAGGCTATGCCGAAAACAATAATCTGGTGGATATCCTGCTCTTCCGCCTCAATGACGGACACATTGAATTGATTGCGTACTTTTGAGGTAATACTCCTGACAATCATGCGTTTTTCTTTCAGCGAATGCACCCATGGAGCATGCATTTTTATCAGAGCCGTACCTACGATCATCTTGATTACCCCCTTTTCGTGTACAGCACAGTTCAGTACATTATATTTTACCGCAAACTCCCTAAAATTACACAAATTCCACGGTGAAAGGCATTATTGCTCCGCTGTTAGTTTCAGCTTTTTATCCATAAATAAATTCACTTTTTCTGAACTGAAAAGCATTGCGGTAATATAGACCAGGATGAAAAGCGGCATAATCAGCATGGTTGAATTGGCTGCGATAAAGCCAAAGACAGGGGGCAAAAAAGTTGCGCCTATGTAAGTAACCGCCATTTGAAAACCCATGACCATTTGTGCGTCCTGTTTCCCAAATCGAACCGGCGTTTCATGAAGCATGCAGGGATAAATCGGAGCACAGCCCAGTCCTATCATAATAAAACCGAATAAAGAAAAAGTATTTGGCAAAGGCAGCAGCAGTAAAACCGCACCGAGTAAAACAATGATTTCCCCTGACCGGATTAATATTTTATTGCTGACTTTCATGGTAACAAATCCGGCAAGCAGCCTTCCGACCGTGATGCTGCCATAATAGAAGGATACCCACACGGCGGCAGTTGCGGCATCCAGCCCGCGCGCCTTAACAAGATAGCTGCTTCCCCACAGGCCCATGGTGGATTCCACTCCGCAGTAAAACAAAAATGCGACAAGGGCTATTTTAACACCCTTTACTTTTAACGGATACAACAGCCCTTTGTGTGTTGAGTCCGGTTCCTGCGAAGCTGATTCGGCTTCAGCAACATCTCCCCTGGATAAGTTCGCCACCTTGTCCCATAAAGGCAGGGCAAAGAACAGAACGGCAACTAAAATAAACTGAATGATAGAAACAATAAGATAACCGTTTCTCCATGAATCTTTGTTGGCAATAAACTGTGACATGATGATTGGGCCTATCATTGCACCGACTCCCCAAAAGCAGTGCAGCCAGCTCATGTGATGCGCCTTATAATGTTCGGCAATATATTCGTTCAGGCCCGAATCGACTGCTCCCGCACCCAAACCCAGGGGAACGGCTAAAACCATTAACCAGATAAAAGAAGGCGCAATAGAGACCCCGAACAAAGCAACAGCGGTCATAAAAACACTGATCAAAGTTAATTTACCGGTACCGAACCGTTTGATCAGTTTACCGCTCAGCAGGCTGGAAACTATAGTACCACCCGATACCGTCATGGAAACAAATCCGGCAAAACCAAAAGGCACATTGAAATACGGCTGCATTGCAGGCCATCCAACGCCAAGCAACGAGTCGGGCAAGCCCAGGCTGATAAATGCAGAATAAATAATGATTAAAAAAAACGTAGCCATTCTATTCCTCTTCTCATAGCGATAAAACTGTATTTAAGGAAGGGGCACAACTCCCTTTTCCTGTGGTTCAGTCCACTGAGTCGCTTCCTCCCGGGCTATATGACACGCCTTTATAACGTCTTCTAAACAGTCTGCTGAAATCAGGAACCTGCCTTTGTGGCAAAATGTCAGCGTACTGAGCCCTGAAATTTGCCGCAGTTCTTCCGCGGTTTTACCTGCCCATTGCTCCGGAAAATCACATTTCGATTCCTTTGTATCAAAATCAACCGGAATAACCTGGGCGTTATACCCGCCTCTTTGTGAGGGATAAACAACAAACTCCGCATCGGAGGGAACAAGTATCATCCTCCACGGCGCAAACCTTGGCAGAATGACAATTTGATCCTTTGATTCTGCAAGCGCAGATTCGACAAGCTCTTTTGCCCTTTGTGTGCTTAGAATCCCATTTATCTTCTTCTTCAGGATTACAGTTGCAAAATCCAGTGCTTCTGCAAAACACTCGTCCGGGGACTCGATCGAATCCCAAGTTGGGTTGAATGTGCTGATTACCCCTGCCAACTGGTTTCCATAACCTGTATTATCATCTTCGTCCAAAGGCTGAATAAACTTCTCATCAAAACGTACCGCTTCAATAGCCGCCTGTTCCGGCGTACAGCCATCACTTAAAATACTTTCACCAAACTCCCGCCACAGCAAGCCAAACGCTGCGTAGGGCACTCCGTTTTCCCGTATTTCCGCGTCCGCCTGATGGTGATCGAATTTTCCAAAACCTATGTCAAAAACAATTCCGGAAAAATCTTCCGGCACTTCAAACGCGCGTATTATTTTAATGTTCGGATTTACTATTTTTAGTAATGCAGAGGAAAAAACATCATCCGCGTGAAATTTCCCGCCATGCGTCATGGCAATGTTCGTTAATTCAGTCATTCTATCTCATTTCAATTTTTAATTTTATTGATTTGATATTCTCTTTTTTTTAAGGTCGGCACATTCTGCCCAAACCACACATCATTTTCTGCAACAGTAGCTCAGTCATTTGCTACATAGAACCTTATTATAATCGGATAAATCGCTATTTTCAATACATAAAAAGAGGAAACCGCCCACCACGACCCGTAATTGCAGTAAATTGCTGCTTTTCGAGCCGCTGTAGGCGGAATCCCCTCTTTGCTTCAGGCTATTTCACCATATGAGATTAATTTTCACGCACGCTATCTTCTGATAATTTGAACTTTTCTATGATTGTTTGATACTCTTCCGTACCCCGCACAAACTCATAACGAGAATCTTCTTCGAACACTTTAATCAGATTATCTTTGACGTAGTTAGAAGTAACGGACGGCTCCTTATTTTCCAACAGACTGAAAAACTCAATATCGGACAGGTGCAGTTTGGTATAATTCAGTTTCAAAATATAGTCCGCATATTCATTCAGGTAATAAAGCGTCTTCTCCTTGTTTTTCATTGCACTGTAAACATACGAAAATAAATTGCAATTCGTTATTTTCATAAAATCTTCCAGCTTAAAAAGAGAGATTAGTTCCCGTTGTGTTTGGGCAAGTTTGATGGCGTAATCGAACCGCTCTTGCCGCATGGCAATGGTAGCCATGCTGAACAAAGCCATTGATGCAGTGTTGATTCCGTTGAACAAAGTTTGCTGGTCAAGCTTTTCCGCCTGTTCCAGTTTTCCCTGCACCACATAAAGCGACGGAAGCATGTTGCTCGCATTGACTTCCATTTTCGGCAGGCTGTTCAGCATTTCCTCCGCCTTATCCAGTTCATTCACCGTCATATAAAGGCTGCCGAGCAATGCTTTCGCCGCACCTTGAATTTTGATCTCCCCGTTTTGCGCAGCGTCTTCCAGAAGGGCAATTAACCGATGCGTAAAGGCGTCAATTTTTTCCTCTGTGCCTGCTTTGGGAATAAACTGCCACATCATTCCGGCCATACGGAACTTTAAAAATGGACTGTTGGGGTATTCCTGCAAAAAATCTTCCGCATAGTGAACTGCTTCGTCAAACTCCATGCTTTCAAATTTTTGAGCGCAGTCCTTTTCGATTTCCGTAACCCGCTCTTGCGACAGCTCCTGCTCGTAGGACAGTAATACATCCACCGTCGTTCCAAAACAGCGCGCGATAGGAGCCAACAGTGTAATATCTGGGTATGCTCCGCCGCTTTCCCACTTGCTGACCGCCGGCGAAGAAACGCCCACCGCGTTTGCCAGCTGTTCCTGCGTCATCCCGTGTTCTCTTCTTAAGCGATAAATTACCGCTCCGATACCAAGTTCCATTGTATCAACTCCAAATCAGATTCAAAAGATCTTCTGTAAGCTCATGATACCTCATATTGAATACATCTACAATGGAGGCAAAGTTAACTTTCGAGCAAAATTTCTTAACTGACAGTAAATTTTGATATTATTACTATAGCAATTATAAAAATGAAGCGGAATAGATTTCGTTATCTCCCCCGTCTCCGGCGGGGGAGATAACACCCTCTTTTTTGTTCTTAATTGAAATTGCCATAAAAGTTTGAAAAACAAAAGCCCGGAAGCGGTAAATCTTCCGAGCTTTTTGTATATTAGGTCGAGATGGAATTGAATGCTTACTGAAATGGATTTTCACCCTTGTACAGCATGGCCTGCGGCTGGTTAAACGCAATATCCTCAATGCCCAGATAATCAAACACGGTATACAGCGCCTTACCAACATGACCAAATGCAACCGCGCCATGATGCGGGTACCGTTTTGCAATTAAAACATGGCGGTAAAAACGCTTCATTTCCGGAATTGCGAAAATACCGATTCCGCCGAAGGAACGAGTTGATACCGGAAGGACCTCACCCTGCGCGACATAAGCGTGCAAGGTAGTGTCCGCAGCGCTTTGCAGACGGAAGAAGGTAATGTTACCCGGTGCGATATCTCCTTCTAGCGTGCCTCTTGTAAAGTCGGGCGAACCGCTGTCTTCAAGCAGCCTGTTTTGAATCAGCTGATAGTTCACCGCACCCTTTGAAAGTTTGCAGAGAGGAGTATTCCCGCAGTGGAATCCCATAAAGGTATCCTGTAATGTATAGTTGTACTTTCCCTTGATTTCCTGTTCATACAAATCAGCGGGAACGGAATTATTAATGTCAAGCAAGGTAATTGCATCGTTTGTAACGCAGGCGCCGATATACTCGCTGAGCGCACCGTAAATATCCACTTCGCACGCCACGGGGATACCTTTAGCCGCAAGTCTGCTGTTTACGTAGCAGGGTTCAAACCCAAATTCCTTCGGGAAAGCCGGCCAGCATTTATCCGCAAAAGCGACATATTCCTTTGCACCCCTGTTCTGCTCCGCCCAATCTAACAGCGTAAGCTCAAACTGTGCCATGCGCGGCAGAAGATCGGGATATTGGTTCCCAACGCCCAGTTCCGCGGCCATGTCAGATGCAATGCCGGCAATTCTGGGATCATTGGCATGTGATTTGTAGGAGACGAGCAAATCTAGTTCGGAATTCTCCTGAATTTCCACGCCAAGATCGTACAATCCCTTAATTGGCGCGTTACATGCAAAAAAGTCCTGCGGCCGAGGCCCGAAAGTAATGATTTTTAGACTGGACAGACCGATTAATGCTCGAGCCACGGGAATGAATTCCGCAATCATATCGGCAATTTCGTCTGCCGTTCCAATGGGATACTCCGGAATAACAGCCTTTAATTTGCGCAGCCCAAGGTTATAGGAACAGTTCAGCATGCCGCAGTATGCATCACCGCGTCCATTCATCAGGTCATCCCCTGTTTCCTCCGCCGCACCAACGTACATTACAGGGCCGCTGAATTCTTTGGCAATCAGTGTTTCGGAAGTTTCGGGGCCAAAATTACCTAAAAATACAATCAGTGCATTGCATCCGGCTTCTTTCACCTCTGCCACCGCCTGTTTGATACCGGCTTCGTTCTCAACCGTTGTCATACATTCATAAATGGAACCGCCCTTTTTCGTGTAACTTTCCACAACAGCCTTTCTTCGTTTTTCAGACAGTGAAATAATAAAGCAGTCACGACTGACGGAGACAATGCCCAATTTTACAGTTGGAATATTGCTGCTCATTTTATGTACCTCCATTTAATAATTTATTCGTAGCTCCATTTGAGCGCATCATAATATCTGCAATATTTTTTATATTGTGCCGAATAAACAGGCACATTTTCGCTGATAGGCAGCGTTTCGCTTTCGGGCCGTATCAAAGCGACTGTATCATCTAAACTGTTCCACACACCGGCAGTGACACCTGCAACCAGCGCGGCACCAAAGGAGCCGCCCTCCGCACTGCCAAACACGGTACGCACGGGCAAATGAAACAGGTCCGCAAAAATCTGACGCCATATCTGGCTGTTCGCACCGCCGCCCGCCAAAACAATTTCATCCGGCTTTACATCCGGATTCACACTAAGAATCAAGTCAAAAACCTGCTTCAGTGAAAAGGCAACCCCCTCCATGACTGCGCGTGCAAAATGACCTTTGCCGTGCAGTGCGGTAATGCCAAGAAACGCGCCGGTCGCATTGGGATCGTTAATCGGTGCACGTTCGCCCGTTAAATACGGAAGAAAAATCAGTCCGTCCGAACCTGCCCCAACCTCCTGTGCTTTTTTATCCAACAAATAAAACGCGCTTTCCCCAAGAGTTTTCCCTTGCTCGGCTTCAAACTCGCCAAGTGCATTGCGGAACCACTGATAGGAGCCTGCCGCGGAAAGTGTGACACCCATAGCGTGATACGTTCCGGGCGCGTTATTGCAGGAGACCTGAAGCAATCCATTGGGATTTTCCATATATGACGGCAACCCCATTGCGACAACTCCGCTTGTACCGAGGGTAATTCCCACTCTGCCGGGTTTAATCAAGCCAAGGCCGGTGGTTGAAATTACCGCATCCCCGCCGCCGCCCGAAATCACGGTACCTTCCGGTATTCCCGTCAATTCGGCTGCCGCGCGGCTTACTGTGCCGGCCGCGTCGGTTGATTCCACTACACGGGGGAACATGCTAGCCGACAACCCGATTTTGTTCATCAGTTCGCACGACCATCTGCGTTCCTTCACATTGAACAGACCGGTACCCGAAGCGTCTGAAACTTCTGTGACAAATTGCCCCGAGAGCATAAACCGTATGTAATCCTTTGGATTTAAGATTGTTTTCGTCTGCTGATAATTTTCCGGTTCATTTTCCTTCATCCAGAGAATTTTTCCTCCGGTGAACCCGGTCAGCATCCGGTTATTCGTATAGGAAAGTAATCCGTCCAATCCTCCGGCCAACTCTGTAATTTCATCACACTGCCTGCCCGTACGCTGGTCGTTCCACAATATTGCATTGCGGACAACGCGATTTTCCGCATCGAGCGGTACCATTCCGTGCATCTGGCCCGAAAGACCGATTGCGCATATATTGTGCCCATTAAGTTGTTTTATTACTTTTTTCAGTCCGGATACCACACCGTACCACCAGTCTTCCGGATTCTGTTCCGACCAGCCCGGCTTCGGGGTATAAAGCGGGTATTCCTCTATCACCGTAGCTAAAATGCGGCCGGTTTCATCCAAAGCCAAGACCTTGCATCCGGAAGTGCCAATATCCAATCCTAATATACAATTTGAACTCATGTGAATCCTCCACTAAAATTTTTTCCTATCAATTTTGCGTAAGCTAGATGTTCTGTTTGATTTTAATAACATTATTTGTATAAACAGCTCCGGATTTCGGAATAATGCCTTCCAAAAAATAATTAAACATTAACTTTATTGCCTGATAGCCCTGCTCGAAAGGCTCCTGACAAATGGTCGCGTCAATGGTTCCGTTTAAAACCGCTTTTCGGGTAGCCGGGATATCATCAAACGAAACCAAATGAAGTTTTTCCGAAAGACCAAGTTCTTCCACCGCTTTACAGACACCGGCCACACCGGCTGCCGTTATGTAGATGCTGTTAATGTTATGATAGCGATCCAGAGATTCTTTCGTATAGTTGTAAGCTGTTTCATCGTCATCCTGACTTTCGACGACATCAACTATGGATATATTCATATTATTGTCTTTTACTTCTTTACAAAAGCCATGAATACGCCTGTTATGCCCCTGCATTTTTACCGAACCGGTGACAATCAGCGTTTTGCCGTTTTCCTTTAGCATAACGGACAGCATCCCTGCTGCGGTTCTACCGCTTTTTATATAATTGCAGCCAACATAAAACAGTCTTGAGGTTCCCCTTACGTCCGAATTGATTGTGGCGATTGGAATTCCGTTTGCGATTAATTCATTAATCTTATCTGTAATCAGCGGCACGTCCACAGTGGTCAGGCACAAAGCATCTGCTCCTTTATCAACAAGGCTCTGGATTGCCTCGAGATGAGTATCGATGTCGTACCCTTTCAGCAGGACCAATTCCAAAGACATCCCATAATCGGAAAGTTCTTTTTCGGCGGCATGTAATCCGGCGATTACATCATTGAAAAACGGATTATCCACACTTGGAAGCAGACAGCCGATTTTAACGGGCTTTTTCCTTGCCGCAAGCGCCTTGCCCGCACGATTTGGTTTGTACCCCAAATCCATTGCAATTTTTCTTACTCGCAGTTCAACTTCACGGTTAACGCCGCCGCGGTTATTCAGTGCCCTGTCCACCGTTCCTCTGGACACATTTGCAATTTTAGCAATATCCTTTATCGTAACCGACATCTTTTACTCCTAGCCGTGCTCGCATACATAAAAGTCTAAAAAGGCACAAATTCCATAATGATATTATTCAATTTATAATTAGTGCTCGGGCACGTTATCTTGCCTTCAGTATAGCGGCAATACGGGATTAGTCAATATAAAATAAAATAATTTTATGTTTTTTCTAATTAATAAGAATCTGTTATGTCTATATTTAACAAAACATAGCTTGCCTTTTTTCGTGCTATGTGCTTCTTGCCAATATTCTTACATTTAATTATAAATTCGCTTTAAATTTGGTGAAAAAAAGCACAGCCACTCTGCTTAAAGCAAAGTAGCTGCACTTAGATCTTAATATAAAATAATGAATCAAATTACAATGTATCTGTTAATCCGGCCGGTACGGCTTTCTGTAAAGATCTTTTTTCGTGAGACCGTTTTTCTTCGCGCTGTGAACCCAGCCCCTGCCGCCCATAAACAGGTAAAATTTTCGCGGAACGTTCATGGAGATTGAAATATTTTCTGTTTCGGGGTAACTTTCACCTTGGACCTCTTTTGCTATTTTTTCGAAGGCATTGTTCAAGCTCCCCATAGTTTTCTTCATAAAAGGAGCATCTTTTGCGCCCAAGAGCATACCTCCGCCCCCGATCATCACCCCAAAACGGAAGGATGCGCCTATTTTTTCACTGAAGCTTTTTATAACATGTACCGCGTCTTCGTTTATGTCGGGTTCAGGGAATCCGCAGTTTACAACAGCATAGACTTTGACATCCCTCGCTGTGATCTCATGCTGCTTACAGTATGAAACGTAGTCCTGCAGAAAGCGCATCAGTATTCCGGGTAAACAAAAAATATAAAGCGGAAACGCTATCACAAGTGTATCGGCCTTCTGCATGATTTCAAAATCGTGTTCCGTCTGCTTTCTCGAAATACTTTCCCTGACGGCAATATGTTCCGTATGAATTCCGTTTGTTTTCATCTGATTTTCTGCAAATTCAGTTAGGATTCCGGATACGGAAGCTTCATTGACTTTGGGACTGGCATTGATTAATACTATATTTTTTGTATTGCCTGTCATACTGAAACACCCACCCTCCGCAGTTCAATTTTGTCCAGCGCTTCGGTTATGTCCGAATTATTATCCTGGTAGATCAGTGCGTCCACTTCGGCACGGTGTTTTTTTATAATATTAGTAAAAAGCTGTGCATCGTCTTTCGAAAGCGGCTCATCATAGCCGATTATAATCTGATGCGGATAACTGCTGTAGCGCGGAGGATGCATGGTGGAACCGTCCGGTAAGGTGATAAAAAAGGGCAGAACGTTTGGCACCCACCGGTCTAATACAGTTTTGATATTTGCGCTGGACTGGCCAAAAACGACAGGGCTAAGAAACACCACAACATCGCTGTTCATTGATGTGCTGTTAATTTGCGCGATTTTATCGCTGATGACACATTCGCCCGGTTTTTTAATCCAGCAGCCAAAGCACCCTTTGCAAAACGCTAAGTCGTTCCGCCCGATTTGTATTTCTTCAATTTGAAAATTTCTGGCGGTCAGATATGAAGAAATAAGACTGTGCAGCTGTTCAAACTGCTCTGTTTGATATTCCTGATCTGAAATAATATAAGCTTTCATTCTGATTCTCCCCTTTATGTTTACGTTGTCAACATCATTATAACTTGTAATGTTTACATTGTCAACATTTTGTGTTATAATTACGTTAAAATTTCTATTGAGCAGCTAAATCAGAAAAGGTGGTTCTTCAGTTGGAAAGTCAAAATTATCACCATGGGGATTTAAAATCCGCTTTAATTCAAGCGGGTCTAAAAATACTGGATGAAGACGGATACGAGGGATTTTCTCTGCGCAAGGTGGCCAAAGCCTGCGGTGTCAGCCAGACCGCACCCTACCGGCACTTTAAAAATAAAGATGAGCTGATTGTTGCAATTGCACTGCAAGCCCTGCACGCATTCAACCAAAGTCTTGAACAGGCGGAGGAAAAGTACCCGGACGACCCGAAAAGTCAGCTGCAGGCAATGGGCGTTGCCTATATTAAATTCTTTTCGGAAAATCCGGAGTATCTGCGGCTGATCTTTTTAAGCGACATCAATAAAAAAGTGGATATTGCCGCCATCCGCGAAAAGATTGACGGCAGTTGCGGGGAAAATCAACTAAAAGACGGACATCCTTTCGCAACTTTTTACAGGGCTGTTGAGCGGTATAAAAGCCAATGCAAGGGTGAGTCAATGGAACCGGATGAACTGATGCTGTACTGCTGGGGACTGGTTCATGGTATTTCCGTCTTAATCTGCACACAGCAGCTACCGTTCCAAAAAGATTTTCTTGCACTTGCCAGCAAAATACTCTGGAGCGGAAAAATTTTTGATTGAATCATGATTTCTTTCTTCCGGGCAAAGTAAATGGTCTGCACATACCCTAAAAGGTATTATGCAGATCATTTTTATTTTATGCCTATTCGCATTCTGTAGCAAAAATCGATTTCAAATTCTCTTTCCTTAAAGATATCGTTGATTTTATCTTCAAAGGCTTTCAATTGATTTGAGATAACTTCGGGCTCTTTTTTCAGAATGGTTTGTAACCCCCCCTGGCTTTTGGCAAGGGAAATCAGGCGTTTCGCAGTGCAGGACTCCTGATTGATAAAAACAATTTCACGTGCAAAAGTGAAATATCCGCTGTCTTTTATATGTTCCAAATGCTTTTTCTTATCCCATCTTATAAAAGTATCCTGAATCAGCGGGTCTTCCATTTCAGTTTTTTTAACAAACCCATCCAATTCCTGATAGGCCAGTTCCGCTTCCCAGTTGCACACAGGCGGCCAATCGCAATCAATTGTAAAAAAAATACCGCCTGCTTTTAAAATACGATTCACTTCACGCAGCGTACTTTGCGGCTCCATCCAATGAAAGGACTGGGAACAGGAAACGACGTCGGCACTATTGTTATCCAGCTTTGTATCGTTGGCATACCTCTGTATAAACTCGATATTTGTTGAATTCTCTGCTTTTGCACGGGCAACAGATATCATATCCGCACTGGGTTCTATCCCAATAATATTGGCACTGATCCCGTCCCATATCATGGTTGAGAGACCCGTGCCACAGCCCAAGTCCACAACGAGAGCAGGGTTATTTCCCAGGTACTTTTGGATGATAGTAACCACATAATGTGGGCATATCGGTCTGGCTTCATCATAAAGCTCGGCAAAACCTTTAAACCGGTCAGAATTTAATTGTTTATTTATTTCCATTACTTTTCCTTACGATTCATTTTGTATTTGATTTATTAAAAAGAGTCAAAAAGCTTTTTGGCATCTTTGCTTCAAAACTCATTACTTCATTCGAAAATGGATGCTTAAGCACCAATTTATAAGCGTGCAGCCCCAAACGCCTGAGCGGATTTGTTTTTGCGCCATACTTCTTATCCCCTACGACATTGTGCCCAATATCTTTCATATGCACACGAATCTGATTTTTACGGCCTGTTTCCAATTGGATATCCAGTAAAGAGAAATCAGCGTTTTCCTTGATCACCTGATAATTGGTGATGGCCTTTAAACCATCGCCATCCCTGTCGCTGGAATACATCATCATCGTTTTAGTCTGCTTCAGCCAAGACTGAATTCTGCCGGTTTTCTCGCTCAGCCGCCCTTCCACGACAGCCATATAACCCCGCACCGATACCAAATCCGACCAGTTATCCTGCAGTGCCAACTTTATCTTTTCATTTTTTGCAACGATAAGTACCCCGGAGGTATCGCGGTCCAGACGGTGCACCGCAAAAACACGGTTTTTAGGAGTACTCATCCGCACATATTCTGTCAGTAAATGATAAGCTGTAATTTCCTTTTCCAAATCGGTGGCAATGGACAGCAACCCAGCTGGCTTATTGATTACAATAAGATCACTGTCTTCATAGATTATATCCAGTCCGTTTGCCTGTTTTTGCACCCGACTGACAGACCTGCTGATTCTTATGGTTTGTCCTGCTTGCAGAGCATGGTCGTACCGGGTGACAACAACTCCGTCCACAAGAACCTGCTTGTATGTCAGCAGCGACTTTACGTTATTTCTGGACTGACCGGACAGCTTGAGCAGTAAAAAGTCCAGTAGACCGATCGGTTCGGTTACCGCAAATTCTGCATCGGCTTTTTGGCTGTCATTCTTCTTACCCATGCTCCGTTTTGTTTTATTCACGAATTTTCTCCTTAGTTTTATACTGTATGTATTTTATTAAGCCGATATTAATTATTATATCATAACAGCTATATTATGCAAATGAAAGAGGTGCGTATTCTTTCTTGAAAACGCACCTTATGAAAGCCCCTTATTCCTGCGTACCATGGCATCTGCATGCCATGGTACGTGTTATTATTTATTGACGTCTCCGTCATAAGTTAAAATTGCTTTGTATAAGTCCGGTCTGCGATCCCTGAAAATTCCCCATTCGGCACGTTGCTCCGCAATCAAATCCAAATCAAACTCCGCAAGCAATACTGCTTCTTCCGTTCTGCCTGCTTCCGCTATTTTTTCGCCCACAGCATTTGTGATAAAGGAAGAACCATAGAAATGAATTTTGGAATCCTCCGCTGCCTCTTCCCCAATTCGATTCGCAGCGACAACCGGCACTAAATTACAAGCTGCATGACCGATCATGCAGCGCTGCCAATGATCTTTTGAATCCACTTCAGGATTTTCAGGCTCTGAACCAATCGCGGTTGGGTACAATAAGAGTTCCGCTCCCATAAGCGCCATGCACCTTGCCGCTTCGGGGTACCATTGATCCCAGCAAATACCTACGCCAATTTTTCCGTACCTTGTATTCCATACCTTGAACCCGGTGTCTCCGGGGTTAAAATAGTATTTTTCCTCATATCCGGGCCCATCGGGAATGTGGCTTTTCCGGTAAACTCCCATGACTTCACCGGTTGCGTCAATTACTGCCAAAGCGTTGTATCTTGCGTTGTTTTTCTTTTCATAGAAGCTGATTGGCAGAACCACCTGCAATTCTTTAGCTACATTTTTAAAATGATTAATTGCTTTGTTATTTTCAACTTCTGTGGCGTAATTATAAAACTCCGCTTTTTCCTTTTGGCAGAAATAAAGCGTTTCAAATAATTCCTGAATCAAGATAATATTTGCCCCGCTGGCAGCTGCTTTTCTTACCAGACGGTCTGCTTTTGCGATGTTTTCATCAATCATATCGGAGCAGCTCATTTGTAAAGCCGCTACTTTAACTTTTCTCATTATAAATCCTCCTAACGGTCAAGTACCCTTCGGCATTTGCTGAGTGATGCAGTGTACGTTTCCGCCTTCCTTAATGAGCGGCATTCCATCCACCGGTACAACCTTTCGGTCCGAAAAAACCTTTTGCAGGATATCTTCCGCGGTTTTATCCGTTTCAGCCGCATCTCCGCCAAACGTCGGCAGTATGATACCGCCATTTACAAAATAAAAATTCAAATAACTGAGTGTTAATCTTTCTCCGTTATAAAAACGGACCGGCGGCTGCGGGATTTCGATTATTTCCAGCTGACGTCCGCTTGCGTCTGCGGCCCGATGTAAAATATCCAGATTTTCCTGTGTTATTTCATAATTGGGGTCTTCTTTGTCGTAACAGGCTTGGAAAAGGATGACACCCGGTTTGGCAAAGCAAGCGATATTATCAACATGGCCGTCTGTTTCATCCCCAAACAGGCCTTTTTTCAGCCAAATAATTTTAGAAACATTTAAAAATTTCTTTAAAACTTCTTCGAGTTGTTCCCGTGACAAATCAGGATTTCGATTCGGATTCAGCAGGCACTGCTCCGTTGTTAACAGGGTTCCTTCACCGTCAACGTGAATGGAACCGCCTTCCAGAACAATCGGCACGTTGTGGCAAGGAACATTAAAATGCTCCAGTACCTTTTGCGCTACCGCATTATCCAAGTCATACGGCTGATATTTCTCGCCCCAAGCGTTGAATATCCAATTTATCCCTGAAACTTCTTTTTTCTCATTCCACACAAAAGTTGGGCCGTTGTCTCTGACCCATGCATCGTTATGAGGAATTACCAGAAAATCCACCGATGTTCCGCATAAACTTTTAGCATCTTCTGCCGTATCTGAATTGACAATCATAGTTATGGGCTCAAATTTTGAAATAGCCCTAGCTACTTGTCCATATCCTTCACATACTTCCCGATAATTCTCCGGCCAAATCAGGGAATCCTTTACAGGCCATTCGATAAAAGTTCTTTGGTGTTTTTCCCACTCGGCAGGCATTGTGCCGATATATTCTTTCTGCATATTTATTCCTCATCTATCTTTAAAACAAAGCAATTATTTCATAATTTGATTTAAGCTTACCCCCTGCGGGAAATCTTGCGGCTGGACTTGTTTAAATCAACGGCAGCGCGGATTAACTCCTTAAGCGCCTCCTCGTCCACCTCGTCTCCCTCATGGAAGTCAATGGCCCTCCTGGCGTTCCCATCTAGGCTTGAGTTGAAAATATGTGAGGGGTCCTTCAGTGATGCTCCCTTGGCGAAAGTCATCTTCACGGCGTTCTTGTAAGTCTCCCCGGTACATATCATCCCGTCGTGAGACCACACAGGGGTTCCCCTCCACTTCCACTCCTCGACTGCCTCCGGGTCAGCCTGCCTGATCAGATTTCGCACCTTTAAGAGCATCTGGCCCCGCCAGTCGCCCAGTTCCTCAATTCTCTCATCAATTAATTGGGTCGGGGATTTCGTGTCTTTCCCAGACTGATTTTCCATAGTAAAACCCTCCTTCAATATATTTTGGAATACAGCTTTAATTGCACCTTATTTGAAAGGTTTATTCGGCACAATTATTTATCATCCAAATCATTAAATTAGTATACTGCAGATTAACAATTTATTAGTCAGAACATTCACGAATCTTTTAGTCATCCATTTTAATTAATAGCAGCCAAAGGCGACTCCTGCCTTGTCATAGACACAGCGCGATAACACTGCCTTATTCTACGATCAAATCCATGACATCGCGCCGCATGCTTTGCGGGACTTCTTTTGTGGGCTTGCCCAAACGAACGAGCATCTGAATCGTACCCCCATCTGGAGCGTAGTCGCGGTGGATGCCGCTGTATGGCTCTTTCATTTCGGGGTATTCCTCCAGAACCTGGCTAAGCGGCTGCATAACAAGACCCAACCGTTGAGCTGTCAGTATCAGTCTACTGTAAAGCATACCGCTTTTAACCTGACTGGAACGGTCATTGTCCTTCGTAATAATCAAGGCATAGGCCGGTGTGCTGTTCACCGATGTCCGGGTAGACTGAATAAACAGATCCGATGCAGCTTTCCCACTGTTCATTGAAGGAAATAACGTAACCAGGCCCTGTGTAAGGTGCAGCATGATTCCCGAAGTACCCTGCCCTTCGACAGAAAAACCATAGCGATATTTATTCTTCTGATACCCGTTAGCACGAAAGATAATTTCCGATTCCTTCATAACACGACTCACGCCCGCTTCGATGGTCGCGCCCTGTATTGCATAGCCGTTTAGTTTATCCATGTTTTCCTTGTCCTGAAAAATTTTCATCGACAGACCGGCGTCGGCATTGATAGCATCTAACTGATTGATTTGTTCAGGAGTTAACTTGGCTGGTAGATATGCCGCTCTGTTTGTATCTGGCAGAAACAGGAAATCATAAAGAAGATCGCTTTGAGGATTCGATTTTGTAAGCGTGATTTTTGCTACCGGTTTGGTCTTCATGCTTTCCGATAATTTTTGTTCGTTATAGGCACCTTCCGGAAATAATTCTATTGCGGTTTGATACCCTGATTCAACTCCGGCAATTTTGACATACTCCAAAAAGGTGCCTTGAGTAATCATCATTTGCCGTGCAGGAGGGTCTACTTCGTTCGTTAAGCGTTCGCTGTCGGCGTATAAATAAAATACCATGGGGTCATTTTTATCGAGCCGGATTTTCCATGGCTGCATGTTGTGTCCGTTTGCAGCCAACAAACCGTGAGCCACAAGACGTATCCTCGGATCATCAAATTTTTGTGAGTAAGTCTTTTGCCAAGGCTCCAGATATTTCGGTTGTTCAAAAATCCCGCTTATGATGAACAGGGACGCAAAAGCGACGATAAGCAGCGCTCCAATGCATGAAAGTATAATGGTCATTGTTTTCTTCACCTTCCTCTTGCTCATTGAGAATTCCCTCCGTTTTCTGTTTGTATTGACCGGATGATAAGTTGAAAAGCTGCTGATATCAACTCCTCCGGTTCAATACTGTGATAGTTCTTAATATAGTTTTCTTTTCTATTCGCAATATGATATACACCAATCATGCAGGCCCATAAAGTAAGCGCCGTTTTTACTACTTCCAGATCACTGCGGATAGAGTTTTCCGCAATACCTCTTTTCAGCATTCCGATTAAATATCCCAGAATTTCTTCCCCAAGCGCATAACATTCTTCCCTTGACTGGTCGGAAATTCCTTTTTGAAAATCCAGTTCCCCATTTTCATATTCCATAATTGCCTTGAAATATTTCGGATAATCCTTGCTGAACCGATACATTGCCAGAGACATCCGTCTGATTTCTTCAACTGCACTACAGGTTTTTTCCTTTTGTAAGTCATCCTTTAACATACCGATTAACAGCTTGTATCCCCTTATCATAATTTCAAAATAGATTTGCTCCTTACTGTTGAAATAAACATACACGGTCCTCTTACTGAATTCAGCCTCTTTCGCCACGTCATCCATCGTGGCGTTGTCATATCCCTTTGTAAAAAAGATTCTTTCCGCTGCTTCAATAATATCTTTTCTGCGGATTTCCTTTTCCTTTTCTTTGCGTTCATTGATTCCCAACAGTTACGCCTCGCAATCTTACTGGAGTGTTATGAAGTAAACTTGTAGTTTACTTCATTGTATAATACATTTTATCTTATGTCAATACATCGTTTTATAACGATATGTTTTTTAAAATCTGGAAGGGTTTTGTATATGTACAAAACCCGGAAAGCAATATTATCGAATTGCAAAGCTGGAGAAAAACAGAAGATCGAACTTAGTTATCAACTATTCCCTGTAGACGGTTATCACTATGATAATCGCCTTTTTTAATATTTTATAATTTGTTTATTATTTATACAGCGCTATTTAAGAGTTTTCGATTATGATTATATTGAATAGAATACTGTCAAACTAAGTTCATAAATGTATTGAGGTGTAGAGATGAATCTGAAGAATCTATCGATAAGGAAAAAATTAATTCTGTCTAACTTCCTAATGATTTTCATTCCTATTTTAATCATTATCGCGATTATGGGAAGCATTTTAATTGGATTTTTGGCTCTTTCCGGAAATATCAGTCGCGCGGGACTTCTAACGGACACGAATGGAACCATCAGTAATTACCAATTGCAGCTGGTGTTTGATTCAATGAGCAAAGAAATTGCGAATAAAAGCAATATAACCGGAAGCCATGATTTGCTTGAACTGTATTCTGGGCTTGAAAAGAACGGGGCAAAGATAGTAATCTATGATGATTCTGCCACCTATTATTTAACGAAAGGCGCCACTGCTCAGGAACTGCATGCTGAAGCAAATCAAATAACCAAAAGCAATAATACAGAAGCGCTTTTTTATCGGGGACAAAGCAAGCTTGTATACCAAACCACCCTGAAAAAGAAAGACGGGAATTTGATTACTATATTAGTCACGTCGACAAGCTTAAACTACAACGATAAGACACAAAACTTTATGGATACCGTGGAGCGGTATGTTAAACTCGGCGTGTTTACAGTTGGCTCTCTCGCCATTATAATCATTATTCTAACCGGCGTCGCACTGGCTGGGGCCTTATCGAAAAGAATGATTGCACCCCTTAACAAGCTGCGGCAGGCAGCCAATGAAATTCGAGACGGTAATTTAGACTGTGAAATTGATTATTCGGCCCATGACGAGCTGGGGCAGGTTTGTGAAGACTTTGATAACATGCGGCTTAAATTAAAAGCTTCCGTAGAATTACAGAAAAAATATGACGACAGCCGAAAAGAACTAATTGCCGGAATTTCTCATGATCTGTCCACACCAATCACAACAATCAAGGGGTATGTCAGCGGATTAATCGACGGCATTGCCAACACTCCTGAAAAAGAGAAACGTTACCTCCGAACCATTTATGACACCGCTTGCGATATGAATAGTCTGGTGGACAGCTTATTTTTATTTTCAAAATTAGATTTAGAGAAAGTTCCTTTTCATTTTGAAGTGGTTAATCTAAGCGATTATTTTGATGATTATTCTTTTAACATACATGACCAATTAAAGGAACTGAATATGCAACTGTTCTTTATCAATCATACGTGCGGAAAAGCATCGGTTAAAATTGATCAGATTCAATTTGGCAGGGTGCTTTCGAATTTGATCGATAACAGCATAAAATACAAAAAAGAAGGCCATGGTAAAATTGAAATCACGTTAGAGGACTTACAGGACGATGTTCGGATTCAATTTTCCGATAACGGAAAAGGGATTCACAGCGACGAGGCCGACAAAATATTTGACAGCTTCTACCGCGCAGATCCGGCAAGAAGCAGTTTGATCAAGGGCAATGGACTCGGCCTTGCAATCACAAAGCAAATAATAGAACATATGGGCGGGCATATTTCTGCAAAGGGAAGTTTAAATATAGGACTGACTCTGACCATCACCCTTCCCAAATCAGTTGAGGAGATATAAAAATGAATCAAGTCTTAATTATCGAAGATGATAGAAATATTTCGGAACTGGAACGCGATTATCTGGAAGCAAACGGCTTCGAGGTTAAAATTGTAAATACCGGCGAGTTGGGATTAAAAGAAGCGCACCAAGTTGAATATGACCTGATTTTATTGGATTTGATGCTTCCCGGCGTGGACGGTTTTACGATTTGCAGAAGCATTCGCGAAAAAAAGGATACTCCGATTCTAATCGTTTCTGCCAAGCGGGATGATATTGATAAAATTCGCGGATTAGGCTTAGGTGCGGATGATTATGTAGTCAAGCCATTCAGTCCTTCCGAACTAGTAGCCCGGGTAAAGGCTCATATAGCGCGTTTTAAACGTCTCACAGAAAAAGGCAATCCGTCACATCATGATGTTATCTCTTTCGACGGACTTGAAATTGACCTTGATGCAAGGCGCGTTTTTGTTAAGGATACAGAGGTAAGCCTTACCAATAAAGAATTCGATTTGCTCGCATTTCTGGCGGAAAATTCCAACATTGTATTTAGCAAGGATACGCTGTTTGACCGAATTTGGGGACTCGATTCGTTTGGGGACACATCCACAGTAACGGTGCACATCAATCGCATCCGCGAAAAAATCGAAAACGATACGGCAAACCCGCAACATATCGAAACGGTATGGGGTGCCGGTTACCGATTCAATATTTAAATAATCAAAAAATGCCGCTTTTATAAGCGGTATTTTTTGATTATTTATACGCTGTTTATCTTTTGTTTAGATCTATCGAATATAATAAAAGCAATCTTGAAACAGTAAAAGCAATGGAGGACAAGCTAAGAATGCAGGATATTATCATAAACATTCTAAACCAGTTCGGGTATTTGGGAATCACTTTTCTGATTGCAGTCGAAAACATCTTCCCCCCTATTCCGTCTGAGATAATTTTGACATTCAGCGGTTTTATGACAACCCTGTCGGCTATGAAAATATGGGGAGTGATTCTTTCCGCGACAATCGGTTCGCTTCTTGGCGCCGTAGTACTTTACAGCATTGGGCGGTGGCTGAACCCTCAGCGCCTGGAGCGCTGGTTGAACGGAAAAATCGGAAAAATACTTCATCTAAAAAAAGACGATATTCAGCGGGCAGAAAAGTGGTTTATGCGGCGCGGAAAATTCACGGTGTTCTTCTGCCGATTTATTCCGATTGTTCGCAGTTTAATTTCAATCCCTGCGGGCATGGCGCGTATGAATATATGGCTTTTTTTGCTGTTGACCACCCTGGGAACTGCTATATGGAATACTGTGCTTGTTTATCTTGGGGCATTTTTCGGGGATTCATGGGAAACCGCCGCCGGATATTTCAATAGTTACTCCCTGATTGCTTCCATTCTTTTCGCAGTACTCATACTGATTTTCGGTATGCTGTTTTATAAAAAAAGGATCAAGGCAAAAGCAGATAACCTGCCAAATTCTCACGATAACGAGGAGGAATAAGATGCTGCAGTGGATTCAAAAGATGGATAATATTTTACTTAATTTTATACAGTTTCATTTTCACAGTCAAATACTGGACAAAGCCCTCCCTTTTATCAGTATGATAGGAAATCTGGGTGCAGTATGGCTTGTGATTGCAGCAATACTTTTGTGTATCCCCCGGTACAGAAAATACGGAATTATGATTGTACTGGCTATCCTTCTGGCTGCCTTAACGGGAGAAGTTATACTTAAGCCAATGTTTGCAAGAATACGGCCGTGTAATTTGAATATCTATGTCCCCATGCTGATACAAAGGCCTACGGACTTCTCTTTTCCGTCTGGACATACATCAGCTTCCTTCGCTGCAACAAGCATTATTTGGAAAGCTAACAGAAAATTTGGTATTTTGGCCTTATTATTTGCATTGCTTATGGGATTTTCGAGGCTTTATCTGTATGTTCATTACCCAACCGACATATTGGCAGGCTTGATTTTAGGTTTGCTGTGCGGTGCAACAATAATATACGTTATGGGTACCATTTCCAGAAAGACTTCTTCTGTAATCAAATAACAGGAAGCCGCAGCACTCTATATTTACACTTATGATAGGTAGCGAATTACATGATATCGAAGTTAAAAGACGGCAATTCCATGTGGTTTATTTTTGCATTATTATCCGCAGTATTTGCAACATCTACTTCCATATTAGCAAAAATCGACATTGAAGACATAAACTCTAACTTAGCTACTGCAATACGTACTTTGGTCGTTTTATTCATGGCTTAGGGAATAGTTTTCATCACCGAGACACAATTCCAAATTGTCAATATCAGTCAAAAGAGTTGGGTGTTCCTCATTCTTTCCGGAATTGCGACCGGTCTTTCATGGCTATGTGATTATAAAGCACTGCAAATCGGCCTCAACTGCATACTGGCTTTGAAAACACTGATGGCTGTTTTACGCAGACTGTCGGTGCTTTTTTATACCACTTTCCGTGAAAAAAGGAGCGTTACGACCGACTGGTAAGCCGTATGGAAAAGCGGGAAGCGAAGCTCACCATCTTGTTTTACCACTCACAATCTCTTCTCTGGCTTAAAATTACCATGCAACGACATTGCCATGGTTGAAAACGCAGTGTTTTTGAAACCAGCAAAGCTTCTCCCTTTGAGAAAGTACTGCGGGAGCCACTTATGGCGGCAGAAAATCAATCATGACTTATGTGGAGATTCCTACTGCAAAAAGTATCTGGATTACACCTATGTAAATGAAATTGGAAACGGATTAAACCGGGCTATATTACGGCACATTTTCCCCTCGTCCTGGAGAAAAATCATTTATGCAGGATTCGTTTCCATGATCTTTGGCACAGCTGCGCAAGCCTGCTGTATGCTCACGAAGTCAGTCTGAAAGAAATTCAGGAATGGTTGGGGCATAGCAACATCAGCACAACCGCAATATCTATACTCATTTGAGTTTCAATTCGAAGGTTTCTTCTGCCAACGCGATCCTGAATGTTTTTCCAGGTGTTCCATCCCTTACAGGGAAAAACAGTAAATTCCGCAAATTCAGCGAAACACAAGAAAACAAAAAGTCTCCAAACCCACATAAATACTGGGCTTGGAGAGATTCCATATTGGTGCCGCTGACCAGACTTGAACTGGTACGATATTGCTACCGAGGGATTTTAAGTCCCTTGTGTCTGCCAATTCCACCACAGCGGCATATTCTATTTCAAAAATCCCCGCATCCCCCGCTTTAGAAAAGTAAGGGATGCTAATAAGGGATATTAAGAACAAATCAATTAAGTAGTTTTTAATGAAATCAGTACCCATGTAGGTTTGCAGGCTGTCATTCTTCTTTAGACATCAATGGACGAATCGAATTTTAAGTCCCTTGCGTCTGCCGATTCCGCCATACCAGCAAATCAACATGTGCTATTATAGCATAGCGCGACGGCAAAATCAAATGAAATTTACAAAATCATTTATTTATTTCAATTTTATTTTTACTATGGAACTCTTTGGTAGCGTTATCACGGACAACCTCCGCCTGTTTTTGATGAAGCAGCATGGTAATGGGGTAAACATCCACCCATATTTCGTTATTGCATTCCTTTTGACTTTCATCAAAAATAAGTTGGAGACCAAAATGCAGATGGCTAAGCCGGATATTGTTCACATTTTCAGTTGTGCTGTATCCCGTGTGCCCCACATACCCAATTACATCGCCGGCTGTTACCGTTTGGCCGACTTCAAGGCCTTCGGCATACGGCCGATTTTGCCGTAAATGAGCATAATAATAGTAGCGATGTTTATCAAAACTTCGGATACCGATGCGCCAGCCTCCGTACTGGTTCCAGCCCAGCGCTTCCACCACACCGGATTCAACAGCGATGACAGGGGTACCGGTAGCTGCAATTAAATCATGACCCAGATGCGGCCGCGAAAAGCCGTAGGTGCGCCGTGTGCCGAAGTCGTCATAGTCTTCATAAGGAAATGTTTTGGCAATTGGAGAAAATGCCATTAATCCGTATTTTTCTTCCCCATTCACTTTATAGCTTCCAACAAGTCCGCCAAGCACGGCGGTATAAGCCTCGTTGTAATAGGAATACAATTTCATTCCCGAGGTAATTTCCTCCATACTCTTTGACTGCAGTTTTGTTACGAGAGCATCCATGTCGTTGCTTTTATAGTGGGAAAAATCACCGCCGTACTTTGCACCCAAATATGCAAGCAGCTGAATCCAACTGATATTTCCGCCGTGCTCATGCGAATCAACGTCAATATTAAGCGCCTTTTGCAGTGCAAGGTAGGATACGTTAAACTCTACCCATTTAATGTAACTGCTTTTTTTTGCTTCCGCTTCAGTTGCAACTGAATCAGGCTGTACAAAATGATATGAAACCACAATAGCGGTAACAGCAAGTGCCGCCACAAGCAATAATGAAAGAACCTTCTTCAATTTAGAAAAATGGCAAATCAAACAATCACCCACTGTCCCTCATAGTTCGCTCCCAAAAATGACAGAAGCAGAGCGAATCAATCGGCGGAAATTCTCCCACCGTTTATCCATTACTATGTTGGATGATTGAAAAATATGGCTGAAAATTTAAAGATCGTCGGCGTCCTGCGTTGGCGTTTCCCCATCCCTTGCAATACCGGTGTAACTGCCCAGAACATCTGTTGGAATGCTGCTCTGATTTATACTGCGCAGTGTGGCTGCCATTACCCTAATCTCGTCATCAATTTCTTTTTGGCTTTTCGGATGGTCAGGTCTAAGCTGAAACATAAAAATCACCTCATGCCTATTATTGTCAGGCACAAGGTGAAATATGACTGTTTTGAATTATTTTCTAATGAATACCTAACTTTAGGATTCTCGCTGCGGCAGAAAAACAGCTGCGACTGTCTGGAACATAATTTTAATGTCGTTCCAAACACTGATTCTTTTTAAATACTCAAGATTCAACGCCATTTTCGGCGGTAAAATCTGTTTCACATAAATTTCCTCCGGATTTCCTCCGGAATTCAGCAGCCTGTCCTCGTCTTTAAATGCAATGCTCGATGTCGCGGTGATTCCCGGCCGTACCAACAGGGTAGCCATATACTCAGGGGTATAAACATCCACATACTTACGAACCTCCGGCCGTGGGCCAACCATGCTCATGCTGCCGCCCAGAACATTGAGCAACTGCGAAAACTCGTCGAGGCGAAGCTTGCGGATCAAATGACCGACACGGGTGACACGAGGGTCGTCGCCCACTGTGAGGGGTGGGCCGACGCGGTCTGCGTTCTGCACCATAGTTCGGAATTTAAAAATTTTAAAATCCTGATTGTAGCGACCGACACGTACCTGACGGTAGAACACCGGGCCTGCGGAGTCAAGTTTGATTGCAAGCGCCAAAAGCAGCAGAAACGGCGAAAACACCGCAAGGATGATAAAAGAGACCACAAGGTCAAATACACGCTTTACGGCGAGTGAAAAACGACGGCCGTGCAGCAATGCCAAAAAGGATTTGACAGATTCATTTTTCATACTTTGGGGAAGTTCTTGATAGCTCACTTGCATTTACTCCAATCGGGTATCTTTTGATTTATTTTGCTATTATACCACAAGTTTACACACAGTAACAAATTTTTCTGATATGTTATTCAATATATTTACATTTAATAGAATAAAATGCTATACTGATATACAATTGATTCGATATCATGATTTGATATCACAAATAAGGAGGACCATATCATGTATTATCTGGGAATCGACTTGGGCGGAACAAATATTGCCGCCGGCGTCGTAGATGAGAATTATCAAATCCTTGCATCAGCCAAAAGAAAAACCAAAGTGCCGTGTGCTCCGGAAGAACTTTGTGAACAGTTGGCGGTCACTGCGCTGGAAGCGCTTGAAAATGCAAAAATTACAATTAACGATATTCCCTGGGTAGGAGTCGGCACGCCGGGTACGGTGAATCGTGATACCGGAGTTGTAGAGTTTGCCAATAACCTGTACCTGAATAATTATCCGTTGAGAGAATTATTAGAAGCAAGATTGAGTAAAAAGGTAATTGTTGAAAACGACGCAAACGCAGCAGCTTACGGCGAATACAAGGCGGGTGCATTAAGAGGCGCGGAGAATGGCCTTGCTATTACGCTTGGCACCGGTATTGGCAGTGGAATTATTCTGAGCGGAAAGATTTATGCCGGCACTAACTATGCAGCAGGCGAGATGGGTCACACCGTTATTCTTTTCAACGGTCGTCACTGCACCTGCGGCCGCAATGGCTGTTGGGAAGCTTACGCTTCCGCAACGGGATTAATTGCTCAGACAAAGGAAGCAATGCAAAAGACAAATAATCATAACTGCCCGATCTGGACATTGGTAAATAATGATTTGAATAATGTGAGCGGCCGCACGGCTTTTGACGCAATGCGCGCAGGCGACCCAATCGGCAAGGCGGTTGTGGATGAATACATCGCTTATCTTGGCTGCGGTCTCGCCAACTGTATTAATACTTTCCAGCCGGACATTCTGTGCATCGGCGGCGGTATTTGCAATGAAGGAGAGACCCTTCTGAAGCCTCTGCGTGAATACATCGCTCATGAGGCTTACACGATCAACACATCCAAAAAGACCGTCCTATGCAAAGCTCAGCTCGGTAATGATGCAGGAATCATCGGCGCCGCATTGATCGGTGCATAAAATTCAACAAAAACAGGAAAGCAGGGTTTGAAGTGAGTATTGAAAAGTCCGTATTTGGAGAAATGCCGGACGGAACCGCAGTCGACATTTACAAAATGAAAAACGCAAGCGGAATGACAGCTGAAGTTATGACATACGGCTGCCGTATTGTAAAACTTTTGACTCCCGATAAAACAGGCAGCTTTGGCGACGTGGTTCTCGGGCACGACACGTTAGAAGAATACCGCAAATCCGGCGACGTTTTGGGAGCGGCAATCGGCCGTTTTGCAAACCGCATTGACGGGGCAAGCTTTGAGATAAACGGGCGAAGTTATTTGCTCGCTGCAAATGACGGAACAAACTCCCTTCACAGTGCGCCCGGTGGGTTCCAAGACCGGCTGTGGCGGCTAAAATGCAGCGACAACAGCGACGACGCGCCATCCGTTACGTTTGCCTACCGCAGTACAGACGGGGAATGTGGCTTCCCTGGCAATTTAGACGTTACTATAACTTACACCGTTTCCACGGACAATGCGCTTATCATTGACTATGCTGCACACACAGACAGCGAAACGCCCGTCAACCTGACCAATCATTCTTACTTTAATATCAGCGGAGACGTTCGCAGGGATGTTCTTTCGAATGAACTGCAGCTTAATGCTGACTATATTACTGCAGTGCGGGATGATTTAATTCCCACCGGTGAATTGACCCCTGTCGACGGCACGCCATACGATTTTAACCAGGCAAAAACCATTGGACAGGACATAAGGGCAAATGACCGGCTGCTGAAAAAGTGCGGCGGATATGACCACAATTTTGTTCTGAACGGCGCCGACGGCATGAAGAAGGCCGGCGAGCTCTATGATCAGGCAAGCGGCAGGGTTATGATGATATTTACCGATATGCCTGGAATTCAGTTGTATACCGGAAACAGTTTTGGTGCCGCTTCAAAGGGAAAAGGCGGCGCGAAGCATCTGCCCCACCACGCGCTTTGCCTTGAAACTCAGTTCTTCCCGGACGCGGTGCATCACCCCGAATTTCCATTTGCAAACTTAAAGCCCGGTGAAACATATAAACACACTACGATTTATAAATTCGCAGTAAAATAATTTTTAATTGTCACTATATTCCTTAATATTTTAACCTCCATGTCGTACACTATCCATGGGGTGATTGATATGGCTAACGGTTTAAATGATCTTCTGGAAAATAATTCAGAAGTCAATCAATATTTTTCGTCGCTGCCCAACAATGTACAAAGCGCAGTTTTAGGCTGTGGAGAACAAATCTGTTCCTTGGAAGATTTACTGCGTTCCGTTAAAAATTTTATGGGATCTTGTTAAAATAAGAGCAGAACGCCAGCGTTCTGCTCTTATAATTTTGCAGCTTTTATAATTGTTAATGCAAATTCAAAACTTTGCCGTAATGTTCAGGGTTTAGCTGTTATCTTGCTCTTCCGCTGATCGGATTATTTTGCCGGAAAAAAATTCAGTCCGTATCCGTTGATGCTTAGAATCTGTTTGACTGCATTCTTTCCAAATCTATATTTAAAAAGAAAATTATGCCCTAAATGTATATAAATAAATGTATATTATTCATTTTACTTGAATATTTAAAGTTTGCATCTTGCAATTTATAAAAATCTGTGATATATTATTCCCATGTTGTACAGGCAATGGGGCCAACAATCACCATTTGACGATGGTAATTGTTGGCCCTTTTTTGTTTGAATGAAATTGAGTCCATTCTTTGTACAGAAAGCAAATACAGGAGGAAATGTTAATGGATCATGGAGATGTGGCTTGGATGCTGTTATGCTCGGCGATGGTTTTTCTTATGACCCCCGCGCTTGCACTTTTTTACTCGGGATTGGCAAAACGAAAAAATTCGATTAACACTATTATGTCATGTGCGTTTACTTTAGGTGTTGCATCCCTTCTTTGGGTATTGGTTGGCTTTTCCCTTTCTTTCAGCGGTGACATTGGCGGTGTCATCGGAAACTTAAAATGGTTTGGTCTGAATTTTGACGGATTTAAAGATGCCACCCTTCCTTACCCAAATACAATGACTTTTGCAATTTTTCAAATGATGTTTGCAATTATCACACCTGCGTTAATATCCGGTGCTGTAGTTGAAAGAATGCGGTTCCCTGCTTTTTTTGTATTTGTGATTATCTGGTCAGTTATTGTATATTACCCTATGGCCCATATGGTTTGGGGCGGCGGCTTCCTGATGAAAATCGGTTCCGTCGATTTCGCGGGCGGCAATGTCGTACATATTACTTCCGGCATCAGCGCACTCGTTTTGGCCATTGTACTGGGCAAACGCAAAAGCTGCGACAGTAACTCCTATCATCCCCATAACGTGCCCTCTGTTTTTATCGGCGCTGGACTTCTGTGGTTCGGCTGGTTCGGATTTAACGGCGGCAGCGCACTTGCGGCCAATGAACTTGCCGTTCATTCGTTCATGGCAACGAATACCTCCGCTGCCGCAGCTATGCTTTCCTGGATGTTGATTGATATCATCACGGGCGGCAAACCGACTCTTGTCGGTGCCTCTACAGGTATGGTAATCGGACTTGTGGCAATTACCCCCGGCGCCGGTTTTGTGCCGATTTGGTCAGCAATTGTAATCGGTGCTTTAGCAAGTCCAATTTCCTACTTCTTTATTTCTGTTGTAAAAAAGAAATTCGGATATGACGACGCTTTGGATGTTTTCGGATGTCACGGTGTCGGCGGAATTTGGGGCGGAATTGCAACAGGCATTTTCACAAAGTCATCCATTAATCCTGCGGCACAATGGGACGGGCTGATTTACGGAAATATAAACTTATTTCTGCGGCAGCTTGCGGCAATCGGCGTAGCAGCGGCTTTCGCTGTAGCCGGCACCTTAATCGCGGTTGGTGTAGCAAAGCTTGTTGTGAAGAAAATCCGGGTATCTGCCGATGATGAGGAAGTTGGTCTGGATTTGTCCGAGCACGGAGAATCTGCTTACCCTGCGTTCAACGGATTGGATTAATTTATCTTGTCCCTACAGATACAAAAAAGCAGACAAGAGATATAACTCTTGTCTGCTTAAAATTTAACTGTTTATTTTGTATCCTTTTGAAATTTAATGCGCTGCGGCAGGTTAGGTATACTTCTTTCTTTTACATAAACAAGCTTGTTATACCCATCACTGTTCCGCTCGGAATAAATATCAAATATCTCCATTGATTTGAGCATCGGAGTAAGTTTACGAAAGCCATAATTTCTTACATCAAAGTCCGGATAGCGGCGTACCAGCATGTTGCCGAGTTCCCCGACAAAAGCCCTGCCGTCGTCATCTGATATTTCCTGCACAATGGTTCGAACCGCGCTTTTAATTGTTTCAAGCGGAGTCATTTCTACGGAAGTAATCTCACCCGATTCATCTGTAGGCAGAGGACTTGGATTGGCGCCCTGTGCCAGAACCTCCAGATACCGAAACTTATTGCAGGCGGAAATAAAGGCTGTCGGAGTCTTTTTTTCACCCATACCAACCACAAACATTCCGGATTCCCGCAGACGTACAGCCAAACGGGTAAAATCACTGTCACTCGAAATGATGCAGAATCCCTCAACATTTCCTGAATACAAAATATCCATCGCATCGATAATCATGGCGGAATCCGTTGCATTTTTTCCGGTTGTATAGCCGTATTGCTGTATTGGAATGATAGAGTAATCCAACAAAACATTTTTCCACATACCCAAAGTGGGCTTTGTAAAATCGCCGTAAATACGCTTGTAAGTTGCTACCCCATCATTTGAGATCTCATCAAGAATATACTTTATATACTTTTCCGAAACATTATCTGCGTCAATCAGTACAGCAAAACGATTATCTTTTTCCATCAGAATTATTATATCTCCTATCTTTAAATTTCTATTTTATGAATCTTTCAATTCTATTCAATGCCTGAATAACGCGATACCCGATTTATTATACTCCAAGCCATTTGAATTATCAATCCGATTCTATGAGGTTCGACTATGCGGTATCACCAAATATCGCACTCATTTCCTAACAAAAAGGCCAATTTGTATTTTCTGCATGACTATCGTTTGTATTCGGAATAAATAATACAAAAAGCCGTTGATTTTTAATTGTTATCAAATCAAAAAATTAAACAAATAGATATTTTACATAATTCTAAAGCTATTTTTACTCACTCCTAATATACAATTTTAGTTACAGCCGATATACCGATTGTAAACTGAAAAAATAGAGGAACCGGGAGAAATGGTGGTAACAAAAATGGAAGAAAAAATAAAAAAGCAATTGGATGAGATTATTGACGAACAGCATTTAAAGACTGTTTTTCAGCCCATTGTATCCCTACGTGATGGCTCTATCATTGGGCACGAAGCATTGAGCAGAATCACCTGCGAAAGCGATATTGCAAACCCGGAAGAATTATTCCGAATTGCGGGAGAAGGCAGCCGGCTTTGGGACCTTGAACTGATATGCCGTACAATGGCGCTTCGCACAGCATATCACAAAATGCAGCCACCCTACGATAAAAAATTATTTCTGAATGTAAATCCCAATATTATGCATGATGTAAAATTCAAACAGGGCTTTACCAAAGAATATTTGGAACAGTATGGAATCACACCGGAGAGTATTATTTTTGAAATAACCGAGCGTAATGCCGTTTCCGATATGAGCGGTTTTAAAGGCACAATATCCCACTATAAAGAGCAAAACTATAAGATTGCGGTAGATGACGCCGGCGCAGGGTATTCCGGATTAAACCTGATTAGTGATGTAAACCCTCATTTTATTAAATTAGATATGCAGCTGATCCGCAATATTGATTCCGACAGCATGAAATTTGCACTGGTACGAAGCATGTTAGAGCTGTCCCACATTTCAAACATCAGTCTGATTGCCGAGGGAGTAGAAACAAAAAAAGAATTGACTACACTGGTAAACTTGGGTGTTCAGTATGCACAGGGATACTTTCTGCAGAAACCAAGCGATACCATGCACGATATCGACGCCGAAGTGATTGAAATTCTAAATGAAGCAAACAGACGAAAAAATCATATTTTCGGTGGTAAGGTCAGCAATATTTATATTGAAAACATCTGCACGGCCACGGAAACCATCTCTCCTTATTCTCAGGTGGCAACTGTTTTTGAAGAATTAAAACGAGACTCCTCCTCCTTTGGAAAATGTGTTGTGGAAGACGGCATCGTTTTAGGTGTTGTGACAAAGTCGCGTTTGGTTTTGCAGCTCAGCGGAAGATATGGATTCAGCCTAAATGAAAAAAGGCCGATTGCAAGCTTAATGGACTGTAATTTTTTGGCCGTGGATTACCAAACTCCCATCGACGCAGTTTCCCAAATGGCAATGTCCCGCCCGCCGGAAAAATTGTATGACTTTATTGTTGTCATAAAAGACAATAAATATGTTGGAACCGTAACCATTAAGGATCTGCTTCAAAAAACGACCGAGATTGAAGTGGTGAACGCAAAATACCAAAATCCACTTTCCGGCTTACCGGGAAACCTGATCATAGAGCAAAAAATGAAACAGTTCATTTTGGAAGAAAAGCCGTACTGCGTGATTTATCTGGATATTGATAATTTTAAAGCCTACAACGATGTTTACGGTTTCGAAAACGGGGATTTAATTATTAAGCTGCTTGCCGATCTGATTATCACCCATATGCCCAGCGGACAGTTCGCCGGTCATGTTGGGGGTGACGACTTCATTATAATAATGGATAATTACGAGGGTGCAAGCCTTTGCGGTATGATCATCAATGAGTTTGACAAAAAAGTGCTGCAGTACTATAATCCGCAGGATATTCAAAACGGATATATCATCGCGGAAGACCGACATGGTACAATCGAAAAATTTCCGCTGATTTCCCTTTCGATTGCAGGAGTCAGTAATAAATCCCATCAATTTTCAAACGTATATGAGTTGACAGAAGAACTGGCCAAAATCAAAAAGAAAAGTAAACAACAAATCGGAAGCAGCTGCTGCTGGCTTTAACATACCCTACCGCGAAAAAACGAATACAAATAGGCGCTTAAGCTTCATAAAAAAGTTTAAGCGCCATTATATTTAAAGTTTTTTCGCTTATCCGTTATTGTGATAGCTGCTTCAATATCTTATTCAACATCTGTTGAAGTGAAATAAATTCCTCTGCAGAAAGTGAAATACAGCTTCCAATCTGTTTTGGTACTTCCAGCGCTTTCTCTTTGAGAGCCAAACCATTTTCCGTTAGTTTGATATAAACATTACGTTCATCCTGCGGACTGCGTTCTCGTGTAACAAGGCCTTGTGACTCCATCTTCTTCAAGAGGGGAGTAAGGGTACCGGAATCCAGATAAAGCTTTTCCCCCAACGTTTTGACGGTTACATTACTTTCTTCCCAAAGTGCCATCAGTGTGATGTACTGAGTATAAGTCAAGCCCAAAGGATCTAAAAAAGGTTTGTATTTTTTAATAATTTCCTTCGAGCAGGCATAAAGCGGAAAGCAAAGTTGGTTTCCCAATTTCAGGCTGTCATAGTTCATATCAAGTCTCCCTGCATGTTTTTCATCTTCATCATAACACACAATACGATTTGATACAAATTAGTTTAACAATTCAGCAATTTTCCCGTCAATGCTGTCGGGAGTCACCGTTGGGTTATAGCGAGCCACTATTTTTCCGTCTTTGTTAATCAGGAATTTCGTAAAATTCCACTTAATGTCCGTACCGAACACACTTTGCCCAAGACCTTTTAATTTATTTGCAAAAGTATTGGATGCGCTGGTTTCAACTTCCGCAGCCGCTTCATTTTTCAAATAAGTGTACAAAGGGTCTGCGTTTTTACCGTTCACTTCAATTTTAGAAAAGGTTTTAAAAGTCGTTCCGTATTTCAGCTGGCAAAAACTCACGATTTCGTCATTTGTGCCCGGCGCCTGATTCAAGAACTGGTTGCACGGGAAGTCTAAAATTTCAAACCCCTGCGCCTGATATTTTTTATATAAATTTTCAAGTCCCTCATATTGCGGAGTAAACCCACAGCCGGTCGCGGTGTTAACGATTAGGAGCACTTTGCCTTTATAATCTTCAAGGGAAACTTCGTTGTTTTTTGCATCTTTTACTTTATAATCATAAATTGTCATAATCTGTTCTCCTCATTTTTTATTTAATATAATCTAATTGATTACAATTTGATTATATATAATATTATTGTGTTTGTCAAGAAGTAGTTTATGAAGATACAAAATAATTATTCCAAAAGTTCACCTTACAGCAATTACAAAAATGAAGCGGAATAGCTATCGTTATCTCCCCCGCCTCCGGCGGGGGAGATAACATCTTCTTTTCCTATTCTTAATTGAAATTGCTATAGTTTGATCATTGTCAAAATCCGATTAAAAATCCGCCGCTTTCCGTATAAAAACTGGTCAGTCCCCGGGTTTGCAAAATAGTGATTTTCGTAGTCAGGCAGGTATGAATAATCAATTCCTTCAGCCGCTGTGCACCCTGCAGATTGTTACAATGGCTGATAACCACCGGTTGACCAGCCAAATTTTTCAGTTTAGCCATAGTTTCCACGATACAACGAATTGCACGATCCTCGCCGCGGGGTTTTTGCAGAATTTGAATTTCGCCTTCCGGTGTATTGGAAGCAACAGCACGAATACCAAGTGTAGTAGCAAGAATACCGGCTACACGGCTCATCCTTCCTGTTTTAATTAAATTATTATAAGAACCAAGTGCAAAAAGCAAAATCAAACTTTTAGAATATCTTTCTGTCTGCTCGACAACCGTTTCAAAATCTGCCCCGGAAGCAATCAGCTCCGCAGCTTTACGGAGAATCAATACCAAATCCCCCGCAGTGGAACGGGAATCGATTACATGAATCTTTTTATCCGGAAATTCTTCCAAAACTAAGTTCTTAGCAACCACAGCACTGTTGTAAGTACCGCTCAGCGCACTGGTCATTGTAACTGCAATCGTATTTTCACTCTTTCGGAACTCCTGCGCCCACTCTTCGGGTGCTGGGCAGGCAGAAGAAGAGGCTCCGCTGTAATCCTTCATCTTCATCAGCATGCTGTTCACAATCAGTGAATCATCATCGACAAATTCTGTGCTGCCGACAATAATTTTCAACGGTACTTTTGCAAAGTAGAAATCTTGATTATCAAATGCACTGTTTGGAAGATCGCAGGAACTATCTGAAATAATACTCCATGTCATAAAAGCACTTCCTAATTTTATCATTCATATGGTTTTTAATATTATATTTGTTAGTTTATATTATCATATTACATTGAGATAATTACGCTGCAGAAGAACTATATTTTCTTTATGTATTTTCCCCACTAAAGCGTTAAAGACCATTTATTTTACTATATTATTCAATCCTGAAAAGTCAAAAAGCCACGGACTGTTTCCGTGGCTTTCAGCTTTTAAGTTCAAATCAAGCTTAATCGTTTTTAGAAAAATTTCTTTGAAATACTTTAATTACTTCTACAATAGGAATCACAGAAAATGCCAGACCCAAGGCGACTGCATATTCTGCGATAGAGATGTGTTCAAAGCCGAACGCAACCGCAAGAGCCGGAACATATATTACCGCAGTGGTCAAAAGAATTGAAACCAGCATAGCGCCGATTAAATAGATATTTTGATTCTTCATTGTAAAAAGGGAACCGCGTTGAGAGCGCATATTGAACGAGTGGAATATTTCCGCCATGGACATGGTTAAGAAAGCCATTGTCATTCCGTCGGCACTGTTGGTAATTTCCCAAACACCGGCCTCCATAAAATGCCCCACAAAGTAGGCGGCAAGAGTTACCAGTGAAACCAGAATTCCCTGGTAAGCAACATCCGTGCCGAGTCCGCCGGCAAAAATTCCGCTTTTGGCACTTCGGGGTTTACGCTGCATTAAACCCTTTTCTTCTTTTTCCATGCCGAGTGCAAGCGCCGGGAAGCAGTCGGTAATCAAATTAATCCACAAAAGATGAACAGGTTTTAAAATAACAAATCCCATAATCGTTGCCGTAAAGACGGACAGAACCTCACTTAAATTGGAAGCAAGCAGGAACTGGATTGCCTTACGGATGTTATCGTAAATTTTTCTGCCTTCCTCGACCGCTGAAACGATGGTTGCAAAGTTGTCGTCCGCCAATACCATGTCCGCTACATTTTTAGTGACATCGGTGCCGGTAATCCCCATGCCGATTCCGATATCCGCACTTTTTATGGAAGGCGCGTCATTTACTCCGTCACCGGTCATGGCGGTTACCATGCCATTGCTTTTCCATGCGTTTACGATTCGAACCTTGTGCTCGGGCTGGACTCTTGCATAGACGGAATATTGACCGACGGACTTTTTGAATTTCTCATCCCCGATTTCGTTCAGCTGTGAACCGGTGATTGCCTGTGACGCATCCGTAATGATGCCAAGCTGCATAGCAATTGCGACAGCCGTATCCCTGTGATCCCCTGTGATCATGATCGGGCGAATTCCGGCTGCTTTGCATTCCTTAATCGCATCCACTACTTCCGGGCGTACCGGGTCAATCATACCGGTCAGGCCGATGAATGTAAGGCCCTGTTCAAGGACTACCGGTTCATCCGAAACTGGGGGCTCGGAGTACTCTTTATATGCTGCGCAGAGCACACGGAGCGCCTGATCCGCCATACGTTTGTTTTCCGCCAGTATTTCTTTATGAATATCTTCTGTTAATTCAACTGCTTCGCCATTCCGCAAAATATGTGTACACTGTTTCAGCACTTCGTCGGGAGCGCCTTTTGTGTACTGTACCACACCGCTGGCGGAGGAATGAACGGTGGACATCATTTTTCGTACCGAATCAAACGGAGCTTCCCCAATACGGGGATATTCCGCTTTCAAATTATATTTTTTCAGTGACAGCCCTGACGCGTAACTTACCAAAGCGCTTTCCGTCGGCTCACCCTTTACTTCACCGCTTTCGTAAAGTTCCGCGTCGCTGCAAAGCGCCATAGCCTTTGCTAAAAGGATCTCATCTTCCCCATAATGATCAACGACTGTCATTTTATTTTGAGTCAGTGTTCCGGTCTTATCTGAACAGATGATTTGTGCGCAGCCGAGCGTTTCCACCGCGGTAAGCCTGCGGATTACGGCATTGCGCTTTGACATGTTTGTTACGCCAATGGAAAGTACAATTGTTACAACGGTCGCAAGACCTTCCGGGATAGCGGCTACAGCTAAGCTGACGGCAACCATGAACGTGTTTAAAACAGCTTGTGTATTGAAATTGCCCTCTTTTATTAGACTGAACACGAACATGAAAATACAAATCCCAACTACCAAATAGGTCAGGATTTTACTCAACTGATTTAGTTTTAATTGAAGCGGCGTAGCACCCTGTTTCGCGTTGGCGAGCGCATCCGCAATTTTACCCATTTCAGTTTCCATACCTGTTGACACAACAACCGCTTTTCCGCGTCCGTATACAACGGTACTGCCCATATAAGCCATGTTTTTACGGTCGCCAAGCGGTACCTCTTTTTCCTGATTCAGGGTAAGAGTTTTTACAATTTTATCGACGGGCACAGACTCGCCTGTCAAGGCAGCTTCTTCAATCTTCATGCTGGCACTTTCAATAATTCTGCTATCAGCCGGTATGGCATCGCCCGCTTCCAGTACAATTACGTCACCGGACACTAAATCTTCGCTTCTTACATTGACAACGGAGCCATCGCGAAGCACTTTGGAGGTAGAAGCTGCCATTTCCTGTAATGCTTCGATCGCTTTTTCAGCCTTGCTTTCCTGATAAACGCCAAGCACGGCATTGATGATTACGACAGCAAGGATTATGAATACATCTGCGGAAGATTCATGTGCATATGTTGCGGTAATCGCGGAAACAACCGCAGCGACAATTAAAATAACTGTCATCGGGTCACCAAGCTGCTGCGCAAACCGTTTCAGCAGGGAAACTTTTTCCCCCTCCGCAAGCTTGTTTTTACCGTTCTGCTGTAAGCGAAGAGTTGCTTCCGCATTTGACAGGCCTGATTCACTGCTGTGAACCTGCTCAAAAACATTGTCTGTGCTTTCTAAATAATATTTCATTATTTCATTCCTTCCAAAATGTTAGTGCGTTTCTTAAAATAAGAAGTTGTGGAACAGCTCGCTAAGAACCGGAATACCGTATGTATTCCGAGCATTTCAAACATATGAATGCTCATTACAGTAGAATAAGGCCAAGTTGTGAATTCAATACCCCCAGTAAACTAAATCAAATGTATAAAAAAGGCTCATGCACAGCTTCTTTCAAAGCTATACATGAGTCTTGTTCTTTAAGGCAAGCCAGACCGAAACGGCCATGCTGTTGACTTGACACATACGAAACCGTATGCAAACTACTCCCCCACGAGTAATATTTAATTACTTAAGCTGTACAAAATAATTTTTCCCCGAATACAAAGCGCTATTCTTAATTTAACAAATAAAAAAGCTCAAGTATAGCATTTGATCAGCTACACTTAAGTCTTGTTCTTTAAGGCAAGCCAGACCGAAACGGCCATGCATGTTGACTTGGCACATACGAAACGTATGCAAACTACTCCCTCAAGGGTATATTATTTTTAATTGCGTAAATATCATAACAATTATATATAAAAATGTCAATTGTTTTTTGTTAAAAGCTGCTTTAAACCCTCGAAATAATTTCCTTTATGGTACCACATTCCATTAATTTCCTCGACAATTTACTGCAAACGTGATAAATTTATAAAAAGCCATTATTTAGTATAGTGTGTGAAACTGTCGTCACCGGAGGTAACGCCATGAAAAATGAAGGACTTAAGACAAAGCGCAGCAGTATTGGCTGCTTTACATTAATAACTACAGCAAGTGATTTAACGAAAGGTGTCTCACAGCTACACGCAGGGAAAATTCAAAAGTCCCATACAAAAAAGATTAAACTATTTTATTTTGGTTTTACCGTATTTACGTTAACTATTATAATTTTCTCAGCCACAGCTTTTACCGGCTGCAGCAACCAGAAAACAGAAAATTCTTCCTCTACGGTATCGTCTGAGGCCGAATCTGCACCCGCCGCCGTGAACAAGGTTGAATCGACGGTTATGTCACAGAATTCTTCACAGCAATCTTCACAGGAATCTAATGAATATGCGCTTCCAGCCAATACAAACGTTTCATCTATGTCTTCCTCCAAAACCGCAGCCGCAGCCCAATCAGCCGCATCTTCCGACTCATCGCAGGAATCCGCATTGCAAACAACATCACAAAGCGATTCCCAGTCCGTATTTCAATCCATATTCGGCAGTGACTCAACTGCTGAATCCTACAGCGAAGAGAGGGACACAAGCGGTCCCAAAATTTCACTGGCAGAGTACAGCAAGATAAAAGACGGCATGTCTTATGCAGACGCCAAATCGATCATCGGCAGCGACGGAAAATTGCAGTGGGAATCCGGAGCAAAAGGCGGCAGTATGTACACCGTGGTTTATCGGTGGGCTGGTTCAGGTAATTCAGGAGCTTATGCCGACTTAACATTTGAAAACGGTAAACTGAATTGGGAAATTCAATTTGGTTTGGAATAACAGAAACGTTCATTCAGTTACCTGAATTTTTTACTTATTTTCGGTAAAAATATCAGCGAGGTGATATTATGAATTTGGATGATGTTTTATCCAGTCCGGAAATGGAGCAATACTTTAATAATTTGCCGGCTGACGTGCGGCAAAAGCTAATGAAAGACGAAAATAATATCAGCACATCGAATGAACTGTTTATGAAAGCAGAAAGTTTAATTAGTAACTCTATAAAATATAGTTAATTTTTTATTGAAATGGCACACAACTTCGGTTGTGTGCCATTTTGCCGAAATTTTGTTATCCCGACCTGCAGTTTGCTTAGCCGGTCAGAATCCGATTTAAATTTCATTGAAACAGAAAGCCACGATTTGACGAATCGGAATAATGACTACCGTTCCAAGTCTCCTTCCGCAACGATCACGATCGTCGAAAAAATCCCCCTGAAAACCAAACGGATGGCGGGGTGCTGAAGGCAAAGATGTAGTGAGTTTAATAAATTTACGGTCAACCCTTACAAGCAGGCCGGTAAATCCGCTGCCCGAGCAGCCTCCGCTTTCTGTGAACACTGTGATAACTCTTCCTACATTGTTTCGAAGGTCGGCAAGAATAGCGCGTTCATCACGGTTATCGCGGTCATCACGGTCGTCGCGGTCATCACGGTCATCACGGTCGCGACGGTCATCACGGTCATCACGGTCGCGACGCCAACCACGGTCGTCACGATCATCAACGTCAGCTGAAACGCCTGTATTGTTATTTCTGCAAACACTGAGTGCCATATAATCATCCTCCATTCTGGATTTGAACAAATCCATTTAAATAAAATTGGTTCTGTACAGATAATTAATAATCAAAGAAACTGCTGTAAAGCAAGTTCTTCTAATTATAATTGAATCATTACATATTATGACAAGCCAATAAATTAGTGCCAGTAAATAAAGTGGAAACTACTATTTTTAGAATTGCACGAAATAAACAAGCGGCAGCGAATGCATTTGAGGGAATAGGATTAGATTTTATATTTTTTCCTGTATTTATTGGAAAAATCTTCATAATCTAATTATGAGGTGATACCTGTGGATTACAGTGGATTTTATGAGTTTCCTTTCCCTTCGGTACTGAATGAAAAAGACACCGAAGCAAAGAATCGCTTTTTATCGCTTTCGGACGAAGAACAATTGAAGCTATTAAATGGGAGCAAATCTTACGAAGAGTTTCATAACCGTATTATGCAGCACATGAATATGGGCTGAACGCTACGCTTCTTGATGTATCTGGTAAAACCGAAAAGGGATGCAATCTGTTAAGATTGCATCCCTTTTTCTGACTTGTTCGTAATAAGATAAATTCACAGATATCAATTAAGGTATCACTTAAAAAATTCACATTCACAAAGCCGCAAATAGCATGCGTTGACCTCGTCATCTGTAAAGAGCTCCGCGTACTTTTTATCAACTACGGAAGCTTCCATTGATAAATCAAGTCTGCCGCACAGCTCCAATGTTGTAAACCCGTCGGAAATCTCATCTTTCGCAATCAGCGTCTTTGCTGTTTTAACGCCGCCGTTTTTCGCAATCATCTGAAGAAAACGCGTTGGATTATATTTGCACTCTTTTTTCGCCTGCTCGGATTTATCAATTAATTCCTGCGTAAATTTATTTTCCAGTACATTCATTTTTTGTTCCCCCGCCGTTATTTTATATGTTAAGTTGCTTAAAATTAATTACTTTGTCATATTTTTTGCCGCTTTTTCCGGTTCAGGGATCCGTTTCATAAAAACGATCACGCCGAATATCACAACAATATTCATAATGGGAAAAAGCAACACTTCGATTACTGACATTTTCACGCCCGTAGCCATCTGACCGATGACCATCGCGGTCAGTGCTGTAAGCATAGTCAGCCCCTTCATACACATCACGGCAGAAAGCAGTATACCAAACGGGTTCCTCTTTAACAACAACACAGCTGCAAGAATCGTAGCAGGAATTACTAAGCCAAGATCCATTGCCTGAATTACAAGGGTAGTATAATGCTCTAAACCGGTTGGCACTTTTCCCGCCATAAGCGGCGGTATGATTCCGCCAATCCACATCAGACCGATTAAAGACGCAAATACGATTAAAAAAATGCCGATTGGTTTCACCGGGAACTTACATTTGAACGTTTCCGCAAGCGCTGTAAGGTCAAACGAGATGAATGTTAAGACGAATGCAAAAAGACTCATGGACATTAATGCAACATAAATCAGGAACAGGGGGTTATACATACAAAGGAATGTATACGACATGTAGGTATAAAGAAAATATGCGAGTGTCCCCGCAAGAAGCAGTTTTGCTCTTATGCTCCCTTTTCCGGCAATAATGAATGAAATAATAAGAAGCGGAACTCCCAAAAAAACCGTAACCCAGTCCTGCGCCATTGCCTGCGCAGAAGTTGCAATGGAATCATTTTGATAAATCCCATAGCCATAAATGTGGACTGATTCCCCATGAATGGATGTAAAAATGTGACTTCCTGCTCCGCCGTTTGAAAGTATCCCTATGCCGCCCGCTAAAAGCGAAAAAAGTGCAATCAAGATAACCAAAAGACCGACGCTTTTCTGATGTTTCATAAATCTTCCCCCTGAGTTTAAGTAGTTATTCTAACTTTTAAAAATACTCCGTCTGTTAATGTTAAGTTCTGCGGTAGTGATCAATATTACACTTTCCTCCACCGCTGACAAAACCGCAATAATGCATACAGGCCAAAGTGGTTCTGTACGCTGATACAAAATGAAAAGAGGACTTATAAAAAGCAGAAGTCCTGTTAACTTGTTTCCCAAAGTATGTAACATGACTAAGGAATGAAATTTTAATGCTCCTATTGCGAGGTTAACACAGCGAATGAGAGCAATAATAATAATGAAAGGTAAGAAAACCAGAATTTTATTTCCCATCCAAAGGATAATAGATACGGTAATTACTGTAAAAAGAGTGAAATCTGCGATTGAGTCCAACCTGGCGCCCAGCTCACTTTCCGTTTTTGTTTTGCGTGCGATATATCCGTCCAAAACATCACTGAGCCCGCAGATCAGATATAAAGTTACAAACAAAAACGCATTATGGAATGTAAAAAATAAAGCAATCAGCAAAACGATTCTGCTTAGTGAAATAATATTGGGAATATGTTTCAATGTTAACCCACTCTCATTGATAAACTTTATATAAATAAATAATTAATTACACCATAAATCCCTATAATATATTATAACATATTATATAATCAGAGTATATTCATCCTGCCATTTGCACCCAAAAAATTGGCCATGGAAAAGGCGCATTGGCAGAAAAAGTCTGAGAGAACCGTAAAATTTAAAGCAGGAGGTGCCGTATGAGTGATACAATAAAAGCCAGCAAACACAGACGGAGTGTTTTCATCACTGTTTCTGTTATTGCAGCTGCGGCTCTGTGCATTGCCGCAATCAACCTTGCCACTTTTTTCGGGCAGGTACAAAAAACGGCAGGAAAAACAAGGACCCACCTTACCTGGGAGCAGGTAGAACTCCTGGCCACGGGGGAACTGGGGTATCAGGACATAACTGACAGCTGTTATTATGAGGATACCGGTTCCGCTCCGCATAGTTTCACTTTCCCCATTGCAGATACAGACACAAAGGCATTTTCACTCGTGATGACATTTGACGGCGTTAATAAAAATCCGGCAGCAATCCGGTTGTATAATCAGGCTGACAATCAGACGCTTGAACTGAACACAGAAAATCTCGGTACCATATTGGGCTTGCCCAGCAGCGGGGTATCCGCAGATTCCGATAATTCTGAACAGGATGAAAAAGCGATTCGGGTTCTCGTGCAGGATTTCGGAAAGAAGCTTCAGTTTGTTATGCTTTCTGACCAAGCCGACGAGGTGCTGAAGAGCATGCAGAAAAACTATGGTGAATATGTGAGCCCTGCGCTGGTTTCAAAATGGCTGAGCAATTTAAAAAGCATCCCCGGCCGTACCATTACAAGCATCTGGCCCGACCGTATCAACATCTTAAGCCTCCTGAAGAACAGTATGGATGAGTACACAGTTAAGGGTGAGATTATTGAAATTACCAGCGCGGAGCAGTCCACCGGCGAAGCCGCCTCAAAGCGCCCGATTACAATGGATGTGCGAAAGATAAACGGGCATTGGGTCATTGACGGTGCAACACTGGGCAGTTACACGGAACCCGGCCTTGAGGCCTATGAAAATACACAGTACGGTTTTCGCTTTTCCCTTCCGGAAAGCTGGAAGGGGTATACCATTATAACCGGGAAATGGGAAGGACGGTCCATGGAGGACACGCAGAACAATGCAATTGTTGAAACCGGTCCTCAGTTTACCATACGGAACCCAAAGTGGACGGAAGAAAATCCCCGGCAGGATATTCCTATCCTGGTGTTTACCCATAAGCAGTGGGAGTCCCTAAAGCAGGAGAAGTTCAGTATTGGTGCAGCCCCCATAGGCCCAAGCGAATTGGGTGAAAACGCAAATTATGTGTATGCACTGCCAGCGCGCTATGACTGGGCTGCTTTGACCGGCTACGAAGAGGTTCATGAGATAATTGATAGCAATCCCCTGCTGCCAAAATAATAAATGCGCGGCACAACATATCATGTAAAATTTAATTTCAGTAAAAAAACTGCACTACGAAAATGGAGTGCAGTTCTTTCTTTGCAGAAAACACTTGAATGCGCTATTTTTGAAGTAAGCTTCGAGCAAACTCTTTCGCCCCACGGATGGCCTCCTGTGTTTGAAAAGAAGCCAAATTATCCTCATCAAGACCAAAGCCGCTGATTCCAAGGAAGTGCCACCGGAACGGTCTAATATACAATACGAAAAGTATTAATATATTATAATTAAACGAAGAGTTTGAGTTTTAGAGAAAATAAGGTCCAAAAATCAAATATTTTTAAAATCTATGATTAATCATTTAATCTTTCGTTAATTTCCTTTACCCTGTTAACCGGCAGCTTTATGACTTTTCTGTCGTAGGAAATCAACCCGTTTAATTCATCTTCGACATCGGTTAGCTGGGTATAAACAGTCGCACAAAGACCTTCCTTTTTTGCCGGCAGAATTTCCGTTTCATAAAGATTGTTGTAAGCACTCATCAGTTCTTCGGCTGTTTCAAAGCGTTTATAACCGAAGTCCTTTTCGTTGAAGCAGTGCCCGTTCACTCGGAAGTTATAGCCGCCAAATTCGGATAAAACCACCGCACGGCCAAGTTTATCCGATTGATAGTGATATTTCCGAAAATAAACATGCAGACTTTTAATTTCACCGACTTTTTGGTCATGCCACCCGCTGGCATGATCAATTGTGCGGGTAGTATCCAATTTCAAAATCCGATCCACTGCCTTACTTGCGTCAAACTGACCCCAGCCTTCGTTAAACGGAACCCACATCCCAATTGATACTGCGTTGTACAAGTGGCGAATCATCTCGTCGAGCTCTATGTAGTATTGGCGGCGGCCTTCTGCATCCGACCTGGCAAACCAACTATAATGAGAATCTTTAAAATGTATGTCGGTTACCACAGGGGAAGTAATTGTAATCGGCCTGTAATCGCCACCGCCGTTTATCATATCCTGCCATACAAGCATGCCAATTCGGTCACAGTGATAATACCACCGAAGCGGTTCAATTTTAATATGCTTTCTCAGCATGTTAAAGCCCATATCTTTGGCGGTTTGAATATCAAAAATCATCGCTTCATCACTTGGAGCAGTATACATTCCATCGCTGTAATAGCCTTGGTCCAGCAGCCCGTTGTGAAAATACGGCTTGTTATTCAAAAATAGCCGCTTGATTCCGTTTTCATCCGTATCAACCGAAAATTTGCGCATGCCGAAATAGCTGCCAACGCGGTCTTCCCCCATCGTGACAGTAAAATCATACAAATAAGGATGCTCCGGTGACCATGGAATAAAAGAATCCAAACGGAGTTTCACCGGCTCGTTTGGTGGAAAGGAGATGTTTTGCCCGCCGACATTTGCATTACATTGGATTGAGCTTTCCGAAAGGACAGTCAGCTCCACTGCGCTTTCATCAAAAAGAGGGGTGATACACAATGAACTGATATAATCATTCGGCACACTCTCCATCCAGACGGTCTGCCAGATACCGCTTTGCGCCGTGTACCAGATGCCGCCCCGTTTACTTTTTTGCTTTCCGCGGGAATAGTAGCTCGAATCACTGAGGTCGCGTACCTTTACCAAGATTACGTTTTCTTCTTTTAAATGCGCGGTAATGTCTGCGCTGAAAGGGGTATATCCCCCGACATGGGAACATACCTCAGTTCCATTCAGGTAAACGGTTGCCTGTTGATCAACTGCGCCGAAATGCAGAAGCACTCGCCCCACATTAAAGTTGGAAGATATTTTCAGCGTGCGCTGATACCATAAGGTCTGCGTTGGGGAAAGGGAACGCATAACACCGCTCAGCTCACATTCCGGTGAAAAAGGAACGAGAATATTCCCGTCTAATTGGTCGGGAAATTTATCGGTTTCGGTAATTGCATATTGCCATATTCCGTTCAAATTAAGGTAACTTTCCCGAACCATCTGCGGGCGTGGATATTCTGTTAAAATATCAGTTTTATGAAGACTTTCTCCCCACTTCGTTTTCATTGTGTTCTCTCCTTTTTAACATCACAATTGGGATTATTACAAATATCAGAGCTGCAGCAGACGCAAGAAAGACAGACGGCGTAGGTACATTTTTAACAACGCCTAAATCAACATACGTACTATTGCTGTTCTTGATAACAGCCGCACCGATAAACGGGCCGATTATCATAGGAAGCAAAACCGCAAAAATCATTCGAATACCTTGAAAATGCCCAACTTTATCTGCTGGCGTGTAATCCCGAACCGTAGCGGACAGCGAGGCTGTCACTAGCATATAGCCCGACATCATTACTGCACCCGCAACAATCACCGCTATGATTGACCGGGCAAAAAACATACCGATCAGTCCTGCCAGCATAACACCCGCCGCAGGAAATACAAATTTCAGTTTGCCAACTCTGTCAATAAAATTGCCGCCGACCACGCTTACAGCAGAGGCCACTATTAGTACGACACCAAGAACGATTGCATACGCATCGATTTTTAAATAATTCTGCAGATAGATAATCAGATAGGGGAAGAAAATCTGCACAGCGACTGAGAATACCCCCAGTGCGCACAGCGAAAGATATAATAGTGGGTTTTGCTTTATTACAGCCGGTTTAAATCCATAAATCAAATTTGTGAAAAAAGAATTCTCTGTTCGTTCCATTTTTTTATCCTTTAATAAGAAGAAAGAGAGGACTCCCGTTAGCGTTACCATGATACCAAAAATAGTAAAAAATTCGCTCCAGCGCCCCTGCTGTGTCATGGAGTCAAATGCCCCGAAAATAATCAGCATGGAAATCAGCGGCAGAACAGCAAGCACCGACTCCACTTTCCCGCGGTTTTCATTGTTTGTAACATCGGTGATATGTGCGTTGAATGCTGCATCATTGGCAGTTGAACCGAAGAAAGTCATAACACAGTCCATCACAACTACAAGTGCCGCCGCTGTTGCGACAGCATTTGCGGCAGGGAACCAGACCGCAACATTTTGTACACTGATAAACCCGAAGGCCATCGTGGAAACCCCCCACAGCATGTAGCCGGCACATACAAACACCTTGCGTTTGCCCAGCTTATCCGAAAGCGCCCCCATCAGCAGAGTGGTTAGTGTTGCTACGACAGCACTGGCTGCAACCATGGCGGCAATATTGTTGGGGTCGGTTGAAATCGTATTGTAAAGGAATACATTGAAGTACATATTTTCGATTGTCCAAGCAAATTGACCAACCAAACCAAGGAGCAGAAAAGAAGCCCAAATTTGTTTTGTCAGTTTTGTCATAATAATTTCCTTTCAAAATAAAAGGCTATTCCGTTTGCAGTCAAATAAAGCAATATGTAATTTTCGCTCAGAATTTAACGTCAATCAACCATTCTTTTGCTTTTTCCAAATCATCAATAAACTGATAAGAAAAGGCACAATGACCTTGCTTGAGCAATGATGTAAACAGCTTTTTCCCGGTATGATCAAGCCCGATAAAAACGACTTTGATTAAATGGCGGTCGACATTTAAAAGTTTATCAATAATTAACTCCGCAATATCCTTTTGCACTAAAGTTGCCGTTAAATTAACAGAGATAAATGCTGATGAAGATGGTCTGCGAATTGTTTCCATATCTTTTAAAAATTTTTCTGCCACAATATCTGTATGGATTGACAGGGCATCAAGTTCTTCGCACCATATTTCTCCGCCTCTGTAAGCTAATTTAAACGAGTCCCGAATAATGAGTTTTTCTTTTGGAATTATCTTCATCTTTTTCGCCCCTTGCCGCAATCATCTTCAAACAGGTTTATTTTTAAAATTTCCTCGCAAATTAAACCGTTAAAAGTCAATTTAACAATCCATGGCATAAAACGCTTTATGTATTGAAACTCTTTAAATCCAAATGTGTTATCGTAATAGTTGATGATCGTACTGATTGCCGTTCCGTGCGAGCCGATTGCAATATTTTGATTCGCATATCTTTGCAAAACAGCATTTAATGCCTTAATGTTGCGTTCCTGAACTTCTGCTAAGCATTCTCCGTCCGAATACCGATAAGAAAAGTCATTCCACTGTTTTTCGGCAAATGCGGTGAAGTCTTCAATCCAGACGCTGTCGATACGCCGTTCCCTGAATTCATTCACAGTTTCGATTGGAAGATTGCTTTTTTTCGAAAAATCCGCAATTGTATCATAGGCCCTCTTATACGGGCTGGAAAGAAGAATTTGAATGTTCTTATCTTCGAGATACCCCGAAACCAATGTCCGATCCATCATACCTTTGGAGGTAAGAGGCCGTACTGTATCATCGTGAACGGTATTATCTGGCTCAGCATGCCTGACAAAATATACTGTCGTAATAGTAATCACCTCAGAACGATGTAATATTAAGATGGGAAGCTAATTTCAAGCTGTTCAAGCATAGCTATAATGGTTTAATAATATCACGATTTCCAATAAATTCAATTAAATATTCAATAGAATGAATGCGTTAAAGAACTTACAAAAGCAGAACAAAGGATTGAATTCAGTACAATACCAAATTCAATCCTTTGTTTATCATTACACTTGCAGGCGTTTGACGGCAGAAAGCATGTCAGGCCGTTCGGCTCACCTTTACTTTTCAGAGTAGTTTTGATAATTATAAAAATTCCTTTAATTCCTGAACATTATTTTCCTCGAATTTCAGTAACTTTTTCATGAGGTCCAGGATTTCCTGCTCGGCGTCCTGATACTTTTTTATATTCTTAACACAATTTATTACGCCCATATTACTTCCGATTATTAGCATCTCGGCAATGTGGGAAGCTGATTTATCGGTCAGTGTCTGCATGTTAATCATGAGATAAGTTTTTATTTTGTCGAAGGCGCTAATCCCCTTTTCATCATAGCCGTTATTATTTAACAGATTCTTAGCGGCAGTATGGATTTCCCGGTACTCATTAAACTGAGACTCCAACTGTTTTTTAAATTTCTCATCCTCAACAATTCCTTTCAATTGGTCTATCGTATCAACGCCCATTTGAGAATTCTGATAGATAAAGTTTAAAAGCTCTGCATTTCCATTCATAGCGTATCACTCTCCTTTTCTGTAATCCATTGTTTCCAGGATGAAACTAAATATTCCAGAAAAACCTTTAAGAACCGGTTAATCATATGTTCGTTCCATGTCTTGACAATAACAGCTAATTGTCATATTCTGGATATATGCAGTAAACCGTATGTATGATATGATTATCGGATTCGGATTTTAAAGCATACTAAATTGTGTTTTGGGAGAGTTAAGCTATGAAAAAGAGACGCAGACTTTTCTGTGAAATATCACCTTTTACATATAAGATATCTCTGCTCAAATGCCGCATGATGCGTCATATTTATAATCTGCTCAGCCCTAAAAAATTTGCTAAGACAAAAAGCAATGAACTGCTGCCCGTTTTGGTATACAGTCATAAATCATTGATACGCCGGAAGCTTGGAAATGTGAATGCAGACCTTCAAGACAACAAAGCTGTAAATTTAAGCATTGCCGCACCTAAAGTGTCAAATATTTTGATAAAGCCCGGAGAATACTTCTCTTTTTGGAGTCTGGTAGGTTCCTGCACGGCAAAAAAAGGTTATAAAGAAGGTTTAACAATTAGCAACGGTCAGCTGGGAAAAGACATTGGCGGCGGCATGTGCCAGTTCACTAATTTGATTCACTGGATGGTTCTGCATACTCCGATGCAAATTTCGGAGTACCATCATCATGACAAAATGGACCTGTTCCCCGATTTTGGCAGGCAGATTCCGTTTGGTGTGGGAACTTCTATTATGTACAATCATCTTGATTATTGCTTCAAAAATACGACAGAGAACGTTTTTCAGTTAATCGTTTATACTACACCGGAATATTTATGCGGAGAATTAAGAGCAGATAAGGCCCTGCCATATAAATATCATATAAAAGCGAAAGATGAATATTTTTCGAAAGAGCAGGGTGTAGTATACCGCAATAACTGTATCTATCGGGAATGTTTTGATAAATTAACAGGTAAGCTATTAACGAGAGAACTGCTTAAAAAGTGTCATTCAGAAGTGACGTATGATACCAGTAAACTGTCAATAAAAGAACTTAGCTGAATATTCTTTTCCGTTGGAAAAGCCTCTGCCCATTAGTTCCGTTTTGCTGTATTGAAAGGTAAATTATCCTTATAATAAAAACCCACCTGAACAAAAATTCGTTCAGATGGGTTTTTAGCAATGCAGCTGTTAAAAAGATGATTTTCATACCATGTTTTTCAGAACTGACTCTGCTTTATTTGTGAGAACTGAAAATTTCATTGATTGTACCTTGCGCCTTTTCATTTGCTAACGCAAGAATACTGTCCCCTTCATAAATAACGGTATCGCCGCGAGGGATAATCGTATCTTTCCCTCTGGAAATCGCAATCAGCACTGCGTTCACCGGGATCGAAAGTTCTTTGATCGCCTTGTTCACTGCTTCGGATTGAGCATCAACAGTTACCTGAACAATAGAATACTCGCCTCGGTTTATTTTAAGAAGTGTCATGATGTTTTTGAGAGCCATCTCTTCAACAACAAGATGCGCCATTAAATCAGCTTCGTTCAGACCAACATCAATACCCATATTGGAATTAAACATCCATGCATTTTTGGGGTTATTTACGCGTGCAATGACACGAGGAACATCGAATTCAAATTTTGCGATGGTTGAAGCAACCACATTTGTTTCATCCGCACCGGTTACAGCTGCCACAACATCTACATCTGCTATACCCGCCAATTCCAAAACATTGGGATCTGTCCCACTGCCAAATACAATGTTATCCAGAGGAAGTTCAGTTTTCAACATAGCAAAGACCGGTTCCCGGTTTTCAATGACTTTAACTGAGCAGTCATTCTTCAATAGAATATCCGCAATATAAGCCCCGACGTGGCCGCCGCCTATAATAATAACTTTCATTTGATTTCCCTCCTTTTTTAAACCAGACCCAGCAATGATTTTAATCTTTTGGCAGAAGCAGCTAAAACTGCGATATAAATAATATCCTGTTTTTGCAATACGGACCCCATCGTTGGCAGAAACGTCTTGTTTTCACGGCTGATAGCGACAACTTGAATCTCGCCCAAAACGGTCAATTCATTTACTGTTCGGCCGACAAGAAGAGCGGGCGTTTCAATCCGAATCAGTTCAACGTTACTGTTCCCTATGGTTAGGACACTGTCAAGCTGATCGTAACTCAGCATCTCAGTTGCACGCTGGACACCCCATGTTGTTGTCGATATTGTCTGAATGCCAAGACTGCGGTAAATTTCCGCCTTCCGCGGATCATATAATCTGGAAATAACATGGGGGACTTTATAAACGTTCCTTGCAATTCTGCCAATCAGCGCATTGGATTCATCACTCTTGCTGCAGGCAATAATTGCATCGGCTAAACGAATTTGGGCTTTCTCCAGAATGTCACGATCAAAACCGACACCCACTACCGTTTCCTCTTTGAAGTCTTTTCCAAGTAAATGAAATGCTTGCGGATTGTTGTCAATGACAGTAACACGATGCCCTTTTTTAATCAGATTTAAAGCCAGTCCCGAACCTAACTTGCCACAACCAACTATAATCGCCTTCATTTTATTTCCCCCCATTTTTTATTTTATTTGTTTTGCCATAGTGCCGAGAAATCCATTTTCTGATTTCATCAAGGAACACAATCGGAATTGGGCAAAGAATTAAGAACACCCATTCTTTCCAGCCGACCGCAGCAGTTTGGAAAATCCCCTGCAGGAATGGCACATAAATAATTGCGGTGATTAAAAGGATTTCAAAAACAATGCCCTTGAGAACATTTTTGTTGCTGAACAAACCAACTTTAAAAATGGATTGTTTCTCGGTACGGGCGCACAGTACCACGCCAATCTGGCAGAATACGATGGAAGCAAGCGCCATGGTTGTAGCTTGCCTGTAAATTACACCGGAACTTGCCAATGCAACGTTCGGCCAGCCATTCACCATATTGACGAAGAAATATGCTCCCATGGAAATTGCGGACTCTATTAAACCATACCAAAAAAACGCCAGAATAACAAGACGTTTATTCAATAAAGTTTCTTTCATGGAACGCGGCGGGCGATCCATGATGCCTTCTTCCGGCAGTTCCGTACCAAGTCCAAGCGCCGGTACCATATCTGTACCAAGGTCTATGGAAAGTATCTGCATTACAGTCAAAGGCAGTGGGATTCCGCCCCTTGAAAACAGAAACGCAGCAGACGGCACTGCTTCCGACATGTTGCTGTTAAATATATAGAGAAGGAATTTTCTAATATTACTGTAAACCGCACGTCCCTCTTCAATTGCCTTGACTATGGAAGCAAAGTTATCGTCTGTTAAAATCATATCCGCGGCTTCTTTGGCAACATCCGTGCCGGAAATACCCATTGCCACGCCAATGTCCGCCTTTTTGAGTGCGGGTGAATCATTTACACCATCGCCTGTTACCGCTACGATATGACCCATTTCCTGTAAACTGCTGACTACTTTATATTTTTGCTCCGGCGCAACCCTGGCAAAAATCACTTCGTCCTTCAACGCTACTTTCAGTTCCTCATCCGACATCTTTTCCAAGTCTAAACCTGAAATAATTCGAGGGTGATCACCTTTTACAATACCGATACGTTTGGCAATACTTTCTGCAGTCAAGCCGTAATCACCGGTTATCATAATAATTCGAATGTTCGCCTTGCGGCACAGCGCAACAGCATCCGCTACCTCCGGTCTCGGAGGATCTGCCATAACAACCAGACCGACAAAAATCATGTCTTGTTCGATCAGTTCAGGTGTGTATGCACTCATCGAAATCGGCAGATTGCTGTTCCGATTTAAAAGCCGGTAAGCGACTGCCAAGACTCGTAATCCTTTGCTGGCGTAGCCGTCATTGGCCTGCATTATTTCATCACGCTGCTCGGAAGTAAGTTCTTCACGATTGCCTTGTTTGTTAATGCCGGAACATAATTCCAGTACTTCTTTCGGTGCGCCTTTGATATAAGCAATTCGCTGACTGCCGTTGACAGGCTGTTCCAACTGATGAATGGTGCTCATTCTTTTACGTCTGGAATCAAAGGGCAGTTCCCTGAGCCGGGGTGTCAAATTGGATTGCTCATCCATATCGATTCCGGCTTTTTGGGCAACAACCCCCAAGCAGGCTTCTGTTGGGTCACCCAAAACGGTATAACGGTCAGATTCATCATTCGGCGGTACCACGCGGGCATTACTGCACAAAGCTGCCGCAGTAAGCAGCGTTTTTAAATCCTTGTTTCCGGCTGCGGTTTCTTCCCTGTTTCCGTTAATGATATTACCCACAGGAGCGTATCCAAGGCCTGTAACCTCTAACTCCTGACCCGGCAGCCATAAATTACATACAGTCATTTCGTTTTGCGTCAGTGTTCCGGTTTTATCCGAACAGATAACAGAGGTACAGCCCAGTGTCTCAACTGCAGACAGCCGTTTTACCAATGCATGTTCCTTGGCCATACGCTGAACGGCCATAGCCAATGATAAAGTAACGGTAGGCAGAAGTCCTTCGGGAATAAATGCGACTACCATACCTAATGCGAAAATAAACGCCTGTGCGATTGGCTGTTTTACAAAAAAGGCTGCTGCCAAAAAGAAAACAGCTCCAATAGCAATAGCGATGATCGAAACCTGTTTCGTAAGTATATCCAGCTCTTTTTGCAGCGGGCTCTGTACCTCCTCCATGGTTTGTGTCAAATTCGCAATTTTACCGAATACGGTTTCCATTCCGATTGAGGTTACTACAGCTTTTGCGGAACCGCTTGCCACACTGGTTCCGGTAAAAATAAGATTTGGAATTTCGGACCGTGACAGTCCTTCCCTTAAAACAGGATCATAGCTTTTACGCACCGGATTGGATTCACCGGTAAGCGTAGACTGGTTCACCTGAAGATCGGTGCTTGTCAGCAAACGAGCATCAGCCGAAATTTTATCTCCTTCTTCAATCAGCATGATATCGCCCGGTACTAAATCCTCAGCTGATATTTGCTGTTCCTTATTGTCCCTGATTACCCTCGCATAAGACGGCAGCATTTTTTTTAATGCTTCAGTGGCTTTACTGGCACGGTGTTCCTGCCAGAAGCTGAACACGCCGTTTATAACATTAACCAACCAAATAGCAATTGCCAATTCAGGCATTTTCGCTACAAAAGCAATGATGCCGCCTACCCACAACAGAATAGCCATCAAACTAACAAAGTTTGACAGAAAAATCAAGATAGCAGGTTTGCCTTTTTTCTCACTGATTACATTCTTACCGTATTTATCCTGGATGCTCTGGGCTTCGGACGCTGACAGACCTTCGGCGCTGGTACCCATTATTTTACATGCGTCTTCCGGCGTAAGTTTATATATGCCTTCGGTACTTTCATCACTTTTTATTTGTTTATTTACTTCCATCTTAAAAACCTCACCTATCTCTGTAATCTAGTTGAAAAGATAGCCTATTCTGTTTTACCCATAACGGATAAAAGGTAATATCAGCCTTACCCAAAAGGCATTAAAACAGCACGATATATATCATTCACATTATTCAGCCCTTTATCATTTATTTCAGATGACATTATACGCTATTGTACCGATTTGTATATAGAACAAACTGACTATTTTATTCCACAATCAATCTATAAAATTAACTATTTTTCAAATAATCTCAGTCTTTGATTTAGAATTAAGACATCGGCGTTTGTTTTCAACATATATTTCTTTTACAAAACACTGTTTATTTTAATTTTCATGTTGTATAATGTATATTTGTTATCGATCTCTATTCCTTTAATGACTGATAAAGTGAGGGAATTATGCAGGAAAAAATTAAAAAGTGGCTGAAAAAAAACATTTTATCAGCTATCACAATAGGATTAACCATTGGCTTCCTCTGCTTTTTCATGCTAACGGAGGACGGCATAAAAAACTTAAGACACGTTCTTTTTCATTTACAACCGTTTTGGCTCATGTGGATCGCAGTGGGCGTACTTGCAGGCTGGTTTCTTGAAGGGTATGTTTTGCATCTGTTTTGTAGGCATTTAAAAAAAGACTGGACTTTAGGGCAATCCCTCTATGTTGGAATGGTAGGCCTTTTTTACAGCGCTCTCACACCATTCTCAATGGGTGAGCCGATGGAAATTTTTAATATGACCAAAATGGGGATGGACACCGGCGTTGCAACATCAATTATTGCGGTTAAATCACTGGTACATCACGCCGTAACCTTTGTTTATTCTCTTGTCCTTATCTCTTTTGAATTAAACTATTTTCAAACAAGGGTAAGCAACTTTTCATTTATTACTATTTTCGGTTTGATAACCAACAGTATTTTTATTTTTGGCGTTCTGCTTTTTATGATAAACGAAAAGCTTACAAATTCTTTGCTGGCGGCAATTGTTCGTTTTCTGGACAAAATTAAAATGCGCAAACTGTCACAGAAGCTTTATAATAAAGTGCATGTTGAGCTCCTGATTTTTCATGATAGTTCAAAAATAATCGGACGCGCGAATTTATTATATTTACTCGCAATTTTGTTGACGTTAATTCAGATTACAATTGCCAGTTTAATATCATATTTTGTCTACCGTAGTTTCAGTTTAAAAGGTGAATCGGTATTCATTATGGTTGCGGCGGATACATTTGTTACTATGGTTGCTTCCTTTATTCCTCTTCCGGGTTCTTCCGGCGGAGCAGAAGGCGGATTCTATCTTTTTTTTCGCGAGTTTTTCCAAGCTTCCATTATACCTGCTATCACGCTTTGGCGAATTTCAACCTTCTATGTCAATATTCTGTTCGGCGGGATTATTGCTTATTTCGGCCGAAAAAAGTATAAACTATAACAAATCCCGCAAGGCAGGCATAATGCCGGCCCCGCGGGATTTGTTTATCCATATGCTGTCCCTGATTTGGCTTATGCGGCGGGATTGGAAAGGCGTAAAGGTCATTTTAGCAGTTCTACTTATTCTTTTGACTTCCGACCTTGACCTGCCGGCCTTTCCATGTTACGCTGCCAAGGAATGTTACCTGAAAGGCGGAATACAACATCACAAAAATTAAAAAAATAGATGGAATTGAGTGAATGATGGGCATAAACCAGCCAAACCGGCCCGTACATTTCAAAAAATATATGATCTGAAGCGTGTAAATTATGTATCCTCCTAAAAACGGCAGCGCCCACGGATGCCCGAAAATGAATAAGAACGGCGTGACAAGACCAGTGGCTAGAAGCCCCACCACCCAGAGCGCGATCAGAACGACGGTAGCCGGACAAAGTGTTGCCGTACTAAGAACAGCCCCCTTTCCGAAGCCCTGTATCTCGCTTTGAATGCCGTTAGGGTACATTCTGAAGGAAACGAGGTCACAGCCTAAATAGTTTTCGACATGAATACCGGCTTCCGAGAATTTTTTCCCAAGATTCAGGTCATCCAGCAGTTCAGACCGGATGCTGTTATGGCCATTAATCCTCTCATAGTCTTTTCTTGTTGCCACAATACAGGAACCGTAAAGCCCTTTACTGGAATTTTTCCTTTCAAAAGGTGAGGTAAAGGCAAATATGCCAAGAAGGCAGAAAACAAGCGAAAGCCGCTCATATAATTTTTCCGTATAATGATAGGGAACAACTGAAATAACGCCGCCGGACTGTTCCCTTGTTCTTAGCAGTGATTCAAGAGCGCGTGGCGCCAACCTTACGTCGGCATCCAAAAAAACAAGAATATCTCCCGTTGATTGAAGAAAACCGTTCCACACCGCCCAGGTTTTGCCCGTCCAATTGTCCGGGAGTTCGGTATTATGAATCACTTTTACATTGTATTTTTCGGCGATTTCCACTGTTGCATCCGACGAAAAATCATCAACTACTATGATTTCATCCGGATGAACCGTCTGAGCTTTAAGGGAATTCAGAATAAACGGAAGGTTTTTTTCCTCGTTTCTTGCAGGTATAATAATCGAAACCTTGCCGCTGTTTTTCAAAGGTTCCACCCCGCTGTCCAGCCGGATCTTTGAATATAAGACGAAACCAAAAATGCATTCCAAGATAAAAATAAATAAAATGGGCATATCAAGCTCCCCCTCGCTTGTAAAATAATTGACGTTATGCGATAAAATTATCGATGAATTTAGCCTACTATAACCCTAATCCCCCCCTCCCGAAAAGGTTAATGTAAAATTTAAAATTGTCACTGTTTATCTCTTTATATAGTCAAGCACAAATAGTATTAAAAATCAAGTAGAAAACGGCAAATATGAAAACAGCAGATTTCCAATGAAAAATTAAATAGGGGGATGCTATACTCGCCAACTAAAAAAGCACAAGCATGCAACCCGTATATGCGGGTCGTTCGCTTGTGCTCTTCTTGATTTCACGGTTAGTAATCACGAGGATTAGTTACTGCTCATTCTTTTTTTCTTTCCAATTGCCAGCGATACTGCAAAAAATGCAAGTGCAAAACCAAATTCAATCAGGAAATAGTAGAATATCTGTTGAAGATTTGAAGTGCTGATGTTCGTCATGGATGCAATCTGATTGTTTGCCTTTACATACCAGTAAGTCGGAGTGAAACTGGCAATTTTCAGAACGGTATCGCTTAGCAACTCCTGAGGAACGAACACTCCGCTGATAAAGCACGGACCAAGCGTAACCACGTTACAGACCGCTGATATTGCGCGGCGGTTTTTCAGCAAATTACCAATCAGGAAGCTGACGCTCGAAGCACAAAGGGTAAATATAATCGAGTTTAGCAGGAAAAACGCCAGATTGCCGTTTAAGCTGTTTCCCATGCCGATTATTATTCCTACTCCCACCATAATCACCCAGCAGGAAAAAGTGAAAACAAGATTGGCAAGGATAAACTGAAGGTTCACGCGGCTTGCGCTGACCGGGGAACAGAAGTTTCTGCGGCTTAAGTCCTTCTCGTTGAACGTGAGCATAATGACGGATATTCCTAAAATCAACACCGAAAAAAGAGCATAGGATAAATAGTTAAAATAATTTTTTGTAAAATCGTTTTCCGTATCGGCTTGCATATTTTGTAATGATACCGGGGTATCGACTGCCAAATCTGTTTTAAGACGCGCAACAAGATCTTCCTGTGTAATCCCATTTATATTTTTAACATAAAGCCTTGCCGCGTTAAAATACTGATTGATGCTAATATCAATATAGGCATTGCTGACGGAATTCGGTACGACTGTTTTTTGAATCTGCACATCCTCCCCGTTCATGAATGATTTGGTAAAGCCGTTGGGGATTCGGATAATTAAAGTAACATTACGGAAAAAGAGAGCATCCTGAAGCTTTTCCGTTTCATCGGGTATGTTTACATAATCCGCATTCTTTGAAAGTTCCTGCTTGAATCCGTCAATCAAGGGGCTGCTTTCTTCACTGATAAATGCAACATTTGTTTTTTGAGGAGAAAAGCTTTTCGGCTGACTTTTAGAAGAATTCGCGGCAAACAGCATCGCCATTCCTAAAAAGACTACAACATAAATCATCATGGAGGGCAGATTTTTTTTAATAACTTTCATATAAAGTTTAAATACTGGCATATTTCTGCCTCCTTATAATCAAGTAGGATACCGTGCAAAAAACAAGGATAAAAGCGCTCAGAATACCCATATTCAATGCATATCGGGTAAATGTGTCGTAGTAATAAAGAGAGTAAAATGCATCCGTGAGCAGGTTTACAGGATTCAGGTAAGAAAGCACCGGAACATTTTGCGCCACAATGTATTTTATATCCTGATACATCATTCCCGCGAGGAATGACCCTGTCATGGAAACGGCTAGCATGATAGCGACTTTGATTCCTTCCCCCTTGGGTACCAGTGCACTTACAAACGCCCCGAAGGAAATTCCAATCACGCTGCCAACGAAGGTTGTGAGCAGCACATAACCGGTTTTTGCACCAAAATCAACGTTAAAACCGAACCGAAGGTATGCGAGCAAAATGAGAAGCTCAACAAAATGCACCAGCAACGAAGCCGACATGCTGACTAAAAACATTTTCAGCTTATGCACAGGCGCAATATTTACTCTGGCTGCGCGCTGTGAAATGTTCGCCTGAATATCTGTAACTTCTTTCATTCCAAAGAATCCGCCGTACAGGCAGGCCATGGCAATTAACGAATAAAAGTAATTCAGAACTGTGTTTGGCGCAGCGCTGTTGCCGGAAACTTCGCGGGTATACTCCTTTTGACTTTTCAAATCGTCGAGCAAACCTTTTTGCAGCGAAGAAGGGTCCTGCGTGATAATCGATTTTGTAACGGATGAAGTTTTTTTATAGCTGTCAAGGAAGGATTTGATTATATTTTGGCTGAGTCCCGAATCATTGACAGTCATACCGATATCAGCACCAACCGTAATATATCCCTTGATCTTCCCGTCGTTCAGCAGTTTGTCAGCATCCTGTTTTGATGCGGCAGTCAGGTTGAACAACCGATCACTGCCTGTTGAGATGTTTTCCAGAACCGGTCTGAAATCACTGTTTTGCTGGTACCCGGCATCATTTATCACCGCGATATCGATGGGTTGAAATGTTTCGGATTTATTCAAATTGGCTAAAGACAAATTAAAGAATGTACCCAGAATCAGCGGAAACATCAGAGTCCAAAATATTGTCTGTCTGTCGCGAAGCAGGCATTTGAGCCTTGTTGTAAAAATATGAGCGGACATTAATCTTCCTCCTTAATCCCTGAGCTGTTTTCCGGTGATTTCCAAAAATACATCGTTAAGTGTTGGCAGTTCGGAATAAATTCTGCCAAAGCTGATTTCGTGCTTCCTTAGAAAGTCCAGTACGGCTTCCAGATTGTTTTTACCTTTACTTGATTTAATTACAAGAAGGTTGTCGCTGTAATCGGCTGATGAAATGTTCGGAAGCCTTCTTAATTCCATTAAATTTTCCATACTGATAGAAAATGTTTCGACTGTAATCTTTTCGCCCAGCGTAATCATGGCTTTCAGTTCATCCTTTGTACCGGAAGCAATTATCTTACCTTTGTCCATAATGACAATTCTGGTGCAGATTTGCTCGACTTCTTCCATGTAATGCGAGGTGTATATAATGGTTGCGCCCTGTTTGTTCAGCCGTTCAATTCCTTCCAGAATTTTATTGCGGCTCTGGGGGTCGACTGCAACCGTTGGTTCGTCAAGGATAATCAGTTTCGGCTTGTGCGCAATACCACATGCGATGTTCAGTCTGCGAAGCAGACCGCCGCTAAGCTTCTTCGGGTAGAATTTCCGGTAATCCAACAGTCCGACAAAATCCATTGCTTCTTCCACAAGTTGTTTCCGCTCTGTTTTATTCGGAATATAAAGACTGCAGAAATAGTCAATATTTTCATACACAGTAAGTTCTTCAAAGACAGCGACATTCTGCATAATCACACCGATATCCTTTTTAATGCTGTAGGCATCCGGCGCCATGGGTTTTTCAAAAATTTCGATTTCACCCTTATCATATTTTAAAAGGGAGAGAATGCAGTTGATTGCTGTTGTTTTACCCGAGCCATTCGGTCCAAGCAATCCGAAGACCTCGCCTTCCTCAACTTCCAGGGAAAGGTGATCCAGCGCCAGCAAATCACCGTATCTTTTTACAAGATTGTTTACTTTAATAATCATATGGAATGCCTCCTCGCTTTTGATGTTACTATTGTACCGTACCCGGGTATCGTTTGTAAGTGCACAAAGTCAGGATACCGGGTGACAAATGTCATGAAAGTCAATTACCATGGGCTAAAGACTCTGAAAGAATAAAGTACACCGATCAAATTCAAACTGGATAAGGCGAAGGATTTAAACCGTAGTTGACTTTATTAAAATTACTTTTCTAAACTGTTTGAAACGGCGTTGTGCACCGGCCTTGGAAATGGTAAAATAAAGAAAAAGACGTATTCAAAGCAATACTTTGAAATGGGAGTAATCTGACATGAAGGATTTACCCGATAAAATCATACTTTTTGCATTTTGCTTTACCGCTTACCTGCTGTGGCCGGAATGGAGTGCAAATGTGCCACCGGTGATTGCAGCCGTGATTATCACCGGCTTTTTGAGCTATTTTAATCAGGGAAAAGTTCACGCCTTATTGACGGTCACCGCGGCGGTGTGGAGCATGTTTTTGCCGGGACTGACTGCTTTTTTGCCGTTGCTTTGCTACGATCTGCTGTTTTGCCAGTATCAGTTTTTCTGCCTTGCTGCCCTGATTCCGCTGTTTTCGATGTGGAAGAATGCGCCGCTGGCGGTTAGCGCGGCCATAACTGTACTGCTGGCTGTCAGCATCTGTTTCAAATATCGGGCTGTGGTACTGGCAGGTTTAAAGCGGGATTATAATGATATGCGCGATACCACAAAGGAAATAGCGATGCAGCTCAAGCAGCAGAACCGCGATCTTATGGAAAAGCAGGACTATGAAATCAACATTGCTACGCTGAACGAACGCAACCGTATCGCACGGGAAATTCATGACAATGTTGGGCATCTGCTTTCCAGCTCCATTTTACAGGTGGGTGCGCTGCTCGCGGTAAATAAAGATGAAAAAACCAGAGAAAACCTGCTGGTGGTTAAAGAAACTTTGGATGAAGCAATGAACACCATCCGAATCAGCGTACATGACCTTTATGATGAATCCATTGACCTTTACGCGCAGGTTTATGAATTAATTCAAAAATTTACGTTTTGCAAACTTGATTACGATTATGGGATAAAAGGCAACCCGAATAAAAAGATAAAATACGCATTTATTTCAATCATAAGGGAATCGTTGTCCAATATGATTAAGCATTCCAACGCAACGCTTGCATCCATCACATTCCGCGAACATCCGGCGCTTTATCAGCTGATTATTTCCGATAACGGCACTGTAAAGAATTTTAATGCTGAAAACGGAATCGGGTTGAAAAATATCACCGATCGGATTCACTCGCTGAATGGGAACATCAACATAACGACTGACAATGGATTTCATATATTCATATCCGTTCCGAAGGAGGATTCAGATCAATGAGAGTTTTAATTGTGGATGACGACCGGTTGGTTTCCAATTCGCTGAAGACCATACTGGAAGCAGATGATGAAATCGAGGTAGCAGGAACGGGAAACAGCGGTAAAGAAGCAATCGCATTGTACAGTACCCTGAAGCCGGATGTGCTGCTGATGGATATCCGCATGGACGGCATGACAGGTATTGAGGTTGCCGAAATACTGCTAAAGCAGGACCCCGCTGCAAAAATTTTGTTTTTAACCACATTTTCAGACGACGATTATATCATCCGGGCACTTCAGATTGGTGCGAAGGGGTATATTTTGAAGCAAAATTTTGAGTGTATTGTCCCGTCTGTAAAAACTGTTTTCATCGGTCAGCGCGTGTTTGGGGACGAAATTATCACGAGAATCCCATCGCTGATGAATGAGGGTAATAAAACCGATTTTAGCAAATTCGGTGTAAGCGACAAGGAAATTGAAATTCTTTCTCAGGTTGCGAACGGCCTTTCCAACAAGGAAATTTCCGAAAAGCTGTTTTTAAGTGAAGGAACCGTGCGCAACTATATCAGCGCGATTCTGGAAAAACTGAAACTTCGTGACAGAACCCAGCTGGCAATTTTTTATTACCGGCATTCTTAACAGAGCAAAAAAGCATCTGATTGAAATAATCAGATGCTTTTTTATGGGATATCAACGGACACCATGTGAGCCGATTTTTGTTCAGGCGGCCGGCTGCATTGTATTCGGCATAATTTTCATAATTCCCCCGATAATATTGCCAACCCGGCGTCTGTTAGGCTGTAAACTTTATTACAAACCTCGCTGATATACTTTCTGTCATGAGAAACGCTGATAATAGCGCCCTTGTATGAGTTTAAAACATTCCGAATCACCGGATTGGATAAAGGTGAGAAGTTTCTGGTAGGTTCATCAAGAATAAGCACATTGCAGCCATCCAGAATCATTTTTAAAAATAACAGCTTTGCCTTTTGCCCGCCCGACATTTGATGAATTTCATGATTCATTTCATCTTCTGTGTATTTTATACTGCCAAGAAAGGTTCTGATTTTTGTGATTTCGTCTTTGTGACCGGATACCGTCAGAAATTCAACCGGAGTTAAACTGAAATCAAGCAGATCCTCATAGTTCTGCGGCATGTACGCAGCTCTTAAATCCCCGCGTGCCAATAAGCTGTCGGCAATCAATTTAAGCAAAGTGGTTTTTCCTACTCCGTTTTTACCGATCATACATATTTTTTCAGGACCCGCCACCTGAAGCTTAATGTTCTGTGATAAAATACGGTTTTCAATACACAGTTTGTCGAGCTCAAAATCCAATACGGTCTTTCCGTTCGGAATATGAATATCTTCGCCGAACTTTACCATGATGGATTCCTCAACATCGGGAAGCTGCGTCCTGTTTTCATGCTCTTTTTCAAAACGCCTCCCCATAGATTTTACGGCCTTCATTTTCTTTTTCAGCAATTGTCCGCCATGAGGATCCCCCCGTGTAATCGTATTCTGCTGATGTTCCACTTTGGACTGAATCTGAAGAAATTTCTCCTGTTGTTTTTCGTATTCACTTTTCTCTTTCCTAGCAGCCTGTTCCTGATGCGAAAGTCTGGATAAGCGTTCGTCAACATACTGTCTGTACGGCATTTTTTCAATCGTGTACCGAGACAAGGTCTTGCGCCTGACCTGTTCGATATGAATAATCACATTGGCAGTTTTTTCGATGAGTGTCTCGTCATGAGAAACGAACATCACAGGCAATTCACATGAATTTATAAAATTTTCAAGCCACTCGAGTGTGCTGATGTCAATATCATTGGACGGCTCATCAAGCAATAAGACATTAGGCTGTGTCATCAAAATTCTTGCAAATTGCAGTTTTACTTTTTCACCGCCCGAGAGTGTACCGACAATCTGGTCAGAGTAAAATGTTTCGGTGTTCAGTCCGAGCTGAAACGCAATTTCGGAAAGTTCTTTTGGCGTTAAACCGTAAAATTCGGGAACCTCCGAACAAAATTCAAGTACACTTTGGGCTTTTTGATTTTCTGACAGCTCCTGCGACAGGTAGCCGAACCTGATGCTGTTTTTAATAATTTCCCCGGTAAATTCGACATAATCGTTTACAAGGTTCTCATCATAAATCAGCTTTAGCAGTGTGGATTTTCCATTTCCCTCCTCACCGATGATTACTGCCTTATCCCCCTGATTCAGAGTAAAAGAAAAGTCCTTTAGTATCGTACGAAGATCTTTTGAATGGGTGATTGTCAAATTCTTTATCTGTAACATAGTGAACATCTCCAAAATAAAAATCTGCTTTCGGTAAACCGAAAGCAGACTAACACAGAAAAGAATACCAAGACCTACATCAAGGTACCATCAGCGTATCATCCAATTTTCGGCAACAGAACAAGGCCGCATAAAAGGCCTTTGAAAGCAATTCTGTTTCAGCACGAAAAATAGATTATTTACGCATCTTTTCACTCATTTCATTAAATTATTACTATTATATCATAGCATTTGAATCTTGTAAAGCTGGTAAGATCTTTGTCAGAGTCAGATGTTTCTTATTTAGCCTTTTTTGCAGCTTTGTATTTTTGATAAAGAATATCCTTTAAGACCAAAGCTGCATCCACATCGTCGAAATCAAATTCCTTTTTTACAGCATCGTATAATTCCGAAATCTTCTCACTGTAGAAATTGATTCCTTTGATCCCCTGATAAGAAGCCAGAATCGGGTACTTTTTACTCCATGCACCGGTCCAATCGATTTCATCGACGATCATCTCAATACTGGTAACATCACCGCCGATAAGGCTTCCGCTGATCAGATAATCATAGCTTACATGGTATAATTGACTTAATAATTTTGCTTTAATCAGTTCGGGAACTGTTTGGTTCGTTTCCCATTTACTTACAGTTTGTCGAGATACACCTAATTTTTCAGCAACTTCCTCCTGTGATAAACCCGATTTTTTCCGCAAATCTAATAACTTTTCGCCTAATGCCATATGATTCACCGGACTTTCATTTGTTTCAAGTTAACTTGTAAATAAAGTATACTCAATCATGAAGTCGTTTTCTACCGTTCCAAAGTGGAAATTTGTCAACTGAAGTTAACATTTTAAGTATTTTGATATTAAAAAACCACCCGAATGACATGGGCCGTCATTCCGCTATGAAATAGAACGCACTGCTTGTTCCAACCGTTTTAACGCTGTTCCCAAAACACTTCTGGGGCAGGCAATGTTAATTCGTTCAAACCCTGTTCCCTCTGCTCCAAACATTGACCCGCCGTCGAGCCACAGCTTTGCTTTGTTTACCAGCAATTCGTCCAGCTGCTTGTCATTCAGTCCCAATTCAGTGAAATCGAGCCAGATTAAATAGGTTCCCTGCGGCTCCACCAGCTTAATCTGCGGCAAGTTTTCCGTAAGAAAATTACGGGTATACTCCAAATTCCCCGCAAGGTAATCTTTCAATTCGTCAAGCCATTTCCGACCGTGCTCATAAGCAGCCCGGCAAGCAACCAGCCCCATCGTATTTAGCTGGGAGTAACCGCTTTTCGTAATTTCCTCTTTCAGCTTATTGCGGGTATCCTTATTTGCAATAAAGATGTTGGAAACCTGAAGCCCGGCAAGATTAAAACTTTTGCTCGGCGCGGTGCAGGTAATGGTACGGTCAAGATATTCCGGCTTTAAACCGGCAAATACAAAATGGCTGTACCCTTCGTAAACGAAATCGGCGTGAATTTCATCGGACACAACGTACACGTTATGCTTTACACAAATATCACCCATGCGAACCAGTTCCTCTTTCGTCCATACCCTGCCGACCGGATTGTGCGGGCTGCAAAGAATGAAAAGTTTCACACCGTTTTGAATAATTTTTTCTTCAAAATCATGAAAGTCAATAGAATAGGTTCCATTGGAATAAACCAACGCGTTATTAACTAAAATACGTTCATTCTTTAGAATTGATTCGGAAAAGGGATAGTAGACCGGCTGTTGAATCAGAACCGCGTCCCCTTTTCGGGTCAATGCGCGTATCGCAGTGCAAATTGCGAAAACAACGCCCGGAGTTTTTACAAGCCAACTTCTTTGGACTTCCCAGTTAAAATTTTCGAAATACCATTTTTGCAACGCGTTAAAATACTCCTGTTTACTTTCGGAGTAGCCGAAAATTCCATGCTGTGCGGATTTTACCAGCGCTTCCATAACCGCGGGCGGAGCCTGAAAGTCCATGTCCGCCACCCAGAGGGGCAGCACATCGGCCGGTTTCCCCCGCTCGGCTGCAAAATCATATTTTAAGGAATTTGTTCCTTTTCTTTCTATTTCATTATCAAATCGACAGTTCATACACACATTCTCCTTTAGGCCAACGCCTGTTTTATATCATCAATAATATTGTCAATGAACTCTAATCCTACCGACAGGCGAAGCAAACATTCATTAATACCCTTTGCCTCGCGTTCCAATTTGGGAACGTCCGCATGGGTCTGCATCATTGGGTAGGTAATCAGGGTTTCTACCCCTCCAAGACTTTCAGCATAAAGAACAAGTTTTACATTCTCCAGCAACTTTCTTGCGGTCTCTTCTTTGTCCACTTCAAAAGAAATCATCGCCCCAAAGCCTTTGGTCTGTTTTAAAGTAACTGCATAATCGGGATGGGACGGCAATCCGGCATAATGTACCGCTTTAATTTTCGGCTGCGTACAAAGCCAGTTTGCCAGCTTTACGGCGTTTTCCTGCTGCTTGTCCATGCGGATCGGCAGAGTTTTAATGCCGCGGATCAGCAGCCAACTGTCAAACGGAGAAAGACACGCCCCCGTCGTTTTGTAGATAAACCGAAGTTTTTCGGAAAGCTCCGGTGCGGCAGTTACCGCGAAGCCTGCAAGAGTGTCGTTATGTCCGCACAGATATTTCGTTCCGCTGTGGATTACGATATCAGCACCAAGCTGAATTGGATTTTGAAAATACGGAGTTAAAAAAGTATTGTCAACTATAGTTAAAAGCCGGTGCTTTTGTGCAACAGCGGATACGGCCGCAATATCCGTGACCCGCATCATGGGGTTAGTCGGCGTTTCAATAAAAATCGCCTTTGTCTGGGGTTTCAGGTACTGCTCAATAACTGATAAATCGGAAGTATTTACAAAATCAAAACTCAGCCCGTTCTTCTCGGAGATATTACGGAACAGTCGGATGGAACCTCCGTATAAATCATCGGAAGCGATAATGTGATCACCCACCTGAAACAATTCCATTACGGTAGCAACCGCTGCCATTCCTGACGAAAAAGCCATGGCATCGTCACCATGTTCCAGCTGTGCAATTATTTTTTCCAGATGCTCCCTGGTTGGATTTTGCAATCGTGAATAGTCATACCCCGTACTTTGGCCAACCGCAGGATGCGCAAATGTCGCTGTTTGATAAATCGGCACCGTTACGGAGCCTGTACAGTCCCTTGGTTCGTCACTGCCGTGAATACAAAGAGTGCTGATGTCCATATTGATTTCCTCCAAAATATATTAAGTCAATTTTCTTCGATAGTGTGGATAAAATGTGCGACAAAACTTTATTAAAAAAATCCCGCCTCCTTAAAAACAAGAAGACGAGATAATACCCCGTGTTACCACTTCAATTCATCTGTGTCTCACAGCACAGATCTTATGAGTACATCATAACTTCATGAGTATACTCGCTTGCTATAACGGGCATTCCCCGTCGCAGCCTAAGTATTTTACACCTCGGTGCGCCACTCCAGAGCCATTTTCAGCTAACCTTTACCTGTCCTTTTTCACCGGTTGAGGACTCTCTGCAAGATAAACATGTGATTTTGTGATTCACATTTTGAGAGCTTACTTTTTCTTTCATTGTGTTTCATTATTTATTGTTTTGAGTATAACAGGAATCCTTTTTTATGTCAAGTTTATGAATATATGTTTACTATACTAAAAGCTAATCGATTTGATTTTATAAAAACTTTTTATCTTAAAATTCATATAAGGATTACTGGCTATTGCATATCTTACTTGAATATGACATTATTTATATGACTTTACGCAAACATAAAAGAGCATGGATCAAATTGAAAAAACAATTCAGGACAGCCTATGTTATTATGTTACAATACCCGGTCAAACTTACATAAAACTGAAAGAAATTGCAATCAGTAATAGGAAGAGGTAAAACAATTGATTGAAATAAAGGGCCTGTACAATGAAGCCAAAGTTTTTACAGACGTGATAGAAGAGCAGGCAGTCAGCCAGATTCGGCTGCTTTGCGATCAGGGCTTTGCAGCGAACAGCAATATCAGAATTATGCCTGACTGTCACGCCGGAGCGGGGTGCACCATCGGTACTACCATGACAATCCGTGACACGGTAGTTCCTAATCTTGTCGGCGTGGATATTGGCTGCGGCATGGAGGTCATAAAGGTAAAACAGAAACGCATGGAACTGCAGAAACTAGACAAACTGATCTATGAAAAAATTCCATCCGGATTTAATATTCGTGAAGTGCCTCATAAATTCACTAACGAGATTGACCTTACCGAATTGCGCTGTGCAAAAGAAGGAAAAATAAATTTAATCCGCGCCGAACGGAGCCTTGGAACGCTTGGCGGCGGAAACCATTTCATTGAAGCCGACAAAGGCGATGATGGAGCTATCTATATTGTCGTTCATTCCGGCAGCCGCCATTTGGGACTTGAGGTAGCCAACTACTATCAGGAAAAAGGCTGGCAGGCACTAAATGGAAACAGCGAGGCCGATATTGACCGGTTAATTACCGAATACAAAATAGCCGGCAAAGAAAAGGAAATCCGGCACGCTTTGGCGGAACAGAAAAAACAGATTCAAACTGACATTCCCCGCCCGCTGTCGTATGTTTCCGGGCAGGACTTTGAAGACTACATACACGATATGAAAATCGTACAGCAGTTTGCCATGCTCAATCGGCAGGCAATGATTGATGTTATCGTGAAAGGAATGAAGCTGGACGTTTCTGAGCAGTTTACAACAATCCACAATTACATTGATACAGATAACATGATTCTGCGCAAAGGCGCAGTTTCCGCGAAGCTGGGTGAGCAACTGATTATTCCCATCAACATGCGCGACGGCAGCTTAATCTGTACCGGAAAGGGCAATGATGAATGGAACCAGTCTGCTCCACACGGAGCAGGACGCTTAATGAGTCGTACAGAAGCGAAAAGCAGTTTTACAGTATCCGAATTTAAGCGGCAAATGGACGGGATCTATACAACCTCAGTGGGTAAAGATACGCTTGACGAATGCCCTATGGCGTACAAGAACATGGATGATATTATAAAAAATATTACCGATACTGCAGAAATCGTACAAGTCGTCCGGCCAATATACAATTTTAAAGCGGGAGAAGAATAAACTCAGTCGCTTGCCGTCCATAAAAATGCACGAAACCGTTTAACAGCTGACTTGCTGCACAATTTGTTATCGCTATCTACAATTTAGATTGAATGTTGCATGGACACTCTTGGATGGGCTACACTTCAATAGTGCATAAAAAACCACACAGACTCTCGTCTGTGTGGTTTTTGTTTCGGAAGTCCGTCAATGAAGTTGACCCAGTACCTCGCCGATATTGCCATGAATCATCAAATCCGCATTTTTATCCTGCGGGGTACCGGTTCGGTTAATCAAAACCAACCGGTTGCCGTTGTAGTAGTTCACCAAGCTTGCCGCCGGGTAAACCGCCAGGGATGTTCCGCCGATCATGAGCATATCCGCCTGTTCAATGGCTTCCACCGCTCCTTGCAGGGTTTGCTGGTTGAGACCCTCCTCATACAGCACCACATCCGGCTTAATTGTTCCGCCGCATTCGCACTTCGGTATTCCGGTACTGTTCAGCATGAACTGTGCATCGAATAATTTATGACAGTGACGGCAATAATTGCGATGCACCGAACCGTGCAGTTCAAACACCGCATGGCTGCCCGCCTTCTGGTGAAGGCCGTCGATATTCTGCGTAACAACCGCAGCCAGCTTCCCTGCTTTTTCCAGTTCAACGAGTTTACGGTGGGCCTCATTTGGTTCAGCTTTCAGGTACAGCATTTTCTCCCGGTAAAAATCAAAAAACTCCGCGGTATGGGACTCATAAAAACTGTGGCTCAGCATGATTTCGGGCGGATATTTATAATGCTGTTGATATAAGCCGTCCACACTGCGAAAATCTGGGATACCGCTTTCCGTGGATACTCCCGCACCGCCAAAAAACACAATCTGGCTGCTCATGTCAACCATTTTTTGCAGCTGTTCTATCTTACTGTCCATATGAAACCTCCTGTTTTGCCCATCATGCAAAACCCACTTATTTCATTAGTTTTTTAAGAAGGGATAACCGCTCCCCATAGGGCGCGTAACGGAACCGGACATCGAGCCGGTTGGACTTTTTCAGCACGGACTTTTGATGGGAGAAAGTATAGAATCCCATTTTGCCGTGGTAACCGCCCATGCCGCTTTCCCCCACGCCGCCAAAATGCATGTTCGGGTTGCTCAAGTGAACGACAGTGTCGTTTACGCAGCCGCCGCCAAACGGAACCTCATTCAGCACCCGCAACTCCCGCTGTGCATCCGTGGTAAAAAGATAAAGGGCGAGCGGTTTCGGCCGGGCCTTGACAAAATCAATTGTTTCGGTGAACGACCGAAACGGCAGGATCGGCAGAATCGGCCCGAAAATTTCTTCCTGCATGACAGGACTTTGGAGTGATACGTCCGTTAAAACTGTCGGTTCAATTTTGCGGCCGGTTTCGTCCACATTACCGCCGTATGCAACGGTACCGCTTGAAAGCAAGCCTTTCAGACGGCTGAAATGCTTTTCATTGATAATTTTACAGTATTCCGCGTTATGTAAAATATCATCCCCGTAAAACGTCCTGACAGATGCTCTGTATTCTTTTATAAATTGATCCATTACACTTTCGTGAACCAGTACATAGTCGGGCGCCACACAGGTCTGCCCGGCATTGATCAGCTTGCCCCACGCAATACGGCGCGCGGCGAACGCAATGTTTGCGGTTTCGTCCACAATGCAGGGACTTTTCCCGCCAAGTTCCAAAGTAACGGGCGTAAGGTTCTTTGCCGCAGCTTCCATGACAATCCGGCCGACATGCGGGCTTCCGGTAAAAAAGATGTGATCAAATTTTAATTCAAGCAGCGCTGTATTTACCTGACTTCCGCCCTGAAAAACGGAGATGTACTCCTGTTCAAAATAATGATTCAGCATTTTTTCAATAACGCCGGAGGTTGCCGGAGAATACCGCGACGGCTTTACTACCGCGCAGTCCCCCGCAGAAATGGCCGCAATTAGCGGAGCGACGGTAAGCTGAAGCGGGTAGTTCCACGGTGACATAATCAGTACTACGCCAAGAGGTTCCGTATAAACCGTACTTTTCGAAGGGAAATGTACCAATGGGGTCGGCACTCTTTTCGGCTTTGCCCACGATTTGATATGTTTTAATGTGAAGTTGATTTCCTCATGCAGAATGCCCAGCTCGGCTTCGTAACCTTCAAATATGGGCTTGCCCAAGTCCTCCTGCAGTGCTGCCAGAAGCTGCGGTTCGTACTCTTTGAGAGCCTGCTTTAAACGGATGAGCTGATTGATTCGAAATGCAAGCGGCAGGGTTGCTCCCGTATTAAAATAGCTGCGCTGTTTTTCAATTATTTCTTTCATAACGGCCTTCCTTTCTGAACACATCTATCTTAGCGCGGTTTACGGTAATTTTGCAAGAGAATTTTTATATTTGTTGGATGAAGTACTTCCTGCCAAGTTCGCCAATACTTGTAATTGCATTATAAGATTCATTCGATTATAATTATATTTAATACTTTTAAGAATGGTGGTTTCAATTATGCAGCAAAAAGCTTTGGAAATTATAAATGAGGTAAAAAAAGCCGTTGTAGGCAAGGATTTAATTATCAGCAAAGTGCTGATGGTTATTCTGGCTCAGGGGCATATTTTGCTTGAGGATATTCCGGGTGTCGGCAAGACCACACTTGCGCTCGCGTTTTCCAAAGCGGTATCACTTGATTATAAACGGCTCCAGTTTACTCCCGACGTAATGCCGACGGATGTAACCGGATTTTCCATTTATAACAAAGACACAGGCGCACTGGAATACAAGCCCGGCGCGGCACTGTGCAACCTTTTTCTTGCAGATGAAATCAACCGTACTTCAAGCAAAACGCAGTCCGCATTGCTTGAGGTAATGGAAGAAGGCAGCATGACCGTTGACGGCACCGCTCACCCCACCCCGAAACCTTATGTTGTTATAGCAACACAAAACCCTGTCGGTTCCGCAGGAACCCAGCTGTTGCCGGAGTCCCAGCTTGACCGTTTTACGGTGCGCCTTAACATGGGTTACCCGGAACTTCAGGATGAAGTTGAAATATTAAAACGAAAACAGGGGGTTGATCCGCTTCAAACCGTAAGAAAAATCATTGATGCCAATGAGATTATTGCTATGCAGAATGAAGTGGAAACGGTATTTATTGCAGACGATATTTATCATTATATTGCACGCTTGGTCGGTGCAACCCGGGAAAGCAGTATGCTCCGTTTAGGGGCAAGCCCCCGGGGCTCCATTGCGCTTGCAAAAATGGCACAGGCAGCGGCGTACCTGTCCGGCAGGGATTACGTGGTGCCGAAGGATGTGCAGTTCGTTTTTGCGGATGTGATTGAACACCGTATTTTACTGAGCGCGCAGGCAAAAATCAGCAATATGACATCAGGAACCATTTTGGAATCAATCATAAAGGATACGCCGGCTCCTTCCGTTACCAAGCGATAGAGGTGTGCAATGCTGAAATACCGTATTCTTTATATCATTACGCTTGCGGCGGCAGTTTTGTTTTATCTTTACTATGCCGGATATTTATCCTTTTTCATTTTAGTTTCAACCGTTTTGCTGCCGATTGTTTCCTGGCTTCTGACTATATTGGCTGTGCGGAAAACCAGTATTCGTTTTGAATTAAAAAATCCTTATGCCAATAAGAACGAGGAAATTGTCTTTCACATTATAATAAAAAACAATTCTGTCGTCCCCATCGCACGCGTCGGGGTAAACTTCAGCTATGAAAACTCGCTCTGCGGGGAAAAACGGAGCGAAAGGATTTTTCTTCCCGTCAGTTCCGGCCCTGAGCAAGTGATGGAATACCGGATGAAATCGCAATACTGCGGTAAAATTACCATGGAATTAACCGGTATAAAATTTTATGATTTTTTCGGTATTTTTAAAATTTCGCTAAAACCAATTCTGCAAACACAGGTTTTTGTAGCACCTAAATTGCACTTTCTTGATACATGGATTGAAGCGGCGGCAAACCCGGGTGATGAAAGCAGCACTTATTCTAAAGTAAAGCCCGGTGACGACCCCTCTGAAATTTTCGACATCCGCCCTTACCGCAGCGGTGACCGGCTGCGCAGTATTCACTGGAAGCTCAGTTCCAAACTGGACGAGCTGATGGTAAAGGAGTTCAGTCTGCCAACCGACAGTTCCGTCCTATTGATGGTCGACCTTATGGCTTTTGACATGGCTTCGTTGGACACCGTGGTGGAAGCTTTTACTTCCCTTTCCCGTTTTCTTCTTGAAAATGAAATCAAACACAAAGTGGAATGGTACAGTGCGGAACACAGCTTGTTCCAAGAAAACGAAATTGAGAACGAAGAAGACCTCGCCGTGCTGCTCAACGCTGTTCTTTCGGCCCGGCGATACCGGGACGAACCGTACACACTCGCCTGCCGGAACAGATTAAGTGGCACCGCGCGCGAATATCCCCATGTGATTTATGTCACCGGCTGCCTTACGGATATGCTGACCGCTTTTTGCGATAACCGGCAGAATGGCGAAAAAACAACGATTCTGTATTGCGGAACCACGGACGAAAGCCAGCAAAAAATCATATCGGCTTTAAGTTCATTAAAAATTGAAGTAATAAAACTGATACCCGAAAAAATACAGGAGAGTCTTTCGGGGCTCACGATTTAATAACAGGAGTAATGCATGCGTAAGAAAGAACTGAATTCATCCGGCATTGAACTTGATGCGCCGCGTCTGATTGGGCAAAAGCCTTTTTCCGCGGCAGGATTCGCACTCAGCACCATTTTGGTAGCGCTGGGTGTGTTCGGTGCTGCCTGGTGCTTTATTTCATCGTTCGCACTTACAGTTCTTCCATTTACCGTGGCGCTTTACTCTGTATTATTTGTTTTAATTTTGTCAGCAGCTAATCATCTAAACCGGGTAAGGCGTCACGTACTGTTCGCGCTCATCTTGCTTTATGCCGGAGCGGGTTACTACCTGCACGCGGAACTGGTACAGGGATTTTTAATTACTACGAACCAAATTATGAGGGTATACGCGAATCATTCAGATTTTGTACTGCCGATTTACGATATCGTGGCAAAACCGGTAAACTTCCCGCTGCTGGGTACTGTATTTGTTCTGTTTGCGGCGGTTTTTCTCACTTTTTTCCTATGTTGGGCAATTATCCGGCGACAGAGCTTTATTCTTGTTTTTCTGGTAACGATTCCCTTTCCGCTTGCAGCTTTGATTTTTAATATTATGCCGAATTTTTATTCTGTTTTAATGCTCATCACCTGTTGGGCCATGTTACTTTTCATGCGGCTTTCCGGCGGTAGAAAATTGGAATTTGTAAAGATCCGCGGAGCATTCCGCGCCACAATACCCCAGACCGCCGCAAAATCCGGCCTGCGGCTGCTGCCTGTGGTGATTTTGTGTTTTGCGCTGATCCTGACCTTATTCCCTCAGCAATCCTATCAATACCCCGCCGAAGCACAAACAATGCGAAACAAAATCACCGATGCGGTAAATGATTTTTCATTGATTGACAGTGGGGACGCACTTGCCGGCAGCTCGAATCATGTTAATTTAAACAATGCGAATTCAGTCCGTTTTACCGGAAGAACCATGCTTCAACTGCAGGCGACCGAGGAACGCCCCATGTATCTGAAAGGCTTTACCGGCAGCACTTTCACGGGCACCAGCTGGGAACGGCTGCCGGACTCTGAATATCAGGAAATCAACCCTAAGCTGAACGGCATGAATGTGCAGAATATGTTCAGTTCATACGTTGACTTAGTAAAGCAAGACCAAAATGTAAACATGCCCTCTTTCGGCGTTCACGTTAAAAATGTCAGCAACAATAAAAAAGCTATTTACGCACCTTACAATTTGTCAACCACTCCAAAAGCGATTACGGGGGTAAAGTTTATCAATGATGAATTCATCCATTCCAGTTCCCTTTTCGGAACAAGCGAATACACCCTGTATTCGTACAGCATGCCTAACGAGCAATCTGTTGCCAACCCTGCCGGTGTGTTTACAAGCCTGATTGGAAACAACATCCATCTGCCCGGCTCCATGTCACAGCAGGAGTTCAGCAAACAGATGCAGTCTTATTTAACAGAAAAATATCGTATCGATAACCTCAATTCTTCTAATCTAAAAGATTTTTATACTTCCACTGTGCCTGATATTCTGATAAACACGTTAGCAAGTGACAAAAAAAGCTTTGCGCAGTCGGAGCAGGATTACCGTTTGTTTTTGTATGACAAATACACTCAACTTCCGCAGGACCTGAAAGAAAAGATACAGGGTCTGCTCAAAGAAAAAGGGTTGATGACCACCAGTACCACACAGGGGAGCTATAGCCTTTCATCCATCAAACCGTACTATGATACGGTGAATGATATGGTGAATGCAGTAAAACGTGATTTGAAAGCAACGTGCTCTTATTCACTCACACCGGGTAAGGTACCGGATGGCAAGGACTTTACGTATTATTTTTTGACTGAAAACCGCAAGGGATACTGCGTACACTTCGCCACCGCCGCGACAGTAATGCTGCGCGCCATGGGTGTACCGGCGCGATACGCGGAAGGTTACATTGTTACAGATGATGATTACAAGAACGCGGTCGACGGCTGGGCAAATATTAAAGACAGCCACGCGCACGCATGGGTCGAGATTTACTATCCCGGTTTGGGCTGGCAGCCGGTGGATGTAACGCCCGGTTTCAATGTGGACCAGAACCAAACACAGGATAACCTGCAGCAAAGTGAATCTTCGGTTTCAAGTACGCCGACAGAGAGCAAGGCAGAAAGCAGCGCTTCCAGCACAGTCGAAAGCAAAACCGAAAGCAGCGTTCAAAGTGCAGCTTCCACCCCGAAAACACAGTCTCCAGCAAAAAGGTCGGATGATGTAAAGGCTGCCATGCTGCCGGTACTGTTCACAATAGCTGTGTTTGCCCTTATATTAGCCGCAGCGGCCTTAAGACGGAGAATCGTATTATCACGCCGTAAAAAGAAATTCGCGCAGCAGGACGCAAACAAGGCTGTAATCGCGATGTATGATTATATGTTAAAATTGACGCGGTACGGCGGTGATATTAGTGAGAAAGTTACGGATATCGCGCTGAAAGCGAGATTCAGCCAGCACACCGTCAGCAGGAAAGAACGTAAAACGGTTCGTGACTCTGCCGACCTGCTTGCACAGCGCAATTTACTCAATGCATCAACGATCAAAAAAATACAAATGAAATTCATCTATAATTTAATATAATACTAATCACCCATAAAAAAGTAGAATCGTGACTATCATTTCTCCCCCGCCTCCGGCGGGGGAGAAATGCCTGTTTTCCTCTTTTTAATTGAATATTAATATAAAAAACAATTGACTATTAAAAATATGCAGATACGAATAAGAGCACAGCCGAGTTTCCGCCCGGCTGTGCTCTTGCTTTTCGTTATCTATATTTATTTTGTCATTAAGTCACAGATTTGATTTGAAAACGCAACCGGATCATCAATTGCAACGCCTTCGATCAGAAGTGCCTGTGTGTAAAGAAGCGACGCGTATTGCTTTAATGTTTCTTTATCGTTCTGATACAGGTCATTCAATTTTTGGAATACCGGATGATTTGCGTTAACTTCCAGTACCCGTTCTGCAGTAACCTTTTCTTCGTTCGGCATTGCATTGAGCACCTTTTCCATTTCGATGGAAATCGCTCCGTCGGTGGAAAGGCACACAGGGTGGGTTTTTAGCTTCTGGGACAAAATCACCTGCTTCACCTTGCCGTCGAGCGCGTCCTTCATAAAGTTGAGCATGTCCTTATTTTCCTCAACCTTTTTTGCTGCTTCCTTCTTTTCCTCCTCGGTTTCCAAACCAAGGTCATCGGCGGAGACAGATTTGAATTCCTTTTCCTCGTATTTCATCAGCATGCGCATTGCAAACTCGTCCACACCGTCGGTTAAGTAAAGAATTTCGTAGCCCTTGTCCTTAAGCGCTTCCGTCTGCGGGAGCTGCTCAATTCTGCCGGTAGTTTCGCCGCTGGCATAATAGATGAACTTTTGCTCTTCTTTCATGCGGGAAACGTATTCCTTAAGCGTAACCAGCTTCTTTTCGCTGGAGGAATAAAACATGAGCAAATCCTGCAGAACATCCTTGTGCATGCCGTAATCCTGATAAATCCCGTATTTCAACTGCAGCCCAAAGTTCTTAAAGAATTCTTCGTACTTTTCACGCTCGTTTGCAAGCATGCTTTCCAGTTCGGATTTGATTTTCTTTTCCAAACGCCCCGCAATAATCTTGAGCTGGCGGTCATGCTGAAGCGTCTCGCGGGAGATATTCAGCGACAAGTCCTGCGAATCCACCAAGCCGCGCACAAAGCTGAAATAATCTGGCAGCAAATCCGCACATTTCTCCATAATCATTACGCCGTTTGAAAAAAGCTGAAGCCCTTTTTCATAATCACGCGTATAGAAATTAAACGGCGCTTTGGCGGGAATAAAAAGCAGTGCGTTGTAGGTTGCAGTACCCTCGGTGCTGGAGTGAATCACTTTCGCAGGATTGGTGTAATCCATAAATTTATCCTGATAGAATTGATTGTATTCCTCATCAGTAATTTCATTTTTATTTTTGCGCCAAATCGGAACCATGCTGTTAAGCGTTTCCTTTTCAGTATACGTCTCGTATTCGTCCTTGCTGCCCTCTTTTAGGCGGCTCTTTTCCATGTCCATCTGAATCGGGTAGCGAATGTAATCGGAATACTTTTTCACAATACGCTGAAGAGTAAACGGTTCCAAATACTCATCGTAGTTGTTTTCTTCCGAGTTCTGCTTAATCGTAAGAATCACAGTTGTGCCGTGGCCTTCCTTTTCGCAGGATTCCACCGTATAACCCTCAGTACCTTTACTGTCCCAGCGATAAGCCTCTTCGCTGCCGTACGCCCTGCTGATTACGGTAACATGCTCGCTCACCATAAAAGCGGAGTAAAAGCCCACGCCGAACTGGCCGATAATCTCGATATCTTCTTTTTGCTCGTTGTCTTTCTTAAAATTGAAAGAACCGCTTTTTGCAATGGTGCCCAGATTATTTTCCAGTTCTTCTTTGGTCATGCCGCAGCCGTTATCTGTGATGGTCAGGGTACGTGCTGTTTTGTCCGGCGTAATCGCAATGTAAAAATCATCCCGGTTCAGGCCGGTGTCCCCGTCGCTTAACGCCTTATAATAAAGCTTATCAATGGCGTCGCTTGCATTGGAAACTAGTTCACGAAGGAAAATTTCACGGTGCGTGTAAATGGAATTAATCATTAAATCCAACAGACGTTTGGATTCCGCTTTAAACTGTTTAACTGCCATAATATCTACCTCTGTCCATAATTTTAGCACTCTTCACTTTTAAGTGCTAAAATTATTTTAATACAATTTTAAGGAAATTTCAAGTAGATGAATTGTTAATTTTTTGTTGCAAAATAGTAAAAGCGCCGTGGAAAAATACCTACGGCGCAGTAAAAATTCAAATCAAAATTAAAATGTCATTTCAGGCCGGTCAGCTTTAAACCCTTTGTATAGCATAACCGCTGAATCGATTACGGTTCCAAAGACAACTATCGCGATAAAGATACGGCCGATATTATTCCAGATAGGATAGATGTCAAAATCTGCAGGCAATACCGTAATCGATTGTAATAAATTCGGATTCCAAATGGCTCCGTTTGAAAAAATTACTAGGGTAAAGCAGACAGTAAGCAAATTCGTTATCAGGACTATCACAGCGAGTTTGATGGAATATTTGCCGAGCAGCAGCTTGAAGATTTCTCTTACTGCACCTATCAAAAAACACAGGTTAAAAAGCGGCAGCATTGTTTTGAGCACCTGCATATCAAAAATCGGCACGGAAGAAAATCCGTTTGCCGTAGTGTACACGCCCATTAGCTGGGGAGCAATGTTAAACAGAATCATGATTAAAATAGTAAAAGCAATCCCGACAATCGGATCACTCCTGGGAATAGCTGCGTGTTCCGAAGGAACCTGCGGCAAATCGGCAGGATTCCATTCTTTTTGTCTGGCCGTCTTGCCCGGTGTTTTTTCTTCATTATACTCAATACATGCAAAAATAATGGTTACCCAGGCAAAGCCTTGAAACAATGCCGAAAAGACAGAGGCAAAATAATCCGCAAAAATAGAAACGTAGTTTGTATCTGCCGCTATCACTGCTTCAACTATGCCGGCAACCGTAATTCCGAATACGACACACGGCAAAACAATTTTCAGCAACATCGTATACTGTTCAAAATAAGCGGGTCCAATCAAATAACGCTTTTTTTCACGGTATTGATCCGCCAGCTTTTTAGGGTCACCCAATTTAATCAGCACCTCATGCAAATCCCGCTCCGACGCCGCATCGCCGCCCTGCGTTTCGAGCATGTCGTCAATCAAGCTGTGCAGTTCGCGGCTGATATCTTCTTTTTGGTGCCGCGGCAGCCTGCGTGTTACATCATAAATGTAACGTTCTGCTATAGATTCATTGTTCTGCATTTTCATGTTATTCCCCTTTCTCCCCTTGCAGCAAACTTTCCATGCTGGCGTTCATCAGGTTCCACTGCTGGCATAAAATTTCGTAGACATGACGGCCAAAATCAGTCATCACATAATATTTACGGGGCTTCGCTCCCGTTGTTTCCCACTCACTTTTCAAAATTTCCTGTTTTTCCAGCCGCCGCAGCAGCGGGTACAATGTGCCCGCGTCCACCGGTACGCCTTTTTCCTCGAGTATCTGCACAAGCATATAGCCGTATTTCGGCTGTTTCAGCTGACTGAGGGCAAATAAAACAATCGTCCCGCGGCGCAGCTCCAATGTTAAGCTTTCAACTATTTCCTGCATTTCTGCCATTTACTTCGCCTCCTGTTACTATTATACTGTGCGTAACACACTATTGTCAATATAATAATATAGATATCTCAATATTAATATTAGATTGCTTTATAAAGCAGCAAAAGCGCCGCAGAAAAAATCTGCGGCGTAAATCATCAAGTGTCTTCCATTCAGTTATGTAAAAGGGTTTCGTTATTCGGCCCCACCAGATTTTGTTCAGTACAGCGGCCAAAGAAGGAAATGATAGACCAATCAACAAGAACAGTAACCACACCGGTGCAAAAAAGAGAAACCCGGTTATATAAATCCCCGTCTATGGTTATTCCCAAAACTGTTACTGCAAAAACACCATTCCCGCTTGCATTTATCTGATTCACAGTAACAATCAGCCAAAGTGTGTAAAAAGAATATATTGTTACAGCAGCAATACAAATGAAAGCTACAATCCAAAATGCTGTTTTATGAAATGAAAAATGCAAATTCAGCGGTTTGATCAGCAACCTCAGCGTAAAATAAATGACTGCAAAACCAACGATGAAAGAAGGCAGCTGTTTGGCCACATAATACCACTCGTTCATCACTGCCCCCTGCCTTGCCGCTTCCAGCTCGGCGCGATTCAACAACGGCATAATAACATCATCCAACAAAAACTTTATCGCCAATTCGGCGGCAAAGACAATGCCCATTGCTTTCAATGCCGGCTTTTTGAAAAGTTCCGCCGCATTTATTTTTGTAAAAACAATAAGAAACAGTAATGCAAGCAGAAAAATATAAGCCGCGGAGCCTAACAGATTAAGAAAAAAATACCCCAACTTCCGCCAAAAATCCAACCGGAAATTTGATAAATATCGCCATGGATCCCTATAGAAGCTCAGTGGTGTCAGCTTCATTATGAGCAGTCCCACCGGCAGGACAACAAACTTTTTCACTTTTTCCATTATGATTCCCCCTGAATATTACTATTTGCAATAATAATATCATTCACAACAGGAAAATACAAGGCCAACGCAGATTGATATTGCGTCTTATTCCGCGGGAATATAGTCGTGGTCGACCGTAATGACGGAGTGATAAGTGGGGTCGATGTCATAGATCTCTTTTGTAATCAAGCTGACCAGTTCTTTATCATTAATACTAAATTCAAAAGAAACACACACGTCAAAAATCAGGTTAGAGTGCGTGGTACCCCAAACGACACGAAAATCATGCATGGTTATTTCGGGGGATATTTTGCTTATGATTCCGTGCACTTGGGCTTTCAGCTCGTTGGTGCGCGCATCGCCTGTGACAATAGGGTCAAGGTGAATTACAAGATGAATTCCGAGTTGACCCAAAAAATCCCGTTCAATATTATCAATAATATCGTGGCTTATCATAATATCCTGCTCAGCGGAGACTTCACAATGTACGGACGCGAAGCAGCGTTCGGGGCCGTAATTATGAACGTTCAGGTCATGGATGCCCAGAATTCCGTCGTAATTCATAATCTTCTGATAAATTTCATCAACCAGTTCCTTTGACGGTGCCAACCCCAAAAGCGGATTGCTGGTGGATATAATCAATTTGATGCCGGAAACCATAATAAAAACTGCAACAGCAAGGCCCATGTAACCGTCGAGGTTCACTCCGCTAATCTTCGTGATGATGGCACCGATTAATATCGCACCGGTTGCAAATACGTCGTTCATACTGTCCGCGGCGGTTGCGGCAATTGTAGTGGATCCGATAGTTTTACCAACCTTTTTGTAGAACAGACATTGCCAGACTTTAACCAAAATCGCAATAATCAGCACAGTAATCGCAATTGCGCTGAAATCCGCATTTTCCGGATTCCGGATTTTATTGATGGAACTTTGCACCAGCTGAATACCAAGCGTCAGAATAGAAAATGAAATGATCAAACCGGATAAATACTCAATACGCGCATGGCCATAAGGATGTTCAGCATCGGCAGGTTTCCCCGCAAGGTGAAAGCCGACCAGTGTAACAATGGAAGACGCTGAATCGGATAAGTTGTTTACTGCGTCGGCCGTGATTGCAAGGCTGTGAAACACAATACCTGAAATCATTTTAATCAGCGCCAAAAGAAGATTTGTTACAATACCCACAATGCCGGAAAATGTGCCATAGCGTTCATGTACTTTGGCATCCTCCGTATTTTTATAATCCTTTATGAATAGCCTGATTAATAAATTTGTCATAATTACCCCTCAAAGAGGCTGCCCCCATGGCAGTCGATCGCTACAAAGAGCGGAAAATTTTCAATTGTCAGCCGTTTAATTGATTCACAGCCAAGGTCTTCAAATGCTATTACCTCAAGTGAACGAACACATTTTGCAGCAAGTGCTCCTGCTCCGCCGATTGCGCACAGGTAGACCGCATTGTTGCGGCGAATTGCATCAATCACTTCCGCGGAACGGCCGCCCTTGCCAACCATACATTTCAGCCCCAAATCAAGCAGCCTGGGCGCGAATACATCCATGCGCGAGGAAGTGGTAGGCCCGCAGGAACCGATCGGCAAATTATCAGGAGCGGGGGTAGGCCCAGCATAATAGACGGTTGCACCGTCCAATTCAAACGGAAGCGTTTCGCCTTTGTCAAGCATTGCAAAAAGTCGTTTGTGCGCCGCATCCCGGGCAGTATATATGGTTCCGCTTAAAAGAATCTGATCGCCCGCCCGAAGCGTTTTCGCCGCCTCCGCCATTTGTTCCGTATTGATACGAAGTCTGTTCATGCTAACCCTCCGAATATTAGAATAGGGAACTGCATTGCAGCTCCCTATCGATTTCTATATAATTATTCCAACTAATACAGATTATACCATACAAGTGTTGAAGAATCAAAACATATTTTTTTTACGTAAAATAAAATATGCAACTCCCATACTTCCGAGTGACAGTAAAACAGGGAACCAGAAATTGGTGAACGGCAGCCCGGTCACGTTCATTCCGTAAATTCCGGTTATAACGGTAGGGATGGAAATCAAAAGCGTAATGGAAGCCAATACTTTCATGACAATATTCAAATTGTTTGAAATAACAGATGCAAAGGCGTCCATTGTACCGGAAAGAATATTCAGGTATATATTTGACATTTCAATTGCTTGTTTTACTTCGATCAGCACATCTTCCAAAAGATCTTCATCATCTTCATAAAGTTTAATTACACGGCCGCGCCTGATCTTTTCAATGGTGATTTCATTGCCCTTCAGAGAAGATGAGAAATATACCAATGATTTTTCAATATCCAAAAGCTGAATCAGCTCGGAATTCTTCATGGATTTACGAAGTTCTTTTTCAACAAAGTTACTGATTTTATCAATCTGTTTCAAATACTGAAGATATTTCGATGCAATACGAAGCATCAAGTGCAAAATAAAACGTGTTTTCAGATTGGTCTGAACACCTTTGACTACACCCTCTGAAAATTCGTTAATGACCGCGTTTTCCTTTGTGGAAACCGTAATCACATTTTTCTCAGTTAAAATAATGCCGAGAGGCGTTGTGGTGTAAGTTATATTCTTCCCCGATTTTTCCACCATCGGAATATCGATAATTACAAGTGTACTGTTGTCTTCACTGTCAATATGGGAAGATTCCTCTTCGTCCATTGCAGCACGGAAAAAATCCGGTTCAATTCCAAAGTCGTTAATCAGGCTGTTGATTTCTTCATCGTCCGGTGCAACACAATTAATCCAGCACCCGGGTTCACAGGCAGGAATTGGTGAGATGTGACCTTCGATGGTCTTGTAGTAGGACAGCATTGCGCTCATCTCCTCTATGAAATTTATTTAAGTATCGACTTAAAGGGTCAGGGTTCACAATGCCACCTCCAATATGATGAATTTATGTATCATTAAGTTCTTCCGAATGCTATTATACCACAGTAACGGGAGATTACAAGAGCAAGAGGGGTATTTAAAGCAATATTTCTTGAATTCCGTCCTAAAATGAGCTACAGGGGCTTTTTTGAGCGAAATAGAGCATTTATGATATTTTTCACACCGAAATGTAATGTATGCCGAAAATAAAAAAAGGCGGATGCATACGCACCCGCCCAATCAATAAGCAATATTATTTACGGTTGAAAATCGACATTATGTCGGTAAAATCTTCATCATCAATCGGATTTGATTTCACGGTATGTTCTTTTGGCATGTCCTTTTTTTCGACCTTTGACTGCTTGTCCGGGGAATAACCGGCCTGATCGGAAGAAGCAAATCCTGTTGCAATCACAGTGACGCTCATCTCGTCATCCATATTCTCGTCGAACGCAGCACCCCAAATAATGTTTGCATCCTCATGTGCCTGCGCAGCAATCATAGAGGAAGCGGTTTCAATTTCATCAAGTCCGATGTCCGGTGACGAAGTAATGTTAATAATAACACCCCTTGCCCCGTTTATTGCAGTTTCAAGCAGCGGGCTGGAAATTGCCATATTGGCTGCATTTTCCGCTTTGTCCTTGCCGGATGCCCTGCCCACGCCCATGTGCGCGTAGCCTGCGTCCCTCATAACAGCGGTAACGTCCGCAAAATCGAGGTTGACAAGACCGGGCAGCTTAATTAAATCTGAAATACTTTGAACGCCCTGACGGAGCACGTCATCGGCGATGGAAAACGCATTAATTAAAGTAATGCGCTGTTCGCTGACCAGCTTTAACCGCTCATTTGGAATGACAACGAGGGAATCCACATGTTCGCGCAATGCGGAAATTCCGCTTTCCGCTTGCTCCATGCGGCGGCGTCCTTCAAAATCGAAGGGCTTTGTCACAATACCAACCGTAAGAACACCCATATCGCGTGCAATTTCAGCTACAATAGGAGCCGCACCGGTACCGGTGCCTCCGCCCATTCCCGCTGTAATAAAGACCATATCGCTGCCCCGGATTGCAGCCGCGATTGCTTCTCGGCTTTCATCGGCAGCCTTCTGCCCCATTTCAGGCTTGGAACCGGCGCCTTTTCCGTGGGTTATTTTCTCGCCAATTTGAATTTTCTGTGTTGCCTTGGAGCGATAAAGTGCTTGTTTGTCGGTATTTACACTGATAAATTCAACACCCTGCACACCCATTGTCACCATGCGGTCGATTGCATTTCCGCCACCGCCGCCAACTCCGATTACCTTAATCTGCACAATGTTGTCAAAGTCGTTATCAATTTCAAAAGGCATGTGCTGCATCCCCCTTAATATATATCAAGAATTTGAAAAGTCTCATTTTTTTACCAATAGTAATAATCTAACACGTTTCTGTGATTATTTCAACAGAATATTTTATTTATCTAGTATAGTATAAAGAAAAGAAATAAATATCCGTTTATAGAATTATAAAATGCTATTTTACGATGTCTTACTGGATGTCCCGCTGCTGGCGGTATAGTCTGGGTCAAAATAGGCATGTTCGTTATCTGCCGCGACAGAAAGGTCCAAAACACCCTTATCATCACTCTTAAAATTACCCGCATCCAGAATACTTTTTGCAAAGCGAAGTTTATAATTCAAATCGGATGCAAGACCCAAATTCATGGTAATGCGTTTATCATAAACAATTTGGATTTTATAAGGAGCACTTAAGTCAATTCCTGTCACCTTTTCCAGCTTACTGCTCACAATGGCCGCTGTTATGTCCTGAAACGCCGTTTGCTGCGTTTTATCGGTATAAACCATACTTTTACCCACTTCCACTTTTGAAAGCTTCAGCCCTTGAATGGAGGGGCAATTTTCCGGTAATTTATCCGCAAGCTCAAGTATCTTTCCGGAAGTGCTGATGATGGCATATTTTCCATTGTATTCCAACGCGCCGGAGACAGGCTCTTCGCTGACGGAAATAATAATTTGAGCCGGCAGGCGGCGGCTGACTTTCGCTGTACAGACATAGGGAAGTTTTTGTTGAATTTTCACACCCGCTTCCTTGGTTTTCGCCAGAAACAGGTTTTCACCTTTTTGAATTCCACAATCCCTGATGATTTCTTCTGCCGAATATCGGGAAGTACCGGTAACCTGAATGGTATCAATTTTAAAAAGTACGGTCAAAGAAAGCGCAACCGCTGCTGTAATCACGGTAATAAACGTAAAAAAGTAGAACAGCAGCAGTGCGCGATGCCTTCGCCGCTTACGTGCCTGAGCCCGGAGCTGTGGCGTAGCATACCTGCCGCTGCGCCCGTCGCCGCTTCCTGTCTGACCGGAGACCGGCCGATACTCACCGCTGCTTTTATCGTATATGCGGGGAACTGCATCGCCGCCCCCGCTTTCTCGTTTCTTTTTCATTGGTATTCCTCCGATTACAAATACGGACTAAATTCTTTTTACATCCGCGCCAAGCATGGCAAGGCTTTTTTCAATACTCTCATAACCACGGTCCAGATGTTTCAACCCCGTTATCTGTGTCGTACCCTGTGCCGCAAGACCCGCAACTACTAAAGCTGCCCCTCCGCGCAAATCGGCCGCTTCTACCGGTGCGCCGGAAAGACGGGGTACACCTTCCACCACGGCTACGCGGCCCTCCACCTTAATGTTTGCACCCAGCCGTAAAAGCTCGCCCACATGTTTGTAACGGCTTTCAAAGATATTCTCAACAAAAATACTGGTGCCGTCGGCAAGGGTTGTCATTGCCATCACAGGCGCCTGTGCATCGGTCGGGAAGCCCGGATACGGCATGGTCCTCACGCTTTTAATTCTACATAGTCTTTTGGGCGCAGTGATTCTGATTCTGTGATCCAAGCAGTCAATTCTGCATCCGCATTCTTCAAATATGGGAAGTACGGGAGCAAGATGCTCGGCAATCACATTGCTGATGATAAGCGTACTGCCGGTAATCGCCGCAGCAGTAAGGTAAGTAGCAGCTGCAATACGGTCCGGAATCACTTTATGTTCACAACCGTATAAATGCTTTACACCTTCAATTGCTATGGTACCTTCCCCCGCGCCACGGATTTTGGCGCCGCAGGAATTGAGAAAATCCGATAGGTCACAGATTTCCGGTTCGCGTGCGGCATTGGTAATAATAGTAGTGCCCTGAGCGCGGCTGGCGGCTATAATAATGTTCTCCGTTGCACCTACGCTGGGAAACGAAAGGTTAATGCAGGTGCCCCGTATCCCATTTGGCACACTGCATTCAAGACAGCCGTGATCTTCATTGATCAAAACGCCCATTTTCCTAAGTGCGGCAAGATGCAGGTCAATCGGCCGCGGGCCAAGTTCGCACCCCCCGGGAAACGAAAGCTTTGCCGTGCCCATGCTGCTGATAATTGCACCCAAAAAAATGATAGACGAACGCATTTCACGCATCAGATTATCGGGAATATCGGAATTATTTGCGCCCAAAGGATCGATTGTAACATCGTTTCCGGAACGCTCGGCTTTGCACCCCAAGTGACGTAAAATTTTTAAAGACGTATCCACGTCTGACAAGTTAGGACAGTTATGTAGCACGCATTGTCCTTCGCACAAAAGGGTTGCGGCCATCAGCGGTAAGGTACTGTTTTTGGCACCGTGGATTGCAATTTCACCTTTCAATTGATTCGGTCCCTGAATTAAAAGTTCTGACATAGCAACACCCCCACATTTTCTATTCATATACTATGCGGTTTTGAGTGCTGCTGTGATTGTTTCACCTTGCGTCGGCTGTTACCGCTTTCAGGATCTTATAAATTCTTTCGTTTGCATCAAGAATTGCCATCTTTTTTGCACCGTTTGCAAGTGTGGGAATGGTGTCGGACTTTTGAAAAAGCTCATCCACTTTTTTGCAGAGCGCCGCTCCGGAAAGGTCTTTCTCTTCAAGCATTACCGCGGCATTGCGTGAAACCAACGCCATAGCATTATGGTACTGATGATTTTCGGCAACATTGGGCGATGGGATTAAAATAGAAGCCTTACCCTGTGATTGCAGTTCACTTAAAGTGATTGCGCCGGCACGGCAGATCACCAAATCGGCTGCCGCAAGACATTCGGGCATATCATTAATATATTCCCTCAAATCGATATTGTGATGCTCGGCAAGATTCAGACCCTTTTCTTTCAGTAAATCGGGCATCCAGCTGCCCCATTGACCGTAACCGTGAATGTGCTGAAACCGGTCTGTTTTCGCGCTGTTCACCAGCAGGTCGGCCACAGCTTCATTAATTTTGCGTGCGCCAAGACTTCCGCCGAAAGAGAGGATAAGCGGCCTGTTGTCAAGTCCGAGTGCTTTGCGGGCTGCCCCACGCTCCGCGCGCAGAACCGCCGGACGAACAGGGTTACCCGTCAGAACGCATTTTGCTGCAGAATCCAAGTACTTTTGTGCGTCTGCAACTGCAAGCATTGTTTTATCGGCGCGTTTTGAAAGCATTTTATTTGTGACACCCGGAAAAGCATTCTGTTCATGAATCACTGACGGAATACCCATCTTCATCGCTTCGCGAATGACCGGCCCGGCAACATATCCGCCCGTACCAACGCAAATATCCGGTTTGAATTGTTTGAGAATTTGGTGCGCTTCCCTGCTGGAAGTAAATACATGTACCGCTGTTTTGATGTTTTTCTTAATACCGTTCCAATTCAGTTTGCGCTGAAAACCGGAAATGGTGATACTTTTAAATTCAAAACCTGCGGCGGGAACAAGCCGTTCCTCCATGCCGCCTTTCGCACCGATGTAAAGAATCTGCGCATCCGGTTCTTTTTCACGCAGATAACCTGCGATAGCAAGCGCAGGATTGATATGCCCCGCAGTGCCCCCACCTGCAAATAATACTCTCATAGATGACCTCTCAATCTTTTTTGCTGACTTATTTTCTACGTCTTTTCAATGGACGACGTTCGTGAAATAGAAAGCACAACGCCCATTTCCGCCAACAGGATAACCAGCGACGTACCCCCATAACTGAAGAACGGCAAGCTGATTCCCGTATTTGGAATGGTATTGGTTACTACGGCAATGTTCAGAACGACTTGCAGTCCAACCTGAACCACAAGGCCGATGCCTAAAAGCATCCCAAATTTATCCTTGGCTTTTAATGAAATACTGATCCCGCGCCAAACGAGCATGGCAAACAGTATAATAATAATCAATGCGCCGATAAACCCAAGCTCCTCACAGACAATGGCAAAAATAAAATCGTTCTGCGGTTCCGGCAGATATAGGTATTTTTGCCGCGACTGCCCCAGACCAAGCCCAAGCAGCCCACCCGAACCGATTGCGTAAAGGGACTGCCGTGTCTGCCATGTATCTGCCAGCAATTCTTTGTTGAACGGGTCAAGCCATGCTGTGATACGGTCGTTGGCATAACTGAATTTTTGTGAAAAAAACACAAGATAAGCAACGGCAGCAGCAATGCCACCAAATGCAAGACCAAACCAGCGCAGACGCACTCCGCCGACAAACAGCATGACACCGGCCAAAAGCACCAGAATGATAGTCGCAGAGACGTGAGGTTCCAGAACAAGCAGCCCCGCCGTCGCGCCTAAAATAAGAATGTATGGCAGCACTCCGTAGCGAAATGTGCCCATCCGTTTGAAATTAATAGAAATTAAATGAGCAAATACAAGGATAATTGCAAACTTGGCAAGCTCGGAAGGCTGAAACTGACCCAGAGGGCCCAGCTCAATCCAGCGGTGAACGCCGTTGATCTTTGGCGTAAATAATACAAGCACCAACGTCATATAGGAAAACAGCAAGATGGGAATTGCAAATTTATGCAGATGGTGATAATCAAAATAGGAAATAAAAATCATGGCTACAACGCCTAAAAATCCAAAAAAGGCCTGACGAATAATAAAGTAGTAGCTGTTACCGAATCGGTAGTATGCGTTGGCATAACTTGCTGAGAAAAGCATAACCAATCCGATAATCACCAATACAAGCGTAAGAAACAGAAACGGCATATCCATGCCGGAACGCACCGAAAAAAGCCTGAATTTTTTACGCATTCTTTTTGACAACGACTGCCGTTTTTGTGAAGTTCCCTGTTTTTCGGCAGATTCTCCGCGGACGGGAACTGTCTTTGGTTTTACATCGGTATTTGTCATGTTTGTCCCCCTCCTTGTAACCTGCGACATGCGGCACTTTTAATTAAATCATAATTTGTCCGTTAATTTTGTCACTTTTTGAAGGCAGCGGTAAGCCATAAGCTTACGATCAGAACCCAAAAAGGACAAGCAGCGTAGCGCCAGCGCCAAATAAGGCCGTAATAAAACTGAAAGCAGTACAAATTTTCACTTCACTCCAGCCGCACATTTCAAAATGGTGATGAATTGGGCTCATTTTGAAAAGACGTTTGCCGTGGGTCATCTTAAAATAACTCACCTGCAGTACAACCGACAGAATTTCAAATATATATATAATTCCAAGCGGCAAAATCAAGATCGGAAGGTTCAGGCCGAACCCAAGTGCGCACACCATTCCTCCTAAAAACAGAGAACCGGTATCACCCATAAAGACTTTGGCAGGGTTAAAATTCCAGAGCAAAAAGCCAAGGCACCCGCCCGCCGTAGCTGCTGAAAGAATACCGATGCCGGATATTCCCAATATACCGGATATGATCAGGAAAAACAATGCAACAAAAAAAGTTACGGAAGCGTTCAGTCCGTCGATTCCATCGGTGAAATTGACAGCATTGACCATGCCGACAATACCAAGTACGGATACAACCCAATACCAAACGCCTAAATTTACATTACCAATAAACGGAATCAAAGTGGCGGTACTTCCGCCTGCCAAATACAGAGAATAAAGGTATGCTCCTGCAACAAGGAACTGTAAAAAAAGCTTTTGCTTTACGTTCAGACCAAGGTTGCGTTTTTTTACCACTTTGATGTAGTCGTCAAAAAATCCGATTGCGCCAAAACCGACAGCCATGAGAAGTCCGCCGACAATTTTAGTTCTCATCATCATTTCCAGTGAACTTTGTTTTGTTGCATTGTAATAAAGCGGCACACAAATCGCAACAGCAAGCGAAATACCAACTATAAACATAAATCCGCCCATGGTCGGCGTACCGTTCTTTTTTTGATGCCATTTCGGACCGACTTCGCGAATCGTCTGACCGAAGTTAATTTGATGTAAAAACGGTACCATCCATCTTCCAAGCAGACCGGTAATACCAAACGATATGACTGCAGCCAGCAATGTCAACATTGAGTTCATATGTTCTTACTCCACCTTTTATTATTGTTGCCCCGGAACTTCCGAAACACTTCCATTATTATAACACAACGGTTTCCATTTTTTAATGCTCAAATTTCATGTTATTTAAAGCTTCCAGCACTTCGGCAAATGGAATTCCGCATGCAATTGCTGCAGCTGCCGCGGCCAAAACCGTTTCCACTGTATCGATCTTTTGTGTTGATAGCTTAACACGGCCGATTACGCCCACACCAACGACCTCAAATGCAGTTAAGCCATCCTGTGTCTGACGAATGTTCCGGGCGGTAAAATCGGCTCTGTCACTTTTAACGGAATAAGTAAGAGGATTAAAAATTGCCAATTCAGGCTGTGCCGCAAATTCGTACCCCGCGACACAAACCGGGAAACGCTCTGCGCCATGAACCTGTTCCGCGTCACACAGAAGCAGAACAGCAGGCTGAGCATCCTGTGCCGGCAGCTCTGCCGCAGGCGCAACAAGGCAGTTACCACGCCGGCACAGGGTGAGAATATCCCTTAACGCTGCCATAGTATGCCCGTTTTTATCACTTACAGCAATCAGTTTTTTAGCAGTGTGAAAGTTTGCCATTCTCATCATTCCTTTAAAACATCGTTACTGCACCTGATCCAGTTCGATAAACCCAACCTGAATGACGGTTCCCGGGGCAACCTGTGTATTCGCAGCTATACTCTGCGAATTGGAAACCGGATTGGTGCCTGTCAGTGCAGCGCCGGTAATACTAATATTTAGACCCGCATTCGCAGCCGCTTTATTTGCGGCGGTGAGTGACATTTTAAGCAGATTTGGAACTGTAACCAACTTATTGGAACTGGCCTCGTCGGTAAACAGCACAACCGTACCGTTTTTCGGAATCGTCTTGCCCGGCTCCGGAACCTGAGAAACAACTTTTGTACCGTTGCCGTAAACTTTCGGGGTAAGTTCATTTTTATTCAGTTCATTTTTTGCCTGTGCTATCGTTTTCCCTACTACGTCAGGTGCGGTAATATCGAGTTTTTTCAGTTCCGTATCGGTGTATTTGCGCTGCACTCCCAAATACGGAAGAATCTCTTCCATGGTTTTCGCAAATACAGGCCCAGCAACGGCACTGCCGTAATAGCTGTCGCCATGAGGCTCATCGTAGTAAACAAGCATAATAATCTGCGGGTCGTCCGCCGGAGCAAAGCCGCAGTAAGAAGCAATATATTCATCTTTACCGGTTTTTAATTTAACATCTGTCTTTTGTGAAGTTCCGGTCTTTCCGCCCACACGGTAGCCCGGAAGATATCCGTTTTTCGCTGTGCCCGTCGTCGCATTCTGCTGCAGAATAGCAGCCATGCGCTTAGAGGTATCATTAGAAATGACCTGACGTTTCGGGCTGGTATCGGCAGTTTTGATAATATTGCCGCTGTCGTCAATAATTTGGCTGACCACATGCGGCTGTACCAGGTACCCGCCGTTTGCCACCGCGGCCACGGCTGTAATCATCTGTATCGGCGTAACGGTATTACTTTGACCAAACGAAGAAGTTGCAAGTTCAACAGGATTCAGTTTATCCGCAGTGTAGAACTGGCTTCTGCCCTCGCCCGGCAAATCAATTCCCGTTTTTTGGGTTAGTCCAAATGCATTAAAATATTTAAAGAAGCGATCCGGGCCAAGTTTTTGGCCCACCTGCATGAAAACCACGTTGCTGGAATTGCAGATTCCCTGCGCAAAGGTAAGATGACCGAAACCACCGTGCTTCCAGTCATGAATCACCGTTCCGCTGATGGTTAAAGAGTCCGGGCAGCTAAACCCTGTATTTTCGGTAACCAAGCCTTCTTCCAAAGCGGCGGAACCGGTTATTGTTTTAAAAACCGAACCGGGGTAGTAGGTATCGCTCACCATTTTATTTCTCCACTGTTTTTCACGCGCCGCGGCCAAAGCAGCAGTTCTCTGCTCGCCCTGCGGCATTGCGGCTATCAGGGACGCTTCCGTTTGATCCGCTACGGTAAAAGGATCATTGGGATCGAAGTCGCCTTTTACAGCCATCCCAAGAATTTCACCTGTTTTTACATTCATGACAATTGCGCCCGCGCGGTCCCCTACCTTGTTTTTAATGACGCCCGCCTCAACATTTTCTTCCAAAAAGTGCTGCACAACTTCGTCTATTGTCAGGACAAGGCTGTAACCGTTTTGCGCGTCCACTTTCTGCTCATATTGAAAAGGCATATCGGTTCCAATTGCATTTTTGGCAGTAACCAATTTGCCGGAAACACCGGTAAGGTAGTCGTCATATTGCTGTTCCACGCCTGCCAGGCCCTGACTGTCCGAACCGACAAAGCCCAAAACAGAAGACGCAAACGCCCCATATGGATAATATCTTTTATAATCTTCTAGCAAATAGATGCCGCTGCCGATATCATTTTCCTGTTTAAAATTAAGAATTTGGTCCTTCACATCTGTTTCGACTTTGCGTTTCAGTTCATCATAGTACGTTTTTTTCTTGCTGTGCTCGATGATCTCATTTTTATCCATATTAAGAATCTTAGCAAGACCCGTGGCAATCAAATCCCGATTTTTATCGGTGATGAACGCCGGCTCGAGTACAACCTTCCACACGGTCGCACTTTTTGCAAGAGGCTTCATATTGCAGTCGTATATGGTACCTCGCTGTGCGCTGATTGATGTATTCTTTAATTGGTTTTCCACCGCACGGGTAGACAGACTTTCGCCCTCGACAAGCTGAAGCCTTGCCAAACTGACAATAATGGCTCCGAACCCAATTATAACAAGTGCCAGCAGCACAAAAGTTGTGCGATGCCACATTCTGATTGTTGAACCTTTTGCCATAGCTGTTCCTCCAATTTGCTGTCAATATGCCATGCGTTATAAAAATGAGAGTCAAGATCAGCTCTTAACTCTCCTCTTTTGCATACCTAACCAAACATCTCAACAAATTTTGGTAGTAATACTTATTTATAAACTATTTCGATTATGACAAGAATTGCATGATTGAGTCCCAAAGGGAAGTAAGCCGGCTTTGATTCTTTTCACTGCGCACAACCTGAATCTTGTCCCCCTTGGACAGTTCAATCGGCTGTACCTGACTCTGTTCAATTTTTTTCATACCCAGTTTAGAAGTGGCATAGTCCTCCACTGCCTGCAGTGAAAGCTGAGAATTCGACTTCATTTGCAGTTGAGTATAGACGCTTTTATTTTCATCATATGTTTTGGTCGCGGCATTCAGCTGATCCGTCAGTTCCGTAAGCTGCACTTGACCGTAAACAATGGTACCAACCATTCCTAACATAACGGCCATAGCAAGGAAACCGGAAATAGCTTTCGCGGGATTTACCCTGGTCCTGCGGTTTTGCTCCAGCTTTTCTTTCGGTAGCTCAATAATGTTGTTCTTTTTCTGCGGTACTGCCTGTTGCTGCCGCTTTGGTTCAAATAGTGCAAAATCATATGCTGCGTTGCTGTTCTGCGATGCCATATTTCCCACTCCCAACCATTCCAGATTTAAAATTTATTATAACTTAATGCAGACCCGAAGCCTTGCGCTTCGACTGCGTGGATTTTGCTCCAACTCTTCTTCGGTAGGCGCCAGTCCTTTTTTAAAGAGAAGCTCTGCCTTTGGCTTTTTTCCACACACACAAACCGGAAAATCCGGAGGGCAGGTGCAGCCAGTACACCATTGTGCCATACGCTGTTTGACAATTCTGTCCTCCAGCGAATGAAAAGTGATAACCGCCAGCCTGCCGCCTGGCTTTAATACCGAAAACGCGGCGTCCAGCCCCTGGGAAAGCCTGTCCAGTTCCCCGTTTACCTCAATCCGCAGCGCCTGAAAGGTTTTGCGTGCGGGGTGGCCCTGTTCGCGCCTTACAGCTGCGGGAACGGATGCTTTGATGATTTCCGCCAGCTGCAGTGTGGTTTCAATCGGGGACTCTTCACGCGCCTTCACAATGCCCATTGCAATGCCGCGTGCACATCTATCTTCGCCATAGCGGCTGATGATCTGAGCAAGTTCCTGCCAGCTAAGGTTATTGACCAAATCCCTTGCGGTAACACCCTGCTTGCTCATTCGCATGTCAAGCGGCGCGTCATAATGATAAGAAAAACCGCGGTCAGGATTATCCAGCTGAAAAGAAGAAACACCAATATCGAGAAGTACGCCGTCAACGGGAGCTAAATTCAGACTCTCCGCCACTTCAGCCATTTCTGAAAAATTTGCACGGTAAATGACCGAGCATTCGTAATCTTTTAATCTTTCGGTTACTGTGCGTATTGCATCGGGGTCCTGATCGATGGAAAGGAGTTTCCCCGTGGTAAGCTTGTCCGCAATTGCCTGCGAATGCCCGCCGCCGCCGGCAGTACCGTCAATATAAATTCCATCCGGCTGAATGTTAAGACTTTTTATCGTCTCATCAAACAACACCGGTTTATGTCTGAATTCCATTTTCCCACCGCCTGCGAAGTCAATTACCATCGGCTAAAGCTGATAGTCGGGTCTGTTGAGACAGCCCCTGAAATTTGAGGCGAAAGCCTCCTACAAATTAAAGCGCACCGGTCAAATTCAAACTGGTCAAAACCAATTTTATTCGCCTTAAAAGCACGTGCGCGCCAAAGGATTTAAACCGTAATTGACTTTATTAAAGTTCAAGCAAATCCATTGCTTCAGCAATGCTGTCTTCGGTAAGAGTGGAGTTAAATTCATTCCAATGTGCGGAATCCCAAATTTCTGCGCGGCTGGAAGCACCGATTACTGCGACATCCTTGGTTAGCTTCGCATGGTCACGAAGGGGTTGGGGAATTAAAATGCGGCCCTGCTTGTCCGGTTCAACTTCTGCTGCGCCGGAAAAGAAAAAACGCTGAAGTCCCCTCGCTTTGGAAATCGGCATGGCTTTAATTTTATCCTGAAGTCTTGCCCATTCTTCCGCTGAAAGCACAAAAAGGCAGCCGTCAAGACCCTTGGTAACGTAGAAATGCTCCCCCAGATCCTCGCGGAATTTAGCCGGAACAATTACGCGGCCTTTTTGATCAATATTATGTTGGTACTCTCCGATCAACATAACGAGCCACTTATCGGGTAATAGTAGAATGTGGAAACCACATCGTGCTACTTCCCCCCACCTTTCGCCACTTTGTGATTTTGATTATAGCCTATTTAATTTTAAATTGCAACCATTATTTTTTAATTATGTCAACCAAAATTCGCCTATTTTCTCATTGTATGCTATTTTGACACATAAAAAAACGCACCACAATATCTTGTGATGCGTTCTGAAAATTTATGTAATTTTACAAAAATTAATTTTGGCCGGAACGTTGGGAGGCCTTAATATTCTGCCTTGTCTGGCGGAGTTCCGCCAGGTTTGATGCGAGCGCATCATCCGTACGCTTCATGAGGTCGTCTATGTAATCATTTGACGCCTTTCTCATTTCGCGGAACTTAGCCTGGGACTGTGTAATCAATTCATTTGCCTTCTGCTGCGCCTGTTTTACAATTTCGTCCTGATTGACCATTGACTTTGCGCGTTCCTCCGCCACACGGATTACAGTTTCCGCTTCCCGCTTTGCATCACTGATGATTTGGGCGCGGTCGGCGCAAATTGCCTTGGCCTGACGGATTTCCTGAGGAAGGCTGTTACGGATTTCGTCAAGAATCTGCCTGACCTCATCACCGTCCAAAACCGCACGGCCGCGGCTTAGCGGCAGATTCCATGCTTTTTCCACCATATCATACAGCTCGTCTATTAATTCTTCCGCATTCAGTTCACTCACTTTATTTTCCCTCCTTCAGATATTCTTTTTTTGATATCATCTAAAATGCACACCGGCACAAAATTGGTAATATCACCACCGAAACTTGCGATTTGTTTTACAATACTTGAACTTAAAAACATATTTTCGGCACGGGTAGTCAGGAACATGGTCTCAAGGCTGGGATTCAGTTTCGTATTGGTCAGCGCCATTTGAAACTCATATTCGAAATCAGACAGGGCGCGCAATCCCTTTACAATCGCGGTGACCCCCCGTTCCTTCGCATAATCGGCCAGAAGGCCGTCAAAGCCGACTACTTCAACATCATCCATCCCCTCCGTACAGCGCTGCAAAAGGCGGATACGCTCGTCCACTGTAAACAGGGTGTGCTTTTCCGGATTGACCAGCACGGCGACAATTGTTTTGTCAAACACTTTTCGGGAGCGATTAATAATGTCTAAATGACCGAGGGTGACCGGGTCAAAACTTCCGGGACAAATGGCTGTTTTCATTTTTCGGTCACATCCTTATGCTGAAATACGGTCAGTTTGATTTTACCGTAACGGTACGTACGCCCTCGCATAAAGTCACCCGCACTTTCCGGCAGTTCTTCATCGTACGGATGCTCACAAATGATAGTACCGCCTTTGTTCATTGACTCCGCAACCAAAGGCAGCGCACGCTGCAGCAGGCCTGTCCGGTAAGGAGGATCGAGGAATGCCAAATCAAACGGCTCCTGATTCTGCATGAGAAACGCAGAAAATTCCATGTTTTTGACTCGCGCATTTTCAGCAAGGCCGGTATATTCCAAGTTCTGCTGCACTACCGCAACAGAATCTTTTTTGGAATCCACAAACACTGTCTGCCTGGCTCCGCGGCTCAGCGCTTCAATCCCAAGCTGACCGGAACCGGCAAAAAGATCAAGCACACGCCTTCCCTCAATTTGGAATTGGATGATGCTGAACAGAGCTTCCTTTACTCTTTCGGGTGTAGGGCGCACGGCTTCGCCTTCCAGCGTTTTGAGCCGTTTGCCCCGCGCCGAACCGGTAATTACTCTCATATATTTAACTCCTTAATATTCATTATAAAAATCCAGAGTTCTAATTCTCTGCCTATGAATGATATTATCCCATTATAATGCTGCTATGTCAACTTGCTTTATTGATTTTCCATATTACCGTGAAAATAATCATACACGCGCTGTGCCGCCGGTTTATTCATGCCGGGCGCCGTAACCAGTTCCGCCAGGTCTGCTGTTTTGATCGCAGAAATCGTTTTAAAATGCTTTAACAGCGCACGGGCGCGTGTTTGACCCACACCTTCTATTGAAGTCAAAGTGGATGAAATCGTAACTTTTTTTCTCATTTGCCGGTGGTACCCAATGGCGAAGCGATGCACTTCATCCTGAATGGAGGACACAAGAGTAAATGCCTTGCGATTGGAGTTTATGGCAATTTCCCCACCGTCCTTGGCGATTGCTCTTGTACGGTGTTTATCGTCTTTTACCATACCGAACAGAGGAATGTCCAACCCTGCTGACTCCAGTACGGGCCGAATGGCCGCAACGTGCCCTTTTCCGCCATCCAGAAGAATCAGGTCGGGCAGGCGACCAAAGCCGCTGCCAGTATCTTTCAGCTCAAAATATTCGCGGAATCTGCGCTCTATTACCTCCTGCATGGAGGCATAATCATCCTGACCCACTACCGTTTTGATTTTAAATTTACGGTAAGCGGATTTCAGCGGTCTTCCGTTTTCAAATACCACCATGCCCGCAACATTTTCTCCGCCGGAGAGGTTTGAAATATCATAGGATTCAATGTAAACAGGCGGCTGCTCCATACCCAGCAAACGGCCCAGTTCATCAAGCGCCGAGGCTTCACGGCCGGTTCGCCCCGTTGTTTGAGCGAGCTGCTCGGCTGCGTTGTTGCGGCACATTTCAACAAGCTGTGCCTGTTCCCCTTTTTTCGGAACGGAAATTGTAACTTTTTTACCCGCCTTTTGTGACAGCCACTGTCCCAAAAGCTCGGTGCCCTCTGCAGTATCATCCAAACTGATGTGGGGTGGAATGCGGTCGCGCATGGAGTAATAGCGCTCAATAAATTCACTGCGTGCAACCTTGGAGTTACCGGTTTCACCCATTAAAAACGTTTCACGGTCACAAAGACGGCCGTTCAGAAAGCGGAAGACTTCAAAGCAACTGGTTTCCGCACCTTGCGCAAGCGCAATAATGTCCTGCTCCGGCACCCGCACAGCGACGACCTTTTGGCGGTCACCCATGCGTTTGATCGCAGTGATGCGGTCGCGGATCCTGCCGGCACGCTCAAATTCCAGTGCTTCGGCTGCATCATTCATTTTTTTTGTCAATTCCCGGATACTTTCGGTACTTCCTCCGCGCAGGAACTCAATTGCTTCCGAAACTGCTTCGTTATACTCAGCTTCACTGATTCTTCCCAGGCAGGGCGCACAGCACTGCTTAATATAATAATTCAGGCAGGGCCGTGCCTTTCCAATATCCTGCGGAAATTTACGCGAGCAGGAAGGCAGCCGGAAAATTTTCAGCGCTTCATCGATGGACTCTTTGGTTGCCCAGGAGCTGACGAACGGCCCTATATAGTTCGCACCGTCGTCCAGAATCTGCTTTGCCTGGGAAATCCGGGGCCACGGGCCGGAAGTAACCTTAATATAGTGATATCCTTTATCATCTTTTAATAGAATATTATACTTGGGGTTGTGCTGCTTAATTAAACTGCATTCCAACACCAAAGCTTCGAATTCGCTGTCGGTGAGGATATATTCAAAATACTCAACATTGCTTACCATACGGCGTACTTTGTCGTCATGATTCTTTTCGGAACCAAAATATTGGCTGACACGGTTTTTCAGTGCCTTCGCCTTGCCGACATAAATTATTTTACCCGTTTTGTCATGCATAATATACACGCCCGGGTTCAGCGGAAGCCGCATGGCTCGGCTGCGCAGTTCCTTTATGTGTAGTTCATGGTCGGTCATGGGTACCTCCTTTATCGTTTATCCGATATTATCTTTCTATTTACTTAATTTCGTTAGACAAAGCTTCCAATTTGTGCTATGATGCGGGCAGTAATAAAATTATGTTCTATATTAACCGTTCGGTCTACATAGTATATAATAGAAAATGGTTATTTAATGAAATATATGGAAATAATATTGGTGATATTTGATTTAACGAGTTGCGCCGTATATTTGGCTCATAGATAAACAATTCGAAGAAACCACCGTACTGTCCGTCCTGTGCCGAATTTAGAATACAAATTGGGGAGACACGAGATTTTTACCGGAACCAGGCTGTCAATCCTCCGATAACAGTTAAGTCTGCCCGGATACCGCAACTACCAACGGGATTACTTTCACACAGGAAAAACCATATAACAGAGAGAACAAACATTATATTACCGGTGATATGGTAAACGAGCCCATTTTAACGCAGCGAAAGGAGGACTTTAGATGAAGATCAACCACATCGCACTTTATACCAATGATTTGGAACGCACAAAAGTTTTCTATGAAACTTATTTTTCCGCTGTTTCCAACCAAAAATATGAAAACCTAAAAACAGGACTGCAAACTTATTTCCTAAGTTTTGAAGATGGCGCCCGGCTTGAACTGATGAGCCGACCGCAATCGGAAGAAGGTACTTCTCAGTCCTTTCATGTGGGATGGATGCATTTGGCATTCAGCGCGGGCAGCAAGGAAAACGTGAATCAGCTGACTGAACGGCTGGCGATGGATGGGTTTGTTATCCTCAGCGCACCCAGAATTACAGGGGACGGATATTACGAAAGCTGTATTGCAGACCCCGACGGCAACCAAATCGAAATTGTGGAATAAACCTGTTTATATTTACAGACACATGCCAGTCTTTGTTTGCGTTTGTAATTTACGAAAGATATTACCCCCCCGAATTTGCTTATAAACCGATAAAATACAAAAAAGCACCGCCGATAAAGCGGTGCTGTTTTTTAGAACAACTTATTCGGCAAAACCGGACTGTACCAATTCAACAAGACTGTTGACTGCTTCTTCTTCATCGCTGCCGTCTGCAATAATGCGAATGGATGTCCCACCTACAATTCCAAGTGAGAGAACGCCCAAAAGACTTTTTGCATTAACGCGTCTTTCTTCTTTTTCAACCCAAATAGAAGACTTAAACTCGTTTGCTTTCTGAATAAAAAAAGTAGCCGGACGTGCGTGAAGCCCAACTTGATTCTGAACTAATACTTCTTTAACACACATTCTAAATATCCCCTCCATAAAACAAATTATATTTCTAAACAACAATTAAAAAACCAATCGTAAAACACTGGTTATCGTTTCAGATTTAAAGTTATTATATCACATTTAAACACGCCGTCAACCAAATTCCAAAACTTTGGATTGATGACTGAACGGTGTAATCCTGTTAAGCACTTGTTTGTGCAATATGCTATAATTGTTGAAAACTTTTGTTTTCTCTGCCATACGGTATTTTTAGTTCATCTGAAATTAATTTTACTCGTTTTCACTGTTCTTAGATTCTTCCTGCACTTTTTGCAAAAAGATCCTGTCCGCTTTCGTCAGTTCGGCATGTTCCAGCAGTTCGGGCCGTTTTTTCAGAGTCCTGTATACAGACTGTTCCCGATGCCATTTTTCCACATTGCCATGGTGGCCTGCCAAAAGAACATCGGGTACTTTTCTTCCCCGCCAAACTGCCGGGCGCGTGTACTGCGGGTACTCCAGCAAACCATTAAAATGACTCTCCTCCTGAAAACACGATTGGTCGGAAAGCACACCGTCAATCATTCGGCTGACCGCGTCGGCAACCACAAGTGCCGGAAGTTCCCCACCGGTCAGAACATAGTCGCCGATAGACAATTCCTCATCTACATATTCGTCGATAATACGCTCATCAATGCCCTCATAATGGCCGCACAGGAATGTCAGATTTTCGTACTGCGCAAGTTCCCTGACCCGCTGCTGCGTGAGGGTTTTCCCTTGAGGAGACATATAAATGACATGCGGTTTTTTCCCCAGCTGGTCAATTAAATCATCCACGCACAGGGCAATCGGTTCCGCCATAAGCAGCATTCCCATCCCGCCGCCGAAAGGACAGTCGTCGACTCTGTTGTGCTTGTTATTTGCAAAATCACGAAGCTGATGGCAGCAGACCTGAATTGCCCCTTTTTTGCGCGCACGACCAATGATGCTTTCAGCCATCACGGTTTCACACATTTCCGGAAAAAGAGTAATTAGATCAATCCTCATCGTCAAAAATTCCTTTCATCGGCCGGATTAGCATTTTACCATCTGTAATATTTATATCAGTTATAACGTCCGGTATTGCCGGAATGAGATAATTTTTCTTACTTTCCGATGTAATCTGATAAACGTCATTGGCTCCTGTATGCATAATTTCAGTCAGTTCACCGTAATAGATGAAGCTGTCGGCATCATACACATCCATACCGATTAAATCCTGCATAAAATACCGGCCTTGCTCCAGCTTTACGTCGGAGCGGTCCAGATAAATAATTTTTCCGCGCAGGGCATCCGCCTGCTCAACGGAATCAATGCCTTTTAGCGTAACCAAAAGCAACGTTTTATGAACACGAGCGGAGACCACCTCCAGCTTTTGTTCACCCTTACCCCAATAAAGCGTTTTCAGTTTCGCCAGAAAATCGGCCGAATCACACCATGGGTCAACACGCAGCTCACCTTTTAGTCCGTGGGTTCCCACAATTTTTCCTGCTTCCAAATACTGATTCAGCATGGTATTCTCCTATCTTTATCCGCAACAGCGGTTTCATTACGAAAAAGGGCAGACGCACAACGTCTGCCCTGTAGGTTGCGATTAGTCTATTTCAACCGAAATTTTGCCGTTGGTGCGGGTCGCTGCGGCGCGCATAACGATACGGATTGCCTTAGCTATCCGCCCTTGCTTGCCAATCACTCTGCCCATGTCATTTTCGGCAACATGCAGGTGATAAACAACGGTTCCTTCTTCATCGGACTCGTCCACATCGACAGCAACAGCCGCCGGTTCTTCGACAAGTCCCTGAGCAATCGCAATTAGCAGTTCCTTCATGGTACTTCCTCCGCTATTACAGCACACCGTGGCTCTTGAACAGAGCTTTCACGGTATCGGTCGGCTGCGCTCCGTTGGCAATCCACTTCTTTGCTTTATCTGCGTCAACCTTTACAACAGATGGCTCCTCAAGAGGATTATAGTAACCAATCTCCTCAATGAAACGGCCGTCACGCGGGAAGCGGGAATCGGCAACAACTATACGATAGAAAGGAGCCTTTTTAGCGCCCATTCTGCGTAATCTGATCTTTACTGACATAATGTTTCACCTCCACGAATTAATCAGGGACAAGCCCTATATCTTCACCAAAAGGGGTTTCCCTATTGGATGAATTCAGTTTTTGCTTAGAACGGCATACCCATGCCGGAAAAACGGCGTTTACCTTTGCCCTTCATTTGCTTCATCATCTTTTGGGCCTGTTCAAACTGCTTAATCAGGCGGTTGACATCTTCCACCTTCATTCCGCTGCCTGCTGCCATGCGCCTTTTGCGCGACGGATTGATCAGGGACGGTTTTTCCCGCTCCTCCGGTGTCATGGATTGGATGATTGCAGCCATGCGGTCCATCTGGCGGTCGTCAATATCAACATCCTTAAGCTGCTTTTCCATTCCGGGCATTTTGGAAAGAACATTTTTAAGCGGCCCCATTTTTTTGACTTGAGCAAACTGTTCGAGCAAATCATTGAAGTCAAGCTTGTTCTGCAGCATTTTTTGCGCGGTTTTTTCTGCATCCTTCTGATTCATTCTGCTCTGAACATCTTCGATCAGCGTTAAAACGTCGCCCATTCCAAGAATACGCGAAGCCATGCGGTCAGGATGGAACACTTCCAGGTCTTCCAGCTTTTCACCCGTACCGGCAAACTTGATCGGCTTTCCGGTTACCGCCCGAACGGAAAGCGCCGCGCCGCCGCGGGTGTCGCCGTCCAATTTAGTAAGGATAACACCGGAAATGTTCAGAAGCTCATCAAAGGTTTTCGCCACGTTCACGGCCTCCTGGCCGGTCATGGCGTCGACCACGAGCAAAATTTCGTGCGGGGACACCGCTTTATTGATATCCTTCAGTTCATCCATCAATTCTTCGTCAATTTGCAAACGACCGGCAGTATCAATCAGTACCATGTCGTTGCCGTAATCCTTCGCATGTGCGATGGCGGCTTTGCAAATTTTCACCGGGTTTTCCGTGCCCATTTCAAAAACGGGAACTCCCGCTTTGGAACCAACGACCTGAAGCTGTTTGATAGCAGCGGGACGGTAAATATCACATGCGACAAGCAAAGGCCGATGCCCTTTGTTTTTAAGCATCAGTGCAAGCTTGCCCGCGTGGGTGGTTTTACCTGAGCCCTGCAGTCCGCATAGCATGATAATGGTTGGCGGTGACGCCGGACTAGCTATTTTTGCATCGCTGCCGCCCATCAAGCCGGTTAATTCTTCATTTACTATTTTAATAACCATTTGTGCCGGAGTAAGGCTTTCCATTACTTCCGCACCGATTGCGCGCTCACTTACCTTGTTGGTAAAGTCTTTTGCAACCTTATAGTTAACGTCCGCTTCTAGCAGGGCAAGGCGGACTTCACGCATCGCCTCTTTGACATCGGCTTCATTCAGTTTACCTTTAGACTTTAAACGTTTAAAGGCTTCGGTTAGTTTATCGGCAAGGCCTTCGAATGCCAACGTGTTCCCTCCTTTTTATTCACAAAGCTTCTGCGCTATGTCAAGGATTAACTTTGTGTTATCCTCCAGCTCGTGCGAATAGATAAAATGTTCGTTATATTCTTTAATCTGAGTAGCCGCGGCACTGATTTTTTCAAGCCCGCTCCTCATTTCACGAAAGCGCCGGGCAAGCCCCAGCCGCTCTTCCATCTCCAACAGCTGAAGTTCGGCACGTTTGATGGAATCGCGCACGCCCTGACGGGTAATTCCTTCATTGTCCGCAATTTCAGAAAGAGACAGATCGTCATTGTAATAATACTCAATTACCTCACGCTGTTTCTCCGTCAGCATATCACCGTAAAAATCAAGTAAAATGGAAATCTCTAAGTTTTTTGCCACGAACACACCCCCAAAGCTGATGTGTAAAGCAATTTCCTTTACACTAACGAATTATACAATAAAACACAGCGCTTGTCAATAGAAAAAAATGATTTTCCACTGAGTCATTTTTAATTTCCCTGTCACTTCAGCAGGTTGAGATAACCGGGCAAACTTTGTACGATAAATTCTTTTAATTTATCAATATTTCCTATGACATTCAACACAAAGAAACGGCCGGTAACTTCAAGCCCGGTGATTTGCAGCCCGATTGCATCCCCAAAAATTTGTGTATTAAAAAGCGACATATCAGCGCGTACCACAGTGCCGGTTATGCTGATACCTTGTGGGAGTTTATCCTTAATTAAGTTCAGCGCAAGTTTAGGATGAACGGGCAGCCGGCCAATCTGAACAGAGTGCAAATCAGCAATAACCTGCTCCTGTGACGAATTAAACCCAAGTGTAAAATTAGCAATTACGCCAAGATGAATTCCTTTGTAGTTCACCGGAAGATAGACCCCGACTGTGTCGTCAGGATTTATGTAGCAGCGGGGCGGCTGCGAAGGAAATTTTTCCGCCAATAGCCCGTTAAGCTCCTCTGCGGTAAGGCGGGCAGGTTCCCCACTGATGGCGGCTATTCCCAGCTTTGCAATAACCGCATCTGTTTTAGCTGCTGTGCCCGTGTTCCGGTTCGGATCGCTCAGCATCAGGGCCGTAAGGATTCCAATTAAAATCAGAATCCCCGCAAAAATCGACAATACAATGAACAAGGGCTTTTTACCGCTGCGCTTTTGAACAAAAGTCTGCTGCATAGATTTGCCTCCCGTCATTTTCGGCCGGTATTCGCATTCCCGGCCCGCTTATTTCAGCTCCACAATCGTGACGCCGGCCTCGCCTTCTCCATAGACACCGAGCCGGAAACTTTTTACGTTGGGGTGGTGTTTCAAATGCTGCTGCACCGCGGCACGGAGCGCGCCCGTTCCCTTGCCGTGGATGATGGTGAGCTGCTCAACACCTGTGAGCATTGCGGAATCAATAAAACGGTCTACATTAAGAATAGCTTCCTCTGTCATTTGGCCACGCAAATCAACTTCGGTTGTAACTTTTGCCTGCGCCCGGCCTGTCACATTGCGTGTAACAGTGCGGCGCGGCGCTTTTTCCTTCTTTTCATTTACCAAACGGAGGTTGGAAAGCGGAATACGTGATTGAATAATGCCCGCCTGAACCAGAACATTGCCGGAATCGCCATCGGGGATCTGAAGTACGGTGGCCTGTTTATCAATATCATAAATTAAAACGGTGTCGCCAATTTTCAGCGGTCGGGGCAGCATGTATTCCCCATCCTCTTTTTCATGAATTGGATCGGCTGTTTCCTCCAATGTACGCATTCCGGCTTTTAGTTTTGCTTTCTGTTCAGCGGACAGCGTTTTATTGTGCTGCTTTTTCAGTTCCTCCATTTCATTTAATAATGCGTCAATCTGTCCCCTTGTCCGTGCAACAAGCTCAGCGGCCTGACGGCGCGCCTTTTCCATCTCCTTGTCAGCCTGAGCCTGAACCGAGTCAAGGACTGCCTGAGCGCTCGCCTGAGCACGGGCTGCTTCCAAACGGGCCTGCTCCGCGCCGGAACGTTCTGCTTCCAAACTTTGGCGGCTTGTTTCAAGGCTTTGTACCACATCTTCAAATCGGGTATTTTCACTGGAAACCAGTTCTTTGGAACGGTCAACGATATCCTCCGGCATACCAAGCCGCAGTGAAATCGCAAATGCGTTTGACCGGCCGGGCACACCGATTAACAGGCGATAAGTGGGGCGCAACGTAGTCACGTCAAATTCACAGCAGGCGTTTTCGACGCCCGACGTTTGCAGGGCGTAGACCTTTAACTCCGCATAATGGGTTGTGGCCGCGATTTTAGCACCCTTCTGACGCAGTGCTTCCAAAATTGACATTGCCAGGGCCGCGCCTTCAATCGGGTCGGTTCCCGCGCCGAGTTCATCCAGAAGAATCAAGCTTGTTTCGTTTGCCTGTTCAATGATCTTTATAATATTTGTCATATGCGCCGAAAAAGTGGATAATGACTGCTCAATGCTCTGTTCATCACCGATATCCGCAAGTACCTGATGAAAAATAGAGATCTGACTGTTGTCCGCAACCGGAATTAAAAAGCCGCACATTGCCATCAATGTTAAGAGTCCGATTGTTTTTAAAGATACCGTCTTGCCGCCCGTGTTCGGCCCTGTAATGACAAGAGTATCAAAGCCCATGCCCAATTCTATGTCCGTGGGGACAACTTTATCCGCAGGAATTAATGGATGCCGAGCCTTTTTAAGAAAAATTTTACCCTTTTCGTTAACAATGGGTAGGCTTGCTTTCATTTTGTAGCCAAGGTTTGCCTTTGCAAAAATGAGATTTAGCTCCACCGCCGCCTGATATCCACTGATTGTGCCGCGTGCGAAATTTCCGGTTTCGGCGGAAAGTTCAGCCAAAATCCGTTCTATTTCAGCCTGTTCCTCAGAAAGCAGCACCTTTACCTGATTGTTGGCTTCAACCACACCCATCGGTTCCACGAATACCGTTGCACCGCTGGATGAGGTGTCGTGAACCAAACCGGGAACCTCGCCCCTGCACTCCGCCTTGACCGGAACGACAAAACGACCGCCGCGCATGGTGACAATCGGGTCCTGCAAATATTTTTGATAAACGGGAGAACGAATCATTTTGTCCAGCTGTTCCCGTGCCCGGGATGACGCGGAACGAATTTTCCTCCGGATAGAAGCAAGCTGCGGTGAAGCAGAATCCGCCATTTCCTCCTCGGAAAGAATCGCGTTGTAAATTCTGTCCTCCAGATATTTATTAGGCATCAGCGAATCGAAACGCCAGTCAAGCCCACTTTTGACCCCGGCGCTTTTGGAACGCCATTCCACAATCCCGCGCAAAGTACGCAGCACACCGGCGATGCGCAGCAATTCAGGCATATTGAGTGTTCCGCCCGCTTCTGCGCGGCTGAGGGAATTTGTTACATTCTTCAAGCCGCTGAATGACGGCGCTCCAAAGCGGGCCATCAGCGTGTGAGCCTCATCGGTTTCGTTCAGCAAGCGCTGTACTTCGGACAGGGAAACAGACGGGACTAACTGCAGTGCAAGTTCTGCTGCGTCGTCACAGGCGGTTTCCTCGGCAAGCAGCTTTAATATTTTATCAAGCTCTAAAGCCCTGTAATGCCTTTGATTTTCTTCCATAAACATAAATAAATCCTTTCTCGGGCTGTTGCTGGGGCAATTCGTTTCAAAACCGTCAGCCAACAGATAAAATCGCACCCTGCTGTTTCATAAAGAACATGGTCAAAGAACCTGAGATGTACTCTGGCAGGAAATTCTTCGTTTGATTCAAATGACAGAAATTGCGATTCCACGGTTTGTAATATCTTTATAACTTAATAGATTAACTTTATACCATTAATCTTCATGGCAAATTGTAATTATCACTATTTCGAGACAGTTGAAAATTCGGGCACCGAAAAGGCCGCTGCCAAGGCCCCTGCTCACAAGAAGTTTTCTGCCATTCCGTTCATAAAGCCCGCCGCTGTACTTCGGAAAAAATTCCCGTTCCGGAGAAAGCAGGCCGCCTAAAAAAGGGAGCCGGATCATGCCGCCGTGCACATGGCCGCAAAGTGTCAGGTCAGCGCCCCAGTCGGCGTAAACAGGAAAGCTGAGCGGGTTATGGGTCAGGAGAATTCCGTATTGATTCGTGTCGCAATCACCCATTGCCCTGCGCATATCCATGTATGCAAACTGCTCGTGTTTTAAACTGTGTTTTGCTTCCTTATAATAGTTTAACGGAAACCACATGCCGTATAGCCTGATGATCTGATCTTCCCTGTGCAGTTCCGTACATGTATTATCCAACACATGTACGCCTAACGACGCGGCACGGGACAAAAAGGCTTTCAGCTTGTCATGATCCATATCCAGTTCATGATTGCCGACCACATAATAGCACGGATATTTTCTACCCAGCGTTTCGGCCAAATGATAAAACTCATTGTGATTCGTATCTGAGCGCGTAACCATATCCCCGGTCATAACAATTAAATCCGGATTTGCGGTATTGATTTTTTGAATCAGCCGTGCATTGCCGCGGCCAAAACTTTTGCTGTGGAGATCGGACAGCTGGACTATTTTAAAACCATCAAAGACCGTTGGAATTTTCTGTGACGCAATGCGGTATTCGGTTACCTGCAGCAGATGATTTTCAATAAAAAGGCTGGATGCGGCCGAAGCAGTTTTTATTAAAACTTTACGTAAAAACGAATTTCTTTTTTTCTCCATAAAACCTCACTGATACAAACTTATCTTTCACCCTTACACGATTTGATGATAAAAATCAAGCGTATTAAAGCTGCGCTGAAGGGTACTGAGGACATACTGCTCGCTTGCCCGCGACAACTCCTTTAGTCCCTGCTCAGAAAGGCTGAAAGAAAAAAGTTTGTCAAAATCGGCATAAATCGTATGCCGCAAACCAGTGAGTGCACCACGGCTCAGCCTAAGTACGGGTTCGGCCGTAGCTTTCATGCAGTCACCGCAATAAATTACGCCGCTGCGCGGCAGAAAAAACATTTCATCCGCTTCATAGCAGGAACACCCCGCACAGCAAATTAAATTCGGCATATAGCCTGCAAGCGAAAGTATACGCATTTCCACAATCGATTTCAGAAGTAAATTCGGTTTTGTACCTTTGCTGAGGAAATGCAGCGCATTCAGTATTAAACGCAAAAAATCCCCAGCCGCAGTCTCTTGGGGAGCCAACGCACCAGCCAGCTCACAAAAATATTGGGCAAGGGAAAGACGTTCAATGTCACGCCGCAGGTCAAAAAAAACCTCGATGGGTTGAGCGTCGTCAATTATGTATTTTTCCCGCCCCTTAAAAATAGTGAAGCGGGAATAACTTAAAAGCTGGGTGGCGGATAATTTATTGTTTTTAATCTTTTTGGCCTGCTGGGCAAAAGCGCGCACTACGCCCTCCTGCCGCGTTAAAACGGTGATAAGTCGGTCGTTTTCACCCACGCTCTTCTCCATGATAACCAGGCCCTCGGTCTCTATCAGCATCGGGATCCTCCCGCATCTGCAACTCCTCGTTGCTGTGTTTACACTGGCTGTAAATCAAATAGTCCACGATATTCCCCGTATGTTCAAAACAATTCCAAGCAGATTTTTCATCCATATTTTCCACTCCCTTTTTGGTTTGCTAAATTAAGTATTTGCCATTGAGGGAGTAATATGAGCGGTAAATAAATGAATTAAACCTAAAATATGACAAAATATTCGATGGAATTATGCTTTATAGGCGGACTGCTTCATTAATTAACATTATATTCCAAATAGCGTTGCTTTTGCTTTCAAAATACCTAATTATTAAAATCAGAGTTGTCAAAACCAAAACTGTGTAGAAGCGAGGAACGGTTGCGCCAGTCCTCTTTTACCTTGACCCAAATTTGAAGATTGATTTTGCAGTCAAAAAAACGTTCCATATCCGTACGGGCGAATGAACCGACTTTTTTGAGCATTGCTCCGTTCTTGCCGATAATAATTCCCTTATGCGTTTCTTTTTCGCAGTAAATCGTTGCATCAATATCGGTGATACCGCTCTTGTCCTCGCGTTCATGCATCCGCTCTACCACAACAGCAATCCCATGGGGGACTTCTTTGTCGCAAAGACGAAGCAGCTTTTCGCGGATAATTTCACCCGCCAAAACACGTTCCGATTGGTCGGTAAGCGTATCTTCCTCAAAGAAATGCTCGCCGGGCATAGCCAGCTTTTCCAGTTCCGCGGCAAGAGCCTTTATTCCATTGCCGTCAATCGCTGAAATCGGCACGACGGATTCAAACTCATAAAGCTTTGAAATTTCCGCTATTTGGGAAATCAGCACGCTTTTATCGGACAGAAGGTCGATTTTATTAATTGCCAGAACTGCCGGCATGTTGAGCGATTTGAATTTTTCAATTAACTCCAAGTCCGCCGGAGAGATTTTTTTGCCCGCTTCTATCACCAAGAGGCACGCGTCCACACCTGCGACGGACGAAATGACGGACTTCACCATATACTCGCCCAGTTGGTTGCGTGGTTTTAACAAACCCGGCGTGTCAATAAAAACAAGCTGAGTTTCTTCCCGCGTTAAAACCCCCATGATACGGGTTCGGGTAGTCTGTGGCTTTTTGGAAACAATGGCCACTTTTTGACCGAGCATCGCATTTAAGATCGATGACTTTCCCACATTTGGGCGGCCCACAATAGCGATAAACGCTGATTTAACATTTGATTGATCTGGCACTTTATATTCTCCTTAATTTCAGACCTAAGTCGTAAACTTCACTTTTTATCCCTTTTTTTACGAATAAAATCACGGGTGCCGATTGGCCCCAAAACAATGTAAACCACACTTAACGCGGCTGATAAAAGCAGCAGCAGCAGCATAATGGGGTTAAAAGCGAAAAATGATATGATTTTTATAAAAGCCGCAGGCTGCCAAAAAATACAGACTGCTACAGCCACCGCAAAAAATGCGCAAATCAGCACTCCGCCAGCCGCCATGTCCTTAACGATTCGAACCACGGGGTGAAAACTTGCGGCAGCCATGTCACAAAGTTCCTCCGCAACGGTATTAAACAGCTCGGCCGCTATTACGCTGGAAAATGTGAGGAAAAGAACTGCATAACTTACACGTGACAATTCAAAAAAAAATGAAAAAAACAGCACATACAGTGCTGCCACTGTATGAATCCTCATATTCCGCTCATTATTAATGCAGTAAATTATTCCGCGAAAGGCGTATTTAAAGCTTTTTAAAAATCGCAAGCCTTATTCCTCATCCTCGTCTAAAACATAGCTGCTTGTACTGGGTAAGCCAAGCTGTGTCATCACCTGCTCCTCTTTTTCGCGCATACGAACCCGCTCAATCCCACCGTTTTCATGGTCATATCCAAGCAGGTGCAGCATGGAGTGGGCTGTAAGGTAACCGACTTCGCGCTCAAGGCTGTGGCCGTAACGATCTGCCTGCTCCACTGCCTTTTCCATTGAAATGACAATGTCGCCCAGTATTTTCGCCCCGGTCGAATGATTCTCATCATAAACGCCGTTTTCCCCCATTGGGAATGAAAGCACATCCGTCGGAACGTCTTTATTACGATACTGCCCGTTCAATTCTTTAATTTGCCCATTATTAACAAAGGTAACGCTGATTTCAGCAGAATCTTCGAAATTTTCCATACGCAGCACTGCATTGCAGCAGCGGCGCACAAGCATGCGCAAGCCTGTCGGAATTTTTACTTCTTTTTGTTTGTTGTCAATCACTACTCTTATTTTTTCCATGTGTTAACGCCCGACCTCCTCATTCTTTTCGTAAGCTTTTATAATATCCTGCACCAGTCTGTGGCGCACAACATCTTTTTCACTGAATCGCACCTGAGCGATATCATCAATCCCCTTCAAAATGCGCAGAACATCCTTCAGACCGGACCTGCGGCCGACCGGAAGATCAATTTGCGTGATATCGCCGGTAATTACCATTTTGGAGTTAAACCCAAGACGGGTTAAAAACATCTTCATCTGTTCCGGTGTGGTGTTTTGCGCCTCATCAAGAATAATAAAGCTGTCGTCAAGGGTTCGTCCACGCATATACGCAAGCGGTGCCACTTCAATATTACCGCGTTCCATATATTTTTGATAGGTTTCAACGCCCAGCATATCGAACAGTGCATCATACAGCGGGCGCAGATACGGGTCGACCTTCTGCTGCAGATCACCCGGTAAAAAACCAAGTTTTTCGCCCGCTTCAACAGCAGGACGTGTTAAGATGATGCGGTTGACTTCCTGCGCACGAAACGCCGTAACAGCAAGCGCAACGGCAAGATAGGTTTTGCCGGTGCCGGCTGGGCCGACACCGAGCGTAATCGTATGACCTTTTATTGCAGTGCAGTATTTTTTTTGCCCGAGTGTTTTGGCCTTAACCGGTTTACCCTTGGACGTAATGCAGATACAGTCGCCCGTAAGCGTTTCGATTTTATCCTCGCTTCCATCGTTGACAAGCGAGATACAATAACGGACATTCTGCTCACTGAGCGCTTCGCCGCGGTTAATCAGCGTAAGAAGGCCGTCAATAGCACGTACTGCCAGAGCGACATTTTCTGCATCGCCCGACACCTTAATTTCACTTCCGCGACCCAGAATGCTGACATGGTACTCTTTTTCCATCAGTTTAACGTTTTCGTCAAAACTGCCAAAAAGAGCAACTGCCTGCTCCATACGGTCAATATTAATCCTTTGTTCAAACATTCTATCACCTTTAAGTTCTTTTATCGGTCGGGAGATAGACTCCTTCACGATAAATTAGATTTATTATATCATAACCATCTTGGTTCGTCACCATAATTAGTATACAAAAATATGGTTATTTTATCAGTATTTCCGATTCTTGGGCAATATTCTGCTCACATTTCACTGTTTCAGTGTAAATCAGCTTGGATCCAACAACGGTATCGCTTCCATTGATTGAGGCAATCTTCGCCCCATTGAGCTCCTTTTCTAATTTTTGCTTCATTTGATTTTCTGCTTCCTTGCGCGCCTGCTCCTTCGTGATCGTAATGTTCACGGTATGCTCTTCAATCCAGTTTTCTTCAAAAACACCGATGGGCAGCACGGAATTCATCAGTTTAATTTCCGTGTAAACTCCCTCGGCACGGTAGTTCCCCGTTGGTCTCCCTATAAAGGAAAGTGGAAAACGCGCACCTAAAAAGTTGAAGCTGCGCTGGGTAACTACTTGGCCTGTTTGTTGGATGACGCTTCGTTTCAGTTCAACCTCCGTGGTGAAAGTGCGGCTGGTTTCCGCCATGATCCTGCCCGCCGCATGTTTTAAAGAGGTGAAGCCTTTTTCATCCTCTACGATACCGCTAATCAGGAGCTGACCCTCGACGACCGCGTCCCCCTCTTTCACCTGCGCTGTTCCTGCATACACTTCCATGAAAAGGATCTGACCTGTAGAAGCTGCTTTAATGTTGCAGGGACGGGTATCTTTCACTTCCATCGGCGGACGTTCCGCCTTTTCTTTCAGCCGCACCTCCGCGGTACAGCCCCGCGTATTCACACTCAGCCAGCTTACCTCGGGGAATTTAATCATCAGCGCCTGCTGCAGCCTTTGCGGATTCATACTGTTTTTCAATGAACCGGGCGTAATTCCAAGCTCCGCCAGTTCCGATTTAATTTCAGCAGTCGGAATGGTGGTATTGCCAACGACATCAATGTACCACACCCGCATGGAAAGCAAACCGACAATGACAGCAAACAATACGGCTCCGGCTATCATGCCGCGCCTTTTTCGGATGCCCATTGTAGCAAACGGTAAACCATAGCGCTTTTTAAGTTTCAGCTTCGAGCCAGCCCGGCGTGCAAGGCAGCGAAGCTCGCGGTATTTCCCTGCGGCGACGCAGGCACCGCAGTCCTTACCCCCGCGGATATCCCATAAATAGATTCCGGAGCGCGCACATTGGTTCAGGAATCGTTCCGGGATTCCGCCGATGAGTGAAAACTGCACATATCCCATAAGCCAGCGGGTCAGCAATAAAGAAACCATTATACCACCTCACGTTAAAAACTCGATGCCCGTTATAAAACCTGTTACCACAAGGGAATCTGCCGTAAGGCATTGGATGACCAGTCCGCGTCCGGCAAACCGCACAATCAATTTGCCGGTTTTAATGCGAACCACATCGGTGTCATACTCCAGAACGCCGTTGCAGCCTTCCACCACCACTTCCGTATTTCCGTTAATCTCCATATGGGACGGCATCTGCCCCGGTGTTGCCAAGCCTCGAATGTTTATTTTTTTGCCCAAAATAATCCCCGCCCCTAATCGTATTTGTCACATTAAGCCTATGCGGCAAAAGGCGTAAATATCCGCAAGACTTCATATATATAAACGGGGTGATATGATGAAAATAAAACAAGGCATGCTGCTGATTGTAACATTTTCAGCTGCCTGCCTGCTGCTGATTTTTCCCGCCCAGGCGGCGACGGGTGCAAAGAACGGAATCGGTTACTGTCTTCAAATTCTTGTGCCCTCGCTTTATCCGTTTATGGTCCTTTCTGTTTTTATTGTAAAGTGCGGATTATCCGAAAAAATCGGCAGGCTGTTCGAAGCGCCGGCACATGCAATTTTAAAACTGCCGGGCAGTACAGCGGCAACCATTCTAATGAGCATGATAGGCGGATACCCGACCGGGGCGCGCAGTGTTGCGGCGCTTTATGAAAACGGTTCGATCAGTGAAAAGCAGGCAGCCAGAATGTTGTGCTTCTGTGTGAATTCCGGGCCTGCCTTCGTCATCAGCGCCGTGGGTGCGGGCTTTTTGAAAAGCATGCAGGCAGGGGGCATTCTGTTTGCGTCTCAAATTCTCGCCTCTATTCTTTTAAGCATACTGAGCGGAATCACGGCAAAGGAAGAAATAAGCTATAAACCCGCAAAAAAGCAAAAACCTTTAAGAATAGCAAACGCACTCATTGCATCGGCATCCGACGCAGCACATGCCATGATCAGCATGTGCTGTTTTGTGGTGCTGTTTGCCGCGCTGCTGAACCTGCTCCGACTTTGGGTTACATCACCGCAAAGCTCCGCTGCACTTTCCGGGTTACTTGAGGTTACGGGCGGATGTTCTGATTTTGCCAAACTGGGCTTGCCGCTGTGGGCGGTTTCCTTTATCATTGGCTGGGGTGGAATCTGCGTGCATTTTCAAGTTCTGTCCTCTGTTGAAAAGATTCAGGTCGGCATGCCCCGATTTCTGCTTTTCCGTGTGCTGCACGGCACTTTAGCTGCGTTGATCACCACTGTACTGGTGCGGATATTCCCTCTTAGCGAGGAGGTTTTTACCAACACCGCAGCACCGCTTGTCGCAAACTTTTCCGGCTCTGTTCCCGCGGCAACGGCGCTGATTGCTCTTTGTGTAGCATTTGTTTTCAGCCTTCCTCACGAAAAGCTGGAAATTGAGAAATACTAATGATATAATGTGTATAAAGTCAATTACCATCGACTAAAGCCGATAGTAAGGTTTGCTGAGACAGACCTTGGAATTTGAGGCTAAAGCCTCCTAAATGATAAAGAACGTCTTTCAAATTCAAACTGGTTAAACCAGTTTTGTTTTCAGTTTGAAAACGAAATTCACCTTAAACGCGCGTGCGCGCGCCGAAGGTTTTAAACCGTAATTGACTTTAATAAATAATTGGCAGAATTTATTCTTTATTCAACAAAATGGAAAATGACAGATACTGAAATAAGGCTTTCATTAGAGTTGCTTTCAGACAGATTTTTCGACCGAGCATGCAATCATACATTATTTCTTGCGATTAGGGAGATATAAACAATGATAGGCAAAAAGAAAACGAAGCTTTTCGGGAATCAGGTTGAGGTAAAGTGCGAATACTGTTTCAATAGTTCAGACTATGACGGGGCATGCGTATGCAGGCTGAACCGTTATCTGCAGCCGGACGGCAGCTGCAGCCGATTTAAATATGATCCGCTTAGGCGGGCGCCGGAAAATCCCCCGCCGCTGGTAATTCATAATGCGGATGAATTCAAATTGTAATAGAAATTGCAGTGATATAACAAATGCACTGACACTCATATCTCAGTTAAAAGGCAGCCGTACGGCTGCCTTTTAATGTATAAATCATTATTATTGTCTTTTACAGATTTTAACAGCTGAAACAGCGCAACATTCGGGACATAATAGAAGCAACTGCAAATTATCTAAAATTCTGTATTCGCAAAGAAATGGTAGGTTTGTATGAGTAAAAATATAAAAGAAGATATCATTGAAGAACTTGACCGAAGGATTCAGCTTTTGGAAGAACATCAGGAAGAGCAAATCATTGTCACCGGAAACCAATATGAAGAGTTGAACCAAGCTTTATCGAAGGTAATTGGTGCTCCGCTAATCGGTGAATTGGAAAGCATGAAAGAATTTGTAGGTAAGCTGTAGGCAGATTGGCCCGAGATTTAACGTAGTACTCATTCCAGTATTATGAAAGCACTATAGTTACAGAATGGTACCGCTGAATCAAAAACCCGCTGGATGAATCTCCAGCGGGTTTTACATTTTAGTTGGTCTATATGTCGGCAGACACATTCCTACATCTCATATTGACAAGCCCTATTTTGTAATCATAATATGTACTGTCCATGGAAAGGAGTGATTAGCGAATGTGTTGGAATTGGAATTTTTGCGGATTCAGGCGTGGATGCGGATGCTGCCGTCGTTGCTGCTGCCGTTGCTGCTGCAATCGCTGGTTCTGGTAGCTGACTAAATATTGGGGTGCCCGCCGAAAAGTGAGCATCCCTTTTTTGACTGCTGTAAAGTATTATCCTGACTTGGGAACTAATTCTACGTTCTTTATCATCACTGTGTTTCAATTCTCTTAACATAAACTTCTCAAAATTTTAAAATTATCTTCACTCAAAACACACATCCAACCTCTATACTATAATCATTCCAGTAAATAAAATATTAAATAATAACTGCCACAAGTCTTTGGCACTGACGGAATACCGAACCTTAGACCGGCAGACTAATTACAAGTTCCTCACATGAGGATTTATATAACTCTTTTTCATATTTCTCACTTAAAAGCTGTCCTGAAAAAGGACGGCTTTTTTGTTTTATAATTTTGAATAGATCAATAATTGATGGGTACATTAAGTTTGTGCTACAAAACACTTTTCCCTATTTCTCCGCCCTGTAAAAAGGGCGGTTTTTTTATGTCACTGCGATTTTGAGATCAAATTATTCCGGAATCTCCATTTCTTCCGCATTAAATTGTGTAATAGGCATTCTATAATCTCAGATTGACAAGTTGGAAATCGCTACATAGTATGTAGAAGATTATATTTGGAGGGTGACAAAATGAGTTTATGTCGTTGTTCAGACGAACGTGATAAATATTCGTACCAATCGTTTTTTGAGAATAAACATCCGAGCGCAGAGGACTTTCATCAGAAATATGAGCAAAAACGCGAAATGAATTATGGTGGCTATAAAAAAGATAGCTACGAGAAAGACAGCTACGAAAAAGACAGCTACAAGAAAGATGACTATGAGAAAGACAGCTACGAAAAAGATAGCTATAAGAAAGACGACTATGAGAAAGATAGTCATGAAAAGGATGACAGGGAAAAAGACTGCTGCGACAGTGAGAGCGCCCGGGCTTTAAAAAAGATTCTTTCATTAGTCGATGAATTGAATAATCAGGATTTGCTGCTTCTTGATGACGTCATTGAGCGGCTTTTGTGCAGCCGTTTTCGTAGAAAAGTGTATTAATAACAATTAGTAATAATTATTAACTTCCTTTCATGCGTGCTTCATGGCGCTTCGGTCTGACGGACGGAGCGCCATAGTTAATTTTCATCTAATTAGAACCGGATAAATGCTCTCCTATTGAAATAAGCATGAAAAGCCTTTTATCATAAAATTTTTTCCGGCATATTATAGATTGCATTTGTTTCAAAATCAAAATGGAGATGAGAATATGGAAGATTCAAACACGGTATACAGTTATAATCTTCAGACAGCAACCATGCCTACACAGCCAATGAAACCGGCTGCCAATTCCCAGTCGAATGTCTCGCCAATGATGGCATATCAAATGTCTTTTCCGGAAATTTACTATAAATTGCAGCCCTATGTTTTAATGGTGTGTGATCAAATGGATCTTGGCTCCTCAATGCCAACTCAAGATATGATGGACCGCATATCCGACAGCATTTACGATGATATGTGCAAGAGATACCCGGATTTGGCTGAATACGCACATAGCCAAGACGATAAAGCGAATTCTGATCCGGTGATACAAACGGCCAGATTCGGAGATGACCCCCCGCCGTTTGGCTGGAGGTTCAGAAGAAGAGGAGTTTTTCGGGATTTGATCGATATTCTTTTATTTTCCGAACTGTTCCGCCGCAGAAGAAGATACTAAATGTCACTTATGCGCCGCAATTTCAAAATTCGTGTGCATCCAAGTAAGTAAATAAAATAACAAGTAAGGTGTTAATTTTGTCTTATAATTACAACATTAATCTTTCATCGCCGAGTTCCGCTTCTCAAAAACACGTTCATGAGGTTCAAGGCAGTGTCGCTATTGCTGAACAGGAAGAAGACCCCCATAATCATCGTTTTGCCACTGTATCCGGAGAAGCGATTCCCATCGGACACGGTGACCACATTCATGAGATAAGATTCAGGACTGATTTTTACGAAGGACACTTTCATGAATTCTGTGGAAAAACCGGGGGCGCAATTCGAGTTGGGGACAGACACGTACACTTTTTGGAATCTGTAACAACATTGAACGACGACCACAGGCATGCATTCAGACTGGCTACCTTTATCGAAGATCCAATCAGTGAAGATTGAATTAAAAATGGTATGATGGAGCGGAGCGTAAATGCCCCGCTTTTTATACTGTAATTCCGGTATAAGAAGTTCTTACATTATTGCGTATCGTAAAAACGATGTTAAGTGGTCATACAAGCTCTGAGAACCGCACCAAATAGCCAACAAACGGTTGTTTGATGCGGTTCAATAATTTAATAAGTCATTACATATTCTAAAAAGCCGTATAAACAGGAACGGTCACTGTAGAGTACAACCCTGCAGTGACCAAAAAATTATAAATTTTCCGTTAAAAAGGCCTGCAGCAACCGAGCGCAGTCTTCTTCGTCCGGGCCGTTAATCTGAACAGTGATCTGTTCCCCCTTTTTCGCAGCAAGACTCATGATCGAAAAAAGTCGTTTGGCATCTGCCTGTTTTGCCCCTTTTTGGATTTTAATATCAGAGGCATATTTCTGGGCTTCTTTCACCAAAAGCCCCGCCGGACGTGCATGGATTCCCTCGCTGTCCTGAATGATATAACATAATTCTTTCAATTGCTTCACCCCTTATTATTTTCCAAAAGCGCAAAAATTTCTTCTTTTGTTGCCAAGTTTTCAGAAAAAGCACTGGCGCTTCCGGCTGCAATTCCTATACGGAACGCGTTATTGTAGTTTAAATCGGGAAGGTATCCCGCGAGAAAACCGGCCACCATAGAATCCCCGGCACCCACGGTATTAATTACTTTTCCCCGCGGTGCAGCACTTTTAAGAACCTGCCCTGTTTCCGTAAGAAGAATTGCCCCGTCGCCCCCCATGGAAACCAACACATTGCGTGCACCCTGTTTTTGCAGTTGTTTCGCTGCACGGATAATCTCAGGCGACCCGTAAAGCGATTCTCCGCACACTTCTTCAAGCTCCTCGCAGTTGGGTTTAATCAGAAACGGGCGGTATTTCAGCACGTTTAAAAGCAGCTTGCCCGTGGCGTCAACCACAATACGGATATTTTTCCATTGCAGGCGCTCCATTATCGTTTCATATGTATTTTCAGGGAGAGAGGATGGAATGCTCCCCGCCAGCACTAACATATCGTCGTCTGCCAATTCATCCAGCCGCTTAATCAGTTCTGTCAGCTTTTCCTGCGGGATACCGGGCCCACCGGCGTTAATTGCAGTTTCATGTTCGGAACGGATTTTCACATTAATGCGCGAGAGTCCCTGCTCCAAATGGATAAATTCAGTGCGGCAGCCTAAGGCTTTTACTCCCCGCTCAATTTCCTCCCCTGTAAAGCCCGCAACAAAACCCAGCGCCGTGCTTTCCACACCAAGGTTGTGCAATACAACAGAAACATTGATCCCCTTTCCCCCGCTGAGGATTTGTTCCCCGATGCTTCTGTTGATTTCCCCCGCTTTAAAATTTGCCACCTGTGTGATAAAATCCAATGCAGGATTAAATGTTACCGTATAAATCAATCCCGTTACCTCCGCTTAACTTCATTCGCTTTTGACACAATTCAGCCGGTTACGCCAAAATGCTCAAATAAAATGTGCTCTGCCTCACTGTTCCATAAGCCGTTGTGGCGGTCGCAGCTGTCGGCAAGTTTTTGAAATAATTCGTCTTTTTCCCCAAGGTTTCTAAAATCTTCGATTGCAGTCAGCGGCATGTTGATATGCGTGTAGGTAAGCTTTTTGCCGCCGGGGATGCTGGGAAGATTCATTGTTGTTTCAGCAATACAGTCAATTCCGCCGACATGAGTCACCATTACGGAAGGGTTGATCTTTCCGGCGGATGCCAAATTCAGCGCTTCCACCAAATCATCGGTATTCCCTCCGGTTGACCCCATAATGTGCGTACTGATGTAGTGTGTATTATACATATTAATATTCGCTGAAAAATTCTTGTCAGATGGGCCTGCAAAAAAGTTAAGGCAGCCATCGAACGCCAAAAGGCTATCGGCCTGCTCAACCAGCGGACGAATCGGCACCATTACAAAAATATCATCAAAGCCCTTGTGATCGGTCAAAGCCATGAGACCCTCAAACTGACTTTCCAGCTCTTCCGGATTGATGTATTTCAGAGTAACGCCCTGCTCCGCCGCCCTTGACTCCGGTACTACCTTACGGGCACGTGCAAGCCTTTCTTCGCTGACATCCGTCACCACTACAAGACGCGGTTTCGGGTCGGCACAAAATGCGTATTCCACCGCACCCAGTCCCATTGGACCGGCTCCGCCCATAATAAGCACTGCTCCGTTTTCTTTTACTCCGGAGGAATGGTGATAACTGGTTTTACTCGTGTGGTAGTTCGAATGGTACCCCCCAATAATACAGGACATCGGTTCCCCAAGGGAAGCTTCGAAATAACTATCCCCATTATAATGCAAAAGGCATCCAAGTTCCATCACTTCGTGCGGAATAATGCAATAAGTACAGTCGCCGCCGAACCATTCATACGAATATCCTGGGGAAGCTAGGCTACCTTTGTAATTCAGGGCAGGCTGCTGGGCAAATTTTTCACCCGCGTGGAACTCAGACTGCCACTTTGCCCCAACCTGAACAATATCGCCTGCAAACTCATGCCCTACAATGACGGGATTCGTTTCAATGTTCTGCGGAACCCTCTTATGTTTTTTCCCCTGCTTAATTAATTTATATGTTGACATACAAATACTGTCACTGACAACTTTAACAAGGATTTCATCCTCTTTGATTTGTGGGAGCTCAAATTCTTCCAGTCTTAAATCATCCGCTCCATACATTCTGACTGCTTTCGTATTCAAAATATGCCCTTCTTTCTATATTAAATATTATCTATTTCATTTTAAAGGTCAGAGCCGTTGAACAGGTTGTGTATTTCACTTCGGTTTCCGTTTTTCACCAGTGACTGTACCGCTTCAGCGGTATCGAGCTTTTCAACAATATTTTTCAGGATTTCAAGATGCTCATCACCGACCCCCGCGATCCCGACCACAAGATAAACGGTTTCTCCATCCCATACAATGCCCTGCGGATAAACCATAACGACCAGCCCCGAGGAAATAATTTCTTGCTTGACTTCGCTTTCCCCATGCGGAATAGCTATGCTGTTCCCAATGCATGTTGAAAGCTTTTTTTCCCTTGCAAGCATTCCTTCGATGTAGCGGTGTGTTACATAACCGCTGTCAAACAGAACTTGCCCGGCACTGACAATGGCTTCCTCTTTACTTTCGGCAGAACAGTTCAATAAAATGTTCTTTTCCATCAGCAATTCCGGCTTTGTAGATTCCCTGTTTTTTTTAAAAAACATAGTTTGACAATCACCTCCTCACACAATAAACTGTTTTTTCAAAATATTACGGACAAAATTCCTTGATTTTGTAGAAAAAGTAATCTTCCAAAATCTGCTGTATCTGTGCATGCGCCCGGTCTTTATCGCCGGACTTCAGCGTTTGTAAAAATTCCTCATTCTCGATCAGAGCGCTGCTGAGTTTCCCCATCATCTGACTGTGCTCTGTTCTCCCCGAACCCTTAGGCACCAGCATAACCACAGCCATTTGAGCACCTTTCATGTATTTGTCGCGAAACGGGGAATGATTGGGCAGAATCAGAGAAAATACAGGGGAAACGACGCCGTATGTCTTTGCATGAAGCAGCGCGAAACCATAGGTTTCAATGACCTGTGTATTAATTTTTTCCCTTGAAGTAAGGTCTTCGTATATCCTCTTGCTGTTTTCCTCGCAGCTGCCAAAGTGTTTGCCTGCCTGACTTACCAATTCATCGAAAGTAACATTCTCATCAATATAAGAAATATTGAACTGTGTCAGTACGGATTGAATGCTTTCGGCCATTCCCCATGTTTTTTGGAGCTGCAGCATAAAATCTTCACTTTTATTTTCAGAAGAAACCTGCCCCGTTTCCACATAGGCGCACTTGTTAATCTCCCGGCGAATTTTTTCCAGATTCTCTTCCGTGGGAAGCGGACTTACCAGAAGATAAGGCCGTGTAAGATTCGTGAGCGGAAAGGAGGAGACTAAAATGTCGATTTCACTTAAGGCTTTCGCCGTAAGTTCCTCCTGTGCGTAGCTCTTGATCTGCACATCCTCTTTAAACATATTTTTTATCCGCGAGGTCATGAGATAGGAAACACCGATTCCGCTGGCGCATACCACACCGATGTTGACCACTTTCCGATGCATTCCTTTTTCTTTCATCCGAATCACAGCTGCACCGAAATGGGTGGCTAAATACCCGACTTCTTCTTCAGGTACGGCAAACCCGTACGTTTCCGTAATAGCCTGCGCCGCGTTACGGCTTTGCTCGAAAATTTCGGGATACAGATTCCGAATTTGCTCCAACATATTGTTTTGGATTTCCATGTTGTGCTTCAGCCGAATCAGCGTAGGTTCCAAATGGGCAATCAGCCCGTTGAGTAAAATCTCGTCTGATTTTAGCTCGTTAATCACTTCAGGGCTAAAATGGTCCATCATCTTGTAAATTAAACGCATCAATTCATAATGATCAATATAAAAATCATCATCATGATCTTTATCAATATATTTTTGTTTTGCACTCTTTATATGAATACAGAGATACGCTCTTTCTTCGTTGGACATTTTAAGCTGAAGCCATTGTTCCAGCGTGTTCCCGATGTTGTCGGCGAGAACATAGTCCTCATCCGCCTTCAGGTTTAAAACCAATTCTGCATCCATAGAGATTGTTTTCTGTTTCATGATTCTTTCCACTGCAATAGAAAGATAGATAACAAGCCGGATTCGCGAACCTTCCGTCATTCTTTCCAGTTTTTTGTTCTGGATTGTTTTTAAAGCGTCAATTACCCGGATTAACAGAGAGGTGTCAATTAAGGGATAGATGCTTTGTTTTGCTCCCATTCCCTTGTCGCCATCGTCAAACAGTTCCAAAAGCTGTTCGCTGTTGATATTTTCATAGATAAACTGGGTCAGCGCCCTTCGGTAGGCTTCTTCGGTGCCTTCTAAAGCAACTCCATAGCCCTGCCGGCGTGATAGGGAAAGATCATTTTTTTTAAACCAATCAGCAATGACATCCATGTCATTGCTGATTGTTCCTTCACTTACTTTAAACAAGTTCGAATAATAATATAGCTTTTTTACGCTTTGGTTCTTTAGAATTTCAACAATGAGCCGCTTCCTTCGGTCCTCTTTATCCATAGGTTCCGATTCATTCAGGCTCGACAATTCCTTTGACAGGTTTTCCCTTGCTTCTTTCTTGCCTTCCAGCCGGATTCCGACCCCCGCCTTGGTGGTAATGCTCAGGTTGTAGGAACGAAGAAGAGAATTAATGTTTTCCATTTCCCGAAAGACCGTCCGCTTGCTTGTGTTCATCTGAGCAGCAAGCTCATTTACAGAAACGGGCTCCGTATTATTTAATAAAATACGGAACAAATGATTTAAACGCGGTGTAAAAGTCATCTGATACCCCTCCTGTTTTTTACGCTGCATGTTTTATTAATCACATGCAGCGTATCATTTTACAAATTTCGCTTAAAACTTTATTACATTGCCGGAGCAAGCTGACCCAATTCACTGATCAACTGGTCGTATTCCGGTGCCGCCATAAAGTTTGTAATGGTAATCAGGCGAGCATTCGGGGCGGCTTTTTGCGCCCTGTCTTTCAGTTCAAGGTGTGTAACCACGATTTCAGCATCGTGTGGGATATCTTCAATAGAAGAATGAAGCACCTGAACATCCAGCCCTGCTTCTCTGAATTTTTTGCTGAGAACTGTAGCGCCCATCGCACTGGAACCCATTCCGGCGTCGCATGCGAAAACTATTTTGCTGACATTTACTTTGCGCATGGCAACGACTGCCTTGCCGGCTTTCATCTTTTTCATTTCGTCCTTTGCGCCCTCAAGGTTGTCTTCCTCTTTCGCAGTTGCTTTTAAAAGAACCGTAGATACTACAAAGCTAACCGCACAGGCCAAGGTAACCCCGACGATTGTTGACAGGAAACCGCCCCTTGGAGTCATGAGTAAGAAAGCGATAATGCTGCCCGGGGATGCCGCTGCGACAAGGCCTGCACCCATAATGCCTTCCACAAAGGAGCCTGTGATGCCTCCGGCGATAACACCAAGAATAAGAATAGGATTCATGAGCACATACGGGAAATATATTTCATGGATTCCGCCTAAGAAGTGGATAATGATTGCGCCAGGAGCAGAAGTTTTCGCCATTCCTTTGCCCGCGACACAGTAGGCAAGCAAAAGTCCAAGGCCCGGGCCCGGGTTTGCTTCCAGCATAAAGAATATGGATTTTCCGGTCTGAGAGGCCTGCTCAATGCCCAAAGGAGTAAGAATGCCGTGGTTGATTGCATTGTTCAGGAATAATACTTTTGCAGGCTCAATAAAGATTTGTGCTAACGGCAGAAGACCCGCTTTCACGAAGAAGTCAACGCCGGCAGCAAGTCCGTTGGTTAAAACTACACATAACGGATTAATCAATAAGAACGCGATAATTGCGAGAATACCGCCGATGATTCCTGCGGAGAAATTATCAACCAGCATTTCAAAACCGGCTTTTACTTTTCCCTGAATCAGTTTGTCGAACTTTTTAATTATGTAACCGCTAACAGGTCCCATGATCATAACGCCCATGAACATAGGAATGTCCGCTCCGATAATCACACCGATTGAAGCAATCGCACCAACGACCGCTCCTCTTTGTCCGCCTACCATTCGCCCGCCTGTGTACCCGATCAACAGCGGCAGCAGGTACTTGAGCATCGGGTCAACCAGGGTCGCGAGTTTTTCATTGGGTGCCCACCCGGTTTTAATAAACAATGCTGTAATTAACCCCCATGCAATAAACGCGCCGATGTTTGGCATAACCATGCCGCTTAAGAATCTGCCGAAACTTTGAATTTTTTCTCTCACTTTACTTTCCACCTTTCAGCTAATTTTTCCGCTTTTCGCTGATTAGATTATAAGCCGTCCACGCATACTTTCTCAAGAGAAACAAAATGAGATTTGGCACATTAAAATAGTGCCATAATTTAATAATATAGTATTATATTTTTATATATTTTAACATGATATAAAAACGAATGCTATACGAATTTTTATAAGGAAAATGTACCCAGGAAATCAATCCTGGGTACATTTAATATTTGATGAAATTTAACGATGAGTAACCCTACGCACCATAAGACTGCAATTTGCTGTTTGGAATGATATTCTCAGAATCTTCTTGACTTGGTTCGGATTGATTGTCCCGGCCCTGACTATACTCATTATTTTGATCTGCTTGTTCATTTAATTGGAATTTATGTATAAGATCCTTTAGTGTCTGCGCCTGACCGGACAATTCTTCACTGGCAGCGGCACTTTCTTCAGCTGTTGCGGAGTTAGTCTGCACTACGGATGAAATTTGCTCCACCCCCAGCATTACCTGACCAACAGCATCTGACTGATGGACTGACGCTTGTGAAATTTTTTCCACAATATCGGATACAACCTTTGTACCTTTAATAACATTTAATAATGATTTTGCAGTCTGATCTGCAATTTTCGTCCCATTTTCAACTTGCTTTATGGAATTTTCAATCAGCGCGGTTGTATTTTTTGCTGCCTCCGCACTCTTACTGGCCAAATTCCTCACTTCGTCGGCGACAACGGCAAAGCCTTTCCCTGCTGAACCCGCTCTTGCAGCTTCAACAGCCGCATTCAGCGCAAGTATATTGGTCTGGAAAGCAATGTCCTCTATCGCCTTGATAATTTTCCCGATTTCACTGGAGGAATCATTGATTTTGGACATTGAAACAATCATTTCACTCATATACGTATTGCTTACTTCTATTTCAGAGCAAACATGGTTAACATTTTCGCTCACGTATACAGCGTTTTCCGCATTATTTTTAACATGTGCGGATATCTCGCTGATTGATGCAGAAAGCTCCTCAATTGAACTTGCTTGCACGGCTGCGCCCTGTGCCAATTCCTGTGCTCCGTCCGATACCTGCGCGGCGCCGCTTGAAACTTGCTCGGATGCCTGCTTTATCTGTGTAAGCGCGTCATTAAAAGATAAAGCAATATTATAAATTGACTTTTGAAGTTCAACAAAGTCCCCCTTATAGTCAACCGAAGGGGTAATACTTAGATCACCCTGTGCCATTTTGGCGAGGTTTTCCGTTATGTCGGTTATGTATTCCTGAATGGTTTTGATGGTTTCGGAGAAAGCCATCCCTAACTGCCCGATTTCATCTTTTGACTGCACACTGATCTGAACACTCAAGTCACCCTCTGCCATTCTGCGGGCTGCTTCGGCCATTTCCTTTACAGGCCTGCTGATACCCCGTGAAATCGACAAGGCGATGATAAAAGAAGTGATAAGGGAAGCAAGCAGAACGAAAAGAATAAATATCCCTGCGGTAAGCCCCTCAGAAGAGAGAGTTTTGGATAATTGAGTGCCGGCTGTTTTCTTTTCACTAATTAACGCATCAATTGAAGTTGAAACCTGAACCGATAAGGGTTCACCTTGCTCAGTCAAAAGTGTTTGCGCTTCTGCATCATTATTTTGCATGCCAAGTTCAACCACCTGAGCGGCTACCGTTTTATACTTATCCAGATTATCTTTGATATCATTGTAATAACTCAGTTCTTTTTCATTCACCATTGATTTTTTCATATTTGCAAAATAGGTATCCATTTTATTATTAATCTGAATCAGTTCGGTTGAAGATATGCTCATTGCATCGGCATCGGAAGAAAAAATGATATCTCGAACCTTTGCACGGCTAACATTGAACTCTGTGTGGAAAAGCCCGATGTCTCCTTGAGAAAATCCATAATTTGTCAACGCATTGTCGTATTTTTTGTCCATACTCGTCATTTCAATAAGACCGATTATACCCGCAACACTGGATATGATTGTTACGAAAACGAAGGTAAGAATCAGCTTTTTGCCAATTTTATTATCTTTCAACATATAATTACCCCCTAAAATAAGTTTAAATAAATTTTAGAAATTGCCAAAATAAAGCTTGTCATTTCAGCGTTATCATATAAAAAGGCCGCAGTACAGAACTGTACCACGGCCACAAAATATAGAAACCGGCTTCATTGCAACCATTTTCATAAAATGAATTTTCGGCTTTTGGGTCCATGAAAATAAAATAAGTATACTGAATAATCTAACTGTTTTCAGAATCTGTTTTTTGACGATAGAGCTCGTTCAGGCGCAGCCAGTCCTTCAGTGATTGACGGATTGCATAACGACCCAAATCATAATCATGCTCTTCGAGTGCCTGCAAAATTGTGGCGTGCTTGAATTGCACGGAATACTCGCTGGAGGTGCTCTGCATAATGTAGCTGTACCTGATCAGGGGTTCGAATATATCCAGGGTGAACCCGTATACTTTTTCTAACAGCGCGTTATGAGCAGCCATCGCCAATTTTCGGTGCAGCAGCAGATCAGTTTCGACCAGTTCATTTATGTTGATGCCGCATTTAATTTTTGCCTCAAGCTGTGCCTGAATTCGAAACACTTCAACAAGGTAATCATCGTTATCACGGTCAATAATCGCTTTGACAATTCCGTTTTCCAAGATTTCGCGCAATTGAATCAGTTCGGAAATATCGGTCCCCATTGCTACAACCTGAAAGAACAGCGCGTCAAACACACCAGAACCGATCGTAGTACTAACATAAGTACCGTCACCGCGCCGTATCTCAAGTACACCGTATGAAACCAAAATTTTAATTGCTTCACGAATGGAGCCTCTGCTTTTCCCAAAAATATCACTAAGCTCAAATTCGCTGGGAAGCCTGTCCCCAACTTTCAGCTTTCTGTCAATCATCAGTTGTTTTAGACCATCGACAATCTGGTTAACTGAAGATTCTGACTGAATATTTTTTTCCATCTCTTTCATATCTAACGTAAAAAAATGGCCCCTTTCATTTAGCTGCCAGATTTTCTATTTGCATAGGATTCAGGCACTTTTTCTTTTTTATTATATCACATTATAATTGTACCGTCTATAAATTACACTCGAATACGATTCGCATCACGCACTTTTTTTGTTCTTAGTTCCCATAATTAAAACAAGGATAATCAAAATGCCCTTGACAATATTTTGTGCTCCAAGTGAAAAATTAGCAACCTGCATTGCTGTGATGAGCAGCGAGAGAAACAGCCCGCCGGCAAGTGTTCCATGGGGGCTGGCACGTCCTCCGGAAATCAGGGTGCCGCCTATGACAACACTTCCCACGGTGTCAAGCATATAAGTATCACCCATTCCCAGGAACGCGCCGCCTACGCGGGCGGATAGGAGCATACCGGTTATGGCGGCAAATAAAGAACTTAACATGTACGCAATCATCTCGACCCGGTTCACTTTGATACCGGCAAAAAAAGCAGCCTGTTTGTTTTGCCCAAGCGCCAGCAGGGATTGACCATAGGTAACCCGCATAAACATATAGAAAACTCCGAATGTAAGCAGCAGTACCAGATAAACCACCATTGGAATTCCTAAAATACGAAAACGGGTAACTGTAAGTAAAATCGGGCAGACCTGAAATGCTGTAAATCCACGGTTGTAAAGCAGGGAAGCCGTGGATATGATGTAGCCCATTGCCATTGTTGCAATCATCGGCGTGATTTTAAGATAAATCACAATAATGCTGTTTAAAAATCCGACCAGTAAGCCGACAGCTACTACAACAAGCAAACCCGGAATGAAATTTGCATCGTTTCCGTTCACAATTCCCATTGTGAGAAAAGCGGAGAGCGTTATCATACTTGGAATGGAAAGATCAATGGCTCCGCGTCCCGTTGTTATCACCATCATCTGGCCGAGAGCCGCTATTCCGAGGAACGATGCCGAAGTCCCGTTAGCAACCAGCGTGGATATGTTAAAATTGGAAGAAGCTGCGCCGACCGCGACCCACATCAGTAAGGATCCCAAAACAGCCCAAATCCAAAAATGCGAGTCGATAAATTTTTTCGTCTGTTCCATCATTTTTTACCTTTCCTCCTAAGCAGTCTCAGGGAAAGAATCAGCAGAAGGATCATTCCCTGCACAGCGGCCGTCAGATCCGTACTTACCTGCAAAAATCCCAGCAGAATTGTAACAAGCGACAAGGTAACAGCACCGAACACAGCGCCAATATGGCTGACACGGCCCCCGCTGAGCGCACCACCGCCCATTATAACCGATGCGACCGTCAGCATGGTGTAGGAATCCATTGCCTTTGCATCGGAAGAACTGGTAATCGCGGTAAAAGACATTCCACCAAGCAAACCGAAAATGCCGGAACAAAGATAAGTAATCCAGTATGCCTTAAATCTTGACCAGCCGCTTCGAACCATCGATGTCTCATGGTTGCCAAATCCCCGCATTACAGTTCCATATTTGGAGCGGTATATCATCCAGGCAAGCAGCGTACCCAAAACCGCAATGACTACAACGGCGGGTACGAACAGAATTTTAGAGGAAAACAATGCGCTCAGTGCTTCCGGTGATTGTCCCCCCGGCATGTCCTGAAGGGTATACGCCATACCAGTCCAAATAAACGAACTGCCCAGCGTCACGATGACCGGCGGAATACTGCGGAAGTAAATCAGCACGCCCATACAGGAATATAAAAGCAGCGCACCCAAAATCATCACTGTTCCCAGCGCGGGATTGCTGTAAAATACCGTTGCAATCATCACGCTGACCAACCCCATGTAATTTCCTATTCCCAAATCCACATGGCTTAACCCGATAATAAACGATTGGCTCAGTGTTGCGAATATGAGCGGAATAGCACCGCTGATCAGTAACTCTATGCCAAAAGGACTGAATACGCTTTTTTGAATGCTGCCGCAGATCAGGTAGATCAACAGCATGGATGCCAGTGGAATAATTTGCCCGCCGCTTAATTTTCTTGTTTTATGTTCTGCATGGCCGGTATCCGCTTTTTTACTTGGGTCTTTGGCTTTAAAAGACGCTTCAATTATATTTTCCTTGGTAGCTTCCTCACGCTTCAGCGTGGATACCACCGTGCCATAGCGCATGACCATTACACGGGAGCAAATGCTGAATTCAGATTCGTCCGAACTGTACCAGATGACCAGCTTGCCCTGTGCGGCCGCTTCGGCAAAAACCCCATATAACTGATTTTTGGTATCGACATCGACGCCGCGGGTCGGATCATCCAAAATAATGATGTCTGCATTTGACAAAAGTGCTCTGGCAATCAGAACTTTTTGCTGGTTTCCGCCGCTCAGGCTGACAATTTCCGCACCGATTCCAGCGCCCTTTACATGCAGCCGGTCATACCATCCAGTGACCTCTTCTTTTGTTTTTGACTTGGGAATCCGCTTAAATAAATTTCCCTGGGAAAGCGAAGTAATAATCATATTGCTCAGAATGGACCAGAGGTGAAAATTGCCTTCCTCCGCCCTGTTTCCGGTTACATATGCGACCGTTCCCCGGCGTTCAATCATGGAACGCTGTTTAAAGGACGGGTGGTACAGCATTTGTAAAAAATCTCTTTGACCGTTTCCTTCCAGCCCCGCAATTCCAATGACTTCTCCGCCGTAAATTTCACAGTCAATATTTTTTAATACTCCATTTTTTAACGCTTTGCATTTTATAAATACATCCTTGGATAACTCGCTTTCACTCAGAGGAGCGTATTCCTGCAAAACAGCCTGAAAGGATTCCCCGGATCCCATTTTACGGATTAGTTCTTCCTCGTTGGTTTCCGCCGCCAAACCGAACCATTCGACATTGCCGTTTTTCATGACAAATATCCGATTGGATATATCCATAACTTCAAACAGACGGTGGGAAATATAGATAAATGTCATACCCTCCGCTGATTTTTTCTTAATAAATGCGAGCAGCTGCCTCGTCTGCTCCACCGGCAGCGACGAAGTCGGCTCGTCCAGAATCAGTAATTTGAGCGTGGGGTCGCTGAACGCACGGGCAATTTCCACCATTTGTTTCTGTGCAATTGAGATAGAAGACAAATCCGCATTTACATCCATACCGTGTCCCGGAAAAATGAGATCCAACTGCGCACGCGCAATTTCCTGCGCCTTTTTCCTCCACTGGAAATTTCTTTTGAAAAGATGAGGAAGCTCTGTATAAAAATTTTCATATATCTTCAAGTTATCACAAAGTGATAGTTCCTGATAAACTACGCGTATTCCCAGCCCGCTTGCGGCGGACGGAGTATATTTATCCATTTGAATTGTTTTTTCACAAAATGCGATTGCTCCGGAATCCGGACGGGTAACGCCGGATATCACACGCATCAGTGTACTTTTGCCCGCGCCGTTAGCCCCAACCAGACTGATTACGTCTCCCTCATGTATTTCCATGCTGAAATCCCGTATTGCAGTAGTGGAACCGTAAGTTTTAACAATATGTTCAACCTTCATCAGCGCGCTGCCTCCGCTTTTGCGCTGGATCGATTCTGTATCAGCCCGTTCTGCGGAACCGTTCATATCGTTCATCACCTGATATTCCTTCCCTGTTTGATATTTTAACGGCGGACCTCACATGAGCATTTGATGCAAGGTTCCGCCGTTTTTCCTATACCGATTTCCGAATATAGCGCCGGGAATTACTGCTTCGCTTTTGCAGGTTCAATAATCTCTTTTACTACAAAATCATTTGTAAAGTCGGGTGCCACAATGGTACCGGGTTTCATATCCTTGTACTGATCCAGATCCTCGTTATGAAGTGTAACAAGTTTCAGCATCATTTTTTTGGGAACCTCTGTGCCGTTGACTATGTTTAAGGCTGTCCAGAAAGCCGCGGAACCGCAGCTGGGAGCCGCTCTCATACCAATGGTGTCATAGCCGTTTGTGTCGCGCTGTGTTCTCCACCAGTTGTTAAATTCCGAGGAGTTATCGCCTACAATGATCGGAGCCTTGCGGCCTGCCTGCTCAAATGCCTGTGCGATACCGTAGGAGTCACCGCCCTGATTAAACGTTGCATCCACACTGGTAATACTGGGAAGGATTTTTGAAAATTCTTCCTGAGCCTTGGTTGCAGAAGCCTCACCGACAACGGTTGCAGCTATTTTCAGCTCAGGATTCTTTTTCACAACATTCATAAAGCCTTGGTACATCTGCTGGTCAGGTGCTGATCCGGAAACGCCGCGAACCATGATAATGTTGCCCTTGCCGCCGATTTTGTCGGAAATATAGGTGCCGCATTCCTCACCGTATTTTACAAAATCGTAATCCATCGTGTAGGCAGACTCATTTGTTACAATTGAGTCAAATGCAATTACCTTAATACCCGCTTTGGTTGCTTTATCAATTACGCTGTTGAGCGCCGTTGAGGAAGCAGCATTGATGCAGATAGCGTTTACGCCCTTGAGGATGAAGCTGTTGATCTGTGCAATCTGAGCGTTCACAGTGCCGTCGCCGTTTTGGATTTCATAATCTGAAATATATCCGGCTTCTTTCGCCTTCTTGGCGACGGATTCAAAGGAGTCTACCATCTGTTTGCGCCATGTGTTGCCATAGTAGGAATTAGAAAGTCCGATTACCCATTTACCCTGTGGAATTTCTATCGTTCCATCTGTGCTGGAAGCTGCCTGGGATACCTGTGATGTCTGTGGCGCAACGCTGGCCGGAGCTGATTCCGGTGCTTTGCTTGATTCCGATGTGGCAGAGCCGCCGGAACATGCTGTGACACTAAGTGCGAGTAGAGTTGCCAGTACGAGTGATAGTACCTTTTTCATTGTGTCTCCCCCTTATATTTACATAATAACCCTTTGTTTTATGTATCCTTTAATTGCGGATGAGTGTGCGGAGATATTGAATGCTTTTTTTAACCCACTGGTCTTCCTTTTCAATCGTCTGTTCAATGGTCGGCTCCGGACTCATCCAAAGTTCAAGGACCGTGCTAAAGTCAGACTGCGCTTCCGTTTGCAGAACATTCAAAACCATAGGAACATTCAAAAAGCCATCGCCTGCCGGAGTACCGGTTACCAGCAAACCCATCGCGTTTGGCACTCGGCAAATTTTAAAATCCTTCACATGAAAATTGACAGTATATTTACTCAGCTGTGACAGCACTGCCTTCGTATTTTCTTCACGGGCAAACGAATTTACCGTATCCAGGACGATTCCAAAATGTGCGTCATCCATGTCCGCCACAATCTGTTTAAACTGTTCGGCGGTGAAACGGTCATGATTTTCAATACCGAGAACAATATTGTGCTCTTTCAGTTCCGGAAGTATATCCGAAAATATCTGATGTATTTCATTCATGTCCGGTTCATGCTGCGGGGAATCAATTACGCACCTCAGCAGCGAACTGTTTAGCTTTTTGGCAATATGAATGTAACGTCTTAGTGAATCCGGATGAATTCCGCGAGTACCGACTTCAAGAGTAACACCCTTCTCTTCCGCGTATGTGTTAATCCTGCTGATTTGTTCGTCAGACATTGCGTCCAGAGGCAAGTTATCCGCTATCTGAACCACTTTTACCCCAAGTTCCACTGCTTTATCAATCAGCATTTCAGCGGTCATCGGATGCTCCGGCATAAAGTTTTTTACACCAATCGCATAAGAGTAACTGTATGTACTGATGCCAAGCTTTGATTTATTCTGTTTTAACGTTTCCATGATATATCCTACTTTTTGATACTGTCGGTAATCTCGGCAACGCTATGCTTCACTGCTTCAATATTCATGATTTGATCAAGCCAATCGGGTTTATAAATGACATCCATGGCATTTTTCAACGCGAGGTTTGCACCGTCGGAGAACGGGAATCCGGCAAAACCAAAGATAACGCCGAACTGTACATTTAAATGCCCCATCAGGAAAGCCATTGCGGCATCTTCCGGTACTCCCTTTGCCACGCAGGCATCCATTGCCATCTTTATACCCTGAACCAACGGAGCGCTGATTGATTCAACCAGTCCGGGCTCAAGTAATGCCATCTGTTCGACCGTCACGCGGTAGGAAGCAAAGATCGGCTTAAACATCTTCTTGGCAAAAGCCTCGCCCTCTTCATAGTCGCTGTCGTTTCCTTTGAAAATAGCGCATACCAATGCCATTTTAGCTGCGCCGACGCCGCCAAACCAGTCCTTCTGTGCGTCCAGGCTAAGATTGTCCTCAAATTTAAGCAGAGGAGGGTGACAAGGATGAACAACAAAATAACGGATATCCTCACGCTCAGGAAGCACCCCCGCAAACGCAGCAGCCGGGTCAAGACCGATTACCATAGCGCCGCTCTTCATCATAGGTACGATTTCTTTTGAAACCTTACCGATCAGTACATCGGGAAGAGCAAAAATAACAATATCGGCCAAAGGTACGGCTTCATAGGTTTTTGAAGCGGTGACACCAAAGGCTTTGAGACGTTCGACGCCCGCATCACTGATTTCTACATAGGTAATTTCATACTCGGGGCAATCCTTGATATTTGGTGTTACTCGGCAACCCATTTTTCCGCCAGCACCTAATAGCACAACTTTTTTTTGATCCATTTTTTTCTCCTTTTCAAGTTCGATATTATATATTGTTATAATCGATACAGGCAATGGCATATGCCGGCAAACTAATTCCATTATCTGAATCTATTTTAACCGTAGTTTTGGGCTCTGTGAGCAAATAGACTTCCGGGTTTTCAATCGACTCGCAGACTGTTTCCATATTCAATATTGTCAATTGTCCGATTCCACTAATGGAGCGGAAATGAACCGGAATTTCACCCCCGGTAAGGTTTGCCATCAGCAGCCGGCGTTTTCCTTCCTTTTCCAAAAGAATCGCGGTCAGTCTGCACGTGTCGGTCCGAGCCACATAAGCCCGTCCCCCTTTGAACTCGCCCAGCCAGTAAAAAACAAAATACATTGGAAATACCCTGCCGGGTTTAGACGGGAACAGTTCGGGCATGTCGCAGCCTTCTTCCCGCTCCATGATACCCTTCCATCCGCAAAGTTCATAATATGTAGCAAGAGCCGCTCCCGCTCGGATCATGGCGCCGATCGACCCCAGTGTCCACGCCGCACCGAATAGTGACATTTGACGTGTATCCACCTGCTTGGGCAGCACCCCTGGTAAAGGAAGTTCTTCATCGGTTGCGTCCGGATTCCAGCGCATTTTAAATGTTACCGGGGAAACATAAACCGGCACATCCCCTAAAAACTGCCGCGCGCTGCAAACATTGGATTCCTGCCCTTGCAATGTTTCCGTCAAAGAAAGATTATCAAAAGCATGGACCTGTGGATTGTTTGAATATATTGCAAAATCAAGAAGAGAAGGTTCCGGACGTTCCCGATTCAATTGCGCAAAAAAGCCATCTGTTCCCGAACCAACCGGCACGCATGTTCCTGAAAGCTTTTCCCTTACTAATTTAATCCAGATGTCCTGAGTAACTTTTTCTTTATTTTTAAAAACGCAGATTCCCAATATCAAATTTCCCGCCTCTTTTACGGCGACGGCAAATTGCTGTAACTCATTTTCAAACTCATCGGTAAAATGTAAGCAGATTAAAAATTTCGCGTCCCATGAGGCTGCGTTAATCAGCGCCTCTTTCAAAATCTCGAGGGCATCGTCATTACTGAAATTAATATCAACCCGAACATGCCCAAGATTCAGCATTTTGATACGCCGGTTCTCCTTTGCGGACAGTCCTTTCGTATAACAGCTCCCAATCGATAAAATATCATGGCTTTCGGCCTTTGAAAAATCCACAATATCTAGTTCAGCCGGAGTAATACGGACATATTCTGTCTTGCCTTTCATGCAAACCTTCACTGACTGGCTAACGCAGTCACCTTTGTGAATTTTAACCGGAAAGGGTTTTTCCAATGGCGTGCAATAAGTTTTAAACGAAGCATCTGTCCAGTTCCGCTGATCTTCCATCTCGAATTCATCACCCTGAAAGGAAACACTAATTTCAGTGCCATTATCTGCCAGATGCGAAATTGATTGAATGGAGCGGAAGGGTTGATGCGGAGAAATGTAAAAAGGAAAAACTCCATTTTCCGCTTGACCGTCACAATGCATAACGCTGCAAACTTTTCCCGCCACATTCAACGGGTGCAGTACGCAGAATCCGATTCTGTTGCGCAAAAAGTCAGAGCATGCATTCCCATCAAAAGAGAACTTCAAAGTATTGTCGCTATCCATCCGAATGGTCCCAATCCACATAAAATCCACTGGCGATTTCCTGTGATGTGCATGAAAGCTTATAAAACAACCATCTTTTATGCAGACGTCCGATATCTCGAAAGGAATAGTTTCCCAGTTTTGATTACGCAGAGCAAAATAGATTTGGGAAATTACGATATTCCCATCATAAGATAAATCACGTATCATCCCTTTTTCGAAGATAAATGTTATTTTTCCCGTCTTAAATAGCCGGTTATACTTATTATCGCTCTCTTCAGTCCCGGAAAACAGGTAATTTTCATGTACAGTCTCCAATATTTCCTTCCTCCTGTTCTCAAGCCAATATACATCATACGTCTAATGTGTTTTAAATATATTATACATTAAGCGCCTATAATGTCAATGTGTTTTAGTAATTTATTTAATATATTATTTTAATTGTTATTAATTAATTAAACACAATTTGTAAAATATTTATTATTCTTTAATTTTTATTCTATTTTGGTACAATATTTCGGTTTAAAATTATTTTTACTAATAATAATGAGAAAACGCGGTCAGTTGTAGAACGTATTTGTAATTCAAATAAAAAAATCCGGTATGAAAATTGAAAAATCAACTTTCATACCGGATCATTTGTTACTGTTCAGTTTTAGCCCGATCTTATCGGTAGCCCCTCCGGGGTCAAAATCATCCGACATATTGAAAGCCTGGATGTTAGCAGCGACAATTCGAACCTTCAAATATTTCTGAGAGTTAAGTCAAGGTGATAATCTTATATCTCCTTGAACGACTCACCATGTTCATTCGTGTAAGCATCTACTTGTGGATTCAATTCGTATCGTTATTCTTAAGTGCTGATGCTGCGAATTGCTATTTTTAATATACTTACGCAACGTTAACAGTCAGAAGAATATTGGCAAAAATCCGTTTCTCCCCGGTGGAAATGGCAAGGCGGACATTTGGCTGACAGCAAGCGTCGTAAAATTCAAACCGCTCCAGACCGCTCAGTTCCATTCCTCCCAGAATTTCGCGGAACTCGCTGAAAATCGGCGGCTCTTCCCCGCCCGGCACCATTACTTCTGCTTTTTCAAAGTTGACGACCTGGCTGAGCACTTTCAGCACCTCAGTCACTTCCGGTGTGCCGCTTGTCAGGCCGAGGAACACCTTGTCTGCGTCTCCGCTTTTAGAATCAAGCGGATAATTGCCGTCCGCAATCAGGATTTTATCGCCGTGACCACAACGTGAAAGGACCCGCATAATTTCCGGATGAATACAGGCTGTTTTTAACATAACAATTCCCCCATTATTTCTCGTTATCCCGCAGGCTGCCAAGCGTGCCGCCCGGATGCCATTTCACATATTCCTTCGGGGTCAATCCTCTTGTGGTTTGAAGCACAACGCTCAGGCCCTGCAAAACAAATATTTCGGCAAGAATGGAAGCGCGCGGCGCGCGGTTCAGCGGGCCGCCTTCCTGATTCACTCCGGCGAACAGGTACGCATCACTTTCCCTGGCAAGCCATGATTCGGGGTTCCCTGTTACGGAAATCACCTTGCAGCCGTTGTTTTTAATAGCCATAACGGTGGATTTCAGCTCTGCAGTTTCCCCGCTGTTGGAAATACAGATGACCACGTCACCCTCGACCAGCTGTCCGCAGGAGCCGTGAACCGCTTCCGTTCCATGAAGGAAATAGGTCGGCGTTCCGGTGGAGGACAAAAGGGAAGCCATGTACGCTGCCACATGGGACGGTTTACCGATTCCCGTAATATGCACACGGTTGCCATGCTGTTCTGCATTGAGAATGACTTCAACCGCTTTTTCATAGCTTTCAGCTGTGACGGTTTCAGTAAACGCGTTAAATTCCTGTTTTGAGATATTAACAAAATTTTGCAAAGCCTCCCGGCTTTCTTCCTTAATCACACTATCACTCCTTTGAATTATTTTAAAACGTCTAATAGCGAGAAATCAAAGTCTGAATGATCTTCCCTCTTCATTAATTCAACAACTTCGTTCAGCTTCGGCAGCGAGGGCTGCGCGCCCATTCTGGAAACAGTGAGCGTTGCGGTGTAGTTGGCAAAATTCAGAGCTTGATCGTGATTCAGTCCGGAACAAACAGCAGAGGTAAACGCGCCCACAAACGAGTCGCCTGCGGCGGTGGGGTCTTTTACCTCAACTACATCAATACACGGCTGGTACACAAATTCAGTCTCATTTGCCACTACGGCACCCGCGTTGCCGAGTGTGATGACAACGTTTTTAACGCCTTTGGCGAGCAGAGCATTGACGACTGATTTTACATCGTCCTGATTGACCTGCTTCCCTTCCTTACGGATTTGAATTCCCGTAAGGTCGGCCGCTTCATGCTCATTCGGTGAAATATACGTCAGGCAGGAAAGCAGTTCTTGGGACAACGGAGCCGAGGGAGCGGAATTGAGCATGACCGGGACACCTTTGTCGAAGGCATATTTTGCCACAATCTCATTGATATTCATTGGAATTTCCAGCTGTAAAATCACCATATCATACTGTCCGACGGTTTCCTTTAAAAAAGCGACATCCTCCGGCGTAATCGTCATATTGGCGCCCGAAACCACAATGATCCGGTTTTTCGCCGCTTTTCCCTCGCTGACTTCCAACATGACATCTCCAACGGCTGAGGAAACGTCGGGGTCGACTGCCACGAATTCGGTATGAATGCCGGACTCCTTGCAGGAATTGATTAGACTTTTCCCAAAGTCATCTTGTCCGACCTTACCGACCATGGTAACGTCGGCGCCCAGACGCGCCGCCTGCACTGCCTGATTTGCGCCCTTGCCGCCCGGAGCGGTGCGGAAGGTTTTGCCCAACACCGTTTCCCCCGAATTCGGGAACTTTTCGGTGCTTACAATCAAATCCATCACAAAACTGCCCACTACTAATATCTTTGGCCTCTTTTGCATTTTCTACGCTCCTTTTTAATCGCATTGATATCTCTATTACACTTCCACTTTAACAACCACTTTTTTGATGTGCTGCGGCTCACTAGTGCAAATCAAAGGCATATGCGCATCCGTGGGAAAGCAAATAACAAATGAATCCGGGACAAGCTCCGGAAAGAATCCTTTTTCGTTTTCGTGGTAGAACACGATATCATTCCCGTCATGATACCGTTCAGATTCCGTTAAAAAAGCAATGTTTTGTGATCCTATCATCTCTTCCCCATAAAGTAAATATTGAATGTCAATGTAGTTCCGATGCGCCTCCCAGTGCGCCTGATTTTTGGGTTTGGTATCGGGCGTTTGTACAAGAGCGAACACCTTCTCGCCGTCTACGGTATATTTTCCTGCACCCATGCCGGTAAAATCTGTTTCGGCGAGATAATCAAGGGCACGGTCGAGATTTTCACTGATTCCTTTATATTGCAGCAAATTCTCTTTCCTGTCATAAATCATAATAGCTTTTACAACTCTCCTTTACGATAAAAAAATCCGTTCTCAGGTAAGATCAAGCTTCCAAAAAGCGATATCCTTACGCCGATACGTATAGGTAATCATAAGACTATTTTCATGGAAAATAATCGCAGGATAAGAATATTCCCCCGGTTCTTCTTCCAAAATCAGAACATCGCGCCACGAATCACCGTTATCGCCGGAACAGGCCAGTTTCAACGGGCAGCGCGGACCCCAGCTGACTCCCACAGGATTATAAACCAGAAACAGTCTGCCATCAGGAACCACCGCTAAATCGATTCCGCTGTTGTTGTTCGGCAGACCGGTCCTGTAGCCTTGACACCATGTTGTGCCATAATCGTCGGAATCGCTTCGGAAGATAAACCCTTCCGAGCTGCGCATCAGCATGTGAACCATTCCGGGTCGGGATTCCCACAAAGTAGGCTGGATAACACCTCGGCCGCTGTAGGATTGTTCTGAAACCGGAATTTCTTTATAATTCGGATTCATGGTACGTTCTTTTTCCAGTCCGGCAAATACTTCGTTGCTTTTTTGCCACGTGACCCCATTGTCATCCGAGCGGTCGGCAAAACAGCGCCACTCTCCATTTTCAAGTGACGCAGGAGCGAGCCACCTTCCCAGGGAATTCGTTCCCATGGAATCCGTTCCATTGGAAAGTGCTATTACCTTATTCCGTACGGGGCCTCTGCCGCCCCGGTCACCGGGCACCAATTCCCGCGGCTGTGACCAGCTGTTGCAGTTGTCATATGAGACCATAAACTGAGTCTGCCAAGAGGAAATCTCCCGGCCAATTTTATAGAAGAGCAGCGTGGAGCCGTCAGGCCGCACAAAAAGCACCGGATTCCAGTGGGGCAGGTTTTCCTGTTGTGCAATGATGTGCGGTCTGCTCCAAGCTTCGTTTTGGCGTCGGGAGCCCCAGATGTTTACATCATCCGCGCCCTCTTTGCTGCCTGCGAACCAAACGGAAAAAACACTGCCATCCGCAAGAACTGCCACACTGGAAGCATGGCAGCTTTGAAACGGAGGATTTTCCCCGCAGATATATTCTTTTGTAATTTTTTGAAACTCTGTTGATTGAACCATCTCAATTATCCTTTAATGCCGGAACTGGCAATACCTTCCACAAAATATCTTTGCAGTACGAGGAACACGATCATGGTTGGGATAACGGCCATACAGCAGCCAGCCAGTGCCGTGCCGTACTGGAATTGTGCATTCGAGTTTACCGACCCCATGAACTGAGCAATACCAACCGGCAGAGTCTTGAGCCTGTCGTCACGAATGGCAATCATTGGCCACAGGAAACTGTTCCAATTAGAGATAAAGGTAAGTATGGTAACAGTGGAAAGCGCAGGCTTGGAGAGAGGAAGCATGATCTGCGCAAAAATCCGAAATTCACCGCAGCCGTCAATTCTTGCCGCTTCTTCCAGCTCCTTCGGGAGCCCCCTAAAGAAACTGGTAAGAATAAAGATACTGGTTACATTGGCAGCAGACGGGAAAATAATCGATGCATAGGTGTTGAGAATTCCTAATTTTGCACACATAAGATACAACGGAATCATGTAAGCCTGAATTGGGATCAGCAGCATGGCGATGACAGTACCGTAAATCACTTTCTTACCCTTAAATTCAAAACGCCCGAAAGCGTAAGCCGCAAGGGAAGAAAGCACCAGAATCATCAGTGTGCCGGAAACGGCGGTGATAATGCTGTTTTGACCCCAAGCAAGATATGTGTATTTTCCCAGCACCGTAGTATAGTTTGAAAAGGTAAATGTTGTGGGAATCCACTTGGGCGGATAACTTAAAATTTCTGCTTCCGGCTTGACAGAACAGACAATAGCCCATGCAAGCGGAAAAAGGAAAATGATGCATATTACAGCAAGCAGTATATACTTTACGCTTTTTTTCAATCGCTTTGTCATCAGTCATTCACACTCCTTCATCGACTTTTATGATCTTATTCTGGAGCTTGATGAGAAGCACAAGAATAATCAGAACCACGACTTCAATCGCGGAGCCATAACCCATTTCAAAGTTTTGGAACGCAGAAGTGTACAGATACTGCACCATGGTGAGTGTTGAAGTACCCGGCCCACCATTTGTCATAACAAAAATCTGGTCAAACAGCTGAATTGTATTAATCAGGGTGAGCGTAACCACCATGGAGGTAATCGGCTTGAGCATTGGCAGGGTGATCTTAAAGAAAGTCTGTATCTTCGTCGCACCGTCGATCATTGAAGCCTCGTACAGGTCGCGCGGAATCCCCTGAAGGCCCGCAAGGAAAAGAACCGTATTATACCCGATAAAGGACCAGACCACCACCATGGAAACGGAAATCAGCGCAAGCTTATCGTCCGTAAGCCATTGTACAGATGACCCGCCCATTTTCTTAATATAAAAATTTAAAATACCGAAGTTATTATCGTACATCCAGTTCCAGATAATACCGACAACAGCTGGTATCAAAACATAAGGAATTATGGATACGGCTCTGCCTACATTTTTGAAACGCATCTTTTGATTCAACAGCATTGCTAAAAGCATACTGAAAATAATCAGCGGGGGCAGTGTGAGCACAAAAAATATTAATGTATTGAGCAGAGAAATGTGAAAATTCGTATCCGTTAATAGCCTTGTGAAATTGTCGATTCCAATAAATGAAAGGCTGCCGGCCAAATCCCATTTGCAAAAGCTGATAAATATGCCGGCAATACTTGGACCCAGTCTGAAAATAGTGAAGATCAGAAGATATGGCAATAAAAACAGAGCCGCTATTTTACCCTGCGACCCCTTTAAAGGCTTTGTACGGCGTACTTTTACAGCAGTACCGCTGCCAGCCGTTGTAATATCCTGCCCCTTTGACATAGCGAATTTCACTCCTTGTATTGAAAGCATTTGATCAAACAAATTCAGTCAATATGAAAATATAGCATGTATAGCATGTGCAGCGTGTCTGCTCACATTTAAGATAGAAAACAAGTCACCGTCATTCCCCGTGCGAAATTGATTTAAGGATTTTTTTTCACACGGGGAAATGGTGATTAAAAGCAGCAATCGGGTACCCTGTTATATCAGATACCCGATTACAGATAGTTTAAATTAGCCCGCTAAAACTTTGTTGATGTCGGTTTCGAGCTGTTTTGTGATTTCATCCGCGTTCTTATTGTTCAGCGTTGCGTTTTGTGCTGCGGTCAAAATCGGGCTTGGGGCTGCACTGGAGAAGATTTTAACTGCCTTCGGATTAGCCGGGAGGAACTTAACATAATCAAGCTCCGCATTGTAGGCGTCAATTCCCTTCAGCTTTGTAGCAGCCTTCTGTGCCGCGAGGTTCGCCGGAATTTGGCCGGATGCCGCCCATTTGGCGGAATTGTCAGACAACCATTTTACAAAAGTGGCAGCCGCTTTTTGCTTGGCCGCATCCTTGTTTTTCGGCATCGCGAGCAGTTCGGAGGCACCCCAAACAGCCTTTTGATCAAAGATTTGCGGATATTCCGCGGTATCCCAGTCGAAAGCAACGGAGGACAGACCGGAAAGCTGCCAGTTGCCATCGATTATCATTGCTACTGTACCTGCCTTAAAATCATCGATCGGTGATTTTTCACCAATCGGGGTAACTTTATATTTATACAGCAAGTCTTCAAGGTACTGAATGGCCGGAGATACTTTGGATGTATCGAGGGAAATCTTTGTCATGTCGGTAGTAAACGGATTGTAGCCCATCTGATTCATAAGACCATAAGTCTGATAGAACGCATGATGGTTCTGCAGGAAGCCGAAGCCATACTGCTTGATGTTGGCAGCGTCAAAGCCGCTGTCCGCAGCGGTTTTCCCGTTGGCATCGATCGTGAGCTTCTGTGCGGCAGCAATCATCTCATCTTTTGTGGAAGGAGCCTTGTCAATGCCGGCCTTTTTGAACAAATCCTTGTTGTAATAAAGGGCATGCATGTTGACATCGAGCGGAACACCGTACAACGTACCGTTAAATGTGCTGCCGTCCCATGCAGTCTTGATATAGTCGCTGTCTTTCAAGCCCATGGATTTTATGGCTTCGCTGTCAAGCACGCCCATCTGGACGAACTGACCCATTTCAAACGTATGCATTGCCACAACATCCGGTGTAGCGCCTGCCTGATAGTCAGCAAGGAACTTTGTGAACATTTGTGACCACTGCTGTGATGTAAAGTTTACCTTTACCGCAGTCTGACCCTTGTTGAATTCATCGACAAGAGCGGTCATTTTCTCAAGATCTGCGCCGGTCCAACCCCCGTAAAAATTGATTGTTGTCGTGCCTGCCGTGGATTCTGTACCGCCGGATGGCGCGCTTCCTGTCTGGCTGTTTCCACATCCTGAAAATACAGAAATCAGAAGTGCAACCGTTGCGAGCAATGCGATTACTTTTTTCATTTTTACTGTTCCTCCCAATAAAATATAAAAATATTTTCAAAGGCTCGCTCCCCCTTATTCCCTTCAGCCGACGCTCATGGAAGAAAGAGAAAATCTGCCTTCATGAAACTAAATTCCCAGTCTTTTTTCGATCTGCCTTGTCAGGAAAAGAATCTGCTTCAGTTCCAGAATTTCAGTGGCGTTTTGTGGAATTTGAGTGCCTTTTCTGGCCGTTTCCCTCATTTTGACTCCATTCAGGTTTAAAAAGCATTTGGCATTTGCAGGGTAATTTTTCATTTCTACAAAGGAGCATACTGTCAGAATGCTTTGTACTTCATCTGTGATTTCCGGATCATCCTTCCAGTGCTTCACCAGCCAGGAGTAAAGCTTCATCTGAAAGTTCGCCATCACACCGCTGTACCCTGAACCGCCAAGTTTCATGCTTTCCACCAGCGTAGCGGTATTTGCATTATAGAGGTGCATATTGGAACCGTTTAAAAGGTCCAGCTTTTCCTTGATCTGTGCAATATCACAGCAAGTGTCCTTCAGAAAATAAAACCGGCCGGATGATGTACAGTAACGAATCACTTCCGGTGTAAGCACCCTTTTATACGGATAAGGACATTCGTAAAATCCAAGCGGAACTTCTTTGGGAAGCGCATTCACAATTTTATCCAGACGTTCCACTAAAACGCTGTCCGGTTCATCGGGAGCGGCAAGCCGGTTACTGATGAGAATAACGGCATCCGCGCCGCATTCGGCGATTGCATTCAGTTCATTAATCTGATCGCTGATGTCATGGGAAACATGCCCGGAAGCAATGACAGGAACTCTGCCGCCCGAGTGCGCTTTGACAAAGCGGGTGAGTTTGACCCTTTCATCAAGAGAGAGAAAAAATATCTCGCTGGACTGGCAGGTAGAAAAAAGCCCATCCGCCCCATTTTCCATGTACCAATCCGTAAGTTTTGCTAAAGCATCGTAATCAATTGCACCATTTTCCTTAAACGGTGTCACCATAGTCGGCCATGCGCCGTTTGAGAAGCCATAAGTCATATTCATTCCTCCAGATTGTAATTCCCGCGAAGAGTTTTAGGCGTTCGACTATAATGAACGCTGGTTCTATTTTAGTTCATTATTGATGAACGCCGTTCTTTATTTATATACTACATGATTTAGCGTAATCTGTCAATAGTATTCCTGGAATTTATATTAAAATGTTTAAAATGTATATCATGTCAGCACATTGTATAGTTCCCATGACTTTTTTAGTGTGTTCCACAATAAGTCTTCCCTTTAAAAGCGCAAAAAAACACACAGGTTTTGCCTGTGTGTTTTGTACTGTGTAATACTGATTTCCAATAAAAGTATCGATAAAAATCCGCATCAAAATCCATATACGAAAGCTTTTGATTTGATTTTTATATCCTTTTTAATCGGATATCAGTATAAGTTTAAATGCGGTCCCGGATCCGTCTTGCTCTGTCCACCAGCAAATTCGCATACTCCGTAACTTGTTCATCATTAAAGCGCAGGGAGGGCCCTGAAAGACTGATTGCACCGATAACCTGACCGTTGCCATTTTTGATCGGCACGCCCACGCATTTGATTCCATATTCATGTTCCATATTATCAAGAGAATAACCCTGCACGCGTATTTTCTCCACTTCTTCACGAAAAGCCTGAGGGTCGGTAATCGTATAAGGTGTAAAAGACTCCATACCCTCGGCAATCACCTGTTCGGTATGTTCCTGATCCATGCAGGAAAGAATCGCCTTGCCCAGGCTGGTGCAGTACATAGGCGCTACCACACCTTTAATGGCACGCACTGAAATACTGTGGTTTGGGAAAGCAGCTTCACGGTAAATAATATTGTTTCCGTACGGTGTCGCAAGAAAAACAGTTTCTCCGGTTTGCTCGCTGAGTTCTTCCATATACGGCCGTATAATCTCCCAGAAAACATCATCCTGACTCAACACATTACTCAAAGCCAAAATTTTAAGTCCAAGGCGATACTGACTTGTTTTAGGATTTTTTTCAATAATTCCGCAGGCTTCGTAAGTGCTCATAACATTATAAACACTGCTTTTCAGCATACCGCTCAATTCCGCAAGTTCACTCACGCCCCGTTCGGGATGCTGGCTGTCGAAATAATCAAGCAGTTTTACCGCCTTATAAAGAGATTTTACTTTTACACCCTCAGGGAAGCTATCCACCATTTTAATTCCCCCCAGATACACAAATTTTACAGTATTAGATAATCGTTCTGTATTGATTAACAGCTTTCATTTATTATAACCGCTTTGAAGTCACCCTGTCAATTGCGGTATGGTACAACAAGCATGGGTTACTTATAGCAATTCTTACAATATACTTGAAAGACACCATCCTTCCCTATGCTATAATCATTGCAAAAAGATTAAACTAACTGCTGTAAAACTTATACTTCAGGCGAAATACCAAAGTTGACATCGCCTATTGACAAAACCAACTCAAAAGTATATAATGACTTTACAGTCAGTGATTAAGAGGTCATTATATGAAAAAAACAAACCGCCAGTTGCAAAAGGAACAGACAAAGGATTTTTTATTAAAAACCGCATATACGCTTTTTTCTAAGCAGGGTATTTTGAACACACGGATGTCGGATATTGCGCAGGCCGCCGAAGTTTCCCACGGGACGATATTTCTTCATTTTAAAACACAGGAAGAACTTATTACAGAAGTCATTGAAACTTATTGTGGAAAAATTGCGATGCGTACGCATGAACTGGCCGACTCCTGTGTCTCAGTCAGTGAAATACTCGCCGCCCATTTGGCCGGAATTATGGAATTTGAACCGTTTTACACAAGGCTTGTCATTGAAAATCGCCTGTTACCACCCGACACAAGAGACGCATGGATTAACGCGCAATCCGCCATTTCCTTCCATTTCAGCAAAGCGGTGAAACGGGAATTAGAAACGGGAGCGTTGATAGATATTCCCACTTATCTGCTTTTCAACATGTGGACAGGGCTGATTCACTATTATCTTGCAAACGGCGACCTGTTTGCACCGGACGGCAAGGTAATGGAACGGTATGGTGAAATTCTGATCGCAAACTATATGAAAATGATTCAACATGAGACCGAGGATAAAAAAGAAGTGTGAGAAAGACTTTTCCCCTGACCACACTTAGAGTGGAAGAGTTTAAAAAATTTAACGTTTATTTATATGAAAAGAGGAATGAATATGAGCAATCAAAATCCGTTTGCTGTCCTTAAAGAAGAAGCTCCGCAGGTTTCCGAGGCATTTGACAGCCTGATTACGGCGATTTCTTCTACTGGAGGGCTTGACGCGAAAACCAGACAATTGATTTACATCGGGATGAAGGCGTCTCAAGGAGACACACAGGCTGTCATCGCCCATACTCCGATGGCAAAAAGGGAAGGCGCAAGCAGAAGCGAAATTCGCGATGCCATTCTGATGACACTGACTGTGTGTGGCGTCCAAGGTGTCACACATTGCCTCATTCCCGCATTAGAAGCTTACGAGCAATATTAAACGAAAGGAAGAAAAATCATGAAAACCTGTATTTCCTGTGGTATGCCTATGACCAAACCATCCGATTTCCCATTGGGGGATGAAAACAAAGATTACTGCACTTATTGTGCAAGGTCGGACGGCTCCATGCAATCGTATCCGGAAAAGCTGGAGGGCACCACCGAATTTCTAATCCGTACACAAGGGTTTGATAAAGAAGTGGCCCGCCAAGTTGCCGTTCGCACCCTGTCAAAATTACCCGCATGGAAAACCATCGTAACAGAATAGAACGATTCAGCTCACAAAGGCCTGCCGAGAATAACCCGGCAGGCTTTTGTGTTGTAGCTTATAATTTATTTTTAAGCAGAACGCTTTCCGCAATGATATTTTAGGTTTCAATTCCGCGAATTGCTTTTACTAATATACTTACGCAACATTAATCGTTAAAAGAATGTTGGCAAATATCCGTTTCTCTCCGGTGGAAATGGCAAGGCGGACATTCGGCTGACAGCAGGCGTCATAAAATTCAGGCCGCTCCAGACCGCTTAGCTCCATTCCTCCCAGAATTTCGCGGAACTCGCTGAAAATCGGCGGCTCTTCCCCGCCCGGCACCATTACTTCTGCTTTTTCAAAGTTGACGACCTGGCTGAGCACTTTCAGCACCTCAGTCACTTCCGGTGTGCCGCTTGTCAGGCCGAGGAACATCCTGTCCGCGTCCCCGCTTTTGGAATCAAGCGGATAGTTTCCGTCCGCAATCAGAATTTTATCGCCGTGACCGCAAAGTGAAAGAACCCGCATAATTTTCGGATGAATACAGGCTGTTTTTAACATCGTAATTCTCCTCTACCTTATTTTTCGTTATCCCGCAGGCCGCCAAGCGTGTCGCCCGGAGGCCGCACATACTCTTGGCGTGAGGCTATGACCTGTGACGGGTTTGGTAAACACATCAAATAAATTATTTTAATCCGTCTAACAGGGAAAAATCAAAGTCTGAATGATCTTCCCTCTTCATCAGTTCAACCACTTCCCGAAGCT
>CAUQPM010000005.1:0-234003 GCA_963520015.1 uncultured Oscillospiraceae bacterium
CCAAATACACCACCGTAAGTCAACCCTTTTCCTTAACTTTTTTTGCGTTTTTTAAGGTTTTCCTTATGTTTTACTTTTTGGCGACAGAATAACCTCTTATTTTCATTTTATTACTCCCTTTTCATCGTTTCTATTTGTTTTTTCCATTCGTTTGGATAATTCGCGCTGTCACGGGAAAAATCTGAAAAGAGGTGTTTAACATGGAAAAGAGAGTAAAATACATTTGGAGTATTATTGTTGTTGTTTTAGTGAATATTCTTGTAATATCTATTGTAACCAGCTTAGCAGGTTCAGTCCAAACACTTTCCAAACAGGGTTCACAGGGCAGCGAAGTAAAACAGGTTCAAACCAAGCTAAGGGATTTGGGATATTACAAAGGCAGTATTGACAGTGTATTCGGCAGCCAGACAAAATCCGCCCTTCTCAGCTTTCAACGTGCGAAAGGTCTTACCGCAGACGGTATTGCGGGACCTAAAACATTAAAGGCACTTGGTATTGGCGGTTCTACCGGAGCCGTGGGCGGCCAAGGCGGGTTCAGCAGCAACGACGTGTCACTTTTGGCCCGGGTTACCTCCGCAGAATCACGAGGAGAGCCCTATATAGGGCAGGTGGCGGTGGCGGCGGTCATTTTGAACCGGATCCAACATCCTTCGTTTCCGAACACACTGGCAGGCGTCATTTACCAGCCCGGTGCCTTCAGCTGCCTGAACGACGGCGGAATTAACGCGCCTGTTTCTGATTCCGCATATAAAGCGGCCCGTGCTGCAATTAACGGCTGGGACCCGTCGAGCGGAGCCATTTACTACTATAACCCCGCCAAGAGCACCAGTAAGTGGATTTTTTCCCGGCCTGTTCTCACCGTAATCGGTGATCACCGTTTTTGCAGCTGATCGGATTCAGTTTCATAACCATGCCATGCAGCGCGGAAAATATTTTCCGCGCTGTTTTCTATCTATAGAAGAACCGGTATTTCCAATACTGAAACCCGTTTCCAACTGAAAGCGTTAGCCTTCCACCCGAATAGACACATCTTCGATTCCTATTGAGGGAATCGGTTTTACTATTTTATGAACGACTTCGCCGTTTTCCAATTTGATTTCCGCGATAATAGACGCTTTAGCATAAGCTTCCGTCTTCAATCTATTAACTTTCGCAAATTCTTCCTGGGTGAACGGTTCAAACTCCTTCGCATTTTTTTCCACATAAGTGACTTTTAATCCGAAATTGGCCAGATTCACTTGCTCCATATAATCCGCCGAATATACATACCCGATGGGAGAAAACCCCCAATGTACCGTACTGCCATCCTCCAGGGATATTCCGGTGATGGAACCTTCCGTATCTTCAAAGGCTTCTCCGCTATCCACCTGCTCTTGGGTAAAGAAGATTTTTTTCATAAATTCGCAGTTGTGAGCGGTGTACGTTACCTTTTTTATGTTATATCCGGTACAGTGCAGGTTAAAATCAAACTGTTCATAACGTGTAGAGCCCTCTCCTCCTCCCACGGTTCCGCTGTCGCTTGTTTTATATTGATCCACAGGAGTCAGGGTAATTTGAATATCATTTGGGGCGGGCGCAATCGATTTGCTTTCCGTACCTTGTGAGCTGCTATTCGTATCCTGCCCAATCAGGCTGCTCCTCTTACTTTCGATGGCAGGAACCAGAATACAAAAGAACGCGACGAAAACTGCCAGCGCGGAGAAAGCGGCATATTTTAAAGCGGGTGATTTTCGGGCTTTTAAATCCAACATTTTTTCAGCCGTATTCTGTTTTAATTCCCGCGGGGCCTGAATCGACTGAAAAACATCCTCCAGCCGGTACCCATACGGAACATTTGCCATTGCCTCCTCCAGCTTGCTTTGCGCATGAGCCAGCCGCGAACGGATGGCGGAATCTTTTTGGTGAAGAAGCCCGGCTATTTCGAGCACGCTATATACTTCCATATCATGCAGCAGGACAACAATCCGGTCTTTTTGCGGCAGGGCGGTCACCGCGCTGAACACCACGCCGCCGTTCGTCCTGTCATATGGGATTTCGTTCTTGAATGGAGTGCGGTGGAATAGGAAAAAGAATCGGATGCGGCGCACAGTCGAACGAATCAGCCATGTTTTCAGATGTTCTTCACTGTCGAAGGACTCCTTTTTTTGAATCAGGTGTAGAAATATTTTTTGATACACATACGCGGCAGTTTCTTTCCGGTTTGTCTTCAAAAGTGCAATCCGGTAAACCGTGTCTGCATACTTTTCCTGTACCCAGTCAATGAATTCCTGTGTGTGCGCAGGCTGAATCTCCATTTCTCTCACCTCTTATAAAACAAGGCCGATTCAGCATTCACCGAATCGGCCTTTCTGTTATAATATTACTATTTAAATGCCGGGTTACCCGACGGTAACGACACAACGGGCCACAGGCTTTTGACCGGGCAGCGTGGAATACACGGAAGTAGTGCCGTGCCCGGAAGCTTTTATTTTAAAGAGGTAACTGTTGCCTACCTTTTTGATCGATACCGACTTTATTATACTGGAATTGCCAACGGTAAACTTCGGCACTCCTTTTACACCATTCGGTGTAAACTTAAATTGATAGCTGTTTCCCGGCTTGATTTTCATCGTGAAGCCGGTATCCGAAAGTACGGAGGAGTCCGAAGCATGCGGAGCAACAACCGGCACGGCGACAGAATAGTCCTTAAAGGCATAGTCCATATCGACAGCGCCGCTGATTCCTGTAACGCTGCCCGCGTCGTTATACTGCCATATGGCAAAAGCTCCGTTATAATTCGGCGCGCCTACATCGTAATGCGCGACCCATTTATCGTAAGAACTCAGCGCGGGGGTATTCAGGTTTTTACTGTACATATTGGCATTGCTGTAAATACCGGTCAGGTAACCTGCCTGTGCAATCGTGTTACAGAATGCATTGATGATTGCTGTAATTTGATCGCTTGTCATCGCCTGCTGCTGGGCTGTTTCAATATCGTAGAAAACCGGATAATCCAAATGGCGACCTTTCAGAATACTGAGGCAGAACTGGGCTTCCGTTACCGCTTCCTGTGCGGAGACCGCATAGCTGTAATGATAAACGCCGACCTTGATTCCGTTTGCTACCGCGCCGGCATAGTTCGCTTCGAACTGATCATCCGTCTGATTTACCGGATCTTCTTTTCCGAAGCCGTCGCGGATAATGGCGAACTGCACCAGCCCGCTGCTTTTTACGGCGTTCCAGTCAATTGCGCCCCGATGTTCGGACACGTCGACCCCGGTGAGCGGAAGAGTGTACACGGGTCCTGTTTCCTCTGCGAAAGCAGGTACACCGAGCGATAATGCGAATGCAAAAGTAAGAATCAAAGCAAGCAATTTCTTTTTCATATTTTCCTCCATCGTCTTTCAAAATGTGAATCAACTAAAGTAAAATATTTTTTATTTTATGGCGGCAGGGCTGCGGGCTGACTGCTCCTCCGAATGTAACAAATGGTATAATATGGTTATGATTCCCTGTCATTATATACCCCCCGATTTTTCGTGTCAAGTCGTATCCATGCTGCGCGCAGCAAAAAGGGGGCTGATCCGGTTTTTACCGAATCAGCCCCCTTGAACATGCGATATTACTTTTTGAATTCCTTAAACAGATTTGTGACTTCCTCACTGCGTGCCTTGTTCTGGTCGGCAGTTACGGTATCCTTGTAAATCATAAGGTATTTTCCGTTGTCGGAAAGCACAGCCGCAACCTGCTTGCCCATGATGGTAAAATTACCGCTGCTTTTCACATCGTTCTGTACCGTCTTTGCCAAATCACTCAGGCTGTCGGGATTAAACTCATACAATTCAACCGTAACGTTATTTTTACCGTTATACTCAAATTGATATTTCACGCCTTTTTGCGCACCGATGAACGCAGCCTCCATGCCAACAGGGCTGCCGGACAAAACAGAATTTGCAATCAGGTACTTTTGCAAACCGTCAAGGTTGTTATCATAGCTGTCCGCGCTGGGCTTTGAAACAGGTGCCTGTGAGGACACGACCTGTGAGGCAGAAGAAGAAGCGCTGCCAACGTCGCCCACACCGCAAGCAGCCATGGTGCCCGCCATAACCAAAGCCAATGCAAGGATTACAATTTTTTTCATTTTAAAAATCCTCTCTTACAAGAAAATCGTTTCAATGCTAAAAGAAAAACCGCTCAAAGCGGTTTTTGTTTTGGTGGACACAAGGGGACTCGAACCCATGACCTCTCGCGTGTGAGGCGAGCGCTCTAACCAGCTGAGCTATGCGTCCATAGTCCGCATTGTGCGGAATATAAGTAATATGGTGACCCGGATGGGACTCGAACCCATGAAGCCGCCGTGAAAGGGCGGTGTCTTAACCGCTTGACCACCGGGCCATATTAATGGTAGCGGCAATTGGATTTGAACCAATGACACTTCGGGTATGAACCGAATGCTCTAGCCAGCTGAGCTATGCCGCCATGTGCTCCGTATATGAAGTGCGGAGCGTTTTATATTATATCTTAGCTTGACCCTATTTGTCAACACATTCTTTTAAATTTCCTCGTTTATTTTAAAATATTCAAAAACGCTTAAGTTTTTTAATTTTAAAAATCTCCCCTTAGACCGGACACAGCACGGCTTCAACCCTTATCCCGACTGCTCCCGTTTTTCAGTACGGAAACGAACTGTGACGTAATATTCTGCGGGCGGGTGATTGCTCCGCCTACAACTGCCGCATAAGCGCCTGCAAGAAACACTGTTTTGAGTTCCGCCGGCGTATTGATTTTTCCTTCCGCCACAACGGGAATGTGCAAATCCGCCGCAAGCCTTTGAATGAGCGGCAAATTCGGCCCCGGCAGGTTTTCGGAATAAGGAGTATAACCGCATAACGTAGTGGAAACACAGTCGAACCCAATTTGTTCGGCGTTTACTGCTTCTTCATAGGAAGAACAGTCCGCCATTGCCTGAACATTCCCACTGTGAATCAAAGCAAGCAAGTCCCTCAGCTTTTCCCCGTTCGGCCTGCCGCGAAGTGTTGCGTCGAGCGCTATCATTTCGCAATGGGTAAGAAGCAGTTCTTCCACTTCCTTTTTTGTGGGAGTAATAAACACATCGGAATCCGGATAGTTTCTTTTTATGATACCGATTACGGGCAGTCCGGTAAAATGCCGGATTCCTGTAATATCTTCGCTCCCCTGCGCGCGGATACCCGCGGCGCCTCCCTGTTTTGCAGCCAGCGCCATTCTTTCCATAAGAAGGGTGCCATGCAGCGGTTCCCCCGGCAATGCCTGACAGGATACAACCAGCTTTCCCTTTATCTGATTCAGCATAACGAAAAATCCCCTTTCAGGGTTAATTTTTGCAGAAACGGGATTCCGGTAAAAAAGCCGGCACACAGAGTGCCGGCTTGAACTTATAGACTGGAAAGCGAATAATTCGGCGCTTCCTTTGTAATCTGTATATCGTGAGGATGACTTTCTTTCAATCCGGCACCGGTAATGCGCACAAACTGTGCCTTTTCGTGCAGCTGCTCAATTGTGCCGCAGCCGGTGTAACCCATACCGGAACGAATGCCGCCGGTCATCTGGTAAATAGTGTCGGAAAGGGCTCCCTTGTACGGTACACGGCCTTCCACGCCTTCCGGAACCAGTTTCTTGGCATCCTGCTGGAAATAGCGGTCCTTACTCCCCTGACCCATTGCAGCAAGGCTTCCCATGCCGCGGTAAACCTTAAACTGACGTCCCTGGTACAGTTCGGTGTCGCCCGGGGATTCCTCGCAGCCCGCGACAAGCGAGCCAACCATGACGACATTCGCTCCGGCGGCAAGCGCCTTCACGATATCGCCCGAAAACTTAATGCCGCCGTCGGCAATAATCGGAATGCCGTACTTTGCGGCAGCGCATGCGGAATCGTATATTGCGGTAATCTGCGGGACGCCGATACCCGCAACAATTCTTGTTGTACAGATGGAGCCGGGGCCTATGCCGACCTTCACGCAGTCCGCGCCCGCCTCGATCAGAGCCTCTGTTGCCGCGCCCGTAGCTACGTTGCCCGCGATTAACTGAACGTTCGGAAACGCTTTTTTAATCTTCCTGACGGCATTGATAATACCGTCGTTGTGGCCGTGAGCGGAATCCAGTGCCATGACGTCAACCTGTGCCTTCACCAGCTCGGCAACACGCTCCAGAACGTCGCCTGTCGCACCGATTGCCGCACCGCAGAGTAACCGCCCGCCGGCATCCCTTGCGGAATGCGGGTACTGCACTGCTTTTTCAATATCTTTAATCGTGATTAAGCCTTTTAAATTGCCTTTATCGTCGACAATCGGAAGTTTTTCAATTCTATGCTTGCGCAGAATTTCCTGCGCCTGGGTCAATGTTGTTCCAACCGGTGCGGTGACAAGGTTTTCCTTGGTCATAACCGCTGAAATCGGCTGGTCAAAATCTGCTTCCGTCATAAACCGCAGGTCGCGGTTGGTGATAATCCCCACCAGTTTTCCGTTTTCGCAAATCGGCACACCCGAAATACGGTATCTTGCCATAATTTCATTTGCATCATGAACATAATGTTCCGGGGAAAGGAAAAACGGATTAACGATAACACCATTTTCCGAACGCTTCACTCGGTCGACCATGTCGGCCTGTTTTTCAATGGACATATTTTTGTGAATGATGCCCACACCGCCTTCTCTTGCGATGGCGATTGCCATATTGCTTTCGGTAACGGTATCCATAGCGGCGGTCATAAGCGGGGTGTTCAGTTTGATTGACTTGGTAAGGTAAGTGGACAAGTCAATTTCTTTCGGCAAAACATGGGATTCCGCCGGAATTAATAAAACATCGTCAAACGTAAGCCCCTCTTTTACAAACTTGCCGGAATAGTTCGTATTTAACATGTCTTCCTCTCTTTCATTACACGCTGCCGATCATTCTATGCGCTTTGCGCTATGCGCCGCAGCTATCTTCCTGAATTTTAATATATTTTGATATTATATCATTTCATATATTATATTTCAATACGCCTTCGCGCATATTAAGTAGCTTTTTTATTAAAGTCAATTACGGTTTAAACCCTTCGACTTTAGCCGGTGGTAATTGACTTCAGCGGCATCAGTAAAGCAGATGCGGTAAATCCGCAGCCCTTTGAATTGATTCCCTGCATAAAAATCCGACCGTCCTGCTCGCCCGCGTATATTTTTAAGGTATCGCCCAGCGTGCTTTCGGTGATGTAGTTAATCTGCACTTCCGAAAATTGGAAGCCCGGAATGCTGCCGGGCAGGAAGTCCGTTAAAATGTCGGCGTAAACCGTATTGTTCAGATGCATATTGTAGTCAAGATCGGAATAACGAACCGGGCGTTCCCCCACAAACGGAAGATTTTCCGGAATGGTGATTTTGCTTATTTTATCTTCATCCTGAATCTTATCCCCGCTGAAAATACCGTAATTCAGAAATTGTTTCGGCCTGAGAATTCTATGCGTGTTCACATCGGCAAGAATCGAAGTCTGCATCACGTCAATGATTGGTTCTTTTCCGGAATAAATCCTGAAATCGCGGTAAAACTGTGCGCCGCTGACGCCGCGGGGGTGTGTTTTTATCGTGACCGTTTCGTTGTGTCCGGGCATCCTGCGAATTTTCACCTGATTCGTAATCAGGAGGAAAACAATTCCGTCGGCGCACATCTTTTCATAGCTGAGGCCAAGCAGAGTAAGATTCTGTTCGCTTGTTTCCTGACACATGCGCAGGAGGACGCTGAGCTTTAAAATGCTCTGCGCCCCCACTTCATAACTGGCAACGCACACGGTACGTTCGTATTCTTTTACCAGATCAGTCATTCTTAATCACATCAACGCCGAGGTATGGACGAAGGACTTCCGGCACGGTCACACTTCCGTCAGCATTCTGATACTGTTCCACAATAGCGGGCATTACGCGGCTGGTTGCCAAACCGGATGCGTTCAGCGTATGAACCAGCTGCAGCTTTTTGTCTGCATCGCGGAACTTCACGTTTCCCCTTCTCGCCTGATAGTCACGCGCGTTGGACGCGGAACTGACTTCCTTGTAAATGCCCATGCTCGGAATCCAAACTTCAATGTCGTAGGTGCGTGCCATGGAGAAAGAGCAGTCGCCCGCCGCAAGCTTGCTTAAGCGATAGTGAAGGCCAAGCTCCTGAACAAGGCGTTCCGCCTTGCCTACCAATTCCGCAAATGCTTCGTCCGATTTGCCCGGTGTGGTATACTGTACCATTTCCACCTTGTTGAACTGATGACCGCGGATCATACCGCGCTCTTCGGAACGGTAACTGCCGGCTTCCCTGCGGTAGCAGGGGGTATATGCGATATATTTTTTCGGCAGCTCGTCCTCGGTAAGAATTTCATCGCGGTGCAGGTTGACGAGCGCGGTTTCAGCTGTTGGAAGCAGGAACTTTTTGTCCGTGCTGGTCGGGTTCTGAATCCAATATACTTCATCCTCAAATTTTGGGAACTGGCCGGCGACATATCCGCACTCATAGTTCAGCATATGCGGTACCAGCACGAGTTCGTAACCGTCTTTGATATGCTCGTTGATAAAGAAGTTGAGCAGCGCCCATTCCATACGCGCACCCATTCCGGTGTAAATCCAAGAACCGGCACCTGCCAGTTTTGCGCCGCGCTGGTAATCAATCATATGCAGGCTTTCGCACAAATCAACGTGATTCTTCGGCTCATAGTCAAATTTAGGCTGTTCCTTAAAGTAATGAACCGGCTTGTTGTTCTCTTTTCCGCCCGAGCAAACGTCTTCGTCCGGCAAATTGGGCAAACCAAGTAGCAGCGATTTCTGTTTATCTTCCAATTCGGAAAGTTCCGCATCACAATCTTTGATTTTACCCGCAAGCTCCTTCATTTCCGCCATTAAAGCGGAAGCGTCGCCGCCTGCCTTTTTAATCTGAGGAATCTGCTTGGTCGCGGTGTTCTGCTCCGCCTTCATGGCTTCAACTTTTCCGGTTACTTCGCGGCGCTCCGCGTCAATCTTGAGAATCTCTTCAATCATCTGGTCGGCGTCAAATTCCCGCTTTTTTGCGGCCGCCTTTACCAAATCCGGGTTGCTGCGTATCAGTTTAATATCCAGCATGTTCTGTTCTCCTTTGTTTTTGTTCTAATATATGAATATAAATTATTGATAAGTATCATTGCTATCTTTGGCATGATTTTAATTCTATATTCGCTTTGTATAGAGGATTGCAACATGGATTGCTCCTCCTTGTTCCTTGTTATGTTAATTAGCTTTGTCCTCATGCCGGACCGGCACTAACTTTCGTGCGCGAATGAAAGCCGATGGACGAACTCCCTCTGACTTTGCGGAGCCACCTCCCTCACGGAGGGAGGCAAGGGGTGGAACCTGTTTGCGGTTGGTAATACATAACGAAAATTGTAAGCGCTTACCCACAAGCCTCCCTCTCCGAGGGAGGTGCCGCCCGCAGGCGGCGGAGGGAGTTCGCACCCCAATTGTTCACTGAATCGTTTTGTTTTCAACTGTTTACTCATTCATTGTTGAAAAGTTTGACAAGGTCGGTTAAATCCTGTTCGCCATAAAACTCAATTTGCAGTACGCCGCGTTTTTTTGTTCCGCTGACCTGTACCTTACGGCCAAGATGCTGGTTGAGCGCCAGCTCCACCTCGTCATAATAACGCACCCGCGGTTTGGATTTTGACTGCCCGACCTTAAGCTGTGACTGTTCCACTGCCTTTTTTGCCATCTTTTCCAGTTCACGAACGGAAACGCCTTGCTCAGCCGCCAGTTTCGCGGCTTTCATCATGCTTTCGCTGCTTGGAAAGCTTAAAAGCGTACGGGCATGTCCCGCGGAAATCTTTCCGGAATTGACCATATTGAGAATTTCCTTGGGCAAATTCAAAAGCCGCAGCGCATTGGTTACGGTCGGACGTGACTTTCCGACTGTTTTGGAGACTTCTTCCTGTGTAAAGCCGTAGGTGTCAATCAGGGATTGATACCCCTGCGCTTCTTCCAGTGGATTCAAGTCCTCACGCTGTAAATTTTCAATCAGCGCAAGTTCCATCACCTCGCTGTCACTCATTTCGCGGATTACTGCGGGAACCTCGGTAATCCCCGCCATTCTTGCTGCTCGCCAGCGACGCTCGCCAGCGACGATCTGATATCCTCCGCCAAAGAGCGGCCGTACCAAAAGCGGCTGCAAAACGCCGTGCTGCTGAATGGAATCAGCCAGTTCGGCCAAAGCCGCATCATTAAATTCTTTTCTTGGCTGGGCGCGGTTTGGCTCAATCTCGCCAACTTTCAGCGTGATGGTAGCGTTGCGGTTTTCGGTATCGTTTTCCGCAAAGATCGCTTCCAGCCCTTTTCCGAGTCCGCCTTTTTTTAAAGCCATCGCTTTCCCTCCCTATCTTCGGTTTATTTTTATGATTTCATCCGACAGCGCGTCATACGATAACGCGCCGCGGGAAGATTTGTCAAAGTACTGAATCGGCCGCCCAAAGCTTGGCGCTTCGGAAAGGCGCACCGCACGCGGGATTACCGTGGAAAAAATTTTGCGCGGGAAGTACTTCTTGACTTCCTCTACGACCTGCTGTGTTAAATTCAACCGCCCGTCATACATTGTCAGCAGAACGCCCTCGATATCCAACTGCTCATTATACTGCCGTTTGATTCTTCGTACGGTATTCATAAGCTGGGAAAGCCCCTCCAGCGCATAATACTCGCATTGAATCGGCACCAACAGCGTGTCCGCAACGCAGAGTGCGTTTGTGGTGATCATTCCAAGGGAGGGAGGGCAGTCGATAAAAATGTAATCGTAGCTTTCCCGAAGCGGAACCAGCGCACTTTTCAGGATTGACTCGCGGTGGTCAAGGCTGACAAGCTCAATTTCGGCTGCAGCTAAATCCATACTGGATGGAATAACGTCCAGATTACTGAACTCGGTATGAATAAGTACGTCCTGTGCTTTCACGTCGTTAATCAGTACCTCATATACCGTATTTTTCAATTTACGGCGGTCAACCCCTACCCCGCTCGATGAATTCCCCTGGGGGTCAATATCCACCAGCAGAGTTTTCTTTCCTTTTACTCCCATTGCGGCGGAAAGATTGACGGCAGTCGTTGTTTTTCCCACACCGCCTTTTTGGTTTGCTATTGCAATGATTTTTCCCATTTTTCCCCTCCTGATGCATGTACAGACCGCGGAACAGCAATTCCGGCCATAACCGGCTTATACTGATATCCGATTAAAAAGCATATAAAAATCAAATCAAAAGCTTTCATATATGGATTTTGATGCGGATTTTTATCAATACTTTTATTGGGGATCAGTATTAGTCCCTTTTGGACGTCAGCGGAATATTGTGTTTATTATATCACGCTTTTGACATAAGATAAAGATTTTTCCACTTTTTTTGTAATGTTTCATGTGAAACATTTTGTCCATTTACTATAATCAGTAACTTTACCAGCTAAAATATCCCAACTTATAACAAAATAGACCGGACAATAAGTCCGGCCTATTTTGTGGGAAATGATATAGGGAATAGGAGTAAACTCTTGTAATCATTATTATGCAGGTTTTCTTCCTCCTGCCATGGCTTCATTCTTCGGAATCCGCACAACACACTCAATATATTCGTCATTCTCGCTTTTCAGTGTCTGAGCATTGATTCCGCTTAACTTCATCGTCTCTATCGCATGATTGATGGTATTCAGAAATACTCTTACATCCTTAACAATAAAAACATGTTTGGATTTCGATTTCTTTTTGCTGCTCAGTATCCGTTCAATAAAGGTATCTGTCTGTTGTACGTTTAGTTTACGCTCTATAATTTCATCCAGCGCTTTTTCACGGATTTTATCATCTGTAATACGCAGCAGTGCGCGCGCATGGCGCTCCGTTAAACAGGCCTCTGTTATTTTAATCCGTTCCGCTTCCGACAGGCGCAGAAGCCTGAGCTTATTCGCAAGTGTTGACTGGCTCTTCCCCAGCCTCAACGCCGCTTCTTCCTGTGTTACATTCCATTCTTCAATTAGGCGGCGGATTCCCTCCGCTTCTTCGAATATCTGCAAATTCTGCCTTTGAAGATTCTCCGTCATTGCAAGCAGAGCGCTTGTTTCAGAGGTGCAGTCGCACACAATGCAGGAAATCGTAGGAAGTCCGGCGATTTTGCATGCACGCAGCCTGCGTTCCCCCGCAATCAGTTCATATCCTTGTTTTATCCGGCGAACTGAAATCGGCTGAAGCAAACCGCTTGTGCGGATGCTGCGTGACAGCTCAAGAAGCTCCTGCTCGTTAAATACCCGCCGCGGCTGAGCCGGGTTCGGATAGATTGCATTAATGTCGATTTGTATCACTTTGTTCTTCTCATTTAATAAATGCAAATGTGCCGCCCCCCTGCTTGTCCTTTGCAACAAGGATAACACGGTGTACGGCACAATTTTGTAAAAATATGGAAGTTAAAATAAATTTTCTTTGTTGGTTTTTAATATTTCTTGTATAATTGAGCAAAAGCCTGCATCTTTTTAACTAAAGCAGAACTGCAAACGGGATGAATTACTGCGCTTTTCCCTGTCCGCTCTGGGTAAACGCAAAGATTCAACAGATCAGCGCAAAACAGTGCAAAACTTTTTGAATCACTTTTTAACTGCGTTTTTGCCCTTTTACTGCAAAAGACATAATCATAAATTCACAAAAATAGTTTTCAACCATATCAGCAAAATATGTGGAAAACTTTTTAATTCATTCCATTTTCCTGTTAAAACGGAGTACAAAGCCCCTTAATTAATTTATAGCGGTTTTTTTGCTATTTTTGAGCCGTGGCGCGGATATAAATCCAACAAAGGCTTTGTACGCTGAATTAAGATCAAGCTGCGCCCATCGCCGCCGGGCAAGGCAAACTCCTCCGTACTCTTGAGTTCGCAGCCAAGCAGTTTCATTGCGGTTTTAGCGTCTTCTACTTCTTTTTCGGCCTGCGGGCCCTTCATTGCTGCGAAAACTCCACCCATTTTTAAAAACGGAAGACAGTATTCACAGAGTAGATTGAGAGGAGCAACGGCTCTGGCTGTTGCAAAGTCATATTTTTCACGATAAGGCAGCTGCCGGCCGCCTTCTTCCGCACGGGCGTGAACCAGCAAGGCGGATAAATTCAGTTTGTCCAAAACATCCTGCAAAAAAATAAGCCGTTTATTCAATCCATCAAGTAAGGTCAGCTGCAATTCGGGGCGCATAATCTTAAGCGGTAATCCGGGAAACCCGGCACCCGTGCCCACATCGATCAATTTAGCGCCATTTGAAAAAGGAAGATACTTCAAAAGCAGAATACTGTCCAAAAAATGCTTGACGGTAACTTCATGCGGCTCGGTAATAGCGGTAAGATTGATTTTTTCATTCCACTCCGCCAAAAGCTCCATGTACATCTGAAATTGCTGTGCCTGAAACAGAGTTACCTCCACCCCGTACTCCTGTGCGGAAGTAACCAGCAGCTGCTGAATATTTTCCATATCAGGCCTCCTTATGGCGGCTGAGCCAGATCAGCAGAACGGAAATATCAGCCGGGCTGACGCCGGAAATACGGGAAGCCTGTCCTACGCTTGCAGGTTTCACTTTTTCCAGTTTTTCCTGTGCTTCCGTGCGTAATCCGACAATTTCGTTATAATCCACATGATTCGGAAGGCGGCGTTCCTCCAGCCGGCGCATTTCCGCGATATCGGCTTTCTGGCGTTTAATATATCCCTGATATTTTATTTCAATTTCTACATTTTCAAACACTGCTGCCGGCAAATCCGGTCTGGTCGGGTCAAGCGGTTTCAATATTTCATAGTTCAGTTCGGGGCGGCGGATGAGTTCAATGAGTTTTACCCCGGAAGTCACCTGCGATGTTCCATGTGAAACAAGCAGTTCATTCAGCGCTTCAGTCGGCGCCAGTACTGTCTTTTCCACTCTTTGAAGCTCCTGCGCTTTCTGTTCTTCCTTTCGCTTGAAGCGGCCCCAGCGATCATCCGAAATTAACCCGATTTCGCGGCCGGTCGGCGTTAATCGTTCATCTGCGTTATCCTGACGCAGAACAAGACGGTATTCGCTGCGGGAAGTCATCATACGGTAAGGGTCAGTAACGCCCTTTGTAATCAGATCATCCACCAGCGTTCCAATATAGGAACCGGCACGATCCAAAATCATCGGTTCCCTCCCCTGTACTTTCAGAGCGGCGCTAATCCCCGCGACCAGTCCCTGCGCAGCGGCTTCCTCGTACCCGGAACTTCCATTAAACTGCCCCGCGCCGTAAAGACCGGCAAACTCCTTAAATTCCAATGTCGGTTCCATTTGGAGCGGATCAACGCAATCATACTCAATGGCATAGGCGGAACGCATAATCTGCACCTGCTCCATTCCGGGAATGGAACGGTAGAATGCCAGCTGAACATCTTCGGGCAGGGATGAACTCATCCCCTGCAGGTACATTTCTTCCGTATCCATTCCGCATGGTTCAATAAACAGCTGATGCCGTTTTTTATCCGTAAATCGAACAATTTTATCCTCGATACTGGGACAGTAGCGCGGGCCGACGCCCTCAATCTTCCCACTGTAAAGCGGAGAGCGGTGAATATTTTCCTGTATAATCCGTTTTGTCTCGTCATTTGTCCATGAAATATGGCAGACTGCGCGGTTTTTGCCTGGAGTAAGCGTATCATAAGAAAACGGGACAACGGGATCGTCGCCATCCTGTACTTCCAAATTTGTAAAGTCAATACTTGATTTCAATACACGCGCGGGTGTTCCTGTTTTGAACCGGCGCAAGCGCAGTCCAAGCTTTTTCAGGGACTCACCCAAAAATGCCGCGGGGAACATTCCGTCCGGCCCGCTTTCATAAGTGACATCGCCCAAATAAATTCTCCCGCCGAGGAAAGTCCCGGTAGCAATGACAATCGCTTTTGTGGTATAGACGGCATCCATTCGCGTTACCGCCTGCCATGTTCCGTCCTCATTCCGGGAAATATCCACGATTTCCGCTTGTTTTAATTGCAGGTTGGGTTGAAGCTCCAACTTATGCTTCATAATCTTTCCGTATTCGCGGCGGTCAATCTGCGCGCGGAGGGAATGAACTGCCGGGCCTTTCCCAAGGTTCAGCATTCTGCTCTGCAACATGGCTTCATCCGCGGTTCTTCCCATTTCACCGCCGAGCGCGTCAATTTCACGAACCAAATGCCCTTTGGCTGTTCCGCCGATCGACGGGTTACAGGGACAGTTGCCCACCGCATCCATATTTATGGTAAAAACACATGTGCTGCAGCCAAGGCGGGCGGAAGCAAGCGCGGCTTCAATGCCCGCATGTCCCGCGCCGATGACAACGACATCATAGGTGCCTGCATCGTATTTCATAATAGTTCCTCCTTTTTCCCTCAAACAAAAATATTCCTTCTTTGCCTCCCTCTAAGAGGGAGGTGCCGCCCGCCAGCGGCGGAGGGAGTTCGTTCCTAATTATTCATTGTTAATTGTTCACTGGTCTTATTTTCCAACACAGAACTGATGAAAAACGGAATCCACAACTGCTTCGGTTGCACGCTCCCCCGTCAGTTCCAGCAGTGCGGAAATCGCACCTTCAATGGAAACCGTGACCGCGTCCAGCGTAAATCCCTGCTTCACTGCCAGCAATGCTTCAATCACGCAATCCCCGGCTCTGCGTGCGGCGTCACGCTGACGCTCCGTATAAAGAATGCCTTCCGCCGGATTCAGCTGTGCTGTTTGCAGCAATTCGGCAACAGCGTCCTTTAATTCCTGCAATCCTGAACCGGAAAGCGCAGAAATATATACTATTTGTCTAAATTTATTTTGAATATACTCTATGTCAATTTTTGACGGCAAATCGCTTTTATTCACCACTGCGATTGCCGGAGCAGCTTCAATAACGTCAGTCAGTTCCCTATCCTCACGGTTCAGCTCCTGCGAGGAATCGAATACGGCAAGCACCAACTGAGCCTGCCGCACTTTTTCCTGTGCGCGCAGCACGCCGATGCGTTCCACCGGGTCTTCGGTCAGATGAATTCCCGCGGTGTCAGCCAAGTGCAGGGGGATATCCCCAAGAATCACGGTATCCTCCACCACGTCGCGTGTCGTTCCCGCATACTCGGTAACAATGGACCGTTCGCACCCGGCAAGCAGATTCATCAGTGTGGACTTGCCTACGTTCGGCCTTCCGGCGATTACAGTCTGAACGCCCTCCCGTATCGCGCGCCCGGAATCAAACTGGCGGAGCAGCCGCTCAATTTCCGCTTTCGCGGCAGTAAGCGTTTCCTCCAGCACGTCTGTATTCACTTCCGGGATATCGTCATCCGGATAATCCGCCCATGCCGACAAATGCGCCGCAGTTCCAAGCAGCATTTCTCGTATTTTGATTATTTTCTTTTCGAGCGCCCCGTCATGTCCGGCCATGGCGACTTTCGCAGCCTGTTCGCCCTGCGCAGAAATCAGCTGCATAACGGACTCCGCTTCCGTCAACCCGATTTTTCCATTTAAAAAAGCTCGCCGGGTAAATTCACCGGCTGCCGCAGGCACAGCCCCTGCGGAAAATACCGCTTTCAACACACGGCGCATCAGGTAAAGTCCGCCGTGGCAGGACAGTTCAACTACGTCCTCGCCGGTAAAGCTAGCGGGTGCTGTAAAATTCAGCGCGATTGCTTCATCGATCAGCTCCTGCCCGTCGTAAACCCTGCCGTAAAGCGCCTGGTACCCCTTTATTTGGTTTAGCCGTTTTCCGCTTTTTGCTGTAAACACCTTTTGCGCGATCACACGGGCATCCGGCCCGGAAATTCGTACAATTCCGATTCCCCCCGGCGCCTGCGGGGTGGAAATTGCCGCGATTGTCGTTGCGGAAGGACTGTAATCTCTTGGATACTCCATATTAATACCTCTTATTAGACTATACAATATCTGACTTTTTCCGTCACTTTGTGACAGAAGAAGTATAAAAAAGGGGACGATTCAAAATGAACCGCCCTCTTGCTGAATTGTTACTTTATTTTTTAAAATCAATGCGGCCATAAAGCGGCGCTTTGTTCTCGGTTTTATGTTCTTTTGCGACTGCCGGTACAATCGGAGCGGGAGCGGCAGGCTGTTCGGGCCTTGGGGCTCTGTTGTTAAAATTATTGGCCGGTTTGTCATTGTACGGGCGGCGGGGGCCGCCGCGATTATTGCCGGCGAAGCTTTTGTGAACGCCCGGGCGTTCCCCTGCTTCCGGACCAATCACTACATGACGGTTGAGCTCTTCACCCTCGGACCACGATTTTGCGCCCTCCACTGTTTGAACCGCCGTATGAATAATTCTGCGCTCATAAGGATTCATCGGTTCAAGGGAGGAATTGCGGCCCATCTTTACTGCCTTTGCAGCTATCTTTTTACCGAGTATTTCAAGGGTTTCCTTGCGTTTTTCACGGTAGTTCCCAATATCCAGCGTAATCCGGTAGTACGAATTATCAATATGGTTCGCAACCAAACCGGCCAGATATTGCAGCGCGTCCAGTGTTTCCCCGCGGTGACCGATAATAAAACCGATATCTTCACCGGAAAGGGACAGAAGCGCTCCGCTTTCTTCTTCCGTAATTTTAATATCAACGTTCAAAAGACCCATATGGCCCAGAATAACTTTCAAGTATGCTGCCGCTGCATCCGCAGGGCTGCTTTGAATAAACACTCTCACTTTTGCGGGGCTTCCTCCGAAAAGACCAAATGTCTTTTTGGTAGGCATCTCAAGTATTTCAAATTCGGCATCGTAGGATTCTACGCCAAGTTCCCTGCAGGCTGCTTCCCTTGCCAATTCGACAGTATCACCTGTTGCGATTGCTTCTTTAATCACAATATTACCTCCCCGAGTGTTTCACCTTATTTTTTCGTTCCTAAATAGTCATCTGTATTTGTCTTGCTTCCTTTTGCTTTCGCCTTCTGTGTTTTTGCCTGAGAAGACTGCTGCGTCTGTACTTTTGCGACAATTTGACGCTGCTGAGCAATCGGAATCGGTTTCATTGTCTCTTCTTCAATATCCCTAAGCGCGATACGCTGCGCCTCAGCCCTGGCATTCAAATCGGCTGGGCTGTACCAAATGTTAAGGATAACTGTTTGCAAAAAGCCGGTAAGTGTGGAAATAATCCAGTAGAAACCGACGGCGGCGGGCATCGTGCAGGCAATCCATGCAGTAAATAAAGGCATGAGATAAAGCATGTATTTCATGCAGCCCTGCTGTGCCTGCTGCATGCCGGGCTGCAGTTTGGTCATGAAGTACTGGGTAATCAAAGACGAAACAAGGCAGAGTACCGGAATAACCCATAAGTTTGAACGGAACAGCGTTCCGAAAATGTTTGATCCATCCGCAGGGGAATCCAAAAGATTCAGTCCTAAAAACTGGAATCCGTGACTGAACGATTCAATCTTGGAAAGCTCGGTTCCGCTGAACATGGTCAGCTGGGGTTTCAAATCCGCAAAATGCTTTACAATTTCAATTTGGGCATACTGCGTGTTGAAGGTTGCTCCCAACCCGGGAACAATTTTAAGCATTGCGACAGCTTTTGCAATTGCATCGCCGGTAATATGCAATGCGTTTGCAAGCGGGTTCTGAACTGTATAAAACAAACCCATCATGATAATCAGCGGAACAAACGAAGTCAGGCATCCGCTTGCCGGATTGACTCCTTCTTTTTCATAAAGCTTCTGCGTTTCTTCCTGCAGCTTTACTTTATCGTTGGCATATTTTTTTTGCAGCTCTTTTTGTTTGAGTGACATTTTGCTGCTCGCAGCCATGGACTTCTGCTGCTTTACCGAAAACGGGAAAGTAACCAATTTCGTTACAACGGTAAATAATATAATTGCGATTCCGTAATTATGAATCAGGGTATAAAAGAACCAAAGCAGATAGCCGAGAATGCTTCCGAAAAAATTAAATATGTCCATCATATAGGCAGTACTCCTCTATATTGGTTATCGCTTTTCCCTTTTTTCAGGAACGGGGTCATAGCCCCCGCGGCTGAATGGGTTGCAGCGCAGTATCCGAAATAATGCGAGGAACGATCCCTTGAATGCTCCGAACCGGTTAATTGCTTCCACTGCGTAGTTCGAACACGTGGGATAATATTTGCAGCATGGTTTTTTATAAGGTGAAATTGCCGTCTGGTAAAATCTGATAATCCAAATAAGCGGGCGTCTCATTTGAAAACCCCCGCGTTTTTAAACTGCTGTGTCATGGCACGGCAAACCTCCGTGCTTTTTATAAAAGGTGTTTTTCCTCTGGCAACAAAAATCAAATCGTATCCCTGCTTTACATTAGGGGCCAAAATTCGGAATGCTTCCCGAATCACACGGCGCGACCGGTTCCTATGAACCGCATTGCCGATTTTTTTGCTTGTGGTGATGCCGATTCGAACATCGTTGCTGCGATTCTTTAAAACATAGGTTACTAAAACCGGACTTACATAGGATTTGCCCCTTGTGTAAATTCTGCGGAAGTCCTTATTTTCTTTAATCGGCGAAAAATAATCCATAAAATTAAACTGCACCACAATTCTGATTAGTCCGCGAAACCCAAAGCTAAAAAGAAAGGCCACTAAGAGTGGCCCTTTTTGCTTAGTAGCTCAAGCGTGCTCTGCCCTTAGCTCTGCGGCGAGCCAACACTTTGCGACCGCTGCTTGTGGACATTCTTTTCCTGAAACCGTGCTCCTTTTTTCTGTGGAGCTTCTTAGGCTGATATGTTCTCAGCATGAAAAACCCTCCTTTCGAGGTACAAACCTTGCAATTTAGCATTATATATTAAATACTTGCGGCCTGTCAACCTTATTTTTACACAGGATGGTGAAAAAATCCAGTTTCAGACTGCTTTGGCAGGTTTATTTCCTTAGGGATTGTCCTATGTGATTAAATATACCACAATATCATGTAAAATAAAAGGAAAAGAAAATAAAATTAAAAATATTTTAAGATTAGGCGGTTTCTACGCGCGCGATACAATATAATGTGGAATAAAGCATAAATGAAATTTGTCAAAATACGCGTTTTGTGATAATATAATATATGTTATGCCCATGAGTATAAATTTTAAAAAGCTAAATGAGGTTTTAAAGAATGGAATCCTTTACGGAAGTCTGGAATTTAGTCTGCGATTACTGCAAGAGTAAAATAACTGAAATTGCGTACTCAACCTGGATTAGCAGGATTGAACCCGTAAGCCTTGACTTTGCGCAGGGTATTGCGGTGCTGAAAGTTCCAAATGAGCTTCACCGCCAAACTCTGACTCATTATTACAAGGATTTGCTGGATGAGGCTTTCAAACAGATTTTCGGCCAGGAAATTCAAATACAGATCTGCACTTCGGATCAACCGGCTGTCTCAAAGCAGAATGACGACACGCCGCCGATTAACGACGATTACGAATTTACATTCGACACCTACATCGTCGGTTCCTCCAATAAATTTGCACACGCCGCTTCCATGGCTGTGGCGAACAAACCCGCAACATTATATAATCCTCTTTTTATTTACGGCAATTCCGGCCTGGGAAAAACGCATCTGCTTTACGCAATCTGCAATGAAATCAGCAGGACGCACCCGAACATGAACCTTATCTATATTAAAGGCGATGAATTTACAAACGAACTGATTGAGGCGATCCGTCACGGTACCACCGCAGAGTTCCATAACCGTTACCGAAAAGCGGACGTGCTCCTTGTGGACGATATTCAGTTTATTGCGGGAAAAGATTCTACTCAGGAAGAATTTTTCCATACATTCAATACGCTTTATGAATCAAAAAAACAGATTGTTCTGACTTCCGACCGACCGCCGAAAGATATAGGTACGCTGGAAGAACGTCTTTTGACCCGATTTGAGTGGGGCCTGACGGCGGATATTCAGCCGCCGGATTTTGAAACACGCATTGCAATCATTAAACGCAAGGCGGAGCTTCTGGGAATTGAACTGCCGGACAACGTGTCGGAGTACATAGCAAACCGGCTGAAAAACAATATTCGTCAGCTGGAAGGCGCCGTCAAAAAAATGAAAGCCTACAATTTGCTTAACGGCGAAGGGCTTACCATTACAACCGCGCAGGCAGCCATCAGCGATATTATCAACAATGACCAGCCGACTCCCTTTACCGTGGAAAAAATTATTGATGAAGTTGCCAGAACTTTCGGAACAACCAGTGCGGACATTCGTTCCTCAAAACGTTCCGCCAATATTTCCAACGCCCGGCAGGTCGCTATTTATGTTGTAAGGGAAATTACACAGATGCCAATGACCGCAATCGGCGAGGAATTTGGAGGACGTGACCATTCAACCATTGTTTACGCAATTCAACAAGTAGAAAAAGGGCTGGTCCGCGACCCAAAAACAAAAGCGACAGTGGAAGATATCGTCAAAAACATTCGTGACCGATAATTGTTGAAAATCTTTGCACATTTAAACAAAACCTGTTAGTTTGGATTTTTCAGCTGTAAAATTTTAGGATAAATCATTTAACAAGTTTTCAACATTCCCCACAGAGTTTTCAACAGCATGTTAAATACATTTTTTTTAATACAAACTGTTAACAATTCATCAACATTGTGACCAAAGAAAAAAAACATAAAAACCCGCATGAATCGTACAAAAACGGAATGTTTCAACTTTTCCGTGCCCCCTACTACTCTTACTAAATTAAATCTTTACTATCTATTATAAAAGGAAGCAAAGGGTGAGTTTATGAAAATTACATGCATCCGGCAGCAGCTGAACGAAGCTGTGTTGAATGTTCAGCGAGCTGTCTCCACAAAGTCGTCCGTTCCTGCGTTGGAAGGAATCCTGATAAAAGCAGAGGATAACGGAATCATGCTTTGTGGGTATGATCTGGAACTTGGAATGACTACGAGAATAGAAGCCTCGGTGGAAGAAAAGGGAAGCATTGTTTTAAGCGCCCGTCTTTTTGGGGATATTGTCCGCCGCCTGCCCGCGGATGACGTTCACATTATAGTGGACCAAAAAAATATTACCACCATAAAAAGCGGGTTGGCGGAATTTTCAATTGTCGGAATTCCCGCGGAGGAATATCCGGAGCTTCCGTCCATTACAGGTGAAACTTCAATCAAAATTGCGCATAATATTCTAAAAAGTATGATTCATCAGACTATTTTCGCCGTAGCGGAAAGTGACGCGAAGCCGGTTCATACCGGAACCTTGTTTGAACTCGGCAAAAATCATATTAAACTGATATCCGTTGACGGGTACCGTCTTGCTATGAGGGAAGAAACCGCACGCTGCGATGAAGATATTAATTTTGTAGTGCCCGGTAAAACACTCGGTGAAGTGCTTAAACTTTTGGAGGATGACGATACCGAATTGGAAATTATGATTGGAAGACGCCATATTCTGTTTCAAATCGGCAGCTACTGCGTAATTTCCCGTCTGTTGGAGGGGGAATTCTTGGATTATAAAGCGGCAATCCCCGCTTCCAGCACAACTGAAATCATCGTTTCCACCCGTTCGTTTATCAACAGTGTGGAACGTGTTTCCCTTTTGATTACCGACCGCCTGAAAAGCCCGGTGCGCTGTCAATTTGAAGACAATGAAATTAAAGTTTCCTGTTCCACGGCGATCGGCCGCGCAAATGACCAATTTGAAGCAAAGATTTCCGGAAATAACGTGGAAATGGGTTTTAATAACCGTTATCTGCTTGACGCACTTCGTAATACCGAGGGCGATGAAGTAAAAGTACAGTTAAACGGCGCGCTCAGTCCAATGAAAATTCTGCCGCGCGAAGGCGACGCTTTCTTATTCCTTGTGCTGCCGGTCAGGCTGAAAAATGAATCTTAATATCTGAATTTCGCAGGATTGTTTAGAAATTCATCTATGTTACAGAAAAGGATAAAAAAATGACAACGGAAAAGATTATAATTGATACTGAGTTTATCCGGCTGGATGCAATGTTGAAGCTGGGCGGCGCGGTGGACACCGGCGGCCGTGCAAAATTCATCGTTCAAGGCGGGGAGGTAAAGGTAAACGGCGAAATTTGTACCATGCGGGGTAAAAAAATGAGAAACGGCGATCAGGCCGAATTCAATCATGTGATCTATGAGGTGTGTAACGGGTGAATATCCTGCGCCTGCAGTATTTGAACTATCGAAATTTACAGCCCGGCGAAATCGTTCCTGTTAATGGAATTAACGTGATTTACGGAAAAAACGCGCAGGGTAAAACAAATTTACTGGAAGCCATGTGGCTTTTTACTGGCGGACGTTCGTTTCGCGGATCAAAAGATTCCGACCTGATCGGGTACGAGACACAAAGAGCAGAATTGAATCTTACGTTTTTCAGTGAAGAACGGGAGCAAACCGCACAAATCCGAATTGAAAACGCACGCAGAAGCGCCAGTTTAAACGAGGTGCCAAAAAAAGCCGTTTCCGAACTGATCGGTAAATTCTGTGCAGTAATCTTTTCACCGGAGCATCTTTCTTTGGTGAGGGAAGGCCCGTCGTTCCGGCGGAACTTTATTGATTCCGCGCTTTGCCAGATTAAGCCGAGCTATGCAGTGCTTTTATCCCGTTATAATCATACCTTAGTCCAACGCAACGCTCTGCTGAAAGATATTCCCCGTCATTCCGAATTAGCGGACACACTTGATATTTGGGATGAAAAGCTGATCAGGTATGGGGAAGAAATGATTCGCGGCAGAATGAATTATATTAACCAAATCAATGAGCCGGCACAGAACATTTACGCCGGTATTTGTGAAAATAAAGAAAAAATAACTTTAAGCTATCAAAAAAGCACGGAAGATCTGGAGCAGGCGCTGAAAAAAGCGCGGCGCGAGGATATTTATTCCGGCCATACCAGTGCAGGCCCCCATCGGGATGATTTGGAAATCACGATTGACGGTCAATCCGCGCGGGTATTCGGTTCGCAGGGGCAAAAGCGTTCTGCGGTACTGGCTTTAAAACTGGCGGAAGCCGAAGTGCTCCATCACCAAACCGGAGAAAAACCCGTTATATTTTTGGATGACGTGATGAGCGAGTTGGATTCCGGTAGGCAGGATTATTTACTCAACCATTTGGACAACTTTCAGGTGTTTATCACCTGTTGTGAACCGGATGCCATAAAAAAACTGCGCGCAGGTGCGCTTTTTGAAATGACGGCCGGGTTTCTTACGAGAAACTGAATTTTCCGGCGCCGCTTCCCACGCGAAACGGCGGGCAGCTTCCTTGCAGGATTGCGTGGGGAAAGGTTTTCTTTTATGTATCTTCATTTGGGACAGGACACAGTAATAAAAATAAATGATATTATCGGAATTTTTGACATGGAAACATCAACCATATCAAAATTTACGAGGAATTATTTAGCGGATGCGCAAAAGGCAAACAGGGTTGTCAACGTTTCCATGGAAATGCCAAAATCCTTTGTTCTATGCCGTGGAAAAAACAATAAAATTACCGTATATATTACACAGATTTCCTCCTCCACCCTTTTAAAACGCACCGGCTACTTAGATGGAATCGCAAATGTGTAAAAGGATGGTACGAAAATGAAAAAATTCAGAAAAGCACAATGCCCGCACTGCGGCAAAAAAATAGGGATTCTCACCGCATGGATTTTAAAAACGCAGGGGGAATATAAATGCCCGAAATGCGGCGGATATTCCAATATTGAACTGGATAGAGCGGCTTATCTTCTTGCAGCGCTCGCAGCGGTTTTGAGCGCAGTTTTCTTTGTGGTTCATTTACTGCTGATTAAACTGTTCAGTTGGGTTAGTTTATGCTTGGTCGTTGCTCCGTTCATACTATTTTTCCTGCTTTCCCCTTTTCTTGTCCGGCTGCGAAAGCCAACGGTAAGGAAAAGAACGCCCGCCGGCCAGCAGAAGCAGCGGCCGCCGGAACCGGAAAGTGTAAATATCATGGAACAAAGCGATTTGGAAAAAACGATTGTAATGGATTATGTAACAAAACTGTAAGGAGCACCTTATGTTGAAGCTTCCCCTTTGTCCCTACTGCGGAGCGCGGTTTCTGTATCCCACGGTAAAAAGCGGCATGGCTCAAAAAACCGGGGAGTGCAGCCATTGCAGAAATAAATTTCAAGTTAACCGTGCACGAAGAAATATTCTGTTTCTGTCCGCACTGATTGTGATTATAGGAATCAATTGGATGTTTCTGAGTATCCCGGCGATGAACTTTCCGTTTCTTATGGTAATTACGGCGATTGGAGTTATCATTACCTATTTTTTAATTCCATACACCGTTCGATATATAAAACTTGGTCCTAAAGTTACCCTGCAAGAAAATAGAGAAAAAAATAAACGTGAATAAATATACTTAATGTATAACAACTGGAGGGTTAAACTTGGAGTTTAGCGAAGTAACACAAACGCAGCAAAAATATGACGGAAATCAAATCCAGGTGCTGGAAGGGCTGGAGGCAGTCAGAAAGCGCCCTGGAATGTATATTGGTTCTACGGGACCGCGCGGCCTGCACCACCTTGTTTACGAAATTGTAGATAATGCGATTGATGAAGCACTGGCGGGTTACTGTGATAAAATTGATGTAAATATACTGCCGGGCGATATTATTACCGTCCGGGATAACGGTCGCGGTATTCCAATTGGTATTCAGCCAAAATTGGGAATTCCTGCGGTCACCGTTGTTTTTACCATTCTGCATGCCGGCGGCAAATTCGGCGGCGGCGGATATAAAGTTTCCGGCGGGTTGCACGGCGTTGGCGCTTCCGTAGTAAATGCGCTTTCCGAATGGCTGGATGTCGAAGTTTACAGCGAGGGGAAAGTCTATTATCAGCGTTTTGAAAGAGGAAAAGCAGTTACCGGACTGGAACAGCGCGGGGAATCTGACCGTACCGGTTCGTTAATCCGCTTTAAGCCGGACTCCGAGATTTTTCTGGAAGGCACGTCCTTTGATTATGAAGTCCTGCAGACAAGACTGCGCGAACAGGCGTTTTTAAACGCCGGAATTCATATTGAACTGGTGGATGAACGCGACCCGGAAAACCGGATTCAGGATAATTACTGCTATAGCGGTGGTATCAGCAGCTTTGTGGAATATATCAACAAAAAAAAGGCAGTGGAAGTGGTTCATCCGGATATCATCCATTTTACCGCAATCGCGGCAGATGATTCCGCAACCGCGGAAGTTGCGATGCAGTACAATGATTCCTATAATGAACTGATGCTTTCGTTTGCAAATAATATTCACACGACCGACGGCGGTACCCATGAAGACGGATTTAAACGCGCGCTCACCCGTGTAATGAACGACTATGCACGAAAATATAATATTCTGAAAGACAGCGATAAAAATCTTTCGGGCGAAGATGTCCGCGAAGGATTAACGGTAATTATCAGCGTGAAGCTGAAAGAAGCCCAGTTCGAAGGGCAGACCAAGGCCCGTCTTGGCAATACGGAGATCGGCGCGCTTGTTAGCAATTTGATTTCCGACAAGCTGACCACCTATCTTGAGGAAAATCCGGCGACGGCGCGTGCTATTTTTGACAAGGCGCTTGCCGCTTCGCGCGCAAGGGACGCCGCCAGAAAAGCCCGTGACTTGGTGCGCCGCAAATCCGCTTTGGAAAGCGCTGCGCTGCCGGGCAAGCTGGCTGACTGCCAAAGCCGCAATCCGGACGAAACCGAAATTTACATCGTCGAAGGAGATTCCGCCGGCGGCTCCGCAAAAGGCGGAAGAAACCGTAAATATCAGGCGATTCTGCCGCTTTGGGGCAAAATGCTCAACGTGGAAAGAGCAAGACTCGATAAAGTTTACGGCAATGAAAAGTTAATGCCGGTTGTTACCGCGCTTGGCTGCGGCATCGGTGAAGAATTTGATTTGAATAAGCTCCGTTATGGAAAAATTATCATCATGGCCGATGCGGATGTCGACGGCTCGCACATCAGAACCTTGCTGCTGACTTTCTTCTTCCGCTTTATGAAACCGCTTGTGGAAGAAGGCCATATTTACCTGGCACAGCCGCCGCTTTACCGGTTGAGCAAAGCAAAAAATCACATTTATGCGTTCTCTGACCTTGAACGGGATAAAATCATGGCTGAAATGGGCAGCAATTACGAAATTCAGCGCTACAAAGGTCTTGGTGAAATGGACTCCGAACAGCTATGGGAAACAACAATGAATCCCGATACCCGCACTATGCTGAGGGTTGAGGTGGAAGACGCCACCGCCGCGGATGAAGCGTTCACCATTTTAATGGGCGATAAGGTAGAACCGCGCCGTGAGTTTATTGAAAAGAACGCGAAATATGTACAGTTTCTGGATATCTAATATTCAATGAACAGGGAACAATGAACAATTGGGGGTGGACTCCCTCCGCCGCCTGCGGGCGGTTACACCCTTTTGTCGCTTTGCGACATTTCCCCTGTTAGGGGAATCACCCTCGGAGAGAGAGTGGGGACGAACAGAGAAAAATCATTGAAGCTCTGAAATTTATATAACGTATTGTATATCATTTAAGCTTATATACAGTAAGGAGAAAACAAATGAAACAGTTTTTGGAAGAACAGGAAACAGCCTCCAAACCTCCGGAACCACGGGGGGAACAGACCCCCGACGAAGCGGCTCAACGGAAATTGGCGGAAGAGTCCGGCGAAACTTTGCTGGATGAAACAGTGCCAGAAGATATGGAAGCTGCGGATGAAAATGAGGAAAACGTGGAGTGGGACGGTTCCGAAGCTGAACTGGTCGCCGACGAAAGCGCGGCGGAGTACGAGGAGCAGAACACGGGAATTAAGCTGAAGTACTCGCTGAAACCGGATGAAGTTTTTAAGGCCATGATGAAAACCCAGTACACACAAACGCGGATTGCGCTTTCTGTGGCTGTGGTTCTGCTCAGTGCGGCGACGGCGGTTTTATTTGCCGTGAAAGCAAGCACAACAGGGAATCAAGGCCTTACTCTGATGCCGGTTGTCTGTGTCGCACTAATTTTTGTTATTATTTTCATGCCGATTGCCGGAATCAGCCGAACAGCAAAAAGAACAGCCGCCGGCAGTAAGGTTAAAATGAAAATCTACCCTGACCATATCGAAATGGGCCGGGAGGAAGCAAGCTGGGAAATCCCGCTTGACGGAACCCGCGAACGCACTGTCTTTCAAAACTTGATTCTTTTGTACATAGACGCGAAAAACATGGTCATTTTACCGCTTCGCTGTGTGGAGCCTGCTGTTCTGCCGGAAGTACAGGCAATGATCTTTGCCGGTACTCAGCCAAAAAAATAAAAAAAGGGGAATCAATATGCCGACATTTTATGAGGGAAAGCCAATCGAGACCATGGAGCAAACCATCACTGCCAAGGATTATGCTTCGGCATATTATTGGGTTCAGAGTTCTTTTTCCCTTATGCATAAAAGAGAAGTCAGGGCGGGTATCTGTTTGACCCTCGCTGTGGTTATCGGTTCCATGATTCCGGGTTACCTTATAAAATTTACCACATTCTGGGGCCCTGTCTGCGCAATTCTTGTTTTACTGGGTCTTGCCTTTCTCTTTTTCTTTGTACAGCCGAACGACATTAAAAACTGGGCTGCGGAACTGTACCGTTCCAATGCACTTCTTGCACTGCCGCAAAAATTAGATATTTACCGCGACAGCGTTGTTTTACAGAACAAGTGGGAACAGTTCACGCTTTACTGGACGGATTTTTCCGGCTGTGTTGAAACGAAGGGAGCTTTTGTAATACACGGCGGCCGGGAACGGAATCTGTTAATCGTAAAAAAAGACGGACTCAGTAAAGAGCAGGTCAGTAAACTTTCCGCTCATTTTTCCGACGCATTTGCATCGCACTATCAAAAAATCGGACGATAAGGAGTGTTGATAAATGAATTCGATTTCTATTAGTTTTCTTATCACCAAGCCGGACTATGCCGATTTTAAAACAGCGGCGGCGAAAGCCTGTATCAAAAAGAGCGAAATTAGGATACTCAGGGTATCCGGCTGCGCTCTGGTGCTGGCAGCCTTGCTTTTGCGGGCATTTTTCAGCAACGGATTTTATCAGAATGTTGTTTATACGATAATGGCGGTGGTCGGCGTAATCGTCGGCGCGCTTTACGATATGCTTGTTCACTATTTTGTCCGCCTGAGGGCGTTCCCGTATTATGAAGCAAATAAAGAGAAATTTACCGCGCAGAACACTGAATTTGACGAAGAAGAAATTCATTTTAAAACCGACAGATACTCCTCTGTTATCCCCTATGAGCTGTTTTATAAAGCGTATGAGGACGGCAGGGTGTTCATCCTATACACCGGAATTGACGAAATGAAATTTATTCCGAAACGAGCAATGAGCGAGGACGAATGCAGCCAGGTCAGGAATCTGCTTCAGACGAAACTGAAAGAAAAATATCAGCAAGAAGGTGCCCGCTAATGGACGAAATATTAGACAATCAGAAAATTATTAACGTAGACCTTGAAAAAGAAATGAAAAAATCCTTTCTGGATTATTCAATGTCCGTTATTGTTTCCCGCGCGCTGCCGGATGTCCGCGACGGCTTAAAGCCGGTTCACAGAAGAATCCTTTACACTATGTTTGAAAATAATTTGTCCCCTGACAAAGCGTACCGCAAATGTGCCGACACCGTCGGTTCCGTGCTAGGCCGCTACCATCCGCACGGTGACGCCTCCGTATACGACGCGCTGGTTCGCCTTGCACAGGACTTTTCCATGCGTTACATGCTGGTGGACGGTCACGGAAACTTTGGCTCCGTGGATGGAGACCCCCCGGCTGCCTACCGTTATACCGAGTCCCGCATGAGCAAAATTTCCATGGAAATGCTGGAAGATATCGATAAGGATACAGTTGATTTCACCCCGAACTACGATGACCGTTTAAAGGAACCCGTGGTTTTGCCAAGCCATTTTCCAAATCTTTTGGTGAATGGTTCCACCGGTATCGCGGTTGGTATGGCAACCAATATTCCCCCTCATAACATGGGTGAAGTCATTGACGGCATGTGCACGCTCATTGACAATCCGGATGCGACGCTCGACGACTTAATGCAAAGCATCAAGGGCCCGGACTTCCCCACCGGCGCTGTTATTATGGGCAGAGCGGGTATCCGCGCCGCCTATGCCACGGGACGCGGCCGCATCACGGTGCGTGCGCGCGCGGAAATTGAAGAAGAAAAAAACGGCCGTTTTAATATCATTGTAACCGAACTTCCGTATCAGGTAAATAAAGCGCGGTTAATTGAAAACATTGCCGAACTGGTTAAGGACAAGCGGATTGAGGGAATTTCAAATGTGGAGGATCACTCCGACCGCGAAGGAATGCACATGGTCGTCAGTGTGAAGCGCGACGCTTCCCCGCAGATCGTCTTAAATCAGCTGTACAGCTATACCCAGCTGCAGACCACATTCGGCGTAATCATGATTGCCATTGTAAACGGCGAGCCGAAAACCCTTACGCTGAAAGAAATGCTTCAGGAATATATCACGTTCCAGGAAAGTGTTGTCCGCCGCCGTACCATGTACGACTTGAAAAAAGCGGAAGAACGCGCACATATTTTGGAAGGCTTAAAAATTGCTGTCGATAATATCGATGAAGTGATTCATATTATCCGCTCCTCTAAGTCCATTCCGGAGGCAAGGACAAGGCTGAGCGAACGCTTTGGTTTGGATGACCCGCAGACGCAGGCCATTGTGCAGATGCCGCTTGGCCGCCTGACCGGACTGGAAACGCAGAAGCTCGAGGACGAACTGGCCGCGCTGGAAGCCAAAATTGCCGACTATAAAGACATTCTTGCCAATGAAGAGCGTTTGCTTGGAATTGTAAAATCCGAAGCAATGGCTGTAAAGAATAAATTTGCCGATGAACGCCGCACGGAAATTGCAACGGTCAGCGGCGAAGTGGATATTGAAGATTTGATTCCGCATGAGGACTGCGTGCTGACGCTGACAAACTTCGGTTATGTAAAGCGCCAGAAAACAGACACCTACCACACCCAGCGCAGGGGCGGCCGCGGCATCAGCGGCATGACAAGACGCGAAGAAGATGTGGCGAGCGAAATGTTTGTCATCAACAGCCATGATTATGTGATGTTCTTCACAAATCTGGGCCGTGTTTACCGCTTGAAGTGCTACGAAATCCCGGAGGGTTCACGCACCAGCAAGGGCATGAATATTGCAAACCTGCTGCCGATTGCACAGGATGAAAAAGTTACTTCCATGATTCGCGTACCGCAATTTGATGAAGAAAGCTATCTTGTAATGGTAACACGCAACGGTATTATTAAGCGCACCTATCTGAGCGCGTTTGACACCGCGCGCAAGGGCGGCGTAATCGCAATTGACCTTGACGAGGGCGACGAGCTTTCGTGGGTTCGCCTGACTGACGGCAATGCACATCTTTTGGTTGCGACCCGCCTCGGCATGGCAATCCGTTTCAATGAAACGGACGTGCGCGCCATGGGCAGAACAGCCCGCGGTGTGAAGGCACTTACGCTGAAAGAGGGCGATTGCGTTGTCGGAATGAGCGCTCTGCGTGAAGGCGGCCTTGTGCTGACCGTTTCCGAAACCGGATACGGAAGACTTTCCGAAATGACGGACTATCGCGTTCAGTCAAGGGGCGGTAAAGGCCTGCTGAACTATCATACGGAAAAATACGGATGTGTTGCGGCTATTAAGGTGGTTGACCGTGAGGACGACATCATTCTGATTGCGTCGGACGGCATTATTATCCGTATTCAGGCGGATTCCATCCGCGAATGCGCAAGACCTTCCAAGGGTGTGCGTTTAATGCGTTTGACCGAGGACAGCAAGGTAGTCACGCTTGCACGTACCGCACATGAAGAAGACGCGGAGGAAGACACGTTGCCGCCGGACGAAGGCGACGCCGAAGCGGATGCTGACTTGGATACCGATACAGAGATTGAGACAGATACCGAAGTACAAAATGAATCCGATACAGACATTGCGGAAGACACCGATTCGACCGAAGAGTAAGAAAGGGTGGCGCAGATGGATAACAGAAAAAAGCTGAGTATTGTGCTGGCGGCTGCAATCGTCTTTCTGTCTTTTGCCGGCTGCGGCCAGCCTAAAGCCAGCAGCGAAAGCTCCGCCCCGGCCTCCAGTTTAACAGCGGTCAGTTCCGGGACCGAAAGCGGTGCGCCGGTTTCCAGCGAAACGGTCTCCTCAAAAGGGAACGAACCGGCAGAATCCCAGTCCGGCCCGGTTCTGTCGATTGAAACAGACGACAAAGAGTTCAATAAGAAATTTGCACAGAATCCGATGGATCAAGCGTATATTAAAGCATCCAACAATGCGATTTCCAATGTGGAAATGGTCAATGTATCAAACGACTATGCTATGATTTGGGCAAGCGAGGTCACTTCCGCTTACAATAAGCTGATTAAACTTGCTAAGGGCGACGATCTCGCGAAAGTAAAGGCGGAACAAACCAAATGGCTGGACGGAAAAACCGAAGCGCTGAAAAAAATCAGCAGCGACGCTCAGGCCGCCGGAGGAACGATGGCGCAGGTGAATGAAGCGGGAGGAATCATGGATTTTTACCGCAGTCGTGCTGCGCAGGTTTATAAAGAACTGTACGCATATGATAAAAATTTCAGTTTTGAGAATACAAGCGTGAAATGAGAAATCAGGAATAACTCCTTCCGTCAATCCGAGATTGACACCTCCCTCGGAGAGGGAGGCTTGGGAAAGCCCTGTGGCTGTCAAAATGTCAATGAAAACCTAAAAGCTTATTCATTGCTCATTGATCTTTGGGGATACCGTGAGGAATCCAAGGGGGATTTTATGGAGCTCTCCCGATGGGATTTAAAATCCCCATTGGGCGTTCTTTGCTGACTTTCGTACGAAAACGAAAGTCACAACCCTTGTGTCGCTTTGCGACATCTCCCCTAATAGGGGAGTAACTGTCCGGCATGAGGACAAGGCTAACGCAATGAACAATTGGAGCGGACTCCCTCTGTCAATCCGAGATTGACACCTCCATCAGAGAGGGAGACTAAGGAATGAATAATTGACAATTGAGACGGTAAATTAGGAAATTTTATATCATAAATAGTATTAATTACTCTAAAATATACAATAAGTATTGAAATTTGGAGAAAAAAATGGAACTCATTGAAAAAACGCTTAACGAAAATGAAATATATCGGGGCAGGGTACTCCGCTTTCATGTTGATGAAATTGAACTGCAAAACGGACGAACCTCCACTCGCGAGTGCGTGGATCATCCGGGCGGAGTAAGCGTTGCTGTGCTGACGGAAAAAGATGAACTGCTTTTCGTGCGTCAGTTTCGTTACCCCTACAAGGCTGTTGTGCTGGAAACACCCGCAGGAAAACTGGAAAAGGGCGAAGATCCTTTTGAAGCGATGAAACGGGAGCAAAAAGAGGAAACCGGCACTACAGGAAAAGGGTACGTTAATCTGGGCGAATTGTATCCCTCACCGGGATACACGAACGAAATCATTTATCTTTACGCATGCCGTGCCGATTCTTTCGGCGATACGAAATTTGATGAAGATGAGTTTTTGGAGGTCGAACGGATTCCGATCAATAAGGCAGTGGAAATGGTAATGAACAGCGAAATTGCCGACTCTAAAACACAGGTATTGGTTCTAAAAACCGCACAGCTATTAAAAGACGGTAAGATCTGAACCGGAGGACGTATGAAAAAACAGAAAAAAAGCGCGACGATGGATGAACGGCAAAAAAGGTTGTTAATGTACCTCAGTCTTTTAGCCGCTGCGGTATTTTTGGCATTTTATGACCCAAGCCAGCTTTGGCTTGTAATCGGCTTGGGAGTTGGCGTTGTGTATGGACTTGCCAACGACTGGATTTTTTCGCGCAAAAAAAAGAGGACTCCGGAAAATCAGGCCGAACTTTCAACAAAAAATCAGGAAACGGTTGAAAACAAAACAACTGACGAAAAATAAAAAAAATCGGCGCCGCCTTCGGCGGAATAAAAACAGGCGAACCGAGTTCTCAGGCGAACTGAGTTCGCCCAAAAAAAACGACCGGCTGGGAAATTTCCCGGCCGGTTGCTTTTTCTTTGCCTCCCTCGGAGAGGGAGGCTTAATCTCGGATTGACGAAAGAAATAGTCGTTCATTTCAAGTGTTCATTGCTCATGAAAGCCATCACTGTTCCCACAGGCAGCGTCGGGTAGATTCGGGTAGTGTTCGGCTGCATTTTTTCACCGGATTCGGAAACTTCCATGATTTCCTTTTTCCTCGCAGGGTTCAGCAAAAACGCGCATTGCGCATCACCGTTTTGAACAGAAGAAAGAGCGGAATCAATAAAAGGCGAAAAAGTGAATACGGGATTTTCCCCTGCCGATTGAGAATCAATCCCGAGGATATGTTCCAAAATAAGGCTGTGCAGGATAGTGGAATCGAGTCCGCGAAATGCATCGCTCTTTCCGGGAAAAAGTTGGTCCATAACGGCGAATTCTTTTAAAATTAGCAAAGTCCAGTCCGCGCCGCCGGAATAAAAAGCAAACGCTTTTTTTCCCTGACGGTAAAGCGCATCCAAATTTGGTGAAATTTCGTCCGTTGTTCCGCGTTCGATGACTTGAAAATAAGGTTCGCAATCAGCGAGAAATTTTGCTTTATCAAATCCGTCCAGCCCGTGAAGCAGACAGTGTGATGGCAGAACGGTCACATCCTGCTCTAAGTCTATTAAAAACAGAAGAGCGGAATCCGAGCCGCCGCGTTTTTTCCATTCCTTTGCGGCTTCCCAGCCGGAATGCCCGTCGGCAAGGTAAAGACGGCGGGCGGCGAAATCCCCTCGAATTTCATTGATAACAAGAGTATCATTGACAGACCAAAGCCGGTGAGTAACACCGGCTTCGCTGAATGTAAGACGGGATTTTTCGCTTGAAAGCAGGTTGATGCGGCTCATAGTCTTGCGTCCGTCATCTTCGTAAAGGCAGTTGATGGGGTTGAACTGGCACGAGGTTTCTTTTAATTGAGTAAGAAGTTCCTGTACTTCTGAAGGGACGGTGCCCTCATGGGGAATAACCTGTTCCTCCTCAACTTTTACAAGGCATAAAAACCCTTTGACCTTTTTCTTTTGCCCAAGGTGAATATATTCCTGCTCGTAAATAATAAAACCGGCGGCGGTGTCCTGCTTGAAAGCGCCTTTCTCCAGCCATTCACACAGCAGTCCAGCCGCCTCGGCTCCCGGGGAAAACTGCGAAAGCGCGGCCGAAAAAGAACCGCCCGTTTGGGCGGTATGGCGCAGGGCGTGAAAAGGGTTCAGTTCTGCCATGTTCAACACTCCAAATCGTTTTTTTCAATGTCTTTATTGTACCGATTTAGTCTGAATTCGTCAAGCATACGGCGTCTTCACCTAACCATCACCTAAAGTTAAGAAAATAGCATGTGTTTCTTCAAAGAAAGTTTACAATTACGCGCATATTAATTGCTAAAATATAAAGAGAATTGAAAGAAGCTATGCTCTTTTTTATGCATTTTCCTCTTTTGGTAAGCGGCGGGGCTTATTTCCACTATTCTATACAAAATAATCAGAACAAATACCTGCGGAGAAGTTCTGTTTTTCGGAATAGCGGCCATTTGTTTTGCCTGCAGCATGAGTGGTAAAGAATGAAATCTGCGGGCAGCAGCAAACAGCACAGAATAAGAGCAGGCATGATAACAGGAGGGACTCAGGATGATTGAGGTCAAAAACCTCTCGAAGCGCTACGGGCAAAACGTCGCTTTGAACAATATCAGCTTTTCGGTTGAGGAAGGTACCGTCGTCGGATTTTTAGGCCCGAACGGCGCCGGCAAATCAACCACTATGAACATCATCACCGGCTATTTGTCGGCCAGCTCCGGTGTGGTTACCGTGGGGGGATACAATACCCTTGACAACCCGAACGAAGTGAAAAAGCTAATCGGCTATATGCCGGAACTTCCCCCGCTTTACCCCGACATGACGGTAAAGGAATACCTTTCTTTCATGTATGATCTGAAAAAAGTCACATTACCAAGGGAAAAGCATATTAAGGAAATTTGCGTGCTGGTGAAAATCACCGATGTTTATGGCAGACTGATCGGCAATCTTTCCAAGGGCTACAAACAGCGCGTTGGAATTGCGCAGGCGCTTTTAGGGAACCCTCCCGTTTTGATATTGGATGAACCGACTGTCGGGCTGGACCCGAAACAGATTATCGAAATTCGGAATCTGATTCATAACTTAGGAAAAAAGCATACGATTATTTTAAGCTCCCATATTCTGCCCGAAATACAGGCAGTGTGCGAGCGTATTATCGTTATCAATAACGGCACTCTTGTCGCTGACGGAACGCCGGATAATCTGGCGCACAATTTAAGTACCGACCACAAACTGATTGTTCGTTTAGCCGGGCCGGAAACGGAAATCAAGAACGGGCTGAAGACGATGCGGAATATAGTCGGAGTCGAAAGCTTTGGCGAAAAAGAGCCGGGTGTTTACGAATTCACAGTGGAGGCCCGCGAGGGAACCGACCTGCGCCGTGACCTGTTCCACCTTGCCGCAAAGAAGGACTGGCCCATTCTTTCGCTTTCTAATTCCGACCTGTCGCTGGAGGATGTGTTCCTGCGGCTGACCAGCTCATCGTATCTCAAAGATAATACAGTTTTGCAGGATGCAATGAAAGGCGGGGAAACAGCATGAGGGCAATAACAAAAAGGGAACTGAAATCCTACTTCTCCTCCCCCATCGGCTATGTCTGCGTGGGAGTACTGCTGATGCTGTACGGATATTATTTTTATCAGGTGTTGATGCTTCGCTCATCCTCCTATATTTCAAGCGTTTACAGCACCATGTTCATTTGGAGTATGATGATTATTCCGATTATCACAATGAGAAGCTTCAGCGAGGAAATGCGCAACAAAACCGACCAGGCGCTTTTAACGGCGCCGGTGGGCGTGACTTCCATCGTAATGGGTAAATTTTTGGCTGCGTTTGTCGTGTTCGGCATTGCAACCGTCGGCAGTCTGATTCCTGTTACGGTAATCGCGATATTTTCCGCCCCAAGCTGGGCTTTGATTTTCGGTGACCTGCTTGGCGCGCTGCTGTACGGCGCGGGTATGGTCGCTATCGGAGTCTTTATTTCCTCCCTGACGCAGAGCCAGATTGTTGCGGCGATTGGAACCTTCGGTGTTTCCATTCTGCTGCTTGTGATTGACCAGCTTGCCAGCATTATTACCAGCCAGTTTGCGCAAAAACTGATTAACTGGATTTCCTTTAATGCACGTTATGTGCCATTCACAAAGGGAATCTTGGACGTATCCAGTATTGTTTTCTTTCTGAGCGTGATTGCGGTTTTTGTTTTCCTGACCGCCCGCAAGCTCGAAAGCAGAAGATGGAGCTAAGGGGGTAATGAAAATGAAAAATGAAAATGAAAACGAGATACAGGATATCAATCCCGAAACTCCTGTGACGGAGCAGGAGAGCCCCGTTTCCACAGAGGAAAAAATTCAGCCGGAAGATTTTGAAAAGATAACAGAACCGGAAGAACCGAACAAGGACCCGGAGAAGAATCATAAAATAAAAGAATACACCGCAAGCGCAAAGTTTAGGCGCGGAAGTATTTCTACCGTTTTTACAATAGGGTTTATCGTAGTTGTTATTCTGGTCAACACCATTGTGGGTATCCTCGGGGAACGTTTCCCGTCAATCAATGTGGATTTGACCAAAAGCAGTATCAACACACTTTCCGAACAGGCAATCAAAGTGACTGACAGTGTGAAAGTGCCCGTTACCATTTCCATTATGGCAACGGAAGCAGCGACAAAGAACGATCAGATTCTATCCGACTACGGAATTAAATACAGCCAGGTCGGAATTCTTGCCGCAAAAATGGCGGAGCGCAATTCCAATATTAAAGTAGAATACATTGATTTGGTAAAAAACCCGACTTACGCAACCAAATATAAGAGCGACAATATCATGGAAGGCGATATCGTTGTGAAAAGCGATAAACGCGACCGCGTGATCGCTTATACGGAGCTGTTCAACGTGCAGACAGGCGCGGACGGTTCTTCCAGTGAAACTTATTCGCTGGTAGACAGCGCACTTGCCTCCGGCGTAAACTCTGTCATTGCTGAAAACCTTCCGGTTACCGCGTTTGACACGGGTCACAGTGAACAAATTGACACAACCACATATAAGAGCCTTTTATCAAACAATAATTTTGAGTCAAAGGATTTCAACCTACTGACCGAAGCAATTCCGGACAAAACACAGATGATTGTTTTGGGCTGCCCCACCACGGATTACACCGAGGAGGAGATTAAAAAGCTGGATGGATTCCTGAGCAGCAGCACCCTTGCAGGGGACCGTTCTTTGGTTGTTACCTTCAGCCCAAATCAGAAGGCAATGCCGAATTTGGCGGCGTTCCTGGCGGAATGGGGCATTGAGGTACCGCAGGCCGTCGTCGTGGAAAGTGACCAAAGCAAATTTTACACAGATAACGCCAGCTACATTCTGTCCAATGTTCAGACAGCACTGAAGCTCGGCGGAGCATCCGACTACGGCTATTTCACAACCCCGTTGTCGAATCCGGTTAACCTTCTGTTTGATGCAAAGGGAACAAAAACAACGTATTCCCTTGCAAAATCCAATGATAGCTGCTACCTTGTGGACAACAACACAAAGTCAACCGACACGCCTGTCAAGGCAGCTTACAATACCGCTGCACTGTCCCAGGATTCCGTAAAATCGGGGGACAAAACGTATAAGGCAAATGTCATTGCGCTGGGCAGCACCCAAATGTTCTCTTCCGAGATTTTAGCTGCCAGTACGTTCGGAAACGGCAAATACATCGTTGACCTTTCGAAATATGCGACCGGAACCAGCAATACGGATACTGCTGTCACCAGCAACTCGGTACAGACAAATGTAGCCGATATTACCCTCAGCACGGAAGCCAGCACACTGGTCGGTTTTGGTGTATTCACCGTTTTGATCCCGCTGCTGATTGCAATCGCAGGCATGTGGGTGTACCACAAGAGGAGGCACTTGTAATATGACTACCAGCACAAGGAACCTGATTGTTGTGGCGGCCTGTATCGTCGTGCTGGGCGGAGCGGCAGCTGCGCTTGCGCTTACAGGGAAAAGCGCGGATTCCGCTTCTTCCGCCGCTTCCGCCGCAACCATTGACCTCGTATCGAAAAAAAGTGAAGATATTGTTTCCATGTCTGTTCAAAATAAAAAAGGAAGCTATACCTTGATTCCGGTTCAGACTCCGGCAGCTTCCACCGCTTCCGGATTCTCTTCCCTTTCCTCGTCCGAAAGCAGTACGCCGACGTACACCCTTCAGGGCTTGGAGGGGGTATCCATTGATTCAACGGCTGCCGGGGAGGTCATTCAAAACGGATTCAACCTTGTGGCTTCTAAAAATCTGGGCGCAATTGATAATCTGGCTGAATTTGGCCTGAAAGACCCGGAAGCCACAATAAAAGTCAAGTTTAAGGATGGCAGCAACTATAATTATAAAATCGGCAGCGCATTGGCAACGGACAGTTCCTCTTATTACATGTGCGGAGAAGACTCCAACAATGTGTACGTCGTAAGCGTTGACAGCGGCATTTTAGACAGCGAGAATTACTTTATCAGCAAGGATGTTCTTGCCATTGCCGACAGCAGCGGGCAGAATGATTTTACAAAGTTGACATTGAGCGGTAAAAGCTACCCGCAGCCGTTAACTGTGGCCAAATTGGGGACGGTACAGGCGATTACCTCCCCTTACAGTGCGGAAGCGGACGCCACAAAGCTGGGTGCGGTGCAAACCGCGCTGGCTACGGTGACAGCCACTTCGGTGGAAGCAATTCATCCCGACGCGGCGGCGCTTAAAACGTACGGGCTGGATCAGCCCACGGCTGTTGCTGAATTCACCGTGAATAAAGGCAGCTACAAGCTGTCGGTCGGCGCGAAAAAAGACAACAGCTATTATGTCATGCTGGATAAGGTGGATGTGGTTTACCTTGTTCCCGCGGACAGCGTTTCTTCATGGGTTGAGGCAAATGCATTTTCACTCAGGAGCAAAATTGTTATGATGCCGGTCATCACTGATGTAAAAGCAGTTACCGTTACAGTGGCGGGCGCTTCTTCCGGGTTGACGATAGCAAGAACCAAGGATGAAACCAAATCCACGGAGGATAAACCGGCTTACACGTATCAAGTGACCGGAACGGGCGGTAAAAAGTTGGATTATGAAACGAATTACAAGAATTTTTATAAGAATCTGATTAGTATACTGCTCTTGGAAGCGGCCGACACAAAGCCGGGCGGATCACCCGACTACACCGTGGAATACCAGTATTACGATAAGAATGATAAAGATACCGTACAGCTTTACAAAAGCGGAGATCGGCGTTATGTTGCCGTGGTCAACGGACAGGTTTACGGCACAGTAACCTCCACTGATGTGGACAGGATGGTTAGCAGTTACCAGCTGCTGCAAAGCGGAAAGGCCGTATCATAAAGAGGAGCCTTACGGGTAACAGAAAATGAAGAACCCTCTCGCCAAAAGGCGTGAGGGTTCTTCATTTTTATATTTGCGTAGATAAGTCAGATCCTTTGAAAAAATAAAATTTGTAATATAAATGTGAAATTATACTAAACGGACAATAAAGTTACGATTCTTTTATAACCGGAAGCCAGATTTCACTGACATAATCCGGTTTACTGTTGTCGCCCTGCGGGTAGTATTCAAAATCCACCCCAGCAGCGGGCCGATAGCCTGACTGGGCAAAAAATTCGCTGTAAATTTGCTTCCATAAATCCTGAATGGCATCGGGCATTGCGCCGGTGCACTGAAAGATTGCCCACGTTGCGGCGGGAATTTCCATTACATCGAATCCATCCGGCACGTTGGAACTCCCTTCAGTACCAATTGCGTATTGAAAGCTGGTTCCATTGCCTGGGCAGCTGTCACCGTCACAGATTCCGAGCAGCCCCGGGCCGGCAACAAGCTGTTGGGGCTTCGCTAAACGGCAAAGAATATCAATGGTTCCGTCCGAATAACAATCCGACCAAAACCGAGGAATCTCCGTATTATTCACATTTCCCTCGGTTGAAAACATCTTTGATTTTCCGATAACATGAAACGCTTCTTTTGCTTCTATTCTGTAATTCATAAAACATCCGCCTTCCACAGTTAATTTGATTGACAAGCGGCCGAACGACTTTAATTTTGCACCTGGCTCTCGAGCTGCCAAGGGCGTTATTCCATGGAACCGGTTAAAGGCCTTTGCAAAACTTTCAGGGGAATCATAACAATACTTCAGTGCGACATCGATTACTTTTGTTTTGGACATTGCAAGTTCCGTTCCCGCAAGAGTGAGCCTGCGGTTGCGGATATATTCCCCCATTGTCATGCCGGTGAGCAGACTGAAGATGCGCTGAAAGTAAAAGCTGGAAGAATAGGCACGCGCCGCTACAGCGGAATAATCGATTTCCTCCGAAAGATTGTCTTCCAAATAGTCTATTGCTTTTTGCAGCCCAATTAACCAATCCATATTCGTCCTCCTGCCACCATTATCTTACAATACATGCAAACAAATTTCGTGACTTTAAATGCGCAGATTTGTCCGGATTTAATATAAAAGAAAAGGCCCGGAGGATTTCCGAGCCGAAATTTATAATATTCAGATACATTTATACAGAATGTATATATCTTAAGAAATGACTCTAAGTGCCGCGTAAAAGTTAATTCTGGGCATCGACTGCGTTGATTTTGGTTGTAACCAGCACATTGTTTTTGCGGTATTCAAACCGGAATTTCTGAAGAATACGGTTTGTTACTATTTCAGCGTTTTCATAGGTAATCAGGGGAAGCATCACAATGAACTGGGTCGCGCTGTAGGACGCAAACGTGTCACCCTTGCGCAGACTGCTGAGAATGGCGCCTTGCAGGCGGCCGACAGCAAGCTTGGCCACCTCCGGCTCAGGAATCGCCCCCTGAGGGTCGGTCAGCGTAAATAGAACAATGAAAATCGAATGCCCGGTACGAAGGATCGTGCGCGCCTCAACGCGATAAATTGATTTGAACACATCATAGTCGCAAAAATATGCGCCGTTTGCGATGAAAGCTTCTTTTAAATCATTTTTAATAACGGACAGGTCAATCTCAATGTGGTTGATGCTGTTGATCAGTTGCTTGTAAAGGGGACGCATGGAATCGGAAATATCCACAGCGAGTTCCTTATAAAACATGTCTATCACATGGTTGTAATGGGCAAGTGCTTTGTTGCGCAAACCGGTGCTGATATACGCGTAAAGCAGCACCTTATGGATGGACTCTTCCAGCGGAGCATACGCCAGTGCGGATTCACAAATTTGAATTACTTCCTCAAAACGACGGTGGTCAATCAGAAGGTTGCATCCTTTCAGGACACACTCCGTAAAAAGGGAGGAATAATACACCGTGGCGGATATTACCCATGTGCTGTATGAAGACTTGGGTAAAAAATCGCCCCGATAAAGAGCAATCGCTTTTTTGTATAATTCAATTCGTTCTTCATCAGGCCTTGAACCGTCTGCCGCCTGGTTATGAAATTCAAGAAGCTGTTCCGTATCAATCGTACAGTCCAAATTATTGTTCCATGCATATGTGTTACGCTCAAATTTAATAAACTCAATGTTTTCGGATTGGGACAGATCCTTTAAAACAGTCCGCGCACGGTAAACCAGATTTTTAAGTGCATTAAGCGGGTCACCGCATTCGCCTTCTTCCCAAAGAACCTCCACCAGCTTTTCCAGAGAAATATCTTTTTTACGGTTAGCAAGTAAATATTCAATCAGCATCCATACCCGTTTGGTACGGCCCTTCAGGTTGGTAAGCTGCTTACCGTTTATGGTAATCGAAAATTCGCCCAGCATATTGACCTCGATCTTAGTGTCGGAATTTATGTTTGGCTGCATATCAATGCCCCCTGTTTTAAATGGTGAAATTCAACATTATCGTATCATACTTGGAAAAAATTAACAAGCCGGGAATTGCGTTTTTACAGAAATAAAAGTCATACAAGACAAAATTACTTTTATTCTGTCATGTTATAAAACAACGGAACGCATAAATGCGTTCCGTATAAAAAAATTATTCCAATGATTATGTGTCCAAAACAACTCGCCCGTTCTGTCTGGTTTGATTTAGGTCGATTACACGCTGATTGCGGCTGCCGCGAAAAAGCAGCGTCAAGTCCTTTTCAGCTTCCAGAAATGGGCCGTCAATCAGTACGTCGGTCGCACGGAGCAGGGCGTCAATGCCCGGGTCATGCTGTGCAAGAAGTGTCTCATAAACAAAGCCGGTGTAAGTGGTTACGTCCAGTTTTTGTGCGTGAATCAGTCCGGCGAGCGCAGCCAGCGGTTCCGGCTGGCAAAACGGTTCGCCGCCGCTGAACGTAACACCCTTTAGCAGCGGGTTTTCACAAATCTCACGAAACAGATCCTCGATTTCAACAAGTTTGCCCCCGCCAAAATCGTGTGTCTGCGGATTGTGGCAGCCGGGGCAGCTGTGGGGACAGCCCTGCGTAAAGATGACATACCGAAAGCCTTTGCCGTCCACAATAGATTCCGGCTCGATTCCGCAAATGCGAAGTTTACAGGCCATGCTTTAATCTGTCCCTCTCTTCTGCGCGCTTTGCATTGTTCCAGCGGTCCGTGGTACCGACAAGGTAGCCGGTGATTCTGCGGATGCGTTCGAATTTGGGGCCGCCGTCGTTCTCGGTACGGTGGCATTTGGGGCATTCGTTGTCAATAATACCGTTAAATCCGCAAACAGGGTCGCGGTCAACCGGATGATTCACCGAGCCGTAGCCGATACCGCTCTCTTTCATGCAGCGGATGACAGTTTCAAACGCGTCAATATTTTTACAGGCGTCGCCGTCCAATTCCACATAACTGATATGACCCGCGTTGGTAAGCGCATGATACGGCGCTTCCAGCTGTATTTTTTTAAATGCTTTAATCGGATAGTAAACCGGAATATGAAACGAGTTTGTGTAATATTCGCGGTCGGTCACACCCGGAATGGAGCCGAACTTTTTACAGTCAATGCGGACAAAGCGTCCGGAAAGCCCTTCTGCGGGCGTGGCGAGCAGCGTGAAGTTCAAACCGGTTTTTTGGGATTCCTCATCCATACGCTTGCGCATGTAGGAAATAATCTCAAGGCCGAGCTTTTGACTTTCCTTACTTTCGCCGTGATGTTTGCCGGTAAGTGCTTTCAGTGTTTCCGCAAGGCCGATAAAGCCCATACTCAAGGTGCCGTGCTTTAAAACTTCCGCTACACTGTCGGTAGGGGCGAGCTTTTCGGAATCAATCCAAACGCCCTGACCCATCAGGAACGGATAGTTATAAACTTTTTTACCGCACTGAATCTGAAAACGGTGCAGCAGCTGGCGGATCACCAAGTCCATCCGCTTATCTAAAATTTCGTAAAATTTATTTAAATCGCCGTTCGCTTCAATGCCGATGCGCGGCAGATTGACGGAAGTAAAGCTCAGGTTGCCGCGGCCGCAGGTGACTTCCTTTGACGTGTCATGGGTGTTGCCCATAACGCGGGTGCGGCAGCCCATGTAGGCGACTTCCGAATTGTAATCGCCTTCTTTATAATAGGAAAGATTGAACGGCGCGTCCAAAAAGCTGAAGTTGGGGAATAAACGTTTTGCGCTGGTTTTGCAGGCAAGTTTGAACAAATCGTAGTTCGGGTCGCCCTCGTTGTAGTTAATTCCTTCTTTTACTTTGAAGATCTGTACCGGGAAGATTGGGGTTTCACCGTCGCCCAAGCCGGAGGAGGTTGCACGGAGCAAATTACGGATAACCATTCTGGCTTCCGGCGAAGTGTCGGTGCCATAGTTAATGGAGGAGAACGGAACCTGCGCGCCCGCACGGGAGTTCATGGTGTTCAGATTGTGAATTAAAGCCTCCATGGCCTGATAAGTGGCTTTATCGGTGTTGCTTGTTCCGGCGGTAACCGCGTACTGATGCGCGCGCTGTGCTTCTTCCGCACTGATTTGTTCAGACTCGCAGCTAAACTGGTGTTCTTTCAGATAGCGAACGAACGCTTCGCCGTATTGGTCGGCGCCGCCCAACGTAATTTTCCCGATTACCTCGTTTTTAAGAGTGACAGCCAGCTCATCTGCGGCGGTTTCACTCATCGCTTTCGTAATTTGAAAAAATTGGGAAATTGCTTTGAAATAAGCCTTTTTAAATGTTTTAGCAACGCCCGGCGCCATGGAATAATCAAAATTGGGCACAGCCTGGCCACCGTGCATTTCATTTTGATTCGCCTGAATCGCAATGCAGGCAAGTGCCGCGTAGGAACGGATATCGTTTGGCTCACGCAGCGCGCCGTGACCGGTGCAAAAGCCATTTTTAAACAGCTTCAGCAGGTCGATCTGGCAGCAGGTTTCCGTCAGCATGTAAAAATCCTGATCGTGAATATGGATTTCCCCGTTGAGATGCGCCGCCGCGATATCTTTAGGAAGTACATAGTTGTTGATAAAGTACTTGGAGCCTTCGGAACCGTATTTCAGCATGGTGCCCATGGCGGTGTCGGCGTCAATATTGGCGTTTTCACGCTTAATGTCGGCGTCCTTGGCATCTTGAAAGGTAAGTTCTTTATAAATATCCATCAGGTCGGATTCGGCCTGTCGGGTTTTTGCATGTTCCGCACGGTAAAGAATGTAGGCTTTGGCAGTTTTTGCATAATCGGCATCTATCAGCTTTTCCTCAACCATGTCCTGTACCTGTTCCACAGTCGGAATCTGGTCGCCCTGAAAGGCACAGGAAACGTGTTCGGTCAGAAGATCCAGAGCCACTCCGGTCATTTCTTCATCCTCAACCGCCTGATTCGCTTTAAAGATTGCATTTCGTATTTTTTGTGCGTCAAACGCAACAGTAACGCCGTTTCTCTTTTGAATTCGTGATGCCATTTCAAAACACCCTTTCCAATTTACGTTCCTAATTCGGCTCCTGAAAAGCCGAAACTACCTTGAATTTTACCTCATTAAGAAATGCTTGTCAAGGCAGAAACACAATATATAGTTACTATTTTTTTATTAATTAAATAAATACCGCAATATGTATAAAAGCATCCATGAACGATGAAGAATTGAGGACGGACTCCCTCCGCCGCCTGCGGGCGGCACCTCCCTCATGGAGGGAGGCTAGGGTATGAACAGTGAACAGTGAACAATGAACAATGAACAATTAATGTGGCAAACCTGCGGTTTGCAATGTAAGGGCGGCAACGTCCATGAAAACCGGTTCGGTTGCTTATTGAATAAGGGTTGTTGGGGATACCGGGGGAATCCAAGGGGATTTTATGGAACCCTCCCGATGGGATTTAAAATCCCCCTTTGGCATCCTTTGCTGACTTTCGTACGCGAACGAAAGTTAGTGCCCGTCCGGCATGAGGACAGAACTGGGGCAATGAACAATTGGGGACGGACCCCCTTTGCTGGGTTTTTACGGACAGGAAAAAGCCCCTCAATGAGGGGCTGATTCGATTTATAAAAGGAAGAAAAATTATTTTAAGATTTCATCGATTTCTGCAAGCTCTTCTTTGGAGAAATCAAGGTTGTTCAGTGCGCCGACATTTTCCTCAAGCTGAGAAACACGGCTTGCGCCGATGAGTACGCTCGTCATTACCGGCTGACGCAGAACCCAGCTGAGCGCGAACTGCGAAGTGGTCTGGCCGCGTTTGGCCGCAAGCTTGCCGAGTGCGACCACCTTTTCGACAACCTCCTGCGTAATATTATCCGTTTTCAGGAACACTGAACCGCCCGCCGCGCGGGAATCCTCGGGGACGCCGTTGTTGTACTTGCCGGTCAGCAGACCCTGTGCCAGCGGGCTGAACGCCGTTGCGCCCATGCCGCACTGCGCCAGTGCATCAAACAGGCCATCCTTTTCCACTTTTCTGTCAAGCAGACTGTACCGCGACTGACAGATTAAGCAGTGAACCCCCATGCCTTTCAGCAGATTCGAAGCCTCCATCGCTTTTTCGGGGCTATAGTTGGAAATTCCGACATAAAGCGCTTTGCCGCTTTTCACAGTGTGTGCCAGCGCGCTCATGGTTTCCTCCAAAGGAGTATCGGAATCCATGCGGTGATGATAAAAAATATCCACATAATCCAGACCCATGCGCTTTAAGCTTTGGTCAAGGCTGGCAAGCAGATACTTGCGTGAGCCGAAGTCGCCGTAGGGACCCGGCCACATGGTATAGCCCGCCTTGGTGGTGATGACCATTTCATCACGGTAGGGGCGCATATCCTCTTTCATCAGGCGGCCGAACGTTTCTTCCGCGCTGCCTGCCGGAGGGCCGTAATTGTTTGCAAGGTCGAATACGGTAATACCCAAATCAAAAGCGCGGCGCGTAACCGCGCGGGCGTTCTCATACTGGTCGAACGTGCCGAAATTATGCCAGTAACCGAGCGAAACCGCGCTCAGGTTCAGCCCGCTTTTTCCGCAGCGAAAATACTGCATTTCACTGTAACGGGACTCCTGTGCCACATAGGGCGGAACAAGTGTGTACCTATCCATTTGATAACTCCTCCTTTAATCTGCTGACAGCCCATGTGCGGAAAAGTTCGATTGCGGGGAGCAGCTCCGCACCCGTGGGTGTAATTTGATATTCAACTTTAGGCGGAATTTGCTGATACTGCCGGCGCGCCGCCATTCCGTCGGCGGTAAGCTCCCGCAGGCTTTGACTCAGCATCATATCCGTAATACCGCCGATTTGCTGTTTGATTTCGCCATAACGCAGGCTGGTGCCATTGCGCAGTGTCCATAAAATGCGCAGCTTCCACTTTCCGCCTGCCACAGCGAGAGCGTGCTGCAGCGGGTCCTCGGGAAGTTCCTCCAATGACTCGTCTTCTAACAGCTGCAGAGCGGGGGTTCCCTCTTTTTCGGTTACCGACGGTTCCTGCTTAAGCCGTTTTTTCTTTTTATCTTTATCTTTTTTCATATCCTTATTCTCCAATACTAATAATCATGGAGTATATCATAATAACTAAGAATATAATAACACTGCATATCAGGGAAGTAAATAAGGATTTTGTCCTGTCAGGCTGTTTAAGCAGACAAAAATCCAGCAATAAACTATTCAGAGTCAGGCGCCCGTGAGGCCATTTGTTCCAGTCCCCATTTTGAAAGTTCCAGAAGAACGGGCAAAAAACCTTTTCCGACTTCGCTTAAAGAATATTCCACTCTTAACGGCATTTCGTTGTACTGAACACGCTGTACCAAGCGGTCATCCTGCAATTCCTGCAAAGAATTCGAAAGCATGGTGTTGGTAATGCCGTGAACCGCGCGTTTCAGTTCGTTAAAACGAACGGTTTCGTTCCGAAACAATTCCCAAAGAATCGGTATTTTCCATTTTCCTCCTACCATATTTAAGGCATATTGCATGGGGCAATGGGCAGAATATGGGTTCTTCTTCAATTCATCCACGTTATAATTCATAAAAACTCCTTTGGTACGCAAAAATATACTTGGTATACAAAAACTGCGTACTTGATGTTCCTGCATTAGAGTAGTACGATTATTATACCAGGTGTTCATAATAGAGTAAAGAGATTTAAAGGAGATTGTCAATATGGAAACACTGCAAACAATAGAACTGCGTAAATCAACCCGTTCGTACAAGGAGGAACAAGTCAGCGAGGATTCGCTGGAGAAGGTTCTCCATGCGGGCTGTACCGCTCCAATCGGAGGGGCTCAATATGATAAACTTCATATCACAGTAATTCAGGACGCCGCACTGCTGGAAAAAATGACATCCGTAACGGCAAAGGTTTTTGATAAGCCGAATATGAAGCCGTTTTACGGCGCACCGACCGTAATTTTGGTGTCTGCGGCCAAAAGAGAAACTCCGAATGTGGAGTACGCCGACGCGGCATGTATTGTAGAAAACATGCATCTTGCAGCAACGGATTTGGGATTGGGCAGCGTATATTTGTGGGGATTCCTCACAGCGGTCACCACGGACGAGGAACTGTTAAAGGAATTCAAATTACCGGAAGGGTTCACCCCTGTTTCCGCTTTGGCTTTGGGGTATCCGACAGAGCCGTTAACGCCGAAAACAAACGGGAAAAAGACGATTGCGGTTAATACAATTAAATAATTTGATATTATTAGAAAGCCGGGGCGTTGCTCCGGCTTTTCATAATTTAAAGCTGTTGTTCGAAGGGAACCACCCGTTCCGCGCGCAGCCAGAGCAGGAATAAAATCAGCGCAGAGAAGCAGAAGATCGCGCCCAACATCATTGCAAAATTCACGCCGAAATCCGCCGCCCGACCGAATGCAAGATTGGTAATTACTGCAACGGAATCTATGATGATGGCATAAATTGACAGCACGGTCGCGCGGTTTCCGGTTGTAACACGCCGGTTCTGAATATCCATCTGAATCGGGGTGAACAGTGAGAACGCGACCCGCAACAGCACAAGGCACGAAACCGAAAGAATGGGGTTTGCAAAAAAAGCCATTACAAGGCAGGCAGCTCCACCAATCGCAAACAGAGAAACGGTGACCCGGTTTTCCCCAAGCCGCTGAACCAGTCGGTAAGAGTGCGCGGCGCAAAGTCCCGCAACAGTCATCAGAATATACAAGAAGCCGAACGTTGCAGGACTGATACCGCCGCGCAAATATTGAAGCTGATTCAGAAAAGTGGTTATGGTCTGATTGCATTCGGTCAAAAGAGCCGCCGCGAAAAGAAACAGCAGAAACCGCCGGTCGCCGGTTATGGTACGGAAAAGGAGCTGCAGTTGTTCACGGAACGAAGCAGAGTTTTCAACCGGGTTTTCCACATCTGTTGAAAACCCGGTGAGGAAAACTGCCAACGCATAAGGGAAAATAGTAAAAAGTGCGGAAACAGAATCATTTCCCTGCATAAACAGGGAATATATCCCTGCGGCAATCAGGATGCCCGCCGTCCCCATTGCGTTGTATATTCCGAACACTTTCTGTGAATTTCCGCTTTTTTCGCCGCCGCACGAAAGGTAGAGAAATGCGGTGTCACAGCCGGAAAGACCGCTCATTACGACGGAAAGCAGCAATCGTTCCACGAGAAACATGCCGAAATTATGGGCCTGCCAAAACACAATTTTTGACAGAAAAAATAGAAAATTACAGATCAATAGTGTTTTTTTGTAACCGATTCGATCCGCGACCATGCCCCAGGGCACTTCCAGCGTAAGGCATATTATAAGCGATATGCTTTCAATCAGCGTGATTTGAAACATGCTAAGGCCCCTTGCCTGCCGGTAGAGCGTGGCAATCGGAGCATAAAAAACCATGCCCTGTAAAAAGGTGATGGCATAGAATAAATATATATTTTTTTTATTCAATGGGAAACCCTCCAATTATAATTGAATACAAAAAACCAGGCCCCCTCTGGGAGCGTGCTTTTATTGAGTTCGTTTAAATCGGAAGATTCAGCATGATGTTACCTCTTTAATAAAGTCAATTACAGTTTAAATCCTTCCTCGTCAACACAGGGGAATTGTCTTTTGCAGGGCAGCCCGCCGCTCATGCTCCGCTTTAGAAAATACACACCCGCAGTAGTCCTGACGGTACAGGCTGTATTTGCCCGAAAGTTCAACGGAGCGGGCGTAGCCGCCCTTTTTTTTAAAATCGGAATACAGGTATTTTACACCGTATTTTTCTTCCAGCGCCGCGCCGATTTCATTCAGCTTTTGCGCGTTTTTATATGGGCTGATGGAAAGTGTGGTGGTAAAATAATCGAACCCGCCGGCTTTCGCGATTTGCGCGGCTTCGTTCAGACGCAGGGAATAACACGCAAAGCAGCGTTCGCCGCCCTCCAGCTCCAGTTCATGGCTCTTTGCCAGCGCAAAAAAAGATTCCGGATCGTATTTTCCTTCCAGAAACGTCACTTTGTTTTTGACAGGCAGTTCTGCAATCAGACGCTGAACTTCTTCCACCCGTTTTTGGTATTCTTCCAAAGGGGAAATATTTGGGTTGTAATAAAATATAGTGATTTTAAAATAGTTCGCAAGGTACTCCAATACATAGCTGCTGCACGGCGCACAGCAGGAGTGCAAAAGCAAGGACGGTGTTTCATCGTGCAAACCGGCAATCAAATCATCCAGCTGTTTTTGATAGTTTATTTTTATCATACAAAAAACACCTCCTGAATTATTATTATATCATTGGGAATAAAAAACAACAAGAAAAACGGCTGCGGTCAAAAAACCGAAGCCGCTTCCTAATTTACAGGTATGGAACCTGCGCGATGCAAGCTATAATTTCATGCTCGGTGGGCAACGCGGGAATCGCACCCTTTTTGGTGGTTGTGAGGGAACCTGCCGCATTTGAGAAATCCATCAGGCGAACAAGGTCTTCTTCCGAATATTCAGAGAAAGGCTTTCCGCTTTGAATAACCTGATACAGCAGCGCGCCCCAAAAAGAATCGCCCGCGCCGGTCGTGTCAACACACAGAACATCAAAAGTGGGGGCAGAGCAGATCGTTTCGCCGCACATGCAGCAGCAGCCCTTCGGGCCCATGGTAACCGCAAGAAAAGCAAGGTGATATTTGGCGTAAAGAACCTGCATCCCCTGCTTAATTCCGTCAACTCCGGTCAAGAAGCGAAGCTCCTCGTCCGATACCTTTACGATATCCGCAAACTCCATTCCTTTCAGAATTTCCGACTTTGCTTCGTCAAGGCTCTTCCACAGCCGTTCCCGCAGATTTGGGTCATAGGACACCGTAATATTGTTATCTTTTGCAAAGCGGACAGCAGCGAGTGTTGCCCCGCGGGAGGGTTCCTCCGTAAGGGAAACAGAGCCGAAGTGGAAAATCTTTGCCTGCTTGATGAGGTCAAAGTTGATTTCGTCCTCCGTCAGGTTCACATCCGCAGTCGATTCGCGGTAAAAGCAGAAGCTCCGGTTCCCCGTTTTATCCAGAGAAACAAAGGCAAGCGTCGTATTGAATTCGTCGCTCATCACTAGGGAGGAAGTGTCGATTTGGCTTGAATCCAAGGTGTTTTTCAGAAGAGCGCCGAATTGGTCGCTGCCAACCTTACCGATAAATGCCGTTTTTAAACCAAGCTTTGCGGCTGCCGCCAAAACATTGGCGGGCGCGCCGCCCGGATTCCCCTCATAAAGAAGGGTGCCGGAATTTCCGCTTTCTTTTGAAACAAAATCAATCAAACATTCACCGACTGCAACGATATCATACATAACGGCGTACACCTTTCGCAGAAATTATTCTTCTTTCGGCAGGACGCCGATGCCAAGCTCGGTCAGCTGGGCAGTGTCAACGGTGGTTGGGGCGTTGCTCATCAGCTCGGCGGAAGAAGCTACTTTCGGGAATGCGATTACTTCACGGATGCTGTCGCAGTCGAGCATCAGCATGACCAGACGGTCAAGGCCGAACGCCATGCCGCCGTGCGGCGGAGCACCGTAGCGGAACGCGTCGGTCAAGAAGCCGAAGCGCTCCTGTGACTGTTCCGGCGTAAAGCCCAATGCCTTAAACATACGCTGCTGGAGTTCTGTATCATTGATACGGATGGAGCCTCCGCCGAGTTCGTTGCCGTTCAGAACCATATCATACGCAATTGCACAGACGTTGCCGGGGTCGCTTTCCAGCTTATCGATATCCTCCACACGCGGCGCGGTGAACGGATGGTGCATCGCCATGAAACGGTTTTCTTCCTTGCTGTACTCGAACAGCGGGAAGTCGGTTACCCACAGCAGGCAGGGTTTGCTCTTATCGATCAAATCAAAGCGTGCGGCAAGTTCGCAGCGCAGAGCGCCAAGGGAAGCGTAAACCACACTGTCCTCGTCACTTGCAACAAGGAAGAGCACATCGCCGACTTCGGCGCCCAATGTTTTGCGGACTGCGGCTGCTTCTTCCGGGGTGAGGAATTTCTCATATGATGAGGTTTCGCCTGCTTCGGTCAAACGTGTCCACGCAAGGCCCTTCGCGCCGTAGGATTTAATCCACTCGCCGAGTTTATCGATTTCCTTGCGGCTTAGGTGATCGGCCTGCCCTTTCAGGTTGATGCCGCGCACACTGCCGCCGCCTTCGAACGCGCCTTTGAACACACGGAACTCGGTCTGACTGAGGTCGTCGCTCAGGTCAATCAGTTCCAAACCAAAACGGAGGTCTGGCTTGTCGGAACCGAAGCGGCGCATTGCTTCGTGCCAAGTCATGCGGCGGAACGGAGTTACAACATCAATATCCAAAACTTTCTTGTAAACGAGCTTCATAAAGCCTTCTGCAATCGTCATAACATCGTTATCGTCTACAAAAGACATTTCAAAGTCGATTTGTGTAAATTCGGGCTGACGGTCAGCGCGCAGGTCTTCATCACGGAAGCAGCGCGCGACCTGCATGTAACGGTCAAAGCCGGAAAGCATTAAAAGCTGTTTGTAAAGCTGAGGGGACTGCGGAAGTGCGAAAAAGCTGCCCGGGAACATGCGGGACGGCACAAGGTAGTCGCGCGCGCCTTCGGGGGTAGACTTAATCATAATTGGGGTTTCGATTTCCACAAAATTATTATTGTCAAAATAATCACGCGCAACCTTAACAATTTTATGGCGGCCGATAATTTTATCCTGAACATCCGGGCGGCGAAGGTCAAGGTAGCGGTATTTCAGACGCAAGTCTTCTTTTACATTGGAATTTTCTACGATTTCGAATGGCGGAGTTTCGCTTTTAGCCAAAACGCGAAGATCGTTCACTTCGATTTCAATTTCGCCGGTAGGAATCTCGGCGTTTTTTGAAGAACGCACACGAACCCTGCCTGTTGCGGCTAAAACAAATTCGGCGCGTGCGGAAAACGCCTTTTCAAATACGGTGCGGTCGGTGCTGTCGTTGAATGCAAGCTGAAGAATACCGGTGCGGTCGCGCAGGTCGATAAAAATGAGCTGCCCCAAGTCGCGCTGGCGCTGTACCCAGCCGCAGACGGTGACGGTTTTGCCGATATCGCTTGCACGCAGCTCGCCGCAATAGTTGGTTCGTTTGATGCCTGTCATAAATTCTGCCATAAAAAAGCCTCCAAGTATAATATATTAATAAATCAACTATAAGTAATAAAAGTAAAACAATGAACAATGAACAATTGCTGTGACAAATCAAAGATTTGCAATGTAGGAGCGGCAACGTCCATGAAAACCGGTTCGGTTGCTTATTGCATAAGGGCTGTTGGGGATACGGGGGGGGATCCAAGGGGAATTTTGTGGAACCCTCCCGATGGGATTCAAAATCCCCCTTGGGCGTTCTTTGCTGACTTTCGAACGCAATCGAAAGTCAGTGCCAGTCCGGCATGAGGACAAGGCTAACGCATTGAACAGTGAACGGTGAACAATGAATAATTGGGAACGGACACCCTCCGGCTCTGCGGAGCCACCTCCCTCGGGGAGGGAGGCAAAAGAAAGAACCACTTGCGGTTGGAGAACGCGAACGAAAATCGGTGTCGTCCGGCATGAGGACAAAGCAGTTTAATGAACAATAAAGATATTAGGTAAGCTGTGGGACGATATCGTGGAACACAGCGCGGATGATATCATTTGCGTTCTTTTCTTCGTGGGAAGTCACTGTGACAACCGTGTTTTTATCGGGAATCACAATGCTGAACTGACCGTACATCCCGTCTGCGCGGAATGCGCCGGGGTACGAGCAGCGCCACATTTGATAGCAGTAGCCCGAAGTACCCTCTGCATCGTCATAGTTCGGCTGCTTATTATCGATACTATCGTTGACCGCATTTTGTAAGTAGCTTTCGCTTATAATCCGATTGTCCTTGTAAACGCCGTGATTCAAAAGAGCCAGCCCAAGGCGCGAATATTCGTCCGTGGTCAGGTACAGCCCGGTTGCGCCAAGCGTGTGCCCACCGGGGCAGGTGTGCCACTGCAGATTTAAAATTCCAAACGGCTCAAATAAACGGGGAACCAGAAAATCACGCAGCGTTTGTCCGCTGATTTTTTCCACAACGCGGCCCAGCATGTAAGTGCAGGCGTTGGAATAGAAAAAGAAGGTTCCCGGTTCTTTTGTAACCGGAACAAGGAAGAAAAGTTTTGCCCAGTCGTCTTTTTCTGCAGCCAGGGCGTTGTTATCCTTTTCGCCGAACCAGAACTCCAGTTTACCGGAAGCCATGTGAAGCAAGTCACGAATGGTGATTTTTTCGCTGCCGGCTGCCGCGATTTCCTTGTATTCGGGGAAAAAGTCAAGCACTGCATCGGTTACATTCAGCTTACCGTCATCAACACACATGCCGATCGCCATGGAGGTGAATGTTTTAGAACCGGAATACAGGTTTTCGGCATCATCGGAACGCCAACGGTGGCTTATACTTTCTCCGTTTGCACTTTCCACCTTGATTCCGTAAACCCCGAGATGCTGTTCCGTAACGGTCAGGCGAAATTGGTTTAAGATTGATTGATTCATCACTGCGCCCCCTGTAATAATTAAGGATGAGCATTCCAGCCATTTTTCATATTGGTTAGAATGAAATATCATCTTCATTTTTGGTTTGAAGAATTACAAACTGCTCCACAAAAGCTTCATTTAGGTCAATTTTGGTCTTTTCACCGGTTTTCATATTCTTGATCTCCGCTTTGTTGGATTCCAGTTCGTTGTCACCCAGAACAATGGTATATTTCGCGCCGATTCTGTCGGCGTATTTCATTTGTGCTTTCAGTCCCCTGTCGTTTACATCACAGCAGGCGGAAATGGAGTATTCCTGTAAACGGTGTGCCAGCTTGAACGATTCCAGCTTGGCGGCATCACCCATGGAGGCAATATAAAGGTCGCACGTTTCCGGCGCCGGGAATTCCACCTTCTGCGCTTCCAATATCATCATTAGCCGTTCCATGCCCAGTCCGAAACCCAAAGCAGGCATATGCTGACCGCCCATTTCCTCCACCAGTCCGTCATAACGGCCGCCGCCGCACACTGTGCTTTGCGCGCCCAGATCGTTTGATACAAACTCAAACACGGTGCGGGTGTAATAGTCAAGCCCGCGCACGATGGACGGATTCACGGTAAACGCGACATTTGCCGCAGTCAGGCAGCTTTGTACACTTTCAAAGTGCGCTTTACAGTCGTCGCAAAGGTAGTCGAGCATGCGCGGCGCGCCTTCGGCGATTTTAGAGCAAATCGGGCTTTTGCAGTCTAAAATACGCATCGGGTTGCGGTCAAGGCGACCCTGACAGTTTTCACACAGTTGATCTTTATACTGGCTGAAATATGCTTTCAGCGCTTCGTTATATTTTGCGCGGCAGTCCGGGCAGCCAATGGAGTTGATTTCAAGGGACAAATTCTGAACGCCAAGACGGTCAAAAATGCTTTTTGCAAGTCCGATCACTTCGGCATCCGCCATGGGGGACGCCGTACCGAACAGCTCGACTCCGAACTGGTGGAACTCGCGCAGCCTGCCCGCCTGTGTGTTCTCATAGCGGTAACAGGAAGTAAAATAGTACAGCTTTACCGGAAGACCGTCGTTGTACATGCCGTGCTCCAGCATTGCACGCACCGCGCCCGCAGTACCCTCCGGCCGAAGGGTGATGGAGCGGCCGCCTTTGTCATTAAAGGTGTACATTTCCTTTTGCACCACGTCGGTTGTTTCACCGACAGAGCGCTGAAACAAGTTTGTATCCTCAAACACAGGGGTGCGGATTTCCCCAAAGCCGTGAATTTTGGCTTCGCCGCGCATAACGTCTTCAACAACCTGCCATTTTTCTGTTTGAGCCGGAAGAAGGTCCTGTGTTCCTTTTTGTGCTCTGATTAAATCCATGTGAGATTCTCCTTTTATAAATAACTTGAAATCAATGAACAGTGAACAATTTTGGTAGCAAATCGGAGATTTGCAAATATATAATGGGGTAAGAAGACCCCCTCCAAAGGGAGAATTTTGTTTCTGCCCTTGCCCCCATCTTCGAGGGAGGCAAAGACGGTGGCTTGCGGTCACAACGTCCATGAAAACCTTGTGAATGATTGACATTGCCGAGGGAGATGAGGATACAGGGGGAATCCAAGGGGGATTTTGTGGAACCCTCCCGCCGGGATTTAAAATCCCCCTTGGGCGGTCTTTGCTGACTTTCGAACGCACTCGAAAGTCAGTGCTGTCCGGCATGAGGACAAGATAATTCAATGAAGAATGAACCAGAGAAAATGAATTTTATACTTTTATATAAAATTGCAAAAATCCCCCGTCCCAATGAAAGGGACGAGGGAAAATCCTCGCGGTGCCACCCTTTTTCAAGAGCCGTAGCTCTCCTCAAAACCCCGATGACGCGGGGCAGCGCACGGCTCACGGATGTCTTCTTCAAAAACCCGATTGCAGGCGTGCTTTCAGTCTGGACACGCCCTCCCTGTGACAGGGTGTTTGAGTACTCTTTCCGGTCATAGCCGATCAAATCATCTTGATAGCAAAAACAATAAGTCAGCCGTTTGACGCGGCTGAGCTCCATTACGACATGCTTAAGTTATGCTTTCGGATTCAAAATATTACGCCAATCCAAATCGCCGCGCTCCAAACCGTGAATTAATACCTCGGCTGTTGCGATGTTTGTGGCAACAGGAATATTGTGCATGTCGCACAGGCGCAGAAGATTCATATCGTTCGGCTCATGCGGCTTTGGGGTCAGCGGGTCGCGGAAGAACAGGAGCAGGTCAACTTCATTGCAGGCGATACGCGCAGCAATCTGCTGGTCGCCGCCCTGGGAACCGCCTAAAAAGCGCTGTATTTCAAGACCGGTAGCTTCGGCAACCATTTTGCCGGTTGTTCCGGTGGCGCAAAGCTCGTGGCGGCTAAGCACACCGCAGTAAGCGATGCAGAACTGAACCATCAGTTCTTTTTTGGCGTCATGGGCGATTAAAGCAATATTCATATTAAAATTCCCTCCTTAAACTAAACAGGAATGAGTAAACGATTAAAATTTTTGCAGCGAAGCCAAAGGGACCTGTTCCCCTTCCAGTCTTGCCGCCAGCCTGCCGAACGCCATTGCGCCGGGCGATTTCTGCGGAGCCGAAGAAGACTTGGCACCGGCTGCAGCTAAAAGAGGATCTTCAGGAATAACGGCGATCAACCGTATCCCGGCGGCGTCAATTACGGAGTCAAGGTCAGGGTAATAGCCCTGCAGGCGAAAATTATTGCTGCTGAACCGGTTAATAACCAGACGATGCTGGGTAATACCGTCCGCCTGTAAAATGGCTCGCGCTTTATTCGCATTGCGCAGGCATACCGGGTCCGGTGTGGAAACAACCAAAGCGCGCTGTGCCGCAGCAACTGCACTGTGGAACCCCCCGCCCACTCCGGCGGGGCTGTCGATCAATACATGATCGTAATATCGTGCGAGCACCTGAACGAGCTGCCTCATGATATCGGGACTGATAACATCATCCTGATTGACAGGGGCGGGCAGCAAAAACAGATTTTGTATAAAAGGACAGGCATAAACGGCTTTCACAGGCTCCACACTGCCGGAAACAACGTCCGCAATATCAAAAACCTGCTGTTCGGTAACGCCAAGCATGTGGTCCAAACAGCCAAGTCCGGCGTCGCCGTCAATCAGCAGTACACGCCTGCCGCGGTTTGCCAAAGCAATTCCGAGACCGGTCGTTACGGTGGACTTCCCCACGCCGCCTTTTCCAGATGTAATTACAGTGATAGCTCCCATTTAAAAACCTCGTTATCATATTACCACAACAATTCATGGTAGTCAAAGCGTTTTTCTTGTTTAATTTCACAGTGATAGAAATTTTATACTTTCGTAACAAATACTGGGATTACCGGGACGAAACAGTGCTCTGATTAGAGGTACTCTGCGTGCCCGAAGCAGTGGAAACAGCCGAATTCCCGGAAGTTGTACCCGATGAGGAGGAGGGTATGACCAGATTCCCGCTGGCGTCCACCGTTTTGCCGTAGAAATAGGCGTCGAAAATATCTTTTGCAACGGTAAGGGAATAAAGGCTGGTCGCGCCGTGTTCCAGTACGACGGCAACGGCGATTTGCGGGTTGTCAAACGGTGCGTAACCAACAAATGTCACATTGTCGGAATGAGGAGATACTACCGCCGTGCCGGTTTTGGCGGCAATAGCGATACCGTAGTCCTTGAAAACGCTGCTGGCGGTACCCGCCGTCTGCACAGTGTGCATGGCCTGTTTTACATAATCCATATAGCTTTGGTCCACACCGACATTGTCCACTATTTCCGGTTCAGTCTGCGAAATGACCGTTTGCCGGGAGTAATCCGTCACCTTGCTGACCAGATGAGGCTTTAGCCGCGTGCCGTTGTTCGCAATTGTTGCAACGTAAGTTGCAAGCTGCAAGGGGGTAAACTGGTTTTCGCTCTGTCCCACTGCGGCTTCTACCGTGTCGGCGTCATACCATGCGCTTTTCTCGGCCGGACCGGCGAGGACACCGGCGCTTTCACTGAGTTCAATTCCGGTTTTTACGCCCAGACCGAAATGCTTGGCGTACAGATTCAAATTTTTAATCCCCGTGCGGTAACCTACTTCATAAAAGAACGAGTTACTGGATTTTTGAATCGCAAAATTCGCGGTAATCATTCCGTAGTTACCGATACTTCCCAGCGGTAGGTTAGGGAAGCGGGTGTAAACACTGTTACCTAAAATGGTGGTGGACGTGGTGATTGATCTTTCCTGCAGCGCGGTGAGCGCCACATAAGGCTTAACTACCGACCCGGGGGTGAAAATTCCATTAAAAGCACGGTTAATCAAAGGCTTATCTTTATTTTGCATCAGAGAGGTGTAGTAATTCGTATCCGTAAGATATTCGGTCAAATCATAAGTCGGGAACGTTGACGCCGCGAGCACCGCGAAATCTTTCACCCGAAGCACAACCGCGCCGCCCGCAACACAGTCCTCGCCGTGGCCGCTTGACATTCCCTTCCAGTTTATAGAGCTTTGATATTTGCCGTTGGCCTGTGCGTCCTTTATATTTTTAGCCAAAGAAGCATTCAATACTTTTTGAAGGTTGCTGTCAATGGTCAAATAAACGGTTTTACCGGAAGAGGGAGGACTGATCACTGTTTCCGCAGACACAGCACCTGTGTTTGTAGTTTCAATTGATTTTTTACCGGCTGTGCCGCGCAGTGTGCTTTCAAACGCCTGCTCAATCCCGCTTTTACCCAAACGGTCATTGAACGCGTAACCCTTATCCTTCAGTTCGCTGTATTCTTCCTGAGAAATCGAACCGATGGTGCCGACAATATGCGGAAGCAGATTCCCGCTTGGGTACAGGCGGGAAGTAGTCACCTTTGTGGTGGCGCCGGGCAGTTTCTGCGAGTTTTCATTGATAATCGCAACGGTATCCTTGCTGATGTCGGGAGCAAAGGTGTACGGTGCGGAAAGTCCGTAACCGGATTTTGTCATATTGTAACGCACGGAGACAATCGCCCGGGTTTCGGCGGGCGTGTATCCCTTTATTTCGTATTTTTCAATTAAATGCGCCATGCACAAATCCGCGGAGGCGTAAGAGTTTACATCCGCAAAATCCTTCGATTTCAGCGTCGCAAGTTCTTTATCCTGCCCTTTGATGAATTCATACTGACCGTTCTTGTTCAGGGAAATCGGAAGAATGTCCGTCCATTTTTCCCCGCGCTGGCTTAAAAGGCTGATCAGCTGGGCAATTGTTTTATTTGCCGTGCCAGTCGGCATATACGCTTTGTCAAACACAATCGCATAGCCCGTCTTGTTGACGGCAAGACCTAAGCCGTTTGCATCCACAATTTCACCCCGCGCAGCATCCATGGTAACCTTGGCGGTGGTTGTTGTGTCTGCTGTTTCCAAAAATGTGGCGCCGTTCACAATCTGCCAGTCGGCAAGGCGCAGCACATAAACCGCCAACACGGCGAAAATAACAAGTCCGCAAAACAGGTAACGGGAAATTCCTTTCAGCTTGTCCATAGCTGCACCTCCTTTTTAATCAATAATATATTTGAAATAACAATTCGATGAGCGGTCCCTCCGCAAAGCCGGAGGGAGTCTGTTCCCCAATTGTTCACTGTTCTGTTCATTGCGTTAGCTTTGTCCTCATGCCGGACCGGCACTGACTTTCGTTCGCGTACGAAAGTCAGCAAAGTACGCCCAAGGGGGATTTTGAATCCCATCGGGAGGGCTCCATAAAATCCCCCTTGGATTCCCCCGGTATCCCCAAATGCCAACGAGCAATGATTAAGCTTTTAGGTCTTCATTGACGTTCTGACAGCCGCAAGGCTTTCCCTAGCCTCCCTCTTCGAGGGAGGTGGCTCCGCAGAGCCGGAGGGAGTCCGTCCCCAATTGTTCATTGTTATTTGCCCTATTCCTCTTTGGCGCGGATTTGTACGGAAAGCGCACGGTTGAAGTAATATGCAATCGGCGCAAACACCAGAGTGTAACAGAAACGGGGAAGGTAATGCGCAGTCAGGGCATAAACAGGTTCCTCATAGCCATAGAACAGGAAGAAGAACAGCCATTGCAAAACAAGAATTACACCGGTGACTGTAATGGCGATAATCATGGCGGTGAGGAAATTGGTGCGAATCAGATTTGCGGCCAGAATGCCGAGCGAGTAACAGACAACCGCGAGCAGCAGCGCGTGGAAGCCCAAAATACCGCCCATGCCGAAGTCGATTAAAAGGCCGCAAAAAAGCCCGAAGCCCATGGCGGCCTTTTCGTTTTCGAACAGCGCAATGCAAAGTGCAATCGGAATAAGGAGAACAGGTCTTGCGCCGAAAAGCTGGGGAATCAGGCCGGGCGTTTCCTGTACCATGGAAAACACCAGAATTTCAATCACATAAGCAAAATATCGAATCCATTTATACTTCCCCATTTTACTTTGCCCCGACTGAGGAAGAAGTAGCAGGATCGATCAGAGCCTGCCCCTGTCCCTGGAAGGATGTGATCACCATTACGTCACGCACGGTTTTGACATCCACAAACGGCTTTACCTCGGCATAGCGGGAAACGTCGTATGGCTCGTTGCTGACCTTTGTTACCGTCCCCACTGCAAGGTCGCGCGGATACACGCCGCCCAGACCGTTTGTCACAATGATGTCACCGGCCTTGACCGTCGTATCGGCGGTAAGGTAACCCAGTTTTACAATACCCTGATCGGCCAGCTTAATGCTGCTGCTGATGACGCCGGAGTCGCGGTTTACCTTGTCAATCGCGCTGATTTTGGTGTCCGGTGAAAGAATGGTGGTCACCTTGCTGTAGTTGGCGTTGACAACGGAAATCCAGCCAACCACGCCGCTTTCGGTAATAACCGGGTCGTTAAGCGAAATGCCGGAAAGCGAACCTTTGTCTATCTGAAAATTATAAAACAAGTCATTCGGGTCGCGGCCGATTACCGCAGCGGATACGGGCTTAAAATCCGGGTTTTCACTTTTTAGTTCCAAAAATTTACGAAGCTGCGCATTTTCCTGCTGATAGGTGTAATATTTGATAAGCTTTTTATTCAGGTCATCCACCTGACTTTTCAGCGCGGCATTTTCGGCAAGAAGCTCTTCGTTGGAACGCGTGACGGACTGTGCCGTCACAGTCGCGTTATTGGTTACGACGGTACTGACTTTCTGCAGCGGAGTGGAAACAAAACCGAGCAGGTCCGAAACAAGGGAACCGCCGCTGCCCGCCGTGTAGAGCATCAGCCCGAACAGGATAAAGATGACAGCAATCAGCAGTTTAAAGCTGTTGGAATGGAAGAAATCTTTCAACGCAGCACCCTCCTTTGCTGATAAATAATTAATAACAATGAAGAACGAACCCAGCAAGGCCTTGCCGGGTTAGAAAAAATAGGCGGAGAGTTACACCCTCCGCTGAATTTTAAGAAAACTGCTTACCGCTTGTTGTTTTTGTAATAAGAGGCCGGCATTGATATTTCAAGCTGTTTGCCGGTGCCGTCAACTACGCAGTCCAGCGGGCTGTCTGCAACATGAACGGGCATTCCGGTTTCCTGCTCAACCAGCTTGTCAAGCCCGCGCAGCAAAGCGCCGCCGCCGGTCAGCATAATGCCGTGGTCGATAATATCCGCGGAAAGTTCCGGTGGGGTCTTTTCCAATGTCGATTTAATTGCATCAATAATGAGGGAAAGCGGGTCGCTTAATGCCTCACGGACTTCTTCGGCGGTAATGGAAACATTTTTCGGCAGACCGTCAACCAAATTGCGTCCCTTAATTTCCACGAAGGCGTTTTCGTTGTCTTCTGTTGGGTAGGCAGAACCGATTTTAATTTTAATATCTTCTGCGGTACGTTCACCGATCAGAAGATTATATTTCTTTTTAACGTAGGATATAATAGATTCATCAAACTTGTCGCCCGCAACACGCACGGAAACAGAAGTAACAATGTCGCCCAGCGAAATAACCGCGACCTCCGCGGTACCGCCGCCGATGTCAACGACCATGCTGCCGGTTGGTTCGCTAACAGGCAGACCCGCGCCGATTGCGGCGGCCATTGGTTCTTCGATTAATTCTACATTATTTGCGCCGGCCTGACGGGCGGCATCCTCAACTGCGCGGCGTTCCACTTCGGTTACGCCGGACGGAATACAGACAATAATATGCGGTCGGGAAAAAGCGTTTGATTTTACCGCTTTGCGGATAAAATGCTTCAGCATGGTGGCTGTGATGTCGAAATCGGCAATGACGCCGTCCTTCAGCGGACGAACCGCAACAATGGAGCCCGGGGTACGGCCGATCATTTCTTTGGCCTGGGTACCGACAGCCAAAACAGTGTCGGTGCGAACGTCTACGGCAACAACAGAAGGTTCGCGCATAACAATGCCTTTGCCCTTCATAAATACCAATGTATTCGCAGTGCCCAAATCTATTCCTATATCTTTTGAAAACATGAGTGATTTTCCCCTTTCAAAATCGCACAAAATTAAATCCATTTCATATAGAACCTATTATAACCTCAAAAGAGAGAATTCTCAACAGTTAAATTGTGAATTCGTACGAGAATATCCGCATTTGCCGCGCAAAAGCATAGGAATAGTGGCGATGCGAACCGCATTCCCCCAAATTTGGAAGTATTTACGCAGAGCGGGCCGCTTTGGGAAGCTTTTGCCTGTACCGAATGCCGAACAAAATTATTTTTGATTAAAGGCCCCTTAAAATCCGGTTGATTTTGCCAACGGGCAAACCCATTACATTGTAAAAATCCCCGTCAATGCGTTTGACAAGCAGCGCACCGCGGCCTTGAATTGCGTAAGCACCGGCTTTGTCCATTGATTCACCCGTTGCAATATAGGCGTCGATTTCCTCGTCCTTTACCGGATAAAATTCCACCGAAGTGGCTTCGTGCCCTGTAACCAGCTTGGAGTTGCAAATGATGCAGTACCCTGTGTAAACCTGATGCACGCTGCCCGACAGCAGTTTAAGCATCGCTTTGGCACTCGCTTCATCCTTTGGTTTCCCCATAATGCGCCCTTTGCATACAACAAGGGTGTCCGCGGCAAGTACGGCGTCAAGCGGGTGGTCTTTCGCCGCTGCTTTGGCTTTTCGGGTGGCAAGCAGTTCAACAATCTGCATTGGCTGTGTGCCGCTCGGATAATCTTCGTTTACTTCTGCAGGAGCGACAGTGAATTCATATCCGGCCATTTTTAATAATTCGTTTCGGCGCGGTGAAGTGGATGCAAGAATTAACATAATTAAAACCTCTATTCTTTTATTTTAATTCTGGTGTAAGATAAAATCGCGATCAGCAATAAAATTGCCTGAGCGACATTGATGTTTACCATAATTCCCAATGTGAAATTAACCACGGAAAGGTTGACGGCAAGCGGCGAAAAGCCGAAACTCGCGCCCGCGCCCAACCATGACAGATACGTTACGCCAATACTGGCGGCACCAATTATTTTACCCAAAACCACCGCTAAAAGCAGCAGAATAATCAATAAAAGTGTTTTAATTATGTTCTTTTTCATTTGAGCAGCACCTGAATCCCCAAATTACTCGATTTCCAGAAGAGAGAAAATGTCATTTTTTTCTAATTCATCTAAAATCGGTTTTAATAATAATTGATGCAGCTGTACAGGGTTTGCCCAAAGATAATCCTGATGTTCCTCCGACAGGCGAACGGTTTCGCCGTCACAGCTGCAATAATAGGTGAGTATGATCAGCTGGCGATTGGGTTTTAACATAAATGACGATGAGTAAAGAAGGGTTCCGACGCGCGCGTCCAAACCGGTTTCTTCTTTTATTTCCCTTTTCAGAGCGTCCTGGGGTGATTCGCCGAATTCCAGTCTGCCACCCACAAATTCCCATGCGCCGGCGCAAACATCATCACTGGCTGATCGGCGGATTGTGAGCACCTTTTCATTATGTACGAGAATTGCTTTTGCCGCGATATCAATTCTGTTTTCCATAACTGCCTCATGCCGCCGCAGGCGGCGGTCTGACTTATGTTTTGAATTTTTTATTTACCGGTTGACCCAAAGCCGCCCGTGCCGCGCTGAGTTTCACCGAGGTCATCTGTTTCCTCCAAATCCATTGGGAATACCGGCGTTACCACAAGCTGTGCGAAGCGTTCGCCGGGGGTGAGCGTGTACGGTACGCTGCTCAGATTGCTGAGCCCCACAATGAGTTCGCCGCGATAGTCACTGTCGATGACGCCGACCGCGTTCGAAAGGGAAACACCGTGCTTCATCCCAAGTCCGCTTCGTGCAAAAACCAATCCAACGGTATTTTTATCCGGCAGTGCGATGGCAACGCCGGTCGGAACTTTGTAAAGCCCGCGCGGCTCAAGAGTCAGCGGCTCATCCAGACAGGCATACAAATCGAGTCCGGCCGCGCCGTCGCTTCCGCGTGTCGGCAGAATAGCGTTCGGATGCATTTTTTTAATCTTTAACTTCTGCATAAATGAAATCCTTTCCTAGCCTCGCTCTCCGAGGGAGGTGGCTCCGCAGAGCCGGAGGGAGTCCGTCCCCAATTGTTCATCATTCACTGTTCACTGTTCATTACGTTAACGTTAGCCTTGTCCTCATGCCAGACAGGCACTTACTTTCGAGTGCGTTCGAAAGTAAGCAAAGACCGCCTAAGGGGGATTTTAAATCCCATCGGGAGGGTTCCACAAAATCCCCCTTGGATCCCCCTTGGATCCCCCCGGTATCCTCAACAACCTTTATGCAATCAGCAACTGAACCGGTTTTCATGGACGTTGCCGCCCTTACATTGCAAACCGCAGGTTTGCCACATTAATTGTTCATTATTCACTGTTAACTTTTAATTGTTCCTTGCTATTCGATTCCCCTGTAATAAAGCCCGCGCGTGTGCTCGCCGGTGTCCGCTGCGCCGGTAAGATACCGGCTGATAATTTTCGCCGCCTCTTCCGGCGTTTCGTTTGAAAAGCGAAGCAACCCGAAATCCTGATTTCGGACTTCGTTCAGCCGGTCGGCCATATAGAGCGGTACGGAGTTCAAAACCTCGCTGCATGCGCCGTAACACTGCACGGGGAATCGGATTCCCTTACGATCGGTCAGGAAGCGGCTGCCTTTGCAGTCTTTGCACCCGCCCGCATTTGCAGCCGGGCAGTTACGGGTGAGCATCAGCGGAATCCGCCCGTAAAGCAGCAGCCCGCGGCGCAGTTCCCCGCCGATTGCGGCGGCCTGCGGCAGGGTTAGTTCAAACGAAAGCTCCGTGTCGGTCAGGCCGAATTCACGATACCATTCGGCCGCCGCGGAATTTGTAATATTAAGGGAGAAACCGCCGTGAACACGCAGTCCGAGTTCTTTGCCAAGCTGGGCGGCGCCGAGGTTACCCGCCCAAACGTCGGTGATTCCCCCGTCCTTTGCGGATTGCAGACGGCCGCGCACGGCTTTTTCTATGCCGAACAGGCCGCGCGGAATTTCAAGGGCAACCGCGTAACCGTCCTCTTTTAACTGCTGTAATTTTTGTAAGTCCGTGTTATACGGAAGATAAACCAGTTCGCAGCTCTTAGCGTTTTCGGGCAGCTCCGTGTTTGTAAAACGCGCGCGCAGCTTCATCCGCTTTGCAATATGATTGTTGGTTTGAGGCAGCGGGCAAAGCTGGAACGGAACCGGCGTACGGTTGGCCCGCAATTCCTCCAGTTTGTCCAAAGCGGCTCGCCGCAGCTTGTTCAGCAGCGAAACGGGAACGGAAAGCCCGCCGTCAATTTCACAGAAGATTTGTTCGGTAAAAAACGGAGTTCCGCCCGTCTTTTTCAGCTGTTCCGTGCAGCGTTCCTCGTCAATCGGACGGTTCACGGCTGCTTCCGGCATGTCGCCAAATGCGGCTTTGGCGCGGTTCCCTTCACTGTCGGTGACCTGAAGGGTTACCTGTTCACCTTTTTTTATTGTAAGAATAAACTGAATTGGGACCCTTTGATACTCCTGATTGTAAAGGCCGTGCAATTCAGAAAAAACGGCGCTTGTCGCGCCCGCAACGTCTTCTTTGGAACGGTAGCCGAACATGTCACGGCCCAGCTTGCCGTCAAGGTATCCTGTGGTAAAGCCGGAGCGCGAGAATACCGCACCGAGGTTTTCCAGCAGATCATCGGGAATCCGCTGACCGTCCGCCGCAAGGCGGCAGGCGCACGCAGATGCGGCAACGTATTCGGGGCGTTTCATGCGGCCCTCGATTTTAGCGCTGCAAATCCCCGTGCTTTTCAGCTCGTCCATACGGGTAATCATGGATAAATCCTTTAAACTTAAATCATGCCCGGTTCCTCCGGTGACGGAAAACGGCAGGCGGCAGGGCTGAGCGCAAAGGCCGCGGTTGCCGCTGCGCGAACCGAGTACGGAACTGAAATAACATTGGCCGCTTACCGACATGCACAGCGCGCCGTGCACAAATGCTTCCAGTTCAACCGGGGTGGCGGCGTGAATTTCAGCCATTTCCTTAAGCGAGAGTTCACGGGAAAGAACCACGCGCTTCAATCCCTCGTTTTCAAGCACGGCCGCTCCGAGGGGCGTGTGGATGCTCATTTGTGTGGAAGCATGCAGCCGCAGTTCGGGCGCGCATTGCTGCAAAAGCCAAATTAAGCCCGTATCCTGCACCAAAATCGCGTCAACCGGCAGGGTGCAGGCGAAGCGGATGAACTCGAGCGCTTTGGAAAGCTCGTTTTCCAATAAAATCGTATTCACAGCAAGGTATACTTTTACCCCGCGTACATGGCAGTATTGAACGGCGTTTTTCAGCTCGTCATCGTTAAAGTTTTTGGCGCCGGCCCTTGCGCTGAACAGGCTGCCGCCAAGGTAAACCGCATCTGCGCCCGCGCGAACCGCGGCGGTCAGACTTTCCGGTGAACCTGCGGGGGCTAAAACTTCCATTGTATTATTCGTCATTTTTCTTCTCGAAAAAGCTCATGAAACCTTCCTGCTCGGCGGCACGGTCCGGCTGAACACGGGAATAGCTGCCCGTTTGCGCCCGTTGTACCGGGGTGGATGGGGCGATTGGTCTGGCCGGCGGAGCTTCTTCCTTTGCTTCGGTTTTTTCCGTTTCATTGCCATCGGAAAGGCGGGAACGCAGGGACTGTATTTCGCGCTTTAAGCGATCAATTTCATGTTTGGCCTCTTCGGCCTCCGTTCTGGCATGTGAAGAATCTTCAAGATAATCCTTAATTTGGGAGCGAAGGTTGTCCGCCCCGGCGGAAGCCTTGTGGGCGTCGTCACAGTAGCTCAGTGCGGTGATAATTGCCGCCATGGTGATAGAAACGCGCTCGTTTTTGTCGATAATATCCTCCATGGCCATTTCCACTTCATCACCAATGGAGCGGACATAGCCTTCACTGTCATCCGAAGTGATCACACATTCGGAACCGCAGATATTCAACTTAATTCTGTTCTTACTCATGAAGTCATACCCTTTCACACTATAGCGGATTTATAATTAAATTAATTATAATATATTATACCATAATATAAAAGGGATTTAATAATTTTTTCAGCACCGAGGCAGTTTAAAAGACAGGATGTTCCGTTTTGCCGGATTGAGGTGAAAAAAGGCTTGATTTGAAAATGGGAACCGCTTTGTTTATCCCGGAAATTCCACCGCGTTCGGTCGAAATATGTTTTTATGCATTCTGCACAAATTATAGACCAAAAGACATCGCAATAAAAAATATTAGTCTTTTAAAAATAATTTAAAAAATGGGTTTATTGCTTTGTTTAGCTGAAATGTTCCAAAAAGTAAGGACGCGGGCACTGCTGTTGAAAAATATAAAAAATTGGTATATAATAAACACAAGATAATTTTGGGGGGACCGGGGAATCTGCCTCATTTGGGGATTCCCTTCGGCAGAAAATTACATGATGAAACGGAATCCCAATACAATCCATACGGAGGAAATCATGAATTACAAACAACCTGTCCAGAAGATAAAAGAAATTCTTCTGTCAAAGCTTGAGTGCTTTTTCGGCGTAGATTTGGAAAATGCAACCGACGAACAATGCTACAAGGCGGTTGCACTCAGCGTTCGCGAGCTGATGGCGCAGGGCCGCAGCGAATATATGGATGAGGCGGAAAGGACGAACACCAAGCAGGTTTATTACCTGTGCATGGAATTCCTGCTGGGCCGCTCGCTTAAAAACAACCTGTTCAATCTCGGCATTGAAGAGGATTACCGTACCGCGCTCGACGAAATGGGCTTAAAGCTGGATGTGCTGTACGAGCAGGAACCGGATGCCGGTTTGGGTAACGGCGGTCTGGGCAGACTGGCGGCGTGCTTTTTAGACGGGCTTGCTTCACAGGGCTACCCTGCCACAGGGTACTCGCTGCGCTATGAATACGGTATTTTCCGGCAGAAGCTGGTGGACGGATGGCAGACGGAACTGCCGGACTTTTGGCTGCCGGGCGGGAAAATCTGGATGCAGGCTATTCCGGAAAAGAGTGTGGAAGTGCATTTCAACGGGCATATTGAGGATTACTGGAACAATCAGTATCATGTGGTAAACCACAAGGATTACACGAAGGTGATCGCCGTGCCATACGACCTTTATGTGGCCGGGATGGACGGAAAAGGCGTGAGCCGGCTGCGTATTTGGGCGTCGTCCTCCGAGGAATTCGATATGAAGCTGTTCAACAGTGGCAATTATATGCGCGCTATGGAGCAGAACGCCATGGCGGAAGCCATCACAAAGGTGCTGTACCCGGATGACAACCATGTGGAGGGCAAAAGCCTGCGTCTTTCTCAGCAGTATTTCCTTGTTTCTGCAACCATTCAGGATATTATCCGCCGGCATTTGTTCAAGAACCAATCGCTCGACAACCTGCCGGAACTTGCGGCGATTCATCTGAACGATACGCACCCCGTTCTGGCAATACCGGAAATGATGCGGATTATGCTGGATGAGTGCGGCTACGGCTGGGAACAGGCTTGGAATATTACAACCCGCACCGTTGCCTACACGAATCACACGGTTATGGCCGAAGCGCTTGAGTGCTGGGGTGTTGACCTGTTTAAAATGATGCTGCCGCGCATTTATCAGATCGTGGAAGAAATTAACCGCCGTTTCTGTGAAGAAATGCACACAAAAGGTGTGGACGGTTACAAAGTGGGCCGCATGGCGCCGCTGAATGACGGCTATGTGAAAATGGCGAATCTTGCGGTGGTCAGCAGCCACAGCGTGAACGGCGTGTCGCAGCTGCACAGCGAGATTTTAAAAGAGCGGGTATTTCATGATTTTTATACGGAAATGCCGCAGAAGTTCACGAACGTGACGAACGGGATTGCCCACCGCCGCTGGCTGAATCAGGCAAACTCCGAACTGACCGCCCTGATTGCGGAACTGATCGGCGACGGTTTTGTTCATCAGGCTTCTGAACTCGAGAACCTGATGAAATTCAAAGATGACGCGGCTGTGCTTCAAAAAATGGCATTGATTAAGCGGAATAACAAGCTTCGGCTTGCGGAATATGTAAAAAAAGAGAACAACCTCGAGATTAATCCTGATTCGATTTTTGACGTGCAGGTAAAACGCATGCACGAATACAAGCGGCAGCATCTGAACGCGCTGCAAATTTTGGCAACGTATCAATGGATGCGCCAAAATCCAAACGCGGAATTTACTCCGCATACGTATATTTTCGGCGCGAAAGCGGCGCCGGGTTATTATTTTGCAAAGCAGATGATTCGCTTTATTGTGGATTTGGGTAACACCATTAACAATGACCCGCGCGTGAACAAAAAAATGCAGGTCGTTTACCTGGAGGACTACCGCGTAACGCTGGCGGAGCTGCTGACCCCCGCGGCCGACCTGAGTGAACAAATTTCACTCGCCGGTACGGAGGCATCGGGCACCAGCAACATGAAATTCATGATTAACGCAGCGGTGACAATCGGCACGCTGGACGGAGCGAACGTGGAAATTCACGAATCTGTCGGGGACGAAAATATCCTCCTGTTCGGCATGACAACACCTGAGGTGAACGCGCTGAAGCCAAACTATAGCCCAAGGGTGTTTTTCCAAAACAACCCGGTGATTAAGAGCGCAATTGAAGAACTGAACGCGGGATTCTGCGGGGTCAGTTTTCAGGATATTGGGGATTCGCTGGTGAAAACCGACCCGTATATGGTGCTGGCTGACTTCGATTCCTATACGAAAGCGCGCAAAAAAGCAGAAACGCTTTACGGCGATACCGCCGGATGGCAGCGCATGGGGCTGGTTAACACCGCCAATGCCGGGCGTTTTGCGGCTGACCGCGCAATTCGGGAATATTCCGAAAATATCTGGAATGCAAAGCCCTTGCCGGAGAATATTGAACATGCCGGTAAAAGGCTTTAATCATGAACAATGAATAATGGAGAATGTACAATTGGGGACGAACTCCTTCTGGCAATCCGAGATTGCCACCTCCCTCTAAGAGGGAGGCTGGGAAAAGTCCTGCGGCTGTCGAACGTCAATGAAATCCTAAGCGCTTACTCATTGCTTATCGGTCTTTGGGGATACCGGGGGAATCCAAGGGGGATTTTATGGAGCCCTCCCGATGGGATTCAAAATCCCCCTTGGGCGTACTTTGCTGACTTTCGAACGCGAACGAAAGTCAGTGCCGGTCCGGCATGAGGACAAAGCTAACGCAATGAACAGTGAACAATGAAGAATGAACAATTGGGTACGGACTCCCTCCGCCGCCTGCGGGCGGCACCCCCTCGGTGAGGGGGGGGAGGTCAATGAAGAATGAATGATTGGGAATCCATATTTAATTTCTCGTCTTTGGAGGTTTTTCCATGTTTAATTCACGCAATCCGGTTTATCGCTGCCCGACGGGCGCGGTAGCGAACGGCACGCCGGTGCATTTTAAAATTACCATGCCGCGCGACCTGCAATGCTCGGCGGCATGGCTTTTCATAAAGTATGATACCGCCGCGCAGGAACAGCAGCTTGGAATGTTTTGGTGCGGGATGAACGGTAAAAATGACGAGTGGTGGGAATGCGACTTCACCCCCGAAGCATACGGTCTTTATTTTTACTCGTTCCGTGTGGATACCAACCGGGGTACGCTGGGCGTGACGCGCGGCTTCGGCAGCGAGGGTACACTGCAGGGGTCGGGCAACCGCGCGTGGCAGCTTACGGTTTACGACAGCAGCTTTAAAACTCCCGACTGGCTTGCGGGCGGGGTGATGTATCAGATTTTCCCAGATCGGTTTTACCGTTCCGCACAGGAGAAAACAGGGGTTCCCACTGACCGTAAGATGCATGAAAACTGGAACGACCAGCCGGACTGGGCGCCGAATCAACAGGGCAAAATTACGAACACGGATTATTTCGGCGGCGACCTGAAAGGCGTGGAGGAAAAGCTCGGGTACTTAAAATCCCTCGGCGTAACGTGCGTCTATTTCAACCCAATTTTTGAATCCCATTCGAATCACCGTTACGACACGGCGGATTATTCCAAAATTGATCCCTTGCTCGGCACGGAACAGGATTTTTCGCATCTGTGCAAAACTGCGGAACAAGCGGGAATTCATATTATACTGGACGGAGTGTTCAACCATACGGGCAGCGACAGCGTGTATTTTAACCGCGAACATCGCTACCCCGGTGACGGCGCATACAATTCACAAAATTCGCCGTATTACCCGTGGTACTCGTTTCGCAGCTGGCCGGATCAGTACGACTGCTGGTGGAATTTTGCGACGCTGCCAAGCGTGAACGAAATGAATCCTCAGTACCATGATTATATCAACGGGCGGGGCGGAATCATTCAGAAGTGGATTGCGGCGGGTGCGGCGGGCTGGCGGCTGGATGTTGCCGACGAACTGCCCGACAGCTTTTTGGAAAGCCTGCGCACAGCGGTAAAAACGCAGAGCGGCAGCGCAATCATTTTAGGCGAAGTTTGGGAAGACGCGTCCAATAAAATATCATACAGCGAGCGGCGCAGCTACCTTATGGGCAGGCAGCTTGACAGCGTGATGAATTATCCGTTCCGCAGTGCGGTTCTCGGCTTTTTGGCGGGAGCAAACCCGGCGGACATGATGGAAAGCATTCTGGATATTCTCGAAAATTATCCGCCGCAGGTCATAAAAATGCTGATGAATCATATCGGCACGCACGACACGGAACGCGCGCTTACGATGCTTGCGGGGGAACCGCAGCGCGGCCATGGCCGCGAGTGGCAGAGCACCGCTCACCTGACGCAGGAACGCCGGGAATACGGCTTAAAACAAATGCGCCTTGCCTCGTTGATGCAATACACACTGCCGGGCGTGCCGTGCATCTATTACGGCGACGAAGCCGGAATGGAGGGCTACCGTGACCCCTTCAACCGGGCTTGTTACCCATGGGGAAAAGAGGATGCCGGATTAATCGAATGGTACAAAAAACTGGGAAAACTGCGTACAGAATGTTCGGCGTTAATTGAGGGGGAGTTCATTCCCCTTTATGCGGGTGACAGCTGTATGGCCTATATTCGGCATGATGGCAAATCCGGTTTGCTGTGCGCGTTCAACGCAGGCGGCGGACCAAAAAACATTTCCGTTCCGCCTGAATGGCGGGGTGCGAAAGTATTTGTCGGCACAATGCCCGACGAGCGTGGATTCCTTTCCCTTGAACCCCAAAGCTGTACCGCGCTGCTGACAAAAACCAACTTGTAATAAAATTCGATAAAATAGAAATAAGGAGCAAATATATGGGAGTAAATCCATATATTTGCTCTGCTTCGTTGTAATATTGAAAATAGGGAAGTATAATAATATGTATGATAGATTAAACAAAATGGAATTATAGTTTGATTGCAATAGAGTGTGGAATATCGTAATGCTTTACGATTTCCGGAACAGCATGAAAATGAAAAGTGAGGAACTGAATGACAAAAAAGAAGGTCAATATAGGAATAGGGTTTGTAACCGGACGAAAGAATTTCAAAAACATTGTAAAAACATATGTAGATAACTGGAATGAATCAAAGTCAGTGGAAGATAAAAAGATGGAGCTTCATCTGTTTGTTGCGTATGACCTGAAATATTCCAACACAAAAGTAGCGGATTATACTATTACGGATGAAGATATCCTCGACACGGTGGCCTCCGCACACTACATGAGCGATTCGTCCATCGCATTGGAAGCGGAAATTTTAGTGAAAAATAAAATACTGACCAATAAAGAAGCAAAACTTCTTTTTGGACAAGGGTATGGAATGAAAAGAAATGCAATTCTGTATCTTGCAATTAAGTATAATATGGATTATCTGATTTTTCTTGATGACGATGAATACCCTGTCGTCACCGTAAAAATAGGAAATACTCTTTTCTGGAAGGGTCAGCCCGTCATTGCGGAGCATGTCAAATATCTCGCTGAGGCTGACATCACGCATGGCTATCACTGCGGGTATGTTTCCCCCATTCCGCAAATCAAGTGGAACGATTCGCTTTCGGAAAATGATTTTAAACTGTTTATTGAGGCAATCAGTAACGACATCCTCAACTGGGATTCCATTAAAGATAAAATGATCAGCGGCGGAATCACATATGGCGACCTTTCCATTATCGACAGGGAACGTGGAAAAGATGTACAGGAAATCAACGGCATGAAATTTATCTCGGGGTCGAACCTCGGATTTAATTTAAAAAATCTAAGCAGACTGTTTCCCTTTTACAATCCCCCCGGCGCGAGGGGCGAGGATACTTTTTTGAGCACTTGTATCGGCGACTGCGACGTAACAAAAATACCCTGCTACGCCTTTCATGACGGCTTTTCCTACTATCAGCATTTGCTTCGGGGAGTGCTCCCAACCGAACTGAAAGAAATTACGTCGGATGACAGTCAGGTGGTAAAGCGGTTTCTGAAAGCATCTATTGGCTGGATTCGGTACAAGCCCTTGCTGACGTATATCACCAATAAAGAAAATTATAATGCGGAAATTGCTAAAATCAGGGAAAACTTAACGATTGTAGTACCAAAACTCTGTAATTTTTTTCACGACGAAGATTTTAACCGAATTTTGACAGAATTTGAATTCTATCATTGTCATGTGGAACAACATTATAAAGATTTTGATAATACAAAACTGGCGTGGATTAAAGTAACGGAATCCCTGAAAAAGAACGAATCAGGACTAATAAAACGAAATAGAGTCTAACAATAAATTTAAGAGAGCATTACTGTGGAAATTTATATGGAAGTTGCGGATGGCATAATTACGCCGGAAAAACAGGTGTGAAATGAAATTGTTTTTATAACCCTGTAAAATGATGGAATCGTAATTATGCAAGTAGAAACGCAACTTGCAGGGCCTTTAACATGGAATGAATAAAATTAACCATAAAGATAAAAGAGCAAATAGATGGAAGAAACACCATATATTTGCTCTTTTGTGTTGAAGTATTAACCATAGAGAAGTATAATAAAAAACAATGTAATTTTTATAGTTATAATGTCTTAGTGCAGCCGGCGTCTGCTTTTCGATGATTTGCAAATAGTAAAAGCTTTTAGATAATTTAAGTTTATACAATATTTCAAATTAGGAGCTGACTTATGCGTAATAAAATATCATTTCGAATAAGCAGGCCGGGTATTTTTCGGAAAACCGGAGAAACACCTGCCAACACCCGTGAAGAATTTAAAAAAGAATGTGCCGGGAACAACCGGGTTCCTGCACTGATTATCGTATCCATGGCATTGGGGATGGAATGCCTGATGGCATTTTTTTATATCCTAAACTTTTATATTCTAAAAAAAGGTCAATTTTTCCTCCAGTATATTTACATGTATACTTCAATGATCATAGCTTGTTTATGCTTTTTTGCCATTTACCCCGCGGTAAAACATCAGTTAAACAAACTGATGCGGCTGGAACTGGCAGTGGTAGTTATCCTTGGTGTTTGGAGCGCGGTATTCTCCGCATTTGATGTAATAAACGGCTTCTCCTCCTATTTGTTTATTCAGCTCATGATTATTAATTCACTGCTTTTTAAATTGAATCCGGTCACTCACTGTTCCATTAACATTTTTTGCTACCTCTTATACATGGCGATTATTTTGAATGCCCGCTTGGGTATCACTGTTACTTTCGCAGAACTGGTCAATCCGTTTTTTATGATTGTTGCAGCCTGTATAATTATTGTTTTAAATGATCGGACAGGTTATAAAACATATGTCAATCAGAATCTGATTAAGGAACAAAATAAAAAACTCGAATTTTATGCAAACAATGATTTTCTGACAAGAATCCCAAACCGTAAAGATATTATTGAATATTTGGACGAAATGATTCTAAGCAAGAAGAATATTGTCTGCATGATGATTGATATTGATAATTTCAAATTATACAATGATACATACGGACATATCGAAGGGGATACCTGCCTGATAAAACTGTCTTCCGCGATTGAAAAATATGTTGTGCTGCAGGGCGGAAAAGTAGGCAGATACGGCGGAGAAGAATTCCTTGTATTATTATCGGATAAAAAGGAAGACGATGCTGTTGCCATTGCAAATGGGCTGGTACGCATAGTAAGGGAACAGAACATTGAATTTTCGACGAACAAAGATGGTAAGGCAGTAACCATAAGCGCTGGGGTACATATTCAAAGAGATACGAAAAACATGGATAGAGTTGCAATATTGGTGTCAGCCGACCAGGCGCTGTATCAGGCTAAAAAAGAAGGTAAGAACAGAATTTCGGTGTCTTATTGCTGAAACCCTCCGACACTCCGGCTTTACGGTCTGTCGGGGGATTTTTTATAGTCAAATCAGTAGCCAGTGGGAATTGACTCATGTACCAATTGCACCGAAAAAAACCAATGCAGAAGAATTTGAAGGGAAATATTTCTAAATTGCCTGTAGCTTTTTGCCATGCTGCGGGGTATTGGTGGTGAAGGGAGGGTTCACAGTGCTTCAAAAATCGTTGCGTACGGACGATGACATTGAGCGGGTCTTTCATCAATATGCCGATTTGATTTATCGGCTTGCGTTTTCACAGACTCAAAATAAGAATGATGCGGACGACGTGTTTCAGGAGGTGTTCCTGCGGTATATGAAAGAAACAAAAGCTTTTGTATCCGAGGAGCATGAGAAGGCATGGCTTATCCGCGTTACCATTAATTGCAGCAAAAAACTGTGGAGCTCCGCGTGGTTTCGCCGCACGGTCGCATTGGATGAAAACATGATTGCTGAACAGCCGGAGGAAACCGAAGTTTACTCTGCGCTGATGCAGATTCCTCAAAAATATCGAACCGTTATTCATTTGTTTTACTACGAGGATATGCCCGTTGCAAAAATCAGCGAAGTTCTTGGTATGAAAGAATCCGCTGTGAGAACCCAACTTACCAGAGCAAGAAATTTGCTGCGAACAAAGCTGAAAGGAGATTTTGACTATGTTTAGGCAAACTTATAAAAAGATGTATTCCCGGATTCTGCCCAGTGAAACCCTGTTGGCAGAAACTAAGAATAAAATGCGTTCCCATTCTGTCCCTGCAAAAACGAATCGCAGATGGATGCAGCTCGGTGCGGCCGCAGCCTGCCTTGTAATTGTGGCAGCGGCGGTACCCGCGCTCAAACCATGGCAGTCACAGCCGGCGATTACGGCTGTAGGCAGCAGCTCCGGTCAGGTTTCCGTTCCGTCAAGCGCCGCGGAACCGGAAATCAAAACCGAACTGCAAAGCGGAAAATTTAAATCGGTGGTGCAGCTGTCCAACGGTGTGCTGAATTTTATTGATCCGTCCGATGTGCCGCAGACCAGCGCCAAACTGTGGTTTGACCCAAAAACAACGCATGAAGAGCAATGGACACAGGAACAGGCGGTAGCATACTTGGGGAAAGATGTGCAGCCGGAGTATCTTCCGGAGGTTTTTACCAAAACGGAACAGACGGCAGGCAAAACACCGCAGTTCGTTATCATGAATAACGACGGAACAGTTGCATATGATAACATTTCCTATTATTATAATGGAGATCCCGACGACGCCAATTCCCCGTCCTTGTCCGTTCAGGCTTCCAAAGGCAAACTGCCGCGCGATTGCTTGCTGTACCGTTCAAAGGATCAGACAAAGTCAAATATTAGCGGTCACGAAATTTCCGTCGGCCATGAAATGCTGAAGGATGAAGTTCTGACAGAGAGCGGAACTCCAACTGGAAGTTACGATTTGTACTACGCCGAATTCCTGTATGAGGGCAACGGGTACCGCGTAGTTTCCCGCAGACTGCCGCAGGAGGAATTTGTAAAAGTCCTGTTGTCACTGGTCAAATAAAATTGCAATAAAGCGTGGGGAAAAGACGAAACGGCTTCCCCCACGCTTGCTGATTTTATATTCCTTAATGTCCTGAATGACAATTGTCGGGATTCTGATAAAAAACCTTGACTTTTGTCCGCTGATCTAATATAATAGTAAAGCTGTCACAGATTATAGGCAGTATAAATTCATATGCGCTCGTAGCTCAGCTGGATAGAGTACTTGACTACGAATCAAGGGGTCGCGGGTTCGAATCCCTCCGGGCGCGCCAAATAAGGACAGGTTTTATACCTGTCCTTATTTTTTTATAGTTTGATGAGTCTGCGCGGACGGCAGGGCGAGAACCCGCTTTGCCGTGTGGTGAATGAGATGTTTTTTTCGGCGCTTTCTTCCAATGGCTGCCGCCGTAGGCGCAATCGGCGTTGTACGCCCGAATCCCTCCGGGCTTTGTTTGACTCATCGCCGTCAATCGGCCCTGATTGAGTTTAACAGGCAGTTTGCCGCAAATGCGCCTGTGTTAAATGGCATTCACAGGCCATATGGGTTTGGTATACCCTTGTGGCGAATGGGGGCTAACCGTTTGGTTACAGTTAGTTTCCTGTGGATATTTCATTTATTTATCCATATTGAGAATTATAATACAGAAGATCATTAATTGTAGGAACATATTTACAATTGGTTTACAGATTGGGATGTTTCCCGGTCTTTTTTTTATTTCCGTGTTTATGCGGTGCGATTACCATTTTTTAAATTTAAGTTTGAGTACCGTCAAGGAAGTAATTTGAGGTTACGCCGCCAACGGTTTTGCTCGTGCGAATCCCACTGTCGTCGTAAGTATAGCCCGCGTTGTAAGTATAGCTCCCATCGGATTTTCTTGCAAATGCAGTTTTTAACTGCCGGCCTTCCCATGTGAAACCCATTACATCGTCAGAAGCATTCTTGCGGTAGGAAAGCGGATTGCCGATTGCATCGTAAGTAATATTCTGACCATTGTAGCTGGTCAACAGGTCTTTCCAGTTCGTATTTCCGTAAGCATAATTGACATTTCCAGTAGCCGTTCCCAGCGTGTCTGTGGTATAGGCGTAGGTACTTACTGCGGTAATATTTCCGCCCACGTCATAGTTGTAGGCCGTACTGAGGTTTGATTTCTGGTCATCAACACGGACAAGCTGATTGAGCGAATCGTAGGTATAATTTGTGACGTTTCCGCCTTTGTCAGTTACGGTAAGAATATTGCCGTTGTTGTCATAAGTGTAGCTGTATTGAGAAAGGATGGTATCAGACACTCCAACGTGTTTATAATTGTTATATTTACCAATCAACGTCGTTGTTCTGTGGTCATCAACATTTACATAGCTGCGCTGAGCCCGTAAAGTCGGTTCTTGACCGGCTACCGGGTTGACGTCTGTAATATATTCGCGATTTAATGAATCATATCCGTAAGTAATTCTTCCGCCTGACAATAAATTGGTTGAACCTTTACAGCCATCCACACCGTAGGTCAAAGAAGCTCCCGTTGAAAACCCATTAGTTGCCTATCTTCTGAAAGAGAGATTAATAAGTCGCTGGTGAAACACCTAGTTTTAGAAAAAATCTAACTCCATTTAAATCACGCAATAAGCTTGCGAATATTAGGCTATAGTGTTATAAAAAACTTGATCGCTGCACAACAAGAACAGCAGATAAGTTGTGCAAGTTGCTATCGCAAATTCATTTTGCAACAGCAACCTTTATCATTTCGCCAGGAGTTGAAAAGATTCATCAACGCGGATATAATAAAAGGGAACATCAGCAAAGTTTAATGGATTTTAAGATAATGCATTGGAGACAGCAAAATGGAAATAAAAGAAACCAGTAAAGCATACGAAAAAGTAATTCAATACATTAAAGAGGAAATTCTGCATGGAAATTTAAAACAGGGGCAAAGGCTTCCTCCGGAGCGCGATCTGGCAGAGAGCCTTGGTGTCAGCCGTAATTCCGTAAGGGAGGCATTGCGAACCTTGGATGTGATCGGGATGATTACCAGCACACAGGGCGCAGGTAACTCCGTCTCCTGCAATTTTGAAAAAAGTTTAGTTCAAACGATGTCTATGATGTTTCTGATGGAGAGAACCGATTATGCACAGCTGAGCGAACTGCGCAGGGGATTGGAGGAACAGGCAATCGTGCTGGCGGCGGACAGAATCACAGGGGAACAGATTCACCAACTCCAGAAATTGGTGGCAAGTCTGGCAACAAGCGAGAATGAAGCGACCAATGTCATTCTGGATAAAAAGCTGCATTATACAATTGCTCAGGCCAGCGGAAATCAGCTTATCCTTTCAATTCTGCAGGCCCTTTCCGACGTCATGGATCTGTTTATCACTGATCTGCGCAAAAAAATCCTAAACAACGACAGAGGGGCGAACAGGCTCCGGAGCATCCATGAACGCATGGTGGAATGTCTTGAAAACGGGGATAAACAGGGTGCCCGTGAGGCAATGGCGGATCATTTTATGATTATAAATGAAAATTTAACATTGTCCGAAACCAAACAATCTGTAGATATTTTGAATGGATAATGAATGACTTTTGTTAAACTTATAACAATTATATACAAATAATGTGGATGGGTATATAATAAGCTCAAATAATTGGTATTACCAATCTGGCTTGCAAAATGTCAAACCTGATTCATTCAGCGGGAAAAGAAAATGCATCATTATTTTTATAAAGAGTGAAAGGGCTTTTCACTTAAAAAGTGGTAGTACCAATTTGACGCCCCGGTCATACTTCTCTTCGGAAGGTATGTATTATTCTTACAAAAGGAAGGCTTCACTATGAATATTCTGGTTTGTATTAAACAGGTTCCCGGTACAAGTAAGGTTGAGGTTGACCCGGTTACCGGCGTACTCAACAGAACCGGCGTAGACAGCAAAATGAATCCGTATGATCTTTACGGGATTGAAACCGCCCTGAAACTCAGAGAGGAGAAAGGGGGAAAGGTAAGCGTTATCAGCATGGGTCCCCCACAGGCAAAGGCGGTTATTTATGAGGCTTACTCCATGGGCGCAGACGAGGGCGCGCTGGTTTCGGACCGCAGGTTCGGCGGCGCGGACGTGCTTGCGACCAGTTATACTCTTTCACAGGGCATTCGAAAATTCGGTGATTTTGACCTGATCCTCTGCGGTAAGCAGACGACAGATGGCGACACAGCGCAGGTCGGCCCCGAGATTTCGGAATGGCTGGAAATTCCCTGCGTTTCCAATGTGCGCAAAATTGTTGAAGCGGACGACAGTGCGGTCGTAGTAGAAATGGATATGCCCAATGACGTTGAAATTTCCCGCGTGATGTTTCCTTGCCTGCTGACAGTGGAACAGGATATTTATCAGCCCCGCCTCCCATCTTATGTGAAAAAAATGGATACCAAAGACCGGCCGGTTCAAATATTTTCCCTGAACGATTTTGAAGACAGGGACGAAAAGAAATATGGCCTGAACGGTTCCCCGACTCAGGTTCAGCGCATTTTTCCGCCGGAGTCCAACAAAGAGCGCGAGCTTTGGAACGAATCGGGGGATGAACTTACGGACAGACTGTACGAGAAGATCAGAGAATTGAAATTTATTTAAGGGAGGAACCGTTATGGCTAAGCTGATTGTCCATCAGGATAAAATAGGGAACATTCAGGAATTGTTGAAAATATGTCCGTTTGGCGCACTGGAAGAAAAGGACGGAAAGGTAGAAATTACCGCGGCCTGCAAAATGTGTAAGCTTTGCGTGAAAAAGGGGCCTGCGGGGGCGGTGGAATTTGTAGAAGAAGCCGTGCAGGCTGTTGATAAAAGCAAATGGAAGGGCATTGCTGTTTACGTTGACCACACCGAGGGGGAAATCCACCCTGTTACATTTGAACTGATTGGAAAGGCGTGCGAACTTGCGAAGAAAATTCACCAGCCCGTATATGCCCTTTTCATGGGCAGCGGCATCACCGGAAAAAGCCATGAGCTTTTGCACTATGATGTGGATGAGATAGATGCCTATGACGATCCCGCGCTGGACCGTTTCAAAATTGAGGCATACGCGTCCGTTTTTGAAGATTTCATAAACCGGGTTCATCCTGCGGCAATTTTAGTAGGGGCGACAACGGTTGGCCGTCAGCTTGCGCCCCGTGTGGCGGCTCGTTTCCGTACAGGACTTACCGCGGACTGCACAGTGCTCGACATTCACGAGAACACCGATTTGGTACAAATCCGTCCTGCGTTCGGCGGCAATATTATGGCGCAGATTTTAACGCCTAACAACCGCCCCCAAATGGCTACCGTACGTTATAAAGTGATGAACGCGCCCGAGCGGAAACAGGCGGAAAGCGGAAAAATAATCAGCTGTGCCATGGCACCGGAAAAATTGAAATGCCATGTTGAGGTAATCGGTGTGGTGCCAAAGGAAAAGGAAAAAACAATTGAAGGCTCCGATGTGCTTGTAGTGGCCGGACGGGGCGTGAAAAAAGAAGAAGATCTGGCAATGCTTCGTGAGCTTGCCGTCCTTTTAGGCGGAGAACTCGCCTGTACCAGACCGTTGGCGGAATCGGGCTGGGTCGACACCAAACGGCAGGTGGGGTTGAGCGGAAGAACCGTGCGCCCTAAGCTGATTATAACCTGCGGCGTTTCGGGGGCGATTCAATTCGTGGCGGGCATGGACCATTCCGACCAAATTGTGGCAATCAACAAAGACCCGAAAGCCTCCATTTTTAAGGTCGCCAATTACGGACTGGTCGGGGATCTTTATGAAATTGTTCCAAAACTGATACGAAAAATACAGACCGGCAAGGAGGCATAACCATGAGTTATAAAAAATTTGATAGGAATGACCTGTCTTTTATACAGTCCGTTATTCAGGATGAAGACCGCATTCTCTGCGCAGGGCAAATCAACGAAGAGTACAGCCATGACGAACTCAGCGGAACGGAATGCTACCCCGATATTGTCGTGAAGGTGCTGTCTTCCATGGAAGTTTCCAAAATCATGGAATATGCCAATAAAAACCATATTGCCGTAACGCCGCGCGGCGCGGGAACCGGGCTGGTAGGCGCTTCGGTTGCAATGGAAAAGGGAATCATGATTGATACGAGCCTGATGAACCATTTTCTCGAATTGGATGAGGAAAATCTGACACTTACGGTGGAACCTGGTGTCCTGCTGATGGAACTGGCGGCTTATGTTGAGGAGAAAGGCTTTTTCTATCCGCCGGACCCGGGCGAAAAATCCGCGACCATCGGCGGCAATATCAGCACAAATGCCGGGGGAATGCGAGCGGTGAAATATGGGGTCACACGCGACTTTGTGCGCGGACTGGAAGTGGTTCTGCCAAACGGAAGCATCGTCCGGTTCGGGGGAAAAATTGTCAAAAACAGTTCGGGTTACGCAATGAAAGATTTAATAATCGGTTCCGAGGGAACGCTTGGTATTGTTACCGGGGCAATTTTAAAGCTGCTTCCCCTGCCTAAAAAAGTAATCAGCCTTCTGGTACCATTTCCAACATTGGAGCAGGCAATCCGCACGGTTCCAATGATTATAAAATCCAAGGCGATTCCTACCGCCGTGGAATTTATGGAAAGGGAAGTTATCATCGATTCCGAGGAATATCTGGGGAAAAAGTTCCCGGACAGCCAGGCGGATGCCTATCTGCTTCTAAAATTTGACGGCAACACGACCGAAGAAATCGAAGGGTATTATGACAGCGTAGCGAAAATCTGCCTGGAGCAAGGGGCTGTTGACGTCCTGATTTCCGACACTGACGAGCGGAACGACTCTATCTGGAAGGCAAGGGGCGCTTTCCTGGAAGCGATCAAGGGCTCGACAACATACATGGATGAAGCGGATATTGTTGTTCCGCGCAACCGCATCAACGATCTGGTGGAATACACGCATTCCCTCCAAAAAGAGGTCGGCGTCCGTATTAAAAGCTTTGGTCATGCCGGTGACGGGAACTTACACGCATATATCCTAAAAGATGATCTGAGCGATGAGGAATGGAAGAAACGTCTGAGCCTGGCAATGGAAAAAATGTACGCAAAAGCGCGTGAGCTGCATGGCCTGATTTCGGGTGAGCATGGAATCGGGTTTGCGAAAAGGCCATATCTGAAAGAGCACACGGACCCCGAAGTAATCGGGCTGATGCGCGGCATAAAAAAGGTGTTTGACCCCAACAATATTTTAAATCCGCATAAGGTTTGCGAGGACTGATTTGAAACGCGAGCCTGGCCGCCGTTTGTGCGGCTTTGCCGTCAGTCTGACGGGACTATCGCAAAACTTTAGTTTTGTGATAGTCCCGTTTTCATGTTGAAAACTTTTTGAGTGCGATAAAAACCAGGGACGGTGGTACCAAAGCCATGCAACTCAGCATTGCCTTTCACACTCCAGTTTTCTACTTTTCAGAAATTCACTCTTTTTTGACGCTGTATAAATGTGTTTGCAACCGTCCAGTGTTGCATTTCGCCTACAGCTTTTTCAGGCCGAACGCAAGACAAAGAAGATAGAGCTCCGTGGACATATTCGTCCTGCCCCGGGTCAGAAAACGCTTGAAATTGCGGTCGCTTTCCAGTGCGCCGAAGGCGCCCTCTATCTGGATGGAGCGGTTGATCCGAAGCTGAATGCCACGCTCTGTTGTGATGTTCTCTTGAGACTGGCTGCCAAGCCGGAGCAGATTCACCTTTACCCGCAATATGCTGAAAAAGTTGCAGTCGCTTGTAAGGCTAAGAATGACAAGCCAAAGGAGCTGCAGGTAATTGCACGTGCCGCGTATCGTGTTTTTGAGAATATTTCAAAACGGTCTTCCCCGAGTGTTTTTTACTACCATTTCATATTCTCCAAATATAAAGTTATTTGGTGATATAAACTACATGACTTATTTTAACCCTTTTCGTCATTAGCTAACAACCTAATTTTATTGGTCTTATGTGAAGTTCAAAACAGAGGGAATACGTTTTTCACATAACACAATGAACCGGTTTCTTAATATTGAAAACTAAATCGCGGGTAGTTGAATGCCGTGCCAGCCACTTACATCGCATTGACCATATTCATTATCACCCACAGCAACCATCGTGCCATCCGATTTAAGACCTAGCGTATGAGCACAACCAGCTGCAGCCGCCACAATATCGCGCCAGCCACTTACATTGCATTGGCCATACTCATTCCAACCCACAGCCACTACAGTCCCGTTTGATTTAAGGCCGATGGTATGATTACTACCCACCGACACCGCCACAATACTACGCCAGCCGCTTACATCGCATTGGCCTTCATTATTTCGACCCGTGGCCACCACGGTACCATCTGATTTAAGCCCAATCGTATGAAGATAACCGGCCGCAACCGCCACAATATCGCACCAGCCGCTTACATCGCATTGGCGATACCGATTATTACCTACGATCGTCACCGTACCATCTGATTTCAGCCCAACGGTATGCCAATCACCCGCTGCTACCGCTACAATATTATGCCAGTCACTTACGTTGCATTCACCTTCATTATTTCGGCCCACAGCTACCACCGAGCCATCCGATTTAAGCCCAATGGTACGACACCAACCCGTCGCAACCGCTACAATATTGCGCCAGTCGTTTACATCGCATTGGTTATGCTTATTCCAGCCCACAGCCACTACAGTACCGTCAGACTTAAGAGCGATTGTATGAGCATTACCCGTGTTCGTCGCCATATGAACATTACTAGCCGCAACCGCCGCAATATCGTGCCAGCCGCTTACATCACATTGACCATATTTATTATCACCTACAGCTGTCACTGTCCCGTCCGATTTAAGGCCTACGGTATGACGGCGACCTGCCGCTATGGTATCTGCTTTACCGAGATTGGCAAATAATTCATTAGCCATTTTACATCACCCTCCTTTATGCAAAAATAGCTGACGCAACACATCAGCTTTCATTCAATAAATAATTGGATCTTGTCAGGCATTGCTTCCTTCTTCCTGTAAACATAATGTGCAGTTAATTTGTATCACCTTAGTTCTGGTTATGCTCAATACTATTCAGAGCGTTTTTCGATTATGGGAACCCATAACTCATGTCTGACTTTATGCCCTGAACCTAAATAATGTTCAATACACGGTTGATTGGCAAGCTCGTAACTCGACACGGGTAACCACTCTGAATACAGCCGTTTCCATGCGTCAATCACATTTGGAAACACAGCATACGTACACGGCGGGATAATCAGTTCCTCCATACCATTCGGTATTTCGGCATCGTAACGGACCCCCATAAAATACTCGAATGTTTCATCCGTGATGGCTGCTTCTTTACCGCAAATACCAACAAGGCTTTCAAACTTGCATTTTGGATTTTTCCATGACATGTCAATCAACTTTTGCTGAAAACCGTCATTTTTTGCTTGTCTCCAAAGAGCTGGGATTTTTTGAAATGCGCTTGGTGTTTTCACTTGATGGCGTTTCCCGATAAAGCGAACTTTAAAATCAATATATTCAATACGGTACTCCATTTCTACATCTCCTTTGATAGTGATTTGAAAGGAGAGTCTGGGAAAGGCTTTGAGCTGTACTCCACTTGCCTTCACGGCAGAAGGCGAAATGCCATGTAATCTTTTAAATGCTCTGGTAAACGCATCGGGCGAATCATATCCATATTTCAAAGCTATGTCGATAAATTTTTCCTTGCCCGCCTGTACATCGAACGCAGCTTGTGACAAACGTCTACGCCTGATATATTCAGAAAGCGAAATACCCGTTAATGTTGAAAACATTCGCGAAAAATGGAATTCTGAACAACACGCAACGCGCGCCGTTGTTACATAATCAATTTCACCGTCAAGATTGTTTTCGATATAATCTATCGAAGCATTGATTCCCTCAAGCCAATTCACAGTATCACCTTCCATCGAAAACCATTATACTGGAAATATTTTTAATCAGCCATGCAATCCATGCCTAAAAATGCAGGCTGTTGTTGAACAGTATATAAACAAAACGAAACTCAAAACCTGTTTCTCATTATGCTCTCATAACTTACCGAATAGCACCATTTTTAAAATTGTCAAACCATTGGCTCATTTCCTCGTCGCTATCAACCTTAAGAATCTTGAAGATTTCGTAGGCAAATTCAACGGCCGCAGTTTCATTTGCGGTAATGAAGCCGCCATCCGTCACCACTTGAGATGGAACATATAAGTTTTCCCCTTTGTATCCTTGCGCGCTCTGAAATAGATCTAATGAATCCCCTGTATGTTTAACATTGTCAAGGAAACCGTGCTTACACAGGAAATAGGTTGCGCCGCATATTGCCGCAATGGGAATATTCATTTCTATAAGCCTTTTCACAAATTCTGCGATTTCATCATAATCGTTTTCTTCCCAGGAAAGACCTCCTGGGAAAATCACCATAGCAAGGTTATCATAGGTATGATAATTCTTAATGCTGTAATCTATACCAGCTCTGATACCTCCCATTGAAGTTTTGGGTAAGTCATCAATGGCAATAGTTTTTACCACATAATCAGAAAAAGAATTTGCTACGGCAATAGCATAGCTTGCTTCCCAATCACACCATTGATGGGTTAATAAGACAAGAATTTCATTTTTAATTATGCTCATATTCTACCTCCTATTATATAAATAATTGAATTGCGTTCGGTCAGTAGGCTACCCCGATGCCAAAAAGTTCAAAAAGATGGCAGATGAAAAAAAGATAGAAATTAACTTCTATGTATATCCTTCCATGATTCATATCTGGCCTTTGTATTTCTTTCCTGAGTCAAAAAAAGCAACCGAACAGATAATTGATATTATAAAGTTATCATAATGAATTATCCAAAGCCCTGAGCAGAAAAAAGATAAGCAAGAATTCCGCGAGCGAAGTGTTGAAGGCATGTATGGATTGAACACTATAAAAAATATGGCTTGGCAAACCCGTCTATTAAGATTTCCCTACACTGTACTCCAATGGTTTAAAAATCTTCTATTTCAATCGCTGTATAAGACACTGTACGAATGCGCAGTTCAGATGACATTCATAGATGCGCATTATCACGAAAAACTTTTATAGTTCAAACAGAAAAGAGTTAGTTTTCTTTTAGCTCATTATCTCTGGGAGTATCTTACATTGCTAGTCTTGTACGAAGTTGAGAAGTGTTCCTGAACTTCATAATATCTGGATTTGTCCCTATTGGACTTATATTATTGACTGAGTTCTTCGCAATTGGGATTTCCATCAAAAACGAATAAATCTTCAATGAAAACCATTTTTCTCACTTGTGCGGATAAGCCGACATTACCATAGATCAAATCTTCATAGAGGGAACCTGAGAATTTTTTCTTTTCACCTGATGTTTCGGTAATGATTAGATCCCAGACACCAATATCTGTGGCAAGAGGAAGTTGGCCATTTTCCTTTAAATATTGTGAAAGCAACGACAGAATTTCAATTGCGGCATCTTTGTCAACGGTCAGTTTTTTCTCCCGTATGACGGTTCCTTTACCAAATCCTTCACCATACCCATAACCAGTAAACCAAACCTGTCCATTCGAATTCATAGTCAATCGCTGTTCGACTTCCCCATAGTATGCCGGCTCTGGCCCGAAACCGATATTATTAGAAATTAATGTGAATTTCTTTATTTCCATAGCTTGACTCCATTCTGGATAAGGAAAACTTTTAAATGTATTGTTAAAAACTTTCATTATCATTTCTCCATACAATAGCATACCAAACTTCACATTACGATACAACTGTTTTTGCCTGAATTCCGCATTATGGTTATTATCTGCCTTATCAGTAGGGAAAGGAGGTACTCAAACGATCCTTCTTGGCCTACTGCGACGTTCGGTGGTTTATCTCAGCATTATGTTATAAACACAATGCGAAGCTCAAAATGAAGGGGAGACAACATATTGTGCTGATTAGGTACGGATAACAACTCGCCTTCACACTAATAAATTAGAATATACCGTCACCATCATTGAGTTCTTCATTATCACTTTTCGATGCCTCTGTTTCGATTGTCTTAACAAATTCCTTCTTTAATACTGGTTCATTTTCTACTTTCTATCTTTCATAAAGCATCCCTTAGCATGATAGGCGTATTTGTCCTTTTTTGTAGCGGCAGCTTCATAATAATATTTTGCTTTGCTATAATCCTGCGGTAATCCCTCGCCGCCATAATACATTTTCGCAATGCAGTACGCCCGAACCCCTCCGGGCTTTGTTTGACTCATCGCCATCAATCGGCCATGATTGAGTTTAGCAGGCAGTTTGCCGCAAATGCGGCCTGTGCTAAATGGCTATACGGGTTCTTGATAAAAACTTGTGCTACCGCCTGGTTTTGGAGTTGGAGAAAAGCATATTTTCAAAAATATTTATAAAATTAGCCTGCAGAGGGCAATATTTCGGTACGTAACAGGGATAGTTGCAGGGGATGTTACTACGGAACATTTGCAATGCGCACGCCGAATGACCTTCCGTCGGCAAATTTCAACCTGTAATTAAATTTTGAAAGGACGGAAAAACTATGGTTTATTCTGTCAGCGACTACAAAATCGAAATTGGTGCACCCGTGGAAACAGGTGAGCCGCAGCTCAACACAGTCTCCAATGTAGAAAGCATGGAGATGAAGCTCAAGGGGACCACAAAAGCCTGGAGCCCAATGGAACTGAAGGGCTGGGCCCGAAACATGGTGACCGGAAAGACTCTGTCATTTACCTTTAAGGGGAAGCGCTGCTACAGTGACGCAGGCAATGACTTTGTTGCAAACAAGCTGTTGTCCACCGGAAGTGATTGCGCTGCCGTTTTGAAAATCACTTTTCCAAACGGCGAAGCACTTGTCTGTAACGGACTGGTCGACATCACTTCATCATTTGGTGGCGCGTCCACGGACATGGATTCGATGGAATGGACGTATACCGTCGACGGAAAACCGGACTATCGGGAAGCAACACCGGCATAACGGAAGAAGTCGGAAAAAGCTGGGCTTTTATGCCCAGCCTGCTTTTTTGAAAGGATGAGTAATTTGAACATCAATCTCGACCAGTATGCCGATCAGGCCCGGCCTGCCATAACAATTTTCGGAAAGTCCTATGAAGTGGACAGCGACTTCAAAAAAGTTCTGAGTATGCAGCGTTTCGCTTCGGAGCTAAAAGGCGATGCCGATTCTATCCGCAGTTTTCTTTCGTTTGCACTGGCAGGCGGCGAGGCTGCGGCGGATGAAATCCTGTCTCACAGCATACCGTTTTCCCTTCTTCAGAAACTTGAAGTAGCCGTCATGGCTGCCATGACCGGCAAAGAAATGAGTGAATTGGAGGAAGAAGTGGAAAAAGTGCCATCGCCTTCCTTTCGGACGGCAGCGCGCCGTGCAACATAACGGGTTCGATCCGGAACACGATTACGATTTAATCTGCGCATCGTTCGCTGCGTCCTACGGTATCCGGCTGAGACTTCCGGAAACCCGGATGAGCTGGCGGGAATTCACCTCCCTGCTGACAAACCTTCCGGGGGAAAGTCAGCTTGCCCGCTCGATTGCCATTCGCACGGCGGAAGGGGAGGAATTGAATTCTCTGTCACCCGCGCAGAAAAATCTGCGTGAAGATTGGTACGCTTGGCTGAACAGTCAAGCGACGACCGAAAAGAAATCAGAGGATAGTGAACGGCTGCGGGAGTTTTTGAAATCTATGTTTTATGAAAGGAGGGGGTAAAATGGCTGATGACACAGAAGAAATATCGCTGTCCTATCAACTGAACGCGGAAAAATTGGAGACGTTAGCGGAACAGGCGGGGATACAGGCGGGGGAACTCTTGGGAGAAGCGATGACTACTACACTTTCAAATCTGAGCGGGATAATTTCCTCCACATTTGACCAGATGAGTATCGCTGCCGAAGCACTTAGCACGACACTTACACAAAGTCTGGGACAAACGGCAGGTCAAGCCGCCCAGTCCATGTCTGGGCAGTTTCAGACGGCGTTTGGCTCCGCCATTGGATTTGTTGATCAGTTGATCTCTGGGGCAGGTAAAATCAACACCGTGGCAACAACATTTAAATCTTTCAGTGACATCCTGGGGTCCTCCAAAAGTGCAACTGCCGGGCTTTCTTCAATATCGTCGTTACTGAGTGTTTCATCTGTACAGGCTTTGCTTTTTGTTGGCGCTGCAGTAGCAATTGCCACTGTTGTTGCGCTCATCATCGAGAACTGGGGGCCGATCAGCGCTTTTTTTCAGAATCTTTGGAACACACTGCAGGCAGGCGCGAAAGTCCTGGGAACTTGGTTTTCCGGTACCTTCCTGCACTATTTCGAAGATACCTGGAACAATATCAGGGCTTTTGTCGGCGGAATCCCGGCCTTTTTTACCAATCTTTGGAACGTATTAACCAGTGGGATGACCAACCTTTGGAACACCATATCCGCAGTTGTCAAAAAGATGGTTCAACCACTCGTTCAGGCAATCCTGACGCCGTTTAGCGGCCTCCAGACGACCTTTACTCAAATCATGAGCGGGGTACAGAACATCTTCACCGGCGCCTTTACCATTTTGAAAAATATCATTCTGGCGCCGGTGCTGCTAATCTGCGACCTTATTACCGGAAACTTCGGGAAAATCGGCCCTGACATGCAGAAAATTTTCATGAATATTCAGAATGCGATCCGGCAGATCTGGACCGGCATCCAGCAGTATTTTCAGGGGGTGCTGACCGCCATCGCCACAATCTTTACAGGCACATGGAACGGTTTCATCACAACGGTAACGACGATAGGCAATAAGATCAAGACCGGAATCATGACGCTATGGGACTCAATCATCAGTTGGTTCCGTTCGCTGCCTGCAACCCTGATGCAAATCGGAGCAAATATGTTCGATTCCATGAGGAACGGTGTGGGAAGTACGGTGCTTACGGTTGTAGACGCTGTCAAGACGGGAATCGGACAGGCCATTGACTGGGTTAAAAGCCTGCCCGTTCAGGCGCTCCAGTGGGGAAAAGATATCATCAACGGCATTGTCGATGGAATTAGATCCGCCGCACAGGCGGTCGGCGACGCCGTCAAAGGAGTGGCGGAGGATATTCGGAAATTCCTGCATTTCAGCGTGCCGGACGAAGGTCCGCTCGCCGATTTTTCAACATGGATGCCGGATATGATGAAGGGGCTCGCCTCCGGGATTCTTGAAAACAAATCACTGGTCACCGCTGCGCTGATGGACCTTGCTGGAACCATGTCCCTGGGCCTGAGCGCGGCTCCGGTTCTCTCCATCTCGGGCGGCGGAGCTACAGGTGCGGCGCAACCATACGGATCTTTGTTTGCTTCTGGCGGTTCCCGTCCGGTGATTGACTATCATCCGACATTTCAGAGTCCCAAAGCGCTCAGTCATGTGGAAATCGCCCGTCAGGAACGCCAGAACGCGCAGAAACTATCACTATTTCTTCGGAGGCGCTGAATGAAACTTATATGCGATAACATCAGTGGCGGCAGGATGACATTTGGAGCCTTTTCACCCTGCTGGCTGGTCTCCATCGATGGACTTGGTTCCAATTTCAATGTCTATACCGCGAAAAACAGCGGGCAGGACGGGGAAAACTATAATGGTTCCGATGCGCAGAAACGCAACATCGTCTTTACTTTGGAGATCAGCCGCAAAAACTTTGAGGAACAGGTTGGCCGTCTCTACAGCTTTTTTCAGAAAAGCTCGCCCGGGACGCTTACCCTCGAAGGCAGCGTGCCAAAAAAAATCAATTATTATGTAGAAAAGGTTGATCCGGAAGCAGAGAGCTTCTCCCCGGTATGCAATTCGCCGTATGAGACTCGGAACGTCACGATTTCCCTTATCTGCCCCGACCCGAAATTTTACGCCGGGCTGGACAGCCTGACGCAGCTTGCCGCGTGGGAAGGATTAATCGAGTGGGACCTTGAGATTAGAGATGAGCCGTTTGCCTTGACGGAAAAGGTGAACACCCTTATCGGCAATGTCCATAATGACAGCTCCGTCCCGATGGGCTTGAACGTAATGTTTACAGCTTCCGGCGAGGTGATCAACCCGTCGCTGTACGACGTCAACCGGCACGAGCTAATGAAGATCAAGGCTACCATGCATACCGGGGACAAAATTATCATTACAACCGGCGCGGGAAACAAGCGCGTCCGTCTGATTTCCGGCGGTGCGACCTCAAATATCAATAACCTTATGGCGTATCCGCCCCAATGGCTGCAGGCATACGAGGGGGATAACCTGTTCCGGTACAACGCGGATTCCGGTATCGACAGCCTTAGCGTGTCCATTTTAAGCACGCAGACGTACTGGGGGGCGTAAGAATTGGAATTGTACATTTACAACGAAGCGCTGGAACAGCAGGGCGTGATCGACAGCTTTTCTTCTCTCCGTTGGAGGCGTCGCTTTTTCGAACCGGGGGAGTTTGAACTGCACGTTCCGGCAACGGAGGAAAACCTTTCGCTGCTGCGCGCCGGCAACATCCTGCACCGACTGGACCGACAGGAAGCAGGAATCGTCGAGAGCGTGAAGATCGCGGAAAGTGACGGCGGCGATGAAATCGAGGCCACCGGCCGGATGGGATCCTCTCTGTTGAACAGAAGGATCATCACCCCGGCAATCAGCTTTTCAGGCACAGTGGAGAATGCAATGCGGAGGATTGTATCCGATAACGCGATCACTTCACGGCCAATCAATTTTCTTGCGCTCGGCGATGCACGGGGATTTCCCCCAACGTGCGGCTTTCAGGCCTCAGAAAAAAATATCCTGACCGTGCTGAAAGCCCTTTCGAAATCCGCGCCTCTCGGCTTTCGGGTTCGGCTGGATATGCCAAACCCGAAATGGGTGTTTGAGACCTATTCCGGCACAGATCGAACCGTAGGGCAGACAGAGAATCCCTATGTTTTATTCAGCGACGGGTTCGGAAACATCAGCACCCCGAGCTACACGCTGGACACGACCGGATTTAGCAATTTCGCTTATGTGGCCGGTGAGGGTGAAGGTGACGCTCGCACAATCGTCGAGGTCGACCGGACGGGCGGAGAAGCGCGGCGGGAGCTGTGGGTGGATGCCGGCGACGTGCAAAAGGGTGACCTGACGGACGATGAATACAGGTCGCAGCTGACACGGCGCGGACTGGATCAACTGGCTGAAACCGCGAAAGCGGAAAGCTTTGAGGCGACGGCGGTCAATACGGAAAACTTCCAATATCTGACTGACTGGGACCTTGGCGACATCGTAAGCTTTGAACAATGGGGCCTGCGGCTCGACCAGAGGATCACCGAGGTTGAGGAGGTTTATGAAAACGGAGTCGAAACAATTACGCCGGTATGCGGGACTCCGCTGCCGGAAACTTTGAATTTAGGGAGTGGTGTATAATGGCTGAAACAAGTGGATTCTTTCGAAGCGTAAACGGAGACAGAAAATATTCCGTGAGTTTTTTGGCAAAGTGGGCCGGATGCTTTGTTTCGAACGGGGTGTACAACGGCGAGCTGGCCGTCACCGCAGGGGAGAACATGCAGATTATCATTCCGGCCGGCCGGGCTTGGGTGGGGTCAAACGGGGAGCGGTATAAATACGAAAACGACAGCAACATGGTCGTTGCCATCGCCAATGCTGATGGTGTGTTGGCCCGCAAGGATACGGTCGTCCTGCGTTGGGACTTGAATGAACGAAACATCACAGCACAGGTTTTGACCGGAACATTTTCCAGTAACCCGGTCGCCCCGCCTATTGAACGCACAGCGGAACAATACGACCTGAAGCTGGCCGAACTCTACCTTGCTCCCGGTACGACGGCAATCACGCAAGCCGCGATAACCGATACCCGGCTGGATGATGCGGTATGCGGGATTGTAACAAGCATCGTTGATCAGGTAGACACAACCACGCTGTACAATCAGATTCAAGCCGATCTGGCACAATTTAAAGGTGAAAATGAAGCTGAATTTACAGCATGGTTCCAAAGTCTGCAGGATATCTTGGACGAGAATACCGCAGGGAACCTGCTGAACCTTATTACTACCCATACTGGAAACGCCGAAATTCATGTCACTGTTGATGATAAAACCAAGTGGAATGATGGCATTGTCAGCACCTACACACACACCAAAAACGGCACTGTCCATAATCTGGACGGTACCGGGAATAACATCACATTTTTAGCCAAAGCAGCAATTGCAGACGGTGACACATGGACGGTCAACGGTCAGCCCGTAACAGCCACGCTGCAGAACGGTGACCCGCTGCCGGTCGATCTGTTTAAGCCGGACAACTGGGTAACCGGGGTGCGGCTGGACGGTGCAAAGCTGGGTTTTAAGAGTGCTGGCGGGGGTAAAACTGATCTTAATATCTTCTGCCAGCCAACTTTGCCAACTGATGTGTTTGATGGTATTGCAATTCTGACACCTGAGAAACATACTATCTCTGCTAAAAATGTATATACAAGGAAATCTTATAAAATAGGTGGAACATGGTCAAATGCTACTGGATTAAATTTACCAAGTGTACCATTGACCTATTATACAACTAACACATATGATTATTATGATGCCATCGCTAATGATAGTGAAAGTAAAATATTTTTCGCAGTAGGTTCAACTACATCGGGCAGTACGACATATTCAGCGGTAGAATTTTACGTTTATGATGTGTTATCAAATACAAATACAAAAGTTGGCATAGCTACAATGTCAACAACCAGTGGTTCATATTATACTTATAGGGGGTATGGTATTTATTACATTAATAATAAGTTTTACTGCTTTTTGATTAGGTATAATGGCACTATTACAACACTTCAAGTTTGTGAATATGATCCGAGTACAGGGATATTTACAGCGAATTATTTGAATTATAACATATCAACATACAATGCACAGATTACAGACCAAAACGGAGGGCATAATAGAGCCACATATCAAAAGGGAAACACAATAAATATGTATTATTCATATGCAACATCCAGTGGAACACCTTTTTATAATGCTGTTGCTACATTTGATGTTGTTGCCAAAGTAGTCACGAATAAAATTACTACTGACATTTGGAGCAGCACATCAAGCACTTATACCAGTTTAAACTATGGTCGTTATCCACTTGCATATGATGTGGTAAATGACCGAACCTTTTCAGTAATATACAGATATACTGGTAGTTCAACATTGAAGTATGTTGTGGAATTTAGTAGTGATAACCTAATTTCTACTTATACAAGTATAGGAATAAGTACCATTCCAAGCCAAGTTTTTTACTATGAAAATGAGGTTATTATTATAGTAGATACAACTCTTTGGGTCTTTGATTTGGCGACTAAAACTTCTACCTCATATACTGGAATAGTAAGCTCATTGCGTAATTATGTATTATTAGATGGCGCGTTATATGGGATTTATGGTAACTCATTTACTAAGGTTGATTTAACAACATTAACTTTAACCACATTGGCGACATTTTTGCCAACCATTGGTGTTGAATGTTTTCTATGCAAAAATGCAAAGAATAAACTGTTTACGATAGGTCGTGACTTAGCGTGCCATCTATATAATTTTGATTCAGAATCACTTTTAGATAACAGTGTAGCAATCAGGAAAGAATTTAATTCTCACGCTGTTCGAGTTGTTACTGGCGCTAATTATGAAATTACAGACTATTATGGTGATGTTTGGTATTATTCAAATGGTATTTACCATGAATATCCAACTTATATTGGTAATGGTGCAGTATGGAAAAAAATTAAAAATTAGGAGGAATCAGCAATGTACACTTATCGAATTTGGGACAAGGTTAGTCCCATTAATGGGTGCCCTGCCAACCAAGCAATTGAATCACTAGGATTAAAACCCACAGAGCAATTATGCATTTTATCTCAAAGCGGTCAAGATTGCATTACACAGACCTTTCCTGCAACTGCAACCGATGCAGAAGTTAAGGCATGGGTTGACAAATATAATGCCGACATGTTGGCGCAACAACAAGCAGTCGAGGAAGCGGCAAAGCAACCAACGCTGGAACAACAGGCCGCAGCACAGGCCGAAGCAATTGCAGAGTTATCCATTTTAGTTGCAGGAGGTATTGCATAATGTTTACAACTACATCAGGACTTGTTACGGTATGGGTGAATCTTATTAAAGCAAGTACATATACTGAGGACAAGGTTCCAGCGCTTTCTAATCTCAAGGATATGGTGCACCAGGTGCTTACCGCAGAATAAAGCGGTTGCAGGGCGAAATTTACTTTAGTAAAATTTGCATTAAAATAAAAAGAATAACCTTTTCTGTTGCGTTAAAAATAGTAACGGGTTAGGAGGGTTATTTATGAATGATACGGAAAATAGAAGCCAAGCAGTTCCCAAAGCGATTAACGAAGTTACGCCAACACCCGATGCGGACGCTTTATCCATCACGGGTTTAGTGAAAGACTCGGGTAAAATATCCGGATACCAGCTGTCCAACGGAAAAAACGTATCAAAAGAACAGGGAGTTCAAATGGCCAAAGAGAACAAAATCAAAGGGGTTGCGGTTGCTATCAAAAAAGGAACGGAATATTTACGTTCTCTGCCCGATGATTCGGAGAATAACAACCTCGGAAATTTGCCCTCTATTTCACAATAACAAAATGATAACAGCGCGGCGTGCAATTTATGATGCGGGCCGCGCTGTATTTTATATTTACACAATATAAAGAATTTTCGAAAGGTCGAAATATTTTTCGAATTCATCACGCAAAAACTGTTCCGCTTCCGCCCGCACCGAAGGTTTGTAGCAGTACCTGCCCATTCCCCTGCCCGTCATTTGCTGCGGGTCGTAAAGCTCGACGGCGTTAGGGAACGCGTCGTTGTTAATGGCACGGTGCACATAGCTGTAGGTCATGAAAATGATTTCTACAAACATTTCCCGCTTTACCCGGTCGGACAGATTTTCCGCCAAAAAGGCGAGCAGGTTCGAATAGAGCGTTTTCCAGTTTTCCACTAAAATGACCGGCGCAATCAGCAGCCCCACTTTATAGCCGGCCGAGCACAACTGATTAATCGCGTCTACCCTGCGCTGGAGCGGGGAAGTACCGAATTCAATACGGGTAATAATTTCCTGCGGATTTACGCTCATTCGGGTGATAATCCTTCCCCTGTGATTCAACGGCAGCAGGGGGTCGACAAAATCAAATTTTGTGGGGAAGGTGAGGAATCCTTTTTCATTTTTTGTAAATTCTTCAATCGTCCATTCCAAATTTGAAGTAAGGGTGTTTTCCAAAATCAGATCGCTGTTGCTGCCGATTTCGAAGGTAAGTTCTTTTTCAGATTTGTTTGCGGTTTTCATTATTTTGGCAAGCATCTGTTCCCTGTTGACGAACAGCCGGAGGTAGGAACACTTGTTATAGTTGCAGACTAAATAGCAGTAAAGGCACATTGCGCTGCACCCTGACGACGTATAGGGCACCAAAAAGTCGGAAGACTTAGAGTTGGGAACATATTTGTGGGTCTTCCGAATCCCTAAAATTAAAAATTGCTTCATTTCGGGAAATTTTGAATTTTCATTGCTTCGAAGTTCTTCAATATTATTGTGATTCTCAATGGGAATCCACGGTACATCAGGGAACTTTTTATAAAGCGTTTGACCAAGCTCATAATCTAATGATGCCGGTTCATAGTATATTTTTGTTGGCTGCAAAAGCATCACCTTCTCCCTGTTATACTGATATCCGATTAAAAAGGATATAAAAATCAAATCAAAAGCTTTCGTATATGGATTTTGATGCGGATTTTTATCGATACTTTTATTGGAGATCAGTATTAGTATTAATCGGAACTGTGATTTTATCAGAAATTCAAACAAGAGGGAAGTATTCCCACAAGTGAAAACAGGAAGAATTGAGTGGGTTTTTACCGTAAAATGCAGGAAGAAGCGATGCAGAGGCATGGATGTAGAATAAATCGCCGAACATGGTGAACGATAAAGAAGGACACTGTTATAAGATGATATTTTTTTGCAAATTTACTTTTCTGATAGGAGGATGATTTATGACACATCAGGGACACATGACGCAAACAGGATATGTCGAAGAAGATCGGCCAAAATCGTCAACAGTTTTACGCTGGATAGGCAGACTTGCGATTATGGCCATCATTTTAGCAGTAGTATCATTCTTTACACCCGGATTCTCAATTAATGGGTTATGGTCGTTTATAATTGCTGCAGTTATTATATGCGCACTGGATTATCTTGCTGAAGCAGTTATGAAGGTAGACGCATCACCGTTTGGAAAAGGGATAAAAGGATTCCTTCTTGCCGCCGTCATCTTATACATTGCCCAGTTCTTAGTTCCCAACATGAGCGTGTCCATTATTGGCGCGTTATTGGGTGCTTTGGCAATCGGAATATTGGACGCAATTTTCCCGACGAGGGTAATGTAATTAGCCCAAGAGAATTGAATAAAAACAGAGAGCCGACACCGTTTACGGTGCCGGCTCCCTGCATTCCAGTGAGATATACTCCATATTTCGAAAAAATTCATTAGGCGTGATGGTAAATATAATGATTCGGATTATTGTTTGTATCCTTTTTTACGCGCGATTGCTTCGTCGCGGATTTCGCCGCGCAAACCGTTCAGTGCGTCTTCCCTTCTGGCGTTTTTCTCTTTTAAATTTTCCCTCATTTTATCGTCGGAGGTTTCCTCGATCATTTCGTCCGCTCGCTCCATATTTTGAATCGTCATGTTGATGTTTTCCTGGATGCGCTCTACATTATCCTTACGGTCATCCGGATTGATTTTCATTTATAACAACTCCTTTTCATTGAAAATTTAATTCTATTGGAATCAAATTTATTATTTTATAAATTACACCGTTTATACGGATTTTTATCAGAGGAACAAACCTTGAATTTCCATTCCCGCTAAGATATAATAAGAAAAGTTTTGAAAAATTTACAGCAGATTTTGAATGTTGAAGTTTTTCATCGGTTGGGAGATAGGAAATGACCCTTTTACAACAAATTTTAATTGCATGTCCGCTCGTATTCCTTGCAGGATTTGTGGATGCCGTTGCAGGAGGAGGCGGGCTGATTTCACTTCCTGCTTACTATTTGACCGGAATGCCGGCGCACCTTGCAATCGGCTCCAACAAATTTTCTTCCTGTGTCGGCACAGCCTTTTCCACGGGGCGGTTTTTAAAAGACGGAAGTATTAACCCGAAAGTAGCGGCCACGTCAGCAACTTTTGCTTTAATGGGTTCTTTTGCCGGCGCGCGGCTCGCACTTGTGCTCGACGACCATTTTCTGCGCGTGACCATGCTGGTGCTGCTGCCCGCTGCGGCTGTGTTTATTCTTTTCAGCAAAAAGAAAAGCGAGCAGGATATCTGCACATTCGACAGCATTTCGGAAAATCATGCAATGGTTCTTTCAGGTTTAATCGGAATCGTTTTAGGCGTTTACGACGGATTCTTCGGGCCGGGAACCGGCACGTTTTTGATTATTGCTTATACGACACTGCTTGGATTTGACTTTAAAACGGCCTGCGGCAATACAAAGGTGGTTAACCTGAGTTCTAACCTCGCAGCCGTCATCACGTTTATAGCCGCGGGGAAAATAACATACGCCGTCGCTGTGCCCGCTGCGGTTTGCTCCATTGCCGGGCATTGGATCGGCTCCGGCCTTGCAATTAAAAAAGGTGCGAAGTTTATCCGCCCGGTCATGCTGATTGTGTTGGTGCTGCTGTTTTCGACGGTTGCGTGGGGAATGCTGCATTAATTGTATAGGATAATACATAGAGCGCCGGATCGATTTTGCTGGATTGGACTGAATTATACCGGCAGAGGGGGGAACTTTTCTCAATTGAAAAGTTCCCCCCTCTGCCTATTTAAGCCTGTGCCCTGCCTGCGGCATGAAACCTTCCGAAAGCAAATGCCGCTGCAGCAGCACCGATGCACACACAAATACCCAGCGCCAGAACAGGACTGTACTGAGTGCTCAAACCGAAAGCAAGCCCGGAAAAGGACTGCATAATATGAGTAGCGGGGAAAATCCTGCCCAGCAGCATCAGTGGTTTTGGCAGCATGTCGGACGGAAACATAATCCCGCTTAACATTAGTGAGGGAAGAAAAATGGCCTGTGACAGCATGGTCGACGAGGACTGGCTGCGGCATGTTACGCCAATCAGCAGACCGAGCATGATATTTGTAAAAAGCAGGCAGATTAAAATAAGAAAAAACGCTCCGTAATTCTTCGGCAGGCTTGCTCCGAACAAAATCGGTGCGGTTATCAGGATAATGAGCGAGGTTACGGATAAATGTAAAAAAGCGCTGGCTGCCTGAATCAGCAGAACCGCCGGGCCGGGTATCCCGTTGACACGGTACGCCCGGAGTACACCAGATTCACGCATATCGATCAGCGGAATCGGAATCCCCAGAACGGCGCCCATCGTGGTGGCAAAAATAATCATGGATGAAGTAAGCGTTTCTTTTGAGGCAGCGTTAATGGAGGAAAACACCGCCCCCATGACGGCGAAAAAAGTAAGAGGAATAATATAAAAAGTCATTAGGGTGCCCTTTTCCCGGACATCCATTTTAAATTGAACCGACAGGTGTTTCAGAAAAGCGTTCATTCGGTAATTCCCCCCTCCACAAGTTCCAGAAAACGTTCTTCCAGTGACGGGCGCTCCACGCGAAGGTCTTCCACCGTGTCGCCCGATTGCTGAACTTTTTTTAGAAGATCCATTACGGTAACAGACGCATCGGCACACATCCAAATTCCATAATTTTCGCTGGTTTGAATGAAGCGCGCGCCTTCACAGTCCGCAGGCAGCCGCCCGCTGCCGGTTCGAAGCGAAATTTTTGTTTCGCGGTTTCCCGCAGCTGTAATTTGCGCCGGTGTTCCCGTGGCGGCAACCTTGCCGCGGATCAGTATCGCGATGCGGTCGCACAGCGTTTCCGCCTCCGCCATGTCGTGGGTAGCAAGAAGGACGGTAATTCCTTCGGCTTTCAGACTGCGGATAGCATCGTGAAGCTGAGCCCTTCCCTGTACATCCAGACCGGCAGTGGGTTCATCTAATACAACAACGGACGGGTTGCAGGCAAGCGCGAGAGCAAGGTGAAGCCGCCGCTTTTGGCCGGTAGACAATTGATGGTACTGTTTCTTTAATAAATCCGCGATTCCGAATCGTTCCGGCAGGTCGGGCCGCGGCGGCATGCCCTGCCAGCAGCACACCAGTTTTATTGCTTCATCAACACGGATAGAGCTTGGCAAAGAAGAGGATTGCAGCTGCACGCCAAGTTTTCTGCGCAGTTCCTTTCCCCCGGTCTTTACGTCGCAGCCCGCGACCATCAGCGTTCCCGCGTCCGCGTTCCGCAAACCTTCCAAGCACTCGAGCGTGGTTGTTTTGCCCGCTCCATTCGGCCCCAAAAGCCCGAACACTTCCCCTTGGCCGATTTCAAATGAAATGTGATTGACCGCGGCTGTTTTTCCGTACCGTTTTACTAATCCGCTTACTGTAACAGCAGGATTACTCAATAAAATCACCCTTTCCAGATTAAATATTAGCAGACGCTTACTTTCAAACGCTGCCGACGGTAATGGACTCCGTTTTAAAATAAATATCCAACGCCGTTTCCAAAAACATTTTTATCGCCTGTTTAAACTCCTGTGCTTCATTGGGCCAGTTATCCACATCGTTACCTGCGGACATCAGCGATTTCAGTAATTGCGGGTCGTTTTTTGTGACAGCTGTTACCATATCCCACCACTTCTGTGCGAACTGCTGCCCCTGTTCCCCCGCTGGGTCGGCGCCGGAACGGTAAAGCGTTATCATTTCAGCGAACAGGTTTTCACTGATGTGGTTAAAGTCTTCCATTTCGCTGTTTGAATTGAACTGGCCGAACAGCCGGGTGACGTCGTCGTTGCCTAAATAGCGAAAAATAAAGGATAGGGGTTTACCGCTTCCCATCATCCACATGAGCGCCACAAATTTATCCGATCCAATTTCTTCCCCGGCGTGGATTTCCAGAATGACTTTTTCCATCATATCCTCTGTTTGCTGAATGCTTACGATTTGTTGGTGCAACGCTTCTTTTTGGCGTGAAAGCAGATCTTCCAGCTGTTCCGGTGATTCGGCGGGCAACAGCCTATCCCGTATCTCTTCGAGGGTGAATCCGAAAGATTTCAGGAACAAAATCTGATGCAGCAAAATAACGTCGTGCCTGTTATACATGCGACGCCCGCCCTCGGTGTATTCGGGTGTCAAAATTCTGCATTTGTCATAGTATTGCAGCGTTCGCACCGTCACCCCCGCTTTGCGGGCCAATTCACCGACGGTAAATAATTCCGTGTTGTTGTTTTCCATTGGGCTCCCCCCTCTTTTCTCCTATTCTACTACATTACGTTACGTAATGAGCAAGAGGAAAATTGCGAATCTTAAAAATATTTTTTTGGAAGTATGAAGCTGCTGTTTTACATGAGAATCCGAAGAAAAGTCAGACGGAAGAGTGCACGACCACGTTGACACAGCAAGCAAATAGGGATATTATGGAAACAAATTGATTGCTGTTTTAAGGTTACTTAAGCGGCGCTGCCCGAACTGCCCAAAATAAAACGGAATCTTAATTTGAGCAATTCGAATTTTACTGTTAATCAACGGGGCAAAACAGCCGATAAATTAAATATTGGTAAGATTTTATATTATAGTTACTGTGTTTGGGCAGTACAGGGGATGGAAGTCAATTACCATCGGTTAAAGCCGATATTCTTGAACCGTAATTGACTTTAATAAAGGGGGAATTGAGTTGAAGAAAGTAATCGGAATCCTGTTGTCTTTGGCGCTTATCGTTGGTGCGGTGCCAATTACGGCCGGTGCGGCCGACACGGCGGGCATCATTGACAAACACGGTGCAAAAACCTATGTAGGGACAGCTGCATCATGGGGAACGACATGGAATGAGGATAATTTTACGGATGTAACAAATGAGGATGTTGATTATTACGGCAGCCTGACAATGAAGACCGGCGAAGTGGGCGACATTACCGTTTCGGGAAGCAGTTCCAAGGTCATCGTGACAAGCGGAACAATCAACTCCCTTCAGTCCGACGGGGATATTACCCTGAACGGCGGCAGTATTAAGCACGATGTGGAATCCGAAACGAAAATAACGCTGAACGGCGCTGTTACCGTCGGGGGTTCCTGCATTGCAGAGGGGATTACTGCCACAGGGAGTAAAACAGCCATTGTAAAAGGCTCCGTCATCGGCACCGATACCATTACGCTGGGCGGTACGGCGGTCAAGGCCGGCGAAATTAACGGGGATTTATCGGGTAAGCTCGATATTAAAAATTACACACTTCCGCTTCCGCCTATTGTGGATATGGGAACGGTTACACTGTCAGGAAACACCACAGCAAGCGGGAAAATTATTGCGGGTATGCTTTCCATTCCCGCAAAAACAGAATTGACCGCAAACTCCACAGTAGAAGTTGACACGCTCGCGGGCCCGGGGACCCTGTCGATTGTTTCGGGGAGACTGACGGTCCACTACGGAATCACCGGAAAGCCGCAGCTCCGCTTTAACAACACGGTGGGCAACGGGACGCTGGCTTTTAAGGCGGACCGGGGGGCGGTCGATGAAGAAGACGTACTTCTGTACGATTATGATTTGGAACGAAATACTTCCAGCAATTACGATTCATTTAACCTGACCAATTCAGTTAAGGATGGTGTTACACTAAATAGCTCCTCACTTTCTGTGGACAGCAAAAACCCGGCGACGGTAAAGGCGTATGTAAAACCCGCGCTTACCAATTTTGCAGCCGGAACAAAAATTATCTGGGAGATGCACGGCGACACGACTGCGTTTTCCATCAGTCCGGACGCGAGCAAAAGCACCTGCACCATTAAGAGCACCAAAACAGGGTCATACAAAGTGATGCTGACTGCTTATTTAGTGGATCAGCGCGGAGACCGGCTGACGGATTACAAGTCAAGTTCCTGTGCTGTTACAACCGGAGCAGCTCAAAGCCCGACAGGGGATTCGACGCTGGCCCTTGATACCTCCCAAGTAACCATTCCGGTGGGCGGCACTTATTGGGTATTGGCTGTTACCAATTCCGCTCAGCCTCCGGTGCAAATGTCGTATAATTCCGCCGTTGCGACGGTTGGGGCGGCCTCGGCTTACAATAGCAACGGAAAAACCGGGTGGCTTTATCCTGTCAAAGGCATTGCGACAGGCGGGGTCACGATTGACATCGGCGGGCAGAAGATGATCACGGCGGTCGCAGGCGGAAGCATTATTGTGGATACCTCCTCCTATACCATGGGGCCCGGCGGCAAATACTGCATTGGGGTAAGGATAAGCGGAATTGACCGAAAAAAACTGAATGTTCATTCCGCGAACAGCAGCGCCAGCGTCCAGTACAGCGGAACAAGCGGCGGGCTTGACCTGTATACCGTAAAAGGGGAGCAGCCCGGCGTTGGTTACGTCGTTTTTGAAATAGTCGGCGGGCAGTCGGTTCGTACGCAGATCAATGTGGTTCAAGGCGCGAAACCCGGCGGGGTAAGCGGCCGGCTGATTGCAGCGGGATAATTAAAAAAAACTGAATAATTATGTTGCTATCGGGATATAAATGTAGTATCGTGTTAGCAGACGGAGCATCTGCCAGATTGATGATGAAATCTCAGTCCGGCAGTTTGTTTTTAATCTGATATTTTTATTAAGGAGAGGATTGCAATGACCCCAATTACAATAGCAATCGCAGTGATCGTAGCTGTTTTGGCGATTTATTTGTTGATCTTCAAAATACTGGGCCTAAGAGTCATCGACTCGGACGAGGTTGCGGTAATTGAAAAATGGTGGAGCATGAAAGGCTCCCTGAAAAACTCCATTATTGCCCTGCACGGAGAAGCAGGTTATTCCCCCGATTTGCTGCGCGGCGGCATGCACTTTAAATCCGCTCTTATGTATAAGATACATAAATACCCGCTTATCACGATTCCGCAGGGGCAGATCGCATATCTGTTCGCACGCGACGGCGAACCGCTTGCCCCAATACAGACTTTGGGCAAGGTTATTCCCGAAGCAAATAATTTTCAGGATGTACGCGGCTTTTTGCAAAACGGCGGCCAGCGCGGCCCGCAAAGAGGAATTTTAAGAGAAGGTACCTACGCAATCAATTTGGCGGAGTTTATTGTCATTACAGTGAATGACATTAAAGCAATTTTCACCGGCTCTAAGATGGAGCGGACTGAACTGGCCAGCATGCAGCAAACCCTTCTGGCAAGGGGTGCCTTCAGCCCGGTCGTTATCATGGGTGACGGCAGCGAATCCAGCGACCTGATGGGAATCGTCACGGTACATGACGGTATGCCGCTTCAGGAGGGCGAAATTATTGCCTCCAGCGTGGGCGAGGAACATTCCAGTTTTCAGGACCCGGAAAAATTCCTTGCGCTTGGCGGCCGTCGCGGTAAACAAATTCAGGTGCTGACCGACGGTACGTACTACATTAACCGGCTTTTTGCAACTGTGGAGTTTCGCCCGAAAACCGTTGTCCCCATCGGATTTGTCGGCGTTGTCGTTTCCTTCTTTGGAAGAGAGGGAGTCGATACGACTGGTGTTGATTACAAACACGGTGAACTGGTGGAAGCCGGTTGCAAGGGCGTGCTGGAAAAACCGTTGATGCCGGGCAAGTATGCGTTTAACACCGACGCCGGAAAAGTGGTTTTGGTTCCGACTACAAACATTATACTGAAATGGAACAAATCCGAAATAGGCGACCATAAGTATGATGAAAACCTGACAGAGGTTGATATTATTACAAAAGATGCGTTCGAGCCGTCCCTGCCGCTGTCCGTGGTTATGCATATCGATTACAAGCAGGCGCCGTGGGTCATTCAGCGTTTTGGCGATATCAATATGCTCGTCAACCAGTCGTTGGACCCGCTGGTCAGCGCATATTTTAAAGATGTAGCGCAGACAAAAACTTTGATCGAACTGATTCAGGAACGCAGCGCCATCCGTGAGCGCGCCGTTTCGGAAATGCGTGATAAATTCCAGAAATACAACCTGCAGCTTGAAGAAGTGCTGATTGGTACGCCGAAATCACCGGTTGCGGATATTCAGATTGAAAACATTTTAATGCAGCTGCGGGAACGCCAGATTGCGGAAGAGAAAAAGATTACTTACCAAAAGCAGCAGTCCGCGGCGGAAAGCGAAAAGTCGCTGCGTGAAGCACAGGCAATTGCGGAACAGCAAAGCTTCCTATCCAAATCCAAAATTCAAATCGAAATCGAAGGCAACAACGGTGCCGCCCTTGCAAGCAAGGCGGAGCAGGAAGCAAATCAGATTATTGCACTGGCAAGAGCGAACTCCTCCAAAATCCGACTGGAAGGCGAAGCGGAAGCTTCGAAAGAATCCAATGTCGGTCTGGCAAGAGCACAGGCGATCGACGCGCAGGTTAAGGCTTACGGCGGCGCGGAGTACCGTGTAATTCAGGAAGTTGCCGATAAACTGACCGATGCGATTAAGAATGCCAAGGTGGACATTGTGCCGAAGACCGTTGTGAACATGGGCGGTTCCGGTTCTCAGGATTCCGGCAACAGTTCCAATGGAAACAGCACCATTATGGATACGCTCCTGAAATTCATCACACTCGATAAACTGGGCGTTTCCCTGCAGCATATTTCCGAACCGTCCACCACAGCGCAGGCAATTGAGGCTGCGGTTGGCGCGGCGACGGCGGAAAAAGCGCCGGAAGCTCCCAAACCGGAAATCATAGAACCCGCTGCAAAACCGGACGAGAAAAAACCCGAGGAAACAGTAAAAATAAAAAAATAATTATAAGAAATAAAAAAGTGGGGGCGTCTTGTCCCCGCTTTTTTATACCCCAAAGGATTACTTACAGCGATTTCAATTAAGAATGGGAAAAGAAGATGTTATCTCCCCCGCCGGAGGCGGGGGAGATAACAATAGCTATTCCGCTTCATTTTTGTAATTGCTATAGTTTTGGACGGCATGAATCGGCATCATTTTGGAATGCTATATTCCGAATATGCTTTTGAAAAATGAGAGGGATGTGGTCATGGGAAAAAAGATTACGGAGAAAGTAACATGGGTCGGGAAAGTGGACTGGGAACTGAAAAAGTTCCATGGCAACGAGTATTCGGTTCAAAGGGGCTCTTCCTACAATTCGTACTTAGTGTGCGGCAAAAAGACAGCGCTGATTGACACGGTTTGGCGGCCGTATGACGAGGAGTTCATTTCGCAGTTAAAACAGGAAATCGACTTGGATCAAATCGATTATATCGTTATGAATCATAATGAAGTCGACCACAGCGGTTCACTCCCCGAGCTGATGCGCCTGATACCCAATACCCCTATTTACTGCACGGCGAACGGGGAAAAGATTCTGAGGGGACATTACCATCAGGACTGGAATTATAAAACCGTAAGAACAGGGGATTCGCTTGACCTTGACGGATGTATTTTAATGTTTGTGGAGGCGCCGATGCTGCACTGGCCCGACACCATGTTTACCTACATGACGGGCGACAATATTCTGTTCAGCAACGATGCTTTTGGACAGCATTATGCAACGGAAACCCTTTTTAACGATACGGTAAATCAAGCGGAGCTTTATTCCGAGGCCATGAAGTATTACGCAAATATTTTAACCCCGTTCAGCCCGCTTGTACGCAAAAAAATCGATGAAGTTCTGGGACTGAATCTGACGGTAAACATGATTTGCCCAAGCCACGGCATTATTTGGCGGGATGACCCCGCGCAGATTATCGGTCGTTATTTGGACTGGGCCAAAAATTATCAGGAAAATCAGGTCACGCTGATTTACGACACCATGTGGCAGTCAACGCGTAGAATAGCGGAGGGCATTGCAGCGGGAATCCGTGAGTCGGATTCGGACATTACGGTCAAACTGGTGAATGCGGCCAAACGGGACAAGAACGATATTATTACCGAAGTGTTCCGCTCCAGGGCCATCCTTGTCGGTTCCCCCACCGTTAACAACGGGTACCTGTATTCCATCGGAGGGTTGCTCGAAATGATGAAAGGGCTGAAATTCAAAGGAAAAAAAGCCGCGGCTTTCGGCAGCTACGGGTGGAGCGGGGAATCGGTCAGTCAAATTACAAATCAGCTGAAGGACTGCGGCTTCCAAATCGTGAATGACGGGCAAAAGGTTCTTTGGGTGCCCGACTGCAAACAGATGGAAGACTGCATGGAATTTGGGCGGAAGTTTGCCACGGAAATCGGACAGATGAATGAGAGGAGTGCAGGGTGAGCGAAAAAACGATTGATTTCAGTAAAACGGTACTGGAACTGTGTTCGACAGACGCAGAGGTTGCAAAAATTCTGGGACAGCTTGGTTTTACGGAAATCACCAAACCCGGAATGCTAGTCACCGCAGGAAGAATTATGACGGTCCCGCGTGGGGCGGCAATGAAAAATATAGCGATGGATACCGTGGAACAGGAATTTATCCGCCATGGATACAAAATTATTCAGAAGGAGGAATAAGAATGAGCGCAGAAATTAACAACAGGGAGTACCGTCAGCAGGTGATTCAGGAATTAATATCGGAACTGCACGCTGGGAAAAGTGTGGACGAGGTAAAACAGAAGTTTGAAGATACTTTCGCAGGGGTCGCGGCTTCGGAAATCGCGGATGCGGAACAGGCGCTGATTGCACAGGGACTTCCTGTTGCGGAGGTGCAGCGGCTTTGCGATGTTCACGCCGCGGTGTTTCAAGGCTCCATTGAAGATATTCACAGTGCGGATGACGCCGCCGAGCAGCCCGGGCACCCGGTGGACAGTATGAAGCGGGAAAACCGAGCAATTGAAAAGCTGATTGAAGGGGAGATCAGGCCGGGTCTGGAAGCTTTATCAAATAGCGAAGACACGGGCAACTTCGCCAAAGCCATGGAACACCTTTGGGAGATTGACCGTCATTATCTAAAAAAGGAAAACGTTTTGTTCCCTTATATGGAGCGCTACGGGATTACCGCACCGCCGAAGGTAATGTGGGGAGTGGATGACGAAATCCGCGCACAGATTAAAGAAATCATATCCGAACTTTCAAACAAAGGAAACGGGCAGAAAATCCGAGAAACAACGGAAAACGTTCTGAAGAAAATTACGGAGATGATTTTTAAAGAAGAAAACATTATGATGCCGATGCTGACTGATGTTTTAACACAGGATGAGTGGCGGCGCATTGCGGAGGAAGGCAGGGAATTCGGCAGCTGCCTGATTGAAAGCGTGCCGGACTGGAACCCCGCAGAGGGACAGGCACAGTCAGCGGCGCAGCAGGAAAAAGGCGGCCCGGATGATTTTGTTCTGCCCACCGGAACACTGAAAAGCGAAGAAATGATCGGAATGCTGAACACGCTGCCCATCGATATTACGTTTGTGGACAAGGATGACACCGTCAGGTATTTTTCACAGGGAGCGGAACGTGTCTTTCCGCGCACAAAATCCATTATCGGCCGCAAGGTGGCTAACTGCCACCCGCCTGCCAGTGTGCATATTGTGGAGAAAATTGTGGAGGATTTGAAAGCCGGCAGAAAAGACCATGAAGACTTTTGGATTCATATGGGTAAAAAATTTGTTTATATTCGCTATTATGCGGTCAGAAGTGAAAAAGGCGAATACCTCGGCGTGCTTGAAGTGACGCAGGACATTAACCCCATTCAACAGATTACGGGTGAAAAGCGATTGGCGGAACCGTCGGAAAGCTAACCGCAGGTTTTTATTTGCAATCAGAAGGCCCCGGTTTTACCGGGGATACCTATTCAAAATTTATTATTGCGGATCGATACGGATTGACAAGAATTCGGCAAAAGCATAAGATGGGATTAATTTAATGATCACATGTTCTGATTGCAATTGAATGAAACCGGGAGGTATTTAGATGATTACTACCATTACACTTAACCCTGCGCTGGACAAGCTGCTTTCCGTGGATGAAATTCGCGTGGGCGAAACAAACCGAACCCGTATCATTTCCACTTCCGCGGCAGGAAAGGGAATCGACGTGGCAAAAGTGCTGCGCGATCTTGACACTGAAGTCGCTGCAACAGGGTTCCTCGGAGGGGAAATTGCACCGGTTTTCGTGGATTACATGAAAAAGAGGAAAATACAAAACTGCATGGTACCCATTCAGGAATGTACGCGCACCAATATCCAGCTGTTCGGAAAGGACGGAAAACGTACCGAATTGCTGGAAAAAGGGCCGGATGTTACAGTGGGAGAATGCGGCGCGTTATTGGCCAAGACAAATGAACTGGCACAAAAAAGCTCGGTGGTCACAATTTGCGGAAGCGCGCCCGACGGCGTCAGTGAAGATTACTTTCGCGAACTGATGCGCACGGCAAGACAGCCGGGTACCATTTTAATTACAGATACTTCCGGCGCGTTGTTAAAAGCCGCGCTGAAGGAAAAACCTCACCTGATTAAACCGAACCGAAGCGAAATGATGGAGCTGATGGGAAACGCGGATGCGTCGGACGATGAAATGATTGCATTTGCACAGCAGCTTGTGAAAGACGGAGTCAGTTATATTTTAATCTCCATGGGGAAGGACGGTGCAATGCTTGTCTGTGAAAAAGGCGTTTGGCACGGCAGCGCACCGGATGTAGACGTGAAAAGCACGCTCGGCTGCGGCGATACCATGGTGGCTTCGCTCAGCCTTTCACTGGAGCAAAGGCTGGAACCTGATGAAATGCTGTGCAATGCTATTGCCCTGTCCTCCGCCAACGCCATGACCTTTGAGACCGCGCACATTATTATGGAAGATTACCTAAGTCTGCTCAAAAGATGCAGCATTACAAAGCTGGATATTTAATTCATATTACCGTACGCTATAAAAGCTCCGCATTTACCATTTCAGGTATATGCGGAGCTTTTGTTGCTGTTATTATCCGGAAGCCGGGGGTAACGGCAATTTTTATTACACCATTCGCTTTAAATAAATCATATCCACGCACTGTGCCCCGTTTTCAAAAATAGGTTCCGGGTAATTTTCTGTGAAAAAGTCCGGTTCGGTCCTGAAATAGTGAAACCCGCATTTTTCATAAAACTCAACACCCGAATCAGACGTTCCCACCAGCAGTTCCGTTCCTTCGGGCAGCCTGCTGACTGCTGACAATACCAGCGCGGTGCCGTATCCCTCCTTTTGATAAGACGCACCAATAGAAAGGTTTTTTATTTCCCACACTGAGGCGGAAATGGGAACGGTAATAATTTCGCCCACGGTGTCGTCCGCTTCCGTGGCGACCAGCATAAACCCGTGATTCAAATATTTTTTAACCATTTCCCGCGCAGGGTCGGCATCCAGCATTAATTCCCAATACCGTTCGCGCCCGTCCGTTACTTCCGTAATAACCATGACTCATTCCTTCTTCAGATTATAAATCTTAATATTACTATACAATTAATACTAACATAATTTTACAAAAATTCAACGATATTGTACTAAAAAATATTAATATTTGCTTAACAATGTCGATATTATAATATATAATAGAAATAAGATTTAAATGATCGAAAAATGAGGAAGAAGAGGGTTGCTGAGGATCATTCAATGGCGTAAGGAATAAGAGGAGTGAGTTTTTGTGAAAATTAGATTAAAAAGTCTCAGTTCAATTTTATCTGCTTTTTTTACAGTTTTTCTCGCACTTATCTTAGCCATCTCCGTATCTGTTGTTCTGATTTTAACGAATCAGGCCTTTGAGTCCACTTACGAAGACGAGAGTAAAATTGCATTGCAGGGTCTCACCGGCAATGTGAAATCATATGATGTTAAGGTGGAAACTGCCGCAAATAAGCTGGCGGATAATCAGGATCTGGTCGAATCGGTAATTGGTGCAAATCAATTCACCATGGTGCAGGCGCTGAAGGATTCGGTGCGCGACAACGGCCTCAGCTATACGTTTATCACGGATACCAGCGGGAAGGTGATCGCGGCCTCCACAAGCGACTTCGATCTGCCGGATTTTTCAAAGCTCAGCCATGTGCAGGCGGCGCTTCAGGGGAAAGCAACGCTTGCAAACGAGGCAATTCTCGATAAAAATCTTTGCATCTGCTATGGAACCCCTTTGCTGTCGGGCGGCAAAATCATCGGTATGATTTCCGCCGTACGTTCTTTGCAGGACACGGCAACCCTTGACCAGTTAAAGAACTATACAGGCTGTGAGTTCACAGTATTCTACGGTGATGAACGAATCAGCACTACGATTATAAAAGATGAAAAGCGGCAGATAGGTACGAAACTTAACGCTGATGTCGCAAAAAAAGTTATTACAGGAAAACAAAATTACATCGGCAAAACAGATATACTGGGCGCTCCGTATATGGCAAATTATACTCCTGTTTTAGGGCCTGACGGGAACGCGGTCGGTGTGATGTTTGCCGGCAAAAATATCAGCACGGCAGAACAGACGAGCAGATTATGTATTTTAGCTTCCGTCGGGATTTCCATATTTATGATCATACTTGCTATTATCATTTTGAGGCGATTTGTCATTAAGCGGGTAAAGAGCCCACTGGGTGAAGTGGTAACGCTTGCAAATAACATGGAACACGGTGAAATCGGCATAACAAACAATAAGGCGATGGTGGCCGCACACCATTCCAACGATGAAGTCGGTCAGGTTGCGGCGGCACTTGAGAACACGGTCGCGAGCCTGCAAGTTTATGTGGGCGAAATTTCCAAAATACTGAGCGCGGTTTCCAACGGGGATTTAACCGTGGAACCCCAGCATGAGTATCACGGCGATTTTTCCGAAATAAAAAACGCACTGAACCATATTCTGCGCTCCTTAAACGGTGTATTTTATGATATTAATCAGGCGGCGGAATCGGTTTCCCTGCGTTCGGAACAAATCTCCAGCGGTGCCGCGGCAATTTCCCAAGGGGCGACGGAACAGGCCAGCGCAACGGAACAGCTTTCCGCCACCTTTACGGAGATTTCCAACCAGGTGCAAAAGACGGCCCAAAACGCTGCGGTTGCAAGTTCCATTGCACAGCAGTCTTCAGATGAAGTGGAAAAAGGAAACCGTAAAATTGAGGAAATGATGACCTCAATGAACGACATTAATTCTGCTTCTTCGCAAATCGGAAAAATCATTAAGACGATTGAAGATATCGCATTCCAAACAAATATATTGGCGCTCAACGCCGCGGTGGAAGCCGCCAGGGCAGGTTCCGCGGGCAAAGGGTTTGCCGTGGTTGCCGATGAAGTACGCAACCTTGCCAGCAAAAGTGCCGAAGCAGCAAAGCAGACAACTGTTTTAATCGAAAACACGGTTTCGCTGGTGGGCAACGGAGCGAAAATCGCAAAGTCCGCAGCGGAATCCTTCCAGGAAATCAGAAGCAGCACAAGGCAGTCCACAAACCTGATTTCCGAAATTTCGACCGCGACCGGCGCGCAGGCGTCTGCAGTTGAGCAAGTAACGCAGGGAATTGAGCAAATCGCAAAAGTCGTACAAACGAATTCCGCCACTTCGGAGGAAAATGCCGCCGCCAGCCAGGATCTTTCCACACAGGCACAGATGCTGCGTAATCTGGTGAGCACATTCCAGCTCAAAAACAAAGATGCCCGCGATGAAGACGTTTCCGCGCAGAAAAGCGGAACAGTAAATGAAATGCAGTTCACAGCGCCGCAGGGCGGTTTCGGAACTTCCCCTGTGCAAAAATACGTCTAAATAATGCTTCAGCTGTTTCACAGGTAAAAGCCCCGAATCAGCAGCCGGATTACGGCGCTGGTTCGGGGCTTCTTATTTCAAGGCCGGTTCTCGCAGGCTTTAGGGCTCCTTAAACTGAAAGGGTGGTCTTTGCTAAACAGACTATAAGAAAATCTGTGGAACAGGATGCCGTCCAATAGGTTAATCAATGATATCCTGTTGCCCGAAGACCCGGTCTCCATAACGGTATTCCGTTCATCGCCTGCTCAGTTTGTACTGTAATCACACAAATGTGCTGCGCAGGAACGCGCTTTGCAGTGCAAAATAAATTATGTATTACAATATATGCAGGGCGGTTCAGCCAAGTGATGAATTTATTCCAATTCGGAAACAAGATTTTTTATTTTACCATCGATTTGTTTGATGACAGCGATGAATTCTTCGTCGCTTTTTCCTGTCGGGTCGTCCAAACCCCAGTCTTCACGGCGTTTACAGGGCAAATACGGGCAGGCCACATTACAGCCCATGGTAATAACAATATCCACCGGGGGAATTTCAGCCAGCAGCTTGGAACGCTGGGTAAGCTCCATATCAATACCGTACAACTGCTTCATCAGCCGCACGGCATCCTGATTGATCTGAGGCTTCGTTTCGGTTCCCGCGGAATAACATTCAAATACGTTGGCTGCAAAGCGCTTGCCCAACGCTTCCGCTATTTGTGACCTGCAGGAGTTATGAACACAGATAAAAGCAACTTTTGTCATGGCTTCCCCTTCCGCGCTTAAAGCAGCGACTCGTCATAATGCGCTCGCTCGCCGCCGATGAATTTCGGCCTTGTGCGTGCACAGATAATATGGGCTTCCCCAATGGTATCAATGGACAGACGTACAGGGACGGCGACTTTTGCAAGGTGCATGCCGATGAGCGTGCCGCCAATGTCAATGCCGGCCTGCGCAGCAACCTCTTCGACCGCGACAGGGTGCTCAAAGCCCTTGTATGCGGCGGTTGCAAAGGAGCCGCCCGCTTTTGGCTGGGGAACGGCATTCACGATGGGAAGGCGGTTCTGTACCGCCGCTTCTTTTTCAAGGATAATTGCGCGGTTTAAGTGCTCACAGCACTGTGCCGCCAAATAAATATTTTTTGATTTTAAAACAGAATGAATCGCGTTAAAAACCGTTTCTCCGATTTCCACGCTGGAATCCGAACCGATTTTATGGCCGCCGATCTCACTGGATGAACAGCCAATGACCATAATATCGCCGTCGCTGAGTCCGGCACGCTCTATTAATTCACTTACCGCAGTTTTAGCCTGCGCTGTAATCTCTTCGTACATAAGAATCAACTCCAATCTTTATGAATGTCAATTACGGTTTAAAACTTTTGCCGATGGTAATTGACTGGTTAAAAAATGAAACAAGCAGCCCGTTCATTGCGGGATTTTTGTTCGCCTTTGTCGTACTACTTCGATTATAGTCGAGAAACAGCAATTTTTCAATGGGCAAACATTGGTCACGCTGCGTAATGTTACCCTTATTACCATAAAAAAGGAACGGAGTTGCCCCCGCTCCCGCTGTTATGATTTTTTTGCCGCTATTCGCACCTGCTTAATTACACTGGACGCCGCCTGCGCACCTTCGTAAACCGCCTTGGCGACTTGCAGCAGTCCGCCGGTGCAGTCCCCCGCAGCGTAAAGCCCCGGAATATTGGACTGCATGGTTTCGTCCACCACAATGGAGCTGCCCTTTATTTCCGCACCAAGCTTTCGGGCAAGGTCAGTGCTGCCGGCAACGCCTACGGCAACAAACACGCCGCTGACCGCAAGCGGCTCACCGTCTTTAAACACGACAGAGCTGAGTACGGGGTCACCTTCCAGCGACGTAATTTCCCTTTTATCCACGGGAATTTCCCGGGGAATGTCCACATCCGGTTCTTTTCCGTTCGTCAGCAGAGTGACCGAGCCGACAACGGGCAAAAGCTCCATTGCTTCATGCAGGGCGTATTCGCCGTTGCCTAATACCGCAACGGATTTGCCGCGGTAAAAAAACGCGTCGCACACGGCACAGTAGCTTACGCCATGCCCCTCCAACCGCCGCAGACCTTCCATTTTCGGAGCGCTTCGGGAGGAACCTGTTGCCAAAATTACAGCGGCAGAGCGGTAGACTCCGTTTTTAGCCTCTACCACGTAATCCCCGTCATACGTAATTCCCACTACTTCATCCGACACCAGTTCGGCGCCAAGCCTTTTCGCCTGTTCCAAACCATCGTGTATCAGCTGTTCACCGGAAACCGGTTCTGCAAAACCGTAATAGTTTTCAATTTTATGCGCTTTCAGCAAAGCGCCGCCGTCTTTGCCGATTACCGTAGTTTTTAGGCCGGCACGCGTTGTGTAGGCCGCCGCGGAAATTCCGGCCGGGCCGTTTCCTAAAATAATAACATCCGCCATACATCCACATCCCTTTGTTTAACATCTTATAGTATATTGCGTATTTATTCTGTGATTATATCACGAATTCATGAAGTTTGGTGATTTAGTCACAGAAAAAATTCTTGAATCGGCATAAAATGAATTATAAAATAAATTAGTGCGGGCAATGCCCGAAAATTATAAAATGAAAGGCGGAGGTACAGAATGAAGGTACTGATTGTAGGAGGAGTCGCCGGCGGCGCAGGTGCTGCAACCCGACTGCGCAGACTGAGCGAAGACGCCGAGATTATCCTGTTTGAAAAAGGGGAATACATTTCCTATGCCAACTGCGGCCTGCCGTATTATATTGGCGGAACAATCCGTGACAAAGAGCGATTGTTTGTTACAAAGCCAGAGCTTTTGCGCGAGCGGTTCCGCATCGATGTGCGAACCTTTAACGAGGTGGTGCACATAGACCGTGAAAATAAAACAGTAACCGTAAAGAATCACAAAGACGGCAGCCTTTATGATGAAAGCTACGACAAATTAATCCTTTCGCCGGGCGCGCAGCCGAAGCGGCCCAACTTGCCGGGGATTGACTCGGAGGGGATTTTTACACTCCGTACCGTACCGGACACATTCCGGATCGATGAATACATCAAGGCAAAACAGCCAAAAACAGCGGTCGTGGTCGGAGCGGGATTCATCGGTGTGGAAATGGCCGAAAATCTGCACCAGCGCGGGCTGGATGTTACCATTGTGGAATTTTTGGATCAGGCGATCGCATCACTTGACCCGGAAATGGCAGCACTGCTGCACCGTCATATGCGCGAAAACGGAATCCGCCTGCTGTTTGGAACAGGCGTGCAGGGATTTGAACGGAAAGAAACGCTGTGGGTAAAACTGACCGGGGAAAAGCAAATTCCCGCCGACCTTGTCATCCTGAGCATCGGTGTTGCACCGGACAGCCGCCTTGCAAAAGAGGCCGGACTTGAACTGGGAGCGGGCGGAAGTATCCGTGTGGATGACACGTTTGCCACTTCCGACTCCAATATTTTCGCTGTTGGCGACGCCATTGGCGTGCGCCAGCTGACAACCGGCGGTGAAACACTGATTCCGCTTGCCGGGCCGGCAAATAAACAGGGCAGGCTCGCTGCGGAAAATATTCTTGGCCAACGCACGGTAAAGGATGGCGGTGTGCAGGGCAGCGCGATTTTAAAAGTATTTGATCTGACGGCCGCTTCCACAGGATTGAACGAAAAGCAGCTGAAATTACAGAATATCCCATACCAAAAAACTTACGTGCATCCGGCCAGCCACGCGGGGTATTACCCCGGCTCCGCCCAGCTCAGCATGAAGCTGCTATTCGCTCCGGACGGTAAAATCCTTGGCGCACAGGCAGTAGGAAATGACGGCGTTGATAAACGGATTGACGTGCTGGCTACCGCGCTTCGCCTTGGCGGCACGGTTTATGATTTGGAAAAGCTGGAGCTTTGCTATGCGCCCCCGTATTCTTCCGCAAAAGACCCGGTAAACATGCTCGGTTTTACAGCCGCGAATATTCTGCGCGGGGATACAAAAGTATTCCACTATAACGAGATTGACACGCTTGACCGCGAAAATATTACGCTCGTTGATGTGCGCACACCGGAAGAATTCGAAATGGGCGGCATTGACGGTGCTGTGAATATTCCGCTGGATGACCTGCGGGACAGGATGAACGAACTGCCGAAAAAGAAGCCGGTTTACCTTTATTGTCAGGTTGGCTTACGCGGCTACCTTGCCACGCGAATCCTGATGCAGAACGGTTATGACGCATTTAATCTGAGCGGAGGCTATAAGACATATCTTGCCGCAAAAGAAGACAGGGAGCCTCCCTGTCCCACGGACTGCGTAGGAATAAAAAAAAACGCGGCAGCCACCCAGCCCATGCGCTGTGAAACAGCAAAGGTAATTGAAGTGGACGCCTGCGGACTGCAGTGCCCGGGCCCAATCATGAAAGTTTCGGAAGGAATCAAAAGTATTCAGAACGGGGAATGCCTGCTTGTTAAGGCGACCGACCCTGCGTTTGCTTCGGATGTGAACGTGTGGTGTGAACGAACCGGTAATGATCTGCTTTCGGTGGAACGGGAAGGCCGGGAGTACCATGTAAGGATACGCAAGGGCAGCGGGCAGCCGGCAGGCAGTTCCGCACAGAGCGGCAATGACAAAAGCATGGTTGTTTTCAGCGGTGATCTGGATAAAGCGCTTGCGGCGCTGATTATTGCAAACGGTGCAGCGTCAATGGGACGAAAAGTGACTTTGTTCTTCACGTTTTGGGGGCTGAATATTCTGCGTAAAAGCGAACATATAAAGGCGGAAAAAAACCTGATTGAGAAAATGTTCGGTATGATGATGCCGCGCGGGACCGGGAAACTGGGGCTTTCCAGAATGAACATGTTCGGCATGGGTTCAAAAATGATTCGCGGTGTCATGAAAAGCAAAAACGTTTCCTCGCTGGAGGAATTGCTTCAGTCTGCGATGGCAAGCGGCGTGCGTATCATTGCCTGCCAAATGTCCATGGATATCATGGGGATTAAGCAGGAGGAACTGATTGACGGCGTGGAGATTGCAGGTGTGGCCACTTTCCTTGGTTCAGCGGAGCAGTCGGACACGAACCTGTTTATATAAATGGCGACTTTGTCGACAATCTCTTCCGGCTCATCGGAGTCACATCCCTCCAGAGGGGGAAATGAAATCCCCCTCATTGAGGAACTAAGTTAAAATATTCGTTTTGCAATCGCATAATAAAAAAACAGGGAGCAGCCAATCGGCCTGCTCCCTGTTGCTGTATGATATAATGAATTTAGATTCTTGCTACGCCGGTTTTGCGTGCTGCTTCTGCCACTGCTTTTGCAACAGCTGCTGCAACATTCTTATCCAATGCGCTGGGGATGATGTAGTCGGCAGAAAGCTTATCATCTGTAACAAACGAAGCGATTGCCTTTGCAGCCGCGATCTTCATCTCGTCGTTGATGTCGCTTGCACGAACATCGAGCGCACCGCGGAAAATGCCCGGGAACGCCAAAACGTTGTTAATCTGATTCGGGAAGTCGCTGCGTCCGGTGCCGACCACGGCTGCGCCCGCGGCAAGTGCCACGTCCGGCATAATTTCCGGAGTCGGGTTTGCCATCGGGAACAGAATCGGGTCTTTATTCATGCTCTTGACCATTTCTGCGGTGACGCAGTTCGGAGCAGAAACGCCGATGAACACATCTGCGCCCTTAAGCATATCGGCAAGGCTGCCGCTGCGCTTTTCTTGGTTTGTAATCGTGGCCAGTTCCTCTTTTTCGGAATTCAAGCCTTCGCGGCCGGCGTAAATTGCACCGCTGCGGTCGCACATAATGACATTCTTTAAACCAAGAGCGATTAAAAGCTTAATGATGGCGGTACCGGCAGCGCCTGCGCCGCTGGTAACTACGTGGATTTCTTCAATCTTTTTGCCGGTAAGCTTTAATGCGTTGAACATGGCAGCCAATGTAACAACTGCGGTTCCGTGCTGGTCGTCGTGGAAAATCGGAATATCGCAGCATTCTTTCAGCTTGCGCTCAATTTCAAAACAGCGGGGAGCGGAAATATCCTCAAGGTTAACGCCGCCGAAGCTGCCTGCAAGCAAACGGACGGTATTTACAATATCGTCTACACTTTTGGAACGGACACAGAGCGGAATGGCGTCAACACCGCCAAAATTCTTAAACAGTACGCATTTGCCTTCCATAACCGGCATGCCGGCTTCCGGGCCGATGTCACCGAGTCCAAGTACCGCGGTGCCGTCTGTTACGACTGCAACAAGGTTGGAACGGCGGGTTAATTCGTAGCTCTTGTTAACGTCCTTCTGAATTTCCAAGCAAGGCTGTGCTACACCGGGGGTGTAGGCAAGGGAGAGGTCTTCGCGTGTTTCCAGCGGAGCGCGGCAGATGACCTCGATTTTACCGTTCCATTCGTAGTGTTTCTTTAATGATTCCTTTGCGTAATCCATGTAAAACATCCTTTCAAAACTAATATCTTTCATATGATACGATTCATAGCTTAGATTGACAGTGCGCCAATCGTATCTTTTAAAATTTGGGCGCTCTTAATGAACTTATCCTGCTCTTGCGGCTGCATCGGGGGAGCGACCACATTGCTGATGCCGTTGCGGCCTATCACAACAGGGAGGCTTACACAAACATCTTCCACGCCGTATTCGCCGTGAAGCATGGTGGACAGGGAAAGAACGGAACTTGTGTCGCGCAGAATGCATTCGCAGATGCGGCGGGTGGAAAGTGCGATTGCGTAGAAGGTTGCGCCCTTCAGGCTGATAACTTGTCCGCCGGACTTATGAACATCGTCCTCAATGGCATCAAAGTCAAGTTCATGGTAATCTGAATTCTTATTGCGCAGGCTGCTTAGGTAGGTGTCCATCGGAACGCCGCCGATGCTGGTCAGCGACCACGGGATCATAGCGGAATCTCCATGTTCCCCAAGCACATAAGCATGCACGCTCTTCGGGCTTACGCCGACATTTCCCGCGATCATTGCACGCAGGCGGCTGGTATCCAAAAGGGTACCGGAACCAAACACGTGGGATTCCGGCAGGCCCGTTGTTTTCAGAATTGTATAAGTGATAATATCAACCGGGTTGCTTACGACAAGGTAAATTGCGTTAGGGGCGTATTTCATTGCCTGCGGCATTACGCTTTTAATAATATTGACATTGCCCTGTGCAAGGTCAATTCTTGTCTGGCCGGGTTTACGGGCTGCTCCGATGGTAACGATGACAATATCGGAATCCTTGATGTCGGCATAGTCGCCGGAATAAATGTTGACCGGCGGACAGAGCGCTGTGCCCTGTAAAATGTCCATCGCTTCCCCCTTTGCTTTATTCTGGTTAATGTCGACCAAAACAATTTCGGAAGCCATTCCGTCGACGGTTAAAGTATAGGCAATGGTAGCGCCTACATTTCCCGCACCGAGAATACTGATTTTGTTTCCTTTTTCCATTGTAAATCACTTCTCCTAATTTATTCTTATGTGAATTTTGCGTGTATTCTGCATTTACTGTAAAGAATCTGATTTCATTCCTTTTGTGGAGAGTGAGCCAGAAAAAACTTGCATTAGAAAGCAAAAACACACGAAAGCAAAATTGCCTGAGTTTCACAGCTTCCCCAGGTTTGCAGGGAAGATTAAAAAATGCCTAAAACAATTAAACAGAAGAACTAATGGAATTAGCATGTCCAAAAGGGCGTTATATCCACTGCGGCCGCTCGGCCTGTATTAAAAAATAAAGAAAAAATGAATGATATCAACAAAGAAAAAACGGGACAATCAGTAAAATAAAGTGAGATTGATAAATATTTCACAGTAAAATCGAAAAATTACCCATCATAATCATTTGTTATAATTATCATAGCACAATGTGAGATAATATAAAAGAGGGTTTGAAAAATTTTATGAAAACGGCTGATTTCGGGCGCATAAACACCCTGCAGAAAGCAAACACGGTAGTTTGTAACCGAGGAGCAGGAAAATGGAATAAATCAAAGGAAAAGCGAGGGATTTTGAATTTTTCCGGAAGCCGTTGCGATTTTTGCAGGAATATTATTGGTTTTCGTAAAAAATATTGACAATTCAGGGGTTTTGTCGTACTATTGAGTTCGTTCTATTAATAGGAAGGGGCGTGAGATCAGGTTGGAAAATAAGCTGAAATTATACGGCTTTAACAACCTCACAAAAACACTTAGCTTCAACATCTATGATGTTTGCTATGCAAAAAGTGAGCGGGAGCAAAAGGATTATATTGCCTATGTGGATGAGCAGTATAATTCCGAGAGATTGACCAACATCCTATGCGATGTTACAGAGATGATTGGGGCGCATGTACTGAATGTCAGCAAGCAGGATTATGACCCGCAGGGGGCGAGCGTAACCATTTTGATTACGGAAGCGTCGCTGCCGGTTGTCAACATTGATCCTTCCTGCAATCAAGGGGAAATAGACATTCTCAAAACGAGGAACAGCGTGGTCGGCCATTTGGATAAAAGCCACGTTACGGTGCATACCTACCCGGAATACCATCCGGACAATTCCATCGCCACCTTTCGTGTGGATATCGATGTTGCAACCTGCGGCGAAGTATCCCCTCTGAACGCACTGAACTATTTGATCGGAAGCTTTGATTCGGATATCATTACAGCCGATTACCGTGTGCGCGGATTTACAAGGGATATGAACGGCAAAAAACTGTTTATGGATCACAACATTACCTCTATTCAGGATTATATAGATGATGCTACCTTAAAAACATACGATGCGATTGATATCAATGTTTATCAGGCAAACCTGTTTCACACGAAAATGCTGATTAAGGAACTCAAGCTGCAAAACTATCTTTTCAATACCGACGTTTATGAGCTGCCTCCGAAGGAGCGGCTGCGTATTTCAAACAGCCTGCGCCGTGAAATGATTGAAATTTTCAGCGGAACGAATATTTATGACGGCGAAGGATTGAATGAGAAATGAACCAATTATTACAGGAGCACGCGCCTATTTACGAGGCGCTGGAAGAATATAAAGACGCACGCGTCGTTCCTTTTGACGTACCGGGGCACAAACGCGGAAAAGGCAACCCGGAATTAACCGGTTTTTTGGGGGAACAGTGCCTTACGGTGGATGTGAACTCCATGAAGCCGCTGGACAACCTGTGCCACCCCGTTTCCGTTATTAAGGATGCGGAAGAGCTGGCCGCCGCCGCATTTGGTGCAAAAGATGCATTCTTTATGGTGAACGGCACTACTTCGGCGGTACAGAGTATGATTATGAGCGTCTGTAAAAAAGGCGATAAAATTATTATGCCCCGCAATGTGCATCGCAGCGCCATTAACGCGCTGATTATAAGCGGTGCGGTACCTGTTTATGTAAACCCCGGCATCAACAAACGGCTTGGCATTCCGCTCGGCATGTCGCTCAGCGACGTGGAGCAGGCAATTTTGAAAAATCCGGATGCGAAAGCGGTGCTGGTAAACAACCCGACGTATTATGGAATTTGTTCCAATCTGCGCGCTATTACCGAGCTGGCGCACCGGTATGACATGGCTGTACTGGTGGATGAAGCGCACGGCACGCATTTTTATTTTGGCGAAGGACTGCCGGTTTCCGCTATGGCCGCGGGCGCGGACATGGCGGCGGTCAGCATGCACAAAACCGGTGGCTCCCTGACGCAAAGTTCCCTGCTGCTTTCGAACGGCAGAATCCGCGAGGGCTATATCCGCCAGATTATCAACCTGACGCAGACAACCAGCGGCTCGTACCTGCTGCTTTCGTCGCTGGATATTTCACGGCGCAATTTGGCGCTGCGCGGAAAAGAAATTTTTGAAAAAGTAACCGGTCTTGCCGAATATGCCCGCGGGGAAATCAATAAAATCGGCGGATATTACGCCTTTTCCCGCGAACTGATCGACGGCGACTCGGTTTTTGATTTTGATGTTACCAAGCTTTCGGTGCATACGCTGGACATTGGGCGCGCCGGAATTGAAGTGTACGACATTCTGCGGGACGATTATGGCATACAGATTGAATTCGGCGATATCGGAAATATTCTTGCCATTGTTTCCGTGGGCGACAACGAATTGGCCATTGAACGGCTGGTCTCGTCCCTTTACGAGATTAAGCGGCTTTATTCAAAGGATCACACCGGTATGCTTGACCATGAGTACATCAACCCCGAAGTGATTCTTGCCCCGCAGCAGGCATTTTACGCGGAAAAACGCGCCGTGCCTGTTCAGGAAAGTGTGGGACATGTTTGCAGTGAATTTGTCATGTGTTACCCGCCCGGCATTCCGATTCTTGCGCCCGGTGAACTGATTACGCGCGAGATTTTGGATTACATCGGATATGCGAAGGAAAAGGGCTGCTCCCTGACCGGAACAGAGGATAAGCGCATAGAAAATATTAACATTGTAAAGGAGTAGTCGGTATGGAATTATGGTACACGGAGGAACACTCCGAAAATGTCCGCTTTTCTATTAAAGTGGACAGGCAGCTTTATTCTGCACAAAGCCCGTTCCAGAGGATCGATATCATGGAATCGAACGAATTCGGACGCTTCCTTACTTTGGACGGTTATATGATGGTAACGGAAAAAGATGAGTTTATTTATCACGATATGATTATACACGTGCCGATGGCCACAAACCCCAACATTAAAAAAGTTTTGGTAATCGGCGCGGGCGACGGCGGTTCGGTGCGCGAACTGACCCGTTACGAGGGCATTGAACACATTGATATGGTGGAAATTGACAGGCTGGTCGTGGACTCCTGCCGCGAATTTTTGCCGCAGACAACCTGCAAGCTTGACGACCCGCGCGTGACCATCTATTTTGAAGACGGGCTGCGTTTTGTGCGCACAAAGCAAAATGAATACGACCTGATTATTGTGGACTCCACCGACCCGTTCGGGCCGGGCGAAGGACTTTTTACCAAAGAGTTTTACGGCAACTGCTACAAAGCGCTTACCGAGGACGGAATCCTTGTCAATCAGCACGAAAGCCCCTATTACGCTAAATATGCGAAATCTATGAAACGGGCACATCAGCGCATTGTGGAATTCTTCCCGATTTGCAAAGTGTATCAGGCCCACATTCCGACATATCCCTCCGGTCACTGGCTGTTTGGATTTGCCTCAAAAAAGTATGATCCGCTTGCTTTTGACGCCGCTGCATGGAACAGGCTGGGGCTGAAAACACGGTACTACAATACCGATATTCATGCAGGAAGTTTCGCGCTGCCAAGCTATGTCCGGGAACTTTTAGACAGCGGAACCGACGCGAACGATTAAAAATATCTCATATGCGGCAAACTTTCGGTTTGCCGTTTCGGGGCGGCTGTGTGCCGCCCTTTTTTGCGCAAAAAATCCCCCTGTCAGGGGGGATTAAAGACGTACATCAGCTTATTAAAATTTCGCGGAACCTCACACACCATTTATGGTATGCAATGGTTTTCTATTTTTCGTCCTTGCGTTTCTGCAGCCCGTAAGTAATTTTCAGCAGTTGTTTATCCGGTACAAATCGGATGAAAAAATGTGCAAGCTTCATCATGGTACCCGGAATTATCACCAGTTTGCCTGCAAACATTTTTTTCAGCGCATATTCCGCCACATCGTGGCTGTTCAGGCCTTTGACTCCGAATTTTACCTGCGCCACATCGTTGAACTCGGTATTCACCGGCCCAGGGCAAAGCGCCGAAACATGCACGGAACTTCCCGAACGGCGCAGTTCCTCATAAATAGCCTGTGTCAACCGCAGAACATATGCTTTGGAAGCATAATAACCGGAAAGCAAAGGCCCCGGCATAAAGGCGGCGGAGGAAGCCACATTCAGGATATAGCCTGAATTTCTTGTTTTCATATCTTTTAGAAACAGTTTGGTTAAAATATGTACCGCGCGAATGTTGGTGTCGAGCATAGTCAGTTCTTTTTGCAGGTCTGTGGTGTCAAATGCACCGAATACGCCCAGCCCCGCGTTGTTGATCAGCACATCGACTTTTTCCTGCTTTACCTGCTCGTACAAAGCGATACAGGCTGCTGCGTCGGACAAATCGGCGGCAATGACCTGCACGTTGGTGTGCAGCTCCTGCCTGAGCAGTTCCTGCTTGAGTAATTCGAGCCGGTCGTGTCTGCGCGCGACAAGGATTAAATCGTAGCCTTTCGCGCTTAAAATTTTCGCCATATCACGCCCGATTCCCGAACTTGCCCCTGTAATTAACGCTTTCATGGTATCCTCCTTTACGGTTCCGCATCCCTTTTGTTTTACCTCATCATACGTTACCGAAAGCAAAAAATCAAGTGGACCAAAGGTACTCTGCCGGTTCAGCTCACATAAAAAGTTGCAGGTCAAAATATTGTGAATTAAATATTTGTATGATATACTAAAACGGATAGTAAAGTAAAATTAACAGGGAGAGGTTTATTCTCCCTGCCTATAAAAAAAAGAAGGAGCGGATCAAAATGAACAACTTTGTATATTCCATACCGACTAAAATCTATTTCGGAAAAGGGCAGATATCACATCTGGGTGAAGCGGTGAGCGAATATGGCTCCCGTGCACTGTTGGTTTACGGCGGGGGAAGCATTAAGAAAATGGGACTGTACCAAACGGTAATCGATCTGCTTCAGAAAGATCATATTTCGGTTACGGAGCTTTCCGGTGTGGAGCCGAACCCGAAAATTGAATCGGTGCGTGCAGGTGTTAAACTCTGCCATGAAAACGACATCAATGTTGTGCTTGCGGTGGGCGGCGGCAGCGTAATTGACTGTGCCAAGGTGATTGCAGCCGGGGTATGTTATGACGGCGACGCATGGGATTTGGTGATACACCCGGAAAAGATCGGCAGGGTGCTTCCGATTGTCTCCGTTTTGACTCTTTCAGCGACCGGTTCCGAAATGGATGGGAACGCTGTGATTTCCGACATGAAGAAGAATGACAAGTTCGGCACGTTCAGTCAGGACATGAAGCCCAAAGCATCCATTCTTGACCCGGAGTATACATATTCCGTTTCAAAAAAGCAGACCGCGGCGGGTACGGCGGATATCATGAGTCATATCCTCGAAACCTATTTCAATAACACGCCGGAGGCGTTTTTGCAGTCCCGGCTTGCCGAGGGCCTGCTCAAAACCTGCATCAAATACGGCATGACCGCCATGGAATCCCCGAAAAACTATGAGGCGCGCGCAAACCTGATGTGGGCGTCCAGCCTTGCAATCAACGGATTGCTTTCGTACGGCGCCGGCGCTGCGTGGAGCGTGCATCCGATGGAGCACGAGCTCAGCGCGTTTTACGATATTACCCACGGCATCGGCCTTGCGATTTTAACGCCGAACTGGATGAAGCATGTTTTGAATGAAAAGACCGTTGATAAATTTGTGGAGTACGGCGCGAATGTCTGGGGGATTGACGCGAATCTGGATCGGTTTGAAATTGCCAAGGAGGCAATTCAGAGTACAAGGGACTTTTTCAATGAGCTTGGAATTCCCTCCACGCTCCGCAGTGTGGGAATCGGTGACGATAACCTTGAAATCATGGCGAAAAAAGCGGTTTCCAAGGGAATGGAGCACGCTTTTGTGCCGCTTACTGCTGATGATGTGCTTGCAATTTTCAAGGCATCGCTGTAAATAGTCAAAGGTTAAATTAAAAGGCGGGAAAACTGTTTTAAATGACGGGACGCAGAAAATCCGGGAACGGCGGGTTCCCTTGCAGGGCGGGCGGTGTACGAAGCGCAAAAATAAAAATATGCTGATGGGAAAGGGGCAAGGCTCTGGTTCACCGGTTACCATTTTCAGTGGTGAACTGGGACTGATTTACATGATGAAATTTCTTGAGAAAACTCGTGATAAGATCATGCACTTTTTATTTCCATTCGTAGCGCGCTTTTTCCTGGTCGTATCTTTGGGATTGTTTTTGGCTGCCTCGGCTGTCCCCGCACCCTACTGGCAGATCAAAATGGTTTTATTTTGGCTCTGGTTTGTAAATAATGGAATTTACTCGTCAGGCACCATGGAACGCGACTATCTTCCCATACAACCGGGAAGCAGCCCTTTTTATCATATTTACCGGTTTATCAATGGAGTTTTCTTTCTCTTCCTGCTTGTTTTTTTGGCCGTTCTGTTGCTTCCGGAATTGCTGTGGCTTAAGACCGTTTTTTTGGCCGTGTTCGTCATGGCCGCGATTCTTTGCGCGATTGGGAACCGGAAATACCGCCCGAAAAAACCGGAAGAATAATTGCCTGCTTATCACAAAACAGCCGCCGGGAAATCGGCGGCTGCAGTCTGTTAAAAAGTCCGGCAAAAAACGATTGAGCGTGTAAAACGTCAGCCGGCAGATTGAACCTGCCGGCTGGCTATAGAAAAGATAAGGTGTAAGTGTCAGGAATGTAAATCGGCATTATTATCTAAATTCGTTGTAATATTACAGTCATATTCGCTGGTATAAACAACAAAAGTGTGATCGCCATGAATTTCGTATTCTTTTACGCTGGTTGAGCCATTAAACTCTGTGATATTTAGTTTTATATGGTTCTGTTTATATTTTCCAAACAAAATATAAACAGAACCGGATGAATCAGCCTCCTGAAATTCTGAAATCTGGGATTGGGCAGCATCAGCAGATGGAGTTGGAAAGCTACCTCCTTCAACTCTATACCGTCCGAGCGACCATATGCTTTTGTGTGACCACACGAGGTAATATTCGCCGTTGTTTTCATATAACGTGAACAGATCATTTTTATTTTTGAAACGGTCTTTATATACAGATGCAGACAAATCGGCATGATTTAAATATTTATTGGAAAAATGTATTAATTCATTTTTATGATCTTCAAGACTGTATGTTGTTAGCCATGTATAAATTAGGAACAGTAATAAAATGCACACTCCGATTAGTAATCCTTTTGTTACTCTATTTTTCATTGGTTCTCTCCTCCGAAAACGCTTTGTAAATTGAACTAAATATTATGAACTGTCTTTTTCTCTCAAATCTGGATTGTATTTCCATCTGCAATTCTGCTATACTAAAAGTGATTCCGTTGAAGAAATTCGATATACAGGAGTTGAGTATAGATAAATAGAGTCTTTTTTAAGAGTTCTCGCTTATAATACAATTATTCTTATCGGATTTAAGTTAGTCAAGGCATTGAATATTTATAATAATAATTCGAAGTAGTTTATTGGGTTTGCAACAAGGAATTATGCAAATGGCGCGATTGCAAGCAGCAGCGTTCTTTAACATCCTCTCAAATTTATTATGAATTTTTCTAAGGAAATAAATCATTCATCTTGTAATCAGAATTATGTTAGAACAACGCTTAGATTAAAAGATAAATTTTTTCCTATATATTCAGGTCAATTTTATATAACACACGCTCTTCTGTAAAAAATGCGTAATAGCTGTTCAGATCAACGTTGAAAAAGGCCACCGGACGCTCATGGTATTTGGGAATATCGATTTTCGACCGGAACACCTTTCCGTTTTTTATTCCCAATGCAAAAATATCATAACCGCTGTTCACACCAAGCAGAATATTATCTCGGTTGCTTTCAAGTCGATAAAACTCACTGTAAGCGTTCACGTCATACAAATTCTTTCCGTCCAACGAGTCAATATATATTTTATACATTTGATTTTCCTGACTCCCATTTTCGACCGAAGATTGAAATAGTGAATCTTTGAGGAGAGTGTAAGTATAAATTTGACCTTTTAAGGGAATTTGCTGTAATCCTTTCTGCTCACCAACGAGGTAAAAGATGGCGTCTTTGCCCTTCTCTATAAAATAAACAAAATCTTTCCCATTGCTGGCAGCTTCGCAAGATAGAAGCCGATACGGATCATTTTCCGACAGGCGCCCGGGTTGCTTCGATAAATCAATTACTTTCCCATTTGAAACAGCTTTAGCGCCAAATATATAATCATTATTTACATCAATAGTTTCATATGCGTAATTGATAGAGTGATTGGATTTATATAAGCGTGGAAGATAAGTGTCAAGCGCGTTACGGCAAAGCCCTTTATCAAGGCTCTGAATTTTTTCATTCTGAACTAAATTAATTTCCCAGATTCTTGTATCTGTCGCAGGGACTGACCAATCCGTGGAACTATACAAAATATCATCATTTGATAATCTGGCCGATATCACGGAAATTTTGGAGTTTTGCGAGTTAACTTTTATGCGGCTCATATTTCTCCCGCTGTCTATATTCCAAACGCAAAGTTCATCCGTAACATGATAACTGTTGGCTCCAATTTCGACTGTGTGGGCGATGGCATACAAAATTTCTTTTTCTGTACAATCCAAAATATATAATTGTTGGTTTTTGCTGAGTTTAATACTGCCAGGAAAGTCCAGCTTGTTGTAAGTATATTTCATATCTATCAGTTCAAAACCATTTTGTGTTTTAAAATTCTGAACTCTGGAATTGTCCGAATAAATCGATGGCAGCATCGAAGACACCGCAGGCGGAGTACTCTCACTCAGCTTTTGAGTAGAACAACTGCTTAATTGGGAAAGCATAAAAACAGAAAAACTAAATAGTATGAATTTCGTACCTTTTAACATGTATTTCTCCTTTCAGGGTACAATGTTTGGGGTGTATCCGCGCATTGCGCGGATACACCTTTTTGATTTATTTTGCCATTATAAAATATCCTGCACGATTGTTTATAGCATCTGTCATATTGCTCCAAGTTGTGTTATATACCCCATAATGTGCAGAGTTATTGTTAGGATCATTATACCGGACATTATCACTTCCGGCAGTATCATACGAGTATCCAATGGAGACAATATAATGATCACAACTAGTGGCTGGAGTATAAGTTGGCAAAACTCCAGTTGATGTATGACATACAACAGGTTTATTCTTGTCAATACTGTACGCTAAGCCACTCCCGAAGCCGCGATCTGATGTTAGTACATATTGATACACACTGCTGCCAATTTTGCTGTTGAGTTCTTGTGCAACTTTATACACATAAGTTCCCTCACTTGAATTTGTTCCCATATCAGTGGCAAGTGATGACTGAGAATACAAAGTACCTGTAACATATTGAAGGGCCATTTGTGTAGAAGCAGGGCCACAGTAATAACTATTCTCTTGTTTACGCAGAGTAACTGACAAATATTTTGCACTACCACTCATTGGAATGATCTTGCCATCAACTGACGAAATCTTCCCATTTTTAAATTTTTGATTAAAATAAGCATCTACCTTTTGATTTGTCTCCTGAATTTCTTTCTGATAATCAGCATCATAATAATTGGGGGCCTGTTCAAGAATAGCATTATGTGAGGTGTTACCAGCTTTCATTTCTGCGAACGCAGGAACAGAAACCGCTAAGGAAATTGCTAGCACCAGAACCAGACTGATAAATTTTTTAAACTGTCTTTCATAATGTGAATTCTCCTTTATTTCAAATCAATTGTTTATATTTAAACAGAGATTTGCGGTGATTTAAAGCAGGAATTTTTCACCCCGTTATAAACCCATTGGTTTCGCCCCTTTCATAAATATTTATTTCAACGCGCACAGTGCGCACTGCGCACGTGAAATTCTTTGGATTTCAATAAAAAAACAAAAACAACTTTATTTTGCTATGCTATTTTCGCTTTTCACACATATAAACGATTTAGATTGGCGATTTGTGACAGTTTTTTAAAAATTTTTAAATATTTTTTATGCTGCCTTCATTATATTTTCTTTTATAAATGAAAGAAAAGTAACAAGCTTTTGTTTGGAGATCAGTTATCCGCAATATTCTGAATCCGTCATGCTGACGTTTTCCACCGTGCCGTTTCGATAAACTTTCGCGTCAATTTCAAATTGATAGGTATACCCGTTGGCAATATAATAAGGCTTATCGAAATAGAGCGTGTTTCCACTTGCGCTTGCCGTCCACGTTTTTACCGTGGTTGTTCCGTTGCTATTCACTCTTTTTAATTGCCCGGTAGCGGTGATCTTTGTTGTACCGCCCTTGCCGTGGATAATGGAAGAGCAATCCGCGCATGTACCGTCAAAGTAAATAGTTGCTTCAATATCGTCTATATTGGTATACATAACATGGATATTTCCGGAGTTTTTAGCGGGTGCTGTGAATGCAAATGCAGGGACGTTCACGGTCAGCATGAGCACAATCACCATCGCGCGCGAGATCATTTTTTTGAAATAAAACAAGCAACAGCCATGAGCACAATATTGTGCTCATGGCTGTTGCTATGCCTCTGCAATCCAATCGATTTGAACTGCCATATACATCGTTATTACTCATAACCGAAAGGATACGTTCCTTTTTTATCCCTCACTGATTTCAAGGAAATAAGTGAGGAAGCTTTTGAATGCAGTTGGGAGTGTATACGTTTCAAGCAGTTCGGCGCGTGACGCCCACACCAGCCCGCCGGAATCGGCAGCATCGCCGACCGTGACAAGGCAGCCGGTCATGTGCCACTCAATATGGGTAAAAATATGCTTCGATTTTGGGAGCTGCTCCGTGCCGAGAACACGAAGACCCCAAGTTTTCAACAAATCTTCCGACTGCTGTGGAGAAAGTATGCCGTTCGTACTCGGGAACTCCCAAAGTCCGGCAAGCAATCCCTTTGCAGGGCGTTTTTGAATGGCCACCCTGTTTCCGTGGATGATAAGGAATACGGTGCGGTCTTCGATCTTGCGTTCCTTTTTTACCGATTTTACCGGAAGTTCCCCTTCAATACCCTGCGCATGAGCGGCGCAAAGGGCTTGCAGCGGGCAGATTCCACATTTCGGCGCGCCGTTTGGCAGGCAAATGAGCGCGCCCAATTCCATGAGCGACTGTGTAAAGTCACCCGCGTGTTCCGCGGGGTAAATTTGGTTTAAATCCTGCTCAACGGAGCGTTTGACCGAAGCGTCGCTTATGTTCGCCAGGCTTGCGGTAACGCGCGCAATGACCCGCAGCACGTTTCCGTCCACCGCGGGGGCGGGCTTTCCGTAGGCGATGGATGCAATTGCCCCCGCTGTGTAGGAACCGATTCCCGGCAGTTTAATCAGTTCTTCCGGCCGATCGGGCAGCTGTCCGTGATAATCCTTCCTCACAATCTGTGCTGCCTTATGCAGGTTGCGCACCCGGCTGTAATAACCGAGCCCTTCCCAAAGCTTCAAAAGCTGAGGTTCCTCTGCATCGGCAAGCGCGGCAAGGCTGGGCAGCTCAGCGGTAAACCGTTCGAAATACGGTTTTACCGCTTCCACCCTGGTTTGCTGCAACATGATTTCCGAAACCCAAACGCGGTACGGCGTGGGCTCATCACGCCACGGAAGTACCCGGGCATGGGCAGCGTACCATTGGAGAAGGGGGATAACGATGTTGGAAAGTGGACTTTTCATTTATGTTACTGTCTCCGTACTACGCATTACGTCAATTCCGCGCGGCTCGACCGGCGTGGAAAAGACAATTTGCGTGGATGTATTTCCGAATTTTTGCAGACGCCCGATAAAGGTGTCCAATTCCATTGTACTATGGTAGGCCACCTTAATCAACATGGAATAACTCCCTGTTACGCAGTTGCACTCAATCACATTCGGACATGCCGAAATAAACGGATAAAATTCCGGTTTTTGATTCGGTGTCATTTCCAGATTAATGAAAGCCGAAATATGATATCCAAGTTTAATCGGATTGATGATTGCGCGGTATCCGCTGATGATTCCCTGCCTTTCGAGCTTTTCAATTCTTGCTGAAATGGCGGGAGAAGACAGAAATACTTTTTGTGTCAGTACTTTAATCGGAATGCGCGCGTTTTCCTGTAAAGCTGTAACCAAAGTGGCATCAATTTTATCCATTCAAATCACCCCTGTAATATTACAAAGGAAGGGGCATGGAGGTTACCCTCCATGCCCCTTCGCATATTGCATGTATCTATTATAATTTATTTTGACAATAAATCAAGGGGCATTTAAATAAAATTAACTTGGATAAGGCATGTACCTAACGGAAGTAAATATCCGGTTAAATAAATTAAGAATAAGGCGTTTTCACCTTCCTGGGTTAAGTCAAGGAACTGGAAATAAGTTTTTTGACTTGAATGCAGCGGTTTCTATTTACCTATCGGGTTATGCGTGTTATTGTTTGCCACATGAGAACAGCAGAAAAAAGGAGGAATCGGTATGGAATGCTATATTAAAATGAGTATGAATAAATTTTCAGATAGGCCGGATCGAATTGTCACACGCCGCCCGAAAAAGTGTATTTACAAGGATCAGATCAGCGAGCCGGATCGCTTTGACCCGGCACTTGACATTACCCGCGATTCTGATTTTGGAAAGCCCGACCGAAAAGACAGGTAATATCAGTTGATACCGCCGACCGTTCAGCCGTCGGATTTTTATTTTTCTTTAATCGCGCCGCTGCGGTAAGCGCGCAGCAATGCGGAAAGTTCTTCTATTTGTGCGGAAAGTTCAGTGCCGTTGTCGGTGTCCGCAACTGTGACGCGCTGTTTGATTGCCTCGACGACCATTACCTTTGGTGAGTTTTCACAGGTGTTGCAGCCTGCCTTCAGCGGTTTGTGCTCCGCAAGCGCAAGGTAGCGGGAGTTTGCAATAAAAGTATATCCGCCGATGCCGGTCTGCGACTGATACGCTTTCGAAATGCCCCCGTCTATCATAAATAAAAGGCCGTCACCTTTCACGGGGCTTTCGCCCTCTTTCAGCCGCACCGGAACATGTCCGTTGATGATATGGGAGGACGCGGGGTTCAGCCCGAATTCGCGGAGAATCATTTCACAGGTTTCGCGGCGCTCCATATACGTATAATAGGGATTCATTTCTTCCCGGTGAGTCGCTTTGTCTGCAATAAAATACCGTTCAAATGCGGCAAGCTTTGTTTTGCCGTACAGCGGAGATTTTGCCCCGCACCACAGGTACCATATAAAATCGCAGGAGTTCGTCCGTTCCTGCGAACCGTAAGGTGCAAAATATGCGCTGCGTACCACGCCGTCCAAATAGTCAAAGTATTTTTGCCCGGAGTGGCTTTGTTCCCCAAAGGAGATGACATCAAATTCGCCGTCCCGCGTCAGCGGGATGCAGCCGTGGTAAAGCAGATTCGAATTAATGCGCAGGTACATGCTGCCGTGGGAATAAAGGAAACGGATGTGTTTTTCAAGCCGTTCGCTGTGGCGGAACGACGAAGCAATTGTTTTCATCAGTTCGGTTTCCGCGTGAGTCAGCTCGAGCGGATTTTTCGGGTTTATTGTTGGAAAGCGCGCGTCGAGAAGCGGATAGTCCTTTTCGCCAAGGTGCACGGTGCCCTTTTCAAAGTCAATTTTATTGAGGAGAATCCGGTTGTCCATGCGATATTCAGGATGTTTCTGAATGAGCTGGCCTTCCACTTTAAACTGGATTATCGCCATGGCTTTGTGCATTTTCGCTGCCAGCGGAATATCTACGGGGTCATATTGGCTTTCATCGAGAATATGGGGAATAAATACTTCGCAGGGGTCGTCACGGTATGTATGTTCCGCAAAGACAGAGAGCGCACGCAGGTTAATGCCGTAGCCGTCCTCAAGCAAATCAAAGTTATTGTAGCTGATGCCCAGCCGGATAACGTTCGCAATACAGGCCCAGTTGCCTGCCGCGGCGCCCATCCAGGAAATATCATGATTCCCCCATTGAATATCCACATCGTGGCAGTTAATCAGTGCGTCCATAATTGCATCGGCGCGCGAGCCGCGGTCAAAAATATCTCCGATAATATGAAGCTTGTCAATCAACAGCTGCTGGATCAAGTAACAGAGAGCGGTAATAAATTCTTCGCTCATCTGTGTTTCCACAATCGTTTTAATAATTTCGCTGTGATAGTGCGGTTTATTGCTGCCACCGTCCGCATGCAGAAGCTCATCAATAATATAAGCAAAGTTTTCAGGCAGCTTTTTGCGCACTTTGGAACGGGTGTACTTTGATGCCGCCTCCTTGCAGACCTCTACAAGGCGGTAAATCATAATGCGGCACCAATCGCTGAACCCTGTCTCATTCTGCTTTGCGGTATTCAGTTCCGCTTCGGGGTAATAAATCAGCTTTGCGAGCGCGACACGTTCCCCTTCGGAGATGGACTGCTCAAACAGTTCGTCAATCTTCTTCCGTACAACACCCGAAGCGCTTTTCAGCTGATACAGAAACGCTTCGTGTTCGCCGTGCAAATCGCTGAAAAAATATTCGGTGCCTTTGGGCAGGCTCATAATGGCTTTCAGGTTAATCATTTCAGCTGCGGCTGCCTGTGCGTTTGGGTAATCTTTTGACAGCAGCTTTAAATATCGTTCATCAATCATGAGGTTGCCTCCTGACTTTGTATTAAGATAGGGAGCGCCTTTGTTCTTTAAGGCACTTACCGGTGCTGCGCAAAGCAAGGGCTTTTGCAAGAGCTTCCGCAGTAGCTTCATTATATAATATAAGCTGTATGTTTTGTTGTAAAATCGTACAATTCTTTTTTAAATTTAATAAAATTGTAATTTCAGCATCCGAAAAACAATGGCTTATTGCTGTCTTGAATACAATTATTTACTTGAAATATCTAAAATCATAATATTTTTTGCGGATACTGTCGGGATTTTGTTGTCAACGTTAAAAAATGAATAAATTATGAAATTTATGTTGTACTGGGGGTTATAATAAGGTATAATAAGCGGAAAGCCAAAAATAAACGAATTAACGGAGGGGATTGTCCTTGTCAACAAAACAACCCGTATCAGGCTATTTGCCTGACGAAAAGCCGCCCTTTTTGAAACTGCTGTTGTTTGCTTTACAGCAAATCATAGTAATGTTTCCGGCCACGGTTCTGGTTGCCTTGCTTACCGGATTCCACGTTTCCACCACAATTTTCGCGAGCGGTCTTGCTACCATCGGGTTCATTCTGATTACGGGAAGAAGAATCCCGCTCTTTTACGGTTCCAGCTTCTCCTATATCACCGCGATTTGCTCCATTACGGGCGCGCAGGCATTTGCCGGCCCGGTGGCCGATGAAAAGATTGCGGCCGCTCAGTTTGGTATCGTGCTGTCCGGTTTTGTTTCTATTGCAGCCGGTCTTGTGATTAAACAGTTCGGACAGAAAGCAATCGAAAAGGTTCTTCCTGCAACTGTTACAGGCAGCATTGCAATGGTAATTGGACTTTCCCTTGCAGGCACGGCGATTAAAGACCCGACCAACCTTCCGAACGGCGTTACTGCGGCAAATCAGGCGCTTGCGCTGAATCTGTCCTGGACTGTTTGCATCGTAACCCTGCTGGCGACAATCCTGTTCTCTGTTTACCTGAAAGGCACATGGGGCCAAATCCCCATCCTGCTTGGCCTTTTAACAGGTTACGTTTTGGCGCTTATCCTAGGGTCCGTGAACAATATCGCATTTTGTGATTTTAATAAAATTGCGGAAACAACATCGATATTCGCCATTCCGGCAATTGGCTTCGCTTTGCCGCACTTTACTCTCCCTGCGGCAAGCTGGGCGGCAGTCGCGGCCATCATGCCGATTGCAATTGCAACAATACCGGAGTCCACCGCTCACCTTTATCAGCTTGATATCTATGTAAATAATCTTGCTGGACAAAAGGGCGTTAGCAAAAGATATCATATTGCGGACAAGCTTGGACTTAATTTAATGGGTGACGGTTTGGGCGACATGATTTCAGGTCTGATCGGCGGCCCCGCCGGTACAAATTACGGTGAAAACCTGAGCACCATGGCGATTACGAAAAACTTTTCCACACCGATGCTGATCGTCGCATCGATTATCACCATGATCATCGCTTGCTTTACCCCGCTTACCGCAGTGGTTTATTCCATTCCGAATGCGGTTATCGGCGGTATTTCCATTTACCTGTTCGGCATTATCGCTTCACAGGGCGTTACGATTATGATGAATAAAAAGGTTGACATGTTTGACTCCCGCAACCTTGCAATCATTGCAACCATACTGATCATCGGAATCGGCGGCAGCTTCGCTTTCTCAGACGGTATGATTCCCATGTTCGGCGCGAAGTTCCCTGCCATTGCAACCGCCGCAATCTTTGGTATTCTGCTGAACCTGCTTTTGAATATCGGCAAGAAAAATCAGGATGGCGATGTTGAAACGGAAAAAGCGTAACCAAAAGATATTGTTCTTATTAAAATTTATTGATAAAAAAGCACTCGTGATGAACGGGTGCTTTTTTATTGTGTAATCATATTTTTTTGCTATTTTCCGTATAATATTTTTATAATAGTAAAAAAATTGATTGTTTTTTTATGGAATAGTGATATAATAAAATTATTCGTTTACAAAATTTTACAGTTTTGCACTTTTTGTGATTTACTCTGGAACAGGATGGAAAGGGGGGCAAATTGTGAGAATTCGGAATTATATGGCGACGCTTCTTTCTGTTTTTTCCATCATACCAATCGGAATGGTTATGATATTCAGCATAGGCTATTTCGGGCATGATTCCTCACAGTCTTTACAGACAAACATGGAAAGCACCGCCCGTCTTACCGCTGACAATATCAATCAGTTTTTCTCACAAAGGAAAATGGCACTGGAGGTTGCCTCCGCCCTGTCCAATGTCAGCAAGCTTCTTCAAATTTCCAATCAGGGGGAAACCGGGCCGGAGTTTGAACTTGAGCGAGCCGGTGTGATTCAAACCTTTAAAACAATGACGGACAAGCAAACGATAAAAGGCGAGGGAAACCTGAAAGGGAATTATGTAAGACGATCTTCTCTGATCAATCTAAAGGGTATTATCATTGCTTCGGATGACAGCCGGCTGGTTGGGAAACCCTCATTTCTAAAGGTGGACATGCATACGGTGCCCGCTTACGGCCTTTACGTATCCGATATTATGCAGGACCCGGAATTTATTGACGGGCAGAAATATTTTGCTATTGCAATTCCTATTTATCAGGACGGAGTTTATCAGGGCTTTATTGAGTCATCTATTGATATGTATTACTTTGACATGTTGAGCCGGCAAACTTTTATGAATACCGGCCGCACCATTGTGCTTGACAGCTCCGGAAATATTGCGGAAGACAGCGCTAAGGACGAACTCGGCAATCCGGTCAGCAATTTGGGGCAAATGCAGTTCGGTAATGATTTTTATAACCAGACATGGAAAAAAATTGATTTCCAGTCAAATCCAAACGGCCTTTTGACCTTTACGGAGGGCGGCAAGGATAAATCCGGTTGCTATTCGGCTATTTCCGATACGAACTGGGTTATTTTCAGCACGGTTTCCCAATCGGAGATGATGGACCCTCTTATAAACATTATTAAATATTACGTCGGGTCACTTCTGCTATTCGCACTGATTCTGATTTACATATCCTACACCGCGGCAAAAAGGTTTTTAAACCCAATCCGCGATATGCGCGCCGCGTTTATGAGCGTAAAGCAAAAGGATTATTCCGTACAGCTGCCCGACTTTTATAAGGGCGAATTTTGGGATATGGCTTCTGCATTTAATAATTTGGTCGAAAAAATAAGAGACGATACGGAAGAACTGAAATTAAGTGAAGCCCGCTACGCGTTGATTATGGAAGAAACCAATCAAGTGATTTTTGAGTGGGATATCCTTGAAAATCACCTGTACCATACCGTTCACTGGACGAATAAATTTGGATTCAGCCTGTCGGTCGAAAACCCCGGTTCGGAAATCCCTGATTTTTCGCCGGTTCATCCAAGTGACAGACCGATTATTTCCGCGTTTTTCTGGGATGCCCGCCGAGGGAACCAGCCAAAGCCGGTGGATGTAAGAATGAAAACAATTGACAGCAAATATATTTGGTGTACTGTGAGTGTAAAGGTGATTTGTGATGAATATCAGAAACCGTTCCGCGCAATTGGGTTAATCAGCGATACCGACCACCAAAAAAAGATGATTGAAAAGCTGGAAAGCAGGTCCAGGACGGATTTGCTGACACAGCTTTACAATAAGGTAACAACTGAGGCGATGATAGAAGAATATTTGAGCAGTTCCCCGCCGGAGGAACGCCACGGTTTTATTATTGTGGATATTGATAATTTTAAAGGAATCAACGATACGCTTGGCCATATTTACGGGGACGACGTGCTGAAAAAAGTATCGTCTGACATTAAGGATCTGTTTCGAACGACGGACATTGTCGGCCGCGCAGGCGGGGATGAGTTTGTAATTCTGGTCAAGGATATGCCGGATGAAGATTTGCTGAAAGTCAGATTAAGCGATATCTGTGCAGTCTTCCGTAATTCCTACACAGGAGAAAACGGAGAGTATAAAATTTCCGCGAGCGTTGGCGCCGCGGTTTTCCCGAATGACGGAACTACTTTTTCGGAGCTTTATCAGCATGCGGATTTGGCGCTGTACCGATCCAAAAAAGCCGGAAAAGACCGTTTCAGCCTGTATTGCGAAGGCCAGCTGAAACATACTTCATAACAAAAATCCCACCGCGGGTTATTCCGCCGGTGGGATTTTCAGTATGGAATATCTTGAAAGGATATGTTATGATAAGGCATGCCGATTCATGCAGAGGAAGTGAGTTACATGTCGTTGGTGACAAAAAAAGCGTTGGCGTCATCACTTAAAAAACTGATGCAGAAAACATCTCTTGATAAAATCACAGTTAAAGATGTGGTGAACGACTGCGGGGTAAACAGGCAGACCTTTTATTATCACTTTCAGGATATTTATGACTTGCTTGGCTGGATTTACCGCACCGAAGCGGTGGACGGAATTGCAGACTGCAAAACATATGATACGTGGCCGAAGGGATTTTTGAAGATATTTCAGTATGTTGGCGAGAATCAGGAGTTTTGCCTGAACACCTTTCATTCACTGGGACGTGAACACCTTGAACGCTTTTTACACGAAGTAACGTATGATTTGCTGATTGGCGTGGTAAACGAGGTCGCGCAGGGTACTGACGTTTCGGAAAAGGAAACGAGTTTTATTGCGAATTTCTATACTGCCGCCTTTATCGGTTTAATGACCAACTGGATTCAGGACGGAATGAAGGAAGATCCGGCGCAGATCATCGACGATCTCAGCAAGCTGATCGAGGGCGACATTGCGCGTGCGATTGCAAAATACACACAAAAGTAATTGAATTTAAAGTTGATTCAAAATTTAGACACTCAAAGCCCTGTGTATAAAGTTTATACACGGGGCTTTTTCTGTCTATAGAGTAAAGAAGGAAAAAGTTCTATCATGTGAATCACGAAAAACAAAATTCAATTTACTATGGAGGTAATTGTCATGAAAAAAGAGTATGAGAATAAACAGGTCTATTTTGTCGGCGGCGGCCTTGGCTCACTGGCCGGTGCGGCTTATTTGGTGCGGGACTGCGATTTTCCCGGGAAAAATATTCATGTTCTGGAGGGACTTCCGATTCTCGGCGGTAGCAACGACGGCGCGGGCAGCGCTCAAACGGGGTACATATGCCGCGGCGGCAGAATGCTGAATGAGGAAACATACGAGAATGTTTGGGAGCTGTTCTCGACCATTCCATCACTTGAACACGAGGGCATGAGTGTTACGGACGAAGTCCTTTCGTTTGACCACGCGCACCCGACGCACGCAAATGCAAGACTGATTGATAAGGACGGCGAAATTTTAGATGTCACGTCCATGGGATTTAACGATGCAGACCGCATGGCAATGGGCAAGCTGATGATTACGCCGGAAGAAAAGCTTGATCATCTTCGCATCTGCGACTGGTTTGCGAAAACTCCTCATTTTTTTGAAACGAATTTTTGGTATATGTGGCAGACGACATTTGCGTTTCAAAAATGGTCGAGCCTGTTCGAATTCAAGCGTTACATGCAGCGCATGATTTTTGAATTTCCCCGTATTCAAACGCTCGAAGGAGTGACCAGAACTCCGTACAATCAGTATGAATCCCTGGTGATGCCGCTGAAAGCATATCTTGATAAATTTGGTGTTGATTTTGGAACGAAATGCACGGTGACTGACCTCGAATTTGAAGAGGGTGACGGTATCACTGTTACCGCAATTCACTGCGAAAACGCACAGGGCAAGAGTTTGATTCAGCTCCACGAGGGCGACCTTTGCATCGTGACAAACGGCTGCATGACGGACAGCGCGACCGTGGGCGACTTGCATACTCCGGCTCCTTACCTTACCGAAAACCCGATTTCCGGTGAACTTTGGGCAAACATCGCCGCAAAAAAACAGGGACTCGGCAACCCGAAACCATTTTTCGGGAAAGCGGAGGAGAGTAACTGGGAAAGCTTTACCGTTACCTGTAAGGGCGACAAATTCCTGAAGCTGATTGAAAAGTATTCCCGCAACAAGCCGGGCAGCGGCGCGTTGATGACGTTTAAGGATTCAAACTGGCTAATGTCCATTGTAGTCGCGGCCCAGCCCCACTTTAAAAACCAGCCCGCGGATACGACAATGCTTTGGGGTTACGGACTTTACACAAACCGCGAAGGCGACTATGTAAAAAAGCCGATGCGTGACTGCACAGGGGAAGAAATGCTGACCGAGCTGCTGCATCATTTGCATTTTGAAGAAGAGACCGGCGAAATTATGGAATCGGTTGTCAATGTGATTCCCTGCATGATGCCTTATATTGACGCGCAGTTCCAGCCGCGTGCCATGCAAGACCGCCCGCTGGTTGTGCCGGAGGGTTCCACAAACCTTGCTATGATCAGCCAGTTTGTAGAAATTCCGCAGGATATGGTATTCACTGAAGAATATTCCGTGCGCGCTGCCAGAATCGCTGTTTATACCTTACTTGGACTTGACAAGAAGGTATGCCCGGTCACCCCGCACATGTATGACGTGCGTACGCTGATGAAAGCGCTGAACACCTCGTTTCGTTAAAGGATAAAATCATATAAAGAAGATAGAGGCCGTCAAGCATTCGCTTGACGGCCTCTAATTAATGATAGTTCAATTTGATGATTAAACCTGTGGAATGTACGGAGCAGGAGCAGGAGCAGGTGCAATTAAGCCCAGTTCCGCGGGATTAACCTGATTGGTTTGAATTGCGCGGTCACGCAGGAATATGTACAGTTCCGCAAAAGTAGCCTGGTAGTAAGGAAGTACAAAAAAATTGCCTACAAAAAAGCAAATAGTTCCGAGTATAAACCAGCCGAGGAAGGAAAGGATCAGCACAAAAATCGCGCCTTTTTCTCCGTTTGTCATGATGCGGCTGATTTCCCTCGCGCGGCTGCCGGGAATGGACGGGTTATCTGCAAGGATATACTGAACCATGGAATACTGCAGTGCCTTCACAATTCCGGGAATAATAAACAGCAGGCCCCACAAGCCGATGAATAACTCGGTAACAAACATTGCGCCGACACCGTTCATATAATTATTGCGGAAACCGCTGAACATGGTGCCGAATTCCGTTACGCCAAAATGGTTTTGTAAAAAGAAACGGCTCACACCAATTGCAATCGGCAGCGCAATAAAGACTGAAAATAATACCGAGCCAATCGAAATTAAATTCATTAATCCGCTTTGCGCTACGAGCTGATCAAGCTGTGCTGCCGAATTGACCACCGCCTGCCGGTAACCCAATTCATACCGTGTTGTAATCATCGAATATCCGCCTGTGATGATCATTGCCAAAATGGACACGCCGAATGCAACCCAGTAACGGCCCTTTAATGCGATTTTTGCGTTGGACTTTAAAATAGCTCTGTTCCACATAGTTCATATCCCCCTTAAAATTAAAAATATTCCGCTGTCTTAGTATTATAACATAATAAAACAACGGAATGAATATTTTTAATAAAAATATATGTTCTTTAAAGAGAAATTAGTCGATTGGATCGCTGTTCCACGCATACATTTTACGCAGTTCCTTACCGACTTCTTCCAGTTGGTGACTTGCGCCGATACGGCGGCATGCATTGAAGTGGGAGCGGCCGTTTTTGTTTTCGGCAATCCACTTGGTGGCAAAGGTACCGTCCTGAATTTCGGAGAGAACCTTCTTCATTTCTTTTTTGGTTTCGTCCGTCACAAGGCGCTTGCCGGTTTCGTAATCGCCGAACTCGGCTGTGTCGGAAATGGAATAGCGCATGAGGGAGAAGCCGCCCCTGTAAATCAGGTCAACAATCAGCTTCATTTCATGGATGCACTCAAAATAGGCGTTTTCCGGAGCATAGCCGGCTTCGACCAAAGTTTCAAAACCTGCCTGCATCAGGGCGGTTACGCCGCCGCACAGAACAGCCTGCTCGCCGAACAGATCGGTTTCCGTTTCAATTTTGAAGGTCGTTTCCATGATAGCTGCTCTTGCGGCACCTAAACCTGCACCGTAAGCAAGGCCAAGGTCGGTCGCGTGACCGGAAACATCCTGTTCCACTGCGATTAAACACGGAACGCCTTTACCTGCAACATATTCGCTGCGTACGGTATGGCCCGGGCCCTTCGGGGCAATCATGAACACATCAACATTCTTCGGCGGCTTAATCTGGCCGTAATGAATGTTGAAGCCGTGTGCGAAAGCAAGCGCTTTGCCTTCGGTAAGGTAAGGAGCAATGTCGGCTTTATACATATCTGCCTGACGCTCATCAGGAATTAAAATCATAATAATATCGGCGGCCTTGGTGGCCTGTGGAACTGTCATGACTTTCAGCCCGGCAGCTTCTGCCTTTTCTTTGCTGCTGCTTCCTTCGTAAAGACCGACAATGACATTGACTCCGCTGTCATGAAGGTTCAGAGCATGAGCATGACCCTGGCTGCCATAACCGATAATGGCAACGGTTTTACCTTTGAGCAGATTGATATCGCAATCCGCCTGATAATAAATTTTTGGCATTTTAAATTCCTCCTTGCCTTATGGGCAAAAAATATTAACTAACGTTTCCGCCGCGCGGCAGCCGAAACGATTGGTTTGCAATAATCACGTGTTTTGTTTGCGGGCGGTGGTCGCACCTTTTTCAATAGCCAATGTGCCGGCGCGGACAATTTCCTTCAGTCCGTAAGGCTTTAAAAGGCTGATAAGTGTCTGTGTGCGCTCGTCGGTGTCCGTAAACTGCAGTGTAAGCGATGTGGTGGCTACGTCGACAATCTGCGCATGCATCAGTTCGGCAATTTTCATGATTTCAGAGCGCTGCTTTGTGTTGCAGCTTACTTTGATCAGGGAAAGTTCGCAGCTGATAAACATGTCGGGTTCGAGCACCTTGACTTTGATGACGGGAATCAGCTTGTTGAGCTGTTTTTCCACCTGCTCAACCATGTATTCGTCGCCGTTCACCACAATGGTGATGCGTGAAATGGTGCGGTCTTCGGTAATGCCGACAGCAAGGCTGTCAATATTAAAGCCCCTGCGGGAGAACAGACCGGAAACCTTGGAAAGGACGCCAGGCTGGTTTTCAACTAAAACAGAAAGGGTGTATTTCATCTTGCGCCTCCCTATATCGTCGGCGCGTCGGGGTTTACCCGGCACACCAGAATAAAGGCTTTTTCGGATTCAAACATTTTTTTGGCAAGCTGTTCCGCCTGATCGTTGGAATCGGCAAATCCGGCCTGTATCCCATACGCCTGCGCCAGCTTGACGAAGTCGGGATTCCCGCTCAGTGTGGTCGCAATGTAACGGGAGCCATAAAGCCTGCCTTGAATTTCCTTCACCATGCCCAAGCGGTCGTTTTGCATGATAATGATTTTTACATTGACCTGCTCCTGACAAAGGGTACCCAGTTCGCACATTGCCATTTGGAACGAACCGTCGCCGCAGATGCAGAGCACCTGACGGTTCGGCTTGGCCAGCTTGGCGCCGATTGCGGCGGGCAGTGCGTAGCCCATGGTACCGAGTCCGCCGGAAGTAAGGAAGCGCCCTTCCTTCACGTTGAAGTTCCGGGCCGCCCAAATCTGGTTTTGCCCAACGTCGGAAACGAGAATCGCGTTCTCGTCCATCATGCGGGAAAGTGTGCGCATAAAGGAGCGGGGTTCCACAAAACCGGTGCCGTTTTCCGGTTCACCGGCAGGAACATAATCCGCTTTATATTTTAATACACAGTCAATCCATTCCGCAGGAACGGTGTTGGTAACCATGTCCGCAAAATCGCGAAGAACAAGCCGGATATCACCGACAATCGGAATGTGGGCGGTCATGTTTTTGCCGATTTCAGCCGGATCAATATCGATATGTATGATTGTCGCCTGTTGCGCCATCTGTTCCGGTGCGGAAACCGCTCGGTCGCCTACGCGGGCACCGCAAAGCACAATTAAGTCAGCCTCGCCCATTGCCCTGTTGGCGTTGGTGTGGCCGTGCATTCCAATCATGCCAAGGTAAAGGGTGCTGTCCATCGGAATAACGCCAATGCCCATCATGGTGGAAACAACGGGAATTCCGCTGTTTGCCGCAAAGGCAACCAATTCATCGCGCGCCCCCGAAAGCACCACACCGCCGCCGCAGCAGATCATCGGGCGCCGTGATTCCGCAATAGCGGTGAGCGCCTTTTTAATCTGCATGGCGTGTCCCTGGGTGCGGGGCTTGTAGCCGATAATATTCGCTTTTAGCGGATAAACGAATTCGGGTACGGTATTCGTCTGCATATCAACCGGAACATCAATCAAAACCGGGCCGGGGCGTCCTGTCGTGGCAATATGAAACGCTTCTTTAAAAATGCGCGGTAAATCCGCGGTATCTTTTACTAAATAAGACTGTTTGGTAAACGGCTCGCACGCTCCGGTGATATCCGCTTCCTGAAATACATCACGGCCGAGCAGCTCGGAATTGACCTGCCCAGTGATGACAATCAGCGGAATCGAATCCATATACGCCGTGGCGATGCCGGTTATCAGATTAGTGGCACCCGGGCCGCTAGTGGCTATGCACACGCCGGGGTTGCCGCTTGCGCGAGCGTAACCGCTTGCTTCGTGCGCCGCGTTCTGCTCTTCGCGGACAAGCACATGCTGAATTGACGAACGGTACAGATAATCATAAAAAGGGCAGATTGCTGCGCCGGGATAGCCGAAGGCGATTGTTACGTTTTCGCTTTCCAGACATTTTACCATCATTTCCGCTCCGCTGATCAAAACAGTACCCTCCGCGTTCCTTCAAGTTATTTTTACTATTATAAGATTTTTATCAGTGCCAGTCAATGCTTTTTAGCAATTTAACTCGTTAAAATTTATTAAGGAGCTAAGACCGGCTCTTTTTGCCTGAAACAGCCTTGTAAGCGGCGACTCCTGCTATGCTCAGCGCGCCGACCGTAACGAGTACAGCGGTTGCCTGACCGTAATCCCCGTTTCCAAGTGCGTTTCCGCCAAAGGAGCAGGCGAGCAATGACGGGACGCGCGCAAGTGTTGAAATCAGTAAAAATCGGCGGAATCTTTGCGGAACCAGTCCGGCGGAAAATACAAACATGCGCTTCGGCAGACCGGGAATCAGGAACATGATCCATGTTAATGTTGTGCGCACTTTTTCGTCTCGGAAATAGCTTACCTTTTGCTGCTGTGCGGGGGTGAAAAATAAATTCATCAGCTTTTGACCGAAAAACTTTGTAAAATAAAAAATGGCTGTCGTCGAAATCATAGTGGCGCAAAGGGTCAGAATCATTCCCTGCACCTGTCCGAAGGCATAGCCCCCCGCTATGGCGGTCAGTTCAAGCGGTATGGGAAGAAAGCCCTGTAAAATCTGAATTCCCAAAAATGCGATCCGCCCCAAAGCCCCCTGCTCCTGAATAAAACGTTCAAATTGTCCGGGATTGGAGGCAATCAGAAATATCGGGCGGCACAGCATAACGGAAAACCACAGAAAAAACGCCAAGCCCGCAATAAGAATACCCGTGCCCAACAGCTTGTCGCGCAGGGAAGTTTTTGCGCTTTTCGGCAGGCTTGCGGCTGCCGCGGGCGCTGTGCACTTTTCTAATTTAGGCTTTTTTAGATACGTGTGCAATATTTTCACACTGCATGCCCCGTTTGCTTTTCATATACCGTGATGGATCATTCATTTTGTTTTAGTATATGATAAATTTAGTCATCAAAACAAAAATGTAATTATTATTGACAAAAGAGAAGATAAGTAATGTCATTAAAAGAATAGTATAATAAAAGGAAAATTATGACTGCTCAGGCAGAGTTAAAACACTTTCAAAATTATTCTTTGTTGAATTGACAAAACAAAAAAATGCATGTATACTGATGCAAGTCAATTGTGACCGACAAAGGTCGAAGGTTTTAAACCGTAATTGACGTTAATCAAATATAAAACAGGGGTGCTGATGAAATTCGGCTGAGAGGAGCGTTTACGCTCAAACCCTAAACCTGATCCGGGCAATTCCGGCGGAGGGAGTATATCGTAATTTGCATCTGCAAATTGTACGTTTATTGTACGCTTTCTGCTGTCCGCAGGGGGCGTTTTTTTTATTCATTTATCCGTTGAAAACGGTGGGCTTCTGCAGGGCAGGCCGTTTCGAATATATCATGAAAGAGGTTTTTATCATGTTTGATACCAGTGTTGCAATTCAGGTTTTGCCGTCCGTCTCCGGTGACGCGGAGGTTATCCGTGTGGTAGACGAAGTGATTGCTTATATTAAGAGCTTCGGACTTCACACGGTGGTTGCTCCGTTCGAAACAACGGTAGAGGGTGATTACGATACCTTAATGGAAATTGTTAAGGGATGTCAGTTAATTGCCGTAAAAGCAGGTGCGCCCGGGGTAAGCACCTATGTGAAAATAGCGTACAGGCCGGAAAGCGGTGTAATGACGATTGACCAGAAAATTTCAAAGTATCAGAAATAATGCTTCCGCGGGCGCTCTGCTCGCACTGCTGCTTTTTGTGTGGCAGGGCGTTTCTATGGCGGGCTGGGTGCCGAAATTCATGCTGCCCTCCCCGCTGGACGTGTGTTTTGCCTTTGCGGGCGATTTCAGCCAGCTGATGGGACACATGGCGACTTCGCTGGGCGAAGCCTTTCTCGGGCTGAGTATTGCCGTCCTTTTGGCGTTTGTCATTGCATTCCTGATGGACCGGTTTGCATTCCTTTACAAATCGGTTTATCCCCTGATGGTCATCAGCCAAACAGTTCCCGCGGTGGCAATTGCACCGCTCCTTGTGCTGTGGATGGGATACGGAATGTCGCCGAAAGTTACGCTGGTGGTAATTGTGTGCTTTTTCCCGATTGCCGTGGGGTTGCTGGATGGGTACCGTTCCGCCGACCGCGACATGATGAATTTAATGCGCGCAATGGGCGCTTCACAGCTGCAAATTTTCCGTTTTTTGAAGCTGCCTTCCTCGATGACCCATTTTTTTGCCGGCCTGCGTATTTCTGTTTCCTACTCCATTGTGGGTGCGGTAATCGCGGAATGGCTTGGCGGCTACAATGGGCTTGGCGTTTACATGACACGCGTCAAAAAATCCTATGCGTTCGATAAAATGTTTGCCGTGATTTTCCTCGTTTCCATTTTAAGCCTTGTGCTTATGCGGCTGGTTTCCCTGCTTGAAAAACGGGTTATGCCGTACCGTGCGGAACGACGCGGAAATCCTGTAAAATAAATAAAACTGTTCCTGTATTTCTCGTGTGGAATCAGGGCGGAAACAATAAATTACAAATCGCACGGGGAATGGAAAAAGAATATGATGAAGAAAATATTAGCGACGGCTTTAGCCGCAGCACTGACTGCTTCACTGACAGGCTGTGCCGGAAATGCAACGGCGGCAAGCTCCGCTGCGTCAAGCGGGGCAGCAAGCACAGCCGCTTCCGCAGCGACAAGTTCCGCGTCCGCAGCAAAAGAGACCATTCATTTTGTGCTGGACTGGACGCCGAACACCAACCACACCGGCCTTTATGTTGCACAGGAGCTGGGCTACTTTGCGGAAGAGGGACTGGAAGTGAATATCGTTCAGCCGCCGGAAGACGGCGCCACAGCGCTGGTCGGTTCCGGCAAAGCAGATTTTGGAATTGACTGCCAGGACACCATGACACCGGCGTTTATGAAATCCACGGCGGTTCCCGTAACAGCGGTCGCTTCCATTATTCAGCACGACACCTCGGGTATTATTTCGCTGAAGAGCGACGGCATTACCAGCCCGAAAAAGCTGGAGGGCAAAACATACGCCACTTGGGATATGCCTGTGGAAAAAGCGATTATGAAGCATGTCATCACGCAGGACGGCGGCGATTATGCCAAAATGAAAATGGTGCCGTCCACGGTGCAGGATGTAGTCGCGGCGCTCAAAACCAATATTGACGCTGTGTGGATCTTTTATGCATGGGATGGCATTGCCACGAAAGTAAAGGGACTTGAAACAAACTATTTTCAGTTTAAAGATATTGACCCGGTCTTTGATTACTACACTCCGGTCATTATTGCCAATAACGACTTTTTAAAGAACAAGCCCGAAACAGCAAAAAAGTTCCTTTCCGCTGTAAAAAAGGGTTATGAATATGCGATTGCCAACCCTGAAAAAGCCGCAGATATTCTGTGCAAGGCCGACCCGACTTTGGATAAAACAATCGTTTTGGAAAGTCAGAAGTGGCTTGCCAATCAGTATAAAGCAGAAGTCACCCGCTGGGGCTACATTGACCCGAAACGCTGGGACGCTTTTTACAAATGGCTTTCCGACCAAAAGCTGATCGATGAGCAAATTCCTGCGGGAACGGGATTCAGCGATGATTACCTGCCGCAATAACAGCGCAAAGCACAGGGAAACGGAGAAACCATGGAAAAATTAGTGACACGGAGTATCAGCAAGGCCTTCGGCGAAAAAAGTGTGATTCAGGACATTTCCGTCACACTCCGTCAGGGCGAGATTGTTTGCCTCCTTGGGGTGAGCGGCGTAGGGAAAACTACACTGTTCAATATTATTTCGGGTATTATGAAGCCGGATTCCGGCTCAATTCTGCTGAACGGGGAAGACATTACCGGGGCGGCGGGAAAAGTAAGCTATATGCAGCAAAAAGATCTTCTGATGCCCTACAGAACGATTTTGGACAACGTGTGCCTGCCGCTGCTGATTCGCGGAGCGAGCAAATCAAAGGCACGGGAGGAGGCCGGGCGGCATTTCGAAGCGTTCGGACTTGACGGAACGCAAAAGCTGTACCCGCACGAGCTTTCCGGCGGAATGCGTCAGCGTGCCGCGCTGCTGCGAACCTATTTGTTTTCCCATGAAGTGGCGCTGCTGGACGAACCGTTCAGCGCGCTTGACGCCATTACAAAATCGTCCATACACCAGTGGTATTTGGGAGTAATGCAGGCGATTAATCTTTCCACTCTGTTTATCACGCATGATATTGACGAAGCGATTACCCTTTCCGACCGTGTGTACCTTTTAACGGGCAGTCCCGGCAGGATTACCGGCGAAATTGAAATAGCCGCCGCCAAACCGCGCGGGCCGGAGTTCAGCGTATCCGATGAATTTATCCGCTATAAACGGCAGATTCTGGAGCTGCTGAAGCAGTAAGTCAGCATAATAAAAGGAGGAAGCCGTGCGGCTTCCTCCTTCCTGCTTTATAAGGCGTTACGCCTTTTTCGGTGTTCTGTGATCAACGCGGTCAAGTACCTGAATCAGGATAACGGAAACGACTGCGGTAATGATGATCTCAGGAAGCATGTAGCTGCCGTTGTAAGTAAGGGAATACAGCCAAACCGGGGTGCCCTCCGGCGCGTAACCGCCCCAGATGAGGATGCCGGAAAGAAAGCTGCACACAAACCGTAAAAAGGTAACAGCGACTGAGCCGACCGCGACGGCTACCGCTCTGCTTTTGAACGGTTTGCCAAAAAAGGCGGCAGCGCCCAGAACAGTGAATGCAAGTACGTAGTCCAGTGCAATTACGCCCAGAAACGCCCAGAAGGTGTTGGCCGGCGGCGCATTGAATTGAATCAGCATTTGCAGCAGGCTGTGGGCAAACGCGGTGGAGATGCCCCAGTTCAGGCCGTGGCGATACGAAACCAGCACCAGCGGCACCATGCTCGCGCAGGTGACGGCGCCGCCCTGCGGCAGCTCAAAAATTTTAAACATGCTCAGTACGGTGGACATAGCGATCATCAATGCGCATTCCACAAGGATCAGGGTTGTGTTCTTCTTCATAGGTTCCTCCAAATATTATGTATTGAACCGAATCATACCTGAAGGTATTTTATGCTTTAAACTTGTCTGCAATACCGCAGACGCCTGTCGGCTGACCTTTTTCTGTACAAAAAAACGCCCTGTGAATGCCACAGAGCGTTAAAAATCCATTTTCCTACGCTGGCATTATCCAGATCAGGTCGAGGGTTTGCAGCGTCAATTCGCTTCGTCTCAGCCGAGTATACTCAGCACCCCTTATTCAGTTCATTAATATTATACCGGAATAAAGTGGATTTGTCAATTATTCTCAGAAAAACGAGTTCATTTTAACAGCATTTTTGTGAGTTCGGAAATGGTTCCGGCAAAGTGAGCCGCGCCTTCCTGCTCCATTTCGGCGCGGGTACCAAAGCCGTACAGCACGCCAATAAAATTCGTTCCGGCTTCCCGCGCACCGATTGCGTCGAAGTGGGTATCGCCGATCATTACGGCGCGTTCGGGGGCAACTTTGCAAGCGTTCAGCCCCGACAGAATCAGTTCCTTTTTATTGCTGCTGCGCTCATTGTCGCCCGGTGCGGAAATATGGGTAAAATATTGGGACAGTTTAAAATAGTCCAGCACGGGGCGGGCAATATTGTCGGGCTTTGAGGTTGCCACGGCAAGCGGAACACCGGTGCTCTTTAAAATGTCCAGAAATTCCGGTATGCCGGGATAAGGGAAGTTCAGAAACGCGCCTTTTACATTGTAGGTTTCGCGGTAAAACTCAACGGCCTGTTCCGATTGGCGGTCGGTCATGCCGCAGAAATTCACAAAGCTGTACCAAAGCGGCGGGCCGATGAACTTGCGCAGCGTATCGTGTTCCGGAATCGGAAGATTCATGCGTGTCAGCGTTTCTTTTACTGCCCCGACAATGCCGGGTTCGGAATCGGTTAGTGTGCCGTCCAAATCAAACAGCACCATATCGTAAACTGATGTCATTTTCAACCCGCTTTACCTGTTTTTTCTGGTTTCGGCCTTCGCCGCAAAGCTTTCTTTTTTCACGCTGACGCGTTCATGGGTTCCGGTCGCAATCAGACCGGCGTTATCGTGTGCTTCCAGATTGAAGCGGAAGGTTCTGCCGTCCACCTCGGTCAGTTCGGCTGTGACGGTAACCTTGCAGCCAAGCGCGGTGGGGCAAAGGTGCTCCACGGTAATTTTGGAACCGACCGTGGTGTAAATATCTTCAAGCTCTGTCTGAGCCAGCGCGGCGGCGGTACCTTCAAAAAAAGCAGCGACCATGGGAGTGGCGAGCACGCGAACGCTGCCGCTGCCCACATTGACTGCAAGCATTTCTTCCGTCACAGTGTATTCGCGGGTCAATTTTGTCTCTTTCATTGTAATTTCCTCCTGTAGCATGATATAATAAATGAAGAATTGCCAAACATAGGGGTTACAGCCGGCAGGATTGTCATAATATGAGGTAACCCGCTGCAAAACTGTTCTAATTATAACATACCCAATTCAATTAATAAATACGAATTACAGAAGGTGAAATAATGTCGGAAAACCTGAGCACCCCCCCGGCGCGCAGACGGATTTATTTAATGGACGAGCTGCGCGGCTTTGCGGTGTTCTGCATGGTGTTTTACCACGGATTTTACACACTTGCCTACCTTTACAACATTGAGGCGGGGATGGTTCTGCTGCGCTTTTTTATGCCTGCTGAACCCTATTTTGCCGGATTGTTCATGCTGATTGCGGGAATTTCGTCCGACCTGTCCCATTCCAATTTGAAGCGGGGGCTAAAGCTGTTGGCTGTTGCGCTTGCTGTTTCGCTCGTTACATTTCTTGCGGTACCGGAAGAATTGATTGCGTTCGGAATCCTGCATTTTCTTTCCGTTTGCATGATTCTTTACGGATTGCTCAAGCCGGTTTCTGACCGGTATCGGTTTTCATGGATTGCGGTCGCCGTCTGTGCAATCCTGTTCGTTTGCACCATGGGGATTCCCAGAGGGTACCTTGGGCTTTCCCCGCAGCTCGGGCTCATGATTCCCGATGAGCTGTACCGCACGAACTGGCTTGCGCCAATCGGTATTTTTAATGATAATTTCCGCAGTTCCGACTACTTCCCGCTTTTCCCATGGATTTTTGTATTTGCGGCGGGAACTGTTCTGGGAAAATTAGCGGCGGCGGGCAGGTTCCCCTCTTTCATGTATCCGTCCCGCGTGCCGTTTTTTTCATGGCTTGGAAAGCACGCACTCATTTTATACATTGCCCATCAGCCGGTCATTTACGGCGTTTGCTGGCTGGTTGCATCCATAGTAAAAATGATTCGGGGCTAAAACATAGAAAACGAAGCAACCCCTATTTCCGGCAGCTGCGAGTACGGCTGTCAGTATCAATATCGGAGGAACATCATGGATTTTGTAATAACACTGGCACAACAGTTTCATTTGCAGCAATGGCAGATACAAAAGGTAATCGAGTTAATTGACGAGGGCAACACCATCCCGTTTATTGCGCGTTACCGTAAGGAGGCCCACGGTTCGCTCGACGACCAAATTCTGCGCGAAATTTCGGAGCGGCTCGAATACCTGCGCGCGCTCGACAAGCGCAAGAATGAAGTTGTCGAACTGATTACCACAGCGGGAGCAATGACGGAAGAAATTGCAGCCGCTTTGGCTGCATCCCTTACGCTTTCTGAAATTGACGATATTTACCGCCCGTTCCGTCCAAAGCGCAAAACCCGTGCATCCGTCGCCAAGGAAAGGGGGCTGGAGCCGCTTGCCACAGCGATTTATGAGCAGAAAAAAGATTCTACGTACCCAATTGATATGGCGGGAGCATTTGTCAACCCGGAACTGGGCGTTGAAACGCCCGAAGACGCTTTAGCCGGTGCGCTCGACATTATTGCGGAAACCATTTCCGATGATGCGGGAATTCGCAAGCGATTGCGCGTGGTTACCATGGCTCAGGGCGAACTGGTTTCCAAAGCTGCCAAACCGGACGAAGACTCCGTTTATACACAGTATTATGAGTTCCGGCAGGCAATCAATAAGATTGCTGGACATCGTGTGCTGGCAGTTGACCGCGGCGAGCGCGAGGGATTCCTGAAAGTCGGGGTTGAACTCGAACGCTTAAAAGGCTTGAATATCATCTATTCTTCTTCCGTCAAAGAGGGAAGTCCCTGTACTGAGGCTGTGCGTCAGGCCGGTGAGGACGCCTACGACCGCTTAATTTTTCCCGCTATCGAACGTGAAATGCGCAATACACTCACCGAAGAAGCGGCCGAATCCGCGATTAAAGTCTTTTCCGTAAATCTGCGTCAGCTTTTAATGCAGCCGCCGGTGAAGGGCCGCGTTGCAATGGGGCTTGACCCCGGCTACCGCACGGGCTGTAAGGTTGCTGTGGTTGACCCGACCGGCCGCCCGCTGGACACGGGGGTGATTTACCCCACACACTCGCAGGTAAAAGTGGCGGAGGCAAAAGACTATATTACAAAGTTAATCAAAAAGCATAAAGTCGAAATTATAGCCATCGGTAACGGCACGGCGTCCAAAGAAACGGAAATGTTTGCGGCGGATGTCATCAAGGAGCTGGGTACCGGTGTTTCCTATATGGTCGTAAGCGAGGCAGGTGCTTCCGTTTATTCCGCAAGCAAGCTGGCCGCGCAGGAGTTCCCGGATTACGATGTTACGCTGAGAAGCGCGGTTTCCATCGCGCGCCGCCTGCAGGACCCGCTGGCAGAGCTTGTTAAAATTGACCCGAAGGCCATCGGCGTGGGGCAGTATCAGCATGATATGCCCAAAAAGCAGCTTGACGAAGCGCTTGGCGGCGTGGTTGAGGACTGTGTAAATACCGTGGGTGTTGACCTGAATACCGCGTCCCCCAGCCTGCTCGAAAAGGTGGCGGGACTTTCCGCAGCCGTTTCAAAAAACATTGTGCTTTACCGTGAAGAAAACGGCGCGTTTTCTTCACGCGCGCAGCTGAAAAAAGTGCCCAAGCTTGGGCCGAAGGCTTTTGAGCAGTGCGCGGGCTTTTTGCGCGTGAGTGAAAGCAAAAACATTTTGGACAATACAGCCGTTCACCCCGAATCCTATGACGCAGCGAAAGCGCTGCTCGGACTGTGCGGTTACGATATGAAAGATATTAAAAAGAACGGCATTGCCGAATTAAAAGAAAAAGTTGCCCAGATCGGGGAAAAACAGGCGGCCGAACAGCTTGGCATCGGCGTTCCGACGCTGAATGATATTGTCACCGAGCTGCTGCGCCCCGGACGTGACCCACGCGACGAGCTGCCCGCCCCAATGCTGCGCACCGATGTGCTGAGCATGGAGGACTTGAAAGCAGGCATGGAGTTGGACGGCACGGTGCGCAACGTCATTGATTTCGGCGCGTTTGTGGATATCGGCGTGCATCAGGACGGTTTGGTACACATTTCGCAAATCTGCGATAAATACATCAAACATCCGGGTGAAGTGCTGAAAGTCGGTGATATTGTTAAGGTGCGCGTTCTTTCGGTCGATACTGCGAAAAAACGTATCGCACTTACCATGAAATCGGAGTAATTCCTAACCGCGAAAACTCCTTGCACAGAGCGGGAAAAACCTTTATAATAATGGTTAAGTCAATTACCGTAGGCTAAAAGCCGATGGCCTGAACCGCAATTGATTTTGGTAAAAACGGAATAAAGAGGGAAAAATAAATGAAGCTTGGTATTGTAGGCTTGCCGAATGTGGGCAAGAGCACACTTTTTAACGCGATTACAAACGCGGGCGCACAATCCGCAAACTACCCGTTCTGCACCATTGAGCCGAATGTGGGCGTGGTTGCTGTGCCGGATAAACGGTTGGACAAATTAGCCGAAATGTATCACCCTGAAAAATATACGCCCGCGACCATTGAGTTTGTCGATATTGCCGGACTGGTGCGCGGCGCTTCCAAGGGCGAAGGACTTGGCAACAAGTTCCTTGCCAATATCCGCGAAGTGGACGCAATCGTTCATGTCGTACGGTGCTTTGTCGATGATGATATTATCCATGTGGAGGGCAGCATTGACCCGAAGCGCGATATTGAGACCATTAACGTCGAGCTGATTCTTTCCGATATGGAAGTGCTTGACCGCCGCATTGACAAAACACAGAAGATGATTAAGGCCGATAAGAAATATCAGGCTGAGTACGATTTCTTCTGCCGCGTAAAAGAAACGTTAAACGAGGGCAAGTCCGCGCGCAGCGTGGAATGCACCCCCGACGAGGCCGAACTGCTGAACTCCGTTTCCTTTTTAACGAATAAGCCGGTCATTTACGCCGCCAACATGAGCGAAAACGACTTTAAGGGCGGAATTGAAAAGAATGCGCAATACGAGGTTGTAAAGCAGATCGCGGCCAGCGAACACGCGGGTGTACTGCCCATCTGCGCTCAGATTGAAGCTGAAATCAGCGGCATGGACTATGAAGAAAAGGAAATGTTCCTTTCCGATATGGGCTTGACTGAATCCGGGCTTGATCGCCTGATTAACGCCTGCTACAGCCTTTTGGGGTTGATTTCATACTTAACTGCCGGCCAGCCGGAAGTTCGCGCATGGACTATCACCAAAGGAACCAAAGCGCCGCAGGCCGCCGGTAAAATTCACACCGATTTTGAACGCGGCTTTATCCGTGCCGAAGTGGTTGCGTTTAACGATCTGATGGCGTGCGGCACAATGACCGCCGCAAAGGAAAAAGGCTTGGTCCGTTCCGAGGGTAAAGAATATGTCATGCAGGACGGGGACATTGTTCTGTTTCGGTTTAATGTGTGATAAATAAGATAAAATGAACAATAAAGGTGCACGGCTTTGCCACGAGAAACCTTAAAAAGTAAGGAGCGGCTCATCATGTAAAAGCAGGTTGAGCCGCTCCTTTTGTTTTAGCAATGATTCTTAAGCTTTACCAATCCGTAATTTTCATTATTTGTTAATTTTAACCATATTGCTTCATTGTTTTGATTGATGTATAATATTACCAACCGGTTACATCCTAAATATGACGGAAAATACTAAAGGAGGAAATCAGCATGGAATTAAAAGGAAGCAAGACCGAAGCAAATTTATTGGCCGCATTTTCGGGCGAGTCCCAGGCGAGGAACAAATACACTTACTATGCGTCTAAAGCAAAGAAAGATGGCTACGAGCAAATAGCCGCTATTTTTGAAGAAACCGCCAATAACGAAAAAGAGCACGCAAAACTGTGGTTTAAATATTTACATGGCGGCGCGGTTGGCGCTACTTCGGAAAATTTGGAAGACGCTGCGGCCGGCGAGCACTACGAGTGGACCGATATGTACAAGGGATTCGCGGACGTTGCACAGGAGGAAGGCTTTACTGAAATCGCGGCGACAATGCGCATGATTGCAAGCGTGGAAAAAACCCACGAAGAGCGTTACCGCAAGCTGATTCAAAATCTGAAAGAGGATATCGTCTTCAAAGCGGACGATGAAGTTATTTGGGTTTGCCGCAACTGCGGTTATATCCATATTGGCAAAAGCGCACCGGCGATTTGCCCTGCATGCAAGCATCCGCAAGCTTACTTTGAACGCAAAGCAACAAATTATTAATATTCAAACAAACCGGGCGTGTTTACACGCCCGGTTTGTTGTTTTCCAGAATCAGCTCCGGAATATTAATCAGCATCTCACGGTAGTCAAGATGATGTTTGAGTCCGTGCGTCAGCAGCAGGGATCGGATGTAATTTTTACTGTACCCGGCACAGAAAACATTTTCGCTTTTCAGCTGAGTCAGGTAGTTTTTAATATAAACAATCCCGGTGACGCTTTGATCATCTTTAAGCAGCGGATAGTCAATCATGGCAGCAGTGTTTTGCGCGTCAAACTGCGGGTCGTAGCTCTTAAAAAATTCATCGAACGCGTCGTCGATCGTATTGTTGTATGCAATGAGTTCCGTGGGGGTGCGGGTGGCCTTGACTTCTTTCAGAAGGACTCTGCATTCTTCAACATACTGTTTTAACAGGTTTAGCCCTTTTCGGCGCAGCTCTTTTAATTGCTGAGTCCTGAGCACGGCTGCCGGGTCGGATTGGGTGTCAAGATACGCAGTAATGCTGTAGAGCATGGACTCCAAAATATTCTGTGCGGTTTCCGTACGAACGGAGCTGCTTTGATAATTGGTATATTGCAGAATTTCTTCGCTAAGCAGCTGCATGACACCAAGCTGAACGGCGCCGATTTCCTCCGCGCTTAAATAGGTGGCAAGGGAATTACTGTTCATCTGCTTCCTCCTCGAAATCCTGCTCCGGTTCTTCCATATCCTGCTCGTACCGGTGTTCATACCCCATATCCCTGAAATTTTTCACACCGAAGCGCAGGTTTGAGGCAAGCTTTTCCAGTTCACGTCCGAGCAGAAGTTCAATCGAACCCATGCAGCGGTTTTCATAGCAGTCCTTCATAAAATCGATCAGATCATCGTCGGACAGCATATCCAGCGTTTCATTTTTAATGTAATAAAACGCTTCGATCAGCTCGTGCATTGTTGCGGTGTAATCGCGCTGATTAATGTACGCGGAATCGCAGAATGCGTCAATGAGTTTACCGATGGTCGCGCTGCCGATTTCAATTCTGCCGTTGGCGTTCAGCGCCTCGGTGCGCGTTTGGATTAGCGCGGCAGCATCCGCCGGAGTGAGCGAAAGTCCATATTGCTCCGACTTTTCGTTTAAGCTTAAAATTTCTTGAGCGGCCGCTGCCTGTGTAACAAGTGTATCAAATGAAAACAGCGACGCTAATGTATTATTCAAAAGGAACCCCTCCTATTTATTTTTTTAATAACCCTCTTGACAAACGGTTTGATTTGTGCTAAAGTATATATGTAGAAATATAATATTAGAATAGCGCTGTCGCCAAATTAAACTATACCATTGATTTGTAAAAGAGTCAATGGTTTTTTTATTAAAATCAATTGCGGTTTAACTGAAAGACGTTCTTTCTCCTTGCAGAAGGCTTTTGCCGATGGCAATTGACTTTTACACCTGTAAGAAACTTGCTGGACAGTAATGAATTATTTTTAAGAGGAATATGTTATGACACCGGTGATACCTGTTCCAATCCGGGCGGAGCTTTTCCGCTCGGATTTTGTGTTTATTTTTTGTATTCTTCAATCAGGTAGCGCGGGCGTGCTTTTACCTCGCTGTAAAGTTTGCCCACATAGCCGCCGACCACACCAAGGCACAGCAGCTGAATGCCGCCGAGCAGCCAGATGGAGCACACAATCGCAGTCCAGCCCGCGACTGTGTTGCCGGTGAAGTGAGCAATCAGCGCGTAAACCAAACCGAGAACGCTCAGAATGGAAACAAGGATACCTAAATTTGAAATAATTTTCAGCGGTTTCACACTGAATGATGTAATGCCGTCAATCGCAAACGAAAGCATTTTTTTCAGCGGGTATTTCGATTCGCCAGCAAAACGTTCGTGACGGTCATAGTAAACATAATCGCTGCGGTAACCGATGAGCGGTACAATGCCGCGCAGGAACAGGTTTGTTTCGCGGTATTCCCCCAGCGCGTCCAGTGCGCGGCGGCTCATCAACCGGTAATCTGCGTGGTTGTAAACAATGTCCACACCCAGCACCTGCATGAATTTATAAAAACCCTGCGCCGTGGCACGTTTGAAAAATGTATCGGTTTCACGCTTGTTGCGCACGCCGTAAACCACGTCGCAGCCATCCTTGAATTTGTCCACAAACTGGTCGAGCACTTCAATGTCGTCCTGCAAGTCGGCGTCAAGGCTGATGGCGCAGTCACAGGATTCCTTTGCGGTCATCAACCCCGCCAGCAGCGCGTTTTGATGCCCGCGATTGTGCGCCAGTTTGATTCCGCTGACCAGCTCGTTTTCTTCGCTGTAATTGCTGATCATTTCCCATGTTTTGTCGCGGCTGCCGTCGTCCACCAAAAGGATGCGGCTCTGCCGGTCTGCGCGGTCGGTTTCAATCATCGAATTTAGTTTTACGGTAAGGCGTTTTACGGTTTCCGGCAAAACGGCCTCTTCATTGTAGCATGGAATGACCAAATAAACTGTAGGCATAATATCCTCCATTCTATAAGCTGTTTTATTTTATTGGTAATGCTGGTGCTGATTATTCAGGAAGAACCTCTTCTTCCTTACTTTTTGTAAATTCCTTTACGCGGAAGATCTTTCTTTTTTTTACGGTTTTCTTATCCATACGCTTTACCAGCACATAATAAAGGGCAAACAGCGCAATGCCGCCAAGCGTGACGAGCGCGCCTAGTTTCAGCCCCGGCGTGGTGTAATTAAAACGGATGTCCGAAGTTCCCTCCGGAACTTTGACCGCCATGAATCCGACATTTACCTTCTCGATTTCAGCTTTTTTCCCGTTTACGGTCGCGGTCCAGCCGCCTTCCCACGGTACGCTGAAAAAGACGAGCCGGTCGGTTTCCGTTGTGATTTTCGCACTGAATCCGCCATTGTCCCGGTCAAAATCGGAACAGGCCATCGACTTCCGGTCAAGGCAGTTGTTGAAATAATCCTCCTGTGATTCCGTGAAGTTTGCGGAATCGTCGTAATGCTTCAAAATCCCCGCATACTTCGGAACGCTGGCGTCGGGAATGACGATTGCTTTCAGAAGGAGCAGATTACGGTTGTCTTTGACCGTTTTTTCATATTCCGAACTGGTGATGTAGTAGTCATAACTGAACCCCATGGGGATATAATAATCATTCTGGTAAATATCAAACCCGTTCTGTGTCGCATAGTAAGTCCACCCCGGCATCGCGGGAGTCTCCTCGTGACCCAGGCCGGCAAAACTTTTTCCGGTACCTACAGGGTCGAACAGCCAGCGGCAGCTGGTCAGCCCGCGCAGACCGTAATACTTCACATCGGGGCGGGAACCAACGTCGCGCTGCACGCCGATGGACGGGTAAAAGTCCATAATGGAGCCGGGCACGATGCTTTGAAAAGCCTGAATCGTAGGAATTTGCCAGAACATGGCCTGATTGTCCATCCCGTCATAAACGTCGATGCGGCAATTTTTAGTGTCCGGCAGCTTGATGTCCGCTCCGCCGTTGAGCGAATACGGGATGATCTCCTTATGGGTGTCATCGCTTTGTGTTTTGCCGAGCGCAATGAAGAATGCCGAATAAACAACCGAAATAATTGCGATGCCGCCCATGCAGTAGCGGATGAATTTTTGTTTATCCCGTTTATAATATTTAAAAATAATCGTCAGAAGGGCCAAACTCAAAAGCGCAATCGCCACATACGACCAAAAACGCGTCGGGTAATCCTCAAGCCCAAGACTGGAAGTTTTGCTACCGTTCTGGTCGGTGGTTTTTATCATCAGCCCAATCGGCAGCGAAATGCCAAGTGTAATGCCGGTTGTCCATTTGATAGCCCTTTTCCAGTCAATGCATTCGTATTGCAGCGAGTAGACGGTTGCAAGGCTCATCATCAGCGTAAGCATATAAAACCAGCGGGCATAGTACGAAGCGTTCAGCAGCTGGAATGTGGAGTTGAGGATGGGCACGAACGCCATCAGGAACAGGATACCCATTAATTTTTTAAGCCAGTGCTTCCGGTGCATCTGCATAAAGCCGATGACCCCGGTCATGCTGAACAGTGGCAGCCAAGCGCCGAGCGAAGCCCATTTTGCTTCCGAATTCGGGGTGAAGTTTGGCCGCGCGGGAATGTCCGGCGGGAAGAAAAAGCACTCTAAAATATGAACGTAACGCTGATTCCAGTCATAGAGCAGCGCGTTCCAGCCTTCCGGCGGGTTATCGACCCGCGGGTTTTGAATGACCGCAAGAATGGTCGGCACAAGAAGAACACATGCGCACAGAACGCCGATGACTGCTTCACAGAACAAAAGCAAAAAGTCACGCAGTGAAATTTTCCAGTTCCGGCAGAGCAGACGGGTGAATCCATAGATCAGGGTAAAAACAACCTGTCCCACAAAGAAATAATAATTTACAAAACAGCAGGCGAATACGGTCAGCGCAAAAATACCCCTGCGCCGCTTATACATGTATTCATCAAGAGCCCACAGCATGAGCGGGAAAAATACAATCGCCTCGTGAAAATGGTTAAAGAAGATATTGTAAACCGAAAAACCCGAAAACGCGTACAGCATTCCGCCGATTACCGCGTAGTTGGGGTCTTTTACGTAGCGCTTTAAGTAGGTGAAACCCGTAAGCGAGGCGCACCCGAATTTCAGAATCAGAAGCGGCCCCATCAAATACGGCACCGCCGCGCTGGGGAACGGGATGGTCAGCCAAAAGAACGGGCTGCCAAGCAGGTAGAACGAATAGGAACCGACAAAGTTTGCACCCAAATCGGTTGTCCAGCTCCAGCCAAAGTTTCCGCTGCGGATTGCGTCATGGCACATCTGGTAAAACGGAACCTGCTGCACATTAAAATCACCGTAAAATAAAAAATAGCCGTTATCGAAAATAATAAACGGAATAAAAATAAGAAAAGATATTGCCATGCCGTATAGCAGAGCCTTTAAATAGTAATTTTGTTTTTTGTCCTGTCTTAATTCGTTCGCCAAACCGCCGCCCCCATTTCTGACACATATTATATCATACAGCTTTTAGCTAAATAAAGGGTATTTTAAAAAAACCTTCCTTGTTTCTTGCAATATTTTCGGTTTATTATTATATTAATAATGAATTGTGAAAACTGGATGATGAAAAGCAAAACCGTAGTTGAATTAAAGTGAATCCGAATGATGCTCCCTCAGCCGCACAGCGGTGCCCTGCAAAAAAAGGGGAGGTTTCCCGGTTGAATTTAATTTGTCATTCTGTTGAATCTTTCTTTATTAAAATATTGGGGGTTTTTCCATGTTCCATTTTTATGCGATTCTTTCACGCATGAAATTCATTAACCGCTGGGGGCTAATGCACAATACCCGCAGCGAAAATTTGTGCGAACACAGTTTCGAAACTGCGGTCATTGCCCACGCGCTGGCTGTACTGCGCAACGCCCGCTTCGGTGGCAGCGTGAACCCCGAGCGCGCCGCACTGCTCGCCCTTTACCATGACGCGACCGAAATTATCACCGGCGATCTGCCGACTCCGGTAAAATACTACAATCCAAAAATTCGCTCCGCCTACCGCGAGGTGGAAACGATGGCTCAGAACAAGCTTTTGAGCATGCTGCCTGAAGACTTAAGGCCAAGCTACGAATCGGTTTTTATGGCTGGCGCGCCGGGCGACCGGGAACTTTTGCCGCTTGTCAGAGCAGCGGACAAGCTTTCCGCTATTGTAAAATGCGTGGAAGAAAAGGGCATGGGCAACACCGAGTTCACCAAAGCGGAATCCGCCCTGCGGCGGACTGTGACCGAAATGCACCTGCCGGAGGCCGACTGCTTTGTGCAGGAATTCCTTCCGTCCTACAGTCTGACGCTTGACGAACAGGATTAAGGTATTTCACACGGAACAGGGTATATTGGGGCTGCTGACGGGGAATTACTTTATTGAGGATTGATGATGTGAGTAAAAAGAAAAGCGTCCCGAATCAGGGCAGAAATAAGAAAATCAGAAACAGCTTCATTTTAGTTTTTAGCGTGATCTTCCTTTTCGCAGGTGTTTTCTGTGTTTATGCGGACCGGATGCTCAGTAAAATTAACTTTATTCCGGACGGAACTGCAAACGAAAGCGCAATTTCCCGTGTGCAGGCGGGTTCCCTCTTTAACCCGGGTACCGAAAGCGGCAGCGCGGCCAGTGCAAAATCGGGCATCCTCGGGGGGCTTTACCACGACGATGCAATTACCAATATCCTGATACTGGGCGTGGATGATTATCAGGAAAGCGATCCCGGCCGCAGTGACACGATGATGATGGTTTCCGTTGATACGCGCCATAAAAAATTAAAACTTACCTCTTTTATGCGTGATATGTATGTTGCCATTCCGGGCCACAGCAGCAATAAGCTAAATACAGCTTATCATTTCGCGGGCGGCGGCGCTGAGGGCGCCAAACTTACCGTGCGAACAATCGAAGCCAACTTTGGCACGGACATTGACCGTTATGTTATCATCAGCAATTCCGCGTTTGATCAGATTGTCGATGAACTGGGTGGAGTAACCATGACAATTACATCGGCGGAGGCGAATCTGATTAACCAATATTCGGGCGACCCGCGTTACAATTTGAAGGGCGGCACGTTTAATCTGAGCGGAAAACAGGCTCACTATTACTCCCGCATCCGCGCCATCGGCGACGATTTTGAACGCACGGAGCGCCAGCGAAAGGTGTTTTCCAGTTTGGCAAACAAGTTTAAGTCCGCGAATATCGGCACTATTTACAGTGCGCTTTCCAACACACTCCACCTTGTCACGACAAATATGAGCAAAAATGAAGTCCTCAGCATGGCTGCAAATTCGCTTACGTATTTGAATTATCCCATCAGCCAGAACCGTATTCCGGCTGACGGGGAGTACTATACCGACGATTTATCAGTCGGGAATGTGCTGGTTCCCAATTTGGACAAAGCCAGAAACCGCGTTGCAAGCTTTATTTTCGAAAATGACCTGCCGACCAAAACGTATCAGGGTTAACAAACCGCTTCCTGTGCCGCACGGTATTTGCCGTGCGGCTTTTTCCTTTCGAGGGAAGAGTTGGCTATTTTATGCGAAATTCCCAGCTTGAATTCATATACTATTTACATTATATTAGCATATCAGAATTATTATGTTTTATAAGAACTGTATAATAATACAGTTAATAATTCAAAATGTAAATAAGGAATGATGTTGTGAATAAGACCAAAAAGACTTCAAATAAAAAACAAGGCAAAAATTATTTTGTCAGAAATATTGCAATCTTGATATTCAGCGTTATCTTTCTGTTTTCCGGCGCTTTCTGCGTATATGCAGACCAAATGCTGAGCAGAATTAACTTTATGACGGTAGATGACACACCGTCAAAAGTTCAAACCGGTGCGTTGTTTGAACCTGGCACAACAGAAAGCAGCGGAACCACCAGCGCCAAGTCCGGTGTTTTGGGCGGCCTGTATCACGATGACGCCATTAACAACATCCTTGTAATGGGCGTGGATGACTACCAGAAGAACGATGTTGGCCGCAGTGACAGTATGATGCTTGTTTCCGTGGATTCCCGCCACAAAAAGTTGAAGCTTACCTCCTTTATGCGCGACATGTATGTTGCAATTCCCGGCCACAGCAGTAACCGCCTGAATGTTGCATATTCCACAGGCGGCCCGCAGCTTTCCGTTTCTACCATTGAGGCAAATTTCGGAACCGACATTGACCGCTTCGTTCTGATCGATTATGCTTCTTTTGCAAAAATTGTGGACAAGCTGGGCGGTGTGACCATGACCATAACAGCCGGAGAAGCAAAGCTGATTAATCAGAACTCCGGCGATTCCAGACGCAACCTGACTGCCGGTACATTTTTGCTGAGCGGTAAGCAGGCTTTGTACTATTCCCGAATCCGCGCGATCGGCGACGATTTTGAGCGCACCGAGCGTCAGCGCAAGGTCTTTTCCAGTATTGTCGAAAAGTTTAAATCATCGAACATTGCAACAATCAATCAAACGCTGTACGATATTCTTCCCCTTGTTACAACCAACATGACCAAAAACGAGATTCTCAGCATGGCCGGGAATGCACTTACATACCTGAACTTCCCTGTCAGTCAGAACCGTATCCCGGCCGATAATGCATATACATCTGAAAAAGTAACAATCGGCGGTCAGGGAGCGGACGTTTTGGTGCCGGATTTGGAGAAGAACAGCCAAGCCGTTGCTGATTTTATTTATGAAAGCGATCTCCCGACGAAATCTTACCAGAACTGACATCGGAATTGAAGTAATATAAAACCGCACGGCAAATCGCTGTGCGGTTTTTTTAAAGGAGATTTATCAAAATGACCACTACTCCGCTTTATGATGCATTGCTCCGCCACAGGGAACTGGGGCGCGCCTCATTTCATACTCCCGGCCATAAAAACAATCCCTCGGCTTTGCCGCAGGATTTATTTTCACTTGATTTTACCGAACTCCCCGACACCGACAGCCTGTTTGAAGCAAACGGGCCGATTTTGGAAGCGGAGCAGCTTGCGGCAAAGCTGTTCGGCGCACAACGCAGCTGCATTTCCGCGGGCGGGTGCACGCTTTGTATTCAGGCGATGTTCCGCCTTGCAGTACCGAACGGGGGCAAGGTGATCTGTTCCCGCGTGGTTCACCGCAGTGCCGTCAATACGATGGCGCTGCTCGACTTACAGCCGGTATGGGCAATGCCGGGGGAACTGATTTCAACAATCAAAAACCACCCCGAGGCAAAAGCGGTGTATGTCACCAGTCCGAATTATTACGGGGAACTGCTGGACATCCCTGCCATTGCACAGGCCTGCAGGGAAATTGACCTCCCGCTTCTGGTGGACAACGCCCACGGTACGCACCTGATGTTCACCGAGCCAAAGCTGCACCCGCTGGCGCTTGGGGCGAGCATGACCGCTTGTTCCGCGCATAAAACGCTGAACGTGCTGACCGGCGGTGCGTGGCTCAATATTGCGGACAGCCGCTTTGCCGAGGGCGTGAAGGATGCGATGGCACTGTTTGGTTCCACGAGTCCGAATTACGCGGTTATGGCGTCGCTTGATTTGGCGCGCGCATGGATGGAAACCCATAAAGGGGAATACGCCAAGCTGCAGCGCAGGGTAGCGGAAATAAGAAATACCGCCGAAGAGCATGGCATTGCAATGCCCGCCGGGCTGACCGACCCGACCCGCATCACGCTGAATACAGGCTCCATCGGCATGAGCGGCACCTCCGCCGCCGGAATTTTCCGCGGCGCCGGGGCGGAGCCGGAATATGCGGACAGAACCCATGTGGTGCTGATTGCCACCCCGTTTAATACGGAAGCCGACTTTGTGCGCCTGGCAGATGCAATCGATGTTTTGCCTGTGCGTAATGCATTGCCCGAAACAGCAGTTCTGCCACCCCTGCCGCCGGTAAAAACAAGCTTGCGCGAAGCGATTTTTGCCCCCGCCCATACGACCGACTTGGAAGATGCAGTGGGAAAAATCGCCGCTGAGGCTGCCTGCCCCTGTCCGCCCGGTGTACCCGTCGTAATGCCGGGGGAGGAAGTCACAAAAGAGGCAATCGACTTTTTACGTGGGTATGGCTTTTTTTCAATAAAAGTGTTAAAATGAATTTGACCAAAGTAATAATTATAAGCGGGATAGTGGAATTTCCACATAAAGCCCGTACATTTGAAATAACGGAGGGATCATTATGAAATTGGTACTTGCAATTGTTAGCAACGACGACAGCGGCATGGTTTCCGCAGCACTGACAAAAGGCGGTTTTTCCGTTACAAAACTTGCCACAACCGGCGGATTTTTAATGGCTGGCAACACAACTTTTATTGTAGGCACGGAAGATGACAAGGTGGATCAGGTTATCGCAGTCATCTCAAAGCAGAGCAGCCGGCGCACACAGCTTGTACCGAGCACAACGACAATGGATGTCGGCATGTATTCCTCGTTCCCGGTTGAAGTCACTGTGGGTGGTTCCACCATATTCGTTCTTAACGTGGATCGATTTGAAAAAGTATGAGTTTTTTGGATTTCAGCGGATTTGAGGGGAATGAAACGGTTAAAGACCGCCTTTCACTCGCGTTTGACGAAGGAAGATTTCCTCATGCGATTATTCTGGAAGGTTCCGCAGACAGCGGCAGGAATGAGCTGGCTCTGATTTTGGCCAGAGCTTCCGTTTGCCAAAGCAAGGGGGAAAAGCCATGCGGGGTTTGCCCAGGCTGTATTAAATTACAGGCAGGCTCCCATCCCGACATTCTTATCCTCGACGGCGACTCCGACCCGCGCGCGTTTCCGATCGATGCTATTCGAAAGATTCGCTCCGACGCGTATATTAAGCCAAATGAAGCGGCAACCAAGGTTTATATGCTGCTTGGCGTTCAAAACATGACGGAGGTTTCCCAGAACGCGCTGCTTAAGGTGTTTGAAGAACCGCCGGAAAATGTGCTCTTTTTACTGACCGCCGTCAGTGCATCCGCATTGCTGTCGACCGTGCGTTCCCGCGCACAGATTTTTTCGCTGGAGGGTGCGCACGCGACAGGCGAAGCGGACTATGAATACACGGCGAAACTGACAGGGGCAATCACCGCTAAAAATGAAACGGAACTGCTGTTTCTTACTTCTGAACTGATAAAGGATAAGGGTAAGCTGAAGTCCGTTTTAGCGCAGCTTGAACTGATTTTCCGCGACGCGGCTGCTTTTCGGGCGGGGGGGACTGCTTGTCTTTCCGAACAAAAAGAAGCGGCTGCGTCGCTTGGCGCTGCCCTGACCAGGGACAAACTGTTTCTTCTGATGGAAGAAATCAAAAAAGCACAGCGCGCGCTTGACCAGAATGCAAATTCTGCGCTGCTGGTTACCGCCCTTTGCGCAAATTTGCGCGCGGCCGCGGGTAGGTAATTTTATGGGGTTGCAAACTTTTCACACAGGAATGATACATGATTATCATTGACTTTTAATATATATATTGGAGGGTTCACATGGCCGAGGTAATTGGCGTTAGATTTAAAAACGTAGGCAAAGTATACTATTTTGACCCCGATGGAAATGCCCTCAAAAAAGGGGACATGGTTATTGTTGAAACCGCGCGCGGAATCGAGTGCGGTGAAATCGCCATGGAAAACCGCCAAATGAGCGATGAAAGCATCGTGCAGCCTCTCAAAAAGTTGATTCGGGTTGCAACCGGTGAGGATTTAAAAAAGGTAACGGAAAATACGGAAAAAGAAAAGGCTGCATTTGAGATCTGCGGTAAAAAAATAGCCGCCCACAAACTTGAAATGAAGCTTGTGGATGTGGAGTACACATTTGACAATACGAAAATCCTGTTTTATTTTACCGCGGACGGTCGGGTGGACTTCCGTGAGCTGGTAAAGGATTTGGCTTCGGTGTTCCGCACCAGAATTGAACTGCGCCAGATCGGTGTGCGCGATGAAGCCAAAATGCTTGGCGGACTTGGTATTTGCGGCAAACCGTTCTGCTGCTCCACATTTTTGGGCGGGTTTCAGCCCGTGTCCATTAAAATGGCCAAAGAACAGGGACTGTCGCTCAACCCGGTTAAAATTTCCGGTACCTGCGGCAGGCTGATGTGCTGCCTGAAATATGAGCAGGAGGCGTACCTTGATTTAATCCGTACCACGCCGAGCGTAAATTCGATTGTAATGACACCGAACGGCAAAGGTACTGTGGTGGATCAGAACATGCTGACAGGCATTCTTCAGGTACGGCTTGACTCTTCCGCACCGGATGCCGCACCGCAGACATTCAGGGTCGCTCAGGTAAAGCTGCTGAAGGGTGCGCAGATCAATGTGGACCGCAAGGAAATGGAAGAATTAAAGGATTTGGAAAAAGATTAAGTCGATATTTCTCGAATTACAGGTTGCAATTTCAGCGTAATATGTTAAAATGAAGTTGTAAATTAATTTGGAGGTGTTTCCTATGGCATACGTAATTAGTGATGAGTGCATTTCCTGCGGCGCTTGTGCAGCAGAATGCCCTGTTAATGCAATTTCCGAAGGTGACGGTAAATACGTTATTGATGCAGATCTTTGCACAGAATGTGGTTCTTGCGCGGGTGTTTGCCCAGTCGGCGCTCCTGCTCAGGAATAATTTTTAAGCGGACTAAAGGCGGAGCGTTTCTACGCACCGCCTTTTTTCTTTTATATAATTAAAAAAACGCCCTCTTTGGCAGGAGGGCAATATAGGTACAGAGCGAGAGCGGCCCGAGTTCATTTATATAGCGGGTGTTAGTATGAATTTGTTATATCCTACTCAAAAGCACAAAGAATATATAAGTTATATCACAGATATTTGTCAGAAAAAGTGTCTGTCGTTGTTACTGGAAGGTTCCCTTGCAACAGAAACTGCAAAGGAATTCTCTGATATTGACCTTGCTGTGTGCGGTGATATGGATGAAAGGGATTTAGACGATATCATAAAAGGCTATAATGAACTTGTCATGACAAACTACACAGAAAACCCAAAAGGTATTTTTATTTTAGATTATAAGAACGGCATTAGCGTAGATTTAGACATCAGGCTGACAGTGACACAAAACGAATTGGATAGCAGTGTTGTTCTTTCGAATTTTGGATTTTCCGTCGGTGATGCTGTCATGCGAAAGGACATCAGAAGTAAATATTTGCCAAAAAGACCACAATGGTATAAAACTATCCGTTTAATCCATCGCTGCTGTATTAAATATTTATGTAATAACTTAAAGGCTGCCGATGGTTTGAAGCAAGAAATTATAGATTCAGTGTATCAATGCTGTAAAAAAACCCCTATTTATAAAAATGAAATGAAAATTGATTTAATGATGGCTTTCCAAGCCATTTGTGATGAATTTACTGTAGATCAAGATATTGTTACACTATTTGAAAATTTATTTCATGCAATGAGTTGAATAAGATCAGCATTACAAGCAATAATCCAATGGGGGAATTATGCTGTTAGAAAACGAACATCTTGAACCGCTTTCCATTGATGTTTCCGTCATCGTTTCAAACGAGCATCGATTTAATACCGACACCATCCTGCTGGCCTCGTTTTCCGCGCCGAAGGCGGGTGAAACCTGCGCCGACTTTGGGACGGGCTGCGGAACGATTCCGCTGATTTGGTGCGCAAGGTCGAAGCCTGAAAAAGTCTATGCCGTAGAAATTCAGGAGGACGCGTGCAGCATGGCGCGTCGTTCAGCCGAGCTGAACGGGCTGAGCGAGATAATTGATGTCGTAAACTGTGACATTAAAAATCTGCACATGCGCGGCGGCCCGGTACCGCATAATCTGGACATGATTGCCTGTAACCCGCCGTATAAGGCGGAGGGCGCAGGACTGAAAAATCCGAATGAGTCGCTGCGCGTTGCCCGGCACGAGGTAGCATGCAGCTTTACTGATATTGCATCGGCAGCCTCGTCCCGGCTGCGCTGGGGCGGCAGGTTCTGCTGCTGCCTGCGGCCGGAACGGCTTTGTGATGCAATGACGGCACTGCGCGGCGCAGGGCTGGAGCCCAAACGTCTGCGTTTTGTGCAGCAGAGGACGGGGAAAGCGCCTTCCCTGTTCCTTCTGCAGTCAAACCGGGGCGGCAAACCCGGGATAATTGTAGACCCTGTGCTCCTGATTGAAAAAGAAAACGGGGGATTTACCGAAGAGATGATCCAAATATACGGCGAATACGGGGAGGGTCGAAAATGCAGGGAAAATTAATGGTGGTCGGCACGCCGATCGGGAATCTTTCGGATTTTTCGCCGCGCGCGGTGGAAACGCTTCGCGAAGCGGATTTTATTGCGGCGGAGGATACCCGCGTGACCGTAAAGCTGCTGAATCATTTTGAAATTAAAAAGCCGATGGTCAGTTACTTTGAGCATAACAAATACGAGCGGGGCGGCATGATTTGTGACAGAATCGAATCGGGCGAAACCTGCGCGCTCGTGTCCGATGCGGGGATGCCCGCAATTTCCGACCCGGGGGAGCTGCTGGTTGCCCAGTGTGCCGAACGCGGGATTCCGGTTTTTGTGGTCCCGGGGCCAAGCGCCGTTGTTTCCGCGCTGGCTATCTCCGGCTTGCCCACAGGCCGTTTTACGTTTGAGGGCTTTTTAAGCGTGAGCAAAAAGAGCCGCCGCCTGCATTTGGAATCGGTCAAAAGCGAGCAGCGCACCATGATCTTTTACGAAGCGCCGCATAAGCTGGCTTCGACATTAACGGATATGCTCGCAGCATGGGGTGACCGCCGCATCGCGTTGGTGCGTGAGCTGACGAAGATACATGAGGAGGTCATTCGCACCACCCTTTCCCAAGCAGTGCAGCGTTATGCCGAAGGCGGCGCGAGGGGAGAATTCGTGGTGGTGATTGAAGGCGCTCCCGCTCCGCAGCAATCCGGGTATGACTTGGAGGACGCGGTCGCCATGGCACGTGACTCAGTGGAGAGCGGACTTGCCGCTTCCGAAGCGGCAAAGCAGGCTGCCGCAGAAACGGGATTTAAAAAGGGTGATATCTATAAGGCGCTGCTCATGAAGGAAGAACCGGAGGAGTAAAAAAGTCAATGACCACCGGCTGAGGCCTTTTAAAGAAGTCAATTACCATCGGCTAAAGCCGAAGGTTTTGAACCGTAATTAAATAACAGCGGCCGGTTTTCATTGGAGAACCGGCCGCCTTGATATATTAAGGTTTTTTAATCAACGGATTTCAGGGATTCCACCATATCGATTTTTTTCAGCTTGCGGTACATGACAAGGTCAACGGCTGCGCCGAAGAACATCGTAAATGCGGCGCTCCAGACGAAGCTCATAGGCTTGATCACGCGCCCGAACATCATCATGTCAATTTCGGCGGTCTGAACCACGAAGGCATGCATCAGAATCCCCAAGCCAAGCCCCAGCGCACAGCCGATAATCGTAAGCAAGGTTGTTTCACGGAAGATGTAGGCGCTCACTTCCCCGTCGTAAAAACCAAGCACCTTAATGGTTGCAAGTTCACGCTGCCGTTCGGTAACGTTAATATTGGTCAGATTATAAAGCACGATAAATGCCAGCAGGCCCGCCGAAATAATCAGTACCAAAATAATCATATTCATACTTTGAATCATATTGTCATATTTCGAAGTCATTTCGTCCATATAAGTGAAGGTTCCGACTCCGTCCTGCGCCATCATTTTTGTTGTAAGTGCTTTGCGCTGTGCGCCATCCGTTACATTGCAGATCGCTTCAATCTCGTTGTAAACAGGCGCTTCCCCCATTTTACTTTCATACAGTGCGGGGGAAATATAGACGTAGTGATAAACGTAATTTTCCGTAACGCCGGTCACCTTTAAGGTCACGCTTTGCCCGCTGGAATTTTTTACCGTAATGCTTCCGCCTTCCCCCACACCAAGCTGGGTGGAAAGTTTTTCGGTCAGTACCACCGAGTTGTCATCGAACGGAATATCACGGTGGGTGCGCCGGTCACGCAGGTTGATAAATGATTTCAGCTGATCGAAATTTTGGGGAGCATACAGGGAAGCGCTCATTGTTTTGTCCTCAACAGTGACATCCGTGGTTTTGCTTGAAGCTTTCATCCAGATTTTAAAGTTGTTTTTGTCGTTGAGCAGTTCGGCAAGACCGGGTTTTACCTCGTTATCTTTTAAACCGACTGTTGTATTATATTTGTAAACTTCATCGAACTGCTTCGACACAATCTCTGAAACGGAATCTTTGACTCCGTACCCTGTGACAAGGAGTGCCGTACAGCCCGCAATGCCAATTACCGTCATAAGCAGGCGTTTTTTATAGCGGAACAGGTTGCGCGCCGTTACCTTTTCAGTAAAACTTAAATGCGACCAGATTAGCGTCATGCGCTCCAGCAGGATGCGTTTGCCTGCTTTGGGCGCGCGGGGCAGCATCAGGTTTGCCGGGGATTCCTTCAGGGTGGAATGGCATGCCGCGTAGGTTGCCGAAAGCGTGCAGAACACTGCCGCGAAGGATGCGGTAAGCGCGTAGCTCAAGTTAAGCGGCATAATCAGCGAGGGTGCTGTGTACAGGATTCCGTACGCGGTCCATACCACCTGAGGCAGTACACGAAAGCCGACCAAAATGCCCGCAATACTGCCGAAAACGCTTGCCAGCGCGGCATAAATAATATATTTTGAAGCAATTTTTGTGTTACTGTAACCCAGCGCTTTATAAGTTCCGATGAGGATACGCTCTTCTTCCACCATGCGGGTCATTGTGGTGAGCGCAACCAGCGCCGCCACAAGGAAAAAGATTAACGGAAAGACGGTGGAGAGCGAATCCATTCGGTCAGCGTCGCTGCTGAAGCTTGCAAAGCCAACATTTGTGTTGCGGTCAAGAACATACCACTCCGGTTTTTTCAGCTTATTCAGTTCGGCTTCCCCGTCGGATAGCTTTTTTGCGGCATCCGCTAATTTTTGGTCTGCTTCCGCTTTGCTTTTTTCATATTCGCTTTTGCCCTTCGCTAAGTCAATTTTTGCCTGTGCCAGCTTATCTTTGCCGGAGGTGATATCCGCCCGGGCAGATGCCAATTTAATGCGGTTTGCATCCAACTCTTTTTTACCGGAGTCCAAATCCGCTTTTGCCTGTGCTAATTTTTTGCGGTTCAATTCAAGTTCCGCCCGGCCGTTATCCAGCTGCTTTTTTGCATCGTCCAGTTGGGGCTGCGCGTCTTCCCTCGCTTTTGTTAGCTGCTCAAATGCGTCGCTCAGCTGTTTTTCCGCGTCGGCGAACTGCTTTTCCGCGCTTACTCTGCTTTTGTCCAGCTTTTCCTGCCCGCTGTTGAGTTTGTCAACAGCATCCTCGATTTTATCATGCCCAGCTTCATATTGCGCGAGCCCTGTATTGTACTGTGCCAATCCGGCGTTGTACTGTGACATTCCACTGGTATACTGTCCCTGATTATATGCGATAAATTGCTGTACAGCATCAGCGTCGTTGGCATCAACATCAGTAATATGAGCTGCGGTCAGAAATCCCGCCAATTGAGCAGGGTCATGCTGATAGAGCAGGAGTGCGGAAATAAATTGGGCGAGATCGTCAAGCGATTTTTTTGATTCATCCAGCTGCGTTTTCGCACTGTCAAGTTCCGCCTTGGCACTCGACAGTGGCGCTGAATTTTTATCAATTTGTTTCCAGCCGCTGTCGATTTTTTTCTGCGCCGCATCCATTTCAGCTTCGGCGCTTATCTTCTGCCTGTAATAATCATTTGCGGAATCATCATATTTTTTCTGCGCGTCGTCAAGCTGTTTGACGGAATCATCGTATTTCTTCTGGTTTTCATTCAGTTCCTTCTCACCGGCGGTGAATGACTGAAGACCGCTTGTGTACTCTTTTTGTCCGGCAGCCCAATCTTTTTCTCCTTTTGCCAGCGCCTTTTCGCCGTCCGCAGTTTGTTTTTCCGCATCGGCCAGCTTTTTTTCGTTGTCGGTGATTGTTTTTTCACCGTCGGATAATTTTTTAGCTGCGTCGGCCAGCTGCTTGTCGGCATCGGCTTTTTTCGTGTTATATTCTGATTTTCCTTTGTCCAGTTCCCTTTTCGCGTCGGTGTAAACGTCCTGATAGCGAATCTCTTCCCGGCCTTTTGCTAAGCTTTTCAGGGAATCAACCGTGAGTTTCACCGTATCGTCATACTCATCCGAAAAACTGTTCAGCTGCTTGGCGTTGTTTACTGTAGCAAACAGTTCTGTATATACGGATTGATTAAAATCTTCATTGCGCACATAAATAAAATAATTCAGCTCCCCGTTTCCGATTGTTGTTGTCCCAAGGTTAAGACTAATATAGTAGGGACTGGAAACGATACCTACAATTTTAAACGAGTCATACTTCAGCTGATCTTTTTGACTGCCGTCCTGTGCGCTTACCTGAATGGAATCGCCGATTTTTACTTTTGATTGATTGACGCGTTTTGAGCCGACCACACATTCGCCCGCGTTTTGCGGCCAGCGGCCGGAATCCAGGATTGGCTGGTTTATATCGCCTTTGTCGGCGGAATTCGGCCCGCCGGAGCGAATGGAGTGAACACGGATGGTCTGTTCCATTCCTGCAATTTTGGAAATGACGTCTGCAAAATGTGCTGGCATAACGGATTGAATGCCCGAAGTGTTTTTCACGGCATCAACATCGCCGTCGGTCAGACCAAGGGTGGAAACAATTCGAATGTCCATCATATTGCTGCTGTCATAGTACGCGTCGCCCGTGGTGCGCATATCCGGCGCGGCTGCGCGCAGTCCGGCGAAAAAACCCGCGCCGAGAGCAACAATGGCGAAAATAGCCCAAAATCGGCTGGGGGAATGAGTAATAGAGCGGCGTATTTCTTTGGAAAATGTTTTCACTACCACTCAATCCTTTCCGCGGAAACCGGGTTGGGATTCAGCTTCATGTCGGTAACCTTACCGCTGTTGATTTTGATCACGCGGTCCGCCATGGCGGTAAACGCCTGATTATGCGTAATTACAATGACGGTACGCCCCGTATTGCGGCAGGTATCCTGTAAAAGCTGAAGAATGGTCTTGCCGGTTTTATAGTCGAGTGCGCCAGTCGGTTCGTCGCAAAGCAGCAGCTTGGGGTTTTTGGCTAGAGCGCGGGCGATTGCAACGCGCTGTTGCTCCCCGCCGGAAAGCTGTGCGGGGAAATTCTGCATCCGTTCGCCAAGGCCTACTTCCTGAAGAATCTCCGCGGCATCCAGCGGGTTTTTGCAGATTTGTGAGGCCAGTTCCACGTTTTCCAATGCAGTAAGGTTTTGAACCAGATTATAGAACTGGAATACAAAGCCGATGTCATAACGGCGGTAATCAGTAAGCTGGCGGCTGTTGCAATTGCTGATTTCTTTGCCGTCCAGCACGATGCTGCCGCCGGTGGCGGTATCCATGCCGCCGAGCATGTTTAATACAGTCGTTTTACCGGCGCCGCTCGGGCCGACAATAATAACAAATTCCCCTTTTTCTATTGTGAAATTCACTCCGTCCGCGGCTGCGATTTTCACTTCACCCGTATGGTAATATTTTGTAACATCAGTGAACTCTACAAATGACATGCGTTAGCCTCCAATTACTTCAGAATAATACGTGTTTCGCCGGGATTCAGGCAAATCAGCTTTGCCGAAATGCGCGGGTGCTTCAAGTCTTTTCGCACCATGTCGCGAAGAACCTGCCCGCCGTTATAGCCGTGAATGACTTTGATTTCCGAAATTCCTTTACCGGTGCGGCTAAGAAGCTGCTCCAGCGCTCGTTTCGCCGCCTGCGCGGTCATTCCGTGTATATCCACTTCAATACAATTACCGTATTTTGTTTCCAGCATAAATTTCTCCGATGATTCAAATGAACTCTTTCTATTGAATTCTTTCTATGTCTACCATTCCGGTCCGGCAAAAATCATGTACCCCTAAGCGATGGGAAACGCCGTAACGAATGATATTTATTTATTCCTTACCTTTATGTAAAATTATTTACAATGCGGTATAAATTTTATAAACTATATTATACCGTTAATTTTCAGCTGAAATGAAACTAAAATGTAAATTATCGAATAAGAAAATGGATGAAAAGACTGTGCCTTTATGGTATAATTAAAAATCCAGGGGGGATTCGGATGAAAGTTGTGGATTTACGCAATATTTTTGCAAGCTGCAACGACGTGCTGATTGAAATCAATGATCATTTCATCTATTACGCGGAAGAAAAAAGGGAAGAGGGGCATAATAACCTCTTTTTGCTGGAGTACAACCGCGATACACGCCGTGAACGTATTATTTCGAACTATTTTCTAAGCAATCCGACCTTCGTGCAGCATTTTTTCAGCTTTCCGGAGGATATCGTCATTGTGATGGAGTCCGGCGAGAGCGAGGCCTGGATTCTGCGCATTGATAAAAACACCGGCGCGGAAAAAAGTTTGGCAAAACTGAATTTTATCGGAACGTTCGCTGATTGTAAGGCGCTTGATGAAAGCCATGTTATGCTTTTCACCACGGAAAACGATCGTCACAAACGTCTGTTTCGCGAATATAAAAAGCTCACCGGGTTTGCCAGAGTGGCCTATTTGTATGATCTAAATGATGAAGCATATTTTTATGTGCGTGACCCCCGCATCTGCGGTGCGGGCGGTGATGAGCTGATTACATACGATCTTGACGGGGAAAAGCAGCTTTTGGTGCTGCAGCCCCATGGGACTGAATCGGAAAAGGAAAAATGTTACCATGACCTTCGATGGGTGGGTGACAATATTGACGACAACGTTTGGCTTTGCCCGCTTTTTGACTTTATTGTTTCGGTGAAGTCCGGAGAAGAACGTGTTCCGCTTGATTTGATTTTAAACGCAGGCACCTGCGGATTGGTTCGTTATGCCGGAATGGATGAGGAGAACCTCTATTTCCGGGCAAAATATTACCCCGTGGGCGACCAGCGGCTGGTCGCTTACCATAAGGCGACGGGCAGGAAAAGCGTTGTGGCGGAACTGAATTTGGGGCAGAATGAAAAAGAAGCCGCTTTCAACATCGATATGGAATGCGGACGGGCATACCGGATTCACGAAGCGGAAGATACGTTTGAGGTGGACGGCGTGCTGAACTCCTCCGTTCACGCCGAGTACAGCAGGGAACTGGGCGAATTCAGCGCATGTGTGGACGACCGGTTTATTATCGCCCGTTATATTCTTTCGGACGGAAGAGATTCTTTTGAGTTCAATTCGATTTACGATGTGAAAACCGGCGAACAGAAAAGCTACGAGTGCAGCTGCGCTGTCAAAGGCAGCACGGTAGTGCTGTACTGAACGGTGCGCAATTAGCGGTGAGTAATGAACAATTAGGGACGAACTCCCTCCGCCGCCTGCGGGCGGCACCTCCCGCGGAGAGGGAGGCAGAGGAATGAACAATGAACAATTAACAATTAATGTGGCAAACCTGCGGTTTGCAATGTAGGGGCTGTCAGAACGTCAATGAAAATCTAAGCGCAATCATTGCTCGTTGGTCTTTGGGGATACCGGGGGGATCCAAGGGGGATTTTGTGGAACCTTCCCGCCGGGATTTAAAATCCCCCTTGGGCGGTCTTTGCTGACTTTCGTACGCGAACGAAAGTCAGTGCCTGTCCGGCATGAGGATAAAGTTAACGCAATGAACAATTGGGTACGGACTCCTTCCGTCAATCCGAGAGTGACTGCACCCTTTTGTCGCTTCGCGACATTTCCCCTGTTAGGGGAATCGCTCTCGGGGAGGGAAACAAATAAAACAGCCGCTGCGGGAATTCCCGCAGCGGCTGTTTTAATGATTGTAATTATTATTTACTGGATGCTGTTGAAGCCGCAGACGCTACAGATGCTGCTGCCGAAGCTGCAGGAGTTGAAGCAGCCGGTGCCGCGGAAGAGGTTGGAGTTACAAACATGGAAGGTTTATAGGAATCAATCGCTTTTTGGTTGATCGTCAGGTCCTTGTATGCCTGAGCTGCCTTTTCCATGTCTTCGGAATACTCGGTGCCTTTCATCTGGGCAAGAATGGAGGTGCGCCCGCTGTCGGTGCTTAACTTCTCGGCGGTCTTCTTTGTAATATCGTTTTTCATTACAATCAGATAAGTTCCGGAAATTTCAGCTGCCTTAACTTCACCTGTCTTCATGGATTGAATCAAAGTGATAAGTTCCTTGGGATAACTGGTGTTGGTGTCAAGCGCGACGGTATCGGTATTCAGCTGTTCTGTGGTCTGCTTGGAGGAAGCCTTAAATGCATCGGCTGCCTGCTGCATGGTTTTTTTGCCGCCTTTAATGTCCGCGACGTAAGCGTCAAATTCGGCTTTGACCTTAGCTTTATCCGCGTCGCTCAGCGCCGCGGCATTACCGCTGGCGTCCGTCGTGTAAAGCGGGTCTACGATGAATGAAAAGTCTGTGTAGTTCTTTTCAAAATAAGCCTTTATATCTGCATCGGAAACTTCTTTTTTACCGCCCTTGCCATAAGTTGCGGAAAAAACTTTCTGATACTTGGCGTAGTAATCGGAATATGCTAAATTAAAAGAAGATTTTGAAATACCGAATTTCTCAAGCGTGGTGCTGCCCTGTTCCCACTGGGAGTCGGTGTTGTCCGAAATTGACTTTGTTTCGTCGGTTGTCAAAGAAAGGTTAAGCTCTTTCATCTTGTCGTTTACAACGAAAAGCATCTTTGTATAATCAAGTGCCTTGTCTTTAATCCAAGTCTCGGCATTCTTGCCGTCAACCTGTTGGCTAAGCACCGGCTTTGACGTGTCGGTAACGGAAGACTCTGCACTTTGATATGCGGCGTATAAGTAGTAAATATAGGCTCCGATAGGAGCAGTCATACTATTGTTCTTCGCAGCCCAGCTTTTGTCGGCTGAACATGCCGTTGTGCCAGCCATTATAACAAGAGCCAGCAATGCGGCGGTTATTTTTTTTATTCTTTTCATTTTACACACTCCGTTTTTTTTATATGTGAAAATTATACTCTATAAAAACTCTTTTGTCTATCTATAATTCGTTACTGTCAACACGCGCCGTGATCCGATCTGTGGAAATTCAGCAAATCATTGCGTACCGGCCGACTGCGTGGAATCAATCGCGTTCAGAATATCCGTAAGCGTATCAAGCGGGGTTGCGCCGGGCAGAATTTTTACACTGATATATGGTTTTGCTCCGGCATTGAGCATCACACGCGAACGCATGGAAGAAATCAGTGCGCCGACCTGTTTCATATCAATCTGAGTTTTATACAGCAGCAAAACATCATTCTGCTGTTTGATCTCATAAATGCCGAGCTTGGACGCAAGGTTGCGGAGAAGGGCTACATCGATCAGGCCGCTTACGCTTTGAGGCGGTTCGCCGAAACGGTCAATCAGTTCGTCGGTCACGTCGAGTGCGTCGTCGCGCGTGCGGATATCCGCAATGCGACGGTAAATCTCAAGCCGCTGGCTCAGGTTGGAGATGTAATGATCGGGAATATGCGCCTGGATCTGCATATCCACCAAGCATTCCGCGTCGTATTCCGGCGGGGTTTCGCCTTTTTCACGGCTGATGGCTTCGCTGAGCAGGTGCAGGTACATGTCGTAGCCGACCGCTTCCATGTGGCCGTGCTGTTCTCCGCCCAAAATATTGCCCGCGCCGCGGATTTCAAGATCGCGCATGGCAATTTTAAATCCGGAGCCGAACTCCGTAAATTCGCGGATTGCCGAAAGACGCTTCTGCGCAATTTCAGTGAGAACCTTGTTGGGCGTGAAAGTCAGGTAGGCGTACGCGCGGCGGTTGGAGCGCCCGACCCGCCCGCGAATCTGATGAAGCTGGGAAAGACCCATGCGGTCTGCGTTCTCGATGATCAGCGTGTTGGCGTTCGGCACATCAACACCGGTTTCAATGATGGTGGTGCACACGAGGATATCGATTTCATGGTCGATTAAGCGCCGCCAAACTTCGGAAAGCTCCTGCTCGCTCATTTTGCCGTGGCCGAACCCAATGCGCGCTTCGGGGATTTCCGCCTGCAGTCTTGCCGCGGTGCGTTCGATAGTCGCCACATCGTTGTGCAGGTAATACACCTGTCCGCCGCGCCGCAGTTCACGCCGGATTGCTTCGGCAATCAGCACGTTGTCATGCTCCAGAACATAAGTCTGCACCGGGTGGCGGTCATGCGGCGCTTCATCAATTACGCTCATATCGCGGATGCCGGAAAGCGCCATGTTCAGTGTGCGTGGAATGGGAGTCGCCGAAAGGGTGAGGATATCCACATTCTGGCAAAGCGCCTTTAGCTTCTCTTTTTGCGCCACGCCAAAACGCTGTTCCTCGTCGATCACCACAAGGCCAAGGTCACGGAATTTCACATCTTTGGAAACAAGGCGGTGCGTGCCGACGACCATATCGATTTCACCGCGCTTTAGCCGGCGGATGATCTCTTCCTGCTGCTTCGGGGTGCGAAAGCGCGAAAGCAGCTCGATTTTAACCGGGAAGCCCTCCATCCGCTTTGTGATGGTCTGGTAATGCTGCCACGCGAGAATGGTAGTGGGAACAAGCATGACACACTGTTTGGAATCGGTGACGCATTTGAACGCGGCGCGCAAGGCGACCTCTGTTTTGCCAAAGCCGACATCGCCGCAAAGCAGCCTGTCCATAGGCGCTTCCCGTTCCATATCCGCCTTAATTTCTTCAATGCAGCGAAGCTGGTCTTCTGTTTCGTCAAATTCGAAATGGGATTCAAAATCATGCTGCCACTCGTTGTCCGGCGGGAACACGTGCCCTTTTGCCTGCATTCGGTCTGCGTAGAGTTTAATGAGTTCCTTCGCCATATCCTTAACGGCGGAACGAACCCTTGCTTTGGCCTTCTGCCATTCCGTGCCGCCCAAACGGTGCAGCTTTACAGAAGCATCCTCGCGTGGGCCAATGTATTTGGAAACCATGTCCAATTGCGTGACAGGTACATAAAGCGTATCGTTTTTTGCATATTTTACTTTAATATAATCTTTGACAATGCCCTGCATGTCAAGTTTGTGAATGCCTTCGAATACGCCGATTCCATGCGCGGAGTGCACAATGTAATCGCCGGGGGTAAGTTCCGCAAGACTGTAGATTTCCTGACTGTTTTTACTTCGCTTCGGCTTTTTGGAAGTTGATGTGACCAGCCGCCCGTGGGTGATCAACCCGAAAAACGCGCCGGGGTATTCCAACCCTGCCGAAAGCGCGCCGGAGGTGATGACCACTGTGCCGCGTTCTATTTTATCCGGATGTTCCACATAAGTAGCGGCAATTCCCTGCGAACGTAAATCTGCGGCGGTGGTCAGCGCGCTGCGCTCGTTGCCGGCGAGCACCACGCACGCCCACTTGTTGAACAGCATTGCCTGCAAATCTTCCGCCAAAAGCTGGGTGCTGCCGCCCCAAACCGAAAGCTGCCGCACCGTTACATTCAAAAGAGTCTGAATGGGGGTGTCGTAGCTGCCGCGTACGAAAGTATCCATATAAATCGCGCCGAAACGTTCAAAGTTCTGCACAGCATACGTCCAGTCGCCCCCGAACGTGTCCAGCCCGCGGCAAAGAGTTCCGTCCGTCAGGAATTCTTTTAAATCTTCGCCCCACTGCCACAGGGTGCTGCGCATGCGTTCTTTTGCTTTAATGGGTTCGCTGACAAAAAGGAGCGTGTCCGGTTTCATATAATCAAACAGGGTAGCAGCCGTATCGTATAAAAAAGAAATATACTTATCCGCACAGCCTAAATGCAGACCGTTTTCCAGCTTTTCCGCCTGAGCCGTCAGAACTTCCTTGGCCGCCGGGGCCGCTTTGCCGCGCAGGGACGCCGCATGTTTGGTAATCTTCTGCGATAAAAGCAGGGGATTGTCAATCAGTACCTCTACGGAGGGAGCAAGCGTAATTTGCTCAATGGTATCGGTGCGGCGCTGTGTTTCAAGGTCAAAAAGTGATATCGTGTCGATTTCATCGCCCCAAAATTCCACCCGGGCGGGGGAGGACGCGTCGGGGGTGAAAATATCGAGGATGCCGCCGCGCTGTGAAAACTGGCCCGTACCGTCAATCTGAACCGCGCGCTCATAGCCGCAGGCGGTCAATACGCTGAGCACCTGATTCATGGAAACGGTTTGCCCGGCTTTTAATGTGATGGTTCGCTTCTGCAGTTCTTCGGGCGGAATTGTGTATTGCAGTGCTGCGTCCAAACAAAAAACAACCGCGTCGCACTCTTCATTCAGGATGCGCTCCAGTACCTGAAGGCGCTGATGCTCGTACTCGTGGCTGCTGCCTGCCGTGTCGCGGAAATTGAAATCGCGCACCGGGTAAAATAACGGCTTCATGCCCATAGCCGATAAATCGTCGCAAAAGCGCTGCGCCTCGCTTTCATCACCGGCAACGACAAAAGCCCTGCGTTCCTGTGAAGCGCAGAGCGAATAAATGATATTTGCCTTGTGGATACCGGACAGCCCGGTTATCGCCGCAGGCAGCGCATGGTTTTGCACTGCTGCTTCCAGGCTTTTAAACTCCGAAAGTCCGCGGATGGCGCTGGTTAAAAATTTCATGGGTACTCCAACTCTTTTAATGAACAGTGAACAAGTAATAATGAACATTCAGATGGCAAATCAAAGATTTGCAAAAATACAAGGTTACGTCAGGGTAAGCGCCAGGAATAACTTTACAGGAAAAGTAAAAAATATTCGTCGCCTACGGCTGCTGCAATAATTGTTCATTGTTCATTTTTAATTGTTAGTTGCCGTTGTATTATATGCGGCAAAACTACGAATTATATTTATTCATGGCTTCGTATGCATTTCCCTGTACGATGAGCGAAATTGCGGAGTTTGCGTGGTCAATCGCCTCATTCAGCAATTTTTGCTCCTGCGCGGAAAATTTTGACAGAACCCAGTCCGCCAAATCCCATTGGGGGTTTGGCTTTGCGCCTGTGCCGAGCTTGATACGTGGGAAAGCATCCGTTCCGCTTAGGTAAATAATATTTTTCATGCCGTTTTGGCCGCCGTCACTGCCTTTTAATCGGATTCTCATATGCCCCGGCTCCAAAGAAATATCATCAAATAAAACAATGACCTTTTCGGGCGGCAGTTTGTAAAAGCTCATGGCTTCGGTTACGCTTTGCCCGCTCAAATTCATGAAGGTAGAGGGTTTTAACAGCAGCACCTTTTTTCCGCTAATGGACGCAAAGCCGCAAAGCCCCTTGAATTTTACGCGTACCAATTCGGAGCCTGCTTTTTCGGCAATGTAATCCAGCGCCATAAAGCCCGCGTTATGGCGTGTGCCTTCGTACTTGCTGCCGGGGTTGCCAAGGCCGACAATGATGTATTCGACCGGGCCAACGGGTTCGGCGCTTTTTGCAAACGGATTTTTAAACATAATCGTACCTCAATTACAATTAACAATTAACAGTGAAGAATGAATAATAAGAGACGAACTCCTTCCGCCGCGTGCGGGCGGCACCTCCCTCTGAGGGGGAGGCTAAGGAAATGAGGACGTTTTTATCGATGAACAGCGAACAATAGCAATGAGCAATTGGGAGCGAACTCCCTCAGTCCGGCTACGCCTGCCAGCTCCCTCCGGGAGGGGGCCTTTCTTAGCCTCCCTCATTGAGGGAGGTGTCAATCTCGGATTGACGGAAGGAGTGAACTTACAATTTCATCAAATTAAGGTCTTCGTCCCAAGCTAAGAGAAAGGAATATGGCGGGATAGACATTCCTACCCCGGACCTACCGGTCTGGGCGCGCCTGCGGCGGTCTCCGCATGAAATCGGGATAAAGGAATATGGCGGGATGAGTCACTCACCCCGCCTGAACTATTCATTTGTACAATCTTTAAAATCAGACAAACATGGGGGAAACCGGCTTGTCCTCATAAATGCGCTCAATGGCTTCAGCAAACAGAGGAGCCACAGGCAGTATGGTGAAATTCGGGAGCATTTTTTCCGGTGCAAGCGGAACAGTGTCAAGCAAGACAAGCTCTTTGATCGGGCTGGCCTTAATGCGGTCGATTGCAGGGCCGGAAAGCACTGCATGGGTAGCGCAGGCATTTACTTCCCTTGCGCCTTTTTCCATGATAGCGGTAGCGGCGTTGCAAAGGGTTCCCGCAGTATCGATCATATCGTCGACAAGAATGACTTTCTTATCTTTGACATCGCCGATAATGTTCATAACCTCACAGACGTTGGCTTTTTGACGGCGCTTGTCCACAATGGCAATCGAGCAGCCGATGCGTGTTGCAAAGTTACGCGCACGGGTGACGGAGCCGAGGTCGGGGGATACCACAACATAATTATTGATATCGTCGGCAATGCGTTCTTTCAGATAAGAGGAAAGAAGGGGCGCGCCAAGAAGATGGTCAACAGGGATGTTGAAGAAGCCTTGAATTTGTGCGGCATGAAGATCCATGGTAAGCACACGGTCAGCGCCGGCGGTGGTGATCAGGTCTGCACAGAGCTTTGCCGAGATCGGGTCGCGGGCCTTCGCCTTGCGGTCCTGACGTGCATAGCCGAAATACGGCATTACCGCGGTAATGCGGGCTGCGGAAGCACGTTTCATCGCATCAATCATAATGAGCAGTTCCATCAGGTTGTTGTTGACCGGTGCGCAAGTGGACTGAATAATAAAGCAGTCCGAGCCGCGAACGGATTCAAAGAGCGACATGGAGATTTCACCATCACTGAAAGTTCCCACTTCACTTTTTCCCATTGAAAGACCCAAGCACTCCGAAATCTGTTTTGCTACGCTCTGGTTGGCATTGGCAGCAAAAATCTTAATTTCCTTGCCGTGAAAATTCATTTGCATATCCCCCTGTATTCTGTTGAGTTTGTCTGTCTGCTGTTTATAACCGAAAAAGGCACAACGGCCTGATTGGTTGCAATTGTGCAATTTTCACACTGAACCGAGTTCAATGCGACGCAGTCACCAACTGAGCAGTCGGAAACAAACGAATTCGGCCCCAAAGTGCAGCCGCAGCCGACCTTTGTTTTACCCCGCAGGATGGTGCCGGGTAAAATGCAGGTGTCGCTGCCGATGGTTACGTCAGGGCCGATGATAACACCATCGCGGCACGGAATTTCGATTCCGGCGCTCATGTGCGCTGAAAGAATCTGTTCCCGGGCGATGGAATTGAGCGCGTTTAATTGCAGGCAGTCGTTCGCACCAAGTACGGTGTTCGCGTCCCCTGTGGTGTGGGCGTTGGCCTTCTTGCCGGATTCAATCAATAGTTTGACGGCGTCGGTCAGGTAATACTCGCCCTGTGCATTATCATTTTTTATCTGGTTTAATATAGTAAGCAAATCGTCACATTTGAACCAATAGGCTCCGGAATTGATTTCGCAGATGGCAAGCGTTGCGCGGTCGGCATCCTTCTGCTCCACAATGGCGCTGATCAGATGGGTGTCCGCGTCGCGGACAATTCGGCCGTAACCCGTGGGGTTATCCAGAACTGCGGAGATAACAGTAACAGAGTTTTTGTTTTCCACGTGGTCACTCAGCGCTTCCCCGATAATCTGGGCATTTACAAACGGGGCGTCGCCGTTCAAAATCAGTACATTTCCGCCGCGGTGTGCGCGCAGAAAATCGGCGGACATCATAACGGCGTGGCCGGTACCTTTACGTTCCGGCTGCAAAACAGATGCAATGTCCGAATGATTCGGGTCGCCTGCGTTTAAATCGGAAAGATACTGCTCCACACTTTCATGCATATAACCCGTCACTACACAAATTGCATTCACCCCTGCGCCCTGCGCGGAGTCAATCACCCACTGAAGCATCGGCTTAAAGAGCACCGGTGAAAGTACCTTGGGACGGTTCGATTTCATCCGTTTCCCATCGCCGGCGGCAAGAATCACTGCACAGTCTTGGTCTGGCATTGTTTTCCCTCCGTGATATTCTTTATGTTAAGGATTATTATTTATATTCATTGTTTATAATATGTCATTCATGTAACTCTATTATCTCATAAGAAATAGATTTTTCAAGCTAAAATTAAATATTTGGTCATGTTTTGTTAAAGATACTCTGTTTTACTTAGAATTATTTAAAAATATCGGTTGCTTTTATTGAAAAAGTTATAGCAATCCTAGGTTTTATTTGGTATAATACACTTTGAGCGATTAAATATAATTAGATGAGATAGAGCTCGCTAAATACAAATTTTAGGAGGAATTATTAATGGGCCACAAGTATGTTTACCTTTTCTCCGAAGGCAACGGTAAAATGAGAGAGCTGCTCGGAGGTAAAGGTGCTAACTTAGCCGAGATGACGGTTCTTGGCATGCCTGTTCCGCAGGGCTTCACAATTTCCACTGAGGCTTGCACACAATATTATGAGGACGGACGCGAGATTAACGCCGACATCCAAGCGGAAATTTATGAGTATCTTGAAAAAATGGAAAAAGTATGCGGAAAGAAATTCGCAGACCCGGAAAACCCGCTGCTCGTTTCCGTTCGTTCCGGTGCCCGTGCATCCATGCCAGGCATGATGGACACCATTTTGAACCTCGGACTCAACGATACCGTTGTTGAGGGACTTGCTAAACTCACAAACAGCCCGCGCTTTGCTTATGACTCTTACCGCCGCTTTGTTCAGATGTTCTCCGACGTTGTTATGGAACTTTCCAAGACAGAGTTCGAGAAAATCATTGAAGCCAAAAAGCAGGAAAAAGGCGTTAAGCTGGACACTGAGCTGGACGCAGACGATTTGAAAGACCTTGTTAAGAAATTCAAGGCTTTCTATAAAGCACAGAAGGGTGAGGATTTCCCGACTGAACCTAAGATTCAGTTGATGGAAGCTGTCAAGGCAGTTTTCCGTTCCTGGGACAACCCCCGCGCAAATGTTTACCGCCGTATGAACGAAATTCCTTACAACTGGGGTACCGCTGTCAGCGTGCAGTCCATGGTGTTTGGTAATTCCGGCGATAATTCCGGCACAGGCGTTGCGTTTACCCGTAACCCGGCAACCGGCGAAAAAGCACTGTTCGGCGAATACCTGATCAATGCACAGGGCGAAGACGTTGTTGCAGGTATCCGTACTCCTTCCCCGATCAGCCACCTGAGAGATGACATGCCGGAAGTTTACGAGCAGTTTGCAACCATTGCAAACAACCTTGAAAAGCACTACACCGACATGCAGGATATGGAGTTCACCATTGAAAACGGCAAACTCTACATGTTACAGACCAGAAACGGCAAGAGAACCGCAGCTGCTGCTTTGAAAGTAGCTGTTGACCTTGTTGACGAAGGTATGATAAACGAAGAAGAAGCGATTTTGAGAGTTGAGCCAAAGCAGCTTGATTCCTTACTCCATCCGCAGTTTGACGCAAAGGCAATCAAAAAAGCTCAGGCAATCGGCAAGGGCCTTGCTGCTTCCCCGGGCGCAGCATGTGGCAAAGTTGTCTTCTCCGCGGAAGACGCAAAAGAATGGCATGAAAAGGGCGAGAAGGTTGTTCTCGTTCGTTTGGAAACTTCCCCGGAAGACATTGAAGGTATGGTAGTCGCACAGGGTATTCTTACCGTTCGCGGCGGCATGACCTCCCACGCTGCGGTTGTCGCACGTGGAATGGGCACCTGCTGTGTATCCGGCTGCGGCGAAATCACAGTGGACTATGATGCAAAGAAATTCACCCTTGCAGGCAAGACCATCAACGAGGGCGACTATATTTCCATCGACGGTTCCACCGGCAATATCTATGCCGAGGCAATTCCGACAACGGCTGCTACTATTTCCGGCGATTTCAACCGCTTCATGAAGTGGGCTGACGATTTCCGCACATTGGAAGTTTACACCAACGCGGACACACCGAAGGACGCACAGCAGGGCAGAGATTTCGGCGCACAGGGCATCGGCCTTTGCCGTACCGAGCACATGTTCTTCGAAGGCCAGCGTATTAAGGCAATGCGTGAAATGATCGTTGCCAAAACAACGGCTGACCGTGAAAAGGCGCTTGACAAACTTCTGCCTTATCAGCAGGGCGACTTTGAAGGCCTGTACGAAGTCATGGAAGGCCGTCCGGTTATTATCCGCTTCCTGGATCCTCCTCTTCATGAATTCCTCCCGACAAAGGAAGAAGACATTAAGGAGATCTCCGGCGAACTGAATATCACCGTAGAAGAACTCAAGAATGTAATTGCAAGCCTGCACGAGTTCAACCCGATGATGGGTCACCGCGGCTGCCGTCTGGCTGTTTCCTATCCGGAAATTGCCGCAATGCAGACTACTGCCGTCATCAACGCGGCAATCGCCGTTAACAAAAAGAATCCTGCGTACAACACTGAGCCGCGCATCATGATTCCACTGGTCGGTGAAGAAAAAGAACTCAAGTTTGTTAAGGACATTGTTACCTCCACAGCGGATAAGGTTATTAAGGACGCAGGCGTCGAGCTGAAGTACCAGGTTGGTACCATGATCGAAATTCCTCGTGCTGCTTTAACTGCTGATGAGATTGCAAAGCATGCTGAATTCTTCAGCTTCGGCACAAACGACCTGACCCAAATGACCTTTGGCTTCAGCCGTGACGACGCCGGCAAGTTCCTCAACTACTACTACGAGAATAAAATCTATGAGTCCGATCCGTTTGCTCACCTTGACCAGAACGGTGTTGGCAAGCTGGTTAAGATGGCCGTTGAACTTGGCCGTAAGACGAGACCTGAAATTCACCTTGGCATCTGCGGCGAACACGGCGGCGACCCGACATCCGTCGAGTTCTGCCATAAGGTTGGCCTCAACTATGTATCCTGTTCACCGTTCCGCGTGCCGATCGCACGTTTGGCCGCTGCTCAGGCTGCTGTGAAAGAAAAGAGAGCCAAATAAGTTCTCTCCCTGATAAAGGCAAATCCCCCATGCCCGCCGGGCATGGGGGATTTGTTGTATTCAGAAGCTGTTTTTCCTTGCAAACTGCCGGAATATACGTTTTTAATGCAAAGAATGACTTGTGTTTGGGAAACTCCACAATTGCGAATACCGGAGAATTGGAGTATGATTATATTAGGAAATTATGGGAGGCCGATGAAGTTGTTGAAGAAACGGGTTAAACTTATTACAGTCATTTTGCAGCTTTGCCTGATTGGCGCGCTGTTCCTGCCGGCGGGCAGGATTATTGAAGATACCGGTGTCAGCGACAGTACGCTGAGTGTATTCGGAATGATTGCGCGTTACGCGGGGATGGGCTTTTCGGACGATGCACGGTTTTACATGATACTGGCCTGTGTTTTTCCTGCCGCTACTATCCTGTCTGTATTATTCTTTAAAGACAGAAAAAATTTTGGATTTGCGACCGTGCTGGGTGCGCTCTACTTAGCGGCGACTGCGTGCTTTTACAGTGCGGCAGCTAAAAAAATGGTGGATTACGCCACCATGACAAAACTGCAGTATCTGATCGTAATTGTTTCGCTTGTTTCGCTGCTGCTGTTGATCTTTGGCTTTTTGAATACTGCCCCGCCGGGAAATGAAGAAGAGAAAAAAGGTTGATCGCCCAAAGTTCCGCGTTATGAATTGACAAAAGCGGAGCATTATCTTATAATAGTAAAGTTATATGCGCTTGTAGCTCAGCAGGATAGAGCGGTCGCCTCCTAAGCGACAGGCCAGAGGTTCGAATCCTCCCAGGCGCGCCAAGAATATAATTTGCGGTTTGTTCAGACTGGGAGGTGAGAACCTCTCATGCTGCAAAAGGGTAAAAGAAAAATTCGCGCCCTCATTATGTTAGGGCGCGTTTTGATTTATTCTTACGGTGAAAGGCCGCGCATACATCATAAAATAAATCAAAGGGGGTATTCCATGTATTATCCACCGCAGTATCCATTCTATAACCCCAGTTTGTACGATATGGCACAGGGAGCGAAACGCGATTTAAAAAGGACCTCAAATGCGTTTTGCTGGACTTTGCTTGTTGCCATGGCCTTGATGAGCGGATTTATATTCCTTTGCGGATTTTACCTTAAGGCGGTAGGATACCCCTGGGATTACACCGGCAGTGAGTTTATGGGATTTCCACCGGTATTGTATTACCTTGCCTTGGGTATGGGTTATGTGGTAGGGCTTGCCGCACCGGCATTTCTTTATTTCGCTGCAAAGCGGATTGATTTGAGTGAAGCGCTGCCTTTTCAAAAGACCGGACTGATAAAAACCGCGGCATGTGTCTTTTTAGGCTCCGCGATATGCATGCTGGCTAATATTCCGGCAAACATGGTAGTAGAGATTGAAAAAGCGCTGGGTTTCAGCGGCAACATGCCTGAAATGCCCCTGACGAACGACCCGTGGGTATTGTTTCTGTACGGAATTACCATTGCGGTAGTTCCCCCAATTGTCGAAGAACTTATATTTCGCGGCATGGTGTTGCACAGCCTGAGAAAATACGGGGACGGCTTTGCGATTGTCGGCTCTGCGCTTCTTTTTGGGCTTTACCATGGCAACTTCGTGCAAATGGTATTTGCGTTCATAGCGGGGCTTATCATGGCGCTTGTGGTTGTGCGGACCGGTTCACTTTGGACATCCATATTGATTCACTTTATCAACAACGCTGTTTCTTTTGCAATCGAAATGACACAGCGCTACGCCGGGGAAGATATGGCAAATCAACTGAATTATATTGTAATGGGAACTTTACTTATTTTAGGATTGATTTCCCTGATTTATATTCTCAAGAAAGACAAACGCTTTTTCCGAAGCGATACACAGGATCCGCTGTTCCGATTCTCAACAAAATTATGGGCGCTTTTTGCAAATCCGGGCGGTGTGGCGGTTCTTATCTTTTCAATTTTCTCATCTATAACAATATTAACGAGTTACTGATGGACAAGGACGAATTATTTATGCGTGAGGCAATTCGGCTGGCAAAGGAAGCGGCTGCAGAGGGCGAAGTGCCGGTTGGCGCGGTCATTGTAAAAGACGGCAGTATTGTCGGCACGGGCCGCAACCGGCGTGAAACAGGGAAAAATGCCCTTTGCCATGCGGAACTGGAAGCGATTGACCAAGCCTGCAAGTCACTGGGCGGCTGGCGGCTTTGGCAGTGCGAACTTTATGTTACACTGGAACCTTGTCCCATGTGCGCCGGGGCAATCATCAACGCCCGAATACCCCGTGTCGTTTTTGGCGCGAAAGATCGAAAAGCCGGCTCCTGCGGCTCGGTGGTCAACCTGTTTGAACTGCCGTACAATCACAAACCGCAGCTGGTGGGCGGAGTGCTGAAGGACGAGTGTGCGAAGCTTTTAACAGAATTTTTTAAAACACTAAGAAATAAAAAATAGAGAAAGCGGAAGCTTTCTCTATTTTTTTCGATTTGTTCGTGCGATGGTACCCATGATGATAAATAAGCCCATCACGATAAAAAGGTAACTGAAACTTCCCATTTTATTTCCCCCGGCCATTACTGCGTCTACTTTTTTCTGGTGAATTGATTGCTATTTAAGTACATCGTGTTGCCGTCAAGCTTTAGTTGATAAGTATCCCTCACGTCTTTTATAACAACGCGGTATTCAATTGTAATTTTGTCGCCGTCGATTTGGTACGTACCCTTAAAGGAGCCAAGATCAAGCGCTTCAATTTTCATTTTTCCGCCTTGATCAAATTGATATTCGGTAAGTCCGTAGGAATCATTCCAAGTGCCGATAATGCTGTCGGCGTTTGTGTTGGCTGAAACGGTCTTGCACCCTGCGAGGGACAGCAGCAGAATTACAGCCAGCAAAACAATCCAAATCCTTGTTTTCATCTGCAGTTCTCCTTTGCATCTAGTGTTAAAGATATTTTATCATTAATATTTGAATTTAACAAGGTGGATTTAAGAATATGTAATAATATTGAATGAATGGAATATAATTCAATTTATCTGTTACATAAGTACCAAGAATGACTCTTTGCACTTAATAGCAGAACAAATGTTCTAAAATTTCTTGTATCATTGCCCTTTCCGTACTAATATAAAATTATAGGCCGTTGCAAAAGGAAAGGAGAAATATGGATTATAACGAATGGGGCATGCAGTACTTGGGGGAAGCACAAATACTGAAGGAGCGCCTTGCGCTGCTGCGCGGGCAGGCAAAAAAAGCGGACAATGAAACGGCGTCGAAGCTGTACCGAAGAGTTGCGGTACTGAACGACATGTATCTTGACTGCCGGAACACGGGGAAGTATTTGATTGAATGCGGAGGAAACAGATGAGAAGAAAAACAAATTTGAGCCTTGACTTGTTTGGGGACAGGCTGAATGTGAGCTGCGGCACAGATGACGACGACGCGCAGTACATGCAAATGCTGCGCGCTTTGCGTCGCGCCATGGAGGGCGAACTGACCGAGCGCCAACGTGAATGCGTGCGGCTGCGCTATTTAGAGGGGAAAAGCGTAAAACAGGTTGCTGAGGAGCTTGGTGTAACGCCGCCGACAGCTTCCAGGCATCTGAAAAAGGCGCGCCAGCGGCTTGGCACAGTGGTGGGCTATTCTTTTTCCAGACTCAACTGAATGAAAAAGGGCAAAGCCAAATCGGCTTTGCCCTTTTTCAATTGCTAATTGGTATTTACTCCCTCAGTCAGGCTGCGCCTGCCAGCTCCCTCGAGGAGAGAGTCCGTACCTTAATTATTCATCGTTAATTTTTAATTGTTCACTGTGTTAGCCTTGCCCTCATGCCGGGCCGGCACTGACTTTCGTTCGCGTACGAAAGTCAGCAAAGGACGCCCAAGGGGGATTTTGAATCCCGGCGGGAGGGTTCCATAAAATCCCCCTTGGATCCCCCCGGTATCCTCAACAACCTTTATGCAATCAGCAACCTCACCGGTTTTCATGGACGTTGCCGCCCCTGCATTGCAAACCGAAGGTTTGCCACATTAATTGTTCCTTGTTCACTGTTCATTCCTTAGCCTCCCTCCGTGAGGGAGGTGGCTTCGCAAAGCCAGAGGGAGTCCGTTCCTTAATTGTTCATTCTTCACTGTTCACTGTTCATTGCGTCAGCCTTGTATGGTTCCGCCGCCGAGTACGATGGCATTGTCGTAAAACACGACTGCCTGTCCCGGGGTGACGGCGCGCTGCGGGGTTTCGAACTCCACGCGGACTTTGCCGTCGGGGAGCGGTGTCAATGTTGCCGCTGCGGGCTGCGCCTGATAGCGCACCTTTACCTGCGCGTGCATTTTATTTTCCAGCGTGTCGAACGGAATGTAATTAAGGTCGGCCGCAACAAGGGACTTGGAATACTGGCTGCCTTCCTCACCGAGCGTTACCGTATTATGTAACGTATCAATTTTAGTTACATACATCGGCTTGCCGAACGTGGCGCCTAAGCCTTTGCGCTGACCGATGGTGTAATGGGTGATGCCGAGATGACGGCCGATGACCGCCCCGCCCGCATCCAAAAAATTGCCGTTCGGCGCCTTTTTACCGGTGTAGTTTTCGATAAAACCCGCGTAATCGTTATTTTCCACGAAACAGATTTCCTGACTGTCCGGTTTGTGGGCAACGGGCAGACCGGCTTCCTCCGCCATGGCACGCGCCTGCGGTTTGGTATACTCCCCAAGCGGCATTAAGGTGCGGCTAAGCTGATCCTGCGTAAAGGAGTACAGCACATAGCTTTGGTCTTTGCTGGCCGGCGCTTTTTTCAGCAGCCAGCGGCCCGCGTTATTCTGTTCAATAATCGCGTAGTGGCCGGTAGCGATATAGTCAAAATCGAGCGCCTGCGCACGGCGCAGCATGGCGTCGAACTTCACATAGCGGTTGCACGCAATGCAGGGGTTCGGCGTCAGGCCGGCAGCGTACTGCGCTGCAAAGTAATCAATTACATCTTTTTCAAACGTATCCTGAAAATTAAGCACAAGATGGTCAATGCCCAGTTTATAGGCAACCCTGCGTGCATCGTCAATATCATCCAGCGAACAGCAGCCGCCCGCAGCGCTTTGCTGCATATATTCATCGGGGCGCAGCCTCATGGTGACCCCTGTTACGTCATATCCGGCTTTCAGCAGAAGGAGCGCAGCCACAGAACTGTCCACTCCGCCACTCATGCCAAGCATTACTCTTTTTTTCATTTACAACTCCGGGTGCATTTTTTCGTCGTCGGCTGCTTCCTCGTCAACTGAATCCGCAAAGGCGGATGAAAAGCTCTCGTTTGCCTTGTCGATGATGCAGGAAACAGAGGGGTTGGATTCGTCGCAGTGATCCGCGGGAACAGTGCGGTCCGCTTCTTCTTCCGTTTCCTCGTAATAAGAGCAGTAATCACAGTCATCGCCGCAGTCCGAACATCCTTCCGGCTCGGTGATTTCATCCAGCTTGGCGAACGCTTTCTTCATACGTTTATCGGAATAATCAATTGCCCGGCACAGATGCTCCGTTTCCTCATTTTCTTTGTCACGAAGGTGCTCATAATAGTATTTGCCCAAAGCGACATAGGCGCGGGATTCGTTTTCCCTCTCGTTTTTAATCACGATTCGGATTCGATTTATTAGCGCGGCTTTCCGATTTTTGTCAACCACAAAATCGACTGCCTTTGTAACATTGCTGGTTACGGATTGAAACAAATTCATAGCATACCTCCGGCCGCTGATGCGGTAATGAATTAAGGAAATTCCTTTGACATTATTATAGCTCAAAAGAGGGCAAAATAACAGTATTATTTCGTTACGGCTGTGATTTTTGAATACTGTTTCTTTTTTTAACCCGGTATGATATAATTAGAAAATACGCAAAGGCTAAGGAGGATACTGGAATGTCAACGCAAATTAACAAGGACGTGAGCTGCCCGCATTGCGGGGCCGCGGTAAAAACGCAGATGTGGCCGGGAATTGACGCGCAGGAAAGCCCGGAGCTGAGAGCCCATGTGCTTGATGAAACGCTGTTCGACTGGAAATGCCCGGGCTGCGGCTATGAGGCTCAGTTCGTTTACCCCTGCCTTTACCATGACAGGAGCAAAAAATTCATGATTTATGTTGTGCCGAACGGAAATGACTGTGCGCTTCAGTCGGTGGACGTAAGCGGCAATTTCCCTCAGTTCAACGGAATGATGAAACGTGTGGTAACATCTTTAAGCGGACTGAAGGAGAAAATATTAATTTTTGAATCCGGTCTGAATGATTATGCAGTCGAATTGGCAAAATTGGCGCTCACCGATGTGGCGGGCAAAAAACACGGTAATACGGTTAGTGAGGGTTATTTCTGCACGGCGGATCAGGAAACCGGGCAAATTGAATTTTCGTTTTTCCTTGAAGGGGAAAAGGAACCGGTTCGCCAGATTACGCGCATGGACGTTTATCATAAATCACTTGAACTTGTTGAAAATACAGGCGCTGTATCCGCAGGCGGTGAATTCCAATTAGTGGATTCCGCAGCCGCTCAGGAAGTGCTTCGGATTTACCGCGAGGAGGAATAAAGAAATGTGTGGACTTTGTGGATTTACAGGTGAAGTAATCGACCGCGACGCCGTTATTAAAAATATGACGGATAAAATTACCCATCGGGGCCCGGACTCCAGCGGCATCTTTACAGATGACACGATTTCCATGGGATTCCGCCGTCTGAGTATCATCGATGTTGCCTCTACGGGGGATCAGCCGATTTTCAACGAGGACAGAACCCTTGTGCTCACGTTTAACGGTGAGATTTACAATTATCAGGAATTACGGGAAATCCTGATTGAAAAAGGGCATACATTTTACACCCATACCGATTCCGAGGTGCTGATTCACGGCTTTGAGGAATGGCATGAGGAATTGCTGAACAAGCTGCGCGGCATGTTTGCGTTCGCCATTTGGAACATGGTCGATCACAGCCTGTTTATCGCACGCGACTTTTTCGGAATTAAGCCGATGCACTACACACAGGTCGGCAAAAGCTTTGTTTATGCTTCCGAGATTAAGAGTATTTTGGAATTCCCGGGATTCGAAAAGAAATTCAATAAAAATGCACTGAATAACTATATTTCATTTGAATACGCCGTACCGCCGGAAACATTTTTTGAAAATGTGTTCTGTTTAATGCCGGCGCATTACCTGTGGTACCGCGACGGCAAGGTGGAAACACGCCGCTATTGGGAACCGAAGTTTGAAGCGGATGACAGTATGACGCAGGAACAGGCCGTTTCCGAAATTGAAAAGGTATTTGAGGATTCCGTCAGCGCTCATAAAATCAGCGATGTGGAAGTGGGATGCTTCCTGTCCAGCGGTGTGGATTCCAGTTATGTTTCCACTTATTTCGCAGGGCAGAAAACGTTTACGGTCGGTTTTGACTACGGCGAAAAGTACAATGAGATTGACTGGGCCAAAAGGCTTTCCGGTGAAATTGGGGTGGAACATCACTGCAAGGTGATTTCCGCGGACGAATACTGGGGAAATATCCGCAAGGTGCAGTACCACATGGACCAGCCTCTTGCCGACGCTTCCTGTATTGCGCTCTACTTTGTTTCCAAAATGGCAAGCGAGTACGTGAAAGTGGTGCTTTCCGGTGAAGGTGCGGACGAGCTGTTCGGCGGTTACAATATTTACCATGAGCCGGACGATTTTGAAGCCTACAAAAAACTGCCGCTTGGGTTACGCAAAGCGTTGGCGGCCTGTGCAAAGAAGATACCGTTCTCCTTTAAGGGCAAAAACTTCCTGATTCGCGGGGCGCTCCCGATTGAGGAAAGCTTTATCGGCAACTGCAGCATGTTTACGCTTGCTGAAAAGCGCAGTTTGCTGAAAAGCGATATTCCGATTACCCGTCCGCAGGAAATGACAAAGAAATATTATGACAGGGTAAAAGGCAAGGACGACGTAACCAAGATGCAGTATCTGGATATCAACGTGTGGCTGGTGGGCGATATTCTGCTGAAAGCCGACCGCATGAGCATGGCGAACTCACTGGAACTGCGCGTTCCGTTCCTTGACAAAGAAGTGTTCAAGGTTGCTTCACGTATCCCGAGAAAGCTGCGCGTGAACAAAGAGAATACGAAATTCGCCATGCGTCAGGCCGCTATGAAGCATCTGCCGACGGCCACAGCGCAGAAGAAAAAGCTTGGTTTCCCCGTGCCTACAAGAGTATGGCTTAAGGATGAAAAGTATTATAATATCGTAAAAGATGCTTTTACCGGCGAAGCTGCAAAGCAATTTTTTAATACGGACGCGCTGATGGACTTTTTGGATGATCATTTCAACGGAAAGCGGGACAACAACCGCAAAATCTGGACGATTTTTGTATTCCTCATTTGGTATGATATCTATTTTAACGGCGGTTCCCATGAACCGGGCGATTTGCCCGACATGAAGGCAGGTCAATGAACAACTAACAATGAAGAATGAACAATTGGGGTACGGACTCCCTCTGGCTCTGCGGAGCCACCTCCCTCGGAGAGGGAGGCAGAGGAATGAACAGTGAATAATGAACAATGAACAATGAACAATTAATGTGGCAAACCTGCGGTTTGCAATGTAAGGGCGGCAACGTCCATGAAAACCGGTGCGGTTGCTGATTGCATAAAGGTTGTTGAGGATACAGGGGGAATCCAAGGGGGATTTTGTGGAACCCTCCCGCCGGGATTTAAAATCCCCCTTGGGCGGTCTTTGCTTACTTTCGAACGCACTTGAAAGTAAGTGCCTGTCCGGCATGAGGACAAGGCTAACGCTAACGCAATGAACAATGAATAATGAACAGTGAACAATTGGGGTACGACTCCCTCCGGCTCTGCGGAGCCACCTCCCTCGGGGAGGGAAGCTGGGGAATGAATAATGAACAATTATTGTGGCAAATCGAAGATTTGCGAATATAAAATGAAGCGTACAGATACAGAATAGGCAGCGGAAAGATTCGCTGCCCATTTTTTTATTTAAATTTATGCTATAATAAAAGTCAATTACCATAATTGACTTTAATAAATAAGATTGCTGGGAGGATTGCTAAAATGATGCCTGTGATTTTTGTCGGACACGGTTCCCCAATGAATGCGGTGGAGGAGAACGGCTACACAAAGGGCTGGCGGGAAATTTCTGCTTCAATACCCAAGCCGGAAGCGATTTTGGCTGTTTCCGCGCATTGGTACATGGACGGAACACGGCTGCAAACGGCGGAAAATCCAAAGACGATTCATGACTTTTATGGGTTCCCTGAAGAATTATACAATGTGGAATACCCCGCACACGGCTCGCCCCGACTGGCAAAAAAAGCACTTGGGCTTGTGGACGGTTCTGTGGAGGACAATTCATGGGGAATCGATCACGGTACATGGAGCGTACTGAAGTGGATGTACCCCGATGCGGATATTCCGGTCTGCCAAATGAGCATTGACCGGCGGCTGACATTACCGGAAATTTACGAAACCGGGAAAAAGCTGAAATCGCTCCGGGATGAAAACGTTTTGATCCTTGGAAGCGGGAATGTGGTGCACAACCTGCGGCTTGTGGATTTTTCATCATCCGGCGGCTACGATTGGGCCGAGGCATTTGATGCGTATATCCGCGGTAAGATTGAAGCGAGGGATTACGGCGGCGTCATCAACTACGAAAAGGCGGGGGACAGCGCACGGCTCGCTTTTCCGACACAGGAGCACTTTGATCCGCTTCTGTATATACTTGGGGCGGCGGACCCGCGCGACAGGGTTCAGGTCTATAATGATTCCTGCACGCTGGGGAGCCTTTCCATGACGTCATATGTATTCCGTTCGGAAAATTAATTACATAGCGAAGGGGCCAATCTTATGATTGGCCCCTTCGCTTATATCAGTTCAAAATGTTTCAGCGCCTTGTAAATGCCGTTCTCGAAAATAGAATCGGTTACATAACCCGCCGCCTGCTTTACTTCTTCCACCGCATTTCCCATGGCGATTCCGCAGCCTACCTCCGCCATCATGGTAATATCGTTATAGCCGTCGCCGAAAGCGATGGTGTCCGCTTTGTCAATCCCGGTGTATTCGAGCAAGAACCGGATACCCTTTGCTTTATCGTTTCCTTTAAAGCTCAGGTCGGCCGCAAGGTTGCCGGGATGGCGGTTCAAAATCATCGAATCGGTAAAGGCGGCGCGGCAGCGCTGATAATTTGCCTCGTCGCAAAAAATGAAATCCATCATATTCGCGCGGACTTCCTGTGGTTGCCAGTCCATTTTAATAAAGTTCTTAAAACCATAAAGAAAATTCAGTTCTTCCAGGTATTTGCCCGGGATATTCCGGCCCCATGCACAGTCTTTTCCGATGAAGGTATAACTGCAGCCGAATTCATCAAAATGAGCAATCAATTCCGTAACCTTTTCAGGTGGAAACGGATTGTCATAAATGGTTTCGCCGTCAAAAACAACATGGGTGCCGTTCATGGCGACATAGCTGGTAAAGCACCCGGGGAAAAGCTTGTGAATAAAGGATTCCTGTCTGCCTGAGCAGACGGCGACACGGTGACCGTTCTTTTTGAGCAGCTCCAGCGCGTTCAATGTGCTGGGCGGGATGCAAAAAGGGTCGCCGCCCTTTAAGCCTAAAAGGGTTCCGTCAATATCGAAAAATATAGTCTTTTTATTCATGTGAAACTCCTTATAATGTATATCTTTCCCATTTCAGGCGAAACTAAAATCGAGGTGAAGGACGTGGAATATCTATGGGCGTTTGTAGTCGGCGGTGCAATTTGTGTTGTCGGACAGGTGTTGATTGACTTTACAAAAATGACGCCGGCGCGCATTCTGGTGCTTTTCGTCACACTGGGCGTTGTGCTGACGGGGCTGGGAGTGTATGAACCGCTGGTGAAATTTGCAGGTGCCGGCGCTACGGTTCCGCTGACAGGGTTTGGTTATCTGATGGCAAAAGGCACGATGGAAGCCGTACAGCAGCACGGTTTGCTTGGGGCGTTTTCCGGCGGGATTACCGCAAGTGCGGCGGGTATTGCGGCGGCGGTGTTTTTTGGGTACCTTGCCGCGCTGATTTCCAATTCAGGGGATAAAAGCTAGCGCAGACATAAAGATTAAGAAAACAAAACGGGCAGGTAATTACCTGCCCGCACCATTATGTGCCTACCGATTCTCCTACTGGATGGAACAATCGAGGTAGTGCTCAAGTTCCTCTTCGTCTTTTCTTTTCTTTTCAAAAAAGAGAACAACGGCAACGACGACAGCAGTCACAGCGGCGACTGCGGAAATAATCGAAAGCAGAATTGCGAATGTATTATACTTTTTCAAAACGAGCACCTCCGTTTTTCTAGATTAGATATTATAATATATGATAACCAATAATTGCAAAAATGTCAATCATCGTAACTGTTATATCAGCCGGATTATTCCGGAAAAATCCCATAAAAGTAAAAAAGCAGGGCACAAGGCTCTGCTTTTGCTTTTAAACCGCGTATGATTATTCCTGCTTTCACAGCAATAAAGAAAATAGAGCACGTACGCTTCGCAAACAAGCGGCAACCGCGCACATGGCCAAAATTTCATGCAAGATTAATCGCATGCATCTATGCGGTGAGCACGGGCTTGTATGAAATTACAGATTTGCTGCGTTGAGCTTGCGTGCAAGAGCTGATTTCTTTCTGGCAGCGGTATTCTTATGCAGAATTCCTTTTGCTGCAGCTTGATCAATTCTCTTGATTGCAACCTTAACGGCCTCCGTTTTATTTGCGTCTCCGCTTTCAACGGCAAGGTTCGCTTTCTTTATATCTGTTTTGAGTCCGGAATTAATGGACTTGTTAATCAGAGTTTTCGCTGCAATAACTTTTACGCGCTTTTTTGCTGATTTGATGTTTGGCATTATTACACCTCCTTTGATATTGTCACGTATCAATAATAATATCATCTGCAAGTTAAAAATGCAAGTAGTTTTTTAAAATTTATGATGGGAGTTGATTCCTTGGTATTTCGTACTGATTTGGCGCTGGAAAACACCGAACCGAGCAAACAGGTTAGGCGGGAAGAAGACGGCTGCGTCGTTACACACATTGACGAGGACGGGAATACGTATATTACCCTTGAGGTGAAATCGATTTCAGACCATCTGGACAGTGACCACGGGGTGCTGAAGTTAATTGTGGAAGAGCTGACTCCTCTTTTGCCGGAAAGCGGCCCGGTGCTTGTGGCAGGGCTTGGAAACCGCGCGATTACACCGGACGCCATTGGTCCGCTCACTGCGGAAAAGATTATGGCGACCCGGCATATCAAAGGCGAGATTGCGCGGGTCACAGGGCTGGAAGACCTTCGCCCCGTCGCCGTGGTCAGTCCCGGTGTTTTGGGATGTACCGGAATTGAGGCGGTCGAGCTGATCAAGGCGCTCGTGCAGAAAATCAAGCCTTCCGCCGTCATTGCCGTTGACGCACTCGCCGCGCGCAGCCCTTCCCGGCTGGGGTGTACGATTCAGCTTTGCTCCGCGGGAATATCGCCCGGCGCGGGAGTCGGAAACGCCCGCCCGCAAATTGATGAAGTTACGCTTGGGGTGCCGGTCATTGGGATGGGAATTCCGACCGTGGTGGATGCCGCAACGCTTGCCGCCGACCTGCTTGGCGGCGAACTGCAGGACGCAACGGAAAAGGTGGAGCCCCGCGGAGCTGTTATGATGGTGACGCCGAGGGAGATTGACCTGATTACCGCGCGTGGGGCGCGGCTGCTGGCAATGGGCATCAATTTAGCGCTTAACCCGAGCCTTTCGCTGGAAGAATTCGAAGAATTAACGTAAATCATCATGAAAACGAGCTTGCCCGCATAAAATTTCATACAGGATGTTGCATTGCCGGGTACGAAAATGCGAAATTAATGAAATTTACGCCGGGTGCCGTGCGTCACACGCTGTGCGTCGTACGCACTGGTACGCGGCGATGTCTGTTATTTTTTGCTGTATGCTGATATGGCAATCAATATCATTCAATGGGGGCAGGTATGAAAAGATGGGCACAAAAGGCAACGGGATTCTGTTCCGCTGCATTGGTTGTAGTTGCGGTTGCGTGTGTTGCCGGTCGATTGCCGGCCATTGCGGCACAAAATACCGCAATGGCCGCCGCGGGCTTTATTATGCCCGGCGGCGCGGCAAAGGCGATTAATTACTGGGAGGAAGAGGAAGAGGATAATTCACGGGTGGTGAGCGAGTCACCCGGCGCATCAAGTCAGGCATCCTCAAGCGAGGCGCCCGCACCGAGCACACCGGATTCCTCCCTGCCGTCCGGTTCGGCACCGGGCGCAGCATCCAGCAGCGGGTCGAGTTTAAGTTCAGAACCCGCAGTTGCGTCAGGCAACATTCAGGAAATGGCCATTGCGAATACCGGAACGCAATACAATAATATGTGGGTAAAAAACTCCAATAAAAATCACGGGCTTGACATTGCTGCGGAGCTTGCCAAGCTGCCCGCGGTAAAAATTAAAAAGAACTCTACCCCACAGGTTCTGATTTATCACACGCATACCACGGAAGCGTTTTTGGGGGACACGCGCACGCAGGACCCCAGCAGGAGCGTAGTCGCGGTTGGCGACCAAATTGCCGCGCAGCTCAAAGCATCCGGAATCAATGTGTTTCATGATTTGACGCTGCATGATTACCCGATGTACAACGGTTCTTACGACCGTTCCAAAATAACCGTACAGAACGATTTAAAAAAGTACCCCGGACTTCAGGTAACGCTCGACATACACCGCGACGCTATGGCGACATCTGACGGGAAACGGATTAAACCAACGGTGACGGTCAACGGAAAAAAGGCCGCGCAGGTCATGATAATTTCTGGCTGCGATGATGACGGTACGCTTGGATTCCCAAACTGGGAGTATAACCTGCGGCTTGCCTTGCGTATTCAAAAGTCACTTTCCGACATGTACCCCGGCCTTGTGCGTCCGCTCAAGTTTTCCCCGAACAAGTACAATGAAAATTTAACAAAAGGCTCTTTGCTGATTGAAATCGGCACAGAGGTCAATACTCTTGACGAAGTAAAATATTCCGGTGAACTTGTGGGGAAGGCGCTCGCCGCAACACTGAACCAGCTCACCTGACAGGTGAAAAATGAAAAGAAGTGAAAAATAATGAAAAGAAGGAACAGAAGAATTTTTTTTACATCGTTCTTCAGCACGCTGTGTGTATTTGCCCTGCTGTTCGGCATGGCGGAGGTGGACGCCAATTCGCGCCGGATTGGTTTTGGGGATAATAAAACACTCCTTTACCAATTTACTGGTGAAACTTGGCAGGAATCTTGCAATGCTGTGAAAACATGGTATAATAATTTTGTGTTATCATTAAACAAAAGCAACGTGGAGGAATCGAAATGAAACGACGGGAAAAAGTGAGCCTGCTTTTACTTATTATTCTATTCATATTTTCATGTTATTCCGTTTCCGCGTTTGCAACAGTAATAACACCTGAGCAGGTGGAACAGATTCTTCAGCAGCAAGCCGCAAGCAAGGGGCAGAGCTCCGTTTCTACCGTCAGCTCCCATAAATCGACTGGCAGCAGCAGCAAAACATATTCTTCCGCTCTTTCAAGCGAACCGTCCAGTGATGTTTCCAGCGCAATTTCCAGTGATGAAAATACATCCAGTAAAATTGTCTTACCGAGTGTCGGAAGTGTAGCAGAAGATAATCCGCTCAGTAAGGTTATTGTCGATACAAATGCGAACCGTCAAATGAAATGGATCGGCATTGTATCATGGGTTTGCATTATTCTTGGAATTTTGGTAGTTATGATTGTGGTTCTCAGCAACCGCCGTCCGCCAAGGGGAGGCTCCGGGCGTAAGCGCTACCGCCGCCCAAACCGCTCGAATAAGAAGCGTTTACTGAATGATAAATATTATCGGAATATAAAATATTAATTGGAGGGCGCGGCTTCGGCCGCGCCTTTTCGAATAAATAACGTACCTGTGGGAAGAACTTCCGCTTTGCGAATTACCATTGTTCAATACGCATTTTATATGGTATAATAAACCCCAAAGACGACTTCGTCGGTTTTGGGTTGAAGAAATTGCTGTCGGCGTAAAGCACCCTCTGCCACAGTTGTGGAAACGGAATATTTTTCGGCTGGGCGCTGCTTTTACATTATCAACTTTTTATTACAATTTGTTTTAAGGATTAGGTGATCATTTTGGCGATATCACGCGATAGAATACGCAATTTCAGCATTATTGCGCACATAGACCATGGAAAGAGCACGCTTGCCGACCGCATTCTGGAGCAAACCAAATCCGTTGCCCTGCGCGACATGGAAAACCAGCTTCTCGATAATATGGATTTGGAACGGGAACGGGGCATTACCATTAAGGCACATGCCGTAACACTTGTTTATCACGCGAAGGATGAATTGGATTATGTCTTTAATTTAATTGACACTCCCGGCCATGTGGACTTTAACTACGAGGTTTCACGCTCGCTCGCCGCGTGCGAAGGCGCTGTGCTTGTCGTTGACGCGTCACAGGGCATTGAAGCGCAGACCCTTGCCAATACCTACCTTGCGCTGGATGCCGGGCTTGAAATTGTGCCGGTTATTAATAAAATCGACCTGCCGAGCGCCCAGCCCGAAAAGGTGCGCGCTGAAATTGAGGATGTGATCGGCATCCCCGCACAAGACGCGCCCTGCATTTCGGCCAAGCTTGGCACCAACATTGATTTGGTGATGGAGCAGGTGGTGAAGTGTGTGCCGCCGCCGCAGGGCGACGAAAACGCGCCGCTGAAAGCACTCGTTTTTGATTCCTACTATGATGCATATAAAGGTGTTATCATCCATGTGCGCGTCAAGGACGGGCAGGTGCACCCCGGGGACACCATCCGCATGATGGCAACCGGCGCGGAGTTTACTGTCGTGGAGTGCGGCTACGAGCGTGCGACCCATCTGGAGCCGAGCGACGGACTGAGCGCCGGCGAAGTCGGTTATATTGCCGCGTCTATTAAAGCCGTGAAAGAGGCCCGCGTGGGCGATACCGTCACCCTTGCCGCAAATCCCGCCAAACAGCCTCTGCCCGGCTACCGCACAGTGCAGTCCATGGTCTTTTGCGGCATTTATCCGGCGGACGGCGCACACTACCCTGATTTGCGGGATGCGCTTGACAAACTTCAACTGAACGACGCGGCGCTTTCGTATGAACCGGAAACCTCCATTGCGCTGGGCTTCGGCTTCCGCTGTGGATTTTTGGGCCTGCTCCATATGGAAATTATTCAGGAGCGGCTGGAACGCGAATACAATCTTGACTTAGTAACCACCGCGCCGAGCGTAGTTTACCGTATTACAAAAACGAGCGGTGAAGTAATTTATATTGATAATCCGACGAATTACCCCGACCCGACGCTGATTGAGCAGGCCGAGGAGCCGATGACAAACTCCCATATTTATACGCCGAGCGAATATGTCGGCAATATTATGGAGCTTTGCCAGGACCGGCGCGGTGTGTTCAAGGATATGAAATACATTGACACCGACCGTGTGGACATTCACTATGAACTTCCGCTCAACGAAATTATTTATGATTTTTTTGACGCGCTGAAGTCCCGCACCCGCGGCTATGCTTCGTTTGACTACGAGCTGAGCGGATACCAGAAGAGCTCCTTGGTGAAGCTGGACATCCTGCTGAACGGTGATGTTGTGGACGCCTTATCGTTCATTATACACGCCGACAAAGCGTATCCCCGCGCGCGCAAAATGGCGGAAAAGCTGGCGGAGAAAATCCCGCGTCAGCTTTTTGAAGTGCCGATTCAAGCCTGCATCGGCGGGCGGATTATTGCGCGTGAAACGGTGAAGGCTATGCGCAAGGACGTTCTTGCGAAGTGCTACGGCGGCGATATTACACGTAAAAAAAAGCTGCTTGAAAAACAAAAGGAAGGCAAAAAACGCATGCGCCAGCTCGGTACGGTCGAAGTGCCGCAGGAAGCGTTTATGAGCGTTTTGAAGCTGGACGAGTAAAATATCTGAGCCGGGTGAACCGTAAAGGGTTATCCGGCTCAATGAATAATGAAGAGTTAAAAATGAACAATGAGTATAATCCATGTAATACAGAAAAGCCCGTCGGTCTGTATATTCATGTGCCTTTTTGCGACGGGAAATGCCCTTACTGCGATTTTTACTCCATGCGCGGAAGTGCAGAACGCATGGAAGAATATACCGACAGTATCATAAAAAATATCAACGCTTACGGCAGTTCCCTTGGGCGGCGCGCGGACACGCTTTATTTTGGGGGAGGAACACCGAACCTGCTCGGAGCGCGGCGGCTTGCTTCCCTGATTGCGTCGGCGAAGGGGAATTTCGGGCTTTCGGACGCTGAAATTACACTGGAGGTAAACCCCGCGGAGGATTTAAGCGGTTTTTTAAGTGAAATCCACAAAGCGGGAGCGAACCGCCTTTCCTTCGGTTTGCAGTCCGCAGACGAGGATGAATTGCTTCTTTTGGGCCGCAGGCATACCGCGGCGCAGGCAAAAAAGGCGGTTCGGAATGCACAGGCTGCCGGGTTTTCCAACATTTCACTTGATTTAATGCTTGGAATACAGAGCCAGACCAAAGAAAGCCTTCTTCGCTCGATTGAGTTCTGTGCGGAGTCGGGTGTTCAGCATATTTCCGCATACTTGCTGAAAATCGAGCCGCATACCGCCTACTATAAAAACAGGGAGCGGCTTCGTGTTCCCGATGATGATGAAGCGAGTGATTTTTATCTTTTCGCGTGTGAGGAACTGGAAAAACGCGGGTTCCTGCAATACGAAATTTCAAATTTTTCTAAATCGGGGTATGAAAGCCGTCACAATTTAAAATACTGGCATTGTGAGGAATATTTGGGGCTTGGCCCTGCGGCACATTCCTTTATCAATGGGAAACGCTTTTATTACGACAGAAACCTCAGCGCATTTCTTCGCGGCTGCGACCCTGTGCAGGATGGCACGGGCGGCGGTTTTGAGGAGTATGCCATGCTGGCGATGCGTTTGACCGAAGGGCTGACGGAACAAAATTGCCGGGAACGCTTTGGTCACGGAATTCCGGCGCCTGTTATGCAGACGGCAAAGAAGTATGAAAGCGGCGGGCTGACTGCCTGTACCAAAGACGGTTTCCATTTCACCCGAAAGGGATTTTTGGTTTCGAACACGCTGATTACGGAAATACTATACAATAATATGGAGTGATTACTTTGGAGCCGGATTCCTATGATTTGATAAACGAACAGCGGCCGAAAAAACGCAGAAACTTATTATGGAGTTTTTTAAAAACTGTTTTTGCAATTGCGTTAACGCTGCTGATGATCGGCGCGGTTTATTTTTACTATTTAAACTGGAGTTTTGGTCTGGGCGGCGATGTCGCCATCAACGGGGAAGTGCTGGAAAATACGAAACTCACCAGCTATATCGACCCGCATGAAGACCCTTATTTTAAAAAATATTTAAGTGAAGACGAAGTGCTGCTTTACGATGCATTCGAATATGCCTATGAGCATCCGAAGGACACAATCGAAATTAAAAAGCAGTATTCGAACGAACAGTTTAACCGGGTTCTGTTTTATTTGAAATGTGATTCTCCGATTTTTACGGTGAATACGATCGGCGCGCAAACAATGTTGGACAGTACGAATCCGACTGCGCATTATATTATGAAATATGAGCTGAAAATCCCGATTGGGAAATCGTATCAATGGACAAAAATCGTAGTACCGAAGGTGGAAGCGGAAAACACCGCCAAAAACCTTTCGAAGGAAACCCTGCAGGAGGCACAGCGGATTATCGACGCCATGCCGAAATACAAAACGCAAATGGAAAAAGCGGAATACATTTACCGCTATCTGGTGACAAATGTTGTTTACGACAGCAGCGGCGACATTGAACAGGCTTCGCCTATCTGCACACTGTATGGCGCGCTGCTGAACAAAAAGGCCCAGTGTGACGGATTTGCCGCTGCCAACATGCTGCTCTGCAACATGGCGGGAATTGAATGCTTTAAAGTATTTTATACGGGCGAAGATGTTAACGGCGATGTGGGGCATACTTGGAATGTAGCAAAATTGGATGGGAACTATTACAATATTGACGCTTCCGGCGGGGAAAACTACACAAAGCAGCTTTTGAAATGGAGTAAGGGCGCGGGCGCCGGCACTGATTTGGTCAGCTACGAAAAGTTTGCAATGACATCACAGGAAACAAAGTATGATTCCCCCGTATTAAATAAAATCTTTAACGGAATTGTGCCGGACTGTACTTCAACAAGCCCGCGGACAAGCCTTTATGATTTAGTCGTTACGCAGAAGACCTTTGCGGATTTTGTGACAAATGCGGAGAAAAAGCTTGGCGTTGAAAAAGCGGGAAAAGGAAGTTTGATTTCCGTCAAGTTCGAAAGCAAAGAGCTGTGCAAAAAAGTTTATGACCATTTTGAAGGAGATTCCGGTTATGGGCAGGCGATCCTGCAAAAGTACGGGCGCGCGGGCGGCCTTGGAATGTACGGCGGCAATGATGTACTCTATCTTTATCAGTATTGACACTGTGGGGATTTCCCGTGTTTTTTCAGTGATTTCACAATTAGTTTACAATTATCATATTGACATTACGGCAAAGTAATGGTAAATTATATCTTAGAGTTAGCACTCAAATGATTAGAGTGCTAACGCAAAAAAGAGGTGAGGAGATTGCAGCTCAGCGAAAGAAAACAGAAGATTTTGGCGGCTGTGATTGACCTCTATGTCGCTACCGGGGAACCGGTGGGTTCTAAAGCACTTTGCGACATCCTCGATTTTTCTGTTTCATCGGCAACCGTGCGCAATGAAATGAGCGAGCTGTCCGAAATGGGGCTGTTGGAGCAGCCGCACACATCGGCAGGGCGAATTCCTTCCCAGAAGGGCTACCGGGTTTACATTGACACGCTGATGAAAAAGCATCCGATTTCAGGCGAAGAACAGCGTTACATTGACAGCTTGCTTCTGCCAAGCGCATATGACCCCGAACGTCTGCTTGACGGCGTTGCCCGCGCACTGGCCGGGATGACCCGGTTTGCCGCGATTTCCACTACGCCGAGCGGCAAAGCGGCGGATATACGCGCCATTCAAATGGTACAGACGAGCCGTCACACAGCAATGGTGATTTTAATGACTTCGGCTGGCACAATGAAGAGCCGCGTTTTCCATTGCGATTTTGATATTACCCCGGAAATACTGCGGGTGTTCTTCCGTGTATTAAATGAAAAGTTGATCGGTCTTCCCGTGTCCACCATTACCCCCGCTTATATTCAAAGCTTGGCGGCCTCCCTTGGGGACATGTCCATGATGATGAGTTCCGCGCTTATGGCGGTGCTTGATGTAGCTCAGGATTCCATGCAGGCTGAGGTTTGCTTGGACGGTGAAATGAATTTGCTGTTTTACCATGAGCTGGGCCAAAGCGGTATTCGGCGTATTATGGATTTTCTTTCCCGCCCGCAGGAGCTTTCACAGCTTTTGATGCAGCAGGCAAACAGCATTAAGGTAATGATCGGCGAGGAAACCAAGCGGCCGGAACTGAACGAGTCCAGCGTAATTGTCTCCCGGTATTCCGTTGGCGGCAAGGACGCGGGGGCGATTGCGATTATCGGCCCAACCAGAATGAACTACGGCAAAATCATATCGAACATAGAATACCTTTCCGGCTCCGTGGGAAGAATGTTGACGGAGTTAATGGATACAGAATAGAAAGAAGGGTTACCTGTCTTGTGCAACGAAGAAAATGAGCAAGTGAACGAAAAAGAGCAGGCAAATCAGGAACAGCAGTCCCAACAGCCCGAACAGCCTCAGGAAGAAACCGGGGAGGAAAAAACTCCGGAATCCGAAAACGAGAAGGATGATTTGCAGGTGCAGCTTAACAAAGCAAAAGAAGAACTGACAAAGCAAAAGGAGCTTCTGCTGCGGACAGCCGCAGAGTATGACAATTACCGCAAACGTACCGAACGCGAAAAACTGTCGATTTATTCCGACGCTACCTCAGCGGCCGTAACCGAGTTCCTGCCGGTGGCGGATAACCTGGAACGTGCGCTGGAGCAAAAGGAATGCAGCGCGGAGGATTTGCGCAAAGGCGTGGAAATGGTGGAATCCCAGCTGAAATCCGCATTGAACAAACTCGGCGTGACAGCCATGGGAGAAATCGGGGAAATATTTAATCCGGATCTGCATAATGCCGTTTCCCATGTTGATGATGAAAACGCCGGCGAAAACACCATTACGCAGGTATTCCAAAAGGGATACAAAATCGATGAGAAAGTAGTGCGCCATGCTATGGTGCAGGTTGCAAACTGATGTTATCGGTTCAATATGTTATAAAAATGGACAATTAACCGTTGTTCGTTATTAATTTATAAATAGAATTTTATGCAATAAATTATTGGAGGTAATGATTATGTCAAAAACAATAGGTATTGATTTAGGTACCACGAATTCCTGTGTTGCAGTTATTGAAGGCGGCGAACCGGTTGTTATTGCAAATGCGGAAGGTGCCAGAACCACCCCGTCCGTTGTTGCATTTTCCAAAACAGGCGAGCGCATGGTCGGCCAGGTTGCGAAACGTCAGGCAATCACAAACCCGGACCGTACGGTTTCCTCGATTAAAAGAGAAATGGGTTCCAACTTTAAGGTAAATATCGATTCGAAAAGCTACACTCCTCAGGAAATTTCCGCAATGATCCTGCAAAAGCTAAAGAGCGACGCCGAAGCGTATTTGGGCGAAACTGTTTCATCTGCTGTTATTACCGTTCCCGCTTACTTTACGGACGCACAGCGTCAGGCAACAAAGGACGCGGGCAAGATTGCCGGCTTGGATGTAAAGCGTATTATCAATGAACCGACAGCGGCGGCTCTTTCTTACGGAATCGACAAGGGCGAAGAGCAAAAGATTATGGTATACGACCTTGGCGGCGGTACATTCGATGTTTCTATTATTGAAATGGGTGACGGTGTTCAGGAAGTTCTTGCTACCGCCGGCAATAACCGTTTGGGCGGCGACGACTTCGATAAGCGCGTTATGGATTGGATGGTATCCTCCTTTAAAGCGGAATCCGGCATTGACCTGAGCGGCGATAAAATGGCGATGCAGCGGTTAAAGGAAGCCGCCGAAAAAGCGAAAATCGAGCTTTCCGGCATGACTTCCAGTTCCATTAACCTGCCGTTCATCACAGCGGATGCTACCGGACCGAAGCACTTTGATTTAACACTGACCAGAGCAAAATTCAACGAGCTGACTGCCGATTTGGTAGAAAAGACCATGGGGCCGGTTCGTCAGGCGCTTGCGGATTCCGGTTTAAAAATTGAGGAAATCGGCAAGGTCCTGATGGTCGGCGGTTCTTCCAGAATCCCGGCTGTGCAGGATGCGGTAAAGAGCCTTACAGGCAAAGACCCGTTCAAGGGCATTAACCCGGATGAATGCGTTGCAATCGGCGCGGCTTTACAGGCCGGTGTGCTCGGCGGCGAGGTCGAAGGACTTTTGCTCCTTGACGTTACTCCTCTTTCACTGGGCGTTGAAACAATGGGCGGCGTTATGACCAAGATTTTGGAACGCAACACCACCATCCCAACCAGAAAGAGCCAGATCTTCTCCACAGCGGCGGACGGCCAGACTCAGGTTGAAGTCAACGTGCTGCAGGGCGAGCGTGAGTTTGCCCGCGACAACAAGCAGCTCGGCCTGTTTAAGCTGGACGGAATTGCTCCGGCACCGCGCGGAATTCCTCAAATCGAAGTTTCGTTTGATATTGATGCGAACGGCATCGTAAATGTATCCGCCAAGGATTTGGGCACGGGCAAGGAACAGAAGATTACGATTACCTCAAGCTCTAACATGAACAAGGATGATATTAATAAAGCGGTTCAGGACGCGGAAAAATTTGCCGCGGAAGACAAAAAGCGCCGCGAGGAAGTCGACCAGAAGAACGAAGCCGAAAACCTTTGCTATGCGGTGGAAAAACTGGTCAAGGACAACGGCGACAAGATTGACGAGTCTGAAAAGACCGATTTGAATACGAAGGTCGCTTCATTGAAAGAAGCAATTTCTTCCAACAATATGGATGATATGAAGGCTAAGAGCGAAGAACTGCAAAAGGCTATGTATGCGGTGAGTGAAAAAATGTATAAGAACGCCGCTCCTCAGCAGCCGGTACAGGGCGAAGCCGATGCAGCTCAGGACGCGAACGGCAACCCGGTTTACAACGCTGAGTACAAAGACGTGGACGAAGATAAGAAATAATGCTTTCTTATCGGAATGAATGATGATAGAATGAATCATGAATCATTTCTGCGGCCGTCTAAAGCGGCAATAAAATTCGACATGATATCATCATGCGATAAAAGCGAGTGGGCAGCCCTGCGGCTGCCCTTAGCGCGTATTTCTGCAAATGATATTTATGCGCAATGGAAATGATGGCTGCTTCTTTGTTCCGTGTTCCGGGGAACCTAGAGGTTCCTTATTAAACCTTCGTGATTCATGATTCATTGATATAGGAGTGATTTGGTTTGGCTGAAAAAAGAGATTATTATGAGGTTATGGGCGTACCTAAAAATGCCACCGATGATGAAATAAAAAAGGCTTACCGTAAGCTGGCAAAGCAATACCATCCGGATTTGAACCCGGGTGACAAAACCGCCGAAGCAAAATTCAAAGAGGTCAACGAAGCGTATGAGGTGCTGTCCGACAAGGATAAAAAAGCGCGTTACGACCAGTTCGGCCACGCGGGAGTAGACCCGAATTTCGGCGGCGGCGCAGGCGGCGGCAGCCCGTTCGCGGGCGATATTGACCTGGGCGACATATTTAACAGCTTTTTCGGCGGCTTTGGCGGCGGTACGCGTTCAGCAAATCCGAACGCCCCTCGGCGCGGCAGCGATACCGAGGCAGTGGTGAACATAAGCTTTGAAGAAGCGGCCAAGGGTTGTCAAAAAAATGTTTCGTATGAAAAGATCGATTCCTGTGCCGACTGCGGCGGCAGCGGCGCACAAAAAGGAACCTCTGCTAAAACCTGTACAAACTGCAACGGAACCGGACAGGTACACATCAATCAGCGCACTCCGTTTGGTGTGGTGCAGACGGCAAGAACCTGCGACCGGTGCAACGGTACAGGCAAGGTAATTGAAACCCCCTGCAAAACCTGCGGCGGCAGCGGCAAGGTGCGCAGGCAGAAGAGCATTGAAATCAACGTTCCCGCGGGTATTGACAATGAGCAGATTCTGAATGTAACCTCGCAGGGCAACGCGGGTTCCAATGGCGGCCCGAGCGGTGATCTGCATGTTTATGTGAATGTGCGCCCGCATCCGATTTTTGAGCGCCGAGGCAACGATATCTGGTGCGAAATGCCGATTACCTTTACGCAGGCTACACTGGGCGCCGAAGTTGTGGTTCCGACCATTGACGGGCGCGTCAGCTACGATGTTCACGAAGGCACACAGCCGGGCGACGTGTTTAAGCTGAAGGGCAAGGGAATTCCACGCCTTGGCGGGCGCGGACGCGGCGACCAGTTTGTGCGCGTTACCATTGAGGTTCCGAAAAATCTGTCGGAAAAGCAGAAGTCCATTTTACAGGAATTCGACAGTGTTGCCGAAGAGAAAAACTACCAAAAGCGCAAGAACTTTTTCGATAAGATTAAAAATATGTTTGGGGAATAAACCCAAACTGCAAAAACAGAAAGTCCGCCGGATTCGGCGGACTTTTTTTTGTTGCTGTTTTGGGATATTTCCCTTTCGAGGGAAATTTTCAGTGGAAAAGCTGCGTATATTGAAGAAGAACTTTTTAAACAGAAATGACGGAAACGCGGAGGGAATTTATGCAGGAAGTGAAAGGAATCGATGTTTCCCACTATCAGGGGGAAATCGACTTTGAAAAAGTGAAAGCGTCCGGAATCCGGTTTGTCATGCTTCGGGCAGGGTATGGCTGGGAAAATCCCAGTGTGCAGACTGACCGGAATTTTTACCGGAATTACAGAATGGCTGTAAAGGCGGGGCTGCCCTGCGGCGCGTACCATTACAGCTATGCGACAAACACAGAGGAAGCGCGCAAGGAAGCGGACTTTTTCCTAAAGGTGATTCAGGGGTGTAAATTTGGCTACCCGGTGGCGTTCGACATGGAGGATAAGTCCCAGGTGAATCTGGGACGCAAAAATCTTACGGATATTGCAGCAGCGTTCTGTGAGAAAATGGAGGGGGCGGGATACTACACCTGCATTTACACCAACTTGGACTGGATTAAAAACCGGCTCGATATGGAACGCCTGAAACAGTATGACTTGTGGTTTGCACGTTATCATGATGCTCCGGGCTATGAGGGAATGGGACTGTGGCAATATTCGAGCACCGGCAGAGTGGACGGAATCCAAACTGCCGTCGATTTGGATATTTCGTATCGGGATTACCCAAGCATCATGCTGCGGCAGGGACTGAACGGATATGGAAAGCCGGTGCAAAAAAAGTACACCGTGAAATCCGGCGATACCATGTGCGGCATCGCGGAACGGTACGGAATACCCGCACAGGAGCTGGTGAAAGCGAACCCGCAGGTCGGGAATCCCAATCTTATCCGACCGGGGGACGTGCTGATGATTCCCGGCTAAGGAGGGGATAAGTTGGGGGAAGTGGAAGAGGAGCGCCAAAAGCGCATGGACGAACGGTTTGCACGAAGCAGTCAGGATATTGAAAAGCTCGAAAAGAAGCAGGAAGAGGAAGCGGACCGCAGCCAAAAGCTGGAAGAACTCAATATTAAAATGGGCGAGATCTTGAAAAATCATGATGAGAAACTGACGAATCATGACAAGCGCATTGTAGAACTGGAACATGTGTCGGGTGCAAGGTGGAATCTGATTGTGAACTATATGCTTGCGGGAGTGATCGGCGCGGTTGCCGCCGCAGCCATGAGAATTATTTTAGGAGGCTGATGCAGTGAATTATTTCGGAGTTGTTTTTCTGGCAATTATCGTCGAAGGAATCATCACGTATATCAAGGAGTTTTTTGTAAAGGGAGTATTTCAGTGGCAGATGCTGATCTCCATTGTGATCGGGGTGCTGGTTGCTGCCGCCTATCGTGTGGATATTCTTGCAATGGTGGGAATGCAGTCCGCCGTGCCGTTCCTCGGCAGCATCCTGACAGGAATTTTAATCAGCCGCGGCAGCAATTATGTTTTCGATTTTATTAAGGCAATCGGCGCGGCACAGGGAAAAATTACGGGGTAGACGACAGGGCCGTCGGAATTTTAAATTCCGGCGGCCCTGTCTGGTGTATGTATCTTTGATTCTTCCCTGCCACGCAAAAAAATCAGTCCGCGCCTTTGTCTTTGGGAATAATCGACAAGGAGGGCATTCGCTCCGGCCCATGGGAAATAAACAGTTCCTCGGTTTCCAGCTGAGCGGTTTGCAGTTCGCCGATCACGCCGGTAATTGTATTGAATAATGTAAAATAAAGTTCATTGTACTCATCCATTCCGTACCACCCCATGCAGATTTTATGGTACCATATGATACCTTAATAAAAACATATTAGTACCGTTTGATACCATTGTCAAGAGGTGAGTGCAATGTTTTTCAGGAGAATCGTGGATTTGAGAATTGATCAGGATAAAACCCAGCAGCAAATTGCGGATTTGCTCCGGTGCAACAGGCAGGTTTATGCAAGGTATGAAAGAGGAATTCGGGAAATTCCGGTTTCGATGTTGCTGGCGCTTGCCCAATACTATCGGGTGAGCCTGGATTACCTCACGGGGTTGACCGATGTAAAAAAGCCTTATCCCCGAAAAAACAGATAGGCCGTTTTCGCAGAAGCACGCTTTGTCAATATGATGCGGGGTGATATGATGCATGAAAGAATCAGAAATTTAAGGGAAGATAATGATTTAAAGCAGAAAAATCTAGCTGAAGCACTTTCTATTGCTCAAACGACCTATTCGGACTATGAGCTGGGCAAGCTGAACATTCCAATACCGGTATTGATTCTTCTTGCGCAGTATTATGATACCAGCATTGATTATCTTGTCGGCTTGACAGATATGAAAACACCCTATCCAAGGGGGAAGAAATAAGGGGGCAGAGTGCTTCCTTACCGGCCGCGAGAGGTGAGTGGAATGTTTTTCAGGAGAATCGCGGATTTGAGAATTGATCAGGATAAAACCCAGCAGCAAATTGCGGATTTGCTCCGGTGCAACAGGCAGGTTTATGCAAGGTATGAAAGAGGAATTCGGGAAATTCCGGTTTCGATGTTGCTGGCGCTTGCCCAATACTATCGGGTGAGCCTGGATTACCTCACGGGGTTGACCGATGTAAAAAAGCCTTATCCCCGAAAAAACAGATAGGCCGTTTTCGCAGAAGCACGCTTTGTCAATATGATGCAGGGTGATACGATTTCATCGCAAACGGATGGAGTAATTTAATAAATCATATTGTAACATATCTATCTAGTCGGAAAGAAAAAAGTAGGGAATAAAGCCTTCTCCGGATTCCTTTTTTCAAATCGCGTCATGGCGTGGCGCAGGGCAAAATTACGGGATAAAAAACGATAGATTCCAGAACCAACTGCAGAGCAATATAATATTATAGGATGAAAGTATTGATAACAATATTGTAAACAAGGTCGGGGAAGGATGAGGCGGGTGCAAAACAATTTGTTACCCAGAGCGATGATGGAGGTTTCCAGACTAAAGCAGGGCGAAATCTTTCTTGTAAGGGATTTGTTTAAAGGGTATGAGTGGAACAGGCTGACACTGGATGACAGAAGGCAGCTCGGAAGGCTGTTTTTTGATCAGGTAAACGGGCAAAAGGGTGTCGGAGTCGTTGTGTACCAGAAAACCTCTTCCAATCAGCAGAGGTACAAGAAGCTATAACAGTACAATATTTTATATAACTGCAGCAGGATGAAAAGAAAAAAGGAGCGCCGAGGCGCTCCTTTTTGTTTATGATTTATTCGTCTTTACCGCAGCATTTTTTGTATTTTTTACCGCTGCCGCATGGGCAGGGATCGTTGCGGCCGGGCTTTTTGTCTTTGCGGACAGTGCGGTTTGTATCGGTTCCGTCGGCGCTGGTTGCGGTTGGCTTGGCAACCTGTTCACGCTTTGGTTCCTCAGCGGTACGAAGCTGAACAGTCAGCATCATGCGCGCAGTGTTTTCACGGATGGTTGCAATCATCGCGTCAAACATGTCGAAGCCTTCCAAGCGGTACTCGACAACCGGGTCATGCTGGCCGTAAGCGCGCAGGCGGATACCCTTTTGCAGCTCTTCCATTGCGTCGATGTGATCCATCCACTCGGAGTCAACATTCTTCAGCAGCACGACACGTTCCAACTCACGGGTAATTTCTTCCCCGAATGCGGCTTCGCGTTTCTCATACAGTTCGTTTGCTTTTTGTATGAGCTGGTCTTGTACATAGTCGGGCTCCAGCTTTTCCAGCTCTTCGTTCGTGAAAGCCAAGTCCTGCGGCGCAAGAAGCCAGCCCATGTAGTGGTCACGAAGTCCTTTGAAGTTCCAGTCGTCATGCAGCGCGGCTTCCGGCATGTACTGCTTCACCTGCGCCTCAATGGCCTGTTCGACCATCTTCATGATCTGGTCTTTAATATTATCGCCGTTCAATACCTGATCGCGCTGGCCATAGATAATTTCACGCTGACGGCTCATTACGTCGTCAAACTGAAGCACGTTTTTACGAATGCCGAAGTTGCGGCCTTCAATTTTGCGCTGGGCACTTTCAATCGTATTGGAAAGCATTTTGTTTTCAATCGGTGTATTTTCATCAACATTCAGGCGCTCCATCAGGTTGGTGATGCGCTCCCCGCCGAACAGACGCATTAAATCGTCTTCCAGCGAAATATAGAAGCGGCTCATACCGGGGTCGCCCTGACGGCCGGAACGGCCGCGCAGCTGATTGTCGATACGGCGGGATTCGTGGCGTTCTGTACCGATGATGTAAAGTCCGCCGGCAGCTTTCACTTCCTCTGCTTCCTTTTTAATCTGCAGCTTGTATTTTTCACTCAGCTCCGCAAAGGTTTTGCGGGAGTTTAAGATCTCTTCATCCGTCGTATCGGAATAAGCGGTGGATTCACTGATCAGCTCTTCGGAAAATTGCATGCGGCGCATTTCGGACTTTGCCATATATTCGCTGTTGCCGCCGAGCACGATATCGGTACCGCGGCCGGCCATGTTGGTTGCAATTGTCACGGCGCCTTTATGACCGGCTTGTGAGACAATTTCCGCTTCTTTTTCGTGGTATTTCGCATTCAGGACTTCGTGCTTGACACCGCGGCGGTGCAGAAGACCGCTGAGCACTTCCGATTTTTCAATGGAAATTGTACCAACCAGTACCGGCTGGCCTTTTTCATGGTGTTCAATAATATCGTCAATTACGGCGTTGAATTTTGCTTTTTCGGTTTTATAAACAACATCCGGCAAATCTTTGCGAATCATCGGTTTGTTGGTCGGAATTTCAATAACGTCCAGCTTGTAAATCTCGCGGAATTCTTCTTCCTCCGTCATGGCCGTACCGGTCATACCGGATAATTTATCGTACAGGCGGAAGAAATTCTGGAAGGTAATCGTGGCGAGCGTCTTGCTTTCATGAGCGACCTTAACGCCCTCTTTTGCTTCAATTGCCTGATGCAGGCCCTCGTTGTAGCGACGACCGTACATTAAGCGGCCGGTAAATTCATCAACGATAATGACTTCGCCGTCTTTTACAACGTAGTCAATATCTTTCTGCATGACACCGTGCGCCTTGATGGCCTGATTGATGTGGTGCTGAATCGTAATGTTCTCCGCATCGGTCAGGTTGTCGACTTTGAAGTAAGTTTCCGCTTTTTTTACACCGGAAGGGGTGAGCGTGGCGGTTTTTGCCTTTTCATCCACAATGTAATCGGCGTCTTTATAAAGCTCGTCATTATCCTCTTTGTCATTCAGCTCCGCAACCTTAACAAGGTGCAGTGTTTTGGAAAAATGGTCCGCTATATTATAGAGTTCGGTGGACTTGTCGCCCTGACCGGAGATAATCAGCGGAGTTCTCGCTTCATCGATGAGGATGGAGTCCACCTCATCCACGATGGCGTAGTTGTGACCGCGCTGTACCTTATCCTCTTTGTAAATTACCATGTTATCACGCAGGTAATCAAACCCAAACTCATTGTTTGTACCGTAGGTTATGTCTGAGTTATAGGCATTTTTGCGCTCAGTGTTTTCCAAATCATGAATGATCAGGCCAACACTTAAACCAAGGTAGCGGTAAACCTTACCCATCCACTCGGAGTCGCGGCGTGCGAGGTAATCGTTAACGGTGACCACATGGACGCCTTTACCCGACAGCGCATTCAAATAGGCAGGAAGGGTTGCGACAAGGGTTTTGCCTTCACCGGTTTTCATTTCGCTGATACGGCCCTGATGAAGCACAATACCGCCGACAATCTGCATTGGGAAATGCCGCATTCCCAGTACACGGTCGGAAGCTTCACGGCAGACAGCAAACGCATCCGGAAGAATGTCGTCAAGGCTTTCCCCGGCTGCCAGACGGGCTTTCAGCGCCGGGGTTTGTGCCTTTAATTCGTCGTCGGTCATTTTTTTATACTTATCTTCCAATGAAAGCACAGTATCGCACAGCGGTTGAACACGTTTCAGCTCCCGCTTACTGTAATTTCCAAAAAATGCAGCTAAGACATTATTCATAGTAAGTCACCTCAAAATATCTTAAGAATAATAGTTTACAATCAAAATTTAGTATAACATACAGAAAGCTAAAAAGAAAGAATAATTAATGAACAATCACGTACCTCAGCCTGCGGAAAATGTGCAAAACAGAAAAAGCGGCGGACATTTGTCCGCCGCCGAAAAAATTGTATGAATGTGAGCCGCACCGTGAAATTAGTAAGCTGAATTGCCGAGTGAAGCGACTGCCGCAAAAATACTTGCACCGAAAACAATACCGAGTACAACGGCAATCAGCATCATAATCAGAAGCGCACGCGCGTAATTCTTCCTGTTTTTGTTCGTGTTGCCGCTGAATGCCCAGATGATAGTCATAATTAGTCCCACAACCGGGATGCTGCCCACAATCATCATGACAATATAATTGCCAATGGTAAGCGGGGTGTTGTCCTCGTATGTAAGCGGGTTCTGGTAGGACGGTGTCTGGTACTGCTGGTTGTTATTTCCCTCCATGTAAAATCCTCCTCCTGTAAACTGAAAATTCTTTGCATATCATATCATTTTTCCACTTGCCGCACAACGAATTTTGTTAATAAAATTGTAATAATACGGTGGTAATTGTTGGTAATGTTCTGCCTGCGGCAAAGGCGGACAGAGGGGGAATCTCCCAATTGTTAAATCTTTATTTATCGACGGTACTCCTATTGCTAAAAGCGGCAAAATGCACTATAATAAATCCGTATGTTGGTTGAACCAAGGAAATCGCTGGCCTTGACAGGGATTTCCAAAGGATACTTAAACCGAAAGGAGTACCGATATGAATTATTCCCCAGAAGTGGAAAGAATGTGTACAGTAACCAAGGGCCCGAAACACGGCCCGGCACCCATCCCGGAAGAGGGCAAATGGGTTAAATCCTATGAGATTAAAGACATTTCCGGCCTGAGCCACGGCATTGGCTGGTGCGCACCGCAGCAGGGCGCATGCAAACTGACTCTTAATGTAAAAGACGGCATCGTTGAAGAGGCTCTTGTTGAGACCATCGGATGCTCCGGTATGACTCACTCCGCAGCTATGGCTGCCGAGATTCTGCCGGGCAAAACACTGCTGGAGTGCCTGAACACCGACTTGGTATGTGATGCCATTAACGTTGCGATGAGAGAAATCTTTAAGCAGCTTGCTTATGGCCGTAGCCAGACAGCCTTCTCCGAAGGCGGACTGCCAATCGGCGCAGGACTTGAGGATTTGGGCAAGGGCCTTCGTTCTCAGGTTGGCACAATGTACAGCACAGGCCTTAAGGGCGTGCGTTACATGGAAATGGCAGAGGGCTATGTTTTAAAAACTGCTCTTGACGACAATGGTGAAGTTATTGGCTACCAGTTTGTCAAGATTGGCAAAATGCTTGAGGACATCCGTCACGGCATGAGCCCGGATGAAGCTTACAAGAAGAATATCGGCCAATACGGCCGTTTCGACAACGCGCCGAAGTATATCGACCCGCGTGAAGAATAATTAAGACCAGAAAAAGGAGGACTAAACTATATGGCTAACGATGTTAAGTTTGAAGGCAAAGAGAGAAGAATCGCCAAAATAGAGAAGTGTCTTGCCGAGTATGGCCTTGCCAGTCTCGAAGACGCCCGCGACCTTTGTACTTCCAAGGGAATTGATGTTGATAAAATCGTAAAGGGCGTACAGCCCATTGCATTTGAGAACGCAACCTGGGCCTATACCCTCGGCTGCGCAATCGGACTCAAGACGGGCGTAAAGTCCGCTGCCGAAGCTTCCGAAAAAATCGGCGTAGGCCTTGAGGCTTTCTGCATTCCGGGTTCCGTCGCCGAACAGAGAAAAGTCGGACTTGGCCACGGCAACCTTGGCGCCATGCTTCTGCGTGACGAAACCAAGTGCTTTGCTTTCCTGGCGGGCCACGAATCCTTTGCTGCCGCAGAAGGTGCAATCGGCATTGCCCGTACCGCAAACCGCGCCCGTAAAGAACCGCTCAGAATTATCCTGAACGGCCTTGGCAAGGATGCGGCCTATATCATTTCCAGAATCAACGGCTTTACCTATGTAAAGACTGATTTTGACTTCTTTAACGATGAACTGAATATTGTTGAAGAAAGAGCATTTTCCGACGGCGAGCGAGCAGCAGTAAAATGCTACGGCGCAAACGATGTCCGCGAGGGTGTTGCAATCCTGCAGCACGAGGGCGTTGACGTTTCCATCACCGGAAACTCCACCAACCCGGTTCGTTTTCAGCATCTGGTTGCGGGAACTTACAAGAAGTGGGCACAGGAAAACGGCAAGAAGTACTTCTCCGTTGCAAGCGGCGGCGGCACAGGCCGTACCCTGCATCCGGATAACATGGGCGCAGGCCCTGCTTCCTACGGTTTGACCGATTCCATGGGCCGTATGCACGGCGACGCTCAGTTTGCCGGTTCTTCTTCCGTCCCGGCACATGTTGAGATGATGGGTCTGATTGGCATGGGCAACAACCCGATGGTTGGCGCTACTGTGGCATGTGCAGTTGCGGTTTACGAAGCAAAATAATAATTCAATCGGTTTTCTTTATGAAACGGGCTGCGGTTTTCCGCAGTCCGTTTTCGCATATCGGTATATTGAAACTTTTCGTCCGGGGATAATACTGATCTCCAATAAAAGTATCGATAAAAATCTGCATCAAAATCCATATACGAAAGCTTTTGATTTGATTTTTATATACTTTTTAATCGGATGTCAGTATAAGAATATTTTTCCAAGTTAAAACTTTTCAGAGCGTTCACACATCTAATCAATAGAAATCGAATTGAGCGGTAATTGAAAACGGAACGTGATTTACGGTTTAAAAAAAATGAAAGGAGGATATTGCGGTGCAGGATAAACTGGAAGCGCTGAAGGAATATGTAAAGCTGAATCAACGTGATTTTTACAGGCTGGCATTCAGCTATACCAAAAATTCCGACGCGGCGCTTGATGTGGTGCAGGAATCCATTGTGAAAGCAATCGACAAGATTGGGTCACTCAAAGAAGCCGCCTACTTAAAAACATGGTTCTACCGTATCCTGATTAACGAAAGCCTGATGTATTTGCGGCGAAGCAAACAGCTGGCGCTTGTGGAAAACATTGAGGATGGGATGGAAGAATCCGGCTCCGGTAAGGATTTGGCACAGTCGATGGATATGTATAACGCGGTTCAAGCATTGGAACTTAAAATCCGAACCGTCATCATTCTGCGGTTCTTTGAAGACATGAAACTTGAAGAAATTGCCGGTATCACCAAAACAAATCTGAGCACAGTAAAGTCGCGGCTTTACAAAGGCTTGGAATTGCTGAAAATTTCAATTGGGGAGGAGAGATTCAATTGAAGGAATTAGAGGGTGCAAGAAAAATTTATTTAGCGGTTCCCATTCCTCCCGTCCTTGAGGACAAGGTGCACAGCAGCCTGAATCGGGCGCCCCGTCAAAGGAAATTTCGCAGTAAGGCAATCTTGTGTGCGGTAGCGTCACTGTGCATTCTGTTTGTAACACTTTTGAACTGCAACCGGGCGTTTGCTCAAACCGTACAATCCATTCCGGTGATTGGCTATGTAGCCAGGGTTTTTACTTTCACGCAATATGAAATAGAAGACACAACGAGAAAAATTGACGTTCAGCAGCCGGTGGTGTCAAATACCGGCCACGCCGCGCTGGAGGCGCGAATCAACAAGGAAATCAACGAAAAGGTTAAAAATGCTATTGCAGAGGCCGAGGAAATCACGGCGGCGGACAAAAAGGCGTTTGTGGAAACAGGCGGCGACCCAAATGACTTTATTCGTGCAATGGTAGATGTAAATTATGAAATTAAATGCAGCAATGAAAAAGTACTGTCCTTTGTGCTGAATACAACGCGAACACAGGCGAACGCCTTTACCGACCAGACCTTTTACAATATTGATTTGCAGAGCGGCAGGGAGCTGACGCTCACAGACATGCTCGGCGAGGATTATAAGAAGATTGTAGATGAGAGTGTGCGCAAACAAATCAAGGAGCGCGTGGCGAAAGACCCGAATCAGATGTTCTTTGAGGGCAGTGAAGGCTTTTCCGGCATAGACAGCAAGCAAAAATTCTACTTGAATGAGGCAGGAAATGTTGTTGCTGTTTTCCCAAAATATGCAATTGCACCGGGGTTTATGGGAATTCAAGAATTCGAAATTGTTAAGTAAATCATAAGGACTCCGTATTTAGTTCCGCCGCGGTTCTAAATACGGAGTCCTTTTTACATGCTTTAATCAAATTCCAAAGGGAATCTCTTCGCAATCAAATCGTTAAACTTTTTAATGAGCGGGCCCATACAGAAGGCGGTGATTACAGTACTGACGCCCACCACGCTGCCGCACAGCCAGCCAACCAGCACAGCCAGCACATCGCAGAGGATTCGGCACCAGCGGAACTGGATATGCAGGTGCTTGGAAACCATAAATCCCAGACTGTCATACGGCGAAACGCCGAGATTCGGATAAATGTAAAGTGCCGCGGAAAAAGAGAGCAGCAGCAAAGCGAATATCATAAGGAGGATACGAACCGGAAATGTGGGCTGGCTTGGAAGAAGCTCGCTGTAGAGCCACCGGAAAAAATCGACCAGAAATCCGATGGAAACCATGTTGACCAGCGTCCCGATTCCAATCAGGTCACGCGAAAGCAGGAACATAAAAATTAGAACGATACAGTTAAAAATCAACTGCCATGTTCCGAATTGCAGACCAATTTTGCCGGAAACGCCAAGGTTTAAACAGGTGCAGGGGTCTGTGCCGAAATTGGCGTAAACCGCAAGGGAAATGGAAAATCCCAGCAGAAACACGCCAATGCACATCATCACGATGCGCCGAATTAAATTTTTACTAATTTGCATTCTTAAATTAACTCACGATCTTCATAATTACGGCTTTCGAAGCCTTGGAATGAACCAGATTGCAGCGGCCCAGAACACTTCGTAAAGCAGCAGGGCAGAGGTGCTCAGCTGCTGCAGGCCGGAATAGCAGGCCAAAAATCCAACAAGCAGAATGCCGAGGATTACGGCGATATTTTGCAGCGCCACGGCAACGGAAATATTACTGCGCTGGCGGATACACGCGGTAAGCAGCCGCAGCATGGCGGTAGCACGCCCTTTTGTGGCCAGCAGAGCGGCGGAACGTTCCTGCGGAACGGCGGTCAGCTCCTGATAAATGCTGCCGAGGCGCTCCGGGAGCACGCGTACGCAATGCTCATCCAGTCCGAAGCATTCCGCTAAGAGGGACGGAGTAATGTTCGGGTCGCAGGTGCGCACGATCAGGCTGATTCCGTTGTCTTCCATGCGCCGCAGTTCCAGCGCCCTGCGGCGGTCGGAATTGTAGGAAACAACAAACATGGCGACAAGGTCGCCGTTGGAGGCAAGGTAAATAATTTTTTTGCCTCCGTGAATATATTTTTCCTCATAGTCGCGTGAAGGCGGTTCAATGCTGTGGGATTCCATGAGCGTGCGGTTCCCAACCAGAATTCTTCTGCCGGAAACCCACCCGATCACTCCCTTGTCGTCTTCATAAGCCGGATTGTCAATATTCGGAAGCAAGTCATGCCGGCTTTTGATGATTTGGTCAAACAGGTCGCTCAGCGGCCCGCCAACCGCACACATCAGTGCCGTTGCGTCCACAATTGCTTCGTCAATGCGCTGACCGCCGAATGTTTTGATACCGTTTAAAATAATAGTGCCCTTTGGGAAAAGGTCTTTCGCATCCACCATAACGGCGTTGGTATTGCTGAACTGCTCCACTGCCGGAAAGCCGACAATCATGGCGCCGCAGCGAAATGCAATTTTGCTCAGGCGGCTTAACGGAAGGTTTACGCTGAGCATGTTGACAAACGGCACGCTGATGCAGGCGGCCGCCGCGAACGCGGTGAGTGCATCAAACATATTTTTTGAAAGAACAAGCGTTACAATGCACAGAACCAGCGAGCAGACAAATCCGATAGGGGCCATAATCTGGGAAGAATGGTCACTCGGATCCGGCTCATAGGAAAGGCGCAGAAAATGCTTTAAAAAATTGGTTTTTGTCTGAAAAGCGATAACCGGCGAGTCGATTACACAGCCTTTGGCCATTTGCAGCGCGGTATTGTGGTCATCGAACAGCTGCACCGCCTGCTTTTGGTCAGGTGCGGCGACGAAGTGAAAGTTTTTATTGATACGGCTTACCATGCTCCATTTGCCCGCTGTGTTCAGGAACAGCGCCAGCACGACAAGGGAGGAGTAAAGATGAATGCTTCCGCTCTGCACGCTGTGCTGAGTAAAAAACAGAGCGATGCTCTGAATGATGGCGGCGATATCAGCAAGGGCAACGGCACTGTCCGAATTAGCCTGAAACAGGAACAATCCTTTCATTCCGTTTACAACAGGGCCAAAGCAGAACGCGGTTGCAACCAAAAGAAAGACCAGGTTTAATATTAAATAAGGCTGCATGCCCAGACTTACCTGAACCAACTGCGGCAGCAAACCATAATATTCCCCTAAAAAACCGAAAATAAAGAGCAGTACGGTACTGATCCCCGTCACAGCCAGACGAAGGGACAGGTTGCGCAGGCTGGAACCGAGATCGTGAAAAACGGACGAAGCGTCCGTCGGGCCGGAGTAGTCGTCCAGCTCGTCCAGTTCCCCGGGCAATTCCTCCTGATTATCATTATCTTCCTCTTCACTGCCAAACAGGCTGAAGCGCCTTTTTTTGTGAGGATGAGAAGACTCCGGCTGCGGGGAATCCTCCGGCTGAAAGTCTTCTTCCAAATCCAAATCCGGTTCCGGGAACTGAATCGGTTCGACAGACTGTAAATCCGCGTCTGTTTCGTCGGACTCCTGCGGTCGGACTGCTTCGAATTCGGAAGTCTGTTCCATGATAACCGGCGCTTTCAATTCCGGCACAGGAATCGGTATCGGCGCGGGGAGAGGTTCCGGTTCGGGCATCGGATATTTTTTCGCTTCCGCAAGAAGGACGCCGCTGAAGTCATTTAGGTCGATCATATGTACCGGCCTCCCGGTGGCCGGCCGGTAGTCGGGCAGTTTTACTCCCGCTCGCGCGGTGAAAGGAACCGGTTTTTCGGGTGGTTCTTTTACTGTGGGAGCGTGGGGAGTTTCTTCTTTTACCTGTGGTACGGAAACCGGCTCTTTTACCGGATTCTCGGGCTCATGGTACTGCATTTCGGGAAGGTAGCCGGGCTGAGTAGGTTCGGATGGGTGAGCGGGCCCCGGCTGGAACGTCGGCTCGTTCAGGGGCATTGGAATTTCGGGCCCCCGCTGCGGGCCGGGCAAAATTTCCGGCCTTGGTGTTGGGGTCGGCCCGGGAGTCGGTACGAACGGGGATGGAACCGGCGGCTGTTCCGGACTCTTCGCGGGTTCCTCCTGCGGACGCGGAGTGTCCGTGCTTGATGAATCGCTGGTTTCCGGCTTTACCGGCGGCTGTGAGTCAGCGGAGATCAGGGGCTGATTGTCATACAGTGAAAAAACATCATCATATTCCAAATCCGCCCTGCTCAACGCCTGTTCCACACGTTTTCTGCGGTCGTTGTGCAGGTGCTCGAACTGCTCGGAAATCTCCGGATTGACAGCACGGTCATCGTTCTGATCAAAAAGATATGAAAAGGCGGATTGGCTTTCGGCGTTCCGAATTTTTGTGGAATCAATCAGAATAGATTTTTCATAATCATCCCGGTATTCCTGAAGCGATTTAAGCTGCAGTCCGTAATAAATGTCCTCTTCCCCGTCTATCTCCGGTATTTCCCGTTTGCCCCGTCCGAAAAGCGAACGCTTTTTTCGCTCCCCTTTTTCCGGCGCAACTGATGGCTGACCGGCTGCTGTTTTTGCATCAAGCGCTCTTTTTGCCTGTTCGGCAATCGATTCGGGGTTTACGGTTATTTTTGATGAACGGGTCTGCACTTCGGGTTCGGACGGCCCTCCCGTGTAAGCTTTCCGTGAGTTTGTTTCCGAATGTTCACTGCCGTTCAGCGTACGCGCCTCGGCCAAAATTTCATCGATGGAAAAATCGTTTTGCGGAGCTCCCTTTTTGTCGGCCATAAAATATCCGCTCCTGTACTATTTTGTCTTAATCCCGCTGCGCTGACGGGCAACTTCATAACAAATAATGCCGCACGCAACAGAAGCATTAAGCGAGTTTATTTTACCCTTCATTGGCAAAGATATGACAAAATCACATTTTTCTTTTACAAGGCGGCTGACTCCGGAGCCTTCGGAGCCGATTACAATCGCCACCGGTCCGGCGTAATCAACGCTGCACCAGTTCTGCCCTTCCATGTCTGCCGCGTAAATCCACACGCCGCGCCGTTTCAGTTCGTCGACAGCCGCCGCAATGTTCGTTACACGCGCTACGGGAACATATTCCACAGCGCCCGCGCTGGCTTTTCCGACCGCATAGGTCAGCCCGACAGAACGGCGTTTTGGGATGATGACGCCGTGTGCGCCGGCGCATTCCGCAACCCTTAAAACCGCGCCCAGATTGTGTGGGTCCTCCAGTTCGTCGGCTACGATAAGGAACGGCGGCTCCCCACGCTCTTGTGCAAGTTTAAAAATATCGTCGATGGTTGCGTATTCTTTGACAGCGGCCACAGCGACCACACCCTGATGGTTCGCGTTGCCGCACATAAAATCAAGTTTTTTCGAATCGGCTTCTTTGATGTTGATATCCTTTTCTCTTGCTTTGGCAATTAAGGCGCTCAGACTGCCGGTGTGCGTTCCCCGCACTACATAAAGGCTGTCAATGGTGCGCCCGCTGCGCATCGCTTCGCTGACTGCGTTTCTGCCCGCAATAATATCGTCACCGCGCTGATTGTTTTCCGTATCCATTTATGAATTAACTCCCTTTTTACTTTAATAAAGTCAATACCAACCAGTTTGAATTTGATCGGTGTACTTTGCTCTTTAGGAGGCTTCAGCCTCAAATTTAAAGGTCTGTCTCAGCAGACATTACTATCGGTGTTAGCTGACGGTAATTGACTTCAGGCAGACACATGCCTGCTTGATTCCCGCTTTTTAACTGCTGATTCAGTTTTGGAGAAAACGCTCCAAAATATTCTATACTATTATAGCACAAGTCCGCGAAATTTAGGATATTTATTTCAGGAATTATAAAATGTTAAAAATGATAGTTCTCAGAATGAATATGCAGTGCATTATTGCCTATACAATGGCGTTTATACGGCCTGTATTTGCAGAAGTTTACATAAAACCGTTGAATACTTTGAATTTTCGGTTGAAAACTCGGTTGAAAATGTTGATAACTCCTAGTTGCACGCCGTTTTCGTATTTATGCATACCCAATGCATAAATTTTTATGTAAACTAATTTGGAATAGTTTCAAAACTTACAGTATTCTAACCTTTACTTTTTATGCTATAATACGGGTACAACAGTTTCACTTGTACAGGGAGAAAAAACATGACAGATCAAATCAACAGCTTTGACTTGGCCGAAACGCTGGAGTGCGGACAGTGCTTTCGCTGGAATCGACAGGATAACGGTTCTTACACCGGCGTAGCATCCGGCAGAGTCTTAAATATTTCCCCGGAAAATTTACCGGAAGTACTGGAAGATCCGTTTTGGCGCGAATACTTTGACTTCGGGCTGGATTATGAAAAAATCCGAGCGGATTTATCATCGTCCGATCCGGTTCTGGCTCAGGCGGCGAAGTTTGCGCCCGGTATGCGTATTTTGAATCAGAACCCGTGGGAAGCGCTTTGCTCATTCATCCTCTCACAGAACAACAATATTCCCAGAATCAAAGGGATTGTCGCAAGGCTTTGCAGTGAATTCGGGGAGGAGGTCGGCGGGGAACACGAGTTCCCGACAGCGAAGGCTCTCGCCGCGCTCTGCGAGCAGGATTTGAGCGGCGTGCGCTGCGGCTTCCGCACACGGTATCTGCTGGACGCGGCAAAAAAAGTGGCGCAGGGCGAAATTGATTTTGATGAATTGAAGCACATGCCGCTCCCCGATGCGAGGGAAAAGCTGATGACGATTGTCGGGGTGGGGCCGAAAGTGGCCGACTGTGCACTGCTTTACGGATTACACCGGCTGGAGGCTTTCCCCATGGACGTGTGGATGAAACGCGCAATGAGCACGCTCTTTCCCGGCAGGGAACCGGAGTCTTTCGGAAAATACGCGGGTATTGCACAGCAGTATATTTTTCACTACAGCAGGATGAACCCGCACCTGTTTCAGAAGGAAGCGTGAAGAATTAAATATTTGATAAGAATGAAGTAATACTAATCTTCCATGAAAGAATAGGAAAAATCAGGATACTCCCTCCCCGCCATAGGCGGGGAGGGAGTATCAAAAAATTTTTTATCCGCTTTTCTATATGAAGATCAGTATAAATATTGTTAATATTCTATCAATTAATCCTATAAACATAATTCGTTGGCAAAAATGACTTTTATTCTTACATAAAATGAGGTATAATAAAATCAATAAATTAAGATTAGGAAGGTGACCATTTATGCCATTAGTAAATACTACGGAAATGTTCAAAAAGGCATATGCCGGCGGATATGCCATCGGCGCGTTTAATGTAAACAACATGGAAATCGTTCAGGGTATCACCGAGGCCTGCGGCGAGCTGAAAGCTCCTGTAATCCTTCAAGTTTCAGCCGGTGCCCGCAAATATGCCAACCACACCTACCTTACCAAATTGGTGGAAGCAGCCGTAATCGAGCACCCGGACATTCCGATTGCGCTCCATCTTGACCATGGTTCATCCTATGAACTCTGCAAAGACTGCATCGACGGCGGATTCACCTCTGTCATGTTCGACGGTTCTTCAAAGCCATATGAGGACAATGTGGAAGAAGCGCGCAAAGTAGTACAGTATGCCCACAAGTATAATGTAACTGTTGAAGCTGAACTTGGCCAGCTTGCTGGCGTAGAAGATGAAGTTTCCGTTGACTCCGACAAGGCGAACTATACCGATCCTGCGCAGGTACAGGATTTTGTGACAAGAACCGGCGTGGACTCCCTTGCAATCGCAATCGGGACAAGTCACGGCGCGTTTAAGTTTAAACCGGGCCAAAAACCACAGCTTCGTTTCGATATTTTGAAAGAAGTTTCCGAGCGCCTTCCCGGCTTCCCGATCGTTCTGCACGGCGCTTCCTCCGTTATTCCGGAGTTTGTACGTCAGATCAATGAGTTCGGCGGCCAGATGCCGGATGCAATCGGTATTCCGGAAGAAATGCTTCGCGAAGCAGCAAAGATGGCAGTTTGCAAGATTAACGTCGATTCCGACCTGCGCCTTGCAATGACCGCTTCCATCCGCAAGTATTTTGCGGAAAACCCAACCCATTTTGACCCAAGGCAATACCTTGCTCCTGCACGTACCGCAATTAAGGACATGGTTGCTCACAAAATCAACACCGTCCTTGGCAACGCAGGCAAAGCTTAATTCATTGTTTTTAAGGCCCATCCGGTCAGTGAATTGACCCCAAAAAGTTAGACAAATATTTTAATTAAGCAGCCAAGAGAGCTT
>CAUQPM010000006.1:0-219309 GCA_963520015.1 uncultured Oscillospiraceae bacterium
CTGTCGGTCCGGTTGGACCCGTTGGGCCTGTTGCCCCGAGTAGTCCCGGCGCACCCGTCGGGCCTGTCGGTCCGGTTGGACCCGTTGGGCCTGTTGCCCCGAGTAGTCCCGGCGCACCTGTCGGGCCTGTCGGTCCGGTTGGACCCGTTGGGCCTGTGGGGCCGAGTAATCCCGGTGCACCTGTCGGGCCTGTCGGTCCGGTTGGACCCGTTGGGCCTGTGGGGCCGCCTGCAGAGCCGGCAGGGCCTGTCGGCCCGGTTGGACCGGTGATACCAGGGCCTGTTGGTCCGGTTGGACCCGTTGGGCCCGTTGGGCCTGTAAAACCTCTAGGCCCTGGAAATCCCATTGGGCCTTGCGGACCTTGCGGACCTGCCGGTCCCCTTGGTCCAGTAGGCCCAGGAGGGCATACAATTGGGCATTTTTCGCAATTATTATGATCACAACAACTATTATGATATATCTTCATTTCGGGATTAAAATTTTCGTTGTCTTCGTACCACGATGATCTTCTGCCATTAGACATATTCAAATCTCCTATTCCGTTTAAACTTATAGTAATCATACTATACTCATTAAACCTTATCCTTTATATAGTATGTTAACGGCTGAGATTAGTTGCAGATAAACAATCCATCTTCCGCCGCCGCTTCACTAAGGTTTTTATTGACGATAATATAATTTGAATTTGTATTTTAAAAGCCGTTCGTATCTTACCATTTGGACAGTTATTTTTCTATTTATATCTTCATCAGTTGAAAATAGCCATTCATAAGAATATAATAGATGTTATTATGAGCTCAAACGATGGACATGCTGCAAGTTACAAGCATTGGGATTCTCACCCAGAACAGACTAACTGCCCTTCTTCCTGAGAATATGATAAGCTATGAATTACTGCCACATTTTCTGCACACCATAAAATGAGTTAATACCACATTATACTAAAATAAGACGAGGTAAAATTTATGGACTATAGAATAATCACTGACAGCTGCTGTGACTTAACCCCGGAGCTTATAAAAGAAACAGGGGCAATTACTGTTCCGTTAACCATGACTTTAGGCGAAAAAAGCTTTATCGATGACGAAAACCTTGATTTGCCTCAGTTTATGAAAGAAATGAAGGACTGTACCGAGAGAATCGGCTCAGCTTCTCCATCACCCTCATTGTATAAAAATGCATTTCAAGGTCTGTTTACCTCTTTTGCGGTTACATTATCAAGCAATCTGTCCGGTTCTTATGCAAGCGCAATGTTAGGAAAAGCGCTGGCAGAAGAGGAAGGCGCCGACGTTCATGTATTCAATTCGAAATGTGCGTCTGCAGGGGAAACATTGATTGTTTTAAAAATTCATAAAATGATTAATGAAGGATTTCAAAAATCGAAAATTATCTCTTCGATTGAAAATTTTATTAATGAAATGAAAATCTACTTTGTTTTGGACAATATAGATAATTTGGTAAAAAACGGACGACTCAACAAAATAACCGGAAAGTTAATTTCTGTACTGAATATTAAACCAATTATGGGAGTGGATGGAGAAGGAAACATCACTTTACACTCCCATGCACGCGGCCAAAATCAAATCATAGAAAAAATGGCAGACACCATTGAAAAAAGCGGCAGGTCGACTGAACAGGAAACTATGGTGATCACTCACTGCAATAATCCCGGTCTTGCCGAAAAGTTGATGAATGCAGTAAAAAGCCGCTACCATTTCAGAGAAATTCTGATTATACCCACGCGTGGACTTAGCTCTATGTATGCAAACGATAAGGGTATTGTAATGGCATTCTAAATCAGAATAGCAGAAGCAGCTTTTTAGATGACTTGGTTATATCATAAAACAAACGGGAACTTAAGGACCATGCCTCTTTCAACATCGCAGCAGTAAAGGCCGGGCAGTGCTAGCCTTTACTGCTGCTGCTTTCTGGGTTTTGAATATAAAAATGCCCTTACCGAAGTAAGGGCAAAAGGATCTATATATTAGAACGTTAAAGTGTCATCCCGCATTTTATCATACTTAATGCAATGCAGAAACCCATTTAACGCGCAGAATCAAGATAATTGAGATGATTGCAGCCACATAATTGGAGAATAGATTCCCCCAGAAGACCGAATAAAACTGCAGCGTTTGTTCGGTGGCAAGGATGAAAATATACCGTAAAAACCAGATTCGCAGAATACCGATCACCATCGGAACGCTCGTCTTCCCCAAGCCGATGAACGCGCCCTGCACCGCCATGCAGATGCCGAAGCCGACCACAGAATAGGTATAAATATGTAAAGCCCTGTTAGCCACATCCAATACGTCCGGCCGCTGCGTGAATAAGACCGTAAGGTGCGACGAAGATGGCACAATAAGGCCAATAACAGCAACCGCTGTAACCGCGCTGGCAATACAGCCAATCAGGCAGGATCGTTTCGCTTTTTCCGCCTGCCCCGCCCCGATGTTTAAGCTTACCATTGTGGTCACCGCGGCGCCGAACGCCGCGGGCAGGTTAAAACAAACCGCTGTAATATTATTGGCGATACCTTGTCCATTCAGCACGATTGCGCCGTATTTTTGGGTTTCATTATTAATGAGAAAGAACCCCAGGTTGAGCATTACACTCGTAAGCATCGCAGGAATACCGACGACAATCAGCTGCTTAATCAGTGGACCGTCAAATCGAAATCCCTTCAGCACGAGCCGGTCTTCGCCCTTTTTGATGAAAAGCTCATGGAACATCCAACCGCAAATCAATACGTTAGCACAGAAGGACGAAAGGACGCAGCCAACTACCTCCAGCCTGAGCCATACAATGAATACAAAGTTGAAAAGAATCTTCAGCATAAGCATGATCACCATGCGGACAAAGGTAGCCTCCGGTCTTCCAGTGGCATTTTTAATAGCATTGTAGATGCTTTCCAAAAAGGAAAACGGCAAAACAAATGCATACAGGCTGATATAAAGCATTACGTTATGGGATATTTCCGCGTCCACATTTGCTGAAATCGGAAATGCAACCAAAGCAAGGATCGGTGCAAAACAAAAACCCATCGAAAAAGCAAATATCACGATCTGAGTGGAAAGCTTCTTTACCTTATCAAGGTCACCCTGACCGTTTGCCTGACCGATGATTGCCATGGCTGCCACACTTAGTCCCTGCGCCAGTGCCGTCATCATATTAATCACCGGTTCACTGTAGGTAACCGAGCTGGCCACTAACGTTCCGGCAGCATTATTAATGAACAAACCATCGGATAACGGCATCAGGGATTGAATCACACTCATCATGAGCGTCGGCAAAGACAGCATCATAATTGTCTTTAAAATGCTGCTATGTAAAATCAGATCACGTCGCTGTTCGGTACTTTGATGTAAAAATTCAATCTTCAATATTAACCCGCTTTCTATTCGTAAGCATTTATTTTAACACTATGAAAACCAATATTCAAGAATCTTTTCTATATTTCTTCTTTTATTACAGTATTACGATAAAATGCATGGATTTTTATGTATTATAGCAATTATAAAAATGAAGCGGAATAGCTATCGTTATCTCCCCCGCCTCCGGCGGGGGAGATAACATCTTTTTTTCTTGTTCTTAATTGAAATTGCTATAGTATACTTTTACAGCGATCAGACATCACAATTGAAAAATGATGTCCAACAAAGTATAATGAAATGGAGCTCTTGGACTGGGAGGACTGTGAAATGATAAAAGACGGAAAAAGTCTGGCTGAAACGGTAGCCGACGATATTCTTGCAAAAATAACCATTGACAAAAAATTCAGGGTGGGCGATAAGCTCCCAAACGAAAATGAACTTTCGACAGAACTGCAAGTCAGCCGCACCACATTGCGGGAAGCGATTCGCATTTTGACCACTCATGATATTTTGGAAATCAGGCGCGGAAAAGGAACTTTCGTAAAAAACATTCAGAATTCAGACGGGGAGTTTGGGTTAAATGAACTTTCGGCATTCCAACTGGATGTAAAGGATTTGTACGAGATGCGGCTGATTTTCGAGCCGCAATGCTCCTACTATGCTGCAAAGCGGGCTACTGACAAAGAACTGACGCGTATTTTGTATTACGGCAGATTGGAAGAAGAACTGATACTAAAAAAAGAAGACCGAACCGAAGTGGAACAGGCATTTCACAAATCAATTGCAAAAGCCACGCACAACGAATTCATGAACCGGTTAATGCCCATTTTGTATCAGGCTATCGACAAAGGGGTACATTTGTCTAATGAAAAGGAAGAAATCGTAAAAGATACCTTAAATGACCATCGCATGGTTATGGAGTTTTTATCGGCGCGGGATGCCGAGGGGGCGAAAACGGCAATGAAGCTGCATATCATTCATGCAATGCGCGGGTTCGGAATTACGGAAGAATAATCCCTACTGATCATATTTTCCTGACTCCCGCTGTAAGGTGTTATCTCAATGTTGACATCGGACATCGTACAATATATAATGTGGTTATACAACTAGATTAAAGTAAGGAGTTCGTATTATGAATAGTGACGCAGTAACAAAAACCACACCGCACCGCGCATTGCTTCATGCGCTTGGTCTGACGAACGAGGAGATTGAAAGGCCGCTGATCGGTATTGTCAGTTCCAAAAACGACATCGTACCGGGTCATATGAATTTGGACAAAATCGTGGATGCTGTAAAACTGGGCGTGGCTATGGCTGGCGGAACTCCGCTTGTTTTCCCCGCAATTGCAGTATGCGATGGTCTGGCAATGGGGCATCAGGGCATGAAGTATTCCCTTGTCACCAGAGAATTGATTGCCGATTCCACCGAAGCAATGACGCTGGCACATGCTTTTGACGCGCTGGTTATGGTACCAAACTGTGATAAAAATGTTCCGGGGCTGTTAATGGCAGCGGCTAGGCTTAACATTCCGACTATTTTTGTCAGCGGCGGGCCGATGCTTGCCGGAAAAGTCGACGGGCAAAGAACCAGCTTTTCCAGTGTTTCGGAAGCAGTCGGCGAATTCAGTGCGGGTAAAATCACACAGGAAAAATTGCTGGAATTTGAAAACAAAGCATGCCCCACCTGCGGTTCCTGCTCGGGCATGTACACGGCCAACAGCATGAACTGCCTGACCGAAGCGCTTGGCATGGGATTAAAAGGCAACGGCACCATACCGGCGGTTTATTCCGAACGGATCCTGCTTGCAAAGCACGCCGGAATGCAAATCATGGAGCTGCTGAAAAGGGATATTCGTCCGCGGGATATTATGACCGCAGACGCTTTTCAAAATGCCTTAACCATTGATATGGCCTTGGGCTGCAGTACCAACAGCATGCTGCATCTTCCTGCGATCGCCCATGAATGCGGAATTGAAATCAACCTCGATATTGCAAACAAGGTCAGCGACAAAACGCCGAACCTTTGCCATCTTGCTCCGGTCGGGCACACCTACATAGAAGATTTGAACGAAGCTGGCGGCGTTTACGCAGTAATGAATGAAATCAGTAAATTGGGACTGCTGAAAACCGATTTAATCACCTGCACCGGTAAAACGGTTGCCGAGAATATTGCAGGCTGTGTAAATAAAAACCCGGAAGTAATTCGGCCTGTTGAAAATCCGTACAGCAAAACAGGCGGAATCGCCGTGTTAAAGGGAAATCTTGCCCCTGACTCCTGTGTGGTAAAGCGTTCCGCTGTTTCGCCGGAAATGCTGAAGCACGACGGCCCCGCAAAGGTGTTCGACTGCGAAGAAGACGCCATTGCCGCAATCAATTCCGATCAAATCGCAGCGGGTGACGTCGTCGTTATCCGTTATGAGGGTCCAAAGGGCGGGCCGGGCATGAGGGAAATGCTCAACCCCACTTCCGCAATTATGGGGCGCGGCCTTGGCGGAAGCGTTGCGCTGATTACCGACGGCCGGTTCAGCGGTGCAACCAGAGGCGCGGCCATCGGTCATGTATCGCCTGAAGCAGCGGTCGGCGGTGCCATTGCTTTGGTACAGGACGGCGATATCATCCAAATCGATATTATGGCGAATAAAATTAATTTGAAGATCAGCGATGATGAGCTGGAACAACGCAGAGCGAACTGGAAGCCGAGAAAGTCCAAAATTGTAAGCGGTTACCTTTCACGGTATGCTGCCTTGGTTACTTCAGGCAACCGGGGCGCCGTGCTTGAAATTTAGTACAGACAGAACGACTGGCAGGCTGCTTAATGCAGTCCGCCAGTTGTTTTAACTTGTTTGCATTTTTTAAGAAACAGATGAATATTTTCTTCCTCCTGTTTCCTGTTCGCGCCCAGCCTGCCCATGCGGTCACAAAAGCCAAGGAGCGCAACTTCGTTCACATCGGTTTGCTGATTCATCTGTTCCACATCGGCAAACTGTAAATTATGAACCGCAAACAGAATTTGCATATGCCAGCGAACGAGGGAAACGACGTCCTGAATAAAATTTGAATCCGCGGTAAACTCGTTCAAAAATTTTTCCGCCATTTCCGCGCCCACCCTGTCGTGGTCATAGGAGGTGATTTTACCCTTTCGAACTCTGGTGGTATCCGGTTTTCCAATGTCATGCAGTAAGGCGGCCCACATAAACACAATCGGGTTCTTGCTTCGCTTTTTTACCCCTGCCGCCGCATCAATCACCATCATGGTGTGGTTCCACACATTTCCCTCCGGGTGATACTGGGGTGACTGTTCTGCTTTTTTCAGATTGCTGAGCATATGAAATGGAAAATCATGAAAGATCTCATTCTCGATAATATTGTTAAAATACTCAGACGGTTTTTTATCCTGTAGCAAATGTGCTTCCATTTCCTGAAAGAGATCACTTGTTTTTTTCATTTTGTAGTGTGTCGTCACGGTTCAAGCCAAAAACCGCTCTCGCACTTTCCGACTGAGGGTCGTGCTTTATCGTTTTAGAATGGAACTTGCCGCCCTGCTCTTTACAGTTTTTTGACTGGCCGCTTTTATTTTCCTTACTCAAATCCAACACCCTTTTCTGTATTTATAGATCGATTTCTTATCTTTTTGTATTGGGCCCAAGAGCTACTTTTTTTGTATTGTGCTCCTGATTCTGATTTTCTACCTTTCGGGAATTGGTTATGCTGTTAAATTTGCCGTGCTCAACCGATTCTTCTTCCTGCGTACTTTGCTTGTTTGCCGGATTGTTTTTATCCATGAAAGCCTCCTGTATTCTTTCTATCCAATGTCCGCATCCATTGATATGCGGACATTGATAGTCTTTGACTTTTCAAAATTCTTATACGGTTTTCGTTTCAGTTTTGAATATGTGATTAAGCGGATTTTTCATTTCCGTTCAGACCAATAAAATGGCGTGATTTTCAAACACACATTTTTCGAAATAATTCGTGACAATCTTCTTTTCATTCACATTGTATTGACAATAATCATATAAGATTAGTTTGAAATCTAAAAAATTATTTTAATAGAAACAGGAGTTATTTACTATGTTGCTTTACGCTATTATAGCCATTACATCCGCACTTGTGTTCTATACCATCGGCGTTTGGAGTGAAAAAGTCAGCGGTACACTAAAAAAATGGCATTTAATTATGTTTTGGATTGGATTTGTTTTTGATACAACCGGAACGACCTTAATGGGCAAACTTGCGAATGATGCTTTTAGTTTAAATTTTCACAGCGTTACAGGTTTGATTGCAATACTTCTTATGCTGATTCATGCCGTATGGGCAACTATCGTGCTGAGTAAGAATAATGCAGAGCAAAAAAGCCGCTTCCACAAATTCAGCATCTTTGTTTGGATTTTGTGGATGATTCCGTTCTTATCCGGCATGGCGCTTGGTATGATGAAATAGCGCCGGCAATTAGAGCTTTTTCTCCTCTATCGGCATCCTGCTGCTATCATTCTCAAAATCACGTTTAACTTTTAATTTCATATAATACAATATATATTCTTGAAATTAGGAGGGACTGTCTTTGGCTATGACAACAATCGAAAAGCTGGAAACATATATAAAAGCCGAACTTGGCGATGCTGCGCTTTATAAAGAACTATCTAAAATGGCCCCGAGCGAGGAAGACCGCAAATTACTGTTGGAATTTTCAGCGGATGAGCAATCGCACGCGGATGAATTTAAAAGAATCTATACCATGCTGACTCGCAAAAGTTACAACCCCGAAATTGCGCCGCCGGTGATAACGGACTCATATAAGAATGTTTTGCGTGAAAGAGTGCTGGATGAAAGCGGCGATTTTAGAAAATACGGCGAGCAATATCTGATTACAAATATTAATATTGCTTTAAAAGATGCCTACTACCGCGCAAGGACGGATGAAAATGTTCATGCGTTAAGGCTGCTGTATTTAATCAGCAAATAGTTGCTCTGATGAAACAAATAAAGCGAACCGAAACGCCGCTGCTGCAGGGTTAAAAACCGCAACAGCGGCATTTTTCATTGTTTCAACACGCCTTTCCAATTCCTCTCTTGCTTTTTTATTCCCCTGAATCGGATATATTGCGATTTAGCAATTTTGCTGAATAAATCGGCCCATGTTACCAAAACTAATTTAGATTTGGCTCAAAAAGGAGAATGATATGCTAACCTTATTGAAAGGCTTGGAGTGCTACTGCCCGGAATACAGTGGTAAAAACGATATTTTAATTGCTTGCGGAAAAATAATTTCAATTCAGCCCGCAGGCAGATTTGAGGATAATGCCCTGATTGAACAGACATTAGAATGCGGCGGCCTTCTCGCCTTCCCCGGAATCATTGATCAGCATGTGCACATTATTGGAGGCGGCGGTGAGCAGGGCTTCGCCAGCCGCGTAGGTGAAATTGGTATTCAGGAAATTTTTATGGCCGGCGTAACAACACTGGTCGGCTTGCTCGGCACTGATGGATGTACAAGAAGTCTTGAGGCTCTGTACGCCAAGGCCAAAAGTCTGGAAATCCAAGGTATCACCACATATATTTATTCCGGGAGTTATTCTATTCCGGTTATAACCTTTACGCAAAGTATTGTGAAAGATCTTGTATTAATTGATAAAGTAATCGGCGTTGGGGAAATTGCCCTTTCCGACCACCGTTCTTCCAACGCAGACAGCGCAATACTGTTAAGCCTTGCCTCGGAAACGCACGTTGGCGGCCTGCTTGGCGGCAAGGCCGGAGTAGTTCACCTTCATATGGGGGATGGCAAATTAGGGCTTACTCCTCTTTTGCGGATTGTGGAACAATCAGACTTGCCGATAGAGGAATTTGTTCCGTCGCATGTCAACCGCAATCCCATACTGTTTGGGCAGGCAGAGGAGTACTGCCGAAACGGCGGAAACATTGACCTTACCGCAGGTGAAACAGCGGGTCTAACTGTACCAGAAGCAATACAAAGGCTGTTGGACAAGGGTTTTGATCTTTCAAGAGTTACCGTCAGTTCAGATGCAAACGGCAGTATCCCCAGCGGAGGAGTGTGTAAAATACAGTGCCTGTTCGACGACATCAAAAAATGTATTATTGAAAAAAAGATAAAACCAGAAATTGCTTTCCGGTTTGTAACGGAAAATGTAGCCAAGACTCTGAAACTGTTTCCACAAAAAGGAACGCTGCAAAAAGGCAGCGACGCCGACATTTTAATCACTGACAAATATTTCAATGTAAATAAATTGTTTTGCATGGGCAGATTAGTGATAGATGACGGCTGCATAAAGGAAACCAGCCCGAAATCTTGAAGGAGAAAACTATGAATGCAAGTGGATACTTGGTGATTATCGGGGGCGCAGAGGACAAAAAAGGGAAAAGCGTAATTTTGAATCAGGCTCCTCAAATGCTTTCCGATAAAGATATACTAACCGTACTGACTACCGCGACAGAAGAACCCGAAGCGGCCGGGCGGGATTATAAAAAGGTTTTTGAACGGCTTGGTGTAAAAAACCTTAAAGTTTTAAATATTGAAACCCGTGACGACGCTGACAACGCCGAAAACTGTGAAATAATAAAAAATTCAAAATGTATATTTATGACGGGCGGCGACCAGTTAAGAATAACCAGTATACTTGGCGGCACCCGGGCCTGCCATGAACTGCAGGAATTATATAAAACAGGCGGAATTATTATGGGCACAAGCGCAGGAGCATCTGTAATGAGTTCAACCATGGTGGTGCAGGGCAATGACAATGAACCCGCCAGAAAATGCACCTTGAAAATGGCGCCCGGTTTGGGGCTTTTCGGCGGTGTTATCATCGACCAGCATTTTGACCAGCGCGGCAGATTCGGCAGATTGCTTTGCGGCGTTGCCGAAAACCCGGAGGTACTTGGAATCGGTATTGATGAAGACACCGCGATTAAACTTTACCCCGACATGCACTTCGAAATTATCGGCTCAAACGCCGTAACAATTATCGACGGAACAGCGATTCAAAGTTCAAATGTTTCGGAACTGAATCCAAATGAAATACTGGCAATCATCGGGGTGACCGTTCATACACTGCCGCAAGGGTATGGATTTGATCTTGAAAACAGAAAGGTTCTGCGTTTAAAGGATGGAAATTGACGGACTTCAAATAAATGATTTTTCAATTTATCATGGCCGTAACATCTATAGCCACAGGCCGGTCATGAAAATGGTAGTTGATATCGGTAAATATGGAAATACGCCAACAAGGGATATTCCCGGGTTTAACGAGAAGCTGCTGGCAGCCTTCCCCGGTTTAAAAACGAACTTCTGCAGCCTTGGGTATGAAGGCGGTTTTATGGAAAGGTTGAATGAAGGAACTTACCTTGGCCATGTTTTGGAACACACTATTTTGGAAATGCAGTTTATGCTGGGCTATAACGTAAGTTTCGGCAAGACCAGAACGATAGTCGAACCTTCTTTGTATTACCTTGTTTATGAATACGAAAATGAAGTTTGCGGCTTGGAATGCGGGAAAGCCGCCGTCTTTATCTTCAACTGTTTTATCAGAGGGGAAGAAGTAAATACCGGCCAATTCCTGGAATATTTGAAAAAGGTATCGATCGACGCCGAGCTGGGCCCCAGTACCTCCGCTATTGTGGAGGAAGCAAAAAAAAGGAATATCCCGATCACCAGAATCGGCCACGAAAGTTTGGTACAGCTTGGTTACGGAAAGCACAGCAGGCTGGTGGAATCCACATTGACGGACGCTACCTCCTGCATTTCCGCCGATATTTCGTCGAACAAGCAGCTGACAAAATCGATTTTAAAAGAACACAATATTCCTGTTCCGTATGGGAAAGTGGTTTTTTCGGAAATTTCCGCTGTAATGGTAGCAAATCAGATTGGTATGCCCGTAGTCGTGAAACCGTTTGACGGCAATCAGGGGAAGGGCGTTCATCTGAACTTGAAAAACGAAGCAGATATTAAAGCAGCGTTTCAAGAGGCTTCCAAATACAGCAACGGGATTATCGTGGAAAAGTTCGTAACTGGACGGGATTTTCGCATACTGGTAGTAGGGGACCATGTCAGCGCTGTGTCAGAACGGCTGCCCGCTTCTGTAAAAGGCGACGGCGTTCATTCCATTCAGCAGCTGGTGGAAATTGCGAATCAGGATGAGAACCGCGGCGAACAGCACGAAAAGCCGCTGACCAAAATCCGACTTGATGCGGTAACAATGAATGTATTACAAAAGAATAAAATGAATGTGAATTTTATCCCTGAGCGGGGTCAGCGGGTTGTGCTGCGGGAAAACGGGAACCTGAGCACCGGCGGCACCGCAATTGACTGCACGGATATTATTCACCCCGACAATGTCGATTTAGCGATTCAAGCTGCGACCGCCATCGGAATTGACATTGCCGGGATTGACATTGTTACACAGGACATTTCGGAATCCATTTTGGAAACCGGAGGAGCCATTGTCGAAGTGAACACTGCGCCTGGAATCCGCATGCACCTGTATCCAACCGATGGGAAACCTCGTGATGTTGCAAAAGATATTGTTGACTTGCTTTTCCCGGATGAAGAGTCCTGCCGGTTCCCTATAGTATCCGTTACCGGTACGAACGGTAAAACTACTACGGTACGCCTGATTCAGCATGTCCTTTCCATGACGGGGGCCGCTGTTGGGATGACCAGCACAAGCGGTACGTTTATTGGTGAGAAATGTATTTGTAAAGGGGATAATTCCGGCCCGCGAAGCGCAAAATCCCTGCTTTCGAACAAACAGATTGACGCTGCAGTTCTGGAAACCGCGCGCGGAGGAATCGCACGCGAAGGGCTTGGGTACGACCTTGCCGATGTCGGTGTCATTACCAATATCACCGAGGACCACCTTGGCATTGACGGCATTCACACGATTGAGGAATTAGCCTTTGTGAAGGCTCTGGTGGCGGAAGCCGTGAAAGAAGACGGATTCGCAGTTTTAAATGCGGAAGACAAAATGACACCGGCTGTTATAGATCGTGTGAAAGCCAAAAAAATCCTGTTCTATCAAAATGCAAAAGCGGCACGTCAATGCAAAACCTCGAACTGCATTCGTGTTTACACAGAAAACGACTGGATAAAAATTAAAGATGGCAGAAAAGTGTTTTCCGTAATTCAGGTGTCGCAAATTCCAATCACCTGCGGCGGCCTGATCGGGTGCAATATTGAGAACAGTCTTGCAGCCGTATCTGCACTGTATGCACTGCATGTTCCGATTGATCTGATTTCTTCCGGCTTACAGAGTTTTACTGAAAACAAAGGACGGTTTAATCTGTTCGAACTGAACGGCAGTAAAGTTATGCTGGATTACGGTCACAACCCCGCCGGGTATACGCAGGTAATTGACGCCTGCCGCAAATTAGGATTTACCCGTCTGGTCGGCGTGATTGGAATGCCCGGTGACCGAATGGAAACCTCCATTCGGGAAGCCGCAAAAATAAGCGCCGGGGCATTTGAGCGAATTTATATTAAGGAAGACAAGGACCTTCGCGGAAAAAGCCCGGGTGAAGTTGCCGGATTGTTTTACGATGCAATCACAGAGTCCGGGTTCCCAAGCTCAAATGTTTCAATTATTGAAAATGAGCTGGATGCAATGAAGGCCGCCCTGGCAGATGGAAAAAGCGGGGATTTGATTGTAGTGCTTTATGAAAAGCTGGAGCCGTTAACAGCTTATCTGGAGTCTGTTGGCGCACAAAGCGTTAAACTGGAAGTTAGCCCGGAAACGGTATGCATTCAGCAAAAGGTCATTAACCTGTAATGAACAAGTACAGCCTTATCCGATATTTTCAGGACAAGACTGTACTTGTTTTTTGTTTTAATTCGGCATTACTAAAAAATTGAACCAAAAATGGCGGGACCGCTAATCGTATCGAAACATTCCCGCCAACAATGGACAACCAAATCTGCCTAAAACTGACATATTATTTATTCATCCGCAATATAATGAATTATCTTAATATATTGGATGGTGGCATTCTATTGTGGTAATAATTATTAAACGGAAACAGATCGGAATTGCCCTGCTCTGCCTGATGATTACGGTAATCGGGATTATTGTATTTGCGAACCGTCCCCAAGCAGCAGTAATGACTTCCGCGGCAAATACAAATTGGGGACTGGGATTTCATGAAAACGGCAAGCAGCCCACGGGGAACGCTTCCGCCGATTCCTTAAAGCAGTATAATTCTTACTATGTGGGAGCACCGGATAAAAAAATCATATACCTGACATTTGACGCGGGATATGAAAACGGATACACCCCCGCCATATTGGACGCGCTAAAAAAACATAATGTGAAAGCCACTTTTTTTGTAGTTGGGAATTATTTAAATACCAGTCCCGATTTAGTAAAACGCATGATCAGTGAAGGCCACATTGTCGGAAACCACACCAATACACATCCCGACATGTCGAAAATCTCCGATATGGAATCATTTAAAAAGGAAATCGGTGCGGTCGAGGATAAATTCAAAGCGATTACGGGACAAAATCTGCAAAAATATTACCGTCCCCCGCAAGGGAAATACAGCGTCAGCAACTTGAAGCAGGCAAACGAGCTTGGCTATAAAACAATATTTTGGAGTTTAGCCTATGTGGACTGGTATCAGGATAAACAGCCGACAAAAGAAGAGGCTTTTGCTAAATTGCTCCCCCGCATCCATCCGGGTGCAATTGTCCTGCTGCACAGCACTTCCAAAACAAATTCGCAAATACTGGATGAACTGCTGACAAAATGGGAAGCGGCAGGGTATCAGTTCGGCACACTGGATCAGCTAACGGCGGCTGCGAAATCATAATTTTATGATAAGATAAGGAAAACCCGCATGAGGCTGTAAATTTCAGCCACATACGGGTTTCTTTCAGAAGAGAACGTTCCTGCTTCAATGCCTTGGATGTGCACGTACAGCAAGTACGGACTGAATCATTGCAGTGAGTACCTGTGCATTTGTTTGGGGATCAACATCCGGCGTGGGCTGACCTTCCATCAAAACCATATACTTGGCAGGAAGTTTATTGAGCGCCATTGCGACAATGTCTTTTTTGCACCGGTCACATTTGCAGCATTTAAACCGGGCAAGCAGGGAATCCAGCTTTTCAAGCACAATGCTTTCCATCGCGTTGACAAGTATAGTCGGCTGGGTATCCATAAACGGAACACCAACCTCGCGGCGTACAATGGATTTATGCTGTTTCATCGGTTCTTCCATAACGGCGCGCTCAATTTGCTCGTCAGTGGGTTCCGCCGTGTTCTCCGTTACATCCTGCGATATGAGCTTCGCAGATTTCGGGCTTGAAGGCATCAGCTTTTTATACATCAGATCTTTATCGATCTCTCTTTTTGTTCTCCCCATGATTATATCCCCTTTGCCAACAGTTCATCTATGAATCCCAAATAGTCCTCTGAAATATTATTTTTCGGTGCATAATCCAAAATGTTCTGCTGAACAGATTGTGCTTCGCTGACTACAACGCTGTTTCGAATGAAGCTGTCGAATAATTTAAGATTTAAATCCCGCGCAATTAATTCGGCTGTTCCTCGAATTTCGCGGCTCAGCAAAGTACGGGGATTATATTTCGTCAGGAGGATTCCTGATATGGTAAGGCTGGAATTGCAGTATTTTTTAACGCGCTCCACCGTTTCATAGAGCTGCGCAATTCCCTGTAAGCTGAAAATATCCGAAAGCATGGGTACCACAATCGTATCCGACGCGGTAAACGCGTTAATGGTAAGGATGCCAAGTGCAGGCGGAGTGTCAAAAAGGATGTAGTCGTAGAGGTCCATAATGGGCTTTATCGCCTCTTTAAGCAAAAACTCCCGACCGGTATTGGTAAACTCCAGTTCAATACCGCTGAGCAGAATACTGGATATAATAATATCTGCGGTATCTGTTTTTTGGATTGCGAACTGAGTTTTTACGTCCCCTTTCAGCACATCATAAATTGAAGCGCTGGTGTCGGTGTCCGCTCCCACGCTAAACCCCAAATTGCCCTGCGGGTCCAGGTCAATAATCAGTACGCGAAAGCCTTTTTTCTTTAGCCCCGCAGCTAAATTACAGGTTGTCGTTGTTTTGCCGACTCCGCCTTTTTGATTGGAAACGGAAATAACCTTGCTCATCCTCATGATCCCCTCTGCTTCAGTCTCAGCATTAAATTCATAATATTATAATTATACTATTTTTATCAGGTTTTCACAATATCTCTGTTTTTTCTCCCAATATTTTTTAAAAAACACTTACTATACCATATCCAAAAATCATCTTCATACGGATTTTATTGATTATAATACAATGAAAGAATATAATGAAATGGCAAAGAAGGATTGCAAGCCGCGTTTAGACAAATTTTGTTTGAAGGGTGAAATCATGAAAGCGTTCCTTCTTTATCTCAACGGAATGGAAACACAAAATATGTGGTCAAACTGATGGATTCGGAAATGTCCTCAATATAAATTAATCGAAAGCATATAATTATGGGGGAGTTTTTATGGAGTTTACACTCATTATCAGTGAACCGCAAGTCGGTACGGAGGAATTTTGCAATTTAATCAAAAAAGTGCTTGGCCCGTCCAAATTAACAGCATTAGAAAATTTCGACGGAAATTTTGATGAATGTACCGCCGCAGCACTACTTTTCACACCGGAAAACGGCCATATTAAGCCTGAAACAGTGAAATTCATCAATGAACACACTCATAAACTGGAGTTACGGAACTCGGCGCTGCTATGTATTGAACAGAATCATGACGATGCTCTTCATGCATTGGAGGAGGCAGCCTTTCGCTGGGGGCGGTCCATCTGCTATTTAGACTGCATTGACCTTTCCGCAGAACAGCAGGAACCCGGAAAGTACGGATACTCGAGTCAAGTTGCGGAAAAGTTGATTTATGTAAAGCGCAGGCTTAACAGTACCGCCGAAATGCCGGAGGCTGAGCTCATGGAGGAAATCCAAACCGTTTTGCTCGCTCATAACACCTGCACGCTTTGCACCGGTTTCTCAAGCCACGTCAGAGCCACCCCCATCGAATATACCTATTGGAACGGATGTTTCTACTTTTTGAGTGAAGGCGGAGAAAAATTTGCGAATTTAGCAGTGAACCCACAGGTATCCATCGCAGTTTATAACGCATATAACGGGTTCAGCAGTTTGGAAAGCATTCAAGTCGAAGGAAAGTCGCAGGAAATAGAAGCATTTTCTTCAGAATATATGGATATCCTAAATTTCAAGGGTCTCCCTGTGCCGAATTTAAAGACACTTCCGGTTCAGCTTAATTTAATAAAAGTGGAACCGGAGCGATTTGAAATATTAAAATCTGATTTTACCCAAAAGGGCTACAGCGCAAAGCAGGTTGTAAGTATACCACCCAAACTATAAATGAATTAGGAGTTTTAAAATGAATCATTTACTTGAACCGCTTCATGCAGGAGCACTATCGTTAAAAAACCGGCTGGTGATGCCACCCATGGCTACATCCAAATGCGACTCTGACGGTAAGGTGAGTCAGGGACTTTTGGATTATTATGATGAGAAATCCCGCGGCGGGTATTTTTCCCTTATTATCATTGAACACAGTTTCATCCGGCAGGACGGAAAGGCTGGCGAACACCAGCTTTCCGTTTCAAACGACAGCGATGTGGAAGGCCTGAGTAGGCTGGCCGAGGTAATTCACCGCAATGGCTGCAAGTGCGTTATGCAGATAAACCATGCAGGCGGTCAGGCTGACCGTGTCGTTACAGGAATGGAGCCGTTGGGCCCGTCTGCGGTGCCGATTCCGCCGAAAGGTATTGTCCCCCGCGAATTGACCGAGGGGGAAATCGAAGAAATCGTCTGCGCATTCTCACGGTCGGCACGCCGTGTAAAAGAAGCCGGTTTTGACGGTGTTGAACTTCACAGTGCGCATGGTTACCTGCTCAATCAGTTCTACTCGCCGATTACAAATCGAAGGACGGACGCTTACGGCGGGAATGTAATCGGCAGAATCCGCGCGCACCTGCAGGTAATTGCATCGGTGCGGGCAGCGGTCGGCGACGACTTCCCCATCTTACTACGGCTTGGCGCCTGTGATTATCTGGAGGGCGGCACTACAGCCGAAGACAGTGCTGTTGCTGCCCGTGAATTTGAAAAATCAGGTATTTGCCTGTTGGATATTTCGGGTGGCCTTTGCAGATACACTGTACCCGGACTAACCGGTCAAGGTTATTTCTCCCCTGTTTCTCAAACTGTGAAACAGGCTGTCAGCATTCCTGTTCTTCTCACAGGAGGTATCACGCAGCCGCAGGCGGCTGAAGCCCTTCTTGCAGACGGTAAGGCAGACTTGATTGGTGTAGGAAGAGCAGTCTACCATGACTCGGACTGGGCAAAACATGCAGTGGAAAATTTTAGTTAAAATTTAAACTATGATAAAAAACGCGTATCCTGCCGAACGATCAAAGGACAAATTGAAAAAGATAATCAGGTGACAAACGCTTAATTTGTGCTGATCAGCGTTGTGCAATCCGCCAAAAAATTCTAGATTTCCAGCTATCGCTATGGCATATTGATGAATTTTAACAAGCTGTGAACAAAGGGGATTGACTTTTCAGCCGGATAGTGTATGATGTTCCATAAGGTGTAAATCCCATTGGATCGAAATCTTAATTGTAAAAATTATGAATTTCATCATCTGCGAACTTGCATATTCATAATCAATATGAGTAGTATCAAGTATATTTTGCAAGTTTCATTGTTATCCTGTTCAAAAAATTAATCATCGCGCAATGTTTCAATGGGAGCAATCGATCCTCTTCTTGAATAAAATAAGGTTAAAGGGGGCTGAGGTTATGAAAAAAGTTGAAATGATTATCAGGCCGGAAAAACTCGAAGAAGTAAAAGAGATTTTTAACGAAATGAAGCTTCACGGTATGACTGTAACCATGGTATCCGGCTGCGGTCACCAAAAAGGAAGAAAGAGCTGGTACCGCGGAACTGAGTGTGACATTAACCTCCTTCCGAAAGTAAAAGTAGAAACCGTAGTACACGATGAAACAGTTTCCAAACTGGTCGCCGCAGTTACCGAAAGAATTAAAACCGGCGAAGTCGGTGACGGAAAAATATTCGTTTACAATGTGGAACAAGTAATAAGAATTAGAACGGGTGAGAGTGGCGAAGATGCAATCTAAAAACAATACCCTCCCTGTGGATACAAAAAAGAAAGTCTTAATATCCATTCTTTTTGTTGTTGCTGCCGCAATTTGCTTGTCGGGTGTGTTTTTCTCGGTTTACAGTTATGTGAACAAAATCAGTTTTCCGGTACTGAACACACAGGTTCCAGGAATAATTTTCGGAATTTGTGTTCTGTATTTAGGAATCCGATATTTTTTATCGCTCATGAACTTAAGAAAAGAAGTTTTTAAACCCACATCCCGGTTTTCTTGGGATAACTTCAAAAAGGAAAAATCTAAAAAAATCAAATAAGGGTTTACATATTGAACGGCAAAGGTGCCGGAATCGTTTCAGTTTACGATTCCTGCGCCTTTTTCATTTTATGCAAATTACTGATTTTGAACAAATTGATAAGCGTGACGGACAATGGTGTCGGTTTCGATTTTTTCGAAACCGGCATTTATTTATATAACTATAATTTTGACAGGAGATGGAAACGGTGAAAAAAGTTGAGATGATTATTCGGCCGGAGAAGTTGGAAGAGGTTAAGGAAATTCTTAACGAGCTGAAAATTCACGGCATGACAACCACAATGGTTTCCGGCTGCGGAAATCAGAAGGGCCGAAAAAAAGTCTACCGAGGAACAGAATTCAGTATGAACCTTCTTCCAAAAGTGAAGGTCGAAACTGTGGTTCATGATGAGATGGTAAACACCCTAATCGAGAGAGTAAGTGAAGAGATTAAAACAGGAGAAGTCGGTGACGGAAAAATCTTCGTTTACAATGCGGAACATGCGTATAAGATCAGAACAGGTGAAACCGACGACGAAGCGCTTTAAAATCAAAAAATCCCTTTTGTGGTGCGATCACTGCGGAACTTATCCTTTTTAAAAGTCATATTACAAATTAATATCGGGGGTATTGACATGAAAAAAATGTGGAAGATTCTAAGCATCCTTTCGGTGATTATCATAGCAACCGTGCTGCTGTCAACAACAGCTTTTGCGGCAAGCACGGCCGGAGCCGACCCAACAGGTGCAAGTTACGCAGCTGCAACCGGTTCCGAAACGATTGGTGATGTTGCAGTTGCTGCCAATAAGGCTCAGCTTAGTGCAAACTTTGTTTGGGTCATGATCACCGGATTCATGGTATTCTTCTTCCAGTGCGGTTTCGCAATGGTCGAGACCGGCTTCTGCCGCGGAAAAAATGCAGCCCATACCATGACCATGAACTTCATGGTCTTTCTGGTAGGTGCCATCGGTTATTTCCTTGTCGGCTTCGCGATTCAGTTCGGCGGTTCAGGCGGCAACATTAACCTTGGTACCGGGGGGAGTGTGCTGAACGGAATGCTTTCCATTCCGGGTCTTGGCGGAATTTTAGGTTACAAGGGATTCTTCCTGCAGTCGGGCGGTACATACGATGCAGGAATTTATGCCTTGTTCTTCTTCCAAATGGTGTTTATGGACACGACCGTTACCATTCCAACCGGTGCAATCGCAGAACGTGTAAAATATTCCGCTGTTGTGATTTCGTCTTTCTTCGTATCCATGATTTACTACCCCCTGTTCGGCAACTGGATGTGGGGCGGCGGCTGGATGTCCACTCTTGGTAAATTCTTCGGTCTGGGTCACGGTGCGGTTGACTTTGCAGGCTCCGCTGTCGTTCACTCCATGGGCGGCATGATGGCCCTTGCCGGAGCAATTGTAATCGGCCCAAGAATCGGCAAATTCAAAAAAGACGGTACTGCGAGGGCATTCCCCGGCCATGATATTCCAATGGCCATTGTCGGTACCATCATCCTGTTCTTCTGCTGGTTTGCGTTTAACGCAGGTTCCACACTCAGCGCGGGTGATTTCAGACTTGCGGTAGTCGCAACGAACACCATGATTGCCGGTGCAATCGGCGGTTTGGTTGCGATGTTCTACATGTGGGCCAAATACGGCAAGCCGGACCCATCCATGACCTGCAACGGTGCGCTCGCCGGTCTGGTAGCAATTACAGCTCCCTGCGCTTTTGTGAACAGCATTGCTTCTTTCTTCATCGGTATTGTTGCCGGCTTCCTTGTATGCCTTGCAGTTCCCTTTGTTGAAAATAAATTAAAGTTGGATGACCCGGTCGGCGCGATTTCCGTCCACTGTGTCAACGGTGTTTGGGGCGTTATCGCACTTGGACTGTTTGCGGACGGTTCTTACGGCGACGGAATCAACGGCATTGCAGGCGGCGTAAAAGGCCTGTTTTACGGAGATGCCGGCCAGTTTGCCGCTCAGATGATCACCGTGGCTGTCCTGATTGTTTGGGGCTTCGGCGTTTCCTTTGTCTGGTTTAAATTCCTCAATAAAGTATGGGGACTCAGAGTGAAACCGGAAGTCGAACTGGAAGGACTTGACCTGGAAGAAATGGGCGCACTTGCCTATCCTGATTTCGTTATTCAGCAATCCGAACTCGACATGGTTTCCCCTGACCCGGTCATTATTAAAAAGTACGTTAAATAAGCATTCGCTCCCTAATATGAAAAACCCGTTTTGGCATTGCCAAAACGGGCTTTTCTTTGCTGTATTGCAATTGCTGCATTGCAATGGAATTAGAAATTAACATCCTCGCCGTAGAATGCACAGGTAAGAACCTTAAACATGTTCTCGACATTTGTTTCTCTCGGATTGGAACCGGTGCAGGGATCGCCGACTGCATTTTCCGCAATCTCCTGGCAATGCGCCTTAAAGACTTCCTCGCTGGCTCCGTTTGCCAGGTAGGACTGCTCAATGCCAAGCCTTTTGTTCAGAACGCGTACTGCCTCAACAAGGGAATTGGTAAGCTGCTTGTCCGTTGTACCCGGCAAACCGATTGCTTTTGCAATCTGTGCATACCGTCCCATACAGACTCTGGAGTTGTACTGAATAACGGAAGGAAGCAGGATTGCATTGCAGCAGCCATGAGGAATATGGAACACTGCGCCGGTCTTGTGGGCAAGGCTGTGCGCTATTCCCAGCAGAGCATTTGAAAAGGCCATACCGGCGAGACATTGCGCAATGTGCATCTTGCCGCGGGCTTCCACATCTCCGTTGTAAGAATCAACAATGCTGTCATAAATATCGGAAATTGCCTTGATCGCAAGCGCGTCGGAAAAATCGGAACGGGCGGAAGCGACATAAGCTTCAATTGCATGAGTCAAAGCATCCATACCGGTGTGAGCGGTAAGTACCTTTGGCATGGTGAGCGGGATATCGGTATCCAAAACTGCAATATCCGGTGTGATTTCAAAATCAGCAAGAGGATACTTAATGTTTGTGGAATAGTCAGTAATAACAGAGAAAGCTGTCACTTCGGAAGCGGTGCCGCTTGTGGAAGGAATTGCAGCAAAAATCGCTTTTTTCCTCAGCTTCGGCATAGTAAACGGATTTTTGATATCGTCAAAGGTCTTCTCCGGATATTCATAGAACACCCACATTGCCTTTGCGGCATCCATAGGGGAACCGCCGCCGATGGAAACGATAACATCCGGCTCAAATTCGCGCATTGCCTTAGCGCCGTCAAATACTCTTTCGATTGATGGATCCGGCTCAACGCCATCATAAATGCGGGTTTCAAGTCCGGCACCTTTCAGAACATCATCGAGCTTTTTTAAAAAGCCGGTCTTTCTCATGGATTGGCCACCGGTAACAATAAAGGCTTTTTTATAGCCCTTCAAATTTTTCAGTTCACTGATCGCATCCGGACCATAGTAAATATCTCTCGGTAACGTAAAACGTGCCATAATGATTCCTCCGTATTTATTTAATTTAGCAATTGTTAATTTTGTAACAATCGTTTGTTAATTATTATACTACCATTCTAACCCTTTCTTTTCAAGCGTTTTTACCTATCTTGTTTTAGTTTTAACATTTCGTATAAATTATTCAACTATCCTGTGAAAAACTGTATTTTTTTAATCATCGCAAAAAAATATAGGAGTCAGGTTTCGCACCTGACTCCTATATATAAAACAGTTTATTTTTTACCTTTGCCGTTATTGGTGTTTTGAGTTCCATTCGCAGCGTCAGATTTACCGTTTTCCTTTGAAACCGTGCTGTCTGAAGATGCACTCGGTTTCCCTGTAATTTTTGAGCTGGCTGCGGCCGAACTTGTATTTGCTGTCTTTGCTTGTGCATTTTGTGATGCAGCTTGTGATGCAGCTTGTGATGCAGCTTGTGATGCAGCTTGGGAACTAACCTGAGATTCGGTCTGAGAAGAGCTTTGAGCTTCTTCACTTTGTGCAGCACTGCTCGGAGTCTGGCTTGAAGAATTATCTTCGCTGTCAGTTCCCTGTGTATCCGGTATTTTTGCTGCCGACTTATTCTGCTTAATCGCTTTCATAATCTCTTTAACAGGTTTATTAAGCCATTCCGCAACATCAATGCTGTCGGGTGAACCGGAACTTGCCTGCAGCTTCTGTACCAAGTTTAACTTACCAGGAGTTGTGCCTAGCGTTCTTGCTTCTTGAACACGTGCCAAGCCTACACTGACAGCTTCAACTTCAACAGGAGTAGCCGTGTCTTTTGTTTCTCCCTCTGCTGTAACCTGAAGATCCTGAGCGAGCTGATCAGCATCCTCTTGATTCTGACTTGAGGTTGAAATTACAATCCCACCGGGATCTGTGCCCTCAAAATAACCATTCTCTGCAATCTTATCAACCGTTTCTTTAATCGCTTCCTTGATGGTCTTATGGGCTAAATCCAAATTGCTTAAAATTTCCACACCGTCATCATTGACCGCAGTTGCGCTTAAAACCCTGTCAAATCGGTTTACGGAGTATTCTATGGATGGGTTTACGTCAATACTGACATACGAATATGGTGTAAAATATGCCCACGCACCCGCGCCGAGTACAATAACCGCCGCAGCTGCAGAGGCCGCCCATGTTATAAATTTAGTTGATCTCCAAACTGGTTGTTCTTTCAATTCAATCACCTGTCCAATCGCATATTTTTTGTTTTTTACTTTTAATATGCAACCTTCATCAGTCAGAGCCGCAGCATTATGCCCTTTGAGTTCCACTATTACCGCATTCATTTTCCAAGCTCCTCTCTGATAAAACGCATATAGCCGGACAAATAGGGATAATCACCGGTCATTATCTCCATTGCCGCTATTATATATTTTCGGTGACGTTCCAGAACTTTTCGGGGTACTCCCGTATTTTCTTCAATTAATTTATTCGGAAGAAACTTATCTTTTCTAATATGATGCAATAGAATCGGATTTCGGATTATGTAAACAACAGCCCTGGCACAGGCGATTTTGGTTTTTTCCGCTTTCGGGGAGCAATCCGTCAAGTCATAAAATGAAAAACCATATGAGGAAAATTTTTGATTTGCCGCTTCAATTTCCAATTTAATCGAATCATCCGGCAGACTTATAATTTTCTCGGCAACGGCCGCTTTCATCGCATGATCCGTGCCGTCCTCTTCCGGGGGTGATTCAAAGACGGATGGACTGACCAAAATTTCATCCCGATGCTTCGACTGCGTGCGAATATAATCAATGAGCCTTCGGCGGATAATCAGTTCAGCAAAGCTCATAAAACTGCCCTTGCCCGGTGAATAGTCTGTCACTGCCTGAGAAAAAGCCAAAAGAGCAATCGACCATTCGTCGTCACTCTTCGTTACATAATGATGTACTACGGAAGAAGCGCATTTCAGAATGAAAAATTCGTTGCGACGGACAAAGCTTTCCATGGACTGCATGTCTGTGGATGCCTGCACTGCCTGCTGATCGACTTCACCCAAATGAATTCCCTCCCTTTCCAAAAATAATCAACGGTATTCAGATAAGAATCTGTTCCGCACATTTGATGCCGTCAACCGCCGCTGAAATAATTCCGCCCGCGTACCCTGCGCCTTCCCCGCACGGATAAAGGCCGGAAATCGCGATGGATTCAAGGTTTTTCCCGCGCAGAATGCGCACGGGGGAAGAACTGCGACTTTCTACCGCAGTCAAAACAGCGTCGGAATACGAGAACCCACGCAGACGGTTATTCATCAGCAAAATCCCCTGACGCATGGAATCCGTAATATAATCCGGTAAACAATCGTCAAGATTGCAGGGGGTAACGCCGGGCGCGTAGGTTGGTTTGACCCCGCCGATGGATTTTGACGCACGTCGTTTTATAAAGTCTTCCACCCGCTGCACCGGAGCATAATAGTTCCCGCCGCCCAGCTGAAATGCGCTTTCTTCCAATCTGCGCTGGAACGCAACCCCCGCAAGCGGGTCTTCACTGCCGAAATCCTTTGGCTCAACACCGACAAGCAACGCGGAGTTCGCATTCCCCCCATCACGGGCAAAGCTGCTCATTCCGTTGACTACAAGGCGGTTTTCTTCGCTGGCAGCCGCAACCACACTGCCGCCCGGGCACATGCAGAATGTGTAGACGCTCCTGCCGTTTGTAAGATGAACCGCTAATTTGTAGTCAGCCGCGCCGAGATTCGGGTGACCGGCAAACTTGCCGTATTGGGAAACATCAATCATTTCCTGCGGGTGCTCTATTCGTGCACCAACAGAAAACGACTTTGGCTCCATTGGAATTTTAAGGGAGTGAAGTAATTCAAACGTATCCCTGGCGCTGTGCCCGACAGCGAGGATAACTTTTTCGGCATCTACACTGTAAGCGGAGCCAGCTTGCGGCTTAACCTCTATTCCGATTACCCTGCCGTTTTTCAGGATCAAATTCTGTAAAACAGTTTCGAAATGAACCTCGCCGCCAAGCGAGATAATTTGTTCACGAATATTTTTCACCGTATCAGGAAGTTTATCTGTTCCGATATGGGGTTTTGCCATGTAGAGAATTTCACCCGGTGCGCCCGCTGCAACAAATTCTTCCATTGCCTTTCGTGCGCGAAAATCCTTTGTCCCGGTATTCAGCTTACCGTCGGAAAACGTGCCTGCTCCGCCTTCCCCGAACTGAACATTGCTCTGTGCATTCAATTCGCCGGTCCTCCAAAAATGAACGACCTGTTCGCTGCGCTTTTCTACAGAACTGCCGCGTTCAAAAACGATGGGTTTTTGCCCCGCCTGTGCAAGAATCAGCGCGGCAAACAACCCGGCCGGCCCAAAGCCCACAATGACAGGCCGGGAAGCCAGCTTTTTAAAAGGAGGCAGTTCATAGTGGTATGGCTCAACTTCTACGATTTTCTTATCCTGCAAATTATTATTTTTATCGCATGCAACTTCAACCGCGCAGATAAAATGTACATCATCCTTTTTACGGGCATCGATTGATTTTTTAAAAATTTTCAATGACCGAATTGCATTTGGCTCGACCTTTAGTCTTGCCGCCGCCAATTCCTTCAAGTCAGCTTCCGTGCCGTTCAGCGGCAGACTGATTTCGGATATTCTAAACATATTATCTCCTTTTATTTTGGTCGCCCTACATTTTATTATAACATATTCTTTAGTGAGCGGGCAGCTGCCCGACCGGCCGTAAGACCCGAGCACCACGCCCAGTGCAGATTAAAGCCGCCGCAGCCGCCGTCTATATTCAATAGCTCCCCGGCAAGATACAGCCCACTGCAGCACCTTGACTGCATGGTTGCATCCACTTCGCTTAGCGGCACGCCGCCCGCGGTGATCTGTGCGTCCTTCCACATCATAGTACCCATAATTTCGAAGCGGAACTGTTTGACCGCATTCGCGGCGGCGGCAAGTTCACTTGCTTTCAGCTGCTTCGCGAATTTAGCAGGATTGGACAGCACGGTCTTAATTACCTCCGGCCCGACCAACTTGTTAAGGCAGCCATTCAGAAGATCACACGTCGGTAAATTTTTGAGCGTTTCACTTCTCTGTTTTAAAAAGGAAAAAATTTGCTGCGCAGAATATTCCGGCATAAAATCAAGCGAAATTTCTATCTTTTTTGCACTGTGCAAATCGCTGAAATATCGCGAGAGTTCGAATATGCAGATACCGGAAAGTCCGTGTTCTGTAAACTGTACTTCCCCACTGACTTTTTTTACAGCTTGTCCGTCAGCGAGCAAGGTAACTGCCGCCATGCTGCGCGCACCTTTCAATGGTTTTGCCCGGCGAGGGTCGGTTTTCATTTGTACCAACGCAGGAAAAAGCTTTGTACAGGTATGGCCAAAGGATTTTAAAATTTCATAGCCGCTTCCGTTTGCCCCAAGCTGCGGGTACGCCATGCCGCCGGTCGCGAAGACCACCTGTTTTGCAAAAACCGTTTTTTCCGGGGAGCGAATTTGAAAGCCGGATGCTGTTTTTTTAACTTCAGCAACCTGAAAATCACAAATCGTTTCTACGCCGAATCGATCCATCTGAAGCCGCAACACGTCCAGTACCGCGGCAGCCTGTGCATTATAAGGATAAACGCGCCCCTCGTCCTGCTCCTTGCACAGCAGCCCCAGCGACGCGAAATAATCGATAACATATTTTGGGGAATACACATCAAAAAGTAAGGGAAGAACACCGGTATCCCCATGATAACATGCAGGACTTACGCCCATGTTGGTTAAATTGCAGCGGCCGTTCCCGGTTGCAAGCAGTTTTTTCCCAACACGAGGGTTGGCCTCGAGCACGGCGATTTTTTTGTTTTGATTGTTCTGTTCCAGTTCATCGGCCGCGGCAATTGCTGCCATTAAACCGGCCGCCCCCCCGCCGATAATAGCGATGTCAAAATTCAGAGCCATATCGTCCTCCAAATTATTTTTACCAAACCTTTCCTAATAAGCCGTAGGAAATCAAACACATAATAAGGTCTGCCGCCAATGTGCCGGCTGCTATTGAAAACATGGCATGTTTGAAACGCATGCCAAGGAAAGCGGCAATCAGTGCACCCGTCCACGCACCCGTGCCGGGGAGCGGAATCGCCACAAATACGAACAGACCGAATGTTTTATATTTTTCAATTGATTTGCTTTTTTCCTCCGCCTTTGCTTCGAGGCGGCGCACCAGTTTAACAAAACGTGTGTTACGCATCCAATTTAATATTTGGCGGATAAATAAAAGGATAAACGGAATTGGGACAAGTGTACCGACAAGGCAGATAAAAAAGGCCCGCATCATATCGACATTGAGCATTCCGGCAGCTAAAATTCCGCCCCTCAGTTCCAATATGGGCAGCATGGATACAATAAATATAATTAATTCCTTAGAAGATGATGTACTGAAAAGGTGAACAATGTTTTGTACGATTTGATCCATTCTTTCCTCCTGATTTTATATTTTAATATAGTATAGCCTATTATAAGGCAATATGGCAAGCGATTTCCAATAATTCCACAGGTTCAATGCAATGTCCGTGCGAAAAAGGCGGTACAGTTCAAATCCTGAACTGTACCGCCTTTTTTATGTTTATGAAGCAAAACCTGCTAATGATTAATTAAAGTATCTGTTAAGAAGTCCAATGAAACCGGAGCCATGGCGGGCCTCATCTTTTGCCATTTCGTGAACTGTGTCATGAATCGCGTCGTAATTCAGTTCTTTAGCACGCTTGGCAATTTGAAGCTTTCCGGCACATGCTCCTGCTTCCGCATCCGCACGCATCTGCAAATTCTTCTTTGTGCTGTTTGTTACGACTTCGCCCAACAATTCAGCAAATCTGGAAGCATGGTCGGCTTCTTCCAATGCATACTTTTTAAATGCCGCGGCAACTTCCGGGTAACCTTCCCTGTCCGCTTGACGGGCCATTGCAATGTACATGCCGACTTCGGTGCACTCGCCGTTAAAGTTAGCTACCAGACCGTCGTAAACTTCTTTATCGATTCCCTGTGCAATTCCTATTTCATGCTGGCAAGCAAAGGAAACACCTTCAACCTTTTCAGTAAATTTCTCTTTCGGCGCTTTGCACTGCGGGCAAAAATCAGGGGCTTCTTCTCCTTCATAAACATAACCGCAAATAGAACAAACAAATTTCTTCATAATGACTTTCCTCCTAAAATTTTTATAGAAAGGCGAACGCCTTTTCAGCTGATTATTTTGCTTATTGCAATTGCTTCTTAGTGAGACATTGCGTACAAATTCCATGAAACAGCACCTCACTGGAGTCTACCTGAAGATGATGCTTTTCGGCTACCTTTGCGCTGACTTCCTGGCCAATATACTCACCCGGAATATCAATTACTGAGTTGCATTCAGAACACACAAAGTGTGTGTGCGGCTTAACATTGCCATCGTAACGCTCTTGCCCATTGACCACACCAACACTGATAATTACCCCATCCTCTTTGAACTGTGCCATGTTGCGGTAAACCGTTCCAAGGCTCAAGTCAGGATAATCCGGCTTAAGAGTTTGGTAGACCCATTCGGCTGTGGGATGACTTGTTGTTCCCCGAATAGCGGCTAAAATAGCTTCCCGTTTTTTACTGAAATTTTGTTTTCTTTCCATGTTATTCTCCAAAATTAGTAATGATTACTGTTCCTGTTATTATAGTAGCACCTTACTGCAGCTTTGTAAAGACTTTTTTTAAAATAAGTAAATAAAACCCAGCCATCGCATGGACAGCCGGGTTTTGGAATTAAAGTGAATTTACTTTTTCAAGCAGTTCCTGAAGCATATTCCGTGTAATACGCCCATCACTAAAGCTGATTGCCGCGCGGAGCGGCATATCGCGGTACATTGCCTGCTGCATTTCAGCCGTGCCCGCACCAAGACTGTCGTCTTTTTCACTCCAAGTAGGCTCATAAAACTGCAATAAATTTGAAATAAACGGATGAGCCTCTTCACACAACATTAAATCACCGAGTGTGGAGTTTAATGTGAAATAATGCGGAGCAGCCTTCTGAGAAATCACCTCAACCGGTGCACTCAATATAATATTTCTTGAAGATTTCCCGATTAAAATCGTAAACATACCGCTTTTTACAGTCCAGTCATTTACTTCTGTATCAAAATATGCAAACGCCCTGCGGTCAAGTTGAAAACCGACTGTCTTTTCTTCGCCCGGATTTAACGCAACCTTCTCAAAGCCTTTTAACTCCTTTACGGGGTGAATGAAATCATTCGAACTGCTGGCAACATAGAGCTGTACGACTTCCTTGCCAAAACGCAATCCAGTATTTTTTACCTTTACCGTGACATTCAATATATCTTTATCATGAATGCTGCCGCTGCTCAGTTCCAAGTCACTGTATTCAAATTGGGTATAGCTTAGCCCATAACCAAACGGGAATTGAACCGGCATTTCTTTTTTGTCATAGTAGCGGTAACCCACAAAAATTCCTTCGCGATAATCAACACAATTTCCTTCACCCGGAAAGAAGAGATAGGACGGATTGTCACTTAATTTGACAGGAATGGTTTCGGCAAGCTTGCCGCATGGATTTTTGACCCCGAAAAGTACATCCACGGTTGCCGCACCGACCGCCTGACCACCCAGATAAAGTTCCAAAACTCCCTTTACCAGGTTAATCCATGGCATTTCAACAGGGGAACCATTGTGCAGTACCACTACCGTGTTTGGCTGTACCTGCACAATCGCTTCAATCAGCTGATTCTGGGATTCCGGCATACGCATATGTTTACGGTCGAAGCCCTCGCTTTCCATATACTCCGGTAATCCGGCGAAAATGACGGCCATTTCCGCGGCAGCCGCTGCTTTGACTGCTTCATCGAACAAAACAGGGTCAGGGCTATCGTCAGTGATGCTGTATCCCTGCGCATAAGAAACATCGGCAATCCCTTTCACTGCTTCCAGCGCGCCTGTTACCCGGAACGCATTGATATGCGAGCTGCCGCCGCCCTGGTAACGCGGTGATTCGGCAAACTTGCCAATGAATGCAATTTTACTGTTTCGGCTGAGCGGAAGTATGTTATCCTCATTTTTTAGCAGCACTATGCTCTCGCTTTCAATTTCACGTGCAATTTCATGGTGCTCTTCCCAATTGCAGGTGGCAGAGGAATGTTCCTGCGAGCAGTCGCGGTCAATCATATTTAGAATCCGTTCTACCGCGCCATTTAAATCGTTTTCACTGAGTGTGCCGCTTTGAACCGCTTTTATGATTTCAGAGTCGTTCACCCCTCCGCTGGAAGGCATTTCTAAATCAAGCCCGGCGGGAATACCTTTTTCGCGGTCATTCACCGCACCCCAATCGCTCATGACAAGACCTTTAAAGCCCCATTCCTCACGCAGGATATCAGTAAGCAGGCGGCGGTTTTCGCTTGCGTAAACACCGTTAATCCGGTTGTAGGAGCACATAACCGTCCAAGGTTGTGACTGCTTCACAGCCGCTTCAAATCCTGCCAGATAAATTTCACGCAGCGTGCGTTCATCTATATTGGCGCTGACCGTCATTCGGCGTTCTTCCTGATTATTCGCGCAAAAATGCTTTAAGCTGGTACCGACTCCGCGGCTCTGTACGCCCTGAATTTGATTCGCCGCCATTTCGCCCGTAAGATACGGATCCTCAGAAAAATACTCAAAATTTCTCCCGCAAAGGGGAGACCGTTTGATATTTGCTGCCGGCCCTAAAATAACGGCGACATGCTCCGACCGGCATTCTTCCCCCAAAGTTTCCCCCATTTTGTAAATCAGCTGACGGTCAAAAGAACACGCGGTGCTCGCCCCTGTCGGAAAACAGACCGCGTGGATACTATTGTTGACATCAGGGTACTCTGCCTCCAAATCCATTTTACGCAACCCGTGAGGGCCGTCGGACAGCATGACAGAGGGAATTTTCAGCCGTTCAATCGCCTTGGTATGCCAAAAGTCCGCCCCGGAGCAAAGACCCGCCTTTTCTTTCAGCGTCATTTGTGAAATAAGTTCTTTTACATTCATACAACCAACTCCTGTTCCGTATCTGGGAATATTATAGCTTTAAATTCATGTATTTGATAGAGTAATTTAAGCCTAAATTCAACAAGTGATATTTAGGTAATATTATGTTGATTTATTATATATTTTTGGTACAATAACATAGGATAAAACTCGCAGCAAAATTGGCATAAAGTTATGGGACTGATTGCCGGATAACAGAGGTCTTTATGAAAACAAAAGACATTTTTAAAGATTATTTTATGATCACAGCCAGTACTTTTGTAATTATGGTAGGGGTTTATTTTTTTAAATTCCCCAACAACTTTACTTTTGGTGGAATCACCGGTCTTTCCGTCGTACTTGGCAAAGTTACTCCTTTTTCCCCAAGTACGGTGAACCTTTTATTGAATTTCATTCTTCTATTGGTCGGATTTATATTTTTGGGCAGAAGTTTCGCCATAAAAACAGTTTACGCCAGTGTTCTGCTTTCGGTTGGACTTTCTGCACTGGAATATTTTTACCCGATTACGCATCCGCTTACCGACCAGCCAATGCTTGAACTGACATTTGCAATTGCATTGCCATCCTTCGGCTCCGCAGTACTGTTCAACATCGGCGCTTCGAGCGGCGGCACAGATATTATAGCACTTATTTTAAAAAAATACTCGAGTTTTGATATTGGCAGTGCCGTGCTTTTCAGCGACCTGCTGATTACCTTATCGGCATGCTTTGTGTTTGACATTAAAACCGTACTGTTTTCCATTCTTGGACTGCTGACAAAGTCATTGGTCATAGATAATGTAATTGAAAGCATTAACCTGGCAAAATACTTTAATGTGGTTTGTTCCGAACCGGAAGTTATCTGCGATTTTATTGTAAACACATTAAATCGGAGCGCAACAATTTGCGAAGCAAAGGGTGCGTATTCGCATACACATAAATATATTATTTTTACGGTATTAAGGCGGCCGCAGGCAGTTCAGCTGCGGCAGTTTATTAAGCATGTTGAGCCTGGGGCTTTTATTTTAATTACGAATACAAGTGAAATTATCGGCAAGGGTTTTCATGATTAAATGAACCTAATTAAGAAACATGCCTATGTTAAAACAGCCGGAGCAATGCTCCGGCTGTTTTATTTTAAAGGTTTTCCCCGTTCTGCTCTATCGTCTGTTGATACCAATACGCACTGTCTTTGGGAATTCGTTCCTGTGTTTGGTAGTCAACATAAACAATTCCGAACCGATCATTATAGGCAGAAGCCCACTCGAAATTATCCATCAGCGACCATTCGAAGTAGCCCGCAATGTCAACACCCTCATCGGCAGCCTTTTTCAGGAATCGAAGATAACGGTGTAAATAATCAATTCGATTGGGGTCATGCACCTGACCGTCCAGTGAGACTGTATCATGAGCAGACATTCCGTTTTCACTGATAATAATCGGTTTTTGATAATTTTGATAAAGGAATTTTGCACACCAATAAATACAAGACGGCGTTACCGGCCAACCAATTGCAGATTTTGCCGTACCGACCGGGAGATGCACATATTTGTAGCTGCTGCCGTCCGCCTCTACCTGCAGAGAATTGTAAATATTCTGGGCATAAAAATCGATGGGCTGGCTGATGACGCTCATATCCGTATCGCCAATCTGCGGCATGACTTCGGAAAATTTTTCGCGGTAAGCCTTTGGATACTCGCCCTTCAAAACCGGGTCACTCCACAGGGCGACACTGAAAAGCGCATCCAGATAGTCACTCGGTACGTCGAAAGTCGCACGTCGGGCAGCTTCGATATCCTCCACAGAATTTGTGTGCGGAGTCATAATCCGGCCACACTGCGCAAGGCCAATGCGCAGGTCGCTTCCGCCGTATTTTCTAAGCGCCATGACCGCGCGGCCATGTGCCAAAAGTACATTATGAACGGCCAAAAAGTTATCGTGAGCCGAAAGCTTAAGGCCTGGAGCATGAATTCCCCGCCCGTAGCCAAGTCCGATAAAACATTGCGGTTCATTGATCGTAAAATAATATTTAATCTTGCCAACAAATCTCTTTGCAATCACTTCCGCGTAGTTTTCAAACCAAATCGGACTTTGAGGATTAAGCCAACCGCCTTGCTTTTGCAAAGCGGCCGGATAATCCCAATGAAAGAGAGTAGCAAAAGGAGTAATCTGATTTTGAATCAACTCATCTACCAAATCTTCATAGAATTTGATGCCTGCTTCATTCACTTCGCCCGTACCCTGGGGCAGGATACGCGGCCAGGAAAAAGAAAAGCGATAAGACCGGATGCCAAGCTGCTTCATCAGCGCGATGTCCTCTTTAAATCGGTGATAATGATCGCAGGCATTGTCTCCGGTCTGCCCCTCAAAAGTTGCCCCCGGTACACGGCAAAACTCGTCCCAAACAGAATCTATTTTTCCGTCTTCATGGGAAGCACCTTCAATTTGAAAAGATGCAGTAGCCGCACCCCATATAAAATCTTTTCGAAATCCCATCTTACTCATCCTTTAAATCATTCTTATTCCTGGATATAAGGTTATCCCTTTACCCCACCCAGCGCAACACCTCGGACAATAAATTTTGAAAGGAAGAGATAAACAATAATAACAGGAATGATCGCGATGGTAACCATCATATAGACCTGCCCCATATCAAACTTGAGGAAATCCGCACTGCGCAGCTGTGCAATTAAAATAGGCAGTGTTTTTTTATCTGCTTTGTCCAGCAGCAAAGCCGGAATAAAGAAGTTATTCCACGCGGATACAAAGGTAAAAATCGCCTGTACAGCTAAAGCTGGCTTCATAATCGGCATCACAATAGAATTAAACGTATTGAATTCGCTGCTGCCGTCGATACGTGCAGCCTCCACAATTTCCATAGGCATGTTGCTTTCCAGATACTGCTTTATAAAGAAGAATACGGTAGGAGCAGCAATAGCGGGAAGATAGAGCGGAACTAAAGAGTTTTTAAGTCCCATCGATTGCATTTGGTTTACAAAGCCAACCGCTGAAATCTGTGTCGGCATCATCATAATAAGCAGAATAAATGCAAAAGCAAGGTTCTTAAATTTAAAATCATAGGCATAAATTCCATAAGCGGTCATAGCGGAAAAATAGATAGCCAGAAGTGCACTCAGCGCGGAGACAACGAGGCTGTTCTTGATGCCGCTGAGAACGGGTATGTTCGAATTTGCCATCAGACTCTTGAAGTTTACGAAAAAGGATTTTCCGGGTAAAAATGAAAATCCCTGCTGAATCTGAAATGTATTTCTGGAGGCATTGATCAATAGCATATAGAAGAAAAAGAGGCATAAAAAGCAAAGAATCGCCAAAACAATATAGCAGCCGATGCGCGTAGCGGTAAGTTTACCTTTGCTACCTTTTGATTGGTTCATTTATGCGCACCCCCCTTTTTTCTTTTTTTATTAGAATCACCGCTCCTCGTCATGTTGTAATAAATAAGGAAGCAAAGCACCGCGCAAATTACAAACAGCACCGTAGATACAGCACCCGCCATTCCGTAATTTTTGCTGTACATATGGTTATTTAAGTACATAATCATTGTAGTCACACTGCGGTCAGGATTGCCGGAACCGTTGGTTAAAATTTGCGGTACATCAAACATCTGCAGTCCGCCGATCAGAGATGTAATCAAAACATATGCCATAATTGGCCGAATCAGCGGAATGGTAATGCGCCAGAACATTTGATTGGAGGAAGCACCGTCGATTTCAGCTGCTTCATAAAGGCCGGGATCAACGCCCATAATTGCCGCCATAAGCAAAATAGTGGTATTTCCGAACCACATCAAAAAGTTCATAAAGCCGACTAAACCGCGTGTACCTGCGATACTGGCCAGAAAACGGAACGGTTCACTGATGATCCCCATGGATTGCAAAGAACCGTTAACAGGGCCGTTATCGGAAAAAAGTGCGAAGAACAGCATTGCAAAAGCAGACGCCATAATCAGGTTTGGCATGTAAATAACGGTTTTAAAGAATCTTTGGCTGCGTAAGCGCAGGCGTATATTTGTAAACCATGCTGCCAACACCAGCGAGATGACAATCTGGGGGATAAAACCGATGAGCCAGATGATCAGGGTATTTCCCATGTATTTTGGCAAATCAGCTTGGAACAAACTGACGTAATTCGCCAATCCAGTAAAATTCGGTCCAATGATCTTTAGTCCGGCGCGGTAATACTGAAAAAAGCTATAGTAAATTGTGGAAGCCAACGGAACAAGCGAAAAGACAATAAATATGATAAAAAACGGAGCAATAAATAAATATCCCCATTTCGCATAGCTAATGCTTTTTTTCCTTTTGGGCGAATTCTCAGAGTTCATATACGATCGAAGCCCCTCTCCTCATAAAACTGCACGACCACAGTCCGGGATTATCCCGACCCGTGGCCGTGCGGTCTGTCTAGAACTTGGTTTTTATGATGGCCATTTAATTTCTGTGATTTCAGGATATTTTTCCTTAATACTCTTTTCGAAGTTGGCTTTTGCTTTTGCCAAATCAACTGTTCCGTTGAAATAATCATGGAACGCAGTCTGCATACTTTCATTGCATCCCTGATCATAAGGACCGGCCTTGCTCATATCAATTTTCGGAGCTACTTCAGCAAACAGCTTAATATGATTCTGGCCGCCAAGGAATGTGGATTTAAAGTCGCTGTTGGCGATTTCTTCCATGGCTGCTTTATTATTGGTGTAATCCTGTTCAACGGTTGTAATTTTCTTCATAATAGTGCTGTCAGTGGTAAGAGCTTTCATAACATTCTTGACTGTGCCAGCATTATCGGTTCCTTTTGCAGCGCAGATCCAAGTGCCGCCCCAGTAGTAACTTTGAGGACCCTGGCAGACAGCGTAATCGCCATAGACACCGTTGCCGACTTCTTCTTTGCCGCCTTCTTTGGTAGGTGTTTTCAGAGAGTTGCCCATCAATGTGAAGTTAATGCCCCATGTGGAGTAGAAGAAACCAAGTACTTTTCCGCTCGGGCCCTGGTCGGCTTGCCACTTGTTGTCCCACAGGATGGTTTTGTTATTGTAGCCTTTGGTTGTGTAGTCTTTCGTCTGCGTAACCCAGTTCATGATGTTAGGGTCAACGGTAACCGTCGTGTCGGTTACCCAAGGAGCGGATACGTTGTTGGAATATGTACGGTAGCTGTCATCAAAGCCGGAAAGCATCTTATAGCCCTTTTCTTTGGCCTGTGTCGCTACGCTGTTAAACTTTGTCCAATCGGAGAGAGCTGCCTGTACTTGGGTGGGGTCATCCGTACCCAGAACGGCTTTTGCAATGGAACGGCGATACGCAAACAGGCCGGGAGTTGCCTGCCATGTAGTGCCTTTCAGTGCGCCGTTTTTGTCGGTAACGATGTCCTGTGTGTACTTATACTGGTTGGCTAAATCACTGTCAGTCAAACCAATATCTTTTTTTACATCCAGTGTGTAATCACTATTAACATACTTTAATGCATAATCGGCTTCCACAAGGAAAATGTCAATCTTATCATCGGCAGCGGCGGATTCCTGGTTCAACAATGCTGCATCCAGTTTGTTCTGATAGTTGTTGTTGTCATTCGGATTAATCGTCCATTTGACAATAGTACCATCGTTCAGGGTAGTTGTGGATTTGTCTTTGGCTACTTCCTTTACTTCCGGATAGTAAGTGTTGAAGCGGCTTTGAAATTCGTCGTTCCAGACCCAGATGTTGAGTGTTTTGCCTTCGGGTGCTGCGGGAGCCTCGCTGCTAACTGCTGCCTGACTTGCCGTTGAGTCTGCGGGAGCCGTAGATGATGCGGCCGTCCCACCATTCTGGCAGCCTGTGGCAATTGCCATCACGCTTGTCATCATTGCGAGTGCCATTACCATTGCGGTAATTCTTCTTGCCTTTTTCATGATTAGTAAATCCTCCTTTAATTTGGTAAACAATTCACCAAAATATATCAGCATGGCAGAGCGCTGCCAAAACCTACTGCAATGAAGATTCTACTCTTCCTACTGACTGGCCTTCTATCAGTTGACCCATGACCGTAACATTTTCTGTAATGGTTGTGAGCGGATTTTCAATCTGCTCGATCAGCCTGCGTGCCGCTTCACAGCCAAGCATTTTGGTATCCTGCTTCAGCGTTGTGAGGCGCGGTTTAATCACCTGAGAAAGAGCAATTCCATCATACCCCGCGATTGAAATATCTTCCGGGATTCTGAGCCCCGCAGCCTCAATTGCTTCAATGCCGCCAAGTGCCGCGTAATCGTCGGGCATGATAATGCAGGACGGGCGGTTTGGAAGTTCCAAAAGCTTTTTGACGCTATGCCTTGTTGAAGAGGGGTCATGATAAGCGGAACGCACCAAGTACTCCGAAGGAGTTTCAATACCCAGATCCATAAGTGTTTTACAAAAGCTGGTAAGGCGCTGCTCTGTAACCGCAGACCTTTCGCCGTGAACATACGCAATTTTGCGGTGACCCATGTCATATATGTATTGAACCAGTTCGTGCATTCCCTGTACATTTGCTGAGTTGATGCTGGTATGATTGTTAAACAGATGATCAATGGTAACGACCGGCAAATTGCTGTTCACCAGTTCCACAACCTCCGGCTGCTGAAAATCGATACAGGCAATACATACGCCGTCAAAATTTCGGTACCTGCAATGTTCCAAAAATGTCATTGGCCGATTCCCGATATTGATATTATGATTAATAAATGTTATGTCATAGTAATGATTTTCCGCTTCCACTTTAAAGCTGTCCAACACCGCGGCAAAATAATCATGTGTTAATCCGCTCTGGGCATCATCAACAAATAACATTCCAATATTATTGGTATGGTTTGTTTTTAACGCTCTTGCAATGGAGCTCGGAAAATATCCGCAGCTTTCCGCTGTTTCCAAAACACGCTGCCGTGTTTCCTTACTAATATCGCTGTAACTGTTCAATGCTTTACTGACTGTTGAAACCGATAAACCACATTTTAATGCAATGTCTTTTATATTTGCCACTGGGCTTCCCCCTGTTCGAAATATTACTAAATCGTTTTCGTGCCTTTATTATAATATCTATTTCACAATTTTGCAAGTGCTTTTTAAAATTTAATATATAATTTTATTTATAAATTGTAAAAGTCCGCATTATTTCGCTATTTTTATATATTATAATTCTTATATTAGCATTAATTACGAAAACATTTTCGTAGTTAATTCGACTGCTTCACGCGATATGCGGAAATTGCATAAAATGCCGTAGATTTTGCCTATTCTACTATAATGAGCAAATGATATTTAAATTTCATGCAAAATTATGCAATTTTACAACATATAATATGTTTAGAAGTTGTATAACCTGCTGAATCTAAAAAAACACTTGATTTTATCCATAATTACCTTTACTATTAGTATTGTAAAAAATCGGTTTAATGTTTTGTCTTATCACTAAATCGTTTTCGTGATTGGCGGTTAAACAAAGCATTAGGAGGAACTTAGCTATGAAATTCGGACATTTTGACGACACCCGAAAAGAGTATGTGATTACCCGGCCGGACACCCCCTACCCTTGGATTAATTATCTTGGAAACGAAGACTTTTTTTCGCTCCTGTCAAACACATCGGGCGGATATTGCTTTTATAAAGACGCGCGCATGCTCCGCCTTACACGGTATCGATATAACAATGTGCCAACTGATGCGGGCGGACGATATTTTTATATAAACGACGGAGGAACTGTTTGGAATCCGGGCTGGGCGCCCGCAAAAACACAGTTGGACCGCTACGAGTGCCGTCACGGGCTTGGTTACAGCGTTTTTGATTCCAGTAAAAACGGCCTTGAAGCAACACAGACCACATTTGTGCCAATCGGTGCAAACTGTGAGGTAAGCCGGCTCGTACTTCGGAACACTGACAGCGCTCCGAAAAGATTTCAGGTTTTTTCCTTTGTTGAGTTCTGCCTTTGGAATGCGTATGACGATATGACCAATTTTCAGCGAAACTTCAGCATCGGCGAAGTGGAAATTATCGGCAGCGCAATTTACCATAAATCAGAATATCGTGAGCGCCGCAATCATTATGCGGTGTTTGGAGTAAATTCCCCGATTGACGGCTTTGACACGGACCGTGAATCCTTTTTAGGTTTATATAATGGATTCGACAAGCCGGACGCTGTGTTGAGCGGCAAAGCGTCCGGTTCCGTTGCAAGCGGCTGGGCGCCGATCGGTTCCCACTGCATCAATGTAACGCTTGTCCCCGGTGAGGAAAAAAGCCTGATTTTTGTATTAGGCTACTGTGAAAACCCGGACGACCAAAAATGGGAATCTCCCAATGTGATTAATAAGGCGCCTGCCCAAAAACTGCTGAACGAATTTTCCACCGATGCGCAGGTTGATGCTGCACTGGTTAAACTGAAAGAATACTGGGATGGCCTTCTTTCCATTTACCACGTAGAAAGCAAAGATGAAAAGTTAAACCGCATGGTCAATATTTGGAATCAATATCAATGTATGGTGACCTTTAACATGTCCCGTTCCGCCTCGTACTTTGAATCCGGCATCGGCAGGGGAATGGGATTCCGTGATTCCACACAGGATCTGCTCGGTTTTGTACACCTGATTCCCTCCCGTGCAAGGCTGCGCATTTTGGATATCGCAGCGACACAAATGGAGGACGGAAGTGCCTACCATCAATACCAGCCCCTGACCAAGCGCGGCAATCTTGAAATTGGAAGCGGATTTAACGACGACCCGCTGTGGCTGATTTTCGGTGTTGACGCTTACATTAAGGAGACAGGAGACTGGTCGATTTTACAGGAGCAGGTTCCTTTTGACAATGATGATACGAAAGCCGCTCCTATGCTGGAGCATTTAAAACGTTCCTTTGACCAGGTACTGAACCACCTTGGCCCGCATAAACTTCCGCTGATTGGCCGGGCCGACTGGAATGACTGTTTAAACTTAAATTGCTTCTCCAAAACACCTGGGGAATCTTTTCAGACCTGCGGGAATTATGAAAGCGGTATAGCAGAATCAATCTTTATTGCCGGCATGTTTGTTGCGATTGGTCCAGCATATGCCGAAATCTTCCGCAGATCCGGCCACCCGGACGAAGCGGAGCGCGCTGAGCGTGAAGTACAAAACATGAACGACTCAATCCTGAAACATGGCTGGGACGGAGAATGGTTCCTGCGTGCGTATGATGCATTCGGGGATAAAATCGGCAGTCACGAGAGCGAAGAGGGCAAACTCTTTATTGAATCCCAAGGCTTCTGCGTAATGGCCGGGGTTGGCGTAAAGGAAGGCTTTGCACAGCGTGCGCTTGACTCCGTTCACGAACATCTTGATACCAAATACGGAATCGTGCTGAACTGGCCTTCGTATACCTCGTATCACCTCAACTTGGGTGAAATTTCTTCCTATCCGCCGGGATACAAAGAGAACGGAGGTATCTTCTGCCACAATAATCCTTGGATCTCCATTGCGGAAACTGTGATTGGCCGCGGTAACAAGGCATTTTCCGTTTATCGGAAGACCTGCCCGGCTTATACGGAAGATATCAGCGAAATTCACCGCACCGAACCTTATGTTTATTCGCAGATGATAGCAGGCCGTGATGCCGCAAGGCACGGCGAAGCGAAAAATTCCTGGCTGACCGGTACGGCGGCATGGAGCTTTTACGATGTTTCCCAATTCATACTGGGAATACGTCCACAGTATGACGGCCTTGAAATCGACCCCTGTATCCCCTCTGATTTTGCCGGTTTTACAGTGGAGCGCAAATTCCGAGGTTCTACTTATAAAATTGAAGTTGAAAATACTTCAGGAGTTCAAAAAGGCGTTCAACGCATGACCATCGACGGCAGGCAGGTAACCGGAGCGATTCTTCCAGTATGCGGCGACGGCAAAGAACATATCGTACACGTTTACATGGGTTAAGAGCCAATATTTTTTCCTCCCACCCCTATCATAAAAGGAACAGCGCCAGCCGCACGGTTGGCGCTGTTCCTTTTATAACTGTTTAAAAAGTGCTAACACTTGACAATAGAGTCAAAAGAGTTTATAGTTTAGTAAATTAGTAATTTAGTAATTGGAAGTGATGACATGAAAATTCCCACTACATTAAAGCACAAGCCGGTTATCGTTTCGGATAATTACGAAAATGTAGATGGCAGGAACGCTTATAAATCCGATGCAAAAGGGCTTTCACTGGGTCTTGCACAGTGGAATGACCGCGGCAAGGTCGATATTTCAGCAAAAGTATGGCGTTACACAGGGGAAAAATGGTCCCGCCAGTCGGAAGAATTGCCGCTGCACCGGGTGATTGACCTTGCTATTCTGGTTTGCCGCGCTAAGCTGCATTTCAGGGAAGCCTACCGTTATGAAAAGCTGTATGACCCCGAGCACACAACAATTGACCGCATCGGGCTGCAGGGCGACGCCATGACGGTTTCTATCTGCACAGAAAACCCGATGATTGATGAGGATATCAAGCTGTTCTCACAGGTACTCAGCGAAGACGATGAATTAATCAGTGAGCGTTTAAAAACGCTGTCAGGCATCTTGAAAGAGATGGGGTATTAACATGGATAAACTGGCTAAAAGAGCAAGAGTGACTGAATATAAAGAACGCAAAGTCATTGGCGGGGTTTACGCAGTCCGCAATACTGTCAATGGGAAGCGACTGATTTTATCCGCTTCCGACCTGCAGGGCAGCAAAAACCGCTTTGTGTTTTCCCAACAGACCAACGGCTGTGTCAATCTTAAGTTAAGCCGGGATTGGGAGCAATTCGGCGCCGACAGTTTCGCCTTTGAGGTTTTGGAAGAACTTGAAAAAAAGGAAACACAAACTTCAAAAGAGTTCGCGGAGGATATAAAAACACTGGAAGAGATTTGGCTGGAGCAGTTGAATCCGGACGAACTGTATTAATTAGAGGTATTTGAAATGTTTACAATTGCAGCGTTTTTAGATGACCAGGGCCGCATTCAGCGTCTTCCTGCAAAAGGAAAAGGAAAGCGCGCTGTTTTAGCTTATCTCGCCGAAAAATTTTCCTGTGACAGAAGTTACACCGAAAAAGAAATTAATTCGATTCTGAACAGCTGGCATACGTTCGGTGATTATTTTTTACTTCGCCGTGAACTCATTGACTGCCAGTTTCTCTGCAGGACAAAAGACGGCGTTCGATATTGGAAAGAGAAAGAATAAATCATACCGTTTGAACTGAATTCACCGGTACAGCGTTTCAGGCGAAACAGGAATTATCCTGTTTCGCCCTTTTTGTTTTTGGGAATTTATGCTATAATAAGCAAAAAATAAGCATACTGTTTGCTATCGTGAGCAATCACCCGGCACAGAAAAACGGTGAAATCATTTTTCTGTTTCCCGAATTTTTCTTTACTTGTTATAAATAGTGAAACAAAGAGGCGGAAATATGAAAACAATCGGTCTGATTGGCGGCATGAGCTGGGAAAGCACCGCCGAATATAACTGGATTACAAAAGCAGCCTCTGAAAATAAATAATTCGGCGGAAAGAAGGCAATTATATGAGAAAATTATTGGAAAATGACAGGCAGCAGGTACTGGACTACATCATGGAAGAACCTGAATTTAATTTATTTATCATTGGCGATATTGAAATATTTGGTTTTGACAGTGATCATGTGGAAGTTTTTGTGAATGAAACAGCGGACTGCTGGGACTTTCTGTTGCTCCGGTATTTGGACAGCTACATACTTTACAGCCACCATATAGATTATGACGCAAAAAAAGCAGCCCAATTCCTTTCCACGAAAGAAGTAAATGTGATCAGCGGCAAAAGCAGTTTGCTGGAAAAGCTCCTCCCTTACTTTCCCGAGCGATACGGGCAAAGTACCTATCTGTCCCGCCTAAATAAAGTGAAGGTTCAGCCGGCATCATGTGTAACCGCGCAGGTGCGCCGCCTGAACCCGAATGATGCGGCGGACATTATTTCACTGTATCTGCAAATTGAGGAATTTCAGGATAATTACATTGGGAAGGAAGAAAAAGCCGCAGACGAGATCCGTTTTAATCTTTCAAACGGCGGCCGCAGTTACGGTGCTTTTCTCAATGAAAAGCTTGTGTCAGTTGCCTCAACTTCCGCTGAAAATTCCGTTTCCGCAATGGTTGTCGGGGTGGCCACTCTTCCCCACGCCAGAAAGACAGGGCTCGCGGGCAGCCTCGTTGCAAAGCTATGCGCCGACTTTCTGGGTGAGGGGAAACAGTTTTTGTGTTTGTTTTATGACAATCCTGCCGCGGGCAGTATCTACCGCAAAATCGGATTCTGCGAATTGGGCGGCTACATGATGATAAAGCGGAAAATTCCCAAAGGGCTTCAGGGAGCATGATGAATCATGAAAGATCTATTTTAAATCAAAAAGGAGCGATACAAATGATGACAAAAAAGAACATTCTCGTAATTCTTTCCCTTGATGACTCACATAGAAAAATGCTGGAAGATGCCGCACCGCAGGCAAATTTTATTTATGCCAACACGGATGACGAACTGAGTGCCTCAGCCATGGAGCATGTGAATATTATAATTGGGAATCCACGCCGCAAGCTGCTCGCCCTTGCAAAGAACCTTGAATGGCTGCAGTTGGAAAGTGCCGGCGCGGATATGTACGTAAAAGAAGGGCTGCTTGCGGAAAACACTGTTCTTACCAATTCAACCGGAGCATTTGGGCTGTCCATCTCGGAATATATGATTGCAATGGTGCTCAGTTTGTTTTTGCATTTTCCCAGTTACCAAAACAACCAGAAAAACCATGTATGGCATAATGAAGGAAAAGTCAAATCGATTTACGGCTCCACTGCGCTTGTAATCGGCCTTGGCGATATTGGCGGCGAATTTTCGAAGCGGTTCAAAGCACTGGGCGGCCACGTCATCGGGATCAGGCGCAGTAACACAGCCAAACCGGATTATGTTGACGAACTGTACCTGATGGATCAACTTGATGAACTGTTGCCGCGTGCCGATGTAGTTACCCTAAGCCTGCCCGAAACGCCAAAAACGCACAAGCTGTTCGGCAAAGAAAAATTCGAACTGATGAAACCCGGCGCTGTTCTGCTGAATGTCGGCAGAGGTGCTGCAATTGACACCGATGCAATTTGTGACGCGCTGAATTCCGGACATTTGGGCGGCGCCGCTCTCGACGTAACAGACCCGGAGCCGCTGCCGTCAGAGCATCCGTTATGGAATGCAAAAAACGTGATTATTACCCCTCACATTTCCGGCGGTTACAACCTTCCTGAAACGTATGAGCGTGTTTGCAGAATTTCCGCGGATAACCTCGCACGATATTTCCGCGGGGAGGAACTGAATAATCTTGTTGACTTCAGTACCGGATATAAAAAACACGACGACGTATCATAACATTTTAAAATGATTTTCAAAGCAGAGACCGTTGAAACGGTCTCTGCTTTTTACATTAAGTTATAATTTTATATTATAATACAAATCGTTATATAAGTCGACAGAGCTTAAACTCGTATTTAAATTTATATAATCTTATTGACAAATTATATAAATTAGCTATAATATATTTCAGAAAGAGTCTGGATGGGAAGGATATGAATGGATAAAAACTTATACAGTTTAATGCTGTTTGACGATATTGTGGACGCGGTAGATCGAATGGCATATGAGCGAAATACAAACCGCAGTAATCTGATTAATCAAATCCTTGCGGAATACCTGTCATTTTCCACACCGGAAATGCGTATGAAAAACATTTTTGACAGTGTGGAACAGATGATGGCCGGAATGGACAACTTTCAGGTACAGTTTCAGCCCAGCGATGCGATGATTTCCATTCGCAGCGCATTACGGTACCGATATAAGCCAACCATACGCTATGTTTTGGAATTATACCGGAACAGCGAGCCGACTGTCGGTGAGTTGCGCGTTTCAATGCGCACACAAAACCAATCGCTCATTCAAATCCTAAACGGATTTTTTGAATTTTGGGCGGAATTGGAAGATCAGGTGATTGGCTCCCTATTCCCGGAAAGGCATGTCCCCTGCCGCATTGAATCCGGCAGATATATTCGCGAATTTCTTATGCCGTATGAGGAAGAACAGCGTACCAATGAAGGCGTCGCCAATGCGATTTCGGAATACATTCAGTTTTTTGACACGAGTCTGAAATCCTATTTCGCAGATTCGGACGACCTGAATACGGTAGCAGCGGCACTTAAAAAAAATTATCAGAGCTTTATAAAAAACGAAGTTATTATATAGCCAAAGAGCGAGGAGGTTTGATACGATGAACGCTCAGAAATTTACACAAAAATCCCTGGAGGCAATTCAGGAAGCGCAAGACGTCGCAATTCAAAACAGCAACATGCAGATTGAGGAGGAGCACCTTGCGCAGGCGCTTTTATCACAGGAAAACGGATTGATACCGCAGCTTTTCAAAAAGATGAACATTGACCCGGAAGCGGTTCTTGTAAATGTAAAAAATCAAGTTGCAAAGCTGCCAGGGGTCACCGGCCCGGGGCGTGAAGCGGGAAAAATCTATATTTCTTCCGATGTGGACGCCGTACTGACCGATGCGGAAAAAGAAGCCGGCCGCATGAAGGACGAATACGTTTCGGTGGAGCACATCCTGCTCGCACTGCTGAATCGGCCGAACTCCGCCATGCGCAGTGTATTCGAAGCATTTGGAATTCAAAAAAACAACTTTCTTTCCGCACTTTCCACTGTCCGCGGAAACACCCGCGTCACCAGTGACAGCCCGGAGGAAACGTATGATTCCCTGGCAAAGTATGGGCAGGATTTGGTGGAACTGGCGAAAAATCACAAGCTTGACCCGGTCATCGGCAGGGATTCCGAAATCCGGAACGTCATCCGCATTCTTTCGCGTAAAACGAAGAACAATCCTGTGCTTATCGGGGAACCGGGCGTGGGCAAAACCGCCATTGCGGAAGGTCTTGCGCTTCGTATTGTGCGCGGAGACGTGCCAAACAACCTGAAAGAGCGCAAGCTTTTCTCGCTGGATATGGGCGCGCTGATAGCGGGCGCAAAATTCCGCGGTGAATTTGAGGAACGCCTTAAAGCTGTGCTGAACGAGGTGAAAAAAAGCGAAGGCAAAATCATCCTGTTTATCGATGAACTGCACACCATTGTGGGCGCGGGCAAAACCGAAGGTTCCATGGACGCGGGCAATTTGCTCAAACCAATGCTTGCGCGCGGCGAGCTGCATTGCATCGGTGCTACCACACTGAATGAATATCACCAGTATATCGAGAAAGACGCGGCATTGGAACGGCGTTTCCAGCCGGTTATGGTCGATGAACCAAGCGTTGCGGATACCATTTCCATTCTGCGCGGATTAAAAGAGCGGTACGAGGTTTTTCACGGCGTAAAAATACAGGATCAGGCGCTGATTGCATCAGCCGTACTTTCCAACCGTTACATTTCCGACCGATTCCTGCCGGATAAGGCAATTGACCTGATTGACGAAGCCTGCGCGATGGTGCGCACGGAAATTGACTCCATGCCAACGGAGCTGGACGAAATTTCCCGTAAAATCATGCAGCTTGAAATCGAAGAAGCCGCACTGAAAAAAGAAACGGACTCCCTCTCTCAAGAGCATTTAAAAGAAATTCAAAAGGAGCTTGCCGACCAGCGCGCCTTGTTTAAGGAAATGAAAGCCAAATGGGAGAATGAAAAGCAGGCAATCACCAAGGTGCAAAAGCTGCGCGAGGAAATCGAGCAGGCCAACGCTGAAATTGAAAAAGCGGAACGCAACTACGACCTGAACAAGGCTGCGGAATACAAATATGGCAAATTACCGACTTTGACCAAGCAATTGGAAGTGGAAGAACAGATTGCGGAAAAAGCGCAGTCTTCCGATTCGCTGCTACGTGACCGGGTGACGGACGAGGAAATTGCAAAAATTGTAGGCCGCTGGACAGGGATTCCCGTTTCAAAGCTCATTGAGGGCGAACGTGAAAAACTGCTGAAGCTGGACGACATTCTGCATGAGCGAGTAATCGGGCAGGACGAGGCGGTGGAAAAGGTGACGGAAGCGGTGCTTCGTTCACGGGCAGGAATTCAGGACCCGAACCGGCCAATCGGCTCATTTCTGTTCCTCGGCCCGACCGGCGTAGGCAAAACTGAACTTGCCAAAGCGCTGGCACAGGCACTGTTTGACGACGAGCATAATATGGTTCGCATCGATATGACCGAATACATGGAGAAATACTCTGTATCCCGCTTAATTGGAGCGCCTCCGGGTTACGTGGGCTACGAAGAGGGCGGCCAGCTGACCGAAGCGGTGCGCAGGCACCCCTATTCGGTTATTCTGTTCGACGAAGTGGAAAAGGCACATCCCGATGTGTTCAACATTCTGTTACAGGTTTTGGATGACGGCCGGATTACCGACTCACAAGGCCGTACGGTGGATTTTAAAAATACAATTATCATTCTGACGTCAAATTTGGGTTCCGGTGCAATTCTGGAAGGCATTGGCACGGACGGCAAAATCAGCGAAAGCGCAAAGGATGAAGTAAACGCGATGCTGAAACAACAGTTCCGTCCGGAATTCTTAAACCGCTTAGATGAAATCGTGTTCTACAAGCCGCTGTCCCGCAATGAGATTGATAAAATTGTCGATTTGCTGATTGAGGATTTGCAGAAACGACTGGAGGAAAAGCAGCTGACCGTCAAACTCACCCCAGCCGCGAAAAAATACGTGGTGGATGAAGGCTATGACCCAGTTTACGGTGCAAGGCCGCTGAAACGATTTATTCAAAGCAAGGTGGAAACACTGATTGCCAAACAGATTATCACCACGGATTTGAAACCCAGAACCGTGCTGACCGTTGATTATGACGGGGAACGGTTGATAATACAGGGGTCATAAAATTCAATAATAAATAGAACCGGCCCGAAACAGCAAATAAACGCTGTTCCGGGCCGTTGGATTTAGTTTTAACGATACCGAACCAGAAAATATACGATCAGTGTAAGTACATAAATAGAAACCGAAATTAGTAATTGTTTGTATTTTTTTTGAGCTGCCAACTGGATTCCTGAAAATACCAACATAGACACAATTAAATAAAATGCAGAATCGAATGGTAAATTACCTCGATTTATTGCGGCAATTATGCCTATGAACGCTGCAACTAAAAAACAATACACAGCATTGAATTTATTTGAACAGATAAATTTTCTCATGCGAGCCATAATCAGTCCTCAAATCAGTTAGTTAATTAATAGGAGAGTCGTAGGTGGAAATATATTCCAAATTTGAAAAATACTGATATCTATTATAATCAATATCTCTCTTCTGATTAAATTTACCGGATTGCTATACGTCAGAAAATGATGTATGTAATATGGTCATGCATATCTGGATTTGAAAAGTTCCGGCTCTGGGTGACCCTTCAAATGGGAAAATCGGCAATTTGTAAAGATACTTCTATAAGAGGAACACTATCTGAATGATGATCAGTACTATAATAATAGGTATATAAATACACATTTTTTTATATTCTTTCTTTAATATAAACTGAATAAACCAATATATGGCCATAAAAGCTGTAGAAATCAAGAGACTATAGTTGCGACTATTTTGATTTACGAAAATTAGGACAATTGCCAAAAAATCATAATGAGCTTAAACCAAAGGGAAAGAAAAAATGCTTTTGTTCTTTTCACTATATTTCTCTCCTTCACCCTAAATCTATTTCGAAAACCGCTGATTTATTCCATCTACGCATTTGACCGGACGGTTCTCCGCCGAACTGCGTCAAAATACTTCGAATACATCAAGTATTCTCGCGCTTTTTTCCTCGCCAAGCAAAAAATACCTTTGCCATGTGCACATTCTTTATTAAATCAGCGGTTCCTCAAATGTTTAATTTATTGGTGAATCATATTTTGAATATATTTGACTTTTGTAAAATTGTTGAAAACTTGGATCATAGTAATAATCATATCTGTAGTAATATACAGTATAGATTCCTATGGTTTGTGGAGCTTTAGCATAAGCTTTTGCATATTGCGTAGTATCATCTGTTATAGAATTAAATATTGCGATCCCAGCAAGAATAACCCCTGCTACTGGATAAGGAATGCCAATTGCGGTACTCACTGCTGCATAACCTATATCCTGCCATTTGCTATTCGACTTTTGACCTATGTAAACCCAGTTATCGCTAGCTAATTGCGTAACAGCTAAAGTATTCCGGCTTTGAATAACCGCATTAGTGTGCCCAGATAAGATCATAGAGTTTAGGTCTCCGACTTCATTACTAAAAGCTATAATATCATCTCTACCATAACCGTCTTGTTGAGCTTTCGTAGAATTAAACGTTACCGTTCCATCTGCATTCATCTGAGTATAATTTGCATTTAATTGTGAATATGTATTCCCAACCTCTGACTTGCTTTTGGAGTTTATGTGTTGCGCCGCAAACGCAGGAATGGAAATTGCCAAAGCCATTGCCAACACTAAGACCAGGCTAATGATTTTTCTTAGATTTTTTTCATGATTTTAAATTCTCCTTCGTTTTAAATCAATTGTTTTTATTCGGACAAAGATTCACTGTGATTGAAAGGAGAACTTTTTCATTCCGTTATGAAACCAACGGACTCGCTTCCTTTTTTATAAATATTCTATTTCAACGCGCAGTGCGCACGTGAAATTCTTTGGATCTCAATAAAACAACTTCTGTTCTGCAATGCCGTTTTTGCCTTTCATATACTATAATAATTGGGGGTGACAGTTTAACAGCAAAGCCCCCGACAAATAGTTGCCGAGAGCTTTCTTTTGTTTAACTTTCTGAATCAAACTGTGATATGTGTCCTTTTATTAAAGTCAATTATGGTAATTGACTTTAGCCAAATCTGATTTTGACACCAATAAAAATGATTAACGAATATACAAAGAGCATTGCAAGGAGATAAAGGCAATTTTTCCGAAGGCTGACGCTTTCTTTCCACGCAAACCGATGCTGTTCTTCGCATTCCTGCACAATGGCGACCACCTGAGTGCTATGATACGCCAATGTAGTAGTCACAGGCAGCAGGAAAGCCAATACCGGATAGGTTCCTGTATATGGCACACCAAAAATCAGCAGACAACAACCTACGCCAGCAAAAGCACTTGCAAGTGGCTTGGGGTATTCCTTCATAATAAACCGCCTTTCTGTTTAAGTATTTAGTTAATACAACTAATTTTTTGCAGACTCCACTTTGCTCCAATTCTCATTATTATTTTTTAAATCAAAAACCTCTTTGATTTTGTTATAATATTCTTTTGTTTTATTATCACCAAATCGCCCTACGCTGGAAAAATAAATTGATTCACCAATATTCTCTATATGACCGTCAGAAAACACCTGATACGTATATACCGATTTATTACCATCAGGCTTTTTATATTCTAATAAGATTGACATCATGTCAGAATCTTGATAATGAGACGGGTCTGTTAACTGGGAATAAAAAATATTTTTATTGTCAGGATATTGATTCATAATATCCAGAACCTTTTTAATTTCCGTGGAATTTTGGGTATAAATTGTTTGTGAAAAGGTTCCCCCATTCGCTCCGGGTTTAATCAGTGAATGGGCAATCGTCATTCCAATAACTTCTTGGTTTTTTATCACGCTATTGACATCAACGGGTCTTGAAATCCAAAGCCAAATTGCAAAAATAAGCACAACTATACACGCGATTACAAAAAAACATCGCTTCCACGTTTTTTTCATAGGCACCTCCATGTTTATAATATACACATTTATATCATCTGCTAATTTAATGAGCACCGTGAAGTTAAGCATCACGGCGCTCATTTTAATTATTGGTAATATTATGAATTAATCAAGAAGCATATGTTGAGTCGAAATAAGCTCTGCCATAATCGTATCCAGACCAATGCTCAGTGTAACCACCACTTAAGTAAGTATAATAAGCTCTTTGGTCAGGAGTACTGAAGTTGAGAGTACTATGACTTTGGATTGGAGAGTCCTTACCGTTCGCAAACCCCGAAGGCAGCACAACAGGCATTGCCGACTGGCATTTTACAAACTCAATTGCTTTTCGATAGACTGCAGCCGCCAATTTCTCGGCGGCTGTTTTGTGACACAGTCGATTACTCTTCCGGCTTTTTCGGGCGGTATTTTCGGTCTCCGATAGTACGGAGTGTCCAGACCACGACTATTACAACGCTGAATTGCGCTTTGACCTGCAGGGAGGGCCCAGGAAGCAGGATCAGGATCAGCCAGAGCAACAGAAAGAACAAGATAGCTCCATCAAGGAAGCGGTAAATACGGTAGAAGACACCGTTCCCGGGCTGAACAGGAAGATAGTCATGTTCTAGGATACCCGCAAAGTAAATTTCACTACTAACCAACCAGAGCCACACGAGAATGATTCTAACCGACCAGTAAGCTTCAGGAATAGGCCATGCAGCCAAGATCAGAACTAGGGAGATAACCGGGTAAAAGCGCCCCATGATTGGAAACAAAAGGCTTACCAATTTCTTACGGAACTTATCAAAAAAGCTCATAATTAGTACATTCCGCCACTAAAAATAGCATACGGAGAATCAAGGCTTTTATTCGCCATATTGAGGTTATTAGTCCAGAAACCTGTCTGGAAGTAGGCAAAGGTTCCGTCACTATATTTGACCTCACGATACTGCTTCCGTACGGTCGCTTTCACCCACTCGCCTAGATAAATTAAGCCTGCAGGTCCACCAGCTGTGGAATAAACCCCAGTGGCTACATCTGCAATAGTTATAGTGGTTAAACCTACCGCTCCCGCAAATAGTGAAATAAGCGAATATATTCCGGCAAAGAAGCTCAACGTTTCAGTAGGCGACATCGAATAGTATTCACTGTAGCCACCATACCACGGTCCATACACCAGACCGCTAGCGGCTGCTTTCGCATTGATGTGGTCAACCTCTTCCTGAGAAAGCACCTGATTGCCGTACTTCAGAATATTGCTCTTAAGTTTGGCAAGTTCCACATCTGAAATATCAGCGGGTAGTTTAATCGTCTGTGCGCCAGTACTCCGTTGAAGAACAACCTCGTTCTTCGGCTGGGATGTGGTATCCTTCTCTGCCGCGAACGCCGGAATTGAAATTGCCAAAGACATTGCCAACACCAAAACCAAGCTGATAATTTTTCTTAAATTTTTTTTCATGATTTTAAATTCTCCTTCGTTTTAAATCAATTGTTTTATTCGGACAAAGATTTACTGTGATTGAAAGGAGGAATTTTTCACCCCGCTATAAAACCAACGGACTCGCTTCCTTTTTTATAAATATTCTATTTCAACGCGCAGTGCGCACGTGAAATTCTTTGGATCTCAATAAAACAACTGCTGTTCTGAAATGCTATTTTTACCCCTTCTATAACGATTTCGGGTGATAGTTTAACAGCAAAGCCCCCGACAAATAGTTGCCGGGAGCTTTCTTTTGTTTAACTTTCTGAGTCAAACTGTGATATGTGTCCTTTTATTGAAGTCAATTATGGTAATTGACTTCAACCAAATCTAATTTTTATAGCAATAAAAAACATCAATGAATATATTAAAAACATAACAAGGAGGTGAAGACAATTTCTCCGAAGGATGACGTCTTCTTTCCATGCAAATCGGTGCTGTTCTCTGCATTCTTGCACAATGGCAGCCACTTGAGTGCTCTGAGACGCCAAAGTAGTAGTCACAGGCAGCAGGAAAGGTAGGACTGGATAGGTTCCTGCGTATGGAAAACCAAAAATAAGCAAGCAACAACCTGCAACAGCAACGGCACTTGCAAGGGGTTTCGGATATTCCTTCATAATAAACCGCCTTCCTGCTATATCAGTATTTTGTCAACACAACTAATTTGCCATTTCAAGGTTACCGGCTAGCATACATGCTATTTGATTTTTATATCCGGTGTCATTTTTATCAAGTCCTTACACTAACACGACTCATCTTGGTCTTGGGGAATAAATAAGGAACATGCAAATGAACTGGAAGTAAACGATATCCAGTATTATAATCAATATTTTAGCGATAAAAGGCAAATTAATTCTTTTGGAACATAACATTGCGATTCCGAATGGAGGGAATAGAAAGAGTAATAAAATCGTCATCGCTTTATATTGGATATTTGTAAACCTGTATTTTTTCAAACTAAACTCCCCTTCAAAAACAACGTCTGCTATGCTATTTTTGCTTTCATATACTATAACGATTTAAGGTAGCGATTTGTGACACTTTTTTTAAAATATTTTCATTTAGCGTGCGTCAGGCAGATTACGGTACTCTTTCTACTGAGTAACATGACTGTTTTTTCAAGCTGCTTTTATCATATTTTTTTATTCGTAACAGAAAAACAATAAATAATAGTATTGTGGCGACAAGCAATCGTAATAGCTTGATTTTGTGACCGGTTTGCTTACATCATCGTTTTTCCAGCATGTTTCAAAAAGCCCGGACAGCATTTCATTTGTTTGCTGTTCCGGGCCTTCTTTTAAAATACCTGTCTATCAATGTTGTTGAAGTCTGGTCTTACTTTGAAAAAGTAAACATAAGGAGTACACCGGCGAGAATAGTTAAGAAAAAATCGCGTGTTACTTGGCTCTTTATTACAAGTTTATGCTGCTCTCTGCACTGATCAAAAAAATTAATAATTTGCGACCTTGATAAAAGCAGGAAAGCAAGTGCAAATAATAAACTAGCGACAACATTTCCAATTCCAAAAATCCGGAATATGCTGATGAATCCCATGATAAGCGCCAATACTTTTATAATAATATCAAAGATACAATCACCTTCTTTTTGGAATGCCATACAAATTTTAGAACTTTAAATAAAACAACTTCTGTTCTGCAATGCTGTTTTTGCCTTTCACCTGCTATAACGATTTTGGGTAACGGCTTAACAGCAAAGCCCCCGACAAATAGTTGCCGGGGCCTCTGCTGTCAATGGATCATCTAAGCGACAGATTACTTTTAAGAATCCGATTCCCAACTCTTAGTTAACGGTATCTCGACTACCTTATTCTCAAAGCGGATAATTGCGGTTTTGTAAATGTTTTTTTTCGAATCCGGAAAATCACCGGCTGCAAACGGCATGTATACGGGTGAACTTTTTCTATCAGGCTCCATATTGTAAGCAATTGCAGTTGTGGTTCCTGGGCTATCTCTCTTGAACTCAATAGAACATTCATTCAATTCTTTTATTCCGTTGAACACTACTTCACCCGTTATGTACCCTCTTTCTGGCGGATCAAGCATTTCCGATTTGTCGTTATACACAATAATGTCAGAGGATTTCGCTTCCAGATAAGCATCATAATCTGTAAACCGTGTAAAGATAATACTGTAAGAACCGTTGCTGCCGGTATAACTAACAGTCGCAGGCTCCGGCTTATTATTAAGATGAACAAACACACCATACCCAACCGCTAACACGGCGCAAACAATTAATATCAGCAACATCGTTTTTAATTTGGTCCACCGCTTAAATAATTTCATTTCTAAAACCCCTAACGACAAGTTTTTAGGTTAGATCATAATTTGAGCTAAAAGTATCATCGATTGAAACAAATTTTCTAACATAAAATGTGCCGCCCACCGTAGTATTCAAAGAAAATCCAACTGCATTGGCATAGCCTAACTCTATAGAATTGGTGATTGCAATTTCAAGGTTCCCGGCTAGCATAAATGCTATTTGATTTTCATATCCGGTGTCATTATATATATCAGCTGATATAGCCGCAGGACTCCAAGTGCTGACGCCTGATCCCTTTGGAGAAGAGCCCTTGCTTAAAACTTCCATAAATTTTTGATATGTACCATAACTGCTCGATTCATATCTCTGAAGTTTTACTTGGATAATGACAATAATATTAGACCAAAAAGAGCCCGCGGTTCCTGTATCATAAGTTTGATTAATTTGCTTATATACAGTAGACAATGGCGTTACAGACGCGGGTAAAGAAGATGATTGCAATAACGACTTATTGTTATTGTGTTTAGCAATCTCATTTTCATTGTCTTTTAATGTTTGAAGTCGATCAATCCTATCAGCTTCTACCAGCGTGATTCCTTTTTCATCAGCGAGGGTTTTCAAAAATTCTTCACGGGAGATGTCTGTAACTTCAGTGGAAATTTCACGAATTCCACTTTTACTAGCAGCGGAAGGCGTTTTTTCTGCCGCAAACGCAGGCACGGAAACCGCTAAAGCCATTGCCAGCACCAAAACCAAGCTAATAATTTTTCTTAGATTTTTTTTCATGATTTTAAATTCTCCTTCGTTTTAAATCAATTGTTTTTATTCGGACAAAGATTTACTATGATTGAAAGGAGAACTTTTTCACCCCGTTATGAAACCAACGAACTCGCTTCCTTTTTTATAAATATTTTATTTCAACATGCGCACGTGAAATTCTTTGGATTTTAATGAAATAATTTCTGCTACGCTATTTTTGCTTTCACATATATAACGATTTAGAGTGGCGATTTGTGACTCTTTTTTTAAAAAATTAAAAATAATTTTATTTAGTACGCGTCCGCAGATTTACGGCACTCTTATCTATTCAGTAGAGTAACCGATTTTCTAACTGTCTGAGTCCAGCTGTGATATGTGTCCTTTTATTAAAGTCAATTATGATAATTGACTTTAACCAAATCTGAATTTGACTCCAATAAAAATGATTAACGAATATACACAGAGCATTGCAAGGAGAAAAAGGCAATTTTTCCGAAGGCTGACGCTTTCTTTCCACGCAAACCGATGCTGTTCTTCGCATTCCTGCACAATGGCGACCACCTGAGTGCTATGATACGCCAATGTAGTAGTCACAGGCAGCAGGAAAGCCAATACCGGATAGGTTTCTGTATATGGCACACCAAAAATCAGCAGACAACAACCTACACCAGCAAAAACACTTGCAAGTGGTTTAGGGTATTCTTTCATAATAAACCGCCTTCCTGTTTAAGTATTTAGTTAATACAACTAATCTGGCATAATAGCGGGACTATTGCCTTGCATAATTTTAGTATATGTTTTATCCGTTGCTGCTATCTGTTATATAACACCGCTTTTCCCTTCCACCGCATATTAACCTTAGTGCTTTACTACAAGCTCTCAAATCTAATTGTAAGTATCCTGTGATTCGCCAGTAAAACGCATAGTAACCGCCTGCACTAAGTCCATATGCTTGAATTTTTCAGGGCTAAAATAATCATCTACACTAAACGATTCCATGGACGTACCGTGGTCGCACACAGAAAGGAACACGGGAATTTCCTTGCCAAGCTCGATGGCCTTTTCCTGCACCAAAGTGGCGTCCGCTTTTTGCAAAAACTTCGTATTCGCGTCTATGGGGTCGCTGGTGTAAGAAGCGCAGCCCATGGTGTTGATGCGGTATGTAAAACTATAGTCATCGTTGGCGAGCAGTGCCACGTTACCTTCCAGTTTCCACGCGGGCGGATCGTTTTCGCTAAGTAATACTTCGCCGCCATCGCTGCTCTCCCACGCGCCGTCTTTGTTTAGACGGTAGATATTTACATGCAGAGCTTTGGCACTCGCCGGCGCTTTGAAAGCAAAGACATGAGCCTTGCTTTCCATGCCGAAAGACGTGAGCAGACGGGTTTCTTCGGCGGAAAACTTATACGGCTGCACGACTTCTTTGCTGGCTTTGATTGTGTCTGGCTGTTTCACGCTGCTGGAGCAAGCGGGTAAAAGTGTAACGAAAGCTACCAACGCAGCTATGATCCAAAATTTCTTCATACTATCACTCCAAAGATAAGATTTTAGCGATATATTTGCTTTAGGCAAATATATCGCTAAAGATTACGTCATGCACTCATATGTTCCGTCCGCAAACCCCGAAGATAGCACAACAGGGCACTGCCGGCTGGCATTTTACACGCTCAATTGTTTTGCAATAAGAAAGCAATTATTCTTCCGGCTTTTTCGGGCGGTATATTCGGTCTCCGATAGCTCGAAGTATCCCTGCCATGACGAACACACCGCAAAAAATATTCTTAAGCCATAGAGGTCCCGGAATCAGCATGATGACCAGAAAAATGAGCAAAAAGAGAGGGAAAACTCCATTGACAAACCGGTAAATATGATAAAAATGGCTTCTTGCAGATTGTATGGAAAGATAGTCGCGGTCCATGATGCCTGCCCAGTAAATTTCACAATTCACATACCAGAGAAAAAATAAAACCATTTTTATTTGCCAGTAGGTTTCGGGAATAAACCAAGCAGCCAAGAGTAATACCAAAGATATGACCGAGAAAAAGCGCGCTACATATGGAAATAAAAAGTGCATGATCTTATTACGAGTTTTCTCAAGAAAATTCATCCTATAAATCAGTCCAACTCTCCACTAAATATGGCAACCGGCGAACCATAGGACTTATTTGCAACATTGAGGCTATTTGCAAAGAAGCCTGTCTGGAAATAAGCGAACGTACCGTCACTATAATTTACTTCGCGATACTGTTTCATCATAGTGGCTTTTACCCACTGTCCCACAGCAACTGAACCAGGAATCATGTAACGCACACCAATTGCTGAGACAAGAACCCCCGTAACTTTTTGTGCAGAAACGGAAATTATTCCTAAGTCAGCAATGAATGGAGCTACTAGAACTCCTGCCAGGGCAGCTGAAAATACAAGCGTTTCATCTAAAGACATTGCATAATACTTACTGTATCCACCGAACCACGACCCATACACCAGACCACTACCAGCTAACTCCATAGTACAACTAGCATCATAATATGCGTGTGCATATAGGTCGTACAGCGTTCCAATTATCCTTTTTGCCATGTTTTTGTATGAGCAATACCTATCTTGGCCTTGGGGAATAAATAAGAAACATGCAAACGAACTGGAAGTAAATGATATCCAGTATTATAATCAATATCTTAGCGATAAGCGGCAAGCTAATCCTCTTTGAACATAGCATTGCAATTCCGAACGGAGGGAATAGAAAGAGTAATAAAATTGTCATTGCTTTATATTGGATATTTGTAAACCTGTATTTTTTCAAACTAACTCTCCTTCAAAAACAACAATTCAATTAACACGAAAAGCTTCTTTGCAAACAAATACACTGTAACTCCATCAGCAAAAATGCTTTTCGTGTTTTGTTAATTAAGTATTAAAAGTTGTTAAAATTTGCATCATGATTTACTGATCCATATGGATCACATTCAACATATGCCCACGCTGTAACATTCCCCATTATTAAGCCTGCCCCCTGAATTTCAAACCCATAATGAAAATGCCCTTGTGATTCTACATGGGCCCAATTGTATCCATCATGGTGAGGTGCAGTTATCTTTGAATCTTGCCAATTGCTCACCTGCCATACATTCATAGGAGCGAATTCATAATTACCATCGCTATAAATACATTCACTGGTTGAGTAATTATACCTAAATTGTGCATCTTGATCAACTGTAAAAAGCCAATTTCCAAACACATTTCCATAAATAGAAACACTATCGCTATATGTATCTGTGTAGTACCATGTGGAGCTTACATTATTCACATTAACTTCCGACACAGATATATTGGCATCTATCTTCTTAGGAATAATTTTACTGGTTTTTAAATAAACAAGGTTTCCATCAAAAATAACTACTTGATTCTTATTGATTGATACGACTGTTTTAGGAGTGATGTCATTTATAATATCATTAGAATCATCTTTCCTTTTATCATAGAAGCTATTGAGTATTTGTGCCGCATCTGAATTGTTGCCATAACTTTGTTTATAGTTCTCCGCATAGTTTCTAAATTGAATAGCGATATCGGTTACATTATTTACCTTACTATCTTTTGTTGCCGCGAACGCAGGAATGGAAATTGCCAAAGCCATTGCCAACACTAAGACCAAACTAATGATTTTTCTTAGATTTTTTTTCATGATTTTAAATTCTCCTTCGTTTTAAATCAATTGTTTTTATTCGGACAAAGATTTACTGTGATTGAAAGGAGGAATTTTTCACCCCGTTATAAAACCAACGGACTCGCTTCCTTTGCATAATTTTATTTCAGCGCGCGCAGTGCGCAATGCGCATGTGAAATTTCACTTATTTCGACAATGCGCGCGCACGAAATTTGTTTTTTATTTTCCCCGCAACCAGCATGAAAGCGAGGGTCGTCAGGCTTAAACTGATAATGAAGGTAATGCGCTGCAGTCCCAGCAGGAAAAATGCGGCTGCCAGGATTAATTCAACTATTAAAATAATTGTTGCGGTTCTCCTATAGTGTTTTGCTTCGGATCCCTCCAACGGCTTATTTCCATCTTCAACAGGGGCTAAAACAAAAATAGCACCGGCTGCAGGGGGCAACAATAAACTGCTGAGAAGCAGAATATAAGGACTTTCCGTATGCCCTACAGCGAACAAAGCACCCGCAACAACAACCAAAGAAAGCAAGTAACACCGGACTGGTGTGCCGGCATGATACCCGCCGGCGAATTTGCGAAGTACCGCATAGCTTGCGTAAAATACGATACTTTCCAAGACCATGCGGAAAACCGCACCTATGAACAAGACAGTTATGCTATGCAGCATTGATGTTAAAAGCACATAAACGCCATATTCATAGGTTTCGCGATCCTCCGGACTGATTGCGCCGCACGCAATCATTTTGTTTGCCATGTGACCTGAAAAATTCGAAAGCATCAGATTTTTTTGAACTTCTTCAGGCCCGCCGGCGCCTTTGGTTGATAAAAGAAGAAACAGGAAGTGGAATTTGCACTTGTTGTTAACGTCTTCTCCGTTGCTTTTGCCGCCATGAACGCCAATTTTGTGCCGAGTGATTTTTTAACATTTCCCATTTTGAACGCCTCCTAAATTTTGTTAATCCCATAATAGACTTTTTTTAAAATTATGCAATAGAAAACCGATAAACGATAGTGTTTTGGCGATAAACGATAGTGGAGGATTTATTTTGTGACTGTTCTAATTAAATAATTGCAAATTATGTGACTGATTTTGTCAAATAAATGCTGAATTATCTGTTAAAAATAATATTGGAATGGAAGACACGATTTTCTTCATCGTAATAAAAATCCATCTCGCCATCATATTGGCTGATTGATTTTTGGATGCTCAGCAGCCCGATCCCGTGGTTTGCCTTTTCTTTTTTTGTCGTGATGAACTGGTGATTGATAATTAAAGGAACCGTATCACAGCTGTTTTTCATGCTGATCACAACAAAGGCGCCGTTCTTATTGTAAAAAGAAATTTCAATTTTCTTTTGTTCGGACAATTTGCAGGACTCAATGGCATTGTCCAACAGATTGGTAAGGACAGCACATAAATCCACATCATCCATAAAATCCAGGTTAACTCCCTCATTGCGCACCGTGAGTGTGATATTCCAAAGGTCACACTGCTCAAATTTCTGACTGCAAATAACATCCAGCATCTTATTCCCCGAAATAGGAATTGGGTTTGATAAGGCATAGTGGTCGGAAATGGATAAAATATAGGTTTTTATTTTAGGAATATCGTTGTCTGACGCAAGCGCGTCTATCGTGGCAATATGATTTTTAATATCATGAATCAGCATCCTGGAATTTTCATACTGGCTTTGTATAATTTTATAATATTCATGATCAATTTCCTGCTTTTGATTAGCCAGCTCAAGCGCTGTAATCTGTCGGCTTGCCTTTAATTGATTTTCATATACATCAAAAACCGTAATATTGGCAAGCAGCAACAGCATTGCGGTAATCACTATCATTAAGCCATAGTTCGGCGGAAAGGCGATTTGCAAAGATAAAAAATAAATTTCAGTTAAAATAAAAAAAGTTGAAATTGGCAAAATAAATAAACCAATTACCTTTTTATTCAAAGCAATATCCCTAGTTTCCCGAATAGAAAATTGTCGAATTATTTTACATAACAGAAAAAATAACAGCTTACTAATAACAGCGTCCAGAACAAATACATCAGGCTGAGCAAAAACATACGAACTTCTATCCAACAAATGATTCGAGATCAAAACTACAATTATCTCGCTCATGAACATAAAAAATGATATCATAATTGAATGGAACAGTACTGATTTTAATTTGCTTTCATAGCAGATGCCCGCCATAAAGATATTAACTAAAGTAAACATGGTAATATTTATGAATGGTGATTTAAAAAAACTCAATCCGTAAAGCGCAGAGTAGCTGATTGCAATATACAGCAGAATTGATTTAAAACTTCTTTTTTTAAAAAACATGCTATTAAAATATTGATAAACCACAATTGCTTCAAAGATGTAGAGCACAAACATAAATATAGATTTTAACATACTACTTCCTCCTTTCCATTAGTTTAAAAAAATCGCGTTGAAATTGATAATATTTCCGTTGAGAGATGTCAGCTGTCACAGTTTGATTGTTGCCGTATTTTAAAATTACTGAATTTTTACCGAATCGAACCGCATAATTCAAATTCACGAGGTAGCTGTTATGCGGCTGTGAAAAAAAGCTTTCATACAAATTATCCTTCCAAAAATTCAGTGTAAAGTTTGTATAATAATTTCTTTGATTCGATATGATCACTGTCTTGCCGTTTTCTGCAAAAACACAAACAATATCCTGAATGTTAATCGTTATCATTTCATTGTCGGCCTTAAAAGAAATCTTCCGATTCCGTTCCAACGCCGCGTCAAGGCATTTGTATAAGCGGTTTTTCTCGATTGGTTTTTGCAAATACCGGAAAACATTTAAATCAAACGCATCATCCAAATAAGTATCAAAGGCAGTAATAATAAATAAAACAATGTTAGGATTTTGTTCCTTGAGCCAATATCCGGCTTCGATTCCGCTTATTTTTTTCATCTCAATATCTAAAAAAGCAAGATCATATATTTTGCTTTCCGCTGTCAGAGCTTCTCCGGAATCGAAGACGGAAATATTGAATTCCAGCTGTTTTTGTGTAAAATAGGAAGCGATGTAATCCCTTGTTTGCGTCCTTATTATTTGATTATCATCACATATTGCAATTCGCGTAATTATTCCCCCTTTGAACAAAATCCTACTCTATTATACACATTAATTTGCCTGTGAGCAATTTGAATTTATATTGTCAATTATCAACTTTGTGTCCTGTAACACTTATTGCCGGTTTCACACGGAGGAGGCGGCTTCCGCTTTTTCTTTTGGCAAATTCATGCTATAATAAATAGAAATAGATTGGTATTTTCAAGAGAGAGGTGTTGGGCTTGGACAGAACGATTCTGCACTGCGACTGCAACGGTTTTTTTGCTTCTGTCGAATGCATCCTGCACCCAGAATATAAAAATGTGCCGATGGCCGTCTGCGGCAGTCCCGAAAACCGTCACGGCATTATTCTTGCGAAAAACGAGCTAGCGAAAAAATACAAGATACAAACCGCCGAAACAATTTGGCAGGCAAAACGCAAATGCCCCGATTTGGTGCTTGCCCCTCCCCATCATGCGGAATATGAAAAATATTCGATGATGATCAACCAGATTTATCAGCGCTATACCGATTTGGTAGAGCCGTTCGGGATTGACGAAAGCTGGCTCGACGTAACCGGAAGCCGGACTCTTTTCGGCAGCGGAAAACAAATTGCCGATGAACTGCGTGATGTAATTCACAAGGAAATCGGACTGACCGTTTCCGTGGGTGTTTCCTTTAATAAGATTTTTGCTAAACTGGGCAGCGATTATAAAAAGCCAAACGCGACCACTGTAATCGACCGTGAAAACTGGAAAGAAATCCTTTTTCCACTCCCTGTTAACACGCTACTTTATGTTGGCAAAAGCGCAAGCGAAACACTTGGAAAACTCGGCATTCACTCAATCGGCGAACTTGCCGCGAGCGACCGGGCACTGATTATTGCGCGGCTTGGCAAGCCGGGCGGTGAGCTGCATGATTATGCAAACGGACTGGACGACAACCCCGTAAAGAGTGTACATGACAAGCGAGAAGTTAAATCAGTCGGCAATGGAATGACGTTCAAACGCAACTTAGTAGGCGCGGAAGATATCCGGCTTGGCGTAAGTGTTTTGGCGGACAGTGTCGCATACCGGATGCGGGAATGCGGCGTGAAGTGCTGGGCCGTTCAGGTGACTATCCGCAATCCGAATTTTAAAACCATATCGCGGCAAAAAACGCTGACTGCGCCGACCCATCTTGCCAAAGATATCATACAAACCAGCATGGAGCTGATTCAATCCTCATGGAACCTAAGCGCGCCGATTCGTATGCTCACAATCACTGCTGTAAATTTGGTACCGGGAGACGCCCCCAATGAACAGCTTAGTTTTTTCGGTGGAAGTCACAACGAGAATCAGGCAAAGCAGGAGCAGTTGGAAACAGCCCTTGATTCCATCCGTTCAAAATTTGGCAAAAAAGCCGTCGCGTTCGGCGGTGTTTTGCAAAACGACATTGGAATCGGGGAACTGCATGAAGATAAAAATGGCGATATCCCGGAGTTATTGCCGAAAGGAGATTAACGAATGAAGTACAAAGTATTTGGAAGCACCATTGTCGTAAGAATTGACCGTGGTGAAGAATTGATGACCAGTGTAAAAAGTCTCTGCGAAAAAGAGGGCGTTACGCTTGCAAGCATTACTGCCCTGGGAGCGGTGGATCATGTGATTGTCGGACTATACAAGGTGGAAGAACAACGGTTTTTACCCAATGTTTTCGACGGCGAGATGGAAATGACCTCCTTAATCGGCAATGTAACGGTAAAGGACGGCGAAGTGTACTTGCACATGCACGCTGATTTTGCAGATGAAACGGGACGGGTGTTTGGCGGTCACGTCACAGAAGTGATTGTGAGCGGCACATGCGAGATGTTTATTCAGAAAATTGACGGTGTAATTGGCCGCAGGATGGATGACGAAACGGGAATCAATTTATTTGATATGTAATTTATAATAAAGGAGTCAAAAGAGATGGTAAAGCACATTGTATTATGGAAGTTGAAGGATAGCGTAAAAAAGGACAGCAGTACAATTATTGCTGACCTTCAAACAAGATTCAAAGCATTATTGGGCATTGTGGACGGACTTACCGCAATCGAGGTTGGCAGCAACTATAACAAAGGCAGCGAATTTGACGTAGTTCTATACTGTGAATTCACTACGATGGAAGCTCAGGAACAGTACCAGACACACCCTGCGCACATTGCGATTAAAGGAATCGTTCATGAACTGGTCTGCGGCAGAGAATGTGTTGATTACGAAATTTAATTACGACAGCAAAAAGGGCAGCGGAACGGCTGCCCTCTTTTTATATCCGAATGCCCGCACCTCGCAGCGCAAGCTTCAATGATTGTACATCCTGCTGGTAGCAAAAGCCCGGCATACCAAACTGTTCACCGGCGGCCACATTTTCCGCCCGGTCATCGATAAAAAAACATTCTTGTGGGTTCAGACCAAAGCACTGAAAGAAAAGTTCGTAAATTTCTTTCTCCGGCTTGATGAAATGAACGTCGGCCGAAACAAATTCGCCGTCAAAATACGGAAGAGCCGGAATGAGTTTTCGGAAGCTATAGTACCTTTCACTCACATTGGAAAGCAAATAAATACGGTATCCCTTTTCCTTTAGTTCTGCCGCTAACTCATTCGTTTCCGCGATTGGCTTAATGTATTCTACCCAATGTTCCCATATTTGTTTTGCCGCCGGATGCAGCCTTTCCGGAATTCGGGCGCACACCAGATTAATAAAATCTTCCCGAGAAATGGTTCCCCTGTCGTTTTCAAGCCATTCGGGGGCATTGAACATTTTTTGATACATCGTCGCAATATCATTTTCGTCCTGTAAGTACTCTCGGATATATTCCAGGGGTTTATATTCCACGAGTACCCACCCCATATCAAAAACTATGTTTTGTATCATGTCTCATTCACTCGCTTACTTCAAATTAGGCCTGAACATTTGAATTAACCCTTTTTGTCATTCCGGACAAAGCGGGTGATGTCGGTTTGGCACAGCAAATCAGCTTTGCCTCCGTCCCAATCGACTTGGCTTGCAGCAACACAAAACCACAGCTGCCGCGCAGCGTCATAAATATCCGCAGAAACAGGCTGAGCCGTCTCGTTTAGTTTCTCCGCTGGACAGTTTTCGCACCGATTTTCCCGCATTTTCAAAGCGCTGAAACAGAAGTCCCCAACTTTTGCAATGGGTGCCGCACGTTTGGCAGCCTGGTTTAGATACAACAGCCTGTAGGTGCCCGGCTGAATCACGTAGGACCACAGATTTATGCTGTCAGTCATCGTTTGCAGCAAATCCCGTTCTTTTTTTATCTCCTGCTCTGAGCGGTATTTCAGCAAAAAGGATCCGATTATATTAGAAATTTCGCCCAAGGTTTCCCTTTCGTCTTCCGACCAATAATACTTTGAGTCAAGCCCGACAATCGCTTTCAAAACGCCTCTGTCGAAAACAGGGAGTTGTAAAAAACTTTTCACACCGTTCATTTTCAGGTAGCGGCCTAATTCACCGCCTACCTCATTGACATCAGAGCAGTAATAAAATCCATCTGTTGTAAAATGGTAGTTCGCATAGCTGAAATCACCGTAAGGGGCAATCAGTTTCTGCTGCGGATTCACATTTTCATTACACCACTCATATGTACAGCAAAAATTTCCGCCGTCATTTTCATAAATTGAGACACGCTCCGCGCAAAATTCAGAACCAATCATTCTTAGAATAAACTGAATCGCACCGCGGCCGTCCTTGGTTTCATACAGCATCTCATAAATATCCATGGTAAGAGAATTTTTCAAAATTTGCTGCTTGCTGCGGCGGTTGGAACGGCTGCCGGGAAACGCATACTTTTGCAGCGCTTCTGCCTTTTCTTTTTCACCACAGATAACAAAACCGTCCTTTCCTCTATCCTTGGCCTCATAAAGAGCCTCATCTGCTTTTTTAAATAATTCATAGAAATTTTTTCCATCTTCCGGATAAACGGCAATTCCAACACTGCCGGATATCTTGTAATCCCTATTTTCACCGGTGTAGGTCTCCCGGAAAATATCACACACAGCCCGTGCTTTTTGGGATATTTTATCGTTTCCTCCTACATTCTTCAGGAACACTACAAATTCGTCACCGCCGAAACGTCCGATGATATCCGTGCTGCGAAAAAGCGTGCGGAGTTTGGACGAAATTTCAGAAAGCACCACGTCCCCAAAAAGATGGCCCAAATTGTCGTTTACGCCCTTAAAATTATCCACATCAATAATCATCAAAGCATGGCGGATATCCCCGTCCGTTGCCCTCAGACAACCACGGATATAGGATTCCACCGCGACCTTGTTATACAGCCTTGTCAGCGGGTCACGCTGCGCACTGGAAATCAGTTTTTCCCTTTCGCGCATACGGTCATCGATATCGGAAATTTTACCGATTGCTTTCACCGGATTGCCCGCATCATCATAGATGACGGTAGTGCTCACGCTTGTCCAAATATAGCCGCCGCCCGCCTTGCGAAATCTTACTTCAAGTTCGCTGCACGGCACTCCATGCGCTGCCTGGGCGAAAAGTTGGGAAATCGCAGCCTTATCGTCATCATATACAACCTCTCCGTCTGCAATAGAAGCCATTATGTTTTCATGCGGTATCTGGTAACCAAAGAGTTCTTCCCATTTGGAAGACGCGTAAATCGTATCGTTTTCAAAGTTGTATTCAAAAAATATATCGTTTAGCTGCTCGGTAATCAACCGATACCGTTCCTGTTCGTGCCAAAGTTTTTGATGCAGCAGTTTTTCATCGGTAATATCCACAAAAATACAGCGAATCATTTCAGCGCCGCGTCTGTTCAACGAACAGACGGCGTTCAGCCGTACCCACACAAAACTGCTGTCCTTTTTTTTCAAACGACATTCCAGTTTTACTTCAACGCCGCATTGGAACTGTTCAAAGCTGCTTTCAAAAATAGTATTTCTGTCATCAGTTAAAACCAGCAGATTGATAATGTCCCTGCCTGATTTACCAGCCAATTCCTCCCTTGAATAACCGCAAATCCTATAAAAACCGTCGTTTGCATAGAGCAGGGTCAGACATTCGTCATGCGCAAATTGCGCCACGCCACCCGGAATACTGTTGGTTATGCTTTCAAGCTCGTCAAACGTTAGCTTTGCTTCGCCAAATTGGCTCTCCGGTATCTGGTCCATTCGTTTATTGCCTTGTTCCATTCTTCTATCCTTTCAAACGATACGATCTGTAGTAATGAAAAAGTCGGAATGCCTGTCTTGACATATAGTTATGTTATATCACAGTTTACAACCTTTTACAATGATTTGCTTTCGTAAAATGCCAATTTGAATGGTACAAAAATGAATCATTCAAATATTATAGAGTAAAGAGAAAAAATAAAGTTTTTATTCTGCCCAGTTAGGAGGTTTACCAATGGAAGATATTTGTTCACTCTGCAATTTAAAAGTCGGCCAAACAGCACGTGTGAAAGACCTTCGCTCCACAGGAAGCATGCGGCGAAGGCTACAGGATATTGGTTTAATTGAAGGCACAAGTGTGGAATGTCTGCAAAAAAGCCCGGCCGGTGACCCAATCGCTTTTTTAATTCGCGGGGCCGTAATTGCATTGAGGAATGAAGACAGTCAGAATGTAATTATGAAGATGGCTTAATTAAGCACAATTCTGCAACCGCAAAAAGGTTTTGCGCTTGCAGAATTGTTTTCATAAAGTTAATGTCAGGGAATAAACGACATATCAAATTATAGGTTGGAAGGATGATTCGGATGGGGTTAACAATGGAATCAACGGGCATGAAGTCGATAGACGGCGGCCTTACCATAGACAAAAAAGATGACGGTGACAAAGTGGTTGCATTGGCCGGTAACCCAAATGTCGGCAAAAGCACTGTGTTCAACGCATTAACAGGCATGAATCAGCACACCGGAAATTGGCCCGGAAAAACCGTATCAAACGCACAGGGCAGGTGCCTCTTTAACGGTACAGGTTATGTAATGGTTGACATTCCCGGTACATACTCGCTGATGGCACATTCAACCGAAGAAGAGGTGGCGAGGGACTTCATTTGTTTCGGCGGAGCAGATGCGGTGATTGTGGTATGCGACGCAACCTGTTTGGAGCGTAATATGAATCTGGTACTGCAAACCATTGAAATTACGGATCACGTTGTGGTCTGTGCCAATCTGATGGATGAAGCGAAAAAAAAGCATATTCATATTAATTTCGGAAGCCTTCAAAAAGACCTTGGCGTGCCCGTGATCGGAGTAAGTGCACGGAGCGGAAGAGGGCTTGACACCCTGATGGCGGCGGTAGAGGGACTAAGCACCGAAAATTTCATCAATCCAATTAAAGTCAGGTATACTCAGCCAATTGAAGAATCCATCTCCTTACTGGAACCCATAATAGAAAAAAAGTTCGGAGGAAGGTTCAGCACACGCTGGATTACGCTCCGCCTGCTGGATTATGACACAAGCCTGATTGACAGTCTGAGCCGCTTTTTGGGTTGGAATATTGCGGAGGATCAAGAAATCACTGCAAAGCTTGACGAGGCCAGAGCCCATTTGGAGGGGTGCGGAATTACACCCGAAATGCTGCGGGATAAAATTGTTGCCTGTCTTGTTATCGCGGCCGAGGGAATTTGTGCGGACGCAGTCTCTTTTGAAAACCAAAATTACAATTTAAGGGACCGTAAAATAGACAGGATTCTTACCAATAAATGGACCGGGTACCCCATTATGCTTTTGCTGCTTACACTGATTTTTTGGCTTACCATTACCGGTGCGAATTATCCGTCGCAGATTATCTCCAATATACTGTTCCGTTTTCAGGATGTCCTGCTCACGCTTTTTGCGAAAGCCAATGCCCCATGGTGGCTCAGCGGCGTTTTGGTGATGGGAGTTTACCGTGTACTGGCGTGGGTCGTTTCCGTCATGCTGCCGCCAATGGCAATATTCTTCCCCCTTTTCACTCTGTTGGAGGATTTGGGCTATTTGCCCAGAATCGCGTTTAATCTCGATAAATATTTTAAAAAGGCACATGCCTGTGGAAAGCAGGCATTAACCATGTGTATGGGGTTCGGATGCAATGCAGCGGGAATCGTGGGGTGCCGAATCATTGATTCCCCGCGTGAACGGCTGATTGCCATGATTACAAACAATTTTGTTCCTTGCAATGGGCGTTTCCCAACCTTGATTACGATTATTACTATGTTTTTTGTCGGAACGGTCGCCGCTCCGTTTCAGTCCTTTGTTTCCACGCTCATGTTGACCGGTGTGATTGTGCTTGGCGTTGTAATGACTTTTCTGATTTCAAAGCTGCTGTCCGTCACGATTCTGAAAGGAATTCCGTCTTCCTTCACACTGGAACTGCCGCCCTACCGCAGGCCGCAGATTGGCAAGGTCATTGTACGCTCCATCTTTGACCGTACCTTGTTTGTCCTTGGCAGAGCCGTCACTGTGGCAGCACCGGCAGGGCTGATTATCTGGGCCATGGCCAATATCAAATACGGGGGAATCAGTCTTTTATCTCACTGTTCAACCTTTTTAGACCCTTTCGCGCATCTTTTTGGGCTTGACGGCGTAATTTTGCTCGCGTTCATCCTCGGTTTCCCCGCAAATGAAATTGTGGTTCCCATAATTATAATGGCCTACATGGCAACCGGCAATATTGCACAGTTTGACAGCTTGGGCGAATTAAAAAATCTGCTTTTAAATAATGGCTGGACTTGGCTGACTGCAGTATGTACGATGCTGTTTTCTTTGATGCACTGGCCCTGCTCGACCACCTGTCTTACTATAAAAAAAGAGACGCAAAGCTGGAAATGGACAGCGGTATCCATTGCTGTACCCACTGCGGCGGGTCTTGTCATCTGCTTCCTTGTAGCAAGTACATCCCGACTATTGGGAATAGCATAATAAACAGGGCGGCTTTCCTTGGCGCTTGCCAAAGAAAGCCGTCCTGTTTTTGTACTGCCTACTCCGGGGGCAACCGGAGTCCCCCCAAAGCCAGACGATGATTAGAATAGGCGCCACTGTCTGTCAGGGCCAAAATCACTCGAAATTAGTAAAAATTGAGCTTTGTGTTTTTTCCTCAAATCCGTTATGATAGTACCAATCCGGATAATAGAAAACTCCACACATTCTCGAAAGGAGACAAGATCTTGAATTTATTGACCTTACTGGAGCAATTAATTGAAAATCTTTCTAAAAAGTGGAAAACGCGTCCCTATCATACCCCCAAAAGTCCCAATGTGATTCATATTAGTACCAATGAAGGAGAAAAAAAGAATTTGAAAAAGTTTGGTAAATTTATTGTTCCCGCTGTTATTGTTTTATGTGCCGTAATTTTGGTTGGTCTTTCACTTCACTCCGTACCTGCCGGTCACACCGGTGTTGTAACTCGTTTCGGCGCAGTGGACGATACCGTCCTTAATGAGGGATTACATATTACCGTACCCTTTGTTACAAGGGTTGTGGATGTAAATAATCAGGTTCTTAAAGCCGAAGTTCAGTCCTCCAGCGCGTCAAAAGATTTACAGACTGTCCGCAGTACAGTCGCACTCAATTACCGCATCGGAACGGGCAGCGCATCCAGCGTATACAAAAATATCGGTCTTGACTACGAAAATGTCATTATTACCCCCGCTATGCAGGAATCCGTAAAATCCGTAACCGCACAGTACACTGCAGAACAGCTCATTACAAACCGTCAGGCTGTGGGTGACGAAATCAAGTCCACCATCACTGCAAAAATAACGCCATATGGGTTTACTGCCGAAAGCCTGAATATTGTTGACTTCCAGTTTTCCGATGAATTCAATACCGCTATTGAATCGAAGCAAACCGCCCAGCAGAATGCTTTGAAAGCCCAACAGGATTTAGCGCGTATTAAAATTGAAGCAGAACAGAAAGTTGCCCAAGCTCAGGCCGAAGCAGAAAGCTACAAGCTGAAATCCCAGGAGATCACCGATAAAATGATCCAAATGGAAATGATTGATAAATGGGACGGAAAACTGCCAATCGTTGTTTCCGACGGCAATAGTATTTTTGATATTGATAAACTATTAGGCAGCACCGCTTCCTCCGCCGGTTCTTCCACAAAATAATAACCGTAAAAGCGCTGCCGCGTGATGATTCATGCGGAAGCGCTTTTTTTGATCCATCTTTATTTTATAACCCGATTATGATTGATTTTTCGGAACGCTTTGGGTCGGTTTCACTTTTTTTACAGTCATATGACTGAACTCATTTGAAAGCACACTGATATTTCCATCAATTTCAAGCACAGCCAAATCAACTTCTTCAATTTCGGACACCCCGTGCTCCCGGATTGCTTCCATAATTTCGTCCATTGTTAATTTTGCTTTATCCACGTTTTTACGCATCAGCTTGCCCTTATAAATCAGCAATACCGTTTCCCCCTGAACCAGCCGGTTAAACTTGGGGAAATGATATAAAATCTGTTTAAAAATATAGTTTACGACAAACAAAGCTCCCGCGGCCACCAGCCCGCCCGATAATGTTGAATTCGAACCGACCATGGCGTTCTGTACGGAATTGCTGATGAGTAATATAAACACCAGATCCACGACTGACAGTTGGGAAAGTTCCTTCTTCCCAAATAAACGAATTGCAATGATAATAAACAGATATACTGCAACTGTGCTCAGAATAATCTGAACATATCCATTTTGAAAAATCGTCATAGGATGGCTCCTTTTTGAAGAATGCGGCAAATTTATTAGTTATCCTCTGATTCTGGCCATCATATATTCATCCGCATATTGCCCGTTTCTGATTGCAGCCCTACGTTTAATTCCTTCCGATTCAAAGCCCATCTTTTTATATAATCGAATCGCTCTTTCGTTATCCGTATAAACCGTCAGTTCAACCCGGACAAGCATCAGCCAGTTGTCCGCAATATCCAGCAATGCTTCCATCAGCTTTTGTCCGGCTCCGTTCCCCTGATACTCTTTATGTACCATGATGCCGATTCCTGCCGAATGGCGCAGCCGCGGGCCGGCGTACACCTGTAGCCCCGCACTGCCGATTACTTTTTCGTTCCCGTCCTCGCCGAAAACTGTCGCTACAAATTGGTGTGAATTAGCATCCAAATTTGAAATGAATTCTTCACTCCTTTTAATTCTTTCAGACGGAACAGCAAGAAGGTTTTCCGCAACCCCGCTCATGCGTCTGATTTCATTAATCGCCTGCGCATCCTTTAATTGAACCGGTCGAATCTGAACCTCCATAACGTACCTCCTAGGCATTCATTTAGAATACCTTCTTTATAAATGTTTATTGACATCATAAGACAATCTACAGCCGTTGTCAAATCCTGTATTAATTTACTGAGTTCTGCGCATAAAAATATCCGAAGCTGTGAAGCAGCTTCGGATATTTTTTCATCTTATGGCACTATTACATTGATGTACTTTCCAGATAATCCTGTGCCAATTTGTTCAGCTTTTGAATCGCAGCATCCGTACATTCCGCATAATCGTTCAGCGGAAACTTGATGCCCAGCGTGTCATATTTGGCAATACATATCTTTTTAAATGGCAGTAGCTCCAGCTTTTGTAAATTTGAAAACCGAGCTGATATTGATGCGATTTTTAAAATATTTTCCTTACTGTCTGTTAAATCCGGAACCACAACATGGCGAATCCACAACGGTACATACAGCGATTCCGTCATCCTTAAAAATGCGGTTACCGTGTTCATGTTCCCGTTGCAGTACTGCGAATAATCCTCTCCTTTGGCAAACTTTAAGTCACAAAGGACTAAATCGGTATGAAGCAGCACGGCGCGCGCTCCGTTTAGGTCACCGATACCGGCGGTATCCAAAGCCGTGTGAATCCCGGCCTGCTGCAGCCGTTCAAATAGTTCCGATACAAACTCCCACTGCATTAAAGGCTCGCCGCCTGAAACGGTAACCCCGCCGTTTTCCGCAAAGTAAGGTTTATACCGCACAATCTTTTCGAAGACTTCATCTACACTGTATTCTTTTCCCGATGCGCTCCATGTGTCGGGATTGTGGCAGTACGCGCAGCGCAGCGAACACCCCTGCATAAAAACGACATAGCGCAGTCCCGGCCCGTCGACCGCCCCAAGGCTTTGAAAGGAGTGAATTTTTCCTTTCATTACATCACCTCGTGAAATGTTCTGGAAATGACCTCCAATTGCTGCTGCTTCGAAAGTTTGTGGAAATTAACGGCATAGCCCGATACGCGAATTGTCAGATTCGGATAGCTTTCGGGGTGCTCATAGGCTTCCATCAGCGTTTCCTTGTTCAGCACATTCACATTGAGGTGGTGCGCCTTTTGGATGAAGTAGCCGTCAAGGATAGCGACTAAATTCCCGTACCGTTCCTCGTCTTCATGCCCAAGCGCCTGCGGAACAATCGAAAACGTGTTGGAAATACCGTCCTTGCAGATGTCATACGAGAGTTTGGCCACCGAGTTCAAAGCGGCAAGGGCGCCGTTTTTCTCCCGATTGTGCATTGGGTTCGCACCGGGGGCAAACGGCTCCCCGGCTTTTCTTCCGTCCGGAGTTGCGCCGGTCTTCTTGCCATAAACCACATTGGAAGTAATCGTTAAAATAGACAGCGTATGCTCCGCATTCCGGTAAGTCGGATTTTTTTTCAGTTCCTCAAAGAAGAGTTTTACCTGTTCCTGTGCGATGTCGTCCACACGGTCATCGTCATTGCCGAAGGCTGGATATTCACCCGCAATTTCAAAATTCGTGATCAGTCCTGTATCGTCACGAATGCATTTCACCTTGGCATGTTTTATCGCGGAAAGGGAATCCGCCAGTACGGACATTCCCGCAATGCCAAACGCCATAAAGCGGTGCACATCGGTGTCATGCAAAGCCATCTGCGTCTTTTCATAAGCATATTTGTCATGCATGTAATGAATGATATTCATCGCGCTCACATAGGTTTTCGCCAGCCATGCGCGGTAAACATTCATCATCTGCAATACTTTATCGTATTCCAGATACTCCCCCTCATAGGGAGCGTGAACAGGGGCAACCTGCTTGCCGCTCTTTTCGTCACGGCCGCCGTTCAGGCTCATCAAAAGCAGCTTTGCCAAATTTGCCCTTGCGCCGAAGAACTGCATTTCCTTGCCCACGCGCATTGCGGATACACAGCAGGCAATCGCGTAGTCGTCGCCGAACTTCGGGCGCATGACATCGTCATTTTCATATTGAATGGCGTCCGTATCACAGGATACCTTTGCGGCAAACCGTTTGAAGTTTTCCGGCAGCTGATTTGACCACAGCACGGTAAGATTCGGTTCGGCGGACGAACCCAAATTATAGAGTGTATGAAGAATTCGGTACGAGCTTTTCGTTACGAGTGTTCTGCCGTCCTCCCCCATTCCACCGACTGCTTCTGTAATCCACAACGGGTCCCCGGCGAACAATTCGTTGTACTCGGGTGTGCGAAGATGCCTTGCCATACGCAGTTTGATGACAAAATCGTCGAAAATTTCCTGCGCCTGCTGTTCGGTTAGCACTCCGTTTTTAAGATCCCGTTCAAAATAAATGTCTAAGAAGGTACTTACGCGCCCTAAACTCATGGCGGCGCCGTTTTGCTCTTTAATTGCGCCTAAATAACCGAAGTACAGCCATTGCACCGCTTCTTTGGCATTCGTTGCCGGCATTGAAATATCGCAGCCGTACATGGCTGCCATCTCTTTTAAATATCCCAGAAACGCAATTTGCTGATACAGTTCCTCAAGCTGGCGCATGTTATCGGTATCCATAATTTTTGCGCCGTAAACCGCTTTATCCTTTTTCTTTTCTTCGATCAGTTGATCGACGCCGTAGAGCGCGACCCTGCGGTAATCGCCGATAATTCTTCCGCGGCCGTAAGCATCCGGAAGGCCGGTGATAATGCCGGAATGACGTGCTGCCTTAATGTCGTCATTATAGGCGCGGAAAACGCCTTCGTTATGGGTGGTACGATATTGAAATTCCTTTTCCACTTTATCGGAAAGCTTGTATCCATACGCTTCACACGCTTTGCGTGTCATGTTTAACCCGCCGAATGGATTTACCCCTCTTTTTAAAGGGCGGTCGGTCTGAAGACCGACAATGATTTCTTTCTCCTTGTCCAGATAACCGGGACGGTAACTGGTCAGGGAACTGACCGTATAAGTGTCAATATCCAGAACACCGCCAAACTCCCGTTCCAAATCCATTAAATGCGTCAACTTTTTCATTAATGCCTTGGTGCGCTCCGTCGCGTCTTCAAGAAATTCTTCGCTGCCCTCGTACGGCGTGTAGTTTGCCTGAATAAACCCTTTGACATCAATCTCTTTTTGCCAGTTTCCACCTTGAAAATTCGCCCATGCCTGTTCGTTCATTAGTTACTCCTTCTATTCAATTCAGCATTTCGGCTGCTCTTTCGATAAAAAAAGAGCAACACTCGGTAAAACCAAATGCTGCCCAGACGGTCGGCTGATGATAGACTCTTATTCCACTGTGGTTTTATCCACAATTATCCGTCAGTAATAAAAGTCTGTTTTATTGTACCTTAATTATAGTATATTGGTGCGGAATCTGTCAAGACGCAAGGTCGGGGTATTTTTAACAGGCATATCGCTATCGTTACGATCATTTTAAGTAAGTTACAACAATTCCAATCAGGATTGCGAAGTCGGATTTGTTCCTCCCCCGCCTTCGGCGGGGGAGGAACAAAAAACATTCTACAACTTAACTGGAAATGCTATAGGCAATTCTTTGTACTACAATCACATTTAAATCTCGTGGGATTCCTGTGTTTTGGAATGATGCCGGTTATAATACAGGATCGAAACCAGTACCACAAGCAGACAGAATGCGGCATAAAATACGAATAATTTACTTTGCAGTCCGCCGGAAAGAATAAAAAGTGAGCCGAGCGTTGCCATAACCGGTATAAAAACGCCGCGAACCGCACTGTGAATTTTCCCCTTGCGGTAAAGCATGAATACTTGATAATATAAAACAATATAAAAAATATAGCTCATTACAATTGAAATTTCGGAAACGTCCGAGTTCGGCAGCAAATTGAATTTCATAGTGGCAAAATGAATTGCCGACCAGACGATTGTAAGGATAAAACAAATAACCGCGGAGTTCAGCGGAACCGCTATCTTTTTATCTTTATGTGTCAGTTTATTTGCAAACGGAAACATTTCGTTGCCGCGCAAGGCCATGGAATACGGCATGCGGATATAACCGAGAACCAATCCGTTCACTGTACCCATGACTGCTATAATAACAAAAATCAATAGAACTTTTCCGCCAAGTTCGCCCAAAAGCTTTTGCGCAACAACGTATACGTGTGAGTCCTGAAGCGCCATTACCTGCTGGGGGCCGAGGTAAGAGGTAACGCCGACAAAATATGCTACATACGTTAGCAGTACAAAAATCGGTGCAATGACCAAAGCTTTTGGCAAGGTCTTTTTTGAATTCTTTATTTCATGTGAAATCGAAGTGGAAACAGTCCACCCATCAAACGAATAGGCGACCGGGCCAATTGCAGCAAGCCAGGCAGTACCCCCAAGGGTTTGAGCTGGAATGGAACGGAACCCTTCGGCGGGATTGCCGAAAATTAAACCGAAAACAGCGATAAGCACCAATGGAATCAGCTTACTGACAGTCGAAATACTTTGGAACCAGCCGCCCAGTCTTGCGGAACACCAATTCAAAACAAAGGAAAATGTCATGTAGGCCAATCCAATCAGCATCTGACTTTCCAACGTACCCTGCCAGCCAAACAAAAGGCAGACATAGATGCCGACGACCCACGATACCACTGCGGTGATCGTAGGATAATAAATAAAAATTTGAAACCAGCCCATTCCACAGGCAAATCTTCGACTTGAAAATTCCTCCAAATAAGCGATCACGCCGCCGGGCTTGTCCGTACGGGCCGCCAGCTCACTGAAGCACAGTCCGCCGAAAACAATACCTGTCGCTCCGAGAAGAAACACCAGAACACCCAAGAGCACACTGCCGCCGGTCGCGACCAAAATGTTGTCGCTCTTAAAGAAGATTCCCGATCCGATGCAAATTCCAATAATCATGGTAACTGTGGTAAAAAGGCCGTAATTCCCTTTTGCTTTTTCCATTCAGTTCTACTCCTATCCCAAATTACGAATATGATAAATATTGTAACACAGACTCACCGAAATTAATAGAATGATATTACCAAAAATGTGCTCCCTAATTTAGGGAGCACATTCGTTATTTCTTATCCTTTTGAACACATGACTGACAGCCCGCGCAGTGGGAACAGTCCCCACAGCAGCTGTGCCTGTGTTTCATGGAATATCGGACAGCAAGCACAATGAGTACGGCAATCACAGTCAAAATAATATAATCTGCAATTTGCATAAAAACTCCATTCTTTTCCTAACGGAAAATCAACGTGCCGACGTTATAAACCACGAAAGCAACAATCCACGCAATACCGCTTTGGTAAAGCACCATTGCAAATGCGCTTTTAACGCTGTTCATCTCGCGTTTTACCGTCGTGATAGCTGCAACACATGGTGTATAAAGCAATATAAAAGTAAGGAATGACCATGCTGCAAGGGGGGTGAAAAGGTTTGCAAGCGCTGCCGGAAGATCGGAAACGCTTGTGCCGGTCAACACCGCCAGCGTGCTGACAACTGCTTCTTTTGCGATAAACCCGGTAATCAGTGCGGTGGAAGCACGCCAGTCGCTGAACCCGAGCGGGGCAAACACCGGAGCAATCGCCCTGCCAATGCCGGCCAGCATGCTTTGGGCGCTGTTCGCCACAACATTTAAGCGGGTGTCAAATGTTTGCAGGAACCAGATAATGATTGTTGCCACAAATATGATAGTAAATGCACGGGTTAAAAAGTCCTTTGCCTTATCCCACATCAAAAGCGCCACGCTTTTGGCGCTGGGCATCCGATAATTCGGCAGTTCCATTACAAAAGGTACCGGCTTGCCGTGGTACAAGGTACTCTTCAGCACCAGCCCGCTGATAATCCCCATAAATATTCCGATCAAGTACAGCGCAATCATAACCAACGCACGGTGCTCAGGGAAGAAAGCCACAGTAAACATCGCATAAATCGGAAGTTTGGCGCTGCAGCTCATAAAAGGGGTAAGCAGAATCGTCATTTTGCGGTCACGTTCACTGGACAGAGTACGAGTCGCCATGATGGCTGGAACGGAACAGCCGAAGCCGACCAGCATTGGGACAAAGCTGCGGCCGGAAAGCCCGATTTTACGAAGCAACTTGTCCATAACAAATGCTACCCGGGCCATATAGCCGCTGTCCTCCAAAATGGAAAGAAAGAAAAACAGTACAACGATAATGGGTAAGAAAGAAAGCACGCTGCCCACACCGGCGAAAATGCCGTTTATGATAAGGGATTGAACGACCGGATTAATTCCGTAGGCGGTTAATCCCGCGTTGGCAGCATTGGAAATAAAGTCAATTCCCAAAGAGAGAACATCACTCAGTAAACTGCCGATTACCCCGAAAGTCAGCCAGAAAATCAGCATCATAATCAAAAGAAAAATCGGAATCGCAAGATATTTATGTGTTAAAAGGCTGTCGATTGCTACGCTGCGCTTATGTTCTTTAGATTCCCCCATTTTTACAACGGAATCCTTGCAAAGCCCGTCAATAAAGGTGTAACGCATATCGGCGAGGGCCGCTTCCCTGTCGGTGCCAAGTTCGCGTTCCATTTCCGTTACACTGTGTCCGACCATATCCTTTTCGTTATCGGTAAGGCCAAGCGAATTCAGCATGGGCTTGTCGCCCTCCACAAGCTTTGTGGCGGCGAAACGCGCCGGAACGCCGATACGTTCTGCGTGATCTTCCACCAAATGGGCAATGGAGTGAATTGCCCTATGTACTGCGCCGGTACAAAAATCCTGCCGCTTCGGAGCCTGCTTTGCTTCTGCGGTACGGACGGCCGTTTCAATCAGTTCGTCAATACCCTCGTTTTTGCTTGCGGATATCGGCACGACGGGAACGCCAAGCTCTGCCTGTAATTTATCTATTTTTATGGTTCCGCCATTGGCGCGAACCTCATCCATCATATTCAATGCGATGACCATAGGAATATTCAGCTCAATAAGCTGCATGCTCAGGTAAAGATTCCGCTCGATATTAGTTGCGTCAACAATATTGATAATGCCATGCGGATGTTCCTTTAATAAATAGTCACGTGTCACAATTTCTTCATTGCTGTATGGTGAAAGTGAGTAAATGCCCGGTAAGTCAACCACCTTAACGCCCGTATAACCGCGAATTGCACCGTCTTTCCGTTCCACTGTAACGCCCGGAAAATTACCGACGTGCTGGTTTGAACCTGTCAATTGGTTGAATAGTGTTGTTTTTCCGCAATTCTGATTGCCTGCAAGTGCAAAAATCATCCGCTATTCCCCTTCCACCTCAATACTTTTTGCATCGTCAACGCGAATCGTAAGCTCGTAACCCCTCAGATGCAGTTCAATGGGGTCCCCCATCGGAGCCACCTTACGCACCATTACTTCCGTATGCGGCGTCAGGCCCATATCCAGAAGTCTGCGTCTGAGCGCACCGCCGCCATTAACTGCAATGATCCTAGATATCTGCCCGATTTTCAGCTCATTCAGTGTCATTATTGCCCCTCATCCCAATCGAATTTCATTGATGTACTGTGTGTTAGCCTCTGCTAACATCCCACTATTATTCTATATATCCCGGCGTGTTTTGTCAAGCCGAATTCAGAATTCAGTAAAGATTATACATCCCTGTCACAACGGGAGATATTATTATGAATTTTCTATGAATAATAACAACACCTTAAAACCCAACCGCAACATAGGAAAGGGAAATCCGCTTTTTTACAGTATCTATACAGCATATGCAGCATGCCGGCGAAAAGTGTGGAACATAAAAACAGGCGGCCTAAACTCAGGCCGCCTGCTGCAGGTTATGATAAATCGAGAGTATCCAGTACCTTTTTCAGCGCGTCAGCCGAAGCCAACAGCTTTTGCTGTTCCTCGTCACTAAGCGGAATATCCAGTACTTTTTCCACCCCGGAGCTGCCAACAATGGTCGGTACCCCCATGCAGACATTATGCAGGCCGTAATGGCCCTGAATCAAACTGGAAACCGGAAGGATGGAGTGTTCGTTGCGCTGGATGCACTCTGCAATGCGGCGTACTGCCATTGCAATTCCGTAGTAGGTTGCGCCCTTGCGCTCAATAATTTCATAGGCACTGTCACGTACCCCTTCGTAGAGTTTTTCCATTGTTTCCCTATGGTGGAAGTGGCCGCAAAGCTCGCAGAAATGGTCCAGCTCAATACCGGACACATTGGCGCTGCTCCACACGGCAAGTTCGCTGTCGCCGTGTTCGCCGATAATAAAGGCGTGAACACTTCGGCTGTCAACATCGAGATGCTGACTCAGCAGATACTTAAGGCGGGCTGTATCCAGCACCGTACCTGAGCCGATTACCCTGCTTGCCGGGAATCCGGAAAGTTTTAAGGCGACATAGGTTAATATGTCAACCGGGTTGGACACAATCAGAAGAATTCCCTCGCAGTCCCTCTTCTTAATTTCCGGAATAATACTCTTAAAAATACCGACGTTCTTATGAACCAAATCCATACGTGTTTCATTTGGCTTTTGATTTGCGCCTGCGGTAATAATAATCAGGCCGCAGTCTGCAATATCGTCGTAAGTTCCGGCGTAAATTTCCATGGGCCTTGCAAAAGGCATGCCATGGCTCAAATCCATTGCTTCGCCTTCTGCCTTGTCGTGATTCGCGTCAATCAGTACAAGCTCTGAAAAGAGCCCGCTTTCCACCAAACTGAACGCGGAGCTTGCACCCACAAAGCCGCAGCCGATGATTGCACATTTTCTGACATTAACCATACTGTCACCATCTTTCTTTTTTTAATTCTATTGTTTCTTACGCGTATGCCGGCCTTACCGGTAGCACACATAATAGTTATTTTAGGATTAGTCCGAAATGGCGAAATTACCGTTTCGAAACACTGTTATTTCTTTACCGTCCTGTGTACTGCCCACAATGTGCATGTCGGCGCTGCCGAACATGAAATCACAGTGTATTTTCGAGTAATTCGAGCCAAGTTTATTCAGTTCCTCCTGCTTCATTTCGGCGCCGTTCTTTAAATTATCCGGATAGGACGCGCCAAGCGCGAGATGACAGGAGGCGTTTTCGTCAAAAAGTGTATTTAGGAACAAAATTCCCAAATTAGAAATCGGCGAATCGTAAGGGACAAGCGCTACCTCACCAAGGTAACAACTGCCTTCGTCGAATTCTATCATGTTTTTCAGCGTTTCCTGTTCTACCTTGGCAGTGAAGTCCACTACTTTCCCCTCTTTAAATTCAAGGCGGAAATCTTCGATCATCTTACCCTGATAGATCAACGGTTTGCTCGCATATACAATGCCGTTCACACCGAATTTGTACGGCATTGTGAATGCTTCTTCCGTGGGCATATTCGGGTTAAAAACCGCACCGCTTTTCGTTGTTGAGCAGCCGCCCTCCCACACGTGGTTTGGAATCAGTTCAACCGTTAAATCCGTTCCAAGTGCATTTGTAAAATGAAGAGATTTAAAATTATAACGATTTAGGATTTCGCAGTTGTGCATCATTTCTTCATTGTGCTTCTGCCACTCGGCGACCGGATCATTGTCCTCAGAAATACGCACGCTGCCCAGTACAGCGTTCCACAAAGTTTCCAGCGCTTTATCATCGTCATATTCCGGAAATACTTTCTTTGCCCAGCTGACTGTAGGTATTGCTACAATGGACCACTGGCCAAAATTCTTCATGGTATAGTAATCAAACTGCTCAAATACGGCTTCTCTTGCCGTTCTTGCAGCCTGAAGCTTTTTGCCGTCAATTTCTTTCAGCAGGCCGGGAGTCGCAGACTCAATATAGAGAAAACAACATTTTTTATCAATACAGTTTTTCTTTTGCTCCACCCGCCATGGGGCGATATCACAAAGTGTTTCAGTGCTTTCATTCTGATAAGCAAGTTTTGTGATCGCTTCATCCGCCCAGTTTACCAGCACTTCGCCCGCTCCTGCTTTGTATGCTTCTGCCACGCACATCCTTGCAAAATAAGCACAGTCAACTGAGGACGAAATGACAAGGAGCTGCCCTTCTTGCACATTTGCACCGATGCGTACCGCAAGCTCGGCATATTTTTGCAATGTCTTTTGAGAAACCATCTTTCTTACCTCTACTTTTATGATTGTTTTATTTTCCTTATTATACCACGTAATTATCAAAAATAGAATTAGTTATTGCTAACTAAGCCCGATTTTCTGTAATTTCTTTCCTACAAGCTTCAATTTTGACCGCCGCGCCTGATAATCCGGTAAAACGCTTTCAACCAGCTTCCAAAAGCGCTTGGAATGGTTATGCTCCTGCAGATGAGCTAATTCGTGCACAATCACATAATCAATTTCCTCCGGCGCCGCCAAAACGAGCTTCCAAGTAAAATTGAGTTTATTTTTCCCCGAACAGGAACCCCATGCGGTATTCGCTGAACCGATGCGGACACCCGACGGTGCCCAGCCTGTCCGCTTTGAGAAATACCCGACACGTTCCGGGATGATTTGCTCCGCCAGACTTTTGTATAGCTGAATGAGTTTTGGCTTAAGCGTTTCATAAGGCTCGTCCGTAATATAAAATCCTGCTCCGTCAAAGCTGACTTGATCTGCGAGCGCAACGGGATATTCGCACCCAAGCAACGGCAGTCTGGAACCGACGGATACTTGAAACTCCTTTCGTTCCGAATCATACTGTGCCATTTGAGCGGATTTTTCCTGTATCCAGCTTTGTTTCTCCTGTACAAAACAATCGATTGCAGTTTGTGCCGTACGAAGCGAGGCACGCACAATGACGCTGCCGTCCCGTGCAATACAGATTGCTATGGTCTTGCGCCGTGAACGGATTAATTGATACTCCATTTTTTCACCTGATGCTTTAAATCTTGAATGTATTATTTTGGTAAATATATTATATAATGATTCTTCCAAAATAACAACAGCCGCCCACTTACGCGGACGGCTGTTGGCTAACGGTTCTAATTAGCTTTGCTTTTGCCGGAGCATACTTTTGCTGCCAAAGTAGGTGGCGAGGAAATAACCGCCGTAAACCAACAGGAAAAGTGCGGCGGTAATCAGAGTGTTCCCCAAAATATCAAGATGGCCGAGCTGCGTTACCACCGTGTTTGCAACATGAATCCCCACCACGGAGTGAACGATAGCAAGGGAAAGCGGGAGCATGAAGTAGATGGCGATTTGCGTAAACAGAGAGCGGTGAATCATTTTTTCCTCCGCACCAAGTTTTTTCAGCAACCCGTAACGCTCAATATTATCCGACGCTTCGGAAAGCTGCTGCAGCGCGAGCACCGCCGCGCTCGTGATAAGGAACACAAGGCCGATATAGATTGCAAGGTACGAAATCATCGTTTTCAGCCCCGCGCCCTGGTCATAAACATGCTGCTTAGTTAATTCCGTATTAAATGGTTTTTGGTCATTGTTCGCATCCTGTTCCGGGTAAACCTTGTTGACTGAAGCCAAGAACATTTCATCAGTAATACCCGTTTTATATTGAATATTCAAAACTGCAAGTGTTTTATCCAAACCAACTACCAGTGAATCCGGTACAATGAGGGTGCCGGGATCGTTTTTCATAGCAGTTGTTTCAAAACAAGTGTCCAAATACTGACGGCCTTGTGCTTTCAGCGTTTTTCCATTTACTTGAACCGTACCTTTGTTGTTTAAAAAATAAGAAATCAAGGGCTGAAAATCGGTAAAATTACAGTTGATTAAAAATTCGTCGTCTTTCAGTGATACCGTAGGCTTTCCTTGCAGCTTCATGGCGTTATTGTAATCGCTTTGGGTAATAATCGTCATGGGCTGGTGTGTTAAGTTCTCCATGGTAATCTGGTTGTTTAATCCCGGCGTGCCGGGAAGCGCAATGTCAGCATATTCCAGCTCCGACTGATAAGCTGACACCTGCGTATACGACTGAACCAGCCGGTCAAAATCAACGCCCTGTGCGGTCATTTGCCGCGCCATATCACCGGCGAGCTCATTGCGCTTCAAATCCTCTTTTCCATAGGAATAATAATAGGTGAAAGTAGCGTCATACGGGGTAACTGATTTCAAATCTTTTGTCAGCACATCCGCCAGCCCCATGCCGGTGGACAGCGTACCGATGGTGACCAGCAGCATAATGCAGATCACAGACATGGAAACGAAGGTTGTATTGATTTTGGAATTAATCTGGCGCAGCACAAACATATTCAAATTTTTGTAATAAAGCTTTTTATTGGATTGGACGATTCGGAGTAAAAATCCGGACAGGGAAAGAAAGAACAACAGCGTACCAATGCTGCCCAAAACAATAGCAGCGGCGAATTGACCGTTTATCTCTATCATTCCGTTTTCAATAATGAAATGGTACGCGACAGCCAGGCAAGCGACTGAAATGAAAAACAAAATGACCGAAATCCATAGATGGCTGAGGCGCATTTTTTGATTTTTCTTGGACGCATTGAGTAAATCAATCAGCTTATATTTGGAAATGGAGATGGTATTGAACACCATGACAATCAAAAAGATAATTCCGAAATACAGAATCGTTTTGTAAAACGCCTGCACAGAGAACGTAAAGATGAACGCTTTCATCTCCACTTCAAACAATTCAGCGGTAACAACAGAAAGCCCCTGTGATGCAAAAACACCGATCAAAAGGCCAACTGCAAGGGAAAAGACACCGATGATTAGTGTTTCAAGAATGACAATACGTGATATTTTCCCCTTTGCCATGCCGAGTGTCATATAAATGGCAAGTTCCTTTTTGCGGCGCTTGATGAGGAACTGGTTGGCATACACCACTAAAAATCCTAATATAACAGAAATAAAGATGGAGACATAGTTAATCGTCGAGGCCAAGTTTTTTAGTATATTGCCCTGTGTCGCATTGATTTTCAACATGGCGGTCTGTGAATCAATCGAGTTAAAGACATAAAATAAGCAAACACCAAAGGTCAGCGTCAAAAAATAAACGGTGAAATCACGCATACTCTTGGTAACGTTTTTTAATGCAAGCTTAGAGAACATTGGAATTGTCACCTCCGAGCAGCGTTACCACTTCAATAATTTTATTAAAAAACTGTTTGCGGGTATCCTCCCCACGCACCAGTTCATTAAAGATTTTACCGTCTTTAATAAACAGAATTCGGTGGCAATAGCTTGCAGTAAACGCATCGTGGGTTACCATCAGAATCGTAGCGCTCAGATTATGATTTAATGTTTCAAAGCTTTCTAACAGCATGCGGGCGGATTTAGAATCCAGCGCGCCGGTTGGCTCATCCGCTAAAATCAGTGCAGGACTGGTTACAATCGCCCGAGCGGAAGCAACCCTCTGCTTTTGTCCGCCGGACATCTGGTACGGATACTTTTTCAGTACGTCTTCAATTTCAAGCTGCTTTGCAACTTGGCGCACACGGACATCAATTTCGCCCGAAGGTATTTTCACAATGGTAAGAGCGAGCGCGATGTTTTCATAGGCTGTCAATGTATCTAGCAAATTAAAGTCCTGAAAGATAAATCCGAGCTGTTCACGCCGGAACTTGGAAAGCCGTTTGGAATTCAGTTTGGTAATATCTGATCCGTCGATTACAATGTGCCCCGCGGTTGCGGAATCGATGGTGGATATGCAGTTCAGCAGTGTCGTTTTTCCACTGCCGGAGGCACCCATAATGGCGATGAACTCCCCTTTACCAACTTCAAAACTGATGTCGTCAACCGCCTTGGTTACGTTGCCTTTATTGCCATAATACTTTTCAATATGTTCAACTAATAGAATTTTCTGCATCATAAAATCTCCTTTTCTGATTGTGATTAAAGTATAATACGATGCAGAAAAACCTGCCATTGATTTACCTTACATCAGCCTTACAGTTTTGTAAGATTCATGCGTACATGTTGCTTTTCGGGAACACAATGGAAACGATTGTCCCAGCGTTTTCGGTGGATGCGACGGAAATACCGAGGTTCAGCTTGGTACAAAGCTTTTTGCACAGATAAAGGCCGATTCCCGTGGATTTCGCAGTTGTTCTGCCGTTTGCTCCGGTAAAGCCTTTGTCAAAAACCCGTTCCAAATCCTTTTTCGGAATTCCAATGCCATTGTCCGAAATGACCAGTGTTACACTGTTTTGACCCTGCATGCCGTAAATATCAATTTTAGGGGAACTGCCGCGGTATTTTACCGCGTTCATTAAAATCTGCCCGATAATAAAATCCGTCCATTTTATGTCCGTGAAAACCGTTTTATCCAGCGCGGAGGTCTGCACGCTAATCTTCCCCTCAATGAATATGGCGGAGTTTTTGCGAAGCACCGAGCTGACCAGTTCTTTGAGCGTTGCCTGTTTGATGACGTAATCTTTTTCTACCGTATTGCTGCGGGAATAGAAAAGTGCCTGATCGACATAGCTTTCTATTTTAACAAGTTCCTCATATAAATTAAGTGTAATCTCATTTTTATTGTTTTCCATAATGAGCCGGCTGGAGGAAATCGGCGTTTTCACCTCGTGAACCCATGTTTCGATATATTCACGGTATTCCTGTGAAGCACGGCGGTAGTTTGCGATTTCATCATTCATTGATTTGTTGGTGGCCTTTGTTACTTCACATAATATCCTGCCTTCACAAAATGACGGTTCCTCCAGCATTTCGGAAAGCAGATACTTCTGATCAAGCTTTTCAAGGCTTTGCAGCAGGGAATGATAAAACGTGCGTTTTCGAAAAAACTCAAACGCCAATGCGGCAGCCTGCCCGAGCAGAATGAGGCCCGCTACAAATGTTGCAGCATATCCGCCAAGACCAAGCACCCCAAAAAGGGAAATACAAAACACTGCGGTTAAAACTGCAATGATAATGTAAATGAGTTTATCGTGTAAAAATTCCGTCAGTTTCATACCAAATACCCCTGCCCGCGCTTTGTAATCAGGTAATCTTCAATCCCAATGCTTTCGAGCTTTTTACGGAGCCGGTTGATATTGACCGTAAGCGTATTGTCATCCACAAATTCCTCCGACTGCCACAGGTCGTTCATGATTTCATCACGCGGAATAATGCGGCCCTTGTCCCGAATCAGCAGGCGCAAAATGCGCAATTCATTTTTCGTCAGTTCTACTTCTTTACCCTGAAAACGCACCGTACTCCTGGATAAGTCCAGTTCCAATCCCCGGTGGGAAAGGGTATTCACCGGTTCGCTGGGATAAGCACGCTTTAAGACAGACGCGATTCTAGCGAGCAGTATTTGTGTGTTGTACGGCTTGGTGACAAAATCATCCGCGCCCAAATTCATACTCATCAGCTCGTCCGCATCGCTGTCGCGGCTGGTGACAATGATAATCGGGATTTGGGACTGACGGCGGATTTCTCTGCAAATATAGTATCCGTCATAAACCGGCAGATTAATATCCAACAAAACAAGCTGAGGGTTTTGTTTCAGCACAGCTTCCGTCATATGAAAAAAATCGTCGGATGAAAAACACTCATACCCATATTTTTGGAGCAGCTTGGTCAGTTCGTTCCTGATTTTTACATCATCTTCAACAATAAAAATTGGGACCACAGCATATCATCCTTTCTTTTTACCAGCAGTACGTTTTATTCCCATTATAACTTATCCTTTCCGGCGGTGCAATGCACCGGATTTGAAACAGATGGCGACTTATTGGTACTTTGCCGAATTTTGTCTGTTTTGAATTTACTTTGACCGATTTAAATGATAATATAATATTTAAAATCAATCTTCCCATTTTACAATGAAATACATAGATATAGAAAGATAAAAAGCAGGCACCGGAGGACAAAATGAAAAAAATACTACTCATTACAACCGGCGGCACAATTGCTTCAGAGCAAACCGGTGAAGGTTTGGTCCCATCGCTGAGTACGCAGCGGTTTGCATCATTTATCCGCGACGCGACGGCCGATTATGACGTTAAAATAGAAAATCTGTTTCAATTGGACAGTTCGAACATTCAGCCGGAGGAATGGCAGTGCATGGCACGTGCAATTGCGCGTGAATACATAAATTATGACGGAATTGTTTTGACACATGGGACGGACACCATGGCATACACCGCTTCGGTATTGTCTTTCATGCTGCGCAATATTCCGATACCTGTTGTGATCACCGGTTCGCAGCTACCCATTAACCACCCGCTGACGGACGGAATCGAAAATCTGCGTTGTGCGTTTGCAATGGCCGCTTTTGGAAAAGCGGGGGTTTTTGTAGCGTTCAGCCGCAGAGTAATGCTTGGCACAAGGGCGGTAAAAGTGCGCACCACCGCATTTGATGCATTCGAAAGCGTGAACTGCCCCTTTGCCGCAACTGTGGACGCAGGCGGGCTGAAAGTGAATGAACATGTCCTGCCCCGGTGTGAAGGCTCTTTTGCATTGGAAGACCGGCTGTGCAACGGCGTATTTCTGATGAAATTAACCCCGGGACTTGACCCCGAAATTTTCGATATACTGCTGAACATGAATTACAAAGGAATTGTGATTGAGGCGTTCGGCGCGGGCGGACTTAATTTTGTCCGCAGGGATTTAATATCAAAATTACAAAAAATGGTTGAAAACGGAATCAGCGTTGTGGTTTGCAGCCAATGCCTTTATGAACGCAGCGATTTTACGATTTATCAGGCCGGAAAAAAAGCATTGGACACCGGCGTTTTACAGGCTTTTGACATGACCACGGAAGCTGCTGTGACAAAGCTGATGTGGGCGCTGGGAAAAACAGATCGACCGGATGAAATCAAGCAAATATTCTCGACTAATTATGTCGGTGAAATCAGTTTAACTTAATAGCTAAATAGAAAAACAACCTCTGCTCCCGAATTTTGGCAGCAGCGGTTGTTTTTCTTTAATGTTTTATATTTGCTGACGAGTAAAAATATTATAAAAGTAAATAATATAAAAAATTTGTTCACAAAACGTCTTATGCCGTAGTATTGTGAATAACATATAAATTTTTGTTTATAATATTGACATATCAATATTAGTATTATATAGTATTTAATATTACATCATCAAATTATTATAATTACAAAGGGAGTGCTGTTATGATTCAATCCATCTGTGTTTTTGGTGATTCTGTTTCTAAGGGTGTTGTATTCGACAGCGTTCATAAAAAGTATATGCTGTTAAAAGACAGTTTCATCAGTATATTGGAAAAAGGGACTAATATTGCGGTAAGTAATTACTCGAAATTTGGATGCACAGTTACAAAAGGCGGCGAAATTTTAAAAAAGCATCAGGATGAACTGTGCAAATACGACTACACGGTATTGGAATTCGGCGGCAACGACTGCGACTTCGATTGGGCAAAAATTTCCGACTCACCGGAAACCGTTCATGTCGCAAAAACACCTGTATCTGATTTTGAAACCCATTATTCCGAAATGATCGACAATGTGGAGCAATGCGGCGGCAACCCTGTGCTGCTCTCGCTCCCCCCAATCGACGCCAAACGGTACTTTGCATGGGTGTCGCGCGGGCTGAACGCTGAAAATATTCTGCACTTTCTCGGTGATATCGAATACATTTACCGCTGGCATGAAATGTATAATCTCGCGGTTTGCAGGCTTGCCATAAATCACCGGATTCCGCTCATCGATATCAGCAGCGCGTTCCTGAAAACTGAAAATTATCAAAGTCTGATTTGTGAGGACGGGATTCATCCGAACGAGGGTGGGCACAGACTGATCAGTGAAACCATAACCAGCTCCGTTCCCCTGCTGCAGGGTCCGCCGCTCAAAGCAATATTTGCATCATAATTATAACTTAAATAAAAAAGGTACTGTCCATAGCCAAGGAATGGACAGCACCTTTTTGTTTGCAGCGAAGTTTCTTCAGCCAAAAATAGCTTTATGTATTTTTTCTTCTGCCGTTTCCAGCATTTCGGCGTTAATTTTCGTTAAATATCCTCTTTGTACCTCGTCATAATATCGCTTTGCTTTGCCTAGCTGTTTGGTGGCTTTCGCGATTTCTGCCTTGTATTCCAATGAGATTGCGGTAATTTCCGAACGATATTTTTCGTCGGTTTTATCTGTCACAGCCGCTTTATAAATATCAATCACTTCGTCGCCGGGGCGGGACGGAAAATATTCGTGCGGCGGGGTACTGTCAAACAGGCAAAGGCTCAGTTCGCGCAGAATCACCATGTCAAGGCTGTCAGGGTCAAAGGCGCAATGGTAAAGTTCTGCATCAAAACCCGCTGAAACCGCGCTTTCGCCTACCCGCTTTAAAAATGTAGATTTCCCCGTGCCCGGCCGGCCTTTGATAAAAAAACGTCTGCGCAGGTCTGCGGTAAGATTGTCAATATAGTCAACCGCACCTTCGGTAGTCGCGGCACCGAAATAGCGATCAGAGAAAGCTCCTTTTTTATCAAGTGAATTCTGTCCGAGCAGTTTTTCTGTCGTCTCGGCGGCAAGCCGGTCGGCGGCAGTAAAATCCATGTTGGAAATATAGATTTTCTCCCATTTATCATGAATTTGCAGCGCAGTGGAAAAGTGGCTGTGCGCAGCAGAAAGGCACGAACGTGTGCGGCTGAGGTTTTCGTCATTCAGTATGGTTGCAATATGATACTCCTCCTCATCATAAAGAGGATAGTTGATAACACCCGTCTTTAGTTCCGGTATAATGACTCCTTCAAGGGAGTTATCGAGCGGGTTATGTATCAGTTCGGTGCGCAGATCTTTTTCCCTCGCCCGGATACAAACCCCGCTCAAAATATCCGAAGCGACAACGGATGGGTAGCCGCCCAGCCGGATAACGGCTTCCAGTCCACCGAAGTTAGATTTAAAAAAGCTGACACAACCCCGTGAGCTGTTGGAATTGATAAAGTAATTTACTACGGAAAATGACAATATAAGCCCCCCTTGCATGTTACTCTATCATAAATATATGTGCTGATTTGTGACACATGCATAAAAAGACGGCGAACCCAATTGTAACAGGGCTCGCCGTCTTCCAAAATTCAATTGATGCCGGCTGTAAGCGGCCCAAACTTCCTTGTCATTTCTCTTATTTTTCTTTATTTGCAATGTCCCTTGCTACAACAATACCTGTAACGGAGGCCTGCATCAGGCCACGGGTAATACCCGCACCATCGCCGATGGCGTACAGATTTTGAACCGCCGTTTCAAAGCGGTCTGTAACAGAAATCTTTGAAGAATAAAACTTTACTTCTACGCCGTACAGTAAAGTGTTCTTCGAATAAAGCCCCGGAGCAAGTTTATCAAACGCACGCAGCGCCTCAACAATACTGGTAAGATGACGATGCGGCAGTACGAAGGAGAGGTCACCCGGAACCGCGTTTTTCAGTGTGGGAATCGTTGTTGATTTTTGCAGGCGGGTGTTGTCCGTACGCCTGCCAAGAAGCAGGTCGCCAAGGCGTTGCACCATAATTCCGCCACCGGTCAGCATATTACCCAGCTGGGCGATGTAACGTCCGTATTCAATCGGCTGGTTGAACGGTTCTGTGAATTTGGTGGAAACAAGCATTGCAAAATTGGTGTTTTCACTGTGCTTGTCCTCATCCGCATAAGAATGGCCGTTCACCACAGCAATTCCTCCGTTAATTCCGCCGTCATAATGTTCTTCACTCACAATGCCGCCCGGATTCATGCAGAACGTTCTTACCTTGTTTTCAAATGTGTCGGAATAATAAACAAGCTTTGCTTCGTACAGGTTCTTGGTTAAATGATCCATAACAGCATTTGGAACTTCGACACGCACACCGATATCCACTTCGTTATTCGTTGTGCTCAGCTTATTTTCCAGCGCAATACGCGCCAGCCATTCTGCACCGCCGCGGCCCGGAGCCGCAACCACATAAGGAGCGCGCACCAGTTTGCATTCCCCTTCACGATCGGTTAACCAAACTCCCTCAGCCTTGCCGTTTTCAATATAAATGGTGTCTGCACTGGTCTGTGCTCTGAATTCAAAATTCGGGCGGCTGGCAAGATAGTCAAACATTCCGCGAAGCACTTCAAACGAATACTCCGTTCCCATGTGCCGAACCGGGCACGGAATTAACTGAATATTCTCCCTGCGTGCGTCATAGGAAACCTTTTCGGCGAACTTGTCGTTTTTGCCGAACACTTTGTCCGGCGCGCCGAATTTCAGGTAAACTTCATCAGCAAAATGAATCAGTTCTCGTGCTTTGTCAACTGACATGTAGTCGGTAATATTACCGCCAACTTCCTCGGAAAGAGAAAGCTTGCCGTCCGAAAACGCACCGGCGCCGGCCCAGCCGTTCATGATATTGCAGGTTTTGCAGTGAGCGCACTGGCCGGAAGTTCTTGCCGGGCAGGAACGCTTTGCAATTGTGCTGCCGGAGTCAACAACCAGTACCTTTTTTTCAGGTGCAAGCCGGTCAAGTTCCAGAGCTGTAAATATGCCGGAAGGACCGGCACCAATCACGATCACGTCATAATCGTACATCATATTCATCCTAACTATTTAATTTTGGGCAAAACAAGTGTATTATACCATGAAATTTTGTTTTGTCAACAAAGGAAAAGGGAAAGCACTTTGAAGCAATCCCTTATTTATTTTCATTTATCATGTGCAGAAATGTGCGTTCAAATGCTTCATCATCCGCTTTGGTGCGTTTTTTTATTTTTCCGGTTCTGCCGCCGGCACGGCGTACCTCCTGCCCGAGCGCACGTTCAAACAGCAACCGATCCATATTGCTGTTGTCATAAATCATGCCGTTCTGGTTCAGTACCGCCGCACCCTTTGCCAGCGCCATTGCCGCTACGCCGAAATCCTGCGTCACAACAAGGTCACCCGGTTCAATCAGGTTTACGAGGCGGATATCCGCGCTGTCACGGCCCTTGTCAACGGTAATGACTTGACTGTATCCGTCATTTAAGATATGGCTGGTATCAATCAGCATTGTTACAGGAATATTCCTTTCCCGTGCCCGCCTGACAATGATCTCTTTTACAGGGCAGGCATCCGCGTCAACTAATATTTTCATGATTCCCCTTTCCCGTTAAATAAACACATATTGAACAAGCATCATATATAATACTGTACCTGCACCCACGCTGATAAACGTATTATGCTTCCAAACATGCAAAAGAACAACGACGGTTACTGCGATCAATTCCGGAAGACCGAATGGATATGCAAGTACCGATGTGGATTTCAGACAGTAAACAATCAGCATTCCCATAATCGCGAACGGAAGCACCTCGCCAAGGTAAAAAACAAAACGCGGAATTTTTGCATGGTTGCGAAACATAAAAAACGGAAGCGCCCGGGTGCAGAGCGTAACAAACGCAACAACGGCAACAATACCAAGTGAAACCGGGATACTAGCCATTTTCTTCACCGCTCCAATTCTCCGCTTCCTTTGGTCTGCGGTAAAATGCGGTAAGAATCAGCACAATAATCATCATGGAAGATAAAATAAAGTTGGAAGCGCCAAAAACGAGAAGGCACAGCAGGGAAGCTGCCAGTCCGGCAAGCGCCGGGAGATGGTTTTTGCAGGACTGCCACTGTTCCACAAAGATAACAACAAACAGGGCGGTCATGGCAAAATCGATCCCTTTTGTGTTGAACGGAACTATCGAACCCACGACCCCGCCGAGCACAGAGCCAATAACCCAATAAATTTGATCTAAAAGAGCAATGAAAAATAAAAACCAATTCTGGTTAATCCCTTTTGGTACGTCGGCGGAACACAGAAGCGAAAAAGTTTCGTCGGTCAGAGAAAATATCATATATGGCTTTTTACGGCCCATATCCCGGAATTTGGTCAGCATGGACAGTCCGTAAAAGACATGCCTTATATTCACCATAAATGTCACAAATATAATGGTAAGCCATGTCGTTGCACCCGTGAAAAAATTAGAGGCTACAAACTGCATGGAACCGGCATATACAAACAGGCTCATTAGAAATGACCATATAACCGCATGTCCCTTGCTCGCCATCAGCATCCCGTAGGCAACACCGATAAAAAGATAACCCATCATAACCGGTATTGTCACCGGAAACGCTGCTTTCAACGCTTTCCTTTTTTCTTCCAACCGCTGTACCCTCCAAAAAACGTCTCTGACTCTTAGTTTAAAGATTGAAGGCAAATTCATTCTTGAACTATCCTACAAAAAATAACAGTATTGTAACTATTTATTACAATATATACACGATAATTGACTTTTACATGATAAGGCGATATGATGTAGCCGTATAACTATTGTCCCGAAAGGAGGAATTTTATGAAGAAACATTTAAGTGTAATATTTGTAATTATTATATTATTTACCCTGGCCTCCTGCACAGCCAAAACAGAAGCGCCGATGATGAAAGCGGCCGCTGCAGCAGATACCATGATCAGCAACGAATCCTCGGCTCAGGAACCCTATATCAACGAAGAACTGGGTTTTTCCTTTAACATTCCTGACAGCTGGGAACGCGAGAACTACACCCCGGAAGTGACCGACAAAGTGATGGAGGAAGACGGATTAAAGGTAAAATATAAGGCGGTAGCTTTCGTTTTTCAGGGTGACAAGGAAAATCCGCTTTTAACCATCGATATTGTTCCAAAAACATGGTGGGACATAGCCAGCAAGAAAGCAGGAGACACTCTTCCGGACTTTCTTGGCACCAAAGGCGACAGCGTTTATTGTTACACCCTGCCGCAGGCTTGTCCGTACGATGTAGGTACCAAAGCTGACCTTTACAACAGCATGGTGCTGCTGCGCGACGATGTGCCGAACCATTTTAAGATATTAGGCAGTGACTCTTCTGAGCCGGTCATTTCAAACAGCAAATAGTCTTTTCGGAGCTGACGCGTAAAGCGGCGGCTCTTTTTATATGTAACACAGCAAAACGCTGCGGCTGGACTGAAATTATACAGCTTCCCTTTGCTGCTCCAAAAGAGGGATTACATCGCTGAGCGAGGGCACGCATGCAAAGAGCATTTTATTTAATTCCGGAGCCGGCGGAATCAAATCCGGTACCATCACGGTTTTCATCCCCGCGCGGTAAGCGGAGGTCAGCCCGTTTGGCGAATCCTCCAATGCCATACACTCCTGCGGCGCAACACCGAGAGTCCCGGCCGCTTTAAGGTAGATTTCCGGGTCCGGCTTGCTTTTCTCAACCATGTCGCCGCAAATAATCTGATCGAAGTAATCCGTTATACCGGTTTTTTTAAAATAATACAATACAGTGTCCCGCTCAGTTGAAGTCGCCGCCGCAATCAGGAACCCGCTCTGTTTCAAGAATTCCAAAAGCTGAAATAGCCCCGGTTTGACCGGTACACCGTGTTTCGCAATATGCTCTGAAGTAAATTCGTCTGCGCACCGGATAAATTCATCGTAAGGGAACCCGGCACCGAATTTCTTTAAAAAATACTTTTTATGATATACTGAATTCATGCCCATAAACTCGCCTTTATAGGGGGTAGCATCTGCGCACCCAAGCTTTTCGCTTGCCTTTTTCCATAAGCCCGTTGTCAAATTTTCAGTATCAAACATAATACCATCCATATCAAAGACTACCGCTTTTACCATTCATTCAACCTCGCAAAATTTTTAATTGGGTCAACCGCTTGCTATAACCCATTGAAACCGCTTATTTCATTATATCATACTCGGCCTAAAAAGTTAATGTTATTGACATGCGTTTTCACAAGATGATATACTGCTAAAGTAATGTCGCAAAATGAAAATAAGAAGGGCTAAAAATGCTGGGAACTATTGTGAACGCGCTGGCTATCGCAGCGGGAACAGGAATCGGATTAATTTTAAAAAGCGGAATCCGTGCAAATTACCGTGAAACCATTATGAATGCCGTATCACTTTCCGTACTGCTCATCGGCATCATAGGAGCAATTAAAACAAATGACCTGCTACTGCTGATTATCTGTCTGGCAATCGGAAGCATCATCGGCGAAGCTTTGAAAATTGAAGACCGGCTCGAGGGCCTTGGCAGGATAATTGAAAGCAAAACATCCAGTACCGACGGCAGCGTGTCAAAAGCCTTTGTGACCTCAAGCCTTGTATTTTGCGTTGGCTCCATGGCAATTGTCGGCTCCATTGAAAGCGGTTTAACCGGCAACCACCAAACACTTTTTGCGAAAGCGGTGATCGACGGCATTTGTTCCATTTTTCTGAGTTCCACTATGGGCTTCGGCGTGGTTTTTTCCGCTGTTGCCGTGTTTCTATATCAAGGCATTATCACGCTTGCTTCCGCATCGTTGAAAGGCTTTCTTTCCGATGAAATGATTCGTGAAATTTCCGCAATCGGCGGTGTTCTGATTATGGCCATCGGCTTCAATATGCTGAAAATCAAGCAAATAAAGGTTGGTAACATGCTTCCGGCTATTTTTCTTCCATTTATCTATTATCTGGCAAAACGGGCGCTCGGCCTAGGATGAAACGCTCCTTGCCGCCATATTTCAGTTTTTTTAGCAATACTTCAAAACCCATAGCCTGCACATTGTGCAGGCTATATTTATTTTGGGGTGAAACAGTAGTAAGAACGGATTGGATACTCGGATTTTTCGCGGCGAGAGCAAGCGTGTGGCGTATGAGCCGCTGCTGCAGCCCGCCCCTGTAATCCGGGTGAACCACAATAGTGTCCAGCCTTGCGCAAGAGCGAACTTTATCCCGCTGCCAACCCAAGTCCCAGCCGAGGTTGTCAGGTCCCTCCCCCGGGACGGCAAAGGAGCAATACGCAATCAGCTTTTCCGCATCAAAACAACTAAGGATAAAATTCGGTTCGACCAGATAAGCGGCATTTTCTTCGCGGCTGGAAGTAACAAAGAGCTCTTTGTTTTCCAATGCACGATATACCGTTTCCTGCAGCTCCATAATTGCGTCTACATCCCTGTTCGTACATCTTCGTATGGGAAACGTAACTGCCTGCGTTATTTGCTCCGTCATAGGCACCTCCTGCATATCTTTAATCTGCTAAAGAGCCCATCGGGTCCCACGGGGAAAGGTGAATCGGCTCACCTGCGTATGCATCCAACTGCTGTGCGCTGAGGTATTTCTTTTCCACAACCGCCTGATAAACGTATTTGTCAAACCAACTGTCGCTCATAACATAGTAGCCCTTTTTCCCTTTTTCATCGCTCCAGCTGTTTTCAATTTTCCACTTGGTCGGGTTGCCGTTCTCATCAAGGTTTACGCCCGTTATCACCATGGCGTGGTTCATTGCGCTCTGGCGGTAGTCAAGGCCATCCTCTTTGCTCAGGCTGAAGTTCATGTCGAACGCGGCTTCATAATCATACGCCCTGTCATCCCAAACTCCGGCTTCCCTGTCCCCGTACTTTCCGACATCACTGCCAAACCAAACAACCTGCCGGTCGGTCAGCTGAGCCAAAATCAGCTTCTTAAAATTGGAAAGCTCAAGATTTAAATATTTAATTTCTGTTCCGTCAAGCACGTTGCCAAGATAATCAACCGTATAGGAGCGGTTATAAGGCTTATCTTTTGTCGGGGCATTCGTAATACTGACACAGTCATCCAAAACAGTTCCTATGTAATCATGATAAAACTGAGCGGGTGTTAAGCCCCTCTTAATTGCGTAATTCTTATCGCGGTCCACATACTCAAAATCAAACGTTTTAGGCGGAACGCCAAAGCAGGCGCATAGCAGGCCGTACATTTCAGTAAGCATATCCTGCTTTTCCGCATCCAGCGCTGCACGGCTTTTTCCAAAAGCGTAACCTTTGCGTAAAGAAGCGGCGTACTGCTTTAATTTTGTGTCGATCAATCCGTTCATCGCTCTGGTGTGGCTGCTTTGGTATGTCTCATCCATAGCGTCTTTGGGCACAAGGCCGTATTTTTTAATCAGGCTGACCAGCATATCCCACTGGCCGCCGTCCTGAATGCCGGTTGTGAGAATGTATGTCAGCGTACGGTCGTCCACCGGGCGGTCGGCCAAATCAATAACGGATTCCAAAAAGTAATTGACTTTTTCAAACTTATCCCAAAACGCGACATAATTCTGTGAAAATTCAAAATTTTCAATATTTTCTTTTGTTCCGATAATTTCGCGCAGTACGTTCAGGCCGGAAAAAATCCAGCAGCGTCCGCTCTGTTTTTGATTGGTTACTTCCATGGTAGGAATATCAATTGAGAATTTAAAGCTTGTATTTTTTACGGAGGAAGGTACGAACGCAATAGTATCCACTGAATTTTTGGCGAGCGCGTTGGTCATCGCTTTCAAAAGTTTGCTGGATTCGTAGTTCGCTTCAAATTTGCCCAGCATTTCGCTGCTTACAGGTTTTGCATTTTTCATATTCAATAAATCCCTTTCTAAAATAAAAATTTGATTTTATCAGAAACAGTCATATTTTGTAAGTATGTAAGTATTATTAAGTATATACCGAAAACTGTCTTAACTCAAGAGTACGCCGATGATGTGATGTAGGATTTCAAACCTGTTAAAACAGATTTTTCTGTGTAAAACGCTCATTTCATAAATTAATAGGAATAACTCGGATTTTAGGTCGTTTCCAGTTTAAAATACAATTTAGGTATTATTAATATGAATTCATAAAATTTTCTTCTTTTCATCCGGGATTTGATTTGCTATAATAAAGTAATACCAAAGTCAAGTACCATCAGCTAAAACCGATGGTTTGAACTGTAACTGACTTAAATCAAATCACTGGGTTGCGAAAAAGGATGAATCTTATGAAAATATGTAATATTTTAAATAGCGGAAAAGTAACGGTATCCTGCGAATTGTTCCCCCCAAAACAGGACGGAAATATTCATCAGGTGCAGGAAGTCGTGCATGACATTGCCGCGCTAAGCCCGGATTTCATGAGCGTTACCTACGGCGCGGGCGGAGGGACTTCCCAAAACACAGTTAAAATTGCTGCGGAAGTACAAAACTGTGGCATTACTGCTTTAGCCCATTTAACCTGCGTTTCCTCCACTAAGCAACAGGTTGCCGATGTTCTGAAGCAGCTAAAAGCAAACCGTATTGAAAATATATTGGCGCTTCGCGGAGATATTCCCCAAAGCGCAGATTTTCCTTCCCCAGCCCATTACCATTATGCAAACGAATTGATTCAGGAAATCAAGGCGCAAGGCGATTTCTGCATTGGCGCGGCCTGTTATCCGGAGGGTCACGTGGAGTGCGAACACAAGGACGACGACATCAGCTACTTAAAGCAAAAGGTAGAAAGCGGCTGTGACTTTTTAACCACCCAGATGTTTTTTGACAACAACCTGCTTTATAATTTTTTATACCGGATTCTGGCGAAAGGTATTTCTGTTCCGGTAGTTGCCGGTGTAATGCCCGTCACTAACAGTAATCAGATTAAACGGATTTGTTCCCTGTCGGGAACGGCGCTGCCGACCCGGTTTAAGACCATTGTAGATAAGTTTTCCGACAAGCCGCAGGCAATGAGGCAAGCCGGAATTGCCTATGCGACCGATCAGATTATCGACCTGATTTCAAACGGAGTGAATTCAATTCATCTTTACACCATGAATAAGCCGGAGATTGCGGCGAAAATCATGGAGAATTTATCGGAGATTATACATTAAAATGAAAACGGACAAAAACGAGGTGCTGCGCTACCTTGGCTACCGCGGAAAACCCGCAGACGCAAAGGTACTGGAAAGTATTTCTGATTGCATTGCGGAACTGGAAGCGAACACTTCCCCGCGCAGCCTGAACCGCAACTTTCCTGTAACGCTGGGGGCTGACGCCGTTACCATCGGCGGGATACCAATAAAAAGCCGCGATTTGCGGCTGCATATTGACGGCTGCCGGGAGGCGGTTGTATTTGCCGCAACACTTGGAACACAGGCTGATCTTCTGCTTCGCCGGTATTCAAAAATCAATATGAGCCGCACCGTAATTCTGCAGGCCTGTGCCGCCGCGATGGTGGAAAGCTACTGTGACGAATGCGGCGAGGTCCTGGCAAAGGAAGCTAGAACACGCGGACTTTTTTTAAGGCCGCGGTACAGCCCGGGTTACGGGGATTTTGCCATTACGCACCAACCCGATCTTTTAGGACTGCTGGACAGTCAGAAAAAAATCGGGCTGACGGTAACCGACAGCTTTATGCTTGCGCCGTCCAAATCCGTTACGGCGATTATCGGCCTGACTGCAGAAGAAAAAAGCTGCCATATTGCGAAATGCATGGACTGCAAATCAGTAAATTGTCCATTCAGAAAGGGTTGATTCTATGAATATTTTAAACGACTTAGGCAAACGCATCCTGTTTTTTGACGGCGCCATGGGGACCATGCTGCAGGAAAATGGGCTGATGCCCGGCGAATTGCCCGAACTGTGGAATTTAACCCACCCCGAGGTCATTGAAAACATTCACCGGCAATATGTTAGGGCCGGCGCGAATCTTTTAAAAACAAATACGTTCGGCGCTAACGGGGTGAAGCTGCGCGACAGTGGACACACCGTGAAGGAAATTGCCGCCGCCGGCGTGCGGCTGGCAAAAGAAGCAGCCGGGGACAATGCGCTTGTCGCTATGGATATCGGCCCAACCGGTAAACTAATGAAACCGCTGGGCGACCTTGGCTTTGAGCAGGCATATGAATTGTTTAAAGAAATGGCTGTTGCCGGCGAACAGGCCGGAGCGGATTTTATATTAATCGAAACCATGAGCGATACTTACGAATGTAAAGCTGCGGTTTTAGCCGTAAAAGAGAATACCAAACTGCCCGTATTTGTCACTTTGATATTTGATGAAAAAGGGAAACTGCTTACCGGTGGGGATGTGCCCGCCGTTGTTGCCCTTTTGGAAGGACTCAGAGTTGACGCCATGGGCTTTAACTGCGGGCTGGGGCCGGATCAGATGAAAGAGCTTCTGCCTCAGCTGATGAGCTGCTGTTCCGTTCCCGTCATCGTAAACCCAAATGCAGGACTGCCGCGAAGTGTGAACGGCGAAACAGTGTTTGATGTGGGGCCAAAGGAGTTTGCTGATTCCATGGCAGAAATTGCACAGGGCGGTGCTTGGATGATTGGCGGCTGCTGCGGCACCACACCGGAACACATTGCCGCTATGGTAAAACGCTGCAAAAATATTGCGCCCACTCCCCCGGTAAAGCACGACATCACCGTAGTTTCCTCTTATGCTAAAGCGGTTGTATTCGGCAATAAGCCGGTACTGATTGGGGAACGCATCAACCCGACGGGCAAATCCCGCCTGAAACAGGCGCTTCGTGACAACGATATGGACTATATTCTGCGGGAAGGAATTACGCAGCAGGAAAACGGCGCCGACATCCTCGATGTAAACGTCGGTCTGCCTGAAATCAACGAAGTGGAACTGATGCAGCGCGCGGTCACGGAGATTCAGGGCGTGATTGACCTGCCGCTGCAAATTGACACTTCCAACCCTCAGGCGATGGATGCTTCGCTTCGGATTTACAACGGCAAACCGCTCATCAATTCCGTAAACGGCAAAGAAGAATCGATGCACAGCATATTTCCGCTGGTTAAAAAATACGGCGGGGCCGTAATCGCACTGACGCTCGATGAAAACGGAATTCCCGAGACAGCCGAAGGACGGCTTGCCATCGCGGAGAAAATCGTGGCTGTTGCGGCGGAATACGGAATTGGGAAAAAAGATATTATTGTGGACACGCTTGCCATGACAATCAGCGCCGGACAGGAAAATGCGTTAGTCACGCTGAAAGCGCTGAAACTGATGCGTGAAGATTTGGGGGTTCACACCTCGTTGGGTGTTTCAAACATCTCGTTCGGGCTGCCGCAGCGGGAAAACATCAACGCGGCTTTCTTCACCATGGCGCTGCAGAACGGCTTGAGCGCCGCCATCGTGAACCCGAATTCACAGGCGATGATGAACACCTTTTATGCTTACTGTGCACTCAGCGGCGCGGACGACAAATGCATGGATTATATTTCAAAGTATTCCATGCAGAAGGCGGAAGCAGTACCGGCGGTAAGCGAAATAACACTTCATTCCGCAATTCGAAACGGACTGAAGGAAAGCGCTTACGCGGCAGCCGAAAAATTGCTCCGCGATACTCCCCCGCTCGAGATTATCAATACGCAGCTTGTTCCCGCGTTGGACAAGGTTGGGACTGATTTTGAACAGGGTGTTCTGTTCCTGCCCCAATTGCTGATGAGCGCGGAAGCGGCAAAAGCTGCGTTTGAAGCAATCCGCAGCAAGCTTGTAAGCACCGGAGAAAGCGTGAAGAAAGATAAAATTATCCTTGCAACCGTCAAGGGGGATATCCACGATATCGGAAAAAATATAGTGAAAGTGCTGCTCGAGAATTACAGCTACGATGTAATCGATTTGGGCAGGGACGTTCCCAGCGAGGAAATTGTAAAAACAGCTTTGGACCATGATGTAAAGCTGGTGGGACTGAGCGCATTGATGACAACCACCGTTACCAACATGGAAGAAACGATTCAGCAGCTTCACAAAAATGCGCCTGAATGCAAAATCATGGTCGGCGGCGCGGTGCTTACCCCGGAATATGCGAAAATGATTCACGCAGACAGTTATTCAAAGGACGCTATGGGTTCCGTGCGTTACGCAAATTTACTTTTTGATCAGAATTCCTAAACTTGACAAAGCTTCTTTCGAGTGGTACATTGCAATAGGAAATTTGATGATTACGAACGGAGATTATTGATATGACGTATCAGGAAGTATTGGCCAATGCGAAAAAGAATATGGTACCGAACTGCAGGGTGTGCAGGGAATGCAACGGTCTGGCGTGCCGCGGGGAAATACCGGGCGTTGGCGGCAAGGGTACCGGAAACGCTTTTGCGGTTAATTATGAGTACCTTTCCAAGATAAAAATCAATATGGATACCATCTATGAAAACAAGGGACAAAATACCTCCCTTTCCCTTTTTGGAAAAGAGTTTTCCGCTCCTGTGTTTGCTGCACCGATCAGCGGGCTGAGCAACAATTACAACGGGCTGCTGAACGAACGGACTTATGCGGAAGCTTTGGTTCTGGGCTGTGCGCAGGCCGGATGTGCCGCATTCACGGGTGACGGCGCACCGGATAACTTTTTTAAAGACCCGCTCGGTGCGGTACTGGCCGCAGGCGGCACAGCCGTTCCGACTGTCAAACCGTGGGCAAAAGAAACTGTATTTAAAAAAGTTGATTTGGCGATAAAGGCCGGCGCGATGGCAATCGCAATGGATATTGACGCTGCCGGGCTTCCTCTTTTGGCGGCGGCGGGCAAACCGGTTTGTGCCAAAAGTGTGGAGGAACTTTCTGAAATTACGGCACAGATTCCGATACCGTTCGTGTTAAAGGGGATTATGACCGCCGAGGGCGCAAAAAAAGCGGTACAGGCGGGCGTTTATGGAATTGTTGTATCAAACCACGGCGGGCGTGTGATTGACAATACCCCCGCTACCATGGAAGTCCTGCCCGAAATCAAAGCGGTAGTCGGTAATCAGGTCAAGATTTTTGTGGACGGCGGAATCCGCACGGGCTATGATGTATTTAAGGCTCTTGCACTTGGTGCGGACGCGGTGCTGATTGGCAGACCGTATGTGGCAGCTGCCTGCGGCGGCGCCGCCGAGGGTGTTGCTCTTTACACCCGTAAAATCACAGCCGAGTTACAGGACGCAATGAAAATGGCCGGCTGTGCCGAGTTGAAAGATATTACAGCCGATAAAGTCAGAGTACCAAACTGATTCCCGGTAAGAAAAAAGAACCACGGCCGTGGTTCTTTTTATTGTAAAGTTCTTTATTTTCTAGGGTCAAAATACTCAAAAATAATCAGCCCGCCGGTCTTTTGCACTTCGGCGGCATCCTTCGGCGTATGTATCGTCCACGAAAACTCCTGCACTCCGTACAGCCTTTTACAGAGCCGAAAACTGACGTTTCGCCTGTCTTCCACGCAGTAGGCAATAAAATCCGGTCTGGTAAGAAAATTTGCCAGAAGGTTACTCGCCACAAAAGCCACCGGTCGGCTTACATCTTTACCATACCCGCTCATGCGCATGGAAAGCTGACCGCGCACCACACCGGGCCTGTGTTTTTTAAACCAGTACACCGCCCGCGGGTCGAAGGATTCCATGCAGTAAACCCCGCTGTAGCCTTCAAGTTCCGTGCAAAGCCGTTCGCACAGGGCGCTGATGTTGCCACCATAGGGTTTTACTTCAATCACCATCGGTATTTTTCCGTTGATTACCTTGAGCACATCGGTAAAGAGCGGAATCGAGTTTTCCGTACCCGCCAGTTTGCGGTCTTTCAACTCACTGCCTGTTAAATCCGACAAATTTAAATCCGCTCCGCACATGCGCTTTAAATTTTCATCATGAAGGACGGCAAGCTTGCCATCCTTGGTCAGGTGAACGTCCAGCTCCACACCAAACTTATTTTCCACCGCGCGGGCAAATGCGGGAAGGGAATTTTCCGGGATCGTCTGGTCTTTGCTGTAATACCCCCGATGCGCGTAATCCCAGCCCATCAGCCGGGCAAAACTTGGCCGGTTCATGGTTCGGGGTGAAATCGCGAACATCCAGAACAGAAACAAAAGGAATAGGAAAGGGGAGCTCACAAGTACCCAGAACAAAATTAAATAGAGTAATATCTGCAATATGAATCAGTCCCCCGTATCAAAAGCTTCGAGTTTGTCTGCCGGCGGAATCGGCCTGCTGTCGCCGTGTTTGACAAACAGCATGGTCACAAACGACAGTGCCACAAAAAACGCCGCGTATGGGAACAGCGTATAGTAGCCGACATGCTCGAGCAAAGCACCCGATAAAATCGGGGTAATAATCTGTGCCGACATGGAAAAGCTGTAATAAAATCCGGTGAATTTACCAACATCGGAACCACGGCTCATTTCGACGACCATTGGGTAGGAGTTTACATTAATGGATGCCCACGCGATACCAACCACCACAAAAAGCCCATTAATCACAGGGCTGAAGCTGCGGAACAGCGTTCCGGATGCAAAAGAGATTGCCAAAAGTGCAACACCAAACAGAATCGTCTTTTTCCTGCCGATTTTGGTGGCGATAATCCCCACCGGTATGTAAGAAACAATGGCGGCTGCCGTAGCGATTAACAGGCAGTTGGCGAACCCGCCGCCTTGCAGTCCCCAGTACACCTGCGCGTATTTAGAAAAAGCGGTCGTCACCGCGTTATATCCCATGAACCATAACGCTACGGATAACAAAATGAAAATAAGGCTTTTTTTTACCGCTTTCTCCATCGGTGCTGGCTGCCCGTTCGCACCTGTCTGCGGTTCTTCTTCCGGCTCCTGAGCCATTACTTCCGCGACCGCGGCGCGTTCCTTCACCCTTAAAACAAGCACCACAATGGATACTATCATAATAATAGCAACAACTAAGAAAAGTGGGAAATAATCCGGTTTGCCTGTTTTCGGCACAAGTGCGGAAATCAAAAGAAGCGTGATCATGCCGCCGACCGCGCCCATTAAATTGATAATGGCGTTGCCCTTGGAGCGAAGAGGCTTTGGCGTGACATCCGGCATCAGCGCAACCGCAGGGGAGCGGTATGTGCTCATTGCAAGCAGCACAAGCAGCAGCCCGACAATAAACAGCACAAGCGAACGGATGTCGTCCGCAATCGGTATGAGAAGCATGGAAACTACGGCAATTGCCGTGCCGCCCACAATAAAGGGAATTCGGCGGCCGTATTTAGAGTCGACCCGGTCCGAAATTCCGCCGAACAGCGGCAGCAAAAACAACGCCAAAACATTGTCGAGCGCCATAATGCCGCCGGAAATCGTGTCGCCGACATGAAAACTGTTTTTTAAAATCAATGGGATAATCCCATCATAAAGCTGCCAGAACGCACAGATAGACATGAATGCAAGACCGACAAGGACGGTTCGCTTTGTGTTAAGCTTCATTTTCCATCACCATTTTCCCAAGCGCTACAGCTTGAATTTTATAATTCTATCCTAACATATGATGAAAACATCTACAAGAAGAAACGTTGAAATAAATTAATTTTAATGAGTTTCTAACAAATAGATTTTCCGCACAAAAAAGCCACTGGCTGATTGGCCAATGGCTTGCTGTATAATGTTAATAAATTCACCTGAGTAAAAATTTATCCTGTGTTTCAAATCAGCTCACTCTGATGAAACTCATTCAAGCATCGAAAGAATATCCTGCTTGCTGCGAACGCCTACGCTTGTTTGAGCAGCGGCTCCATCTTTAAAAACAATCAGTGTAGGAATGCTCATGACGTTAAACTGGGCAGCTAAGTCCGGCTGTTCATCCACATTTATTTTACCGACTTTAAATTTGTCGTTTGAATCTTCGGCAATCTCATCCACAATAGGTGAGACCATACGGCATGGGCCACACCATGATGCCCAAAAATCGACCAGAACCGGCTGAGCGGAATCTAAAACTTCTCCCTTGAAATTATCATTTGTCAGTGTTAATACGGACATATCCATTCCCCTTTATCATTTATTAAATCCTGTAATTTTATTATAACACAAATCTGCTATTTGTATGTGACAAAATCACGAACAAAATGAAGTATTTGTATTTTACACCATTATATCGTACTCTATCTAATTATGCAACCTTTAAATTTTCTATGGTTACAGGTATAAATAAAAAGCAGCGGTTATGCTGCCGCTGCTTTCATTTGTAAAATAAACGATTCTATTTAAAATGCCATCATGTCCTGACAATCAGCATTTTGATTTGAACACGCTGTCCTGATAAACCTCCGTCACGGTTTGGTCGGGATAATAGCAGTAAATTGCTCCGTTGTTTTTGCTGACAATGATGGAGGGCTCAATCGTAATTTTGCTGTCGGTAAGCAGGAACTGATAATAATCCTCACCATGAAATTTAAAATCATCATTAACCAAGTTGATTTTATATTTACTGTAATCCAAGTTAATCATATTCTTAATGACATTAGCGGCTTCAATACGGCCGATGTTTTCCACAGGCTGTGAAGTGTTTATGAGTTGTGTGTTACCCGGCACGCCTGTGTTTTGCACCGTTCCGGTCCTTTGGCACCCAACCAGGAATGCCGAAAAGACGACAAGCACCATGACCGCCGCTATCACTCTCTTTTTCATTTCAAAGCCCCCTTTATCCAGTCTGATTCTCTATTTCTATGATATTCCGCCGCGGGGCAAAAAGCAATAAAAGCAACAGAACTGTAAGGGGTTACTACAAAACTGTAAACCTTAAAGGCCTGTGCGAAAGGCCTTGCGGCCTGTTATCTTGTAAGACAGAAAATCCGTGATATAATATAAAGCAGATAATATTCTTTATTTAAAGAGAGGACACAGTATGTTTGTAAATAAAAGTAAGGTTGCTATTATAGGTTCGGGAGCCGTTGGTTCTGCAACTGCGTTCAGTCTGGTAACGCAGGGTGTGTGTGACGAGGTCGTACTGACGGACTTAAACCCCGAAAAAGCCGTTGGTGAAGCGATGGATTTACAACATTGCATTGAATATTTGAACCGCAATGTGAAAGTAAGCGCAGGAACCTATGCGGACTGCGGCAATGCGGATGTTATTGTCATTACCGCATCCGCGCCCTATATTCAGGGGCAAAACAGGCTGGACATGCTTGGCGCGAGTGAGAAAATTATTAAGAGCATTGTCGACCCAATTATGAAAAGCGGATTTGACGGTCATTTTGTGGTCATTTCCAATCCTGTCGATGTCATCTCATATTATATTTATAAATTGTCGGGCCTGCCGAAGAATCAGATTATCGGGACAGGAACGGCGCTTGATACCGCCCGGCTCAAATGTATCATCGCTAAAAAAATTGATGTTGACCCCCGAAGCGTGCACTGCACGGTAATGGGTGAGCACGGCGATTCCCAAATGGTGCCGTGGAGCCGTGTAACAGTCGGCGGTAAAGACTTTTTCAATATTATTGCCGACAATAAAGAGCGCCTTGAAGGTACCGATTTGGATGAGCTTATGAAAGAAACCGCCGAAGCGGGATGGGAAATTCTGCACCGGAAAGGCAATACCAATTATGGGATTGCGACGACTGCTTCAGGAATTATTAAAGCAATTCTTCACGATGAAAATAAAATCATACCCGTTTCCACTTTGCTGTGCGGTGAATACGGAGAAGAAAATGTTTTTGCGGGTGTTCCTGCGGTATTAAACCGGAATGGCGTAAAAGAAGTGGTCGAAGTACGTATGACCGAAAAAGAACTGGAGCTATTTAAAAAATCCGTCGCGGTAATTCGTGAATTTACTGAAAAATTATAAAACAAATGCAGTATGTGAGGAAATTGAATGAAACAGAACAGAGGGTACCCCATTGTCAGCGTAACACGCAAAGCGGAAAACAGCATCCAGACAGGCCACCCGTGGGTGTATAACACCGAAGTTGTTAAAACGGACGGCGTATATCAAAACGGCGATTTGGTGGACTTGCTCAGTCCGCGCGGTAAATACCTTGGCACGGGCTTTATCAACGACCATTCCAAAATCAGAATCAGAATTATTTCGCATAACGCGAACGATACCTTTAATGAAGCGTTTTTTGAGCGCCGCCTGCGCCATGCATGGGAGTACCGCAAGACTGTAATGGGCAGCGATGTTTCCTGCTGCCGCATTATTTACGGTGAATCCGACTTTTTTCCGGGTCTGACGGTAGACCGCTTTAATAATATTTTGGTCACACAGACTCTTTCCCTTGGTATGGAAAGGCTAAAGCCGATGCTTTTTCCCCTTCTTTACAAAATTTTGAAGGAAGACGGACAAACCATTGACGGAATATATGAGCGCAATGATGTTGCAATCCGTGAATTGGAAGGCATGACGCAAAATAAAGGCTATTTTCCACTGGAAGGATTGACTCCACCGGAATCAACTGAAACAACTATCGTGGAAAATGGAATTGAATACGGCGTCGATTTTGAAAACGGACAAAAAACAGGATTCTTTTTGGATCAAAAATACAACCGTCTGGCTGTTTCAAAAATTTGTTCCGGCAAAAGGGTACTGGACTGCTTCACCCACACCGGTTCGTTTGCACTGAACGCCGCAAAAGGCGGCGCAGCGCATGTTCACGCGGTAGATATTTCTGCCGATGCGGTTGCAATGGCCGAAGCAAATGCAAAGCGAAACCATTTGGAAGACAAAATGACGTTTCAGGCGGTTAATGTATTTGACCTTCTTCCTGAACTGCAAAGCGGTTCAAAGGACGGGTACGACGTGATTATTCTTGACCCGCCCGCATTCACAAAGTCGCGCAACACCGTGGAAGGCGCAATGCGGGGCTATAAAGAGATTAATCTGAGAGCGATGAAGCTGCTGCCCCGGGGTGGATACCTCGCGACCTGCTCCTGCTCGCATTTTATGACGGAGGAATTATTCTGCAATATGCTGCGCAGCGCAGCATTTGACGCACAGGTCATGCTTCGCCAAGTGGAAGTGCGCCAGCAGGGCCCGGATCATCCGATTTTGTGGAACGTCCCGGAAACAAATTATCTTAAGTTTTACATTTTTCAAATCGTCTGATAAGAAAAGAAAATCACTTCCAGCGAAACGGGAAATTTCTGTTTCGCTGGAAGCTTTTTATATCCCAAAATTTGTACTTGACATACACGCTTTACCGTGTTAATATATCAACAATAAAAACCCAATTATTACTAAGTCGATATGAATTGTATTATATAAGGAGGAGTCACTACGAAAACAAATAACTCAAACATTAACCCGGTCCTGCGCCGCTGTCCCCTGCATGAACGAATGTGTGGCTCTATTCCTACGTTATCTTGATAAAATAAATTAACATGCAGAAGGAGTAAATGATCATGAGTGAGAGAAAATTAAGATTTGAAACAGTACAGTTACATGCAGGGCAGGAGACCCCGGATCCGGTGACGGATGCGAGAGCGGTTCCGATTTATCAGACTACTTCGTATGTATTTAAAAATTCCGCACAGGCGGCTGCCCGTTTCGGCTTGACGGAAGGCGGAAATGTTTACGGCAGGCTCATGAACCCGACCGAGGATGTTTTTGAACAGCGCATCGCAGCACTGGAGGGCGGTGTTGCGGCGTTGGCAACTGCTTCGGGCGCGGCGGCAATCACTTATTCCATTCAGAACATTGCACGCGCAGGCGACCATATTGTTTCCGCAAATACAATTTACGGCGGTACCTATAACTTATTGGAGCATACGCTTGCCGCTTTCGGTATTACCACAACCTTTGTGGACGCTGATGCGGAAGGCAGTTTTGAATCTGCGATTCAGCCCAACACCAAAGCAATCTTTATTGAAACACTGGGAAATCCGAATTCCAGTATTATCGACATTGACGCTGTTGCCGCAATTGCACACAAGCACGGCATTCCGCTTATCGTTGACAATACCTTCGCAACCCCTTACCTGCTCCGCCCGATTGAGCACGGCGCAGACATTGTGGTTCACTCCGCAACGAAGTTTATCGGCGGTCACGGCACCACGCTCGGCGGCGTGATTGTTGACTCCGGAACATTCGACTGGGCCGGTTCCGGCAAATTCCCGTGGCTGAGCGAGCCGGATCCAAGCTACCACGGCATCAGCTTTACCAAAGATGTCGGTGCGGCGGCGTACATTACCAGAATCCGCGTAATATTACTGAGGGACACGGGCGCGACAATAAGCCCATTCAACTCTTTCCTGCTTTTGCAGGGACTGGAAACACTTTCTCTTCGGGTAGAGCGCCACGTTGAGAATGCGCTGAAGGTTGTTGAGTTTTTGAGCAAACATCCCAAGGTGGAAAGCGTAAACCACCCCTCCCTTCCGGGCAGCAAATACAACGCGATCTATCGGGAATATTTTCCGAACGGTGCGGGTTCCATCTTTACATTTGAAATCAAGGGCGGCGCAAAAGAAGCACAGGACTTTATTGACCGTCTGCAGATTTTCTCCCTGCTGGCGAATGTTGCGGATGTAAAATCACTGGTAATCCATCCTGCGAGCACAACCCATTCGCAGATGACCGAAAAAGAGCTTCTCGAGTCCGGCATTAAGCCGAACACCGTGCGCCTTTCCGTCGGTACAGAACATATTGACGACATCATCTACGATTTGGAGCAGGCATTCGAATAACATATTACCTCTTACTTTTTTCATTTACGAAGACGGGGCTGCCTCTTTTTGAGGCAGCCCCGTCTTGTTACTGTGCGAACCGAAATGTTAATTTAACCGGATTATGGTCGGAGTATGTAAAATCGGTGTCAATGTTTTCCGCTGTGGCTTTGACGTTATCAGAAACAAGAAATCCGTCAATTACCGTGGAGTAATTCACGCCCTTCGTATATGCCATATCGGTGCTGCGGCAGGTTGGAACCGTGTCCGCATTTGACGCGCGTACAATGCTGAATCCGTCCGTCAAATCTTTGTCCGAAAACTCGAATACCCAGTTGGGTACTTTTTGCTGAGTCGGGAAATGCTGAATGGTTCCTGCGATGTCATGATTCATATCGCCGCCCGCAATCACATAGTTCCCTTTGTCACGCTCGGTTTTCAATACCTGATCCAACAGTGCAAGCTGCTTTTTGCGGATTGTGCCGCCTGCGTCGTAAGCCGACATATGTGAGTTAATCAAAACAAGCTGCTTTCCGTTACCGACAGGTACACGGGTGACAAGAAAGCAGCGGTCAAGGTCGAAAAACTTCGTTGGAAAACTGTCGTCTACCGGGTAACTTCTTCGGATATTCTCATCTGTTTTATACTTGCTCAACGTAAGAATACCGGCATTGACCGCGCCGTGCGGTTCACTGAACGGATAAAACAAATAAGCCGAATGAAAATTCACTGCCAAAGCGGCAGAACTTTTGGGGAAAGCAGAAGTAACAGCGCTATATTGGTTCACGTGGAAACTGCGGGTCGAGTCGGTGTCCACCTCCTGAAAGAAGCTGAAATCAGCGTCTGCTTTTTCTGCGATGTCCACCGCACCCTGTGTGTTGGTCAGCACAATTTGTTTGCTCTGCGCCCTTCCGAACTTACCCTGCACCTTTGTGCCGTCCTTCATTTCCCCCTCATCCATAAAGAAAGAGAAATCATGGTTGTATGCGCCGAACCCGATATTATAGGTAAAAACAGAATAGCTTTTCCCGGGTTCCAATACGGCAGTTTGTGCATTTTCAGTTTCCACCGGAGTATTGTCAGCAATACGGTAATACTGAACGGACATGTATGCGACATAACCGCCCACAACAAGAACAAGGGCACCAATCAGGCAAAGAACCGCAATCAGGATTTTCTTGAGCACCTTTTTCATCTTTTATCCCCCATCAATTTAATTCAGCCGACCGTATTCATGTGAACGTCCAGCTGGCGGAACGGTATCGCAATTCCGGCTTTGTCAAACGCAAGTTTTACTTTTTCCTGCATATCAAAATAAAGCGTCCAATAATCTTCTCTTTTACACCATACTTTTACCCCGACCACAATGCCGTTGTCCTTGTGCTCACCCACAACGATCATCGGAACCGGGTCTTTGATTGCCATCGGATTTTCCTCTATCAGGTCGTTCATAAGCTGCTTGACCGCAGCAAGGTCTTCCCCATAGCCCACCACATAGTCTAAATCAAGACGCCGGGTTTCCATCGCGGAATAATTTGTTATGACACTGGCGGTGACAGTGGAATTCGGGATAACAACTTCCTTATTGTCAAACGTGCGGAGTGTGGTAAACATGATTTCAATCCGCTCAACTGTGCCCTCCACATCCTGCAGAGCAAGGTAATCGCCGGCATGAAACGGCTTTGTAAAAATAATTTGCGCACCACTCGCAATGTTTGCCATATTGTCTTTTAACGCAAGACCAACAGCAACGCTCGCGGCGCCGAGCGCTGCAATAATGGAATTTACATTCAGACCGAGCTGTGCCGCCGCGGTGACACAAACGATGATTTTTAAGATTGTTTTAACCAGCGAGCAGATAAATGTGACAATGCCGGCATCTGCCTTGGAACGCATCATGCCGCGGTACATCAGCTTTACCAACTGATTGCTCAGCCACCAGCCGATTGCCAAAATCAGCAGAGTAGCAACAAGGCGCGGTAAAGTGGCGTTAATCCAGAGCATAAACTGTTCCCCAAAATTATTAAAATTAAACTTCATAAAAGTCCTCCAATTTTATCAGCGCCCTGCCAAGTTTGGCATTTCTGTTCCAAAAACAGTGGGAAGTCCTGTAATAAAGCCAAAAAACGACACGTTTACTTGACTTATAAACAGACTGGTGTAAAATTAATATATAAATATAGAAAATGAGGCCAATCATAATGAAAAAATATCTATCCTTTCTGGTTGTGCTGCTTCTGCTTTTTTCATTCACCGCCTGTACCAATAAAGGGAACAGCGGAAAAGCAGAGGACAGCAGCACAGCATCACAGGAAGTTGTCAGCAATAATTCCGGCAGCGTTTCAAGCGAAGATTCCGGTACCGGCTCCAATGATTCTTCCCAGGTAAGCAATACGCCCGGAACTGTTTCCTCCGCAAAGCCGTCCGGCTCATCTTCCGCACCCGCAAAAGTCAGTTCACAGCCCGCAGCATCCTCTTCCCAGCCGGAGCGGGCCAGCACGGTGCGGGTAGTGATTCCCGAAGGTTACACCCTTTCGCAGATTGGCGACCGATTGGAAGCAAAAGGCGTGTGTAAAAAAACGGATTTATTAAAAACAGCCAACTCATATGACTTCAGCTATTATGCGTTAATTGGAAAATTGGGAACCAACCCGAACCGCTGTTACAAGCTGGAGGGTTACCTGTTCCCCGATACGTACGATTTTTACACGAACATGAAGCCGCAGGATGTACTCGGTAAGATGCTGCGCGGCGCTCAAAATAAAATCGGCAGCAATTACAGCTACTCCGGCATGACGACCGACCAAATTGTAACACTTGCGTCGATTATTGAAAAAGAGTCCGGCAGTGCGGCGGAAATGAAAAAAATCTCGTCCGTATTCCACAACCGGCTGAAAGCAGGCATGAGGCTGCAGGCGGACCCTACCATTATTTACATTGAAAGCTATGTTAAACCGAATTTAACAGGCGATATTAACCGGTACAATTCGTTTTATAATACTTATAAATGCGCTGCCCTGCCGGTCGGTGCAATCTGCAACCCCGGATCAGCGGCACTGAACGCGGCTGTAAATCCCGACAGCACAGATTACCTGTATTTTGCAGCAGATAAATCCGGAAATTACTATTATGCAAAAACATTGGATGAACATCTGGCAAATTTGGCAAAGGGCGGGATTGTAGAGGGCGGTGGAATGCAGTAATCCTATCATTTATTATACCTGTTTTTCATAAAATCACAATATAATCATAACATATATTAAACATACAGCAAAACGCTGTATACTCTGATATCTGATTGAAAATTTTGTTTTGAGGATGGCAATGATGAGTACTGAAATCCGATATTTATACAACAGTGGTTTTACGGTAAGGACAGACCGTCACTTTTTTATTTTTGATTATTACCTTGATACGCCCCGAGGCTGCGGCCTTGACAAAGGTGTTATTGACCCGGAAGAAATGAAAGACTTAAACACAGTCGTTTTTGTTTCCCATCGGCACCCGGATCACTATAATCCTAAAATATTCAGCTGGCGCAAAACCGTAAATCATATCCGCTACATTCTTTCGGACGACATTCGTACTTCGGAAGAGATTCTGTTGGTTCACCCCGGTCAGGAATATGATTTGGGTGATTTGCGTGTGCGCGTACTGGAGTCCACGGACGTGGGTGCCGCATTTTTAATTCATGCCGACGGGCTGTGCATCTACCACGCAGGGGATTTAAACCTGTGGTATTGGGACGGAGAACCGGACGACGACAACGAGGAAATGAAAAGACGGTACCAAGAGCAAATCGACACACTGAAAGGTGAAACGATTGATATTGCCTTTGTACCCGTTGACCCCCGTCTGGGGGACAATTACCTGCTTGGTCTGGATTATTTTATGAATGCAATCGGGGCTGAACTTGCCGTACCGATGCACTTCAGCGACGACCTTTCGGTCTTCCGCAAGCTTGAAACGGATGAACGCGCGCGGCCATACCGGAACAAAGTCGCATTTTTTTCGCAAAGAGGCGCTAAAATACAGTACCCTCCTGCTTCACTCAGTGAGAATGAAATAAATTATCAGTGACAGAAAGAGCACCTTTTCAAAAAGAAAAGGTGCTCAAGTTTTATAAAAGCCTAAGTTTGATTATTTGAACAGAAGCATCCTCTCGCTCAGCGGAGCAAAACTTTTCGCGTCCGGGAGGGCAGTGGGCTTGCCAAACGGCATTTGGGCAATCATTTTCCAGCTGTCCGGCAGCTTCCATGTGGATTTGACTTCTTCGTCAATCAATGGGCTGTAGTGCTGCAGGGAAGCGCCAAGACCCTCCAGTTCCAGCGAAGTCCAAACTGCAAACTGCAGCATACCGTTAGCCTGCTGCGCCCAAACCGGGAAGTTATCCTTGTAAAGCGCAAATTGCTCTGCGAGTCCGTTTGTAATAGAAGTATCGTCAAAATACAGCACGGTTCCGTATCCCGCAGCGAATGAATTAATCTTTTCTTCCGTCTGAGCAAAGCTATTCGCAGGAACAATCTTGCGGAGCGTTTCCATGGTAATACTCCATAGCTTCTTATGGTTTTCCCCAAACAGCACGGCAACTTTCGCACTTTGACTGTTGAACGCGTTAGGAACGTTTTGGACGGCATACCCGATTACCTCGGCAATCCGTTCATCGGAAATTGTGGATTCATTGCTGATAGCATAAATGGAACGTCTATCTTTGATTGCGTCATAAAAATTCTTTTGCACTATAACATCTCCTTTCTTTAATTATAATAGCATTGGTAAAAATTTCAAGATATTTTCCAATTTATTAAAATAAATAAAACTTAATAACTGGTTTGTTTTTATTTATAGTTTGAAGTAGTATAATGATACTATTGAAAGAGGTGACTCGGATGGCTGTAGCAGGAAAAGATCTTGAATTTTTAAGAGTTGCATTTCCCTTTTGGGAAAAACTGACGCCGGCAGAAAGGCAGACGTTGATCAAAGCGGCGGAACCTCGTTTATACATCCGGGGCGAAAGCATAAACAGCGGCTCCAAGCACTGCGCAGGCCTATTTTTGGTTAAACACGGACAGCTCAGGATATTTATTATTTCAGAAAGCGGAAAAGAAATTACGCTTTATCGGCTGTTTGACAACGATATTTGCATTTTTTCCGCATCGTGCATCATGAAGAATATTAATTTTGATATTTATGTGGAAACGGAACAGGAAACGGAAGCGCTGCTGATTCCCTCCTCTGTTTACAACCAGCTGAATCAGGAAAGTCTGCCTGTCGCAGACTTCACCAACCAGTTAATGGCTTCCCGTTTTTCTGACGTGATGTGGGTGATGGAGCAGGTTTTGTTCACCAGTTTCGACAAACGGCTCGCTCTTTTCCTTTTGGAACAGTCCGCGATTGACGGAACGGATTCCCTGACAATCACCCATGAAGTTATTGCAAGGCACATGGGCTCCGCACGCGAGGTCGTGACCCGAATGCTGAAATATTTTCAGGATGAGGGAATGGTATCGCTTTCGCGGGGCGAAATTACGCTGACAGACCGAAAAAAGCTGGAAAAACTAAAGTAAAAGCATCTCTGTCCAAGGACAGAGATGCTTTTACTTTATACTCGCTTAACCATAAAAAGGTCCGGGAGGCTTAATGGTACCTCCCGAACAAAAAAAGAGAAAATGATTATAAAAAATTCCAGAGTTCGCTGTGGGGGGAACCGATTACCGAGCTTGCGGCGAAAACACCCTGCTCTTTTGCATACCGCGAACCGACTTCAACAGCCGCGGTAACATCCGCAATTTCACCGGTTAAGAACACAATGCCTTTTCCGCCGACGCCCCTTGCGGTTCTCAGTTCAATAATTTCAACATTCGCCGATTTAACCGCACTGTCTGCAGCGAGGATGGCGCTTGCAATGGAATAAGTTTCAATCGTTCCGACTGCGCCCCGTTTGGCCTGTGGCTGCGCGCCCAGAAGCGCTTTTACCACACTCGGTTCAATCCTGCCGAGCAGCACGGAATCGATGAGATAGGAGGAATATGTACTTCTGATTTTATCCATAGCGGCGTCCACCTGAGCAAGCTCACCGGTTACAATCAGTTCAAATTTGCCCGGGCAGATGGGTTGTGCCGATATCAGGCTGACCCCCGCCGATTTCAGCGCGTCATCCGAAGCTTGTATTCCCTTGGCAATGCTTTTTAATTCCAATACTCCTACCGAATAATCCATCTTACTTCACCTCTTCTGCTTTAATTTGTATATGCGAATCGGTTACGTCAAATACTTTACCCGAAACCGGCGTATGCAGCGCGGCTGATATTCCCTCTGCCGCCTTTGCAATCATTTGCCCTGCAGTTACCATGTCACCGGGCGTTACCAGTGCAACAGAAGGTTTGCCGACATGCTGAGAAAGGGAAAGCGTAAAAACCTCCTGCTGAACCGAAAAATCCCCTTTATATTGAAAGGGTTTATCAAAAATCGCGATGCCAAGGCGGTTTTTAAATCTGCTTGCCGGTACAAGGCGGTTATCCCGCTCGGGGTCCGGAATTGTGGGTTCGTTGCTTTGATACGCCAGCCGGTTTTTACCCAAATTCTTTTTTACTTCACCTATCATGATGGACGGGGCAATTCCCTGACAGCAAGCCATCAGCGTGCAAACACCGCAGCCGCTGCAAAGGGACGCGGTCAAAAGGTCATTCGGGTGGCTAATCTGGCCGGAGCCAACCGCCCGAAGTGTTTTGTGCGGCTGAATCGGGTAACCGAGTAAATGCCGGGGGCACATGTCGGTGCAAAAAGAGCACTGGCAGCATGCCGAGGATGTTCGCTTGATTACCCGTTCCACAGAGGTTGATTTAAATGCAATCGCCGGAATCTCATCCGGAAGAATCAACAGCGATTTCGTTTTCTTGGTTATTTTCGCGATGTTCAGGTTGATGATTCTGCCCATTGCCGGGCCGCCGTCAAGCACCGTATGGTTAGGCGGTACCGTAACCCCCGCCGCTTTCAGTACAGCTTTTACATCGCAGTTAATTGGCACCTTTACAACGATCGGCTGCGGAATATTTCCGCCGATCGTCAGCCATTTTTCCGTCACCGGAATATCGCTCAGGCTCTTGAAGATGTTGTATGCTGTTTCCACATTAATTACAACAACTCCAACCGCGGACGGAAGCTGCCCCGGAGGGACAATTCTGCCCAGCGCCTGATATATTAAGATGATCTCATCCCCAACAGGGTATACATCGGGCAAAGTTTTGACTTCGGCAGACCCGCCTATTTTTTCGCCGTCTTCATAACCGAGGTTGGCGGAGGTATGCAATTTCATGGCCACAATGACCTGCTTTGCTCCGATTGCTTCACCGACTGCCTCTGCGCCGGCTGCTACCTGATCCATATGCTGCTGCATAATGACAAAATCCGTGTACAGCAGCGGTTCACATTCCGACGCGTTGACCAAAACGGTATTGATTCCCGGTGCAAGCTTCATGTGGGTCGGAAAACCCGCTCCGCCTGCTCCGATTACCCCCGCCGCTTCGATTTTCCGCTTCAGTTGTTCTAATTCCATCAGCCGATTCCCTTCATGCGTTCAGTACTTGCTAATCGATTATTCCCACAATCACCGCGTCAGTCGGGGTATTGGCTTTGTCCAGAGCAAGCCTTGCGCCGCTCCCGGTCGTAATCAGCACTTTTTCCCCAATTCCCGCGCCGACGGTGTCGATTGCTATGATATATTCACTTGTTTCTTTTCCGTCACTGAAAAGCTGAACTTCAAGAAATTTCGAACCCACAAGGGACTCCACTTTTCTTGTTGATACAATTGTACCGGTTACTTTACCGCTTAGCATAATCTCATCGTTCCCTTCAGTCGGATAAAAAGCAGGATTACCTACCTTTTGAGCATGGTTACTTCAGTTTTATCTTTGAATCCGATTGCATTGGCATCATCCGTGTCAATGTGCATTTCCAGTGTGAATTCAGGGCTTACCCTTACCTGCACACCGTAAAGCATGGTTCTGCGTTCCCCCTCAGCCAGTGCATTCACATAATCCCCGTCTTTTACGCCGTAACGCGCGGCGTCAGCCGGTGACATGTGGATGTGCCTGTTGGCGATAATGCAGCCTTCCTCAATCTTGACGACCCCTTTGGGCCCGACAATCGTCATACCTGCTGAATCCCGAAGGTCACCGGAAGGTCTTACCGGCGGTTTCACCTTCAGCACAAACGCATCCGTACACGAAATTTCAACCTGAGTTTGTTTTCTCAGCGGGCCAAGCACCCTGACTTTTTCAATCGGGCGAAGGGAAGGACCAATAATAGTGACCTGCTCCTTGGCGGCATACTGACCGCCCATCAGTTCCTTCATCGGGGTAAGCTCGCTGCCTTTTCCGAACAGAATATCCATATCGTTTCGGCTAAGGTGGACATGCCTTGCAGAAATGCCGACAGGAATAATTGGCAGTTCGCTGCTTTCCGCCTGTTTTTCAACATGAGGGGCAGCTTTTGCCGCGATGACCTGCCGGACGATTTGTTCCACTAACTTCTCGTCAACTACCATAAAAATCCGCCTCCGTTGTGGCAATTTAATTTTACAAAGGGCGGGGGTCTCCCTCCCGCCCTTTGCTTTCAGGTATTTTCAAAAAATGCCGAAGACAGACTATTGAATGGACGGAAGAATCTTTTCTACGTCTGTGTGCGGTCTCGGGATTACGTGAGTAGCGACGACTTCGCCAAGTCTGGCAGCCGCTGTACCGCCTGCTTCAACAGCAGCCTTTACCGCGCCGACATCACCGCGAACCATGACAGTCACGAGTCCGGAACCAATTTTTTCCGTACCAATCAGAGCTACATTTGCAGCCTTAACCATTGCATCGGCAGCTTCGATTGCTGCTACAAGACCTCTGGTTTCTACCATGCCTAATGCTTCCATTTGAAAACTCTCCTTTTTCGTAATAACATGTGTCTCCGGATTTTTCTTTTCCGGTTGAGAAGCTTTTGCTGCTTGCGCAGCAATCGACTTTTCTACTGCCTTTAAAACCTGGGGAGAAGTAGCTGCGATTACCGACTCATTGACAACCGGCTTAATCAGCTTCTTTTCACCTTTATCATTAGGAACCTGCATAATGAACTACACCTCCATATCTGTGTAAATAAACTTTAGAATCTCAGGGTGAGGGCGGGCAATGACCTCACAGAGCTTTACGTTGCCAACTTTTTCAGCGGCAGCTTTGCCTGCAAGGGCAGCCGCCTGTACATTCGAAATGCTGCCGTCGACGACGATGGTAACCAATCGTCCGCCAAGTCTGCGTTCGATATGTACCAGACGAACATCCGCTGCTTTCAGCATGGCGTCCAGACCGTCAATCGCCGCAACCAGCGCCTGCACTTCCAGCAGTGCTATTGCCTTTTCCACTAAAAATCACCCCGCAATTATTTTATGGAAGGAAGAATTTTTTCCACGTCAGTGTGCGGTCTTGGAATTACGTGGGTTGCAACAACCTCGCCAAGTCTTGCAGCTGCAGCGCCGCCTGCCTCAACAGCAGCTTTCACTGCGCCGACATCGCCGCGAACCATGACGCTTACGAGTCCGGATCCGATTTTTTCTGTGCCGATTAATGCTACGTTTGCAGCCTTCACCATTGCATCCGCTGCTTCAATTGCTGCTACGAGACCTCTGGTTTCTACCATACCTAATGCTTCTAACATAATCATAATCTCCTTTTTTATTTTAGATTGAGTTTTATACCGGTTCTTATTTTACCTGAGGAAGAATCTTTTCAACATCTGTGTGCGGTCTTGGGATTACGTGGGTTGCGACAACTTCGCCAAGTCTTGCAGCTGCAGCGCCGCCTGCTTCAACAGCAGCTTTCACTGCACCGACATCGCCGCGGACCATGACGCTTACGAGTCCGGATCCGATTTTTTCTGTGCCGATTAATGCTACGTTTGCAGCTTTCACCATTGCATCCGCTGCTTCAATTGCCGCTACGAGACCTCTGGTTTCTACCATTCCCAATGCTTCTAACATAATCATAATCTCCTTTAGTATTTTTGTATTTTTTATCTGTATTAATATTCAAGAATATTAAATTTATCGTGACCCACTGCATTGATTTTCGCCATCTTTTTGGTGTCATCCGCTTCATTGGGGATGATGTGGGACTGTATAAATTGACCCTTTTCCTTGGCGACCCTCGAACCCGCTTCCACAGCCTGTTCCACAGAGGAGACATCCCCGTTTATTTTCACAAGCATGATAAGCGGTACGGCGACTGAATCACCGCCGGCAGGTTTATTTTTATCCAGCGCAACAATGGTTACATTCCCGGCTTTCGCAGCCGCGTCCGCAACAACAATCGATGTTGCAAAGCCGTATACTTCGATCATTCCCAGTGCCAAAATCTCACCTCGTTATGCGGAGCCTGCTCCGCTTGAATATTATTGTGCAGTATAGCAAATTTTAATTCCCTGTGCGGTAAGGTTCATTTCCATGGCTTCGTTCATCTGGTCAAGCGGATATCTGTGGGTAATCAGTTCTTCCAGCGGAACGCCCATTCCCTTTGCGCGGCGCAGGAACGCCATGGTGACCGGATACTCGCTGGCGCTGTAAGTCCAGGAACCGACCAGCATAATCTCTTTGTTGCAAAGGTCGAAATGCGGATTGATTGTGCAATCGCCGTTGTTGACGAAAAAGCCCATTTCACAAAGACCGCCGCCGCGACGGATGTATTTGTAAACGTCGGACGCCGCGCCCGGATTTCCGGTGCACTGGTAAGCGAAGTCCGCCCCCGCGCCGTCGGTCATATCCAAAACCGCTTTGACTCTTTGATCAAGAGTAGGAAGGTCTTTAAAGTTGACTGTCAGTGTGGCACCCAGCTTTTTGGCAAATTCAAGACGGTTCGCATTGCCGTCAACCGCGATAATCTGATCGATTCCCATTACATGCAGAGTAGCGATCATCATCAAGCCAACCGGGCCGCAGCCCTGAACAAGAACCTTGCTGTTGAAGTTGAGGCGGCCGGTTTTTTTGCCCTGTTCCAATGCGTGTGTGGTAACGGCGGCAAGCTCGAGCAGCATCCTCTGATCCAGTGAAAGATCGTTTACCACAAAGAAAGTGGAACCTTTTGTAATCATCAGATGAGTGGAGAACCAGCCGCAGAGGTGATTCTTGTCGTTGTCCGGAATCAGGCCGTAAACGCCCTGATTCGCGCAAAGCTCGGTCTGGTCGGGATGCAGCAGACAGGTGTGGCACTCGCCGCAGGAAATAACGGAAGTAACAATTTTGTCGCCGATTTTGATTGCGTGACCCTGTGTGTCGTGTTTGATATTCTTGCCAAGAGCAAGGACTTCGCCGGTTCCTTCATGGCCGAGTACCAGAGGAATAAAGCCGAACGGGTCGCCCTTCCACTCGTGAACATCGGTACCGCAAACGCCGCAGCCTTCGACTTTGACAAGGATTTCGTCGTCCCCTACCTGAGGGATTGGGAATTCCTTTACTTCGAAATGTTTGGCAGCCGTCAGCATTGCAGCCCTTGCCATGCCGGGTGTTCCGGCGGGCGCACCGGAATCCATTTTGGAAAGTACGGAACGGACAATACTTTCAATCTGATTTGCATTGATTTCCATAATTTATGGCCTCCTGTGTTATTTATCGAAATAGAATAAAATGTTTAAACCATTCGGAAGGAATCTACCATAACGCATCTTCTGCGGCGGGTAAAGCTCTTTGCCGAAGTCAAGCCTTCCCCGGTCGGTCCGGCAATGGTAAACGTGCAGTAACCTTCACCGCCAACACCGATGCCCGCGTAGGAAGGTGCATTCTTAACAAAGATAGTCGTTTCAATCGCTTTCGCGAACTTGGTCAGATTATCGATATTTTTCGAATGCATATGAGCGGTGTGCCGGTTGCCATGCTCGGCTTTGACCGCCATTTCAATCGCCGTGTCAATGTCCGGTACCCGGACAACCGGCAATATCGGCATCATCAGTTCAATCCCCACGAAATGATCGGACTCTTTTGCTTCACAGATCACGCAATGGATGTCGTCGCCGACTTCAATTCCGATTTGTTTTAAAATCAGTTTGGCATCCCTGCCGACCCAGTTTTTATTAATGACCGGTTTGCCGTTTTTGCCTTCCTGAAGCACTACGCGTTCAAGCTGCTGCATCTGTTCACGGTTAATCAGATACGCGCCGCTCTGCTGCATATAGTATAACAATTCGTCGGCAATCGGCTGAAGCGCAAATACTTCCTTTTCCCCGATGCAGGGAAGATTGTTGTCGAAGCTGCAGCCATCGATAATATCCTTGCCCGCTTTTTTAATATCCGCGGTTTCATCCACGATAACGGGGGGATTTCCGGCGCCGGCGCCGATTGCTTTTTTACCGGAGGAAAGCATTGCTTTTACAACGCCGGGGCCGCCGGTGCAGCAAAGCATTTTGACATACGGGCTTTTTACCATGATGTCGGAAGTTTCCATCGTAGGCTTTGTAATGGACACTACAAGGTTAAGCGGAGCGCCAACTTCCTTAGCCGCACGGTTGATTAAATCCACTGCGTAAAGCGAGGTCATTGTCGCGCCCGGATGGGGATTAAAGACGACCGTATTGCCGCCCGCAATCATTCCAATCGAGTTGCAAAGCACGGTTTCGCTCGGGTTTGTACTTGGGGTAATTGCTCCGATTACTCCAAACGGAGCCATCTCCACCAGTGTCAGCCCCTTGTCGCCCGAATATGCCTCGGTTGTCAAGTCCTCTGTTCCTGGTGTTTTCATGGCAACTAAGCGGTGCTTCAGGATCTTGTGTTCCACTCTGCCCATTCCGGTTTCCTGAACTCCCAATTTCGCAATGACCGGTGCCTCTTCCAGAATCAGCTTTCTGATGCATGAGATAATGCTTTCTCTTTGCTCGAACGTCATATCACGAAGCACCTTTTGTGCTTTGTAAGCAGCTTCGATTGCTTCATTCATGTCATTAAATACACCGAGATATGTCTTTCCATCGATCACAAGGCCTTCGGATGCAGCGGGTGTGGGTGAACCCGACATGCTCGCTACAACCTGCCATACGATTTCTGCAATCTCTTTTTCTTGTATTTCCATGGCATATACCTCCTTATCTGTTTTCAAAAATATCATTCGCAAAATGTGCTAATGATGTATCCTGCTCGGCGGAGCCACCGCTGACGCCAAATCCGCCGATCAGCCTGTTGTTTTCATAAAGCGGATTTCCACCGCCGAAAATCACAATTCTGCCCCCGTTTGTGTGCTGAATGCCGTAGAGGGGGCCGTTTGGCTGGCAGAGTGTTCCAAGCTTTTCCGTGGACATTTGCACCGAAACGCTGGTATACGCTTTATTCTGCGCAATATCCACGCTTGCGATGTATGCGCCGTCGTCACGGAGAAGCGCAACCGGGTTGCCGCCCGCGTCGCATGCGGCCGTAACAACCGGAACACCCATTTCTCTGGCCTTCATCAAAACCTGACGACAGAGCCACAACCCTGTTTCCATAAAGCTTGCACCGGGCTGAATCGTTTCAACCAACTGAAAACCCGATTTGGAATTCGCGGGCTGTGCGGGCTGACTGTCACATTTTGCATCCATCAGACGGGCAAGGGCATAAATTAAATCCGAAAGCCGGTTTCCCCACATCATTGCTTCCCGGGTGATTCCCCCGGTCTGCTTGCTGGTCATCAGTTCCCGCTCCGCCCTTCTTGCAACTGTTCTTGCAAGGTCAAGCGCCGCACCTGCGGTACTGTTGCCGGGAGTGATAAAAGCGGTAATCTGCGGCACGGATTCCATGATCATATCAATGGATTTTTCCATTGATGCAATTTTTTCCTTCGTAGCAAACCGTTCGCCGCCCGCCAGTTCCGTACAAAACGCGATAATATCCTGCTGGATGGAACGAACGATTTCCCCGGTATCCGCGGGCATTTTATCCCTTGCCACGCCCAAAGCGGAATTAAGTTCATCCAAAGTGCCGAGCACCGAAAAAATCGGGCTGTTCTTTGGAATCATTCTGCGCGTCATCGTGCTGGCAAAACCGGTATCGCCGTTTTTTGTATAAATACTCATTTCGGGGCATTCCTCCTTTGGAGGCCAACTAATTTAATCCGCAAGCGCAAGACCAAGAGCAACCGCGCTGTGCGGAGGCAGAAATCCGAGAAGATTCGCACGCCCTGCCGCAATGCGGTAAGCGCTGAGATATTCCGAAAGGATATCCCCGATTTCAAAATCCTGTGAACTTCCCCCCACCAGCACCACGGAGCCGATACTGCGAATCTCGCCGTCCGGGGCAACCGCCCTGAGCGCCCTTTGTGCGTTGGTGAGAAATACCTTTTTCTTCGCCTGCCGGCGAACCGAAGCAATTTTGTCAATGGTAAGCTTTTTGTCCGAACGGATGGGAACCAGTCCTTCGTCCGTAACCACTACCACGCGGGAAAAGAACTGAGGCGGCAGCGGTTCGGAAACAAACTTTACGCTGGAATCTTCAAACCGCAGATACAAAAGCCCTTCGACCTTTGCAAGCGGAAACTTCTTAATCAATTCCGCCGTGTCCCTGTCATTGAGGTTTAACTCTAGGTTAATCATCCTCGTGACCATTTCGCCCGCACCCGCGTGATGAATGGAAGTGATTTTTCCGGTTTCATCAATCAGCGCTGCGTCCGTGGAGCCGCCGCCAAGGTCAAGAATGGCCAGCGGGGTTTCGGAGCCCGGCGTGGTGAGCGCCCCTTTCAGGGCCATTTCCGCTTCCTTGCCCGATACTGTTACTTTAACACCGGTAAGGTTTTGCAGTTCCTTTGCGATTTTGTTCATGTGTAGCTTGGAAGTCTGTACCATTGCGGCAAGCATCACGACATTTTCCATCGCATATTCATCCGCCAGCGCACCGCCGACTTTCGTCGCGGCAAAGGTGTCGGCTGCAAGGATATCGGATATTTTCATGTCCTGCACGGACTGTTCGGTTAAATCCGCCATGGTTTGCTTAATGGAGCCAACCAGACCGCCCACGTTTGTACCTTCCTCGCCGAGTGCGTCGGTAAGGGTTCCTGCCTGCTCCATCGCCGCCATAATTGCTTGTGCACCGCGGTTCACATCGAGTTCAACTGTCTTTTGGCTGCCAATCAGTTTTAAACTGCCTGCGCGGATTCTGCGGGATTTTACCTGAGCGCCCTTCGCCCGGATGACCACACCGGAACGGCAGCCTGTAAGGCTCCTCGCTACCGGAATGCTGTCCTTTGTCTGCTGCGCGTCAAGTTCGAACAGGCCCGCAATTCCATACGGGTTCGATAGGGTTTTAATGCTTTCTCCGTTTTTTGCCACTTCAACCGCGGCCGGAACCTGCATCTCTATTTGATCGATTCCTTTTACCTCGTCGACAATTGGAATCTTTCGTGTCAGTCGGTTTGCAATCAGCACACCGTCGTCATTTTTTACAATTGCGCCAACCACTTTGAATCCGCGGTTGAAAGCACGATTTAAAAGTTCGGCGGCCTCGTAATACGGGCAGTTGTCAATCACAACAATCAGGTTATCCGTTTTATTGGTCAACTCACGAATCGGGGCAGTCAGCCCCAATGCAAGCCCTTCGCCGCCCGGCGTATCGGGATTATGACCGATCATAGCCGAACCGATGACTACCGTTTCGCTGACGGTGTCCATGGAAAGATTGCTGATAACCGGCGCGGCCTGATTGATCCGTATGGAGTTCAAGTCACTCCGCTTGATTCCCGCCGCGGCAAGCGCTTCATCCAGCGCTTTGACACAGCCCTCCACATTACGGAGCGTTCCTTTTACGCCGGTAGTCGGTGTCATGCAGGAGGAAAGATAAACGGGTTTTTCATGGCTTTTGTCCAAAATGACGGCTTCGGTCGTTGAGTTGCCAATATCAATTCCGGCAATAATTTTTGTGCTGAAAGTAAAATTCGGTGTAACGTTCATGCTTTCACATCCTTCCCTTAAACAAGAAGAATGTTGCGTTTCTCATAAACCGAGACCGCTTCGCGCACCAGCTGCGCGCACATCGGCGCATGATACTGATTGAGCAGCGTTTGTGCCAACTCTTCCAGCTGCGCCTTAGTGGACCGGTTCGGACGGAGCATGTCGTACATCTTTATAATGGTATCATCGGGAACCTGCGTCAGTTCCGCAGCCCGTTTCAGGTTTTCACCGATCTGCTTTTTTCCCGCGCTTTCTGCGATTTGTGCCTGCGCATGGAGCATTTCACTGGAAATTCTCACATCTTTAATGCTGACGCTTTCATTCAGAACATTTTCAAGGCTTATCTCACTTACACTCCTGCCGGTTGGCGTTTTGATGATATCGCCATGCTTTTTCAGCATGGGATAATCTGCTTCGGTGTAAGTGCCGTTCGCTTGAACGGCAGCCGTCTGTCGCGGCTTTTGTGTTTCACCTGACTTTAGTTCCTTTGCGAGCAGCGCAACCAGATTTTCAATATTATCCATTGCGCCACCTCACTTCCAGCGCAACCGGTTTTTCACCGGCACGAATCTGTTCCGTTTCCTTAATATGCAGAATGGCCGCCTTTGTCTGGTAAGTGGGACGAACCATGGGGTCGTTTTCCGTTTCAATCGGAACGGGGGACTGCCCTTTTGCATACCGTGCGGCATTTTTGCCGATTTTGCGGTAGATTTCCAATGTGATGAGCGGTGCCTGCGGGAAAAGTTCCAGATTGGAAAGCGGGAACAAGTCCTTTTGATGGATGACCGTGGTTCCCTTCGACTGAATTCCGATTCCGATTCCCGAACCGCTGAAACCGGCGGCACGACGGGCGATAAACGAAACGTCGGAGATATCCACAACCTTAATGAACCTTGGCTTCAGTCCCTCTTCCTCAATGCCCGCTGCGATTTCGCGCAGCACGTCGGAATGGGGGATTCCGCAGATTGTCTTTGTCTGGGCAGTCCCAAAGGCGGGAGCGAGACCAATGACAACCTCGTCCGGGTAAGCGCCGACTTTCGCTTCGCCCACCTCGGTGATGGTAAAGTTCGGGTCAGGTGAAGAACTTACCGTAGGAACGGCCCTGGGCGCCGTGCTGCGCTGCGCCAAAGCTTCGACTACTTTTCTCGTTACTTCGGCAATCAGTTTTTCATCGTATGCCATGTTACCTCACCCTCCTTTAAAGATCGTTGGGGTCAAATGCCTGAGGAATATTCTTAATATCCTCCCAAACCTTGCCCTCGACGCGGTACCCTGTTCCCGGCCCCTGATAAATATTTTTATCGTTGACGGAGCTGTGAACATTAAAGTCTTTATCCAGAATTGCAGCGGTCTGGAGGTAATCCCCGGAAACCCGCTGCTTAAGCATTTCAAGAATGGAAACGGCAATGTCCTTATGCCCTGTCTGTGCAAGTACGCGGACAATGTCAAGCCCGTTTACTTCGCCGTCGAGAATGCGCTTTGCCGCTTTCAGGTCTTCATCAACCTTGCGCTTTGCCGTAATATCATGACTGCCGTGTGCGTAAACGCATTGCTCCATCTGTTCGTCGGTAACGGGTTCAAACCCAAGCCGGTCAAACAGGGACTGCATTGCACGCGCGGCCTTGTAACGAACTTCAACTGTTTCTTTTTCCGTGACCGGCTTTAAACCGCCGTCCACCTTTAGATCACGCTGCAGAACATTGTAATCGTCAAAATCATCGGCGTCGAAGTTGGAACCGGCAAACATATTGTCATAGTTCGGTGTGCAGCTGTAACCGGAAAAGATAAAGTCCGTTCCCGGAAGCATCTGCATCAGCATTCTGGCGGTTCGTCTGATATCGGAATGAGAAAACGTCTGGTCATTGCTGGAAGCACATTCCAAACCCAGCATGGCGGCTAACAGATTTTCGGACAGAACCGCCCGAATACCCGACGGCACCGAACTGGCAAGACCGATGCAGCTGACTGAACCGTTCTGCGTTCCCTGAACGCCGGCGCCCTTGATAATCAGCAGGCAGCGGGCTTCGAGATAAAGCATGGATTTTTGTTCCGCATGGCCCATCAGGGCTTCGGAAGCCGTTCCGGAGGTGCACCTTACTTTGATTCCCCGGGAAGCGTAAGCTGCCGCGAGGAATGCTTTGGAATACGGCGTATCGTCACCGTCAATAAAAACTTTTTCCGTGCCGTACACCGAAAGGGTTTCCGCGTAAGTCGTAATGCCGAGCATTCCCAGCATCAGTTCGGTTGCTTCTTCGACAGCGCACTGGGAAAGCACGCCCGGCCGCCCGCACTGCGAGCCAACCAGCAAACCGACAGCACACAGCGGCGCATACCTTGCAACACCAACCGTAGTTTCCGTTTCCGCAAAACCCCTGAACGCGGCTTCGGCAGCGTCGCAGGCTATTTGTATCGGGTTATCGTCTTTATTCGTTACATGTGTTTGATTTGCAGGGAACAGACGCTCCCTTACTTTTTGCATCGCCATCATCATCTCAACTACATTAAGATGACTCATTACCTCACAGAGCTTCGCCGGAGTCATGCCGCCCGCAAGGCGGGAAATCTCCTGTTTACCCACGGAAATATCCACAAGCATCCGGGCAAGCTTTAAAGAATCCATTGCCATCGCTTCCTGTGCGACCGAAAGGTCGATTGCATGGTCTGCGATAAATGTGTCCTCAAAGTCGAAATCCTCGCGGCGCTTCTGATCCATCTCAACAATCACATTGTTTTCGATTTTAATGGACGGGTTTGGGTCATAAGGGGAATCCATTGCCACAAACCCAATTTCGGGGCATTCCTTTACAAAGCAGTCCTTGTTAACCGGACGGTCAGCCAGGACTTGAAACCGTTTGCTTTGTGGCATATCACATCGATCCTTTCACTTCCGGCTGGCCGGAAGATTCATGAAAGTAATTATCTGTTGATTTCAGCAAGAACTCTTCTGGTTATCTCGCTGACAAGGTCGGAATTGGAAGCAGCTGCAGGAGCGGCTACCGGCTTTTTGCAGGCAGCTTTTTCAGCCGGTGATGCACAGTGGCAGTTAGGAGTGTCGCGGTTTTCGCATTTTGCGCAGCCCGGATGTCTTCCCGGCAAGCCCATGTTTTTGCGAATCTGCAGAAGTTTTTCAATCTGCTCACAGGTGAATTCCTGACCGCCGCCAAGCTGTTTTGTATATAAGCTGACTTTCGCAAAGAATTCAAGAGATTCCATCTTGAAATATGCGTTCATCAGGCTCACACCCATCGTCAGCGCGCCGTGATTTTGAAGGAGAACGGCATCATGATTCTGAATCTCCTCGGAAATTGCATCCGGGATTTCCATTGTGGAAGGCGTGCCGTATTTTGTAAGCGGAACGGTGCCGAGGAAAATAACAGCTTCCGGCATGATGTAGGAATCAAGTCCAAGACCGGCAACAGCATGAGCAGTTGCAATCGGAGGGTGAGCATGAACCACTGAGTTTACGTCCGGGCGCTCTTCATATACTCTGAGGTGCATTTTAAACTCGGAGGATGGCTTATACTTTGCATTTGGCTCAAGCATGTTGCCCTTGCCGTCCACCTTCAGGATCATATCCGGGGTCATGAACCCTTTGGAAACACCTGTAGGAGTACAGTAGTACTCGTTCGCGTTTATTTTAACGGAAAAATTACCGTCGTTTGCTGCGACAAATCCGTTTTGATAAATCCTGCGGCCTATCTCGCATAATTCCTTTTTAATCTCGTAAGCTGATGCCATAATGATTTCTCCTTTTCAAATTTGTTTTTCGCTATTGATTTTATTCCTGTTTCTTGCTATGATTTTATCAGAAGTAAACAAAATAAGCTATGTTTGGCGTTATAGTTGACGATACAACGCCAATATTTTGATTTATAATCAAAAATGATCAAATTCAATCATTAATCGGAGGGTACTGTATGCTGGCTTATGAGCGCAAACAACAAATCCTTGAGATGATGCGAACGAACAACAGAGTTGTTACGGTCGATCAGCTTTGCAGCAGCATTTTTGCAAGCGGAGCGACCATTCGCAGAGATCTCAAGGATTTGGAGGAAAGTAAATTGATTCACCGCACCCATGGCGGCGCGGTTTTAGTAGAAGGAAGCACAAGCGAGGACCCGCTTGCGTTCCGGGAAACCCAGAATTCCATGAAAAAGCAAATCATCGCCGACCTGGCACTGCGCCATATCCGCGATGGAATGACGATTTTTTTGGATTCGAGCAGCACGGTAAACATTCTTGCAAAAGATCTTGACAAGATTAATAATCTGAAAGTAATTACTAATGGAATTAAAACCGCAATGCTTCTTTCCGACTATAAGAATGTTACCGTTATGTGTACCGGCGGTTCCCTGCGTGAAAATTCCAAATCCCTTGTCGGCCTTGCAGCGAAGGAATTTATCAGCCGATACAACGCGGACATGGCTTTCCTGTCATGCCGCGGATTCAGCGTGGAACACGGTGCATCCGAAGCAAGTGAAGATGAATATTACGTGAAAATGCAGTATCTTGCAAACAGCAACCGAGCAGTTCTCATGTGTGACACTTCAAAAATGAATCGGGATTTTTTATGCAAACTCGCCCCATTGAGCGATTTTTATGAAATCATAACAGAGAAAAAAGAGATCAACGACCTGTGCAACCAATACACCCACCTGCACACACTGCCGGGCAAGGAGTAGTATTATTCCGTTACAACACCTTTTCTTAAAATGATATTCGCATATAGCGCCATTTCGGAGGTTGTAACAACAGCATAAGCCTTTCTTGCTCTTTCATAGAAAGCGAAACGCTCCACATATTCGATTTTATTGTTTTCCGGCTCATACTTCTGAACGATTTGTTTGTATTGCTCCCAAATGACCGGCACATAGGGATCGCTCTGAACCACCTCCATCAGTGATACCTGATGCTCGCTGTAGGAATCAAGCGGCATCAGCTTTAAAATAGCGTCGAGTACCGGGGCGACCCCGTTCCCGTCACACCGCACCAGTTTTTGTGCATTTGCGGCGCCCGGGAAATTTCCGTCTGAAATGACAATTTCATCCCCATGACCCATTTCCATTAATATTTTGAGTAATTCCGGCTGAATAATACTTGGTATTCCCTTTAACATTGTAATTTTCCTCCTAAATTTAAAATTAAATAAAAAAGAGACGGATTTCGTTTCCGCCTCATCCCCAGCAGGGGCGGAATCGAATCCGCCCCTGCTTTTATCTAGCGTGGCGAATCGCTTATTTATAGAGCGGTCCGTATTCTTTACATGCCCTGTAATCGGCGGACTCCAAATCTTTTGTGCCGAAGGCAGCCCAGGAATGCGGCCTGTAAAGATCGTCATCCTCAACATTGTGGAGGGCCACTGGAATTCTCAGCATACTTGCGAGTGTGATTAAGTCTTTACCGACATGGCCGTAAACGCTGGCACCGTGGTTTGCACCCCAGTTAGCCATCACGCTGTAAACATCCTTGAATGCGCCTTCTCCGGTCAGCTTCGGTACAAACCATGTGGTCGGCCACGTACGGTCTGTTCTCATGTCCAAAATGTGGTGTACTTCCGGGTCCAGCACAGCCGTGTAACCTTCCGCAATTTGAAGGGTTGGGCCAACACCGTCCACCATATTCATGCGGATCATGGTAATCGGCATTTCCGCGTCCGTCTTAAAGTGGGACGAGAATCCGCCGCCTCTGAAGTATTCATAGTCTGCGCGCTCCCAGTCGGTTGCGGCAAGGCAGGCTTTGATGTCCTCTTCGGTCATGTTCCACCATTCCTTCATGCAGCCTTCGCCTTTTTCATTCTTGGAAGCACCGGTTCCGTCGAGTGCGGTCGCGCCGGAATTAATTAAATGAATGAATCCGTTCGCAGCAATGCCTTCCGGCTTTTTGCCTGTTACACGCTCTACTGCTTCGGGGCTCCAGTAAGTTCTTACGTCGGAGAAAAGCGGCGCTTTATCTGAAACCAGACTGCCGAGCAGCATGGCTGCACCATTCATGGTGTCGTTTTCCGTTGCGAAAGGAATTGGCTGCCTTGCGCCGTTCCAGTCAAACGTGCTGCACAGGATTACTTCCATAAAATCACCGTTCGGGAGCCAGTCCGTCCACATGCGCTGCCCCTGGAAACCGCCAGCGATGGCGTTTCTTCCGAGCGCTTCTTCATGCCAGCCCATTTCGTCAATCTTCGGATTGCCGAGCATAATATCCCTTACGACCAGAGTTTGCTTTACAATGAACTCCCAATCCTTTTCAGCCGGAACCACTTTTGATTTTATGATGATTTCGGGGAAACTCTTGCCTGCGTTCTTGTCAAAGCCCTCTTTGCAGTATTCTTTTACCCATGCGTATGCTTTGTCATACTCAGCATGGTCATATATTTCCAGTTTGATTCTCCTCAGAATTTCGGTCATGTCGACCCATTCTGCGCGGATGCCGAGGTATTTTTGCCAGAAGTCCGCGTCAACATAGGAACCGGCAATACCCATTGCGACAGAACCGACGTTGACATAAGCTTTATTCTTCATTTGACCGACAACGACCGCGCATTTTGCAAAACGAAGAATCTTTTCCTGAACATCAGAAGGGACTGTTTCGTTATTTGCATCCTGTACGTCGTGACCGTAAATAGAGAAAGCAGGCAGTCCTTTTTGCGCATGTGCAGCCAGTACTGCGGCAAGATAAACCGCACCCGGGCGCTCCGTGCCGTTAAAGCCCCAAACCGCTTTCACGGTGAGCGGGTCCATGTCCATTGTTTCACTGCCATAGCACCAGCAGGGAGTTACGGTCAGTGTACCGCAGACATTTTCTGTTGCAAATTTTTCTGCGCATTTGCCGGCTTCCGCGCCGCCGCCGATTGTTGTGTCGGCAATTATGCACTGCACCGGTGTTCCGTCTGCATATTTTAAATTTTCACTGATTAATTTGGCGGCAGCTTTTGCCATGCCCATTGTTTGCCCTTCAAGGCTTTCTCTTACGCCGCCCCATCTTCCGTCGATGGTTGGACGAATACCAATTTTTGGATAACTCATCATTACAGCCTCCCTATGTTTTATTATTTGGCGGGATCATTCATTTATGATCCCCACAATTTATTTTGTACAAAATGATTTTATCATTCGGTATTTTGATTGTATATTCTTTATCTTCCAAGAAAGGTTCATTTTTCTATGATTGCCCGGTACCTCTTGTAGGCTTCACTCCACTGTCTTTCTTCCTGCGGAACGTACTCAACGGCTTCAAAAGAATTCCGGATTACCCTTCTTGCTTCGGCAAGGTCTGCTATGTCGCCCTGCGCAATCAGCTGAATGGCAACATTGCCCATTGCGGTCGCTTCAATCGGTCCGGCTATGATTTTACAGCCCGTCGCATTCGCCGTCATACCGCATAAAAGCGTATCTTTGGTTCCGCCGCCGAGCATGTGAATATCCCGGTACGTTTTGCCGGTGCAGTCCTGAATCTGTTCAAACGCATAACGGTAAGTCATAGCCAGACTTTCATAGATGCAGCGCATGATTTCGCCCACCGTTTCCGGTGTGCCCTGCCCGGTTCTGCGGCAGTAATCGCGTATCCGTTCCGGAATGTTGCCGGGAGCAACAAATTCCGGCGCGTCGGGGTCAATAAAATACCGGAACGGCTTTGAGGCGACGGAGTATTTCTCCAAATCATTGTAACTGTATTCTTTCCCTTCGCGGCGGTACTGGCGGCGTGTTTCCTGAATCAGCCACAGTCCGATGATATTCTTTAAGAAGGTAGTTGTTCCGTTGTAGCCGCCCTCGTTGGTAACATTGTGCCGTTTGCTTTCTTCGCTGATGATGGGAGCTTTCAGTTCGGTGCCAAACAGCGACCATGTTCCGCACGAAATAAAGATAAAGTCCTCGTCGGCGGCCGGCGCCGCGGCAACCGCGCAGGCGGTGTCGTGCCCTGTAACGGAAATTACCTTGACATCGTGGATTCCCAGTTCTTCACAGATATCTGCTGAAACTTCGCCTAAAACTGTGCCGGACTGAACAACGTCCGGGAACAGATGGGAAGGAAGACCCAGCTGAGTCAGCAAATCCCGGTTCCAGTTCCTTGTGGCCGGGTCGAGCATTTGCGTTGTGGAAGCAATCGAATATTCCGCGGTTTTCTTTCCGGTCAGAAAATAGCCGAACAAATCCGGCATGAGCAGCGCACAGTCAGCCCTTTCGAGCAGTTCCGGGTATTTTTGTGACAGGGAGTACAGCTGAAACAGCGTATTGATCTCCATCAGCTGCACGCCCGTTGCGCCGTAAAGTGTTTCCCTGCCGATTCTTTTGCAGACTTCATTCAGCATTCCCGCGGTGCGGGCATCACGGTAATGAACCGGGTTTTGGAGAAGATCACCGTTCTGATCAAGAAGGCCGAAATCAACGCCCCAGGTATCGACACCAATGCTGGAAAACTCGCCATACGCGCGCGCTTTTGTAATGCCCTGCTTGATTTCATGAAACAGGCCGAGCACGTCCCAGTAAAAAGTGCCCCGCAGCGTTACCGGGTTATTGTCGAACCGGTGAACCTCAGCCAGCTCGATGCGGCTGCCGTCGAAGCTGCCCAGAACGGCACGTCCGCTTGACGCACCAAAATCAAAAGTTAAAACTTGTTTTTTCATTGGAAGCACCTCTTAAAATGAATTAATTCGTATCGGTAAACGGGAAAAGCAGTTTTTGGTTTTCTGTGGTATAGAGTGTCTCTTTTGTCACAACTACGCTTTTTGTATCGTAAAACTTTGGGATCTCTTTTTTCTGCAAAAAATCCACTGCATTTTTTACGCTGATATAACCCATATTAAACGGCTTTTGTATTACAAACGCCTGAATGACCCCCTGTTCCATGAATTGAATCTGCTGTTCGGAGCTGTCACAGGCTACGAGTTTTACCTTGCCCCCCAGCCCAAGATCCTTTATAGCATAGGCAATGCCGAGCGCCGAACTTTCATTCAGACCGACCATACACCGAATATCGGAATTTTCCTTCAGCATTTGTACAGCCTGTGTTCTTGCAAGCTGTACCGAACCGTTGCAGTAGGTGATTCCGGCAATTCGAGCTGTGGCATTTTTAGCGTTTTCCATTAAACCCTTTTGCCGCTCTATTGCTGTGGTTACTGTCTTAACGTGCCCCACCACACCAAATTTATCATTTGGCCCAATCAGAGAATCCATCTGCTGAGCCAGTTTTTTGCCAAGCTCATAATTATCTGTGCCAACCGTGCCCTGCGTCTCACTGTAATCAACGTCGCTGTCAACCATGATAAGAGGTATTCCCGCATCATGCGCCTTTTGGCAAACAGGTACAAGCTTTTCAAAATCGGCGGCAGCCAGAATAATCGCATCCGGTTTTTGGCTGATAGCCAGTTCCACCAGCTTGATCTGCGCATCGACATTCTCTTCGGATGTCGGGCCGGTCACTTCACAGTTCGCTCCGTATTCGTTGGCGGCAACAGAAGCACCCTGCTCCACAATACGCCAAAAATCCGGAGGATTTGCCTTTGCTTTGAGAATCATTTTGATATTGTATTGACTGGGGGACTTGCCGCTGTCAATTACTTTGCTTTCCATATTGAACAGGCCAAACAAAGCGAGAAAGCAGATAATCAGAGTGATAAAAATTGCAGAATAGTGATGTTTATCCATTGCTTTCTTCACCGTCCTCTATGATTGGAATCAGAATATCCACTCTGGTGCCTTTCCCTTCCTCACTGCGGTAAAAAAGGCCATATTCCTTTCCAAAGCAAAGTTTAATCCTGTTGTTAACATTGATCACACCGATTCCCATGCCATCATGGTCGTGGCTGTCGGCAGTAAAAATCTGTGCAACCTGTTCGCTGCTCATTCCGACACCACTGTCTTCCACCGTGATGGTAAGCCCCTTTTGTGACGCGGCGGCACTGATGTGAATTTCACCGCCCGTCGGGCTCATTTTAATTCCATGGTAAACGGCGTTCTCTACAATCGGCTGCAAAATCAGCTTTGGTGTTTTCAGTTTCAAAAGTACGTCGGGAATTTCCACATTGTAAGAAAGCTTATCTTTATACCGCATTTTTTGAATTGTCAGATAGCTTTGAATATTTTCAATTTCAACACCGAGCGGAACCAGATTATCGCCCTCGCTGATGCTGGTGCGGAAGAGCTTGGCCAACGCCGACGTCACTTCAACAACTTCCTCATTCTTCCCGTCGGCAGACATCCAAATGATGGTGTCGAGTGTGTTGTAAAGAAAATGCGGATTAATCTGCGCCTGAAGAGCTTTAATCTCGTTCCGGCGCTTTTCTTCCTCAATGGAAACCGCGGTCGCCATCAGCAGCTTGATTTTCGATATCATTACATTAAATGTTTTGCTGAGGTGTCCGATTTCATTATTCAGCTTAATTTCAGACTGAATGCTGAAATCTCCCTCTTCCACCTTATGCATGGTGTTTTCCAGCATTTTAACCGGCCTCGTAATTGCTTTTGAAATGATAATCGCAATCAAACTGGCGAAAATAATGGCGATTCCTGCGAGGAAAACATAAAAGTTGATGATGCTGCGCTTATTTTTAATCAATTCGTTTGTATTGACTACGCCAATCGCGCTCCAGCCGGTAAGGGAGGAGTAGTTTTTCGTATAGATTTTATCTTTGCTACCGTTGTTTAAATAAGTCTGTATACTGTCCATCTTGAGCATTTGATCAATCAGTTCGGTTTTAATTCCCGAATAAACGAGCTGCTGCTGCGGATGGTAAATGATGTTTTTATCATTGTCAATTAAGTAGATATATCCGTTTTTCCCAATCTGAGCATTTACGCAAATATTTTCGATGTATTTATAATTTAAATCAATTACCATAACGCCGGTTACGTCGCCGGTCTTCGGGTCGAGTATCGCCTTGGAAATGGAAATAACCCACTTGTACTCATTTTCAACCAGATTCTGAACGTGGGACGGCGATACGATAATGTTATCTTTATAAGAGAGCGGTTTTAAGTACCAGTCGGAGATATTGTACTCTGAATACGGGTTCACCTTTTTGCCGGAATCGCTCAAAACGATGTCACCTTTTTTGGAAATGACAGCTATGTTGGTAATGTCATTGCGTGTGTTGGCCACCGTATTCATGTGGGTGGCAACGCGCGCCTTTAATTGCTCCAGTTGCGATTTTTCAGCTTTGGTGAGCGTCTTTCCGCTGTGCGCACTGTAAAATGACATCAGGCTGGTTACATCTTTATTTTCCACAACAACCTGGCCTGTGTTTTTCATATTGGAAATGTAGGAATCAATACTGAAGTTAATCTCTTTTAATAAACGGAGCGTGTAGTTGATGGACATGTCCTCGATATCCTGAATTGTGTTGTAATAGGAAATCATAGAAATGAATAGCACAATGATGGATATTAAAAGCATAAAGGATATAATCATGGTCGTTTGAATACTGTGTACTTTAAAGATTTTTCTCAGTCGTTTTAACATACGGCCCCCCTACGCGTTCTTTCTTGCCTGTTCGCGGTATTCCTTCGGCGTCATACCGGTTACACGCTTAAAGGCGACACTGAAATAGTGCGGGTCGGAAAAGCCGACATCTTCCGCGGCTTCATACGTTCGCCGGTCGGTAAAAGCAAGTATCTGTTTTGCTTTTTCCATCCTCGTGTGTGTCAGGTATTCCACAAATGTGGAACCGGTCTGCGCTTTAAAAATCGCGCTGAAGTAGCTGGTACTGATTGAAAGGTGCTCGGTAATAACATTCAGCGAAAGCTCTGGGTCGGAATAGTTCTGTTTGATATAATTTTCCGCTTTTACCACCTGGGACACAATCGTATTGTTCTTCACTACTTCTAATATTTCAAAAACCTTGGAACACACATTTTCCAGCAATTTCTGTAAATAAGTTAAATTCGAAGCACTGTAAAAATTAGTGCTTTCCGATATTTTTTCAAGCGACTCCGCGTCCAGCTCCCCGGTCACTTCGTTCGTCAGGGTAATAATGCGCATCATCAGTTTTTGGCTGTATAACACACATTTGTCAAAAGGAATATGATACTTTTTCAGCTGTGTAACCAGATTTGTAACCGCGCCTATGGCACTTATCCTGTCCATTGCCTTAATCGCTTCCACAAGCTGTTTTTCACAGGAGTTATAGTCGATACCGCCGGACTGCTTGATGTCGACATCCGCCTCACAGATAATACTGGAATCCCCGTAGAAAAAGCGGTAGCCCAAAGCCATGCCTGCCTGCATACGGGAAAGATACAAATCATCCAGATAAGCGACCGGCTCGCCGATACCCGCCGATACCGAAATTTTGAGGCTTTGTTTTACGGAATCCGAAATGGTATGCGCCAGATTCGTAGCTTCCGTGTAGGCACTGCCAACCTCCTGCTCACTGATTATAATATTGGTCACGCCGTCATTTCCCTGAAAAACGACCGCGGAGTTTACTGTCTGAGCCAGTTCCTGAGAAATGTTGAACAGACCGTAGCGCATTAATTCCAGCGTATTGCTTTCCCGAATTGTGACAGGAACGGGCAGGTCGACATCCAGCGCCGTTACGATGTGGTACCGGCCCTGAAAAGTCAGTTTATTGGCCCGGCAATTCTTTTCAATCGTGGTGGAATCCATCTTCTTTGTAACCAATCTGTTCAAAAAATAGCTGCTTACAATATCCATTGAATTTTCGACATTTTTCAGTTCACGCTCGTCCAGTTCCTGCTTGAAACGGTTTAAAAGCTCAGTCATCCTGCTCGGCGTAACCGGCTTGAGCACATAATCATACACCTTTAATTTGATCGCCGTGTGGGCATATTTAAATTCATCGTAGCCGGTCAGAATTACAACAATCGTATCGGGCAGATGTTCGCTGACATATTCCGTTAGCTCCAGCCCATCGGCGAAAGGCATACAAATATCGGTGATAACCAGATTGGGGACAAACCCGCTTTTTAAAAGTTCAATTGCCTTCAACCCGTCCTGACACCCGATTGGGGTTTCAAATCCGCAGTTCTTCCATTGAATTGTCTTCAGCATGGAACTGAGTACTTCCACTTCATCCTCCGCGAGCAGAACTTTATACATAACGGATAACCCCTTTTCTTAATTAATACTTTTTTATTTTTATAATTTTCTTTTTATTATTTCACGTCTTTTTACGAATTCATCATACATGATAGAAAAATAGTTATCAATACAAAGAAAGTCGAAAAGTATAAAATTGAACTTTTTGTGGATAAAAATCTATGTGAATAGACAGACAAAAGGAATATACTCCTGATTGTAGAAAACAATAGATAAATTAAATGCGTTCCGATTCAATGGACGCAATACAGCAATAGGGGTGATTTTACTGTGAGTGCTAGTACCAATTCAAATAATCCAGTGGTCCTTCAGATGATTGACATTGATAAGCGCTTTCAGGGCGTGCATGCATTAAAGCAGTGCAATCTGGAACTGCGAAAAGGAGAAATCCACGCTCTTATCGGTGAAAACGGAGCTGGCAAATCCACTTTAATGAAAGTTCTTACCGGAATTCATCAGGCTGACTCCGGCAAAATAATTTACAACGGACAGGAAGTCCAGTTCAAAAGTCCAAAAGAAGCACAGGAATCCGGAATTTCCATTGTTCACCAGGAACTGAACCTGATGAATCATTTGACTGCCGCACAGAACATTTTCATCGGCAGGGAATCCAAAGGCTTTGTGCTGAACGACAGCGCAATCAATAAGGAAACCCAGGAATTGTTCAACCACCTAAAGCTTTCGATTCATCCCACTGACAAGGTCGGTTCGCTGACAGTCGGAAAACAGCAGATGGTCGAAATCACAAAAGCAATTTCATTTGATTCTTCCGTATTGATTTTGGATGAGCCTTCCGCCGCGCTTACCGAAACCGAAGTAACCGAATTGTTTAAAACCATGAGGGATCTGCGGGATAAGGGTGTTTCGATGGTTTACATATCCCATCGTATGGAAGAGATCATGGAAATTACCGACCGTATTACCGTAATGCGTGACGGTGAGTATATTACAACACTGAATACGCCGGAAACAAGCATGGACGAAATTATCAACGCTATGGTCGGACGCACCATTTATGAGGAGCCAAAAACCTTTAGTAATGTCGCGGCTGACGCACCGGTTGTTTTGGAAGTTAAAAATCTGAATTCCAAAGATGTAAAAAACATTTCATTCCAGCTCCACAAAGGTGAAATCCTTGGATTTGCCGGTTTGATGGGCGCAGGAAGAACGGAAACCGCACGACTGATTGTAGGTGCTGACCCAATGATCAGCGGTGAAATCTACAAAAACGGAACAGCAGTAACGATTAAAAGCCCTGTTGACGCGGTAAAAGCCGGCATCGGCTACCTTTCGGAAGACCGGAAGCAGTTTGGTCTTGCGGTCGGACTTTCCGTTGCAGACAACGTGGTTTTGGCAGATTTAGAGCATTTTTCGAAGTACGGTGTAGTTGACGATAAGAAGGTAACTTCCGCCACTAAGGAGTATATCGATAAAATCAACATTAAAACACCTTCCACCAGCCAGCTGATCCGCAATCTTTCAGGCGGCAATCAGCAAAAGGTTATTATTGCAAAATGGCTTGTGAAGAACTGCGATATTCTGATTTTCGATGAACCAACCAGAGGAATCGACGTCGGAGCAAAAAGTGAAATTTATAAGCTGATGAACGAATTGGCGGCAGAAGGCAAATCCATTATCATGATTTCATCCGAATTGCCTGAAGTTCTGAGAATGAGTGACCGTATCATCTGTATGTGCGAAGGCAAGATGACAGGCTCGCTTAATATTCAGGAAGCATCACAGGAATCCATCATGAAATATGCAACTGCCAGACATTAATGGAGGTATCGAAAATGGAAAATAATAAAAAATCTTTGTTAAAGGGATTTCAGGCCACTGGACTGCAAAAACTACTTGCGCTGGGCGCACTTATAATTCTTTATATTTTCTTCTGCTTCTTCGGTTCGAATTTTGCTTCAACAGCAACATTCGTCAGTATTCTTGACAGCACGTACTACGTTGGATTCATGGCGTTTGGTATTACCTTCGTTATTATTACCGGCGGAATCGACCTTTCTATCGGCACGAACATGATGTGCTCCACCTTAATCGGCGGCTATCTTTACTCCGCAGCACATCTGCCGATTTTTCTTTGTCTTGCAATCGTAGTTGCGGTTGCAACTCTGTTCGGCCTGATTAACGGACTGCTGATTTCCAAATTAAAACTCCCTCCCTTCATCGCCACACTGGGCGTTATGATGATGACGCAGGGTATCGGCGCAATTGTCACAAATGTACAGACACAGCGCTTCCCTTCCGCATTTGACAAAGACGGCTTATATAAAGCAATCTTTTACAAAACACCTTCCACCCCGGCATTGCCAAGCGGCTTCCCAACCGGCATCATCTACATGGGTCTGTTTTTTATCGTTGCGATGTTCCTGCTGAACAAAACCCGTTTCGGCCGCTATACCTACGCAATGGGTTCCAATGAAGAGGCAGTTCGTCTTTCCGGTGTAAATGTCGTGAAATGGAAGACTCTTGTTTACACGGTGTGCGGATTGTTCGCCGGTCTTGCAGGTATTGTTTACGCAGCAACTTATACCACTGTAATTCCGGGAACCGGAAACGGCCTTGAAATGAAAGCAATCGCAGCCGTTATTATTGGCGGTACTTCCATGTCGGGAGGTATTGGCACCATGTCGGGAACATTAATCGGCGCCTTTCTGATGAGCGTGCTGAGCAACGGCCTGATGTCCATGGGTCTTCAGGGTCATTACCAAACATTCTTCACCGGTCTCGTTGTTATTTTTGCTGTTCTTCTTGATATTTACAGAAACAAGAAGGCTTCTGAAATCAAACTGCACTAATACAAATTACATTGCCCACCGTATGCGGATCGTCCGCATTAAAATAAACGCAAAATATAAGGAGGAAATTGAAATGAGATTCAAAAAAATTCTTGCTGTATCTCTTGCCTGCGCTATGGTCGCATCGTTTACAGCATGTGGTCAAGGCGCCACAACCTCTTCCACCGCATCTGCCGGTTCACAGGCTGCATCCACAGCAGCTACCGGTGGCAACAAAGCTGCGGGTTCCTACATTGCAATCGTTTCAAAAGGATTCCAGCATCAGTTTTGGCAAGTAGTTAAAAAAGGCGCCGAGCAAGCTGCCAAAGACAATGGCGTAACCATTACATTTGACGGACCTCCGACAGAAAGCGATATCCCTGTTCAAGTTGATATGCTCAAAAACGCAATGACAAAGAAGCCGGCCGCTATCTGCCTTGCTGCTTTGGATACAAAGTCCGTTATGGAGCAGCTCAATGAGTGCAAGAGCAACAACATCCCGGTCATCGGCTTTGACTCCGGCGTGCCGAATGCTCCGGAAGGTTCCATTTATGCAACTGCTTCCACAGATAACTACGCAGCTGCAGGCATCGCCGCTGAGAACCTGTTTAAGAACGATGCATTCCAGGCTGCGCTAAAATCCGGCAAACACATCACCGTAGGCGTTCTTTCCCAGGATGCCACTTCCGATTCCATTATGAAGAGAACTTCCGGCTTTATTGATACCCTTGCTAAGAAAGTCGAAGCTGTCGACGGTTTTGCCGGCGCAGTTGAAGTAGTCGGCCATGATACCTACAAAAAGGCCGCGACTGCTACCGCAAAATTAACAATCAAAGTTAACGTTCCTGCTTCTACTGCTGCTGCAGACATGAAGACCGGCGCAGAGTCCCTTCTTACAACATCTGACATCGTAGCAGTCTACGGTTCCAATGAAAACGGAGCAGGCGGCATTCTTGCTGCTTCCAACGACGGTCAGGACTTCAATAAAGACAACGGTAAGTTCAAGAACATCGTTGCCATCGGCTTTGACGCCGGTAAAACACAGAGAACTGCCGTTGAGAACAGCTGGTTCCTCGGCTCCGTTACACAGGATCCGTACCAAATCGGCTACAAAGCTGTTGCTCTTGCAGTAGACGCTATCAATGGCAAACCGGCTGCAAGCAAAATCATTGATACCGGTGCAAAATGGTACAATGCGGAAGCTTTGAAAGATCCTGCAATTTCTGAACTTGTTTACCAATAATCTTCCCCTCTTTCTTTATTATTAAATACTCCTAGTTAATCTTCCTAATCTTAAAAACAGACGGCCCGCGGTAAAACCCGCGGGCCGTCTGTTTTGTTTTTATCATACAACTCATAGATAAAATGCACAGAGGGCGATAATCAATTCGAATAGAATTTCCCCTGCCATGTGTCTTTTTGCACAAGCGCCTGATCGATTGCGCCAAGAACCGCAATCTTATTCACACCCCAGCGCGGGGCAATCAACTTGTCATGAGAGCCGTCACCGGTAATACGCTCTATCACCGTTTCCGGCGGAAGCACCTCAAGCTGTGAGCACACCGCATTGACATACTCATCCTTCGTCATAGGAATCACCTGATTGTCAGCATACTGCCGGGCAAGGCGCGTCCCCTGCATAATCTGCAAAAGATGAATCTTTACCGCATCAGCGCGCAGGTCTGCAAGTGCATGTGCTGTTTGCAGCATCATTTCCGGGGTTTCGCCGGGCAGGCCGTTGATAATATGAACACAAACACGGATTCCGCGCGCTTTGAGCGCTCGGTAAGCTTCCACAAATTCCGCCCAAGTGTGACCGCGGTTAATTTGCTCTGCAGTGCGGTCATGCATACTCTGTAATCCCAGTTCCACCGTCAGGTATGTCCTTTGCGACAGTTCAGCCAAATAATCCATTGTTCCGGGTTCCAGTGCGTCTGCACGCGTGGCAATGCTGATTCCGCATACGCCGTCGATTTTCAGTGCAGCTTCGTACAACTCGCAAAGTTTGGAAAGCGGTGCGTATGTGTTGGTATGCGCCTGAAAATAAGCGATAACCCCCGCTCCATCCCATTTATTCCGCACGCGCAGCAGCTCCGCTTCCACCTGCTCGGTTACGCTCTTTCCCGAACCGTGAGTGAAGTCGCCGCTCCCGCCCAAACAATAAGTACACCCGCCGGTGCCCTTTGTGCCGTCCAAATTCGGACACGTAAACCCCGCGTCAATGACCGCCTTAAATACCCTTTGGTCAAACATCGATTTCAGGTGATAGCTGAGGGTATGGTACCTTTTGTTATCGCTGGAATATTGAAACGGGCTTCTCTCTGTCATTTATTCTGCTCACTTTCCAATGCTCTCTCTGATAAAAACAGATTTTTCATCAGGTCCAGATAAAGCCCCGGAAATTTCAAACTGACCCCATGGCCGCAGCCGGGAACTGTTTTAAGCGTGCTGTGTTTTAGTTTCTGATGCAGCAGAAGCGCGGACTTTTTCATCATTCCGTATTCCTGTTCTCCGCACAGCACCAAAACATCTGCCGTTGTATTTTCCAGATTCTTAGGAATGGAATAACTGGCGTTGTCCGTCATCAGATTGATCATGGATTCCTTTGACATTCCGGCGCTATCACAGAAATAGTCCTCAAACATACTGTCGGGCAGATACATCTGTTTTGCTTGTAATTTTGCAAACCATCTTTTTTTCACAAGAAAAAAAGACAGGTTGAGTGTCGGCTTCGTCATGGCAGCCATGATTTTACTTGGGATAACCAGAGCGCTTTCCATAACCGCTTTTTTAGCGATTCCGTTTACCCGTGATAAAATTTCAGCAGTGATCTGCGCGCCGACGGACAGTCCGCAAATTGCAAACACCTTCCCGCCGAAATTCTCGTTGATATAGGCAATAATCTGCCCTGCGCTCCTTGAAATTGAATCGTAAATAACCTGATTTTCTTCACCGTGACCATCGAGAATGGGAGTTATGATATAATACTGCTGCTGAAGCGCATCAATTTGCGGCTTCCACATCCAGTTTGACAAACCGCCGCCGTGAATCAGGAATACTACCGGTTTGCCCGGATCACCATATTCTTGAAAAATCATTGTTGTACCCCATTTCCTTTCACAGTCCAAGTAATTACTAGCTTAAGAACATCTTGATAAGATATTCTTTCCCGGCGTCCGTTTTAAAATATTTATTTAAGACGGTCTGTGCCTGAGTCCGGCCCAAATCTTCCTCATACAGGTTGACAAGGAAGTCCGCTTCAATTAAAATTTGATAATCAATTCCATCAATTTGTGTATAAGTATGATGATGGCCAATCAAAAAGCACACCCGATCTGTAATATCATCCGGAATACCCGCCTGCGTCAGGAGCTCTTTCGCTACGGGAGGCCCTTCGAGCTCCTGATATTTACCTCCGGGCGACGCATACTTTTTTTCGCTGTTGTGAATGCCGATATCATGAAGCACCGCGGCAATTTCCAGCGTCTCCATCTGCTTTTCGTCAAGCTTCTGCAGCTCACCGATCCCTTTTGCAAAAGCGAAAACCTTCAGCGCATGCTGAATTCTTGCGGCATCCGCTCCGTTATAGCGGATCATAGCCTGAATGATTGTTCCAATACCGTATCCCATTTTTGATCCCTTTCTATTCCACATATATTTTTAATTCGGATAAATTTAAAATATGAAATGTACTCCCGGCAAAAGAAAGAATCCCCTCATCCCGCATTCGCCCAAGTTCGCGCGACATGGACGGCCGTGAGACATTGAGGAAGTCGGCAAGTTCGTTCCGGTTAAACGGAAGTGTAAATTCACTGCCGCCTGTTTTTTCGTATCGCTCATAAAGGTAAGTGCACAGCTTGCCCCGCATACTTTTAATAGCCAGATAGTCGATTTTGCGGTTAAGATACAGTGCTTTATCCGCAACAATGCGGACCAAATTCGCCGTCAGCTGCGTGTGCCAGGGGCAAACATTTTTGCATGGGTTTAATACTTTTTCGGGCAGCATAAACAGTACTGTGCTTTCTTCCACCGAAAAAATCGTAGCGGGCGCCCGCTGGGAGTCCGAAAGTGCGGCAACTTCACCGTAAATTCCGCCGGGGGATATTTTGTTCAAAACAATGCGTTCCCCGAGCGGCGTTTCCTTTGTGACAGCCACCGAACCCTGCAGCACAATTCCGATTTCGTTCATCCGGCTTCCTGCCTGAGTAATCAAAGCACCTTTATCGTAATGCGCTGTGCGGGGTGCGATACAGCCGAGCATCTGTGATATTTCTTCCGTTTTAATCCCCTGAAATAGCACACATGTTAAAAGTATTTTTAAATCAATTTGAAATATAAAATTACCCCCTGATGTTATGTAGCCATAGCTACCGACTTAATAAGGTTATTATACTATAATTTCTTCATAAAGACAACAGAGTTATATTGAGAAGGAGATTAATATGAAACGTAATATTATTAGCATAGATACCGAAAAATGCAATGGCTGCGGCCTTTGCGTAAGTGCCTGCCACGAGGGCGCTTTACAGCTGATCGACGGCAAAGCGGTGCTTACAAGCGACAGCTATTGCGACGGGCTGGGCAACTGCCTACCCCAATGCCCGACTGGGGCAATTGAAATCATTGAGCGTGAAGCAGATGATTTTGATGCCGAAGCGGTAAAACTAAAAATGCAGGCAGCACATAGCAGTCATCAGCCGCATGCAGGCGGCTGCCCCGGAAGCAGAATGCGCACGATGGAAAGAGTACAGCATCAGAATACGGCGGAAGCACCCGCGGCGCAGTCCGAACTGCGGCAATGGCCGTGCCAGATTAAACTGGTTTCGCCCAACGCGCCGTATTTTGAAGGCGCGCACGTTGTCATCTGCGCTGATTGCACGGCGTACGCTTACCCTAACATTCATAAATTTATGAAGAATAAAATCACGCTGATCGGCTGCCCAAAACTGGACGATATTGATTACAGCGAAAAGCTGACGGCAATTTTGAGTATGAATGACATTCAGAGCATTACCGTGGTCAGAATGGAAGTTCCCTGCTGCGGCGGTATGGTACAGTATGTAAAATCAGCGCTGCAAAACAGCGGCAAGATGATTCCGTGGCACATTATTACGATTTCAACGGACGGTCAAGTCATTGACGAATAAAAATCAGGCTGCAAAAAGCGCACAGGTTCAGCCGGCACATCAAGCGCGCTACTTCTCCGTCACACTGGAAAAGGACAGGACAGCTATCCCCAATAGCTGTCCTGTCCTTTTTAACAGTTTATTCCAATATAATTTTATGTTCGACAAGATGCATTTCTTTGATTCGGGCTTTTACGGTTTTTCGTTCGCCGTAAATATTTTCAAGGTAAATTTTATCATTTTCCTTCGGAATGACTTTATCGACTGCATCAAGCAACAAGTCCTCGTCGCCATTTTCGTTTACTAAGTACACATTGGCCTCACACATATCATTCACCTCTTATGATATTTTTTACGAAATTCACCGCATGGCCCACATGGTGCGGAAGCGGTTCATTGGTTACACCCATCACATAAATATTGCAGCGGTTCAGTGGAATCAAAATCTTTTTGGCGGGGCTTTCCGAAATAGCACGGGCCATGAAAGGTGACAGCTCCCCGAGCATGGAACTTGCCGCAATAATTGCGACACTTCCAATAATAATATCCACTTTCGGCACAGTGAAAACAATTGCATTTTCGCCCGTTGCCCCTTCGTTGGCACCGGCCTTCAGCATAAGGGACGTTGCAAGCGCGTTTGTACCAAGAGCCACAATGGTAATTTCATCCCCGAGTTCCGCCCGTAATTTTTCGATGATTGCCTTTCCGATTCCCCCGCCCTGACCGTCAACAACCGCAATCTGCATTTAACCACCATCCAAATATTTTAATGCCGTTTTTACGGATCAGAAATGCTCTGCAAGTATAATGCAACCATTATACCATAACTGCATTCCGATTTAAATCAAACGCGATAAGATTCATCCACCAGATTTACGGCTTTCAGCAGTTCGGCATTTTGGATGAGTGCGCGCGTCGGCTCATCGGCCACAATAGAATGGTCTTCGTCAAACAGCACCGCGCGATCCGATATTCTGGAAACGAGGTCAAGGTTGTGGGTGGAGGAAATGATGGTTTTCCCCGCTTCACCGAGGGAATCGAGCAGCCGAATCAGCCACATTTGGGTGCGCGGGTCCAGTCCGTTCGTCGGTTCGTCCAAAATTAAAACATCGGGGTTCATTGCCAGCACCGAAGCGAGAGCGACCTTTTTCTTTTCGCCTCCGCTGAGTTTGAACGGAGCTTTATTGATCAGATGTTCAATTTCCAGCATCTTCACAATATCATCTATGCGCCGGGTCACGGTATCCCTGTTCAGCCCCTGCTGAAGCAAGCCGAATGCGATTTCTTCTTCCACCGTGCTGCAAAAAAGCTGTACGTCGGAATCCTGAAATATAAATCCCACCCTTTTGTGGTAGGCCTTTGAAAAAGAATCATCATTCAGTTTTTTTTCAGTCACTTCATTTTCGAACGCTGCAAACGTACCCTGCTGCGGCAGGAGCAAGCCCGAAAATATTTTGAGCAGCGTAGATTTTCCGCATCCGTTCGCACCGAGGATGCAGACTTTTTCACCTTCCTGAATGGTAAGGCTTATATTCCGGAGCACCGGTTCCTCATAGGGGTAAGTAAAAACCGCGTGATCAAGCTGAAAAATCGTTTTATTTGAATGAGTTGTCAAAACAGAGTTTCCCCCGCAATCAGTATCAAAATAATAATCCCGTTGTTGATTAAAAAAAGAATGTCCTTACCGCTGATTTTCATTGTTTGCAGGCTTACCGGTTTTCCGGTAAAACCGCGGCAGCACATTGCATCGTAAATTTCCTGACTGAGGAAATGGGATTTCAAAAAAAGAAGCGCGGCGCTGTGCCCCATAAACCTGCGGTTGTCCTGCGTACTTAAGCTGCCTGTTGTCCGCAGGAATCTGGCTTCCATCATATTCCCCGCTGCAGCCGACATGACAAAAATATAACGATACGCCATATTTAAAATAGATATGAAAAGAAGCGGAACATGCATTACGGCAAGCGCGCCCGTGATTTGTGACCATCGGGTCGTCAGCAGCAGCAGAAAACCGAATGACAGTGAAATTCCGGCACGAAGCATGAGCCGCAGTGCCACTTCAATTCCGCCGAATGAAAAATAAAGACCGTTTTGCAGCCCCATATTGCCCGGCGTAATCAGATAAAAAAGCGGGGTACCCTGCACGTACAGGCTGGAAGCACCCGGAAGAGAAACGACCAAAACCAAAAGCGGAAGATAGAGCCATGTTCTTCTGCTGTAGCTTTTCATTTCCAACCCGGAGAGTTTTGCATAAATCAGCGGAATGGCCGCCAGTATGACAAGCACAACCAGGCTGTGTGCAAAACTGCCGAACACTAAGAAAGCCAGAAAGAGAATGAATTTAATCCGGGGATCGATGACCTGCAAAAGTAACGGCAGTCTCGTGTATTTTTCACAGAAAAATTCATTTTCAAATACTTCGGAGATATGATGCATCGTTTTCCGAATAAAATGCATTTTAGCAGGCGAAGACTCAGGCGTGCTGGTTTCGCCTTTTTCCAACAGCCAGCCGGGAAGTTGTGGATTCGCGCTGTTCTTTTGTTCCATGAATCTACTTATTCCCCTTCTGTTCTTTCATAATAAACTTTGAAGTCAGCAGAATCAGAATTGAAATCAGCAGAATACCGACGACAGCGGAAAGGATATATCCGGCTGCGGCGCCTACCTGTCCTTCACCAAGCGCTGGCAGAGCATAATCGGGCAGTAAAGCATGCCAGCGGTCAGCCATTGCGGCAAATCCCTGCGGAATGTAACCCAACTGTGCTTTTAATTCATCTGCGCCAGACTCCCCCCACGCGGTTCCCGTCGCAATGAGCCCCAAGGGTGTGATTGCTACCAAAACAGCCAGCGGGATAAACAGTGATTTGTATCTTTTCAGAAAAGGAACGGACGATTCCTGTGGAGAAAGCGTATGGCTTTGGTCAAAAAACTGAGGGGCAAATTTTACGATATAGGCAATCGCCGCCGCGGAAACAAGCCCTTCAATCGGCCCGGCAATTAAGCCATGTGCAAACATCATGGATGGAATAGAAACAGAAAGCGGATAAGGGCAATAAAGCGGTGTGCCGTCGGCAGCCTTGAACAGCAGCGGTTGAATTCCAAATTCCAGCGCGGCAGCGAATGCCGCAGCATTCAAGCCGAAATAGCTGCCGATAAACGTAGCGGCAAGGCTTCGGCTGCTGCCAAGTTTTGATCTTCCCGTTATTATTTTATGGATAAAGTAGCCTGTAAAAGGCATAATAACCGCCATATTCAGGCAGTTGATACCGAAAGCCATGATTCCGCCGTCACCGAAAACAAGCGCTTGAATTAAAAGCGCCGTAGAAACGGAAACAGTCGCCGCCCATGGGCCAAGCAGGATGGCGATAAAAACCGCGCCAACCGCGTGTGCCGAGCTTCCCCCGGCCACTGGCACATTCAGCATCATGACCAAAAAGGAGAACGCTGAGCACAGCGCGAGCGTAGGGATGCTCCTTTTATCCAATGTTTTTTTGACTTTATGAAAAGCGGCGCCCCAAGCCGGAACCATAACAGCAAACGCAGGAATGGTTGTCGCGGGGCTTAAGTACCCGTCAGGAATATGCATAAAAAATCCTCCAAGCAAAAATAAAGCCCACGACGGGCGGATTAAATCGCCCTTCATGGGTTTGTTATCATGACTGAGGTCGGGGTCAAAATAAAGTCTTCATGGCTTTGTTTAACAGGTAATATTTTACCATATTCCCTGCGTTTAGTCAATCCTTATTTGAACACATTGTGGCAATTCGAGCTGACTGCCTGAAAGCATTTTCCTTATTCAGGGCTGATTTTTTACTACTTTCCCTGATGGTCGGATTCAAATTCCAGCAAATCCCCGGGCTGACAGTGCAGTACTTCACAAATTCTTTCAAGCGTGCTGAAACGGATGGCGCGGGCCTTGCCGGTTTTCAGAACGGAAAGGTTGACAAGCGAAACCCCAACCTGGGCGGAAAGGTCGCTCAGTGTCATTTTTCGGTCGGCTAAAACCCGGTCAAGCCGTAAGATAATTGGCATAAAGCACCTCCGTTCAAACCGTTAAATCTTCCGATACCTGCAATTCCACGCCATAATGATAAATCCGGCTGAACAGGACAATTAAGACGCCAATCGTACTACCGAACCCATCCAAGCAAAATCTGCCGCTACTGAGTATGTCATACCCTGTTCTAAGCTGCGGAAACAGGGTCGGCATCAGCGCGGAATAAAAAAGCACAACAATTCCGATCGCCAAAATACACACAGACATCGTCTTGGTAAACGGCCTTTGTATTTTCCGAATACTGCGCAGCCCAACGATCGCCGTCCCGAACAGAATAACCACTTCAAACATTTCTAAAATTCGCGGCAAACCCATTCCCGCCAATTCGGCGCCATTTAAAAAATTAACGCCCGCAACGATTAAACTGACGCAGAACACCACAACCGGAAAATAAAGAAAGAATAGAATCCAGGAAAGGCGCTTGCAAAATTTCTCAAATTTTATTTGTGTGATTTCATGCTCATCCGGAGCTAATTGACCGCCTGACGCAAAATTGGATAGAAAAACCGTTTCGCCAAGGTTCGAGTCACTTGATTTGCCAACAAAATCTTTATTTACTTCACTCATATTTTCTCCCCCTTATCTATTACAATATTACCCATTGATTTATTGATTGTCAACTATTATTTAACGATAATCATATAATATTTAATGATTTATAAGAAAAGTATGATTTCAAAACTTTTGAGAAAACTAAATACGGGGTGATAATATGGGTGAACTTCCGGTCGGTTTTGGCATGGCTCTTGCAATGAATCCGCAGGCGATGGAACATTTCAGCGCATTGTCGGAGCAGGAACAGCAAAAAATCATTGACCAAACACATCAAATTGACTCCAAACAGGAAATGCACAACTATGTACAAGGCCTTATACACCAATCCGCACAGTCTTGACTTTAATGAAACAAATTAAAATAATGCACCGCAGGAGCCGCTGTAACAGCGGCTCCTGCTCCTATCAATTGCTTACTATTTTGTTACTTAACATATTCGAAGCCCGCTTCTTCACTTTGCAGGTCAAACAGCAAGGTTCCTTCCCGGTAGAAGCGGCAGCGGACATGGCATGCTGCATTTTCCCGAATAATCCGCGACATTGCGCCAATTTGGGGAGCAAACAGATTTTGCGGGGCATTTTTCGAAAATTCAGCTTTCAGCACATACTCCCGCTGCTTTAGGATAAGTCCTGTTTCATCACAGCGAATAATTTTTACCCCGTTGTAGGTAGTCAGCCGATACTCGTTTCCCCGGTAATGAACGATGCAAATACAGCCTTTAAAACTGAATTTGCCAAAAGGGATATCCGCAACAGAAATCATCACACTGCCGGCAGCATCCCTGAAACGGTTGCACTGCACCCATAAATAGCTTTTAGGAAACGAAGTTCCCCAATCCTTTTCAATATACCCGGTTCCGTTATCGAAATTAATTTGTGTTCCGTTTACTTCAAGCATACCCTGAAGACGATGTTTCATGCTGATGACACCGTGATGGCACTCCATAAACGGGACAAAGCGGAACGGCCCCATGACGTCGTATTTTGGCGGTGTCAGCGGGCCGTATTTTATGGTGCCTTTACAACGAATTTCAGGAGTTTTCAAGTCTATTTTTACGCCGCGCTCACCAAAAATCTGATTCCCCAATAAAATTCCCAACCCATGAGTTGAAACATTGAAATCAGAAAATGAGAACGGAACATTACAGGAGACATCATCGGTAATTACCTGTACAAAAGCCGATTTCCGCCCCTGTTCGTCATAATTAACTCCCGGAATAAAAGCGATGGTATGTCCCCCATTCTGATGTTTGAAATACCAGCCTTCAAAATAAGAATGACTTTTGTGTGCGCCATGGAATTCACTCATGTGAAAGTCCCTTCATTGCAGGATTGTCGATCAATTTACCGTCGCTTGTGTAGCGGGAACCGTGGCATGGGCAATCCCATGACTCTTCATCCGGATTCCACTGCAGCCTGCAGCCCAAATGCGCGCATCTTCTTGAGGGCGCAGAAAAAAGACCGGTGGACAGCCCGGCAACGGAATGCCCGACATCCGTTATTAAATTCTTCACGGAAGCGGAGGCGTTAAACCGCTGTGGTGTAAAAACTTCGGCACAGTCGTTCTGTTTGCCGGAAATGGCGTCCGTCAGTATCATCGCCGAAGCCATGGAAGTAGACATTCCCCACTTTTTAAAACCGGTTGCAACATAAACATTCGAAATTGACGCGGAATACCGGCCAATATAAGGAACATCGTCCCATGTCACGCAGTCCTGCGCCGACCAGTGGTAACATTCTTCGCTTTGCGGAAAGATTTTTTTTGCAGCTTTTCGCAGTGTCTCATAGCTGCTTTTCTGCGGGTGCTTCCCGGTGCGGTGCCCTGCTCCGCCAAAAAGCATATATTCGCCGTAATTACGGAAGGAATAGCCGTCGGAAGCTTCATCGATATACATTCCGTTCACCTGTGCCGCGTTTTTAAGTGCAATTACATAAGAGCGCTCCTGATGCATTCGGGCAAAATACCAGCCCGGAATATTAATGAAAGGATAATGCGTTGCAACTACGATATGGTCAGCCGTTACCCTGCCGTGATCTGTAATGACAACATCGTCACGAATTTCGCGCGCCATTGTGTGCTCATAAATATTGAGATCGGCTGAAATTGATTTCAAAAACTTTAACGGGTTGAACTGCGCTTGATTTGCAAACTTTACGGCAGCTTTTACCTCAAACGGAAGATCTGTGCTGGTAACATATTCTGCTTCAATTCCCAGCTTACATGCCGCGATTGTTTCAGCTTCTATTGCTTCCGCATTCCGCAGTGAATAAACAAAAGCGGGTTTTGTTTCGAAGTCGCAGTCAATCTGATTTTCCGTTATGATATCACGGAATTTTTTAATCGCACGCTGATTTGCCCACGCATACTGTGCCGCCAGTTCCGCGCCAAACTGCTGAATGAGCCGGTCATATACCAGATCATGCTGGGAAGTGATTTTTGCGGTCGTGTTTTTTGTTACTCCGCTCGCCGTGGTGGAACCTTCCAAAACCACGACATTTAATCCCTGTTCTTTCAGCAAGTAAGCGGTTAGCAGACCGGCCATTCCCGACCCGATTACCACTGCTTCCACTACAATATCATCTTTTAAACTCTCACGTGCAGGCAGACCGCAGCTTTCGCTCCAAATTGAATTCATATTGGCATCCCTCCGCTATTAAGTTTTGCGGAAATTTTGCCAATATACGAAATTCAATCACTGCTTTTATTTTTTATTCTAATAATTAATTATTTATTATTAATTATATTCATTCAGCTCGCTTCGTCTTTCCATCAGAACCGTATTCTTCCAAGCTCCCGAATGGTCACGGGCAATCTTTTCACGGTAACCCACCTGGCGGAAGCCGCATTTGCTGTGCAAACCGATGCTTGCCTGATTGTGCTGCAAAATTCCGGACTGCAGCATCCAAAATCCGCATTTTTCAGACTCTTGAATCAAATAATTCAACAGCTGAGTGCCGTACCCTTTTCTGATATACTTTTCGTCCATATAAATGCTGATTTCCGCTACGCCCGCATAAACGCATCGGCTTGAAATGGGGCTGAGCGCAGTCCAGCCCACAACAGCACCATCCTCTGTGATTACATATCTGCACTCTTTCAGGTGGGCCTTATCCCATTCCTCAAAACTGGGGCAGCTTGTCTGAAACGTAGCAATATGGGTATCCATTCCATGCTGATAAATTCTTGCGACATCGTTCCAATCGGATTCTATCATCGTTCTGATTTGTGATTCCATCTTACCGAACCAGCCTTTCCCGTTATCCTGAATTATAAAATAAATTAGCTGAACAAAATAATATATTCGAATTATATCCACCGCGCAAATAAATGTCAATCCTCCTGTTATAAAAAAATCGGCACCTTTTTCAGATGCCGATTCAATCGGGAGGCCTCCTGAATATTTGTATTTTTCATTCGGGACAGGATGGATTTTAAAGCTTTTCTTCGGGCTGCTTCGGTAATTCCGCCGGCAAAAGCGGCAGCCACACGCTGAATGTACTGCCCTTTCCCACTTCACTTTCCACGCCCACTTCTCCGCCATACAGGGCAGCCAAATGCTTTACAATGGAAAGTCCCAGCCCCGTTCCCCCAATTTCACGGGAACGGCTTGTGTCCACACGGTAAAATCGCTCAAAGAGGCGTTCGAAGTGTTCCGGAGCGATGCCGATTCCGGTATCCTTCACACGAACCAGTACGGTTTTGCGCTGCCTTTGTGCGGTAATCGTAACGCTGCCGTTCGGCTTGTTGTACTTGATACCGTTTTCAATCAGATTGCGGAACAGCTGCTCGAACCGGGTGGGGGAACAGGACACAAACAGCGCACTGTCCGCTTCCAGCAGCAAGGAGATATGATCTTTTTCCGCCACAGGCTGTAAGCGGTCCATGCAGTTTTTCAGTTCGTCCTTCACGTTGCACCGACGGCTTGAGGGATCCTCCTTCGCATTTTCAATTTGAGATAACACAAGCATATCATCAATCAGGCGATGAAGCCGTTCGGCTTCGATGTCGAGCACATCATAAAAATACCGGCGGGTTTCCTCATCGCGGTCGGAACTCTTCAGCAACTCAATGCTGCCGCGAATGGAGGTAAGCGGAGTTTTCAGCTCGTGAGTAACATTTGCCACGAATTCACTTCTCATTTGCTCCAGTCTGCGCATACGCGTAACATCGGTAATTACCGCAAGTGCGGACGGCTTCTGCCCTACAATCGGGGAGGCGTAAACCACGAACTGTTTTTCGCTTGCCACGCCAAAGACCGCTTCCTTTTTCGATTGACCGCAACGGATTGCGTCTTGCATCAGGTTGGATATTCTGCTGATCAGCAGACTGCCCTCCAGCTTTCCGCCGTTCTTCAGACCGGGCTTATCGAGCAATCGGCAGGCGCTTTGATTCAAGAACAGAATTTCGTTTTGGTCACTGACGGCAAGAACGCCGTCGTCCATGCCCTGAAGCAAGCCTTCAAGCTGATTTTGTTTGCTGGTAAGCTGAAAAACAGCAGTTTGGGTATTTTCGGCCATCGTGTTGAACGAGCGGGCAAGTTTACCGACTTCATCACGGTATTCCCCCGTTACGCGGCTGGAATAATCGCCGTCCGAAATACTGTAAGCAGTATCGGTAAGCTGATGAAGCGGCTCGGTGATGCGGTAAACGAGATACCCTGTTACCACACTGACCACAGCAATCCCCAAGAGCATGCTGAGCATCGCGATGAGCCAAAGCCGGTTGATTACCGCGTCAAGATTGGCGGTAGGTAATGCCGCGCGGATAAAAAACTTATCTTTCAGATACATTGCTTCGTAGTAAAAGCGCTGATTCACACTGGCGCTCATACGGGTGTCGTATCCCTTGCCGTTTTTTAACGCCTGCTGAATTTCCGGCCTATCTTTATGATTCTGATTAATTTCCGCCTGTTCGCTGTCGCCAATGACTTTGCCGTTCAGGTCAATAATGCTGATTCGCATCTGCTGCCCATTTTCAGAAAGCCTTTGGCTTACTTCGGTAGCGGCTGTATCCGGATTAGCCGCCAGCTGATCCGTTTCGGTTGAAAGGATGCTGAGCGCCGTGTCGAGCCGTTTAGTAAATTCATCTTTATATTGCTGCTGCACCTGAATCGCAGTAAATAAAAATGCTGCGACGAAGCCGACGATGATGATAGCTGCATTGCAGAGCATTAATCTTTTTTTCATAATCGGCCTCCGTTAAATCATTTCTGTAAATTTGTACCCAACCCCACGTACAGTTTGTATGTAAACCGGTACATCTGGATTATCTTCTATTTTTTGGCGCAGATAGCGCACATGTACATCAACCGTTCTCGTATCGCCATAATACTCCACACCCCAAACCTTATCAAGCAGGGTGTCGCGGGTAAGCACCTGACCGCTGTTCTTCATCAGCATTACAAGCAGGTCAAATTCTTTCGCTGTAAGTTCCAGTGTTTGCCCCGCCTTCTTCACGGTGTGGCGGCCGCTGTCCACGGTTAAGCTGCCGATGGAAATTGTTTTTTCCTGAGCGGCGTCCTGCCACGATGTTCTGCGCAGCACCGCCTTAACCCGAGCACAAAGTTCCTTTATGCTGAACGGCTTTACCATATAATCATCCGCGCCAAGTTCAAGGCCGAGAACCCGGTCAATTTCCTCCCCGCGTGCGGTGAGCATAATAATGGGAATTGCATGAGTTTCGTCTTTTTCGCGCAGCATGCGGCACACCGCAAGACCATCCGGTTGCGGCATCATCCAATCAAGGATGATGGCATCCGGCGGGCGCTTCTTCACAGCGGACAAAAGCTGCGTACCGTCAGGAAATTCAGCGGTTTCAAAACCGCTGTCCTTCAGGCCGAAAGCTACCAGCCGTCGGATATTCAGTTCGTCGTCGGCAATATAAACCAGCGCCATATTAATCCCCCATTATTCTTTTGAGTTTAAATCAGGATGAACGCCTGTTTCCATATAAATTACCCATTCCGCAATATTCGTGGCATGGTCGCCCATACGCTCGACATACTTGGAAATAAAGAGCAGGTCAACCTCCCGCATTACATTCTGCGGCGCTTCCGTTATAATTCCGCATACTTCGAGAATGACTTTTGAGAACATGTCGTCCACATAATCATCACTGAGGCAAACTTTCTTTGCAGCTTCCACATCGCGGCTGAGGAATACATCCATCGCTCTGCGGAACATGTCGCGCGCGGCCTCCATCATCTGAACTACATGGGTAATGGCCAAGCTGTTGGTATTCAGCTCCCCTATCGTTAAAATTTCGCAGATATCCGCGCACTGGTCGGCTTCGCGCTCAATATCCGTTAAAATTTTAAGACAGGCGGCAATCACCCTGAGGTCACTGGCAATGGGCTGCTGTCTAGCAATCAGATTCATGCAGATTTGTTCAATCTTATGCTCCATCTGGTCAATTTCATTGTCACTGCCCGCTACATCCGCGGCTTTTTCCAAATCCATGGTGTGCAGAGCGGAAATCGTTTCCTCAATTCGCTCATCCACTAAATTCCCCATATCAGTCATCTGCGAAATGAGGTTTGCAAGTTCACGGTCAAAGAGCTTTCTTGGCATTGTTATCTCTCCTTGCATTATACAGTTATAAAAATGGAATATCCAGTTTTATGTTCTATAATATTCCTGATTTATGAATATTTCTGTCTTTATGATCAACCGAAACGTCCGGTAATATAGCGTTCGGTACGCTCATCCTTCGGATTATTGAACATAGTAAGCGTATCGGTAAATTCAACGATTTCGCCGAGCAGAAAAAACGCGGTGCGGTCGGCAATACGCGCAGCCTGCTGCATGTTGTGGGTTACAATAATAACCGTATATTTTGCGCGAAGGTCATCCATTAAATCTTCGATTTTTAAAGTTGAAATCGGGTCAAGCGCACTGGTCGGTTCATCCATCAGGATAATGTCCGGCTCCACCGCAAGCGCGCGCGCAATGCAAAGGCGCTGCTGCTGCCCGCCGGAAAGGCCGAGTGCGGATTTTTTCAGCCGATCTTTCACTTCGTCCCAAAGGGCGGCGCTCTTTAAAGACTGTTCCACAATTTCATCGAGTTTCTGTTTACTTTTTACTCCATGAACGCGCGGCCCATAGGCTATGTTATCGTAAAGCGTCATCGGAAACGGATTTGGTTTTTGAAACACCATGCCCGCTCGCTTGCGAAGCAGCGTAACATCGGTACGCTGGTCGTAAATGTCCTCCCCGTCGATTGACACCAGGCCGGTTATTTTACAGTTTTCAATCATGTCGTTCATCCGGTTAAGCGTTTTCAGGCAGGTCGATTTTCCGCAGCCGGACGGGCCGATAAAAGCTGTCACCTGATTTGGGGGAATTTCCATGTTAACCCCCTTAAGCGCCTGAAAATCGCCGTAGTATAAATTTAAATCTTGAATTGATATTTTACTTTCCATATCATTATCCCTTCTTGAGCATTCTGGATAAAAGCCCTGCCAGCCGATTGAGCAGGAACACTAATATCAGCAGTACCGCGGCCGTCGCGTAAGCAATATGCATTGCGTCGGGGGAAGCGGCTTCACGTGCCGTTTGGTACAGGTGCAGCGTAAGCGTGCGTCCGCTTGAAAAAATCTGCTGCCAAAAACCGCGCGGCATGTTGTATGACAAGCCGGAAGTAAACAGAAGCGCCGCGCTTTCACCCACAATACGGCCCATCGCCAAAATTACGGCGGTCAGCACGCCGGGCATTGCACAGGGAAGCACGATCCCCATTACTACGCGCAGCTTACCCGCGCCGAGCGCCATTGCGCCTTCCTTATAAGAACTGGGAACGGAGAGGAGCGATTCCTCCGTAGTACGGATAATCGTCGGCAGAATACAGATGGACATGGTAAGGCATCCGGCTAAGATAGAAGTCTGCAGGCGGAACAAAATGCAGAACACCGTGTAACCGAACAGCCCAAAGATAATGGACGGAATGCCCGAAAGCACTTCGGTGGTAAAACGGATTGCCTTTACCAGCCGGCCCTGCTTTGCGTACTGAGTTAAATAAATTGCGGAGGAAATTCCGATTGGCGCGGAAATAAGCAGAGTGATTACTACAATATATATCGTATTGATAATCATGGGCAAAATACCCTTAAGCTCATCCTTTGTTTCGGAGTACGGAGTTGAAATAAACCTCCATGAAATATAAGGCAGACCGTTGACGAGGATATAGCAGATGATCCCAAGTAATGTGATAACAGTAACAGCCGCTGCGGCATTAATCAAGGTTTTCAGCACAGTGTCCATTGGGCGGCGCTTTTTTCCGTATAAGGAGTTATTCTGCATCCATCTGCACCCCCCTCTTTGAAATATAAGTGAAGCTGATATTGACAATCATGATAAAAACAAACAGTACCAGACCGATGGCAAACAACGCCTGACGGTGAAGACCGGAGGCATAGCTCATTTCCATTGCGATACCGGTGGTAAGCAAGCGTACGGTGCCGAGCATCGACGGCATGTTTGCCACGTTGCCCGCGACCATGATAACCGCCATGGTTTCCCCAATGGCACGGCCGACGCCCAGAATGACACCCGCCAAAATACCGGAACGCGCGGCGGGAATACTTACTTTAAAGATTGTGGTGGTCTGTGTTGCGCCAAGCGCAAGCGAGGCTTCGCGGTAGGCCTGAGGTACCGCCTTCAGCGATGTTTCCGTCACGCTGACAATCGTCGGCAGAACCATGACGGCAAGAATAATAATGGCGGCAAGAAGGCTGTCACCGATTGTGTGGCCTTGAAAAGGCGGAAAACTGCGGATTACCGGAACAATAACCAACATGCCGAAAAAGCCGTAGACAACGGAAGGAATCCCCGCAAGCAATTCAATTGCAGGGTGCACCAGTCTGGCAACTTGGGGGCGTGCAGTTTCCGCAAGGAACACCGCCGTTAAAATTCCGACTGGAACGCCAAGAACAATCGCGCCCAGCGTGCCGGCAATGGAGGAGAGAATCAGCGGCAGAATGCCGAACGTTCCTGCCTCTGCGTTCCACTGTGTACCAAACAGAAAGTGGCCTAACCCAATCTGTACGATAGCCGGAGCACCCGCTGCGATGATATAGACTGTAATCATAATGACCGAACCCACGGAAACACAGGAGAAAACCAAAAAGATAGACTCGGCAAGTTTTTCCGTGCCCCGTGTCCAAAGGGATAATACGGCGCAGACAATACCGCCAATCAGCACATAAATGGACGGCCAAAGGTAGCCGACCACTATTTTACTGATATTCAGCTGTGTAACCGCTTCCTGAATACTGGAAGTGGTAATCAATACAATCAAAGGTGTAACGCCGGAAAGTACAAACGCCGCCCCGGCAAGGGATGCTTTGTTCAGCAGGAGAAGCACAATTCCGGCGGCCGCCAGCAGAACGCCGGCAATCACCGCGACCCTTGTTAACATGGGAATGGTAACAAGCCCGCTCACTGTGGGGCCCTGCACACGAAAGCCCTTTGTTATGGCAAGCTGCAGACCGCTTACCGTGTATGTTGTATCTTTAAAAACAAACCGCATGTAAGGAAGGGAAAAAAAGGTAAATACGGAAATGAGGCCTAACAAAACTGCTAGGCCCTTTTTCCAGTTATTCAATTTTCGATCTTTTTGCGCTTGCTGTGCGCCCATCATTGTTATGCTCATTTTACAGTTACCAAACCGGCCTTCTTAATAACTGCCTGGCCTTCGTCGGACTTGACAAATTCAAACCATGCTTTCACCAGGTCGCTGTCCGTGCCTTTTTTGTAGATTTCAATAAACGGTCTTTGTGCCTTGTAGGTTTTATTAACAATATTCTCCTCATTGGCTTTGATGCCATCAATATCAACCGCTTTGAAGGTATCATTTAAAGAGTCGAGTGAAACATACCCGATTGCGGTCGGGTCACTGCTTACCTTTGTAGCTACTTCGCCTGTAGAGGAAAGCTCCGCTGCATACTTGCATTTTTTAGCAGCTTTGAAAATAGTTTCAAAACCGTCGCGTGTACCGCTGGCAGCTTCTCTGCCCAACACTGTAATCTTCTGATCGGCGCCGCCGACATCTTTCCAGTTTGTAATTTCACCTGTAAAAATTTTGGTGATTTGATCGCTGGTCAAATTAGCAACTTTATTGTCCTTATTGACTGCAATTGCAATTCCGTCAATTGCCAATTGAACAATTTCATAATCTTCCGGCTTTTCTTCGGGCTTCATTGCTCTGGAAAGATCACCGATGAGTGCTGTGCCCCCGCTGACTGCCTTGGCTGCGTCGCCGGAACCCGTGCCGCCTTTTTCAACCGTTACGCCGGGATATTTCGCGGAAAACGCTTCCCCGAGCGCCTGGCAAACCTTAGCCATGGAAGTGGAACCGTTGAGCGTAAGCTTTCCGCTTAAATCTGCGACAGCAGTGGAAGATGCTTCCTGAGATGCTGCGGTGCTCTGCGCTGGGGCGGACGCCGCGTTTGAAGTTGTTCCTTGAATTTCGGAGCTGCATCCCGCGAACGCCAATGTAGAGCTTAGGATGGCTGCGAATAAAATGGTAGATATTAGTTTTCTCATTTTCATAAGTCCCCCTGCAAATTTTTATTCTTTTCTTAAGTACAGTCTTATTCTAGAGGGGCAATGTTAAATTCATGTTAAACTTAGTTTAGATTGAACTTAAATAAATATACCTGTCAAAGCGAATATCCTGCCATTCAATTGGCTGCATCGTGCCATTATGCGACATTGAATATATTAAACGTTATGATATAATAGAAAAAAAGAGGAATTCGTTTGGAAAGACAGGTAATGATTATGAGAAAAATAACAATAACATTCTGTTTCATTATGATTCTTTCCATCCTGCTTACAGGATGTACCGGAACGAAGAAATCGGAAAACGAGATCAGAGAAATTGCGTACCATTCCCTTGATGATTACAGTAAAAATACAATTATAAATTGGGAAAACGCGGAAGTGGAAGAATTCAAATCACCAACAGAGATGCACTTAGGTAATTCATCTGTAAATATAGAAGGCAAAGAAACCTACCGAATTACTTTCAATGTGCAAAATGAAGCCGTACTGGGACCTATCGTGATGTTTGTGGATAAAGATTCCTACAAAATTTTAGGTGTTGGATTAAGAGATTAATTTTCGGAAAATAAACACATCGTAAGTCATTGATCCGTTTATCGGCTGCCGAAAGGCGGCCGCTTTTTATGCCCGGTAGAAGAGGAGGAAATGTAAAAGCCGCTGCCCTTGCAGCCCAAAAGTACAGCGGTTTGCTGGTCAGCGGGATGTTTCAGGCAGCGGCTATGCAAACAATTGCTATTTTGGGCTGCATGGTTTATTTAAAACAGAATCTATCGTTTATACTTTTGTAAACAGAATTTCACATTTGCCCTTTATTGTATAAGAACCCATGCCGGCCGGCACAAAAATGCTGTCACCTTTTCCGATGGTCAGCGGTTCCTGCCCACTGCGCTGCAAAACGGCTTCGCCGGAAAGACAAAGCAGAGAGTGGAAGCTGGTCATATCCGCGTCCATCCCGATTTCGCCGGAAAGCTCCATACGGTAAACGGTAAAATAATCACAGGAAGCGAGCAGGGTTTGTGTGCAGCCATCGAGCGTTTCGGGTTCACCCTGCGGTTTTGAGGAGCGCTGCGGCCGTTCCAGCTTAGTGACATCAAGCGCCTTTTCAACATGCAGCGCCCGCGGTTTGCCGTCTGCGCCAATCCTGCCGTAATCATAAATGCGGTATGTAGTATTGGAATTCTGCTGTATTTCGGCAATTACAATGCCCGCGCCGATCGCATGAAGGGTACCGGCTTCAATGAAAAAAACATCGCCGGGGTGTACTTCAACCTTGTTGAGCACTTCGAGCAGTGTGTTGTTTTCAATTCTTTGCTGAAATTCGGTTTTGGTAATTGGTTCACGAAATCCGTAATACAGGCTTGCGCCCGGTTCGTTTTCCACAACATACCACATCTCGGTTTTGCCGTACTCGCCCTCGTTTTTCAACGCATAGTCATTATTGGGGTGTACCTGCACCGACAGGCGGTCCTGCGCGTCAATGAGCTTAACCAAAATTGGGAACTGTTCAAACTTGTCACAGTCTGTGCCAAGCGCCTGTTTTCCGGTTCGGTCTATAAATTCCATCAAAGTTAGGCCGTCGAATTTCCCGTCCGAAATAACGGATAAACCGTCCTTGTGGCAGGAAAGCATCCAGCTTTCAGCCAGCTTCTGCGCAGAACTCCGCTGATGATATTCTGTTTTTAGCTTAGTGCCGCCCCAAAGGTAGTCCTTGCAGGGGGCGATTAATTTGAATGGTTCCAATTAAATTCACTCCTTATCAATACATATAATCATACCCCCTGCAGCTGAAAACCGCAAGCAAAATATACGGGTTTCCGTGCAAAAACGCACTCTGCTGCAAAACAGATATCTTCCAGGATATTGAAATAAAATAATTTAAAATTGCCTCTTTACTTTAGCACGCTAATAAGTTAAAATATATATTATAATACATAGATAAAGAGATAGGCGAGGTATTCTTATGAAAAAAATAGTATCATTATTATTGGCGGCCACCATGGCCGTATCTTGTGCCGCGTGCGGCATTGTTGCCAATGCCAGCAAGCCCGACAGTACCGGTAGTGCCGTGTCATCGCCCGACGAATCCTGGGATAAAGTGCAAAAAGCCGGTAAGCTTGTACTCGGCCTTGACGATGCATTCCCTCCAATGGGTTATGTTGATACCAAAACAGGCGAATTGGTCGGGTTCGATATTGATGTTGCAAAGGAAGCCTGCAAGCGGCTGAACATTGAACTGAAAACGCAGCCGATCGACTGGGACAGCAAAACCGCAGAGCTGAACAACGGTAATGTTGACTGCCTGTGGAACGGATTCAGCAAGACGGAAGAACGCGACAAAGAATTCAATTTGAGCATTCCGTATATGAAAAACAACCAGATTATCCTGATTAAAACAGAATCCACCTATAAAGGCCTTGCCGATTTGGCCGGCAAAACCATCGGCGTTCAAACAGATTCCTCCGCCGAAGTTGCCCTGAACTCAAACGCAGATTTCAAGAAATCATTAAAGTCAGTGGTACAGATTGATGATTATTCCAAAGCGGTGCTCGAACTTCAGAACGGTACGATTGACGCGATTGGCATTGATGAAGTGGTTGCGCGTTACTACCTAACCAACAACCCGGGCGCATACAAAGTGATGCAGGATAAAGACGGTAAGGACGCTTCCCTTGCAAACGAAGATTACGTTGTCGGATTCCGTAAAGCCGACAGTGCACTGAAAGCAAAAATCGACGGCGCCTTAAAAGAAATGGCCGCCGATGGAACACTGGCAAAAATCTCAACCACATGGTTTGGCGAGGACGTAACAACAGTCGGAAAATAACTTCAACCGATTCACTGACGCGGCATGGGGCTGGGCATTGTCCGGCCCTATGCCTTTGATATTTTATAAACATAATATATGGAGGTATGTCCATGAACTATCAGGTGCTTTTAACACAAATGCTGGGCGCCACTATTATGTCGCTCCGCATATTTTTTATTACTCTGATTTTTTCACTGCCGCTCGGACTCTTGGTTTCCGTCGGGCGGATGTCAAAAGTGAAAATCATTAATCTTCCGGTTCGTTTCTACATTTTAATGATGCGCGGAACGCCGCTGATGCTCCAGCTTTTGTTCATCTTTTATGGTATGAAGCCCATTTTTGGAATTCAGCTCGACCGTGTTCTTGCGGCGGAAGTCGCGTTCATCCTGAATTATGCCGCGTATTTCGCCGAGATTTTTCGCGGCGGCATCGAGGGAATTCCGCGCGGTCAGTACGAGGCGGCAAAAGTTCTGGGCTTTACCCGCAGTCAAACCTTTTTCCGCATTGTACTGCCGCAGGTCACAAAACACATTATTCCGCCGATGGGAAACGAATTTATCACGCTGGTAAAGGATACCTCACTGTCACAAGTAATCGGCGTGGTCGAACTGCTGAAGGTAACCTCTAACTGGGTATCTTCCGCTGTGAGCATGACGCCGTTTGCAATTGCCGCCGTATTTTATCTGGTAATGAACGGCATTGTGACGCGTTTCTTTACTGTCGCTGAAAAGCGGCTGAGTTATTATCGTTAGGAGGACGGAAATGCAAATTTTAACGGCTGAAAATATATATAAAAGTTTTGACGGCACCGAGGTGCTGAAGGGAATTTCCATCGGCGTTACAAGAGGACAGGTGCTGGCCATCATAGGCCCGTCCGGCTCCGGAAAAAGCACGTTTTTGCGCTGCATCACGCAGCTTGAAACTGTCGATTCGGGCGAAATCAGCATCTGCGGCGATACGCTGGTAAAAAACGATGAAAGCGGAAAGGCTGTCTATACTGACAGGGTCGCGTGCGGCAAAATCGGGCTGCACATTGGACTGGTATTTCAGAATTTTAATCTGTTCCCGCATTTTTCAGTGCTTCAAAATATTACAGAGGCGCCAATCCGTGTCCTGCATAAAACGAAAGAGGAAGCGGACGTCGCCGCGCGGGAACTGCTGAAAAAGATGGATTTATCCGATAAAGCGGACGCTTACCCCTGCCAGCTTTCCGGCGGGCAGCAGCAGCGTGTTTCCATTGCACGCGCACTGGCAATGAATCCGGATATCCTGTTTTTCGATGAACCGACCAGCGCACTTGACCCGGAACTGACGGGCGAAATTCTAAAAGTCATCCGCGAGCTTGCCGCCGAACATATGACCATGGTGGTGGTCACGCATGAAATGAAGTTTGCCCATGACGTGGCGGATTACGTTGTGTTTATGGACAACGGAACAATTATTGAACAGGGTGTGCCGGAGCAGCTTTTTGACAACACGCAGAATGAGCGCACACGAACGTTTCTTTCCCGCTTTAATGAAAACTAATTAGTATAGAAATTAGTATAGAAAAAGGACTCAGCACAAATGATTGTGCTGAGTCCTTTTTCGCAGTTGACTTATTTTGAAATTGATTCCGTATGTTTTTTAAGCCAAGCAAGTTCTCTGCCGGAAAGGGATAGAGAAAGCTTGTCGTAAACCAGCTTGTGGTAGTTGTTCAGCCATTCGATTTCTTCATCCGTCATCAGTTCGGTCAGGATACCGGCGGTATCAATCGGGAAGTAGGTAACCGGTTCAAATTTCAGGAACTGGCCATACTCGTTATTTACAAAATCAGTGACAAGCATAATATTTTCGGTACGGATGCCATGCTTGCCCTCTTCATAAATACCCGGTTCATTTGTGATGGTCATCCCTTTTTTAAATGCAACATTACTGCTGATTCTCATGTTTTGCGGCCCTTCATGAACGCCGCCGAACATGCCGACACCGTGGCCCGTGCCGCAGCGGTAGTCAATCCCGTGTTTCCACACCTGTTCACGGCAGAGGATATCGATATTGCCGCCTGTGCAGCCTTCCAGAAATACAGCGGTTGCGAGGGCGATATGAGCCTTTAACACATAAGTGTAGTGCTCCTTTTCTTCATGGCTGAGCGGCCCGAGCACAAAGGTACGGGTGATGTCGGTTGTGCCTTCCTGATACTGTCCGCCGGAATCAATCAGCAGGAATCCACGCTTTTCCAGCGTGCTGCATGCGTCCGGTTCCGGATGATAATGCATCATGGCGGCATTCGCATTGTAAGCAACGATGGTACCGAAACTTTCACCCATGTTGCCCAGCTGGTTTGCCCGGCACTCTTTCAGCATATCGCTGGCGGTGCACTCTGTCACCGTTTCGCCGCGTTCCATTTTATCTTCAAACTGCACGCAGAAATCGAGCAGAGCATGCCCGTCCAAAACGTGAGCCTGCATGATGTTCTTAATTTCCGTTTCGTTCTTAACACCCTTCAGGTTTGTTACAATATCGCTGCCCTCTTTTACGGTGACGCAGTCGTTCTGCTTCAGAATCGAATAAAACTCATAATTCAAGGTGAGCATATCGACCAGCATGGTCATCTTTGTATCAATGCCCTTTAACGCAGCGTCAATCTCTTCGTATTCTCTTACGGTAACGCCGTTCTGCTTTAAATAATCCAGCGTTTCGGGCAGTACGCGTTTCGTATTGATAAACAGGTAGGTAGAATCAGAATAAACAGCAGCGTAGGAAACAGCAAACGGATTATAGTCGATATCGTCTGCACGGATATTCATCAGCCACGCAACGCAGTCAAGTTTAGCGAAAAGCTGACCGTCAGCCTTTTGCTTTTTCAGTTCGGCGCGCACCTGCTCCAACTTTTCCTTACAGGTAAACCCGGCGTACTTTACGTCATGCACAAATACTTTGGAATCCGGCACAATGGGGCGGTCGGGCCAAATATTGCAAATCAGGTCAACTGACTTGATATTCAGCTTCTTTTCCTCGAATTTATCGCGCATTTCCTTAACGGATGCGGCAGACATCATTTTACCGTCAAACCCGACGGTTTCGCCGTCGTTTAATTTCTCATCTAAGAATTCAATGTAGGTGGGAACGCCTTTCACCGCCATGCGGTAAAGGGTAATTTCGCTGCCCTCGAGCTGATGAGCGGCCTGAATAAAATACCTGCCGTCCGTCCAAAGACCGCTTTCTTTTTCGGTGACGACCAAAGTACCCGCGGAACCGTTAAATCCAGAAAAGTAACTTCTGGCCTCCCAGTGGGCGGGAAGATATTCGCTCATATGCGGGTCGGAGGACGGAATAATACAAGCGTGTACGCCGTTCTCCTTCATTTTTCCGCGCAGAGCGGTGATTTTTTCGTTTACACTTATCATGTTCATTGCTCCTTGTATTGTAAAATTATGCATATTATTTATTACTAAAAAGTATAGGCTCAACCTCGTCTGTTGTCAAGGCAGGCACTATGTTATGAAACAATATTACCATTCTCAATGCAGCTTTTATTCCTCTGCTGTAAAAGCCTCCATGGAAGACAAAACTCCGGCTTCACCCCGGCCGCCAATCGCATAAATCTTCCCGCCCATTTCTTCTGTTTGAAATTCGGATCTAGGGGCAGCCATTGATTTTTCAGCCGTCATTTGTTTGATGATGGGTCATATGCCTCCGCTGTGCGCAAGTGGACACTTTGGCACCATCCACCGAGAGTGAAGATTTTTCCACCCACCACTTCTGTTCCTAAATCCAATTTAGGAGCCGCCATCGCTGCCTTTGTTCTCCATACATTTGATTCAGGATCATATTCCTCGAAAGAAGTTAACACGTTGGCATCCCTATCCGAGCCTCCGAATACATATATCTTACCGTTCACTGCTGCCGTTTAAAAATTGTACCTTAACACGGGCGTTGGCGATTTAATTGTCCAAATATTCGATACCGGATCATACTCTTCAACTTCCATACGGCCGTCTGAACTTCCAAAGACGTAGGTTTTCCCATCAATCGCTTCTGATTTAAAATGTGTTTGAGGCGCAGGCATGGGTGCTCTTTCCGACCACGTATTTGATACAGGATTATATACTTCTACGACAGACAAAATGCTGTTTTCTCCGGCACCACCCATTGCGTAAATTTGCCCGCCAATTACTTCTGTCTGGAAGTCGTGCCTTGGTGTTGCCATGGGCGCCTTTATTACCCACTTGTTTGCCGCCGGATCATACTGTTCCACGGAAGACAAACTGGTAACCGTATTGAATTTATCACTGTCAATGAATCCGCCCATCGCATAGATCATACCGTCAATCAATTCAGTTCGAAACTCCACTCGTGCAGTTGCCATAGGTGCCTTTGTTACCCATTGGTCCGTTTCCGGGTCATATTCTTCTACCGTGGATAAAGGTCTTGTATTGTCATCCAGCCCGCCAATTGCATAGAGTTTTCCATTCACCGCCTGCGTTTGAAACCAGTATCTTGGGACAGACATCGACGCCGCTTTCACCCAATCACCCGTATTCTTCTTTGTAACTGAACTCGAAATACCGGTACTGGAACTGGCTTCCGCATAGGAGCCGGCAGAACTTGAGTTTAAGCCCGGCTTGGTTTGATCAGTATTACACCCTGCCGCGGCAGAAAAAGCCACCATACATAGGAGCATTATAAAATAATTTCTCATTTTCATAATGATTCTATCCTCTTTTCATGTTGAAATGGAAATCGGTGAACGCGGATGTACTTTCAAATTCTATAGTATGTTCTACCCGCCTTAAATGCGGAATGGCAGGAAGCCTATGCTTCCTGCCATTCCCAACGGGCAATTACATACTTTCACTATTGCCCCTGTTTTTTGGAGAACAGCAGTATGTTTTATATATTTCTCTCGTGAAGCGGGACGTAGCTGCGATGCGGTGAAATGCTCATGTAAGCCGGGCGGATGATTTTGCCTACATTGATTTGCTCCTCCATCAGGTGTGCGCTCCAGCCGGCAATACGAGCCATAGCAAATACCGGAGTAAACAGTTCCGGCGGAAGGCCCAGCATGTGGTAAACGAATCCGCTGTAAAAATCGATATTTGCACTGACGCCTTTGTAGGTTTTTCGTTCCTGCCCAATGACCGCAGGTGCGAGACGCTCCACAAGGGAATACAGTTTATACTCTTTTGACAGGCCTTTTTCTTCCGAAAGACTCTGCACAAACTTTTTAAAAATATCTGCGCGGGGGTCGGAAAGAGAATAAACCGCGTGTCCCATCCCGTAAATCAGGCCGGACTTATCAAACGCCTGTTTGTTGAGAAGCTTTTTCAGGTAATCGGCTACCTTTTCCTCGTCATCCCAGTCATCAATACTTTTTTTCATATCCTCAAACATCATCATAACCTTAATGTTTGCGCCGCCGTGCTTCGGCCCCTTTAACGAGCCAAGAGCCGCAGCGATAACCGAGTAGGCGTCGGTACCGGAGGACGCAACAACATGTGTGGTAAAGCTGGAGTTATTGCCGCCGCCGTGTTCCGCATGCAACACAAGCGCAAGGTCGAGAATCCGGGCTTCCAACTTCGTATATTTATTGTCGATTCTTAACATGTAAAGAATATTTTCCGCAGTGGAAAGCTCGGGCTGCGGCGCGTGAATGAAGAAGCTGTTGTTCCGGTCCATATCGTGAGCATAGGCCTGGTAACCGTAAACCGCAAGCTGTGGAAACAGCGCAATCATTTCAAGGCACTGGCGCAGCACATTCGGCAGCGAAGTATCGTTTGGTCTTTCATCATAGGCATACAGCGTCAATACACTTCTGGCCAATGTATTCATCATGTCGCAGGTTGGCGCTTTCATGATAATATCACGAACGAAATTTGTGGGCAGCGTTCTGTATTTGAACAGCAGCTGTTTGAATTCCGCCAGTTTTTCCGGGCTGGGAAGTTCGCCGAACAGGAGCAGGAACGTGATTTCCTCAAACCCAAAGCGGTCTTCCTTAATAAAGCCGCCGACAATATTCTTCACATTCATTCCGCGGTAATACAGTTCGCCCTCGCAGGGAATGCTTTTCCCGTCAACCTCTTTTGAGGAGATAATTTCAGAAATTTCGGTCAGTCCCGTCAGAACGCCTTTTCCGTTGATATCGCGCAGGCCACGTTTCACATTATATTTTGCAAACAAATCCGGGTCAATGGTGCTGCGGCTGGTGCAAAGGTTAGTCAATTCCATAATTTCGGGGGTGATTTTAAAAAAATCATCATTTGAATTTTTGGCCATGTTTTCATATCTCCTTTTTTGTTTATTATACTCTTTTCTATTGGGGAAATTTGGTGAGAATTCTGTTAACTAAATGAATCGCTGTTTGAAAGTCTTCATCGTCTTCTTTATTAAATTCCTGAATCGTATTTTTGAGCGATGCAACAAATTTCTCGCGTCCGCCAAGAATCCGTTTTGCGGTAGTGTCGGAAACGGAAATACAGATTTTACGCCGGTCGCAGGGGTCAGTACTGCGTACAATGTGGCCTTCCTCATATAACTTTTCCACCATTTTGCTCATTTGCTGGGGTGTAGCGTGCAGGCTTGCCGCCAAATTGCTCATTGTTGTCGGCCCATCCGTACACAGGATACAAAGGGCATTGAGCTGCAAACTGGTAAATTCGCCTTTAAAACAATCTTCAAATGGCTTCGCCAGTTTACGATAGACAAAAACCATCAGATTAAAAATATCCTCATCCTTTGAGTCGGATTGATTAGTCCCCATTCACATCACCATAGTTAACTTTTCATAATAGTAAGCATTTGCTTAATTTACAGTATAACCGATACATCGGTTTTATGTCAACCGACAGCCTGTGAACACAATGTGAATTTTTTGTTGCCTAAAAATGCAAAAAGTTCCTGCCGCATAACATTGCGGCAGGAACTTCCCTGTGTTTAGCCTGATTAATTCAGACTTTTATAATATATTTAATGATAGAATCAAGATAAAATGCCGTCACGCGCTTCCAGATATTCATCGTATGTGGAAATACGGTCAATAATTCCATCGTCCGTAATTTCAATAATGCGGTTCGCAATGGTCTGAACAAACTGGTGATCGTGTGAAGCAAAAAGCAGGACACCCTTAAAATCCGTCATACCGTTGTTCACTGCGGTAATGGATTCCAAATCAAGATGGTTGGTGGGCTGGTCGAGTATAAGCACGTTCGCGCCGAACATCATCATGCGGGAAAGCATGCAGCGAACTTTTTCGCCGCCGGACAGCACATTAACCTGTTTTTGAACATCATCGCCGGAAAAAAGCATTTTGCCAAGAAAACCGCGCAGGTATGTTTCGGTCGTATCTTTAGAAAACTGCTCCAGCCATTTGAGGATGCTCAGGTCACAGTCGTTGAAATATGCGGAATTATCCTGCGGGAAATAAGACTGACTGGTGCTTACGCCCCATTTAAAAGTACCTTCATCCGGTTCCATTTCTTCCATCAAAATCTTAAACAAAGCAGTGTTTGCGATTTCACTGGAACCGACAAACGCGATTTTATCGCCCTTGTTTACACGGAAGCTGACGTTGTTTAGCACCTTAACTCCGTCAACGGTTTTGGAAAGGCCGTTCACTTCCAAAATTTCCTTGCCCGGCTCACGGTCCATGGTAAACCCGACAAACGGGTAGCGGCGCGATGAAGCGGGCATTTCGTCTACCGAGATTTTATCAATCAGCTTTTTGCGGGAAGTAGCCTGCTTTGACTTGGACTTATTCGCCGAAAAACGCTGAATAAAGTTTTGCAGTTCTTTAATTTTATCCTCGGCCTTTTTGTTTTGGTCGCGCATAATACGCTGCATCAGTTGGCTGGACTCATACCAGAAATCATAGTTGCCGACATATAATTTAATTTTATTGTAATCAATATCAACGATATGGGTACAAACATTGTTCAGGAAATGACGGTCATGGGAAACCACGATAACCATTCCTTCGTAGTCCATTAAAAAGTTTTCAAGCCAGGCAATGGACTTGTTGTCAAGGTCGTTTGTCGGTTCATCCAGCAAAATAATATCCGGCTGGCCGAACAAAGCGCGGGCAAGCAGCACCTTCACCTTTTCCGAACCTGTCAGCGCGTTCATGACGGAATACAGGATTGCCGTATCAACGCCCAGCCCTTGTAACAGACGGCCGGCTTCCGTTTCCGCTTCCCAGCCGTTCATTTCAGCAAACTCGGCTTCCAAATCCGCCGCAAGAATTCCGTCTTCGTCCGTGAAATCTTCTTTCGCATACAGCTCGTCCTTCTGCTTGAGCACATCGTAAAGTCGGGGATTGCCCATCAGTATGGTTTCGAACACTGTGTATTCATCAAAGGCATGATGGTCCTGTTTCAGAACGGACATGCGCAGTTTCGGGTCAATTACGATCTCGCCTTTTGTCGGTTCCAATTCACCTGAAAGCAACTTCAAAAATGTCGATTTACCGGCGCCGTTCGCTCCGATTACGCCGTAGCAGTTTCCGGCGTTAAATAGTAAATTGACATGCGAAAACAAATTTTGGCCGTCAAAGCCCAAACCAAGATCGGATACAGTAATCATAGTTCCTCCAAAGTTTTTTAAATCATAAAATGCAGGATATGGACTCGGTGAATGACTCTGCCGCACGGAGTTTACCGTATTGCGGCAGTAAATCCATTCCTGTTCATAATAATATAGAGTATTTATTATATTTTATCATAAAAATCCCGGAATAAATATAGTGAAAGCCATGAAGTAATCCCGGCGATGCTTGTTATTTTTGATGAACAATGCTATAATGGTAAGAATATTAACGGTATCATGTGCTTTTTAGGGGGCATTACAGTGAAAATTCAAGAGTCCGGGGAAAATTACCTGGAAACGATATTAATACTGCAAATAAAGAACGGATATGTCCGTTCTATTGACGTTGCAAACGAGCTTGAATTCACAAAGGCAAGTGTCAGCCGGGCAATGAGCATTTTAAAGGAAGCCGGCTATATAACGATGGAACAAAGCGGCAACCTGGTTCTTACCGAGACCGGCCGCAAAAAAGCAGAGGCGGTTTACGAGCGGCATACGCTGATTGCCCAGTTCCTTGAAATGACGCTGGGGGTCAACCACGACATTGCCGCGCAGGATTCCTGCCGTATTGAGCATATCATCAGCGAAGAAAGTTTTGAACGCATTAAAGAATTCATTCAAATTAATAACTAATTGATAGAAGTTAATTACCATCAGCTAAAGCCGAAGGTTTTAAACCGTAATTGACTTTAATAAACGCCTGCTGCAAACCAGAACAGGCTATTTTGAAAGAGGTTTTCTATGAACTTTATCAGTGCAGTATGCCCGCATTGCGGCAAAGAATTGCAGTTGCCGGCGGACGCCAAAAATATTGTTTGCATGTACTGCGCCCAGCCAATCGATGCAGGGGCGTTGCTTGGTGAGTCCGCTAAAGTGCCCGGTGAGGATTACGAAAGATTAATGAGTGAAGCTGAATCTCTTTTGAATGATGAGATTTTCAGCCGCAGAATAAAATTGAAGAATATAAAGCAAAGCACCTATGAAAATGATTTTGTAAGCTACTCGGCTTTGCTGCGCCCCGCGCTGCAATCCTACAGCTTAGCGGCAACAGAGAGTGACGAAGCGGCGAACTATTTTTCAGGTGTAATCTTCAACCGTTTTTTAAAGCAGTTTGAGTCGGAAGGGATTATAAAACAGAATGATCCCCGTTTTTTTGACTGCCGCTATATGCTTGTTTCGTTCACCATACCCGCTATTCTGGAACAGCACACTCCGGCCGCCGACGAACTTGCCGACCAATTCCTAGCAAGATGGAATGAGCACTACCCGAAAAACCCGCTTGGGAAGTCCAACTTTGAGACAATCAACAGTGGATTCAAAAAGAAGTTCTGCTTCATTACTACAGCAGTTTGTTCTTCACTGGGGTTAGGAGATGACTGCATGGAACTGAATACACTTCGTAAATTCCGCGATGAATGGTTTGCCAAAACGCCGGAGGGGCAGGCAAAAATCAATGAATATTATTTATTTGCGCCAATGATTGTCAGTGCGATTGATCAAGATGAAAACAAAGAATCTGTTTATCGGAGTATTTGGGAAGACCACCTTACCCCCTGCCTGGATTTAATTGAATCCGGAAAACCGGAGGAATGTGCCAGCGAATACGAAGGCATGATTCTTGAATTGGAATACAAATGGCTGACTTAAAATCAATGAGTTTCGTTAATTTTTCATAATTAAAAAAGGCAAAGGATAAAGCATCCTGTTTTGAAAGACAGGGTGCTTTATCCTTTTCTGTAATAGCTAAAAAAGCGGAGAGAATTCCAGATAATATTTTCTAAACTTCGTCATCCCATTTAATCACTTCTGTTACGCCCTGATTATTGGCTTGTTCCATCAGCTTCAGCATTTCGAACGCACTGCGAAAATGCTGTGTAATATTTTGTTCCACCCATGTAATGGTACCCTGCCATGTAGCATTTTGTCTGTATTGAATATTTACGATAAACGTCGTTTTTTGATTTTGAAGAATCTCGCTCATTTCATCGTCCATTGTATCTTCTGCCTTTCTGGTAATATGCGTATTTTTTTTATCTAAAAAATCCCTCGTTTCAAATGTCGCTTGAGGAAACGTCAGGCTGTCAAATAAATCATCCATCCCATTAAGCATCTCACACTCATTGTTAAACTGACATGACTTTTTATAATGTACGCTGTAGACACGGCCTTTCATTGTTTGGCTGTGCATCGGAGCGAGATAAACAATGCTTTGTGACGGAATTGATTCCATCGTTCCTGCACATGACTGCATTTTACACACCCCCCTTATTTTTAGCTTTGTTTACTATGATACGCCCTTCCGGTCACATGCCAGTCACATATTCCAATTTGACCACCGGCCATATCAATGAATCAACTTATTTTTCTGAATATTATTATCAGCAGTCATTATCATTACCATTTAATAAACTCTTTTTGGACTTGCAACAGATAATATCGATTGGCATATACTGCTTAAAAGGGGTGATTGCGATGTTTGGCGCTGCACTGGGCTTTGCGCTGTCTGGATTACTGTTTTTTATTCTTCATGTTACGGGCTCCGGCTCGTTCCCCCGGCCGCTTACCGCGCAAGAGGAAAAAGACTGTCTGGAACGATTTAAAAACGGAGACATGAAGGCAAAAAACGAACTGATTGAACACAATCTGCGACTTGTAGCACACATCATTAAAAAATACTATGCAAACTCAAATGATCAGGATGATTTAATTTCTATCGGAACCATCGGACTGATAAAAGCGGTAAATACATTTGACAGCAGCAAAGGAATACGTCTTTCCAGCTATGCCGCCCGCTGCATAGAGAATGAAGTGCTCATGTTCTTCCGCTCTTCCAAAAAAAGTGCACAGGATGTTTCAATGAATGAACCAATTGACACCGACAAGGACGGCAATGCGCTCACACTAATGGATGTAATGGCAACCGAGGACAATATTCTGGAAAACCTCGACTGCAAAATCAAATCGGAACAGTTAAAGCGGTATCTGGGTGAAGTGCTTTCCGCACGCGAACGTAAAATAATTGAACTAAGATATGGGCTGACCGGGCTTAATCCGCTGACTCAGCGCGAAGTTGCGCAAAAACTCGGAATTTCGCGTTCCTATGTTTCAAGAATTGAAAAAAAGTCATTGGGTGCTTTATATAAACGGTTTACAAAATAATAATTCCATTTTACATAAAGAAAGCGGCGGAGAACTTCTCCACCGCTTTTTTGTATTTAAGAACCATTTGATTGGCCTTATACTCCTTCAAGCATCTTGGGCTGTTCAAACTGACTGTTGTACAGGTTGGCATAAAAACCGTTCTGGCGAATCAGTTCCTCATGATTGCCCTGTTCCACAATATCGCCATCGCGCATAACCAATATCAGGTCAGCGTCGCGGATGGTGGAAAGCCGGTGAGCAATGACAAAGCTGGTGCGGCCCTTCATCAGGTTATCCATAGCCTTTTGAATCAGAATTTCCGTACGGGTATCCACACTGCTGGTAGCTTCATCGAGTATCAGAATCTGCGGGTTAGCAAGAATCGCACGCGCAATGGTTAACAGCTGTTTTTGTCCCTGCGAAACATTGCTTGCTTCTTCATTCAGAATCATGTTATATCCATCCGGTAAAGTACGCACAAAATGATGAACCTGCGCGGCCTTTGCGGCAGCAATTACTTCCTCGTCCGTAGCGTCGAGTTTGCCGTAGCGGATGTTGTCTTTAATGCTGGCGTTGTAAAGCCACGTATCCTGCAATACCATACCAAACAGTGAACGCAGATCATTTCGCGCAAAGTCGCGGATGTCATAACCGTCCACCAGAATTGCACCCTCCGTTACATCGTAGAAACGCATCAGGAGCTTCACCATCGTGGTTTTGCCCGCGCCGGTTGGGCCAACAATTGCAACCTTTTGGCCCGGCCTGATATTGGCAGAAAAATCCTTGATGATAATCTTATCCGGACTATATCCAAAATGGACATGAGCGAACTGCACGCTGCCGTCGATGTGGACATTCAGCTCGGAATCCTTATTTTCACCCGTGTTTACGCGGATAGGCGTTGCGCTCTCCGGTATTTCCTCGGACTGCTCCAGGAACTCAAATACACGTTCCGCGGCCGCGGTTGTCTGCTGAAGGATGTTGGAAATGTTCGCCACCTGTGTGAGGGGCTGGGTAAACTGACGGACATACTGAATGAACGCCTGAATGTCACCGACGGTCAGCCTTCCGTTTACTGCTAGATAGCCGCCCAAAATACAAACAGCGACATATCCGAGGTTGCCGATAAAGCTCATGACCGGCATCATTAATCCGGAAAGGAACTGGCTTTTCCAAGCGGAAGCATAAAGCATGTTATTGTAGCCTTCAAACGTCTTCTTTGAATCTTCTTCGCCGTTAAACGCTTTTACCACAACGTGGCTTGCATACATTTCTTCAATGTGACCGTTTACGTGGCCAAGATAAGTCTGCTGAGCTTTAAAGTGTTTTTGGGATTTCTTTACAATCAGCATAATGAAGCCCATGGACAGCGGAATGACACAAAGGGCAACAAGCGTCATCTGCCAGCTGATAGTCAGCATCATTACCAAAATACCGATTACCGTAGTAACGGAGGTAATGATTTGCGTAACACTCTGATTCAGGCTTTGGCTGATGGCATCCACATCATTGGTGATATGGGAAAGCACTTCGCCGTTTGTAGTCGTATCATAATATTGAAACGGAAGCCTTTGAATTTTGGCGGCGATTTCTTTACGAAGATTATAAGTTACCTTCATGGAAACGTCAGTCATCAGGTAACCCTGAATGCATCCGAATAACGTACTTACAAGATAAATTCCAACCAGCATAAGCATGACTGAACCGATATAGCCGAAATCAACGCCGCTGCCGGTACCTTGAATCTGATTCAATACTCCCGTAAAAATCGCATTGGTCGCCTTACCAAGAATTTTTGGTCCCACAATGCTGAAAATCGTCGATGCAATTGCAAAAATCATTACAAAAAGAATCCGAAGTTTATATTTCCCCAAGTATTGAATCAGTTTGCGGAAAGTACCTTTAAAATCCTTTGCCTTTTCACCGCTGATTATCATTCCCGCTGGGCCGTGTCCCCCACCGGGGCCACCCCGGCCTGGGCCGCCCATCGGCATGGGGGTTGTGGAAGTGTTTTTTTCACTCATTCCATTTCCTCCTTTGAAAGCTGTGAAGAAGCGATTTCATAATAAGTCGGGCAATTTTTCAGAAGTTCCTGATGAGTGCCCTTTCCTACGATTTTTCCTTCATCCAGCACAATAATTTGTTCAGCACCCATTATGGTGCTGACACGCTGGGCAACGATCAGCACAGTGCTGCCGCCCGTATGTTCTTTCAGGGCATGGCGCAGAGCTGCATCTGTTTTAAAGTCGAGCGCGGAAAAACTGTCATCAAAAATATAGATAGAAGGCTTTTTAACCAATGCGCGCGCAATGGAGAGCCGCTGTTTCTGACCGCCGGAAACATTGGTACCGGCCTGTGAAATTTCGGATTCAAAGCCTTCCGGCTCTTCCTCGATAAATCCGATTGCCTGTGCTACGGTTGCTGCTGTTTTAATATCCTCATCCGTAGCATTCCTGTCGCCATAGCGCAGGTTTGAGGAAATGGTGCCGGAAAGCAAGATTCCCTTTTGCGGAACATAACCGATTTGACCGCGCAGTTCCTTTTGGGAAACATTTTTGACATTTACACCGTTCACCAATACTTCGCCCCCGGTTACGTCATAAAAACGGGGAATCAGGTTAATGAGCGTTGATTTACCGGAGCCGGTTGAGCCGATAAACGCTGTTGTTTGACCTGGTTTCGCGGTAAAGGTGATATTTTGCAGTACATCTTCCTCCGCGCCGTGATAACGGAAGTTTACATTGTTAAACTCAATATAGCCCTTTTTATCGGCATGAAACTTTTCCGCTTGCTTTGGGTCAACGATGGACGGTTCGGTTGTAAGTACTTCCGCGATTCTTCCGCCGGAAACCGATGCACGGGGAACCATGATGAACATGATCGCAATCATAAGGAAGCTCATAATGATTTGCATTGCGTACTGCATGAACGCAAGCATATCGCCCACCTGCATGGTGGAATCTGCAATTTGGTGTGCGCCCACCCAAACAATAAGGAGTGTAATACCGTTCATGATCAACATCATAATCGGCATCATAAATACCATGATACGGCTGACAAACAACGTATTCTTGGTAAGGTCCTCATTGGATTTGTCAAATCGGTTTTCTTCGAATTTTTGTGTGCCGAACGCACGGATAACCATAAGACCGTTCAAATTTTCACGTGCAACCAGATTTAAGCGGTCGATTAATTTCTGTACAATCTTAAATTTCGGTAAAGCGACACTGAAAACAACAATGATCAAGCCGGAAAGTAAAACACAGGCCAACGCGATAACCCATCCCATAGAAGTGGATTTGCTCAGGGCCATGATCACGCCGCCGATACCGAGAATCGGAGCATAACAAATCATGCGGACTCCCATAATAAGCAGCATCTGTACCTGAGTTACGTCATTTGTGGTACGCGTAATCAGTGAAGCTGTGGAGTATTGATCAAATTCGCGGTTTGAAAAGTTTTCTACCTTGGAAAATACATCGCGGCGCAAAGCGCGGGCGACACCCGCACTGATGCGTGAGGAGAAAAATCCAACCAGAATTGCTGCAATACCGCCGCAAAGGGCAATCAGAAGCATCCACAAGCCCTTGTTTATAATATAGTTATTCTGAATTCTGCCGATATCCATGCCCAATTCCTGATAAAAACTCTTCGTCATAGCAACGCCGCTCTGCTTCAGCATGGAATCAGGATTTTTCAATGCTTCGCTGCGCGCGTTCTCAAACACACTGGCCGGCAGCTTTTGCAGCATCGGCTGCATTGCGTATAGTTTTTCGAAATCGGCCTGTGAAATTTGTGTATTGCTGGAGGAGGAAGTGCTTGCACCGGACTGTTTCGCAAGTGTTTTCATGGTGTTAATAAACGTCCATGCGGTTTCACCGAAGGTTTTGCCCAGCCGGTCAGCCGTATCACTGTCCACATTGCCGCGCACATAAATGTCTTCGGTTTTAAGAAGCGGATAGCGCGAAACATCACTGTCATGTTCCGCCCCTGTGGCAGTTTTGGAAACCAGAGTGTAGTTTTTTTCTATTTCCGCTTTCTGTTCCGCCGTCATAAAATTCTTCATAAATGTAAGTCCCTTGGCGCTGATTGCCTTAGGTGCCGCTTCTTCAATGCCGTTTTGCTGTATACCGACATTTACAATGTCCGACATGTAATTCGGCAGATTCAAGTCCGCCATCGCCTGCCCAAACAACAGGGCAAACGAAATAAGCACGGTCAGCGCAAAAGGCTTTAAATACCTTGCCAATTTTGTCATGTGATTGGTTCCTTTCGTAAAGTCAATTATGATCGGTTTAAACCGTAAATGACTTTGATAAAATAATTATTCTTTGCGTTTTGTAATCTGTTCCATAATCATGTAAAGCTTCTCAAACAGCCGGGCAAGCTCCGCGGTATCTTCCTGACCAAGCTCCTCGACAATTTCTTCTAAGAGGGCACTGAAATGGTCTGCCGTCTTTTTAAGCTGTGCCTCTCCGCTTTCTGTCAATTTTACATAAACAACACGGCGGTCACTTTTTGTCATAACGCGCTCAATCAAGCCCTTGCCTTCAAGAGCATTGAGCATTTGGGAAACGGCCGGTTTGCTCATTTCAGTTGCCACACTAAGGTCTGTGATCTTTGTCCCGGGTTTATCACCATCCGCATTTTTACTGAGGCTGACTATTTTATGCATCATAAAAAATTCGCCACGGGATACCCCGGAGATCGGTGGGAGCCAGTTCTGTGTTCTTTTCAGCCTGTGCATTGCCTGAATCAAATCATCTTTTTTCGATTGTTCCATCTCTTCAACCCCCCCGTTTTACCATCCAGATATTAATATACATAAATAGTTAAGCCCATGAATAATTATTATACGCAAGTTTTTTGAAATGTCAAGCAAGCAAGTTTTATCTTAACAAATTGTTTACATCCACATTTTTACCAAGTAAAAGGAAATTATTAAATAGAAATTTAAGTGACAAACTAAAACAAGGTCTGCCGCCCGCAGGAAACCCGAAAATCACAGCCATTGCTGGTTTTCAGGCACTGCGGGCAGCAGACCTTTCATTATATTTGATCTATTACGGCTTTTCGAACCGTTCCACCGCGTCGGCGGCACCGTCAAGCCACGGTGCATTTGCAAGCTCGGCAAGGCCCACGTCAAAATTTTTGGCCAGCTCAGAATCGAATGGGCATTTCCCCAAAACTTTAATTTGGAATTTAGCGGAGATTTCTTCCACATGACTTTCGCCGAATACATTAATGACTTTACCGCAATCCGGGCATTTGACAAAACTCATGTTTTCAACAATCCCGATAATCGGTACATTCATCATCTGAGCCATATTGACCGCCTTTGCGACAATCATGGAAACAAGCTCCTGCGGTGAAGTTACAATAATGATTCCGTCAAGCGGAATGCTTTGAAACACAGTCAGCGGCACATCGCCGGTGCCCGGCGGCATATCCACAAATAAAAAGTCGACATCGTTCCAGATGACATCCGTCCAAAACTGCTTAACCATATTTGCAATCATGGGGCCGCGCCAAACCACCGGCGCAGTTTCATCGTCAAGCAAAAGATTCACAGACATTATATCAATCCCCGTGCTTGATTGTACCGGAATCATGCCCAATTCACTGCCCATAGCCTTTTCTTTCAAGCCAAACGCTTTTGGAATAGACGGGCCGGTAACGTCTGCATCAAGAATTGCGGTGTGGCAGCCACGGCGGTTCAAAAGAACTGATAACATGGAGGTAACCATGCTCTTCCCAACACCGCCCTTGCCGCTGACCACGCCGATTACTTTTTTAATGTTGCTCATGGAATTTGGTTTTTCAATAAAATCTGCCGGATCTGACTCGCGTGAGGAACAGTCCTCCCCGCAGGAACCGCAGTCATGGGTGCAATTTTCTTCGCTCATTATTAATACATCCTTTTTTCATAGTCGGGCATGCGGTATTCGCCGCAGCATAAATGTGTTTTTACAAGTCTATTTTAAAATTATCTACTAAATTTGTCAACTTTTATTCAGCAGCCCCAGTGTTTAAAATTCCATTTTAATACTGCGCAGGAACAAGTCGGAAAGAACGCCGTTCGGCTCCTTGCCGCCGTTGATTACCTCATCCACCGCTTTGCAGATAGGCAGCTCGGTATTATATTGCGTCCCAAGCTGCAGCAGAGCCGTTGTCGTCGCCACGCCTTCCGCCAGTTCGCCGTAATTTTCACCCCGGACAAACAGTTCGCCGAATTTACGGTTATGGCTGAATTCGGAAAACACGGTAGCTTCGTAATCGCCAAGATGGCTCAGTCCATAAGCCGTGAGTTCGTTGCCCCCCATGGCACGAATGAGCCGTGCGATTTCCCTGGTACCGCGTGACATTAAAGCACCCTTGAGCGCCGTTTTATTCAGCCCGTCCAACATGCCGGCGGCAATCCCGATTACATTCTTTGCCGCTGCGCCCACTTCGTTGCCAAGCAAGTCGGTGCCGTAATAAAAGCGGATTAAATCACCCGAAAACGCCTGAACTAAAAATTCCTTTGTTTCTCTGCTGAGGCTATCAATCACCATGCAGTTCGGAATCCCGCGGGTGAAGTTCTGCACATGGCCCGGCCCCACCCAGATAGCGACGGGTATGCCCGGTACGTACTCTTCCACAATTTGAGTCAGGCGCTTGCCGGTTCCCGCTTCGATACCTTTCATGCAGAGCACAATTGTTTTCCCATGCAAATCCAATGCGGACATCTGATGCATCAGCGCGCGCAGACTCTGTGCGCCAATGGATATCACAAGGATTTCAGCCGAAGCCACCGCTTCATTGAAATCGCTTGTGAGTTGAATCGTATCATTTAACGTAACAAGGCCATTGGTACGCTGCGCTTTGAGCACCGCCAGCTTTTCGGAGCCCTCACGGCCATACAGTGTTACGCGGTGATTTAGCTGATTGAGATACCATGCTAAAAAGCTGCCCCATCTGCCGCAGCCGATCACCGAAATATTCATTTCATCACCCCGTTTTATAAAATCATACCATAAGCAGCACCATACTCTCAGTACAGTCGTTCATCTTTCACGGCTGCAGCGGCGGCGGCGAGCGAAAGGGATATGATATCCGAAATTTTACCGCCATGTAATTATTATATCTCATTATATCAAAGCAATGAATGATGGGCAAGTTAAAGTCAATTATTATAAAAGTGAAAGATAATTGACTTTATTAATAGCTGGTTTTTAATCTAATCAACTTATAAAAAAATCGGGGAAACGCAGCGCGCATCCCTGATTTTTTTAAACAACAGATAAAACGTCCAGTTCAAACCAGAACAAACTTCCGCTGCCTTCCTGACTTTGTACACCGTAGGCACCGCCGTGCATATCCAGTATGGTTTTGACAATGGAAAGGCCCAAACCTGTGCCGATCTGCGCTCGCTTATGCGCTTTATCCACCTTATAGTAGCGATCCCAAATATCATTGAGTTTGTCCTGCGGGATTCCCTCGCCTGTGTCGCGCACTTCAATGCGCACTTTCCCGTCGCTGACCCCCTGATCAATTGAAACCACTTTATCGCTGCCGGTGTAGGTGATTGCGTTGTTCACGAGATTATAGACAACTTGAGAAATTTTCAGTTCATCCGCGTTTACCATGACATCCTGATCCGCGCTGAACGTAATGTTATAGTCCGTCAGCCTTGAATAACGCTGCAAAATCGTACGGACGCTTTCGGTGAGATTAAAGTCCGTCCTGTTAAATGGCTGTGTACCGGACTGCAGTTTGGAAATGTCGAGCATATCGTTCACCAAAGTTGTTAATCTGGTTGCCTCGTCAATCACAATTTGCACATTTTCCGGCGTATTTTCACCCGGAAGATCACGCATTACCTCGCTGTAGCCAGTAATCATGGTAAGCGGGGTACGCAGGTCGTGCGATACATTTGCAATTAAATCCCTGCGCAGCGCCTCTGTTTTTGACAGCTCTAATGCTGCATAATTCAGCGTGTGGCCAAGCTCGGAAATTTCCTTGTATCCGGTTTCGTCAAACTTAACATCATAGTTTCCTGTTCCAAAGGTTTTGGCTGAAGCATTTATTTTAACAATCGGCTTTGAAATATATTTTGCAAGGAACAAGGCAAGGAACAAGGCTAAGAACAGCATGATTCCTGTGATATAAAGAAGCTGAATCCGCAGCGTGTTCACCGTAGCATCAACCGGGGAAATGGTTGAGTTCAAAAGAACAAGCATCTTGGCTCCGTCCGCCCTTACCGTAGTCTGCGCATAAATCATACTTTCCAGTTCGCCCCCGCCCGGGCGCTGTTTACTTTGCTGCGGAGCCGCCTGAATCCCCCCGCGGGAGAGCAGTTCAATATACGTACCACCCTGCGCCTGAGTAAGTGTGTAAACCTGAGCAAGGCTGGCAGGGCTTAGACTTAAGCGCTGAATTAAGCTGTTTGGCAAAGCGTTCTCCATGTATATTGAGTTACCACTCGCCGTGCAAACAAGGATGGACATCTGTGTGTTTTGGGAAATGTTTTGCATCGTTGTGGTAAAATCCTCCGAGTTGATATTATCCACAAGGCTTTGAGAAGAGGACTTTATTTCCCTGATTTTAATTGACTTATAAAAATTATCAAGAAACACCACCTGAAAGACCCAAAGAAGGATTAGAATTACCACAGTAAATGCGGAAAAGCACCCAAAAATGCGCCATTTTATGCTGACGTGTTTAAACTGTTCTTTCCGTTTCAAAGCGGTACCCCACCCCTCTTAGCGTAACAATAAATTTACTGCAATCCCCCAGGCTTTTACGCAGAAGCTTGATGTGGGTGTCCAGTGTACGATCATCGCCATAAAAGTCATAGCCCCACACATTTGTAATCAGTTTTTCACGTGTCAGAGCGATATTTTTATTATTTACCAAATAAAAAAGAAGATCATACTCTTTGGGCGAAAGCTCGATTTTTTCGCCGTCAACCAGCACAATGCGCCCCGTAAAATCAATCGTAAGCCCTTCAAAACGGACAATCTCTTTTTTGACTTCCTCATTGGCGGGATTTGTACGCTTAATAATCGCGTTAATGCGCATCATAAGTTCCTTCGGAGAAAATGGTTTCACTACATAATCATCAATACCGAGTTCGAACCCATGAATTTTATCGTACTCCTCTCCGCGCGCGCTGAGCATTAAAACCGGAGTTGTGGAATACTTTCGAATTTCCTTTACGGCTGAAAATCCGTCCAATTCCGGCATCATTACGTCCATAATAATAATATCAAAATCCCTTGGATGTCTGCGGCATATTTGAATGGCTTCCATGCCGTCGCCTGCCTCGGTTACATTATGTCCCTCAAAAACAGCATATTTTTTAATTAGTTCCCGAATCATCTCTTCATCATCAACCACCAGAATCTGGTACATTGTTCTACCCCCTACGCATTGTTCCTATATATTATACTACACTCTATGTTAAGGCACAATTGTGAAGACTCTGTGACTGTTCTTTGATTTTTTATAAGAATCCGCCGAAACGCAAGCAAAGCCGCGGCAGACGAATGAAATCTGCCGCGGCTTATGTATCATAAATTTGAGAGGTAGTAAATTAGTCGAACACACCGGTGGAAAGATAACGCTCGCCGGTATCCGGCAGGAGGGCCACAATCAGTTTGCCTTTGTTTTCGGGGCGCTTTGCAAGCTGGGTTGCAGCGTATACAGCGGCACCGGAAGAAATACCGACTAACAGTCCTTCCACTTTCGCAAGGCTCTTTGTAGTAGCAAAAGCGTCTTCGTTGGCCACTGTAACCACTTCATCCAAAATGGAAGTGTTGAGGATATCAGGAATAAAACCTGCGCCAATGCCCTGAATTTTATGCGGGCCGGACTTTCCTTCCGAAATAACCGGGGAAGCCGCGGGCTCGACGCCGACAATTTTAACATTTGGGTTGTTTTTCTTGAGCACTTCACCTACCCCGGTGATGGTTCCGCCTGTGCCGATACCTGCGACAAAAATGTCAACTTTTCCATCGGTGTCGTTCCAGACTTCCTGTGCGGTGGTTGCACGGTGAATAGCCGGATTTGCCTGATTAACAAATTGGCCGGGAATGTAGGAATTCGGAATTTCTTTTGAAAGTTCTTCTGCCTTGGCGATTGCGCCCTTCATGCCCTTTGCGCCTTCCGTCAAAACCAGCTCCGCGCCCAAAGCGGCAACCAGTCTGCGGCGTTCAATGCTCATAGTCTCCGGCATAGTGAGAATCAGACGATATCCTTTTGCCGCTGCGACAAATGCCAAGCCGACGCCGGTATTGCCGCTGGTCGGCTCAATTAATGTAGTATCCTTATTGATTAAGCCCCTGTCCTCGGCATCTTTAATCAGTGCATAGCCGACTCTGTCTTTTACAGAAGAAAGCGGGTTAAAGTACTCCAGTTTACCAACAATAGTAGCTTCCAGACTATTCGCTCGCTCGTAATTGCTGAGTTCCAGCAGCGGGGTATTACCGATCAGGTCAGTCAAGTTCTTTGCAATTGACATAATAATCACTCCTATAATAATATTTATTAATTGCTGTATGAAATAGATTATAATATTTTTGCGAGGCCTTCGCAACTACATCGCCGACTGCTGCAAAATGCCACTTGCTGCGATTCAAGAATAAAGTTATTTTTCATATGCTTGCCTCCATATCATATTATTCCTATCAAATTAGTATTGTTTTATTGATGCTATTATAAGCCTTATGTTTTATAAAGTCAATAGGAAAAATAAGATTTTTATTGACGGATTGAAAAGAGGTTAAAAGGAGGTTTTCACTGCTTACATTTGTAAATTTCCGCATCATAAACCAATAAAAAATTAAGATAATAAATAAAAATGATAATTATTATCAAATTCATATTGACTTTCTAAGAAAATGGATTATTATAGTAATAGAACAACAAACACACATGAAAAAGATTAAAAAAATGATAAGACAAGGATGGTGTTTCAAATGGACAATGCAATTTTTTATCGGTGTGAAGTCTGCGGCAATATGGTGGCAATGCTGAAATCGGGTGGCGGCACGTTAAGCTGCTGCGGACAGAATATGACAAAGCTCGAGCCAAACACGATGGATGCTTCTCATGAAAAGCATGTGCCGGTTATAGAAAAAGGTGTTGGAGAAATCAACGTTACCATTGGCTCTGTTGACCATCCTATGTTAGCAGAACATTACATAGAATGGATTGCACTGGTAACGGAAAATCAAATTGAAGTAAAGTATTTAAAGCCGGGAATGAAACCCAAAGCGAGATTTGCTTATTATGATGAAAAGAGTGAAGTCATTTATACCGGCAAAGATGACGAAGAAGTCTTAAATTGCGAAGGTCAGCCATGTAACTTCGTAATTCAGAAAAATCCGCCCAGATTTGCTGCCGTTTATGCTTATTGCAACCTTCACGGTCTTTGGAAGACAGAACTTTAATATAAAAACCAATCATGAAACAGGCGCAGGGGCGGTTGCCCTTGCGCCTGTAATTTATTTTAATGAAACTAACTCTGAGCCTGTACAGCGGTAATTGCGACAACCCCCACAATATCCTGTGCCGAACAACCTCTGGACAAATCGTTGACCGGCCTTGCGATTCCCTGTAAAATCGGGCCGAACGCGGTGGCTTTCGCAAGCCGTTCCGTCAGTTTATACGCAATATTTCCACTGTTCAAATCGGGAAAAACCAAAACATTTGCCTGACCGGCCACATTGCTTCCCTTTGCTTTGGATTGCCCGATACTCGGCACCAAAGCAGCATCCGCCTGCAATTCCCCGTCCAGAACCAATTCGGGCGCTTTTTGTTTTGCCAGTTTTGTAGCTTCAACCACCTTATCGACAAGCGGATCACTTCCGCTGCCGTAAGTAGAAAACGAAAGCATCGCAACCTTTGGTTCCGCCTGAACCAGGTCCTTGAATGACTTGGCCGACGCGATTGCGATTTCAGACAATTCGTCCGATGTAGGATTCCTATTCAGACCGCAGTCCGCAAAAACGAAGGTGCCGTTTTGACCATAGGAGCAATCCGGCACAGTCATGATAAAAAAGCTGGAAGCGGTTTTGACACCCGGCGCGGTTTTTATTACCTGCAAGGCAGGCCGAACCGTGTCTGCGGTAGAATGTGCTGCACCGGAAACCATTCCGTCGGCTTCCCCTTTTTTCACCATCATAACAGCCCAGAACACGTTGTCCTGCATGATTTGTTCCGCTTGTTCCATGGTTATTCCTTTGGATTTTCTAAGCTCAAAAAACTCATTTACATAATCCTGACGCTTGGGTGAAGTCACCGGATTCACAATTTGGGCCTGAGAGAGGTCCAAATTACCGGCAAGATTTTTAATTTTTCCCCCGTCACCCACCAAAATCAAATTGGCAATTCCCTGTTTCAGTATTTCGGCTGCTGCCTGAATGGTTCGGATATCGTCGCTTTCCGGCAGGACAATTGTCTTTTTTGACTGCTTCGCCCGTGCAATGATATTTTCAATAAATTCCATGATATCGCCTCAATATCTTTCTTTATTTTTATACGCCGTTAATGTTCACAGCATTCCCAACGGCGAACCGGATTATGAATATGAAAATTGCATCTTAACAGAGGATAGTATTGATACCGTGACAAAGTTACGGAGATTTTATAAAATTCAAGGTATAATAAACATATAAAAAAGAAATCAGGAGATTTAATATGATTAAAACATTATTCAGTAAAAAAACGTACCGGGAAATTTCCCAAAGCGATGCAAAAGGCCGGCTCGAAGCCGACCGTAATATTCTTTTGCTTGATGTAAGAACGCCGGAAGAATACGCCGCGGTTCATATTCCGGACAGCAAATCCCTGCCGCTTGATCAGTTGGAATCCCGCATTGAAAAAATCGCAGCGGACAAAGACAGGGAAATCATTGTTTATTGCCTAAGCGGTGCCCGCGCCGCCTCTGCCTGCAGCCATCTTAGTGCAATGGGTTACACCAATGTCAGCACAATGGGCGGCATCCGTACGTGGAAGTATAAACTGGAAAAAGGATCTTCCCGTCAATAATTATGCAATTACGATTTTCGTACCCCTTGGGATATTGTCATAAATCCATTTTGCATTTTCAAGAGCAAGCCGGACACATCCATGGGAAGCTTTGCTCCCCAGCTTTGCGGCTTCTTCCGGCTCAAAATTTCTATCTTTATCAAAGGGAACACTGTGAAACAGAAAGTCCCCCTGAAACTGTGTCCAATAATAAGCGCCTTCCTGATATTGCTTGCTAAAAAAGGATTCTCCCCTTTCCTTTACTGTATAAGTTCCAACAGGCGTATCGTCGCCCTCTTTGCCCGTGGAGCAGATAAAATTCTGAACCACTTTACCCTCAGCATCGTAAACTACCACCATTTGATCATCAATATTCACCTTTACCATCAAGGGTTTCGCCGCATTCTTCAGAGTAACCTGATTCTCAATCCGGCTTTCCGCCGACGGTTCTGACACGGTACTTTCCGGCTGAGATACCGGGCTTTCCGAGGACGGGGCGGCCGGCGTACTTGATACGGATGAGGAATCCGTGGCATGACCGGAGCTGTCGTCCAGCTGACTTGGCGGTGTTTGAATGTTGGATGTATACGTAATAAAAAAGTAAAAAGCAACTGCTACCACGAAAACAAAAAAGGAAATAAGTAAATTCCTATTTCTTCTCTTTCTTATGAATTGTCTGTGATTGTTATGATAAGGACTGTTCTGATTTTTCATCCGTGATACCCCTTTAATTTTTTCGTTCAACAACATATTCCATTTTGCCGGCATCCACTGGCTTGTCCTTATTTTTATTCCGCCGGAATTGGAGAAAACATGCCGAAATTTGTGCGTGAATTCATTTTGATTATAACCCATTTTAATTCTTCACATATTAAGAACCTGTGAATATTTTCTGTTCCATTTTATACCAAAACGAGAGTGTGATTCGTACTGAACCACGCTCTTTTTTTAATATATTTTCAGTCGCATTTTAGAATTTATGGTTGTCAATCTGGGAATTATGTCATATGATATAAAATGCTCGCTATTTGGACAAAATGAAACTGCCAATGAAAACCTTTGCCCATCCGGTATGAAAAACGAATCTTCAGCCGGTTATCCATTCGTAAACAAAAGAAAAAGGATTGTGGAAAGAACAGTGGAAGAAAAAAGCGCGGATTTTAAAAGTAAAAGATGGATTATTCTGCTGATTACCGTTATGTCAACTTTTATGGCTACTTTAGACAGCAGCATTGTGAATGTCGCACTGCCCGGCATGGCAAAATCATTAAATGTTACAACGGGTTTAATCGCTTGGGTTGTAAGCGCGTATTTAATCGTTGTATCCGTATGTATCTTATTTTTCGGAAAACTCGGTGATTTAAAAGGTCAGGCGAGAATATTCCGGCTTGGACTCCTGATCTTTACGGTCGGTTCCTTCCTGTGCGGCGTTACCCATACGCTGCCCCTGCTGATTGCAGCCAGAGCCGTGCAGGCAGTGGGCGCGGCGGGTACAATGGCAAACAGTCAGGGAATTATTACGCGCACCTTCCCGCCCGAAGAGCGGGGCAGAGCGCTTGGAATCAACGGTGCGTTTGTAGCGCTTGGAACACTGGTCGGCCCGGCACTTGGAAGCTTAATTATTTCCTTTGCCAGTTGGGAATATTTATTTTGGGTGAATGTACCAATCGGAATTCTCGTTTATATAGCCAACTTAAAACTATTTTCTAAAATTCAAGAAGATACTTCAAATGAAAAATTGGACATTTTAGGTGCCGTGCTGTTCACTTTGGCCATTGCTCCTTTATTTATCGGTTTGGAATACGGGCAGACCATCGGGTATTACAACCCGCTGATCATAGCCAGCCTGCTTGTTGCCGTCGTTGCTTTTATTTCCTTTTTGATAGTGGAAAGGAAAATAAAGACACCGCTGCTGGATCTTGAAATTTTTAAAAACAAATGGTTTTCTATCAGCATTTTCTGCGCCTTTACATCGTTTATCGCCATTTCCTGTGCCAATATTCTCATGCCTTTCTACTTACAGAACGCATTGGCACTGAGCGCCGGAATGGCCGGAATATTCATGACCATCTATCCCCTTGTTCTGGCTTTGGCCGCACCGATCAGCGGATACATTTCCGATAAAATCGGCTCCGAAGTTTTAACGTTGATTGGTCTGCTGCTGACAAGCGGAGGTATGTTTTTAATGTCAACCCTGAACGATCATCCGTCCTTTTTTATAATGGGATTATATATTGCGATCATGTCACTTGGGAACGGGCTGTTCCAGTCGCCCAATAATTCACTGATTATGTCAATGGTTCCGGTGAACAAACTGGGCGTTGGCGGAAGTGTAAACGCATTGGTAAGAAATATCGGCATGGTTGTCGGAATTGCACTTTCTACTTCTATCCTGTACAGTGTGATGAGTGCAAAAATCGGATATCATGTTACGGGATATGTGGAAGGAAGAAACGACGCGTTTATTTCAGGTATGCGGTTCGCCTACATTGCCGGGGCGTCGATCTGCCTGCTGGGCGCTTTGATCACCGCAATTCGTTTGCATGGCAGAAAGCTAAAAAAACAGAACGAAACCGCTTCCCTGTAATACCCTGTTAAATCATATATCTGTTGCTGTAAAAAGAGGACGCTGTGCGAAACAGCGTCCTCTTTTTATTCAATTTTAATATTTGAATTTACAGGACGGCTGCCTCATGTTGCCCTGCGTGTAGGGAATTATGAATACCCGGATACCGCTTGAATAAGGTGCGATATCGTACTGTTGAAAATAAATAGCAAGGTCGTCCGGTGTCAGATAAAAATTCTCTGCATGAAAGGTTTCGGCCACCAGCTTTTCATAGTCATCGAAATAGTAATTTTCACCGTTTTGAATTTGCTCCGCGATCTGCTGTTTTATTGTCTGAATCAAAAAAGCCTGATAATTCATCCCGTACGGGAATAACTGCTTCAGAGTAATCCGGCATCCGGTTTGCAGGTTCCATGTTTGGGAACTGCGGACTGTATTGCCGTGTGCTCCTCCGGTAAACTGATATTCATCAAAATACAGGCTGACCGCACAATCCTGATTGTATGTTACCGTAAAATCCACCTGAGCTTCATATGCCCGTACCGGGAACCCGTTGGATACGGAATATTCATATTCTTTTACCGCCATCCGGAACAGTTCCCCTTCACAGTACTGCTGAAAAGCAACTGCTTTGTCCTTATAAAACCGATTCATTTTGTTAAGGGATTGAGTAAAACTTGACGAATAAAACTGAGGATAATTGATTTTATAATGGAGAATCATTGTTTCCTTATAAAACATTTCCCTCTCAAGAACTCTATTTTCAACTTGAACTTCAAAATTCATTTCAGAGCCTCCCATCAATGCAGCATATGCTGTGCAGAAGAAATTTGACAGTGAACTTTCAGCAGGAAATCCCGCAAAATTTCATGCTCCACATTAAATTATGATTTATTTTACCCTTTCAGCTGTTCTTGAGTTCCACCTGTATCAAGCACAAAAAACCCGTATATTATGATAACATCAAATGAATTAAAGAGGTAATACCAATGTTAATGGATACAAGCAGCAGACCTTCAAATTGTACGAATCAAATAAATCTCGTAAATACGTTTCGTAAGCTTTGGGAAGAGCATGTAATGTGGACCAGATCGTTTATTATCAGCACTGCAGCTAATTTGGCAGATTTACAACCTGTAACAATGCGGCTGCTGAGGAACCCAAGTGACTTTGCAAAGGAATTGAGTAAATATTACGGCGAAGAAAAAGCAAAAAAGTTTGAGACCCTGTTGACTGAGCATATTACAATTGCCGCAAAAGTGGTAAATGCCGCAAAAGCCGGAGATACCGAAACTCTTAACGATGAACGTAAAAAATGGTATGTAAATGCAGATGAAATAGCCGCATTTCTGGCTGCAATCAATCCGTACTGGAGCAATCAGGAATGGCGAATGATGCTGTACGACCATTTAAAGCTGCTTGAAATAGAAGTGACCGAGCGGCTGCAGGGTCAATATGCCAAGGATGTTGCTCAGTATGATATCATAGAAGATCAAGCGCTGATGATGGGCGACCTTATGGCCAACGGCATCAGAAAACAATTTAATCTGTACTGATTTCGGAGCGGAGCAGCGATGCCCCAAGACCTCCGATAAGGCCGTTGCCGCCTCGGTAATATTAATCTAATAGAGCAAGGAATACCCAACTTTACCATATCTTAATTCTTTGCTCTGCATAATTTGTAACCATATCATTCGTTTTTTCATATTCTAATATCGGATTAACCGTACAAGCCGAACGGAGGTTTTAATATTGAAAAAATATAATTGTTCCGACCCAGAGGAAAATCAACTTCCTCATTGGATGGCACAAAATCGGACTGTCCCTGCAGACACGAAAGTGCAAACTTTGGAAGACGCAGAACACTATGAAAATGCATTTATACAAGTCCCTGTGCAAAAAAAAGATATGTTTCAGCCCTTTGTGTACCAACGTGATCCATTTTATCCGGAATTCTGCATCATGAAGCACAAGTAACGCATGCCGCCTGCAAAAGGCGGCATTTTGCATGTTTACGATAAACGTCATCGTCAATATATCATAAGCGAATTTGCCAACTCAAAACATTTATAAATAAAAAGATTGGCTCATATCGCGCATAAGGGATTGTGAGCGGTATTTTTGCGTACAAATATAAGGATGGAGATGATGTAAATGTCCGCAAGATTTTCAAAATTTTCTTTTTTGATACCACCGCGCAGGCGTGTACGAAAATCAGTTCGCTCAGTTGCACTCGGTGTGCTTTATTTCATTCTTTTTTTAATCGGGGTTTTCAGCGTGTTCCACAGCTGTAATCTTGAAGGCCATCATAACACGGCAATCGAGATTCCTGATCTTACAAATCCCGCGGTAAAAAACAATCTTGACCTTGTAAAATACGCGCAGAATGCGCTGGAATACAATTGGGGCTACCTATATGGTACTTACGGTCAAGTGCTGGACCAACCGCTGCTTGACTCCCGTGAACGAACATACCCCGAGGAGGTCACGCCTTACATAAACTTTATTCATAAAAACTGGCTCGGCGGGCGTGTAACGGACTGTGCCGGGTTGATTAAAAGTTACGGCTGGTTTGACCCCGCAACCGGCAATATTAATTATGGGACGAACGGAATGCCCGATCTTTGTGCCGATGAAATATACCGGACATCAACAGAAAAAGGCGATATTGCTTCCATGCCGGAAATTCCGGGGTTAGCTGTGTGGATGGACGGCCACATCGGCGTTTATATCGGCCGGGGCCAGGTGATTGAAGCTATGACAACGACCCGGGGGGTCGTCCAGACCAAGCTGCAGGGCCGCGGATGGCGCGCTTGGCTGAAAATTCCTTCCATCCGGTATTTTTAAAAAAGTCTATAAAATAGAAATAATTTCATAAATATGGAAATACTAACCTAACATGTGTAATCAGCCGATAATTAATTAAGATTAAAATGGTCATAAGACCGGAAAGAAGGATTTTAAAATGAAAGCAACTCTTGATAGAAGCGGATGTATCTCCTGCGGACTTTGTCCCGAAACCTGCCCCGAAGTATTCAGAATGGGCGATGACGGTGTCGCGGAAGTATATCGGGAGGATGTTCCTGCCGATGTAGAAGACAAGGCAATAGAGGCGCAGGAAGGATGTCCTGTTTCGGTTATTACGGTAGAATAACAGCTTGAAACAACTATTCTTTAGCAGTTGAACAGCAAGGGGCGGACTGATCGGTCCGCCTCTTGCTGTTTTGATATAGCCATAACAAAAGGCAGGGATTCTGTCAAGAATCCCTGCCCCAAGCTAGTATTTAATTTTTGTCATAGAAGAAATAAAATTGTCCAACTTCACCATCTCCCAACTCCTATTGGTACATTACTGCACGAATCATAACGGGTTCGAAAATAGTTCTATTCAACTCAAGCATCTCCCTATTTTCATCATTAAACCTTTGCTTGCAATGAAAATGCTGATACGGGTACGAATTCAATGAAGAATTACTTGCTGTACCCAGTTCTTATTATGGGATTTATATTGAATTTTATCCAGCCGTTTTCGTGGAAATTTTTTATTGTTTAGTTTTAAATTATAATTGATTCTGTGATACCGCCGGCTTTTAATAATTCTAAGATGCTGTTTTTATGAATCATGCTAACCGTGTCGCTCGAAAAAACCGCCCGCATTCCATTTCGCGGCTGTAATCTCCGGTTCAGCCGGACTATTTCATTCGCCGCATCGGCAGTGATGTTATCGTCCAAACAAATAACCATGGTGCCGTGGTCTATGCAATACAAGCTGCCGCCCGTACCCTGCACTTTACTTTGCTCGACCGAACAGGTCGGCTGCAAGCCGTATTTCAGAATAATCTCATAAACAATATCCAACCCGGTTCTGCCGGGAACAAAAAAGCTTTTATCTTTTAGGCTGCGATTTAGAAAATCGGGATTCCACTTTTTCAGATTGGAACTGTCAAGCTTCAGAACCTTAAAACCAATATCCAGTGCTGATTCATTCCCGGCCCCTAATTTATCATTTTTAATTTTATCGCCTGACCGGCGAATGCGTTCTTTCCCGATTTCGCAGATATTCCGATATCCGTCTTCTAATCCTTCCCTGTTTTCATCCGTCGGTTCCGGCAGCTGTACCATAATAAATCTGCGGTTTCCGCCATCCTGTGCGTTTGCCTGCATGACGGCGTGCGCTGTGGTTGCCGAGCCGGAAAAAAAATCAAGAATAATGGAGTCCGGGTCGGAGGCCATATTCAATATCCGTTCCAATAACTTTAACGGCTTCTTCCCGTTTTTAAACGGCACCCCGCCCTGCAAATCGAGTCTGCCCCAAGAGATATCACTCCAAAGCGTTCCCAAATTCTCATACTTATAGACGAATCTGCTCCCCTTCTCGGAACTGTCGGCCAGCCAAACAATCAGCGTCTTATTCCAAATATATTTTACGGTATGGATTCCTTTGTTCCTGCCTGTTTTCGGGGTGTATTCATAAGAAACCAGCATCCCGTTTTTGGGAGTAACCTGATTTACTTTTTCCAGCAGAGAAGTCTGGGCGTTCGTGACCATAAAAATCCGGTTAAAATATTTATGGTAAACCTCGTCCTCTGTCAGACCTTCGAGCTTCATTTTTTCCTGAACGGTCGAAAACCGGTAATTTTGGTGTGCGTATAGATGCATTCCGTCCATTTCACACAGCAATTCCTTATCCCCTGTATCCTCAAGAATTCTTGTATAATAGAATCCGACCTTGTTTTCCCTGTGCTGTTGTATCAATTCGGAAATTTTAACTTTCTCGATAGGCTGCCTCAGGTTCATCGCGCTTTTCCTCTTGGCATAAATAAAAAGATATTCGTTGTTTTTTTTCAGCCTTTTATCTTCCCCGCCGCCGCTTGCGCCGGAGCTTGCTTTTGTTTTCAGTGAAATCAAATTAATATAATTTTCTTCCCCAAACACTTCGTTGCATAATTTTTTTAGATTATCGATCTCGTTATCATCAATGCTGATGAAAATAACGCCATCGTCGGTAAGAAGATTCCTCGCCAGCCACAGGCGGGGAAGCATCATATTCAGCCAGTTTGTATGATAACGGCCACCGGATTCACTTCCGTCCTCGTTTTCACCGTTGTCCCCCTGACCGGTCAGCTCCAAATACCTTCCAAGGCTGTCCCGAAAGTCGTCGGGGTAGATAAAATCATTGCCCGTGTTATACGGCGGGTCGATATAAATAACCTTCACCTTACTGTGATAACTTTTTTGCAGGAGCTTCAGCACCTCCAGGTTATCGCCTTCTATGTAAAGGTTGTTTGTGGTGTCCCAATCTTTGCTCTCGTCCTTACAGGGGCGCAGTGTCCCCTTGCCCGGTGTCTGAGCGAGACGTATTGACTGCGCTTTGCCATGCCATGTAAAGCGGTAACGTTCGCAGCCTTCTTCAACAGTCCCGCCCAGATTCCGCCGAAGCTGATCAAAATCAATTTTCCCTTCTTCAAACACATCGGGGAAAATCAATTTTAACTTTTCAATATTCTCTTCAAAAAGATTAGGCGTCGATCCGGTTAAGTCTGTGTGAATCATCACTGCTGATCTCCCTTGATTTCTGCTCTTATTCATTGAGTTCCTGTCTGGATGGCTCACCGTTCAGTACAGGCTCATTATATTCTTTTTAATAAAAAAGTTCAATTATCTTACTCTCTTTTATTCGCCATAGTTCGGTACGATTAAAAAAATGAATCGGCCTGATATTCTCTAATTATCATCCTTATTGAAAATGTGAAACCATTCAGTCAGGCAACAATATCACCGTAAAGTTCGGTAAACGGATGCTCGCGGCAATCCTGCAATAAGTTCTGATAAAACTCCAGTGTTTCTCGAATCGTGCCTAATCCATGTGATATTTCATAATTATAATAAAGATTAGGGCTTTCTGTTAATTCCCATATTCCTTTTTCCAATTTAGGCACCAGTGCGGACGCCAGCCCGGAACTTTCCTGATTCATAACTGACCACCCGCTGGACGCTGCAATTAAATCCCGCATGTCCCAAGGAATGATATGATTGTCTCCCATTGTAATCCATTTGCCTTCCTGCAGTTGAAGTCTTAGGAAAACACGATAATCCATTTATATTCTCCGATCAAGTTCAGTGTAATATTCGATAGGCTCTATTATAGTTATTCGAGAAAAAAATCGTTTAATTTAGGGGAATTTGTAAAAAAATAAAAAACTTATTTACCCCAAGCGATAATAAATCGCTCTATATTTTCTTATGGGCATAAAAAAGCCCGCTGAAACAGCGGGTTTTCATGTTTATGGTACGACCAGACCTGTAAGCCGAGTTCTGTCGTGAACAGCCATCTATCTTGGCCGGATGTTACCATCACGGCTCGATGCCACCTTCTCGGAACGCGTCGGGCAGACGCATAATGTTCCTCTGCGGTGTTGCTCCGAATAGGGTTTGCAGAGCCGTGCGGTCTCCCGCACGCTGGTGAGCTCTTACCTCGCCTTTCCATCCTTACCGTTTCCGGCGGTATATCTCTGTTGCACTTTCCCTGGGGTCGCCCCCGGCGGCCGTTAGCCGTTATTCTGCCCTGTGGAGCTCGGACTTTCCTCGGGCACGCCCTTTCGAGCTGTGTCCGCAGCTGCTCAGTCTGCTCGCATATACTATTCTAATCAAATTCAGCCCATATGTCAACCCAGGTCCTTAACTTACCAGTTCTTCGCTATAAAATCAGTCATAAAAAAATTAATAGGTGTGCTCGGATATCAGATTGTTTTTTTCGGTCCAAAGCTTTGGCGATAAATCCACATAATACTGATGCGGGTTCTCGAAACGTTTGACTTCGTCCCACAGCGTGTCCACCTGCTGCTGACAGTATTGTTTGATTTCATCCAAATCCCGCGGTTTCGTTAAGCTTTTTCCTTTTTCAAATAATTTCTCCCGCAGCTCAACCGCATGGAAATTGGTTATTCTTTTGCGCTTCCATATATGCTCCGGATCAAAAATCTCGTACGGCTTTGTGTCATCGATGACCTCTTCGTGCATGGTAATTACATCTGCAATAGCCTTGCCGCTCTCCCTGTCAAATAAGCGCCAAAGATTTTTAAAGCAGGGAGTTGTTATTTTCGCTACATTTTCACTGATTTTAATTTTTGGAGTAATCATCCCGCTGCTGTCTTCCACCGCGCTCAGCTTATAAACGCCGCCGAAAACCGGTTCGCTTGACGATGTAATCAAACGTTCGCCCACGCCGAAGCTGTCAACGCACGCACCTTGCATCAGCATATCGCGTATTATATATTCATCAAGTGAATTGGATGCGCAAATTTTGCAATCCTCATACCCCGCGTCGTCAAGCATTTTACGTGCTTTTCGGGAAAGATAAGTTATGTCACCGCTGTCGATGCGAATTCCGGAAGGACGGAATCCCAGTGGCAGCAGTTCCTCGTTAAATATTTTTATTGCATTCGGGACACCGGATTTTAAAACATTAAAGGTATCGACCAAAAGGGTGCAGTTACCGGGGTACTCTTTGGCATAGGCGCGAAAAGCTTCCAGTTCGCTGTCAAAAAGCTGTACCCAGCTATGCGCCATCGTGCCGAGCGCGGGAACGCCAAAGTCACGGTCGCATATTGTGCAAGCCGTGCCGCAACAGCCACCGATATAAGCGGCCCTTGCCCCAAGGATTGCACCGTCCGGACCCTGAGCGCGGCGGGAACCAAACTCCATGACGGCCCTGCCCTGCGCCGCTCGCACAATTCGGTTCGCTTTTGTGGCAATCAAGCTTTGATGGTTGACGGATAAAAGGATCATCGTTTCAATAAACTGGGCCTGAATTACCGGACCCCGCACTGTAACAATCGGTTCCCCCGGGAAAATTGGAGTTCCTTCCGGTACTGCCCAAATATCACAGATAAAATGGAAATTTTCAAGATAACTGATAAATTCATTATTGAACAGCTTACAGTCCTTCAAATATTGAATATCCTCGGCTGTAAAGTTAAGGCTTTCAATATATTCCACAACTTGTTGAACTCCGGCCATAATCGCATAACCGCCGTCATTGGGCACATGGCGGAAAAACATGTCAAAATAAACAATAGTATCACGGTAACCGCTTGTAAAATAACCGTTCGCCATTGTAATTTCGTAAAAATCAGTTAACATGGTTAAATTTGTTTTATGTCCATTTTGCTCTTTCATTCTTCTCAGCTCCAATTAATGTTTATATTTAGCTGTAACTTTACCTGTATTGGTTATCATATTATAGAACGGCACCAGATCGCCATAAAAACTGTCCTAATTTTCTAATTTTACGCCTCCAATTACGATTTGAAATTGTTATACGAATATTATAGCAAAATTATGTTAAAATAACAAATATGAAATAGTTTTATTGGTAAAATTAATAGGAAATTGAAAATTATTGTTTATTAACATGAAAAGATTTCACTCATTTATTGTATTTTTCACAAAAAGATATTATACTATATCATGATGAGACAAGGAATTCATGGGAATTTCCATTATTTTGTTAATATCCGGAAAACTTTGTTGGAAGAGATGAATTGGGCAGGAAATATGTGTACTAAATATGCTTTAGGGAGATGAATTAGGTGAGATTACGCAAGCAGGCATTAGGAACCCGTAATTTGGTTGGTGCGCGCGTAGAGATGGCACGCAAAAATCAAGGTATGAAACAAAAGGAGCTTTTAGCTCAGCTTCAGGTAAATGGAGTTGATATGAATGCATCCGGTCTATCAAAGCTGGAAGGGCAAATCCGTTATGTTACGGACTTTGAACTAGCTGCTTTAGCCAATATACTGAACGTTTCTGTCGATTGGCTTCTTGGTAGAGAGAAATAAAATTAACCCGTACAGGACGCTTCGCATTTCGCGAAGCGTTCTTTTTTCTTTCCTTTTTCGTCTTCTCGGGTTATAATAATCATACTATGCTAAATAAAGAAAGACAAGGGGGAACTTATTTTGATTGACAAACACCAACTGACGCGGCTAAAACCACTGGCTATTTTCTTTGCTGCGTTTACCGCTGTTTTTTATCTGTTTGCCATTTCACTAAAATACACTTTTCCGTTTTTGGCCGGATTTCTGCTTGCCCTGTCGGTGCAGCCGCTGATCCACATGCTGAAAAAGCACATGAGAATTAAGCCCGGACTTGCTTCCGTACTTTCTACCGTTTTGATTTTTGCGCTGCTGTTCGGCCTGCTGTTTCTTTTGGGCTACTGGCTGATTTATGAAATTAATAATTTGATCAACTATATTACCGGACTTTCCAAAACAGGCTTCGGGCCGCTCACCGGTCCGATTAATTCCATACTTGCCCAGTTGGGAGAATACCTAAGCAGAATTGACGCCAATTTTATTCAGCAAAATAAAGACCAAATTCTGAGCATCGCTCAATCCGGAGCCGGAGTGGCCACCAAGGTTCTGAGCAGCGCTCTTAAATTTTTAACTTCACTTCCCGCGATCTTTACCATGTTTATCGTAATGATTTTTTCAACCTATTTCTTCTCCAAGGATATGGAGAAGATTAAAAATTACGCGGTGGGTTTATTTTCGCAGGAGGGTGTGGTCAGTCTGAGGTCAGCCTCGCATCACGGAGCAAATCTGAGCGGTAAATATGTCTGCTCCTATCTGTTGATTTATTTTATGACCTTTGTGGAAACCCTGATTGTATTTACCGCACTTGGCGTTCCCTATCCACTGGTGCTGAGCCTGATTACGGGATTTGCCGATATTCTGCCGGTTCTCGGCCCTGGTACCATGTATGTCCCCCTCTCTGTAATTTATCTTTTCAGCGGCGACTACTTTAAAACGATTGTGCTCCTTGTCTGCTGGCTGCTGATTATGGCGCTCCGCCAGATTATTGAGCCGAAGCTCGTTTCTTCTTCCATTAACATTCATCCGCTTACTATGCTGGCCGCTATTTATTTTGCATTGGTAGCAAGTAATTTCTGGATTTTAATTTACTTTTCCGTTTTGGCCTTGCTGTATTCCGTACTGACACAGGCTGAAATACTACCAAAGCTGTTTGCAAGTAAACCGGTTGAAACCCCCGCGGAAGGTAAATCGGCGCCTCCATGTGATAAAAAAGAATCCTAATTCTTTAAAAAAGGTCTGCTGTTTACAGCAGACCTTTTTACCGCAAAATAAGATATGGAATTATAATTATGACACTTTTGTAATAAGCATTGACTTCTTTTTTCCCACATGATATATTCTGACTGTACTAATCAAAATAACACAGTAGTGACAGTGAGGTGAAATTGATGTTCACGTTGGATTACAAAAGCAGGCTGCCAATTTATGAGCAGCTTTACAAATCCATTACACGTATGGCGGCTCTGGGCGCAATTGACCATGGGGAAACCCTGCCGAGCGTCCGCGCGTTGGCACAGGAACTGGGCGTGAACCCCAACACGGTGCAAAAAGCCTACCATATGCTGGAGCACGACGGCATTATCTGTACCGTACCCGGCAAAGGCTCGTTTATCTCGGGCAGCGGATCGGCAATTTCACAGCAGCGGCAAATCGCAGGTGAAAAACTGGATGAAGCAATGAAAGCCGCCGCCGACTGTGGAATTCAAAAAGCAGAAATTATGGAACGGGTTAATAATTTATTTAACGGAAGGAGTGAATAACCATGATCGAAGCACGGCACTTAACAAAAAAGTTTGAAACGACTACAGCACTGGACGGAATTTCTTTTTCCGTTGGTTCCGGTTCCCTGTTCGGTCTGGTCGGTTCAAACGGAGCGGGAAAATCAACTTTTCTGCGAACTTTAGCCGGTATCTACGCACCGGACAGCGGTGAAATTTTGGTAGATGGCCTTTCCCCGTTTGAAAATTCATCGGTAAAATCAAAGCTCTTCTTTATTTCGGACTATCCGTATTTTATTCCGCAGTCGACCCTGACAGATATGGCGGATTTTTATGCGCGGATTTATCCGAACTGGAGTAAAAAACGTTTTGAGGAACTTTGCAAGCTGTTCCCCATCGGTGCAAAGGACAAAATTGTGAACATGTCAAAGGGAATGCAGCGGCAGGCAGCGCTGATTTGCGCAATTGCATCGCAGCCGAGCTACCTTTTGCTTGACGAAATTTTCGACGGACTCGACCCGGTTATGCGCCAGCTGCTCAAGCGTATTGTTTCGAGCGAGGTTGCGGAGCGCGGCATGACCGTTATCATTGCGTCGCACAACCTGCGTGAGCTGGAGGATTTTTGCGACCACATCGGCCTGTTCCACAGGGGCGGCGTGATTTTTGAGCGTGATTTGGATGAACTGAAGCTGGGAATCAACAAAGTGCAAGCAGTATTGAAACCGATGCCTGAACTGAGCGAGTTTGCACCGCTTGACATAGTAAAGACGGAAATACACGGTTCCTTGATCAATCTTGTTGTCCGCGGTTCAAAAGAAGCGATTCTTGAAAAAATAAATTCCTTCAATCCTATATTTGCCGAGGTTCTACCACTGTCGCTTGAAGAAGTTTTTATCAGTGAAATGGAGGTGGCCGGTTATGACCTTGACAACATACTCAAATAGAGGCGCAAAAGAATTTAAGGAAACCTATTTCTGGGCATTGAAAAAAAGCCGCGGCATGATGGCGCTGCTTGCGCTGTTACTGTTTCTGGCGTTTCCGCTGATTCTGATGGTTGGAATGTCAAACGCCGGGGGCAGCACCCAGGAGCCCTACACGGCGCAACAGTGGGTCAGCTCTTATTCGGAATATATTAAGGCGTTAACTTCTTTTCTGGTTACCCCGCTTGTTCTGCTTTTTGTGCTGGTCATTTCAGTGTCACTGTTCAGCTATCTGCACCAAAAGCGCAGTGTCGATTTGTTCCATTCCCTGCCTGTCGGGCGTAGCTCCATGCTTTTAGGCCGGTTGTGTGCGGCGATGACCGTGCTTTTCGCACCGGTATTGCTCAACTACGCAATTGTATCCATCATTGGCGTCTGCTATGGAATCGACGCGAAATACACGTTCTTTTCGCTGGCCGTTTCCATGCTTTGGCTGATGCTGATGAGTACCGCTGCACTGGCATTTTCCATATTTATGGCTATTTGCACCGGTACTACTTTTGATATGGTAATTTCCATACTGGGGATTACCGTTGCATACCCGCTCTTTATTTTTGCAAGCTGCACATTTGCGTCCCTTCTACTCCCGGGACTAAGCATTAGTTTAAGCCTTAATTCCACGGTTCTAACTGCATTCGCTCCGTTTGCCGCGGCATTCCTTCCGTTCGCTGACAGGAATTTCGCTGAGGAAAGCGCCGCGGGCGGTTTGACCGGAAGCGGCGGATGGTTCCTTGCATGGTGGATTGTTTTAACGCTGATCATGATTATCGGCTCCGTCCTTCTTTATAAAAAGCGGAAAAGTGAATGTGCGGAAAGCAATTTTGCCTTCCCGATTCCAAAAATCATGATACGCTTTATCGTGACCGCTGTTGCCGGTCTTGGGATGGGACTTTTGTTCCAAGAAGCAAGTTCAAGCCCGTCCACTTTCTTTATCGGCATAGTCGCCGGTTCACTGGCGGCCCACATTGTGGTGGAGGCTGTTTATTCCCGCGGGTTTAAACAGATGAAACGCAGCTTTGCCTGGTACGGTATCTTTGTGGCGCTTTTCATTGTGTCATACGGTATTCTTGCCACCGGATTTTTCGGCTACGACACGCGGCTGCCGAATGCAGACGAGGTGGAGAGCATTTCCGTTACACTGCCGAATGGATATTCCAGTTACAGCAATGACTTGATATTAAACAATCAATACCAGAGTATTGCAACCGTCGCTCCGTTGCTGAAAGAAAAAACAAACGTCAGCAAGGTCTTGGAGCTGCATAAGGATTTGATATCCACGAACCGCAAGGCCGCGTATCCTTACAGCATCCAGAAGCTGCAAGGTTCTGCCGACACTAAAATTGAGTACCATCTGAAGAACGGTTTTGTTTTAAAGAGGTCCTATTCTCTTTCCGATTCCTACAACGGACCTAAGGAAGTCCAGGACAGCTATAATAATTTGTTGAGTCAAATCAACAAGATGGAAGAATACATCAAAACCAGCAGCATCCTATTCTATATTGAACCGGAACAGATTAAGAATATAGATCTGAATATCGGCAAAGAGGAAAGCAGCACGTTCGTGCTGGACGAGGCTGCAAATAAAGAACTGCTGGAAGCGTTGAAGCAGGATTACCTTGATGGACAGATTAACAATCCAAACCACGAATATGCAGATGTACCCGATACAATCTCCATTGAATATAAAAAAGATTTGGTCCCGGCCGGGAAACTAAAAGAATTCATCGGCAATTACAGTGGAACAGTCAATTTAAACCAGAGTTATTACCAGCTGTCCGGCAGTGCCGCTAACACTTCCGCACTCATCAAAAAATATGGCTGGGACAAATAAATAGGAAACGCAGATACAACATGAAAAGGGCGGCCGAAAATCGGCCGCCCTTCCTATTAAATAATATTATGCTTTGACATTGGACACAATTTCGTTAACATATGCCCTCATTGAAGCCAAATCTTCTTCGGTCGGCATAAAGTTAACCTTTAAACCGTCCCCGATAAATTTGTATTTCAGATGCTCCAGACGTGATTTCATCATTGGAACTGCTTCCCCGCTCCAGCCAAAGGAGCCGAAAGCTCCTGCAGGCTTTTGCTTGGTGTTGATTGCGTCAATGCTGGCAAGAACATCCCATATAATCTTTGGTGCGTCACGGTTGATTGTGCATGAACCGACTATCAACGCGTCGGCCTCATTGGCAAGCACAGCAACCTGTGCAAACGGTGCAAAAACAATATTTACTAATCTTACATCCAGTTGATCGTTTTTCTTCAGCTCATGAAAAGCTGCTTCTGCCAGCTGAGTGGTACAGCCGTAGGCTGAAGCAAACAGAATACCGACGATTTTCTTTTCGTGTACAATCGGGGCACTCCATTCACGATATTGGGCCTTGCATTTTTCGATACTTTCGGTTAAGCAGGGGCCATGGCTTGTACAAACCATTTCCACCGGTAAATCTTTTATCTTATCAAGGCCGGACAAAACATATGGCTTGAATGGTGCAAAGATACAATCATAGTAATTTCGAAATTCATCCAGGTATTTATCCTTATAATGCACCTTAGTGTCCAACATAGTCGGTTCACAGAAGTGCGTACCCAAAAAATCGCAAGTGAAAAGCGTCTTCATGGACGGCATCCAGGTAAACATGGAATCCGGCCAGTGAAGTAAAGGAGCTATAATAAATTCAAGCTCTTCGCCGCCGATGTCGAGTTTGTCACCCTGCTTCACAACGACACAGTTTAAATTCACATTAGTAATGGCAGAAAGATACATTTTAGCTGCCATCGTGCAATAAATTGTAATATTCGGATTAACTGCCAAAAGTTTAGCAACACTGCCTGAATGATCCGGTTCAGTGTGATTCATTATTAAATAATCAATCTTTGAAATATCAATGACACTTTGAATGTTATCCAGATATTCCTCAAAAAACGGTTCATGAACCGTATCAATTAATACGTTCTTTTCGCCGGTAATGAGGAAAGCATTATAACTGGTACCATAATGTGATTCCATTATAATATCAAATACGCGCAGTGACGGATTTAGAACACCTACTGAATAGATATTCCTTTTTAATTTGATTGCGCTCATTTTTAAGACAAACTTCCTTTGTAAAAATTATTCCTCAGAAAACATATCTTTGCCAACACCGCAAAGGGGGCAAGTCCAGCTGTCCGGGAGGTCTTCGAATTTAGTGCCTGGTGCAATCCCGTTGTCTGGGTCACCAATTTCCGGGTCATATACATAACCACATGCATTGCAAATATATTTTGTCATTAATTACACTCTCCTTACAAAATTTTGTTTGTCCATAGTATAAAATAGTGCAATCGATTTGTCAATGAATATCATTTTTATAAGTGAGATCTTCAGCAATTTCACTTAAGTTTGCCGGAAACACAGAACATCGCCGAAGTTTCCGTGCTAAATTCAGCGCTCTTGTTAAATTGGGTGATACAATCTGATTTGCCCTCTCAATGTGGGTTTCCGTGATTTCCACACCATAGCCCTCCTTGCGGTTACCAAATACATAGTACTCTAACCGCTTACCATACAGTTCAATGTTCCCTACGCATCTTTTCATTTTTTCCCTCCTCTACATGTGAAAATTAACCACTCTAGCCACTTATATCATAAGGCATAGAAAGATAAGTTTCAAGATGCGAAACAGGGTTTTCAGCCAAAAATTATATTTACGCAATATATTATGGGCATTTGTATATTTAACACATATATTGTGCCTAATTTCGTAAGTTTTCGAGCTTTTGAAAGATAAAACAAGTCAATAACGCACAACATACTCCCAAAATTGCTCCAACCGTCACATCGGACGGAAAATGCACAAATAAAAATACGCGTGAAAACGCAATCAACACTGCTAAAACAAATGCTGCAATTCCAAACGCTTTATTCGCACGCCAAAGTACAACGCACGCAGCGAAAGAGGAACCCGCGTGTCCCGAAGGAAAGGAATAACCGTTCGGCGGTGAAATAAGGAGCACTTGACCGGGGAATTCCAAAAAAGGACGCGGCCGCGCGACAACAGGCTTAATGATAAGATCCCCAAGCGAATAGGTCAAGGCAAGGGCGATAAAAAGCAGAACCCCATACTTTCTATATTTTTTTGAAACAACAAGGCAAACCCCAATAACAATCCAGACTGTACCTGCATTGCCAAGTGTGGTAATAATCGGAAATATAAAATCAGTAAATCCATTATGAAAATAATTCTGAACAAATTGTAAGATTGCAATATCCATATTTTCTTCTCTCCTTATTCCGTCTCGAGGAACTGCGCCGGTCGTCTTGACACTTAAAAGCCATGATTATTCGGTAATCCCGCTCTTAGTTTTGTTATGTTATTATACCATATTTTTTTGAAGGTGCGAATATACTTAGACATAACAGGGGGGTTGATAAAATTGGATTGGCAAAGTCTTGAAAAAGAAGAGTGCGCAAAAAAGCTGGGCACAAGCATAAAAAATGGCCTTGCACCGCACGAAATTGACAAACGAAGAAAAGAATTCGGACGCAACGAACTGGCACAGCCAAAGAAGAAAAGCATCATTTTGCGTTTTTTGGCTCAATTTTCCGACTTCATGATAATCATTCTGCTGATTGCAGCCGGTATTTCCTTTGCAACATCCTATTTTCAGCATGACAACGATTATATTGATTCCATTATTATCTTGGTTATTGTAGTATTGAATGCAATTATCGGCCTTGTACAGGAAAGCCGCGCTGAAAAAGCGATTGAGGCGCTGAAAAAGCTTTCAAGCCCGCAGGCTCATGTAATCCGCAGTGGTGCCGAGCAAGTGATTGAGGCGACGGATTTGGTACCGGGTGACTTGGTTATACTGAGCACAGGGGATTTAGTACCCGCTGATTTACGTCTTACCGAAGCAATCAACCTAAAAGCCGAGGAAAGCGCTCTGACCGGAGAAAGCCTGCCCGGTGATAAGCGCGCAGACATGACCTGCCCCGCCGGAACACCGCTGGGCGACCGCCACAACCTGCTATTTTCCACAAGTTCGATTACCTCCGGCCACGGCGCGGGAATCGTAATCGCTACAGGAATGGACACGCAGGTCGGGAAAATAGCCCACATGATTACCGGACAGTCCGCTCCGCAGACCCCGCTTCAGCGCAAACTGGCGCAGACCGGGCGCTGGCTGGGGATCGGTGCACTCATTATCTGCTTTATTATCTTTATTATGGGTCTGTTCCAACATATTGAGCCTTTGGAAATGTTCTTGATTTCAATCAGTCTGGCTGTCGCGGCAATTCCGGAAGGGCTGCCCGCTGTGGTTACGATTGTTCTGGCCATCGGTGTACGGCGTATGGCCGCAAAGCGCGGCATTGTCCGGCGTATGCCGGCGGTGGAAACTTTGGGCAGTGCGAGTGTGATCTGCTCCGACAAGACGGGTACTCTGACACAGAACCGTATGACCGTCGTGGAGCTTAGAAATGCAAGCGGAAAAATCCAGCTGAATTCAGCCGAAGGGCAGCGGCTCCTGAATTTTGCCGCACTGTGCAGTAACTGTACAATCAGCGGCAGCGTGGTGCACGGCGACCCCACCGAAGCAGCGCTTGTAACCGCTTCTTTGATTAAAAAACCGGATCTTGATATAAAGTACCCCCGTGTAATGGAAATCTCGTTTACCTCAGAGCGCAAAATGATGACAACCGTACATAAGATTGGTGGTGGGAAATACCGCATTATTTCAAAAGGCGCACCGGATATTCTGTTCAGGCACTGCACCGGCGGAGCACCGCGGCAGAATGAAGAAATGGCGTCCCACGCGCTGCGTGTGCTTGGCGTTGCTTTCCGCGATATTGACTTTTTGCCGGAAGCCAACCAAAATATTGAAAATGGCCTGACGTTTCTGGGGCTGATCGGAATGATTGACCCGCCGCGACCGCAGGCAAAAGCCGCCGTCGAGCTTTGCAAAAAAGCAGGTATCCGTCCCGTGATGATCACAGGGGATCACGCGGCCACAGCTTCGGCAATTGCAAAACAGCTCGGCATCTTAAACGAAGGAAGCAGCGTCATTACCGGAGCGGAGCTTGACAAGACCAGCCAGCCGGATTTGGAAAAAGAAATCTACCGTTATTCCGTGTTCGCCCGCGTTTCCCCTGAACATAAAGTACGTATTGTACGCGCTTTCCAATCCCATGGAGAGGTTGTTGCCATGACCGGTGACGGCGTAAACGATGCTCCGGCGCTGCGCGCGGCGGATATTGGCTGTGCAATGGGCATTTCGGGCACGGACGTGGCAAAGGCGGCCTCCGATATGATCCTGACAGATGATAACTTCGCCACCATTGTAGCCGCGGTGCGGGAAGGTAGGGGCATTTACGATAATATTAAAAAAACGGTGCATTTTTTACTCAGCTGCAATATCGGTGAAATTCTGACTGTCTTTGTCAGCTTCCTGCTGCGGCTGCCCGCCCCGTTACTGGCAATTCAGCTTTTATGGGTAAACCTTGTTACTGACTCGCTGCCTGCGCTCGCGCTGGGGGTTGAACCAATTGCCGGGGATATCATGGAGAGAAAGCCTGTGAAGCCGCATGAAAGCATTTTCGGCGGCGGCATGGGCTACAATATAATCATTGAAGGCTGCCTGATCGGCTCCCTCGCTCTTTTAGCGTACAGCATCGGCCGAATTTATTTTGATGTTGACCCGTCTTCGCCATTCATCGGCCGTACAATGGCCTTTGCGGTGCTGAGCCTATCCCAAGTGGTGCACACCTTTAACATGCGCTCCCCGCATTCTATTTTTAAAGCCGGACTTTTTGCCAACCCCAAGCTGGTACTTGCGGCGATTGCATGCATCATACTGCAGGCCGCTGTTATTGTGGTTCCTTCGCTTTCCGTTATTTTTAAGACCGCTATTCTTACTGGGAATCAATGGCTGGTTGTTATTATTCTATCCCTCATTCCGCTTGTAGTGGTTGAAATGGAAAAAGCGGTTTTATCCAAGAAGACCAAGGAATCGTAATTACCGCCTTTCAGAGCGCCGACCTTTTTTTGGCGGCGCTCTGCTTTTATATTTATCCGATCATAACTGCAAAAAAGGTTTGACAAATTATGTTGGCCATGGTAAACTAATATCATAAAGTTAGCATATGCTAATTAAAATGGATTAAAAAAGGAGGGTTTATCATGCCGCTGACAATGGCTGGCCTTGGGGAACAGGTGTCCATTAAAAAGATCAACGGAAAGGACGAGACCAGAAGATTTCTTGAAAGCCTCGGGTTTGTAGAAGGTGCGTTTGTTACTATTGTTTCGGAGCTTGGGGGCAATGTAATCTTGAACGTAAAAAATACCCGCATTGCAATTGACAGGCGTATGGCGAGCCGAATTATGATTTAAGGGAGGTACAGAAATGAAGACATTACGAGAAGCAAAGCCGGGCGAAACGGTTACCGTCAAAAAATTGGACGGCGAAGGTGCGATAAAACGCAGAATCATGGATATGGGCATTACAAAAGGGGTTTCCATTTTTGTGCGTAAGGTTGCGCCGCTGGGTGACCCGGTTGAAATTCGTGTACGCGGCTATGAACTGTCACTGCGGAAAAGCGATGCTGGTACGATTTGTGTCGAATAAAACAGAGATTTTCCGCAAGGACTCTGCTTTTTTTATGAAATTAGGTTAGCAAACGCTAACGATGAGGAGGATTACAATGGCAATCAAAATAGCGCTGGCAGGCAACCCTAACTGCGGCAAAACAACCATGTTCAATGACCTGACAGGTTCTTCCCAGTACGTGGGCAACTGGCCGGGAGTTACCGTCGAGAAAAAAGAGGGTAAGCTCAAAGGCTTTAAAGATGTAACTGTGGTTGACTTGCCCGGCATTTATTCCCTTTCCCCTTACACACTGGAAGAGGTTGTGACCAGAAAATTCGTGATTAACGAAAAGCCGGACGTTATCATCAATTTAGTTGACGCTTCCAATCTGGAACGAAACCTTTACCTTACCACGCAGCTTACCGAAGTGAATATTCCGGTAATTATCGCGCTCAATATGATGGATATTGTAAAAAAGAACGGCGACCGCATCGATACAAAAAAACTTTCCGCGGCGCTTGGCTGTGAGGTCATGGAGACCTCCGCTGTGAAGGGCATTGGCTCCAAAGAGGTCGCGCAGCGGGCTGTTCAGCTTGCACAGGCGAACGCCAAGGCTGAACCCCGACATTTCTTTTCTGAAAAGCTGGAGGAAACTCTTTCTTCGGTTGAAGCGGCTGCAAAACCTGTGCTGAACAGCGAAAACACGCGCTGGTTTGCCGTGAAGCTGTTTGAACGGGACAAAGAGGTGCTTTCACAGTTAAAAATTCCGGAAGAAATATCCCGTAAAATTGAGGAAATTACCGTAAAATGCGAAGAGGAAAATGATGATGATTCCGAAAGCATCATTACAAACGGGCGGTATGAATATATTGAAAAAGTGATTCAGAACTGCCATTATAAAAAGCCGCAAAAGATGAGCACCTCCGACAGGATTGACCGTATCGTCACCAACCGCTGGCTGGCGCTGCCGATTTTTGCCGTGATTATGACTCTGGTGTATTATATTTCGGTCACGACAATCGGACAAATGGCTACCGACTTTGTCAACGACACACTGTTCGCCGATTGGATCACCAACGGCCTGACGGGCTGGATGACCTCAATTCACGCGGCGGACTGGCTGATCAGCCTGATCGTGAACGGCATTGTCGGCGGTGTGGGCACTGTGCTCGGCTTTGTTCCGCAAATGCTGATTCTGTTCTTCTTCCTTTCCATTTTGGAGGATTCGGGATACATGGCCAGGGTTGCCTTTATCATGGACCGTATTTTCCGTAAATTTGGACTTTCCGGTAAATCCTTTATTCCGATCTTGATCGGAAGCGGCTGCGGCGTGCCGGCCATTATGGCAAGCAGGACGATTGAAAACGAAAAAGACCGCAAAATGACCATCATGCTTACCACATTCATTCCGTGTTCGGCTAAAACAGTAATTATGGCAATGATAATTTCCACCTTTTTCCCAAATGCCCCGTGGATGGCTCCCTTGATGTATCTGCTTGGAATTATGGTGATTATCGTATCAGGCATTATACTGAAAAAGACAAAGCTCTTCGCAGGCGAAGCTGCCCCGTTCGTTATGGAACTGCCCGCTTACCACATTCCCGCCCCCAAAGGTGTTTTTATACATATGTGGGAACGTTCAAAAGCGTTTATTATCAAAGCCGGTACCGTTATTTTTATTGCAAGCGGTCTGGTTTGGTTCCTTTCCACGTTCGGTTGGAATTTTCAGATGGTTGACGTGGAAAGCAGTATGCTGGCTTCCATCGGCCACGCTTTCTCCTGGTTCTTCGCCCCGCTCGGCTTCGGAACATGGAAAGGGACGGTTGCCACCATCAGTGCCCTCGCCGCAAAAGAAAATGCAATCAGTACGCTGGCTATACTGAACGGCGTCGCGGACCCGGAAAACACCCAGGCGGTTATGACCGGTATCGCCTCCATGTTCACCAACATCGGCGCGCTTTCGTTCATGATATTCAACCTCTTCTGCCCGCCCTGCTTTGCGGCAATCGGCGCTACCAGAAGAGAAATGGGAACTTTTAAATGGGCCGCAATCGCCTTCGGATTTCAAATGCTTGTCGGTTATTCGCTGGCGTTTGTCTGCAACCAGCTTGGCAGTGTCCTGCTTCTTGGCAAGAGCTTTGGCGCCGGCCCTATACTGGCGGTTGCCTTCCTTGTTTTGATTGCCTATCTTCTGGTACGCCCGCAGGCTGGCCGTAATGCTCCATTGCACCGTGCAGGCAGCGAAAGCTAAAAAGTCTTTTCAAAGGTCAATTTTGTTGATTAGCCCATATTCTAGTATATATATTCTCATGAAAGAAGGAATTTACATGGTGCAATTCTTGATTCAAAACGCGGCGACTATAGTGATCAGTTTGGTTCTTGCGGCGCTAGCGGTGCTTGCTATTGTTTATCGTGTTAAAAAATACCGCAGAGGCGAACTTTGCGACTGCGGCTGTTCAGGCTGTTCGCACAGCAGCGAGTGCCACAAATAAATTATTATAAAAAGATCCCCGCAGTCGGAGCGTGAAAACTCCTGCTGCGGGGATTTTTATTGTTGTTCCTGTTCAGAAGCTGACTTGTAATAACGTTTGCCGCCGATATAGGCGACGATGCCGCCGACCAGAATATTGGAATAATAGGTTAGGAACCTCCACAGCAAAATTGCCGGGAGAATGGCGTTTTGGAAGAACATGCCGAAAAACAGGAAAAAGCTGCCTTCTGCTCCGCCGGAAGCGCCCGGCAGGGGTACGAAAGCGGAAACCATAGCAACGAATACCTGCGCTGCCACCATCGTGGTTACCGGCGCTGTGTGCAAACCAAAGCTGCGGTATATAAAATAAGGAACCAAACTATTTAACGTAATTTGAAAAACAGTAATTCCCATCGCCGTAAGATAAAGTTTAGTGGAAGCCCCCATCAGTTTGGACGCGTCATGGAACATTTCAAGCTGACTGTGAATTTTTGCATAACGTTCCTCCGGATGCCTGCAAAGCTTTATTTTATGCAGAAACTGAATGACTCCGGTTACCATACGGTCGGTCGTATTTTCGCTGAGCATAAATAAAAAAACAAGAGCAATAAAAATACTGTTGGTTAAAAGGCCGATAATGGTGACAAACGAAAAATTGCTGACGCTGGTTTGAAAAAATTGAAGCTTTGCCGCAACTGCAACGAGTGAATACAAAACCATAACGACCTGATACGTAAGTGTTTTTACCGCGATAATGGAACCTGCTTTACCGGTATCCATCCCCATTTTATGCATGGAATAAATCTGCATTGGCTGACCGCCGGTGGAAAAAGGTGTCAGCGCACTGTAGAGCAGTCCAATCATACCAACAGTAAAGGAATGGCCGATACTCCACTCCGGGTACAGATGAAGACAGAGCATGTGCAGTACAAAGCCTTCCATCAGCCAGCAGCCCACAACCGAAGCAACCGCCATAAAAACCCATTCGGGCTGAAGCCTTGTGATAAGATGCCCAAGGGTAGTGATTCCGTCCGTGGTAAACAGGCAATAAAGCAGCACAACGATAGAAAGTGCTAAAGTAATAATTACAAAAAGGTTCTTCTTTATACCGCTTTTCATTTTGTTTCCCATATTTTATCTCCAATATCATTAAAATAACATTAAAATTACAGCCTACATAAATATATATTTTATACTATTTCTGGAAAATATACAAGTGCAGAGCCGAACGGATTCGCCTGTGCCTTTTCAACGGCTTATGACAAAACATATTTTTTAATTGCCTTAATCACGCCCGCATTGTTATTGCTGGAAGCCATGAATCTGCCGTACTGGCGCATGTCATCATTGGAGTTTTCCATTACAAAGCTATAGTCTGCCCGGCTTAAAAGCTCAATATCATTGTAGAAGTCACCGAAAGCCATTGTTTCTTCCGGCGTAATTCCCATGGACTGCTGTATTTTTTCGAGCGCGACCCCTTTGTTGATTCCCTTGCCCATAACGTCCATCCATGCCCTGCCGGAAATTTGGAGGGAAAGCGTGTCGCTGAAACGTTCATTCAGGTATGGATATGTATGTGACTCCGGGTTGTTCATATCGCAGATGGCAACCTTAAAAATATCATCTTCCACTGTCATTAGATCATCAACAATTTTTCGATTTACGTAATAGCTGCCGATTTCAAAGTTAAACTCCGGTGTATATGGCTTGTGATAAGTTGCATGAACGCCGCATAAAAGCACCTGAATTCCATCCAGTTCATTGCAGGCCTGAAGCAGCGAGCGAATCAGGGGCTGCGGAATGCTTTTAATGGAGGTGTCACCGTCATGAACAACAAAAGCGCCGTTATCACAAATATAGCCGATTTTTTCTGAAGCAGCGCCGAAGTTATCCTTCAAAGTGCAGTAGGAACGACCGCTGGCCACTACAAAGGAAACACCTTTTTGCTTGAGCCGCGGCAGAATTTCGTAAAATTCCGCGGGTATCTTTTTGTTATCGTCAAGCAGACTTCCGTCCATATCTGAGGCAATCAATCGAATCATATTAGTTCTCCCCATTAAAATTATTAAGCTTATTATAACACGTTTTCCCCGTTTGCTCAAAGACGCGGACGCGGTTGAATAAAATATCAGAAAATCAATGGTTGAACGGAGCGAAAGAACGAGCATCGACTCAATAAAAGGGATAATATTTATCCTGTTATTTTGCTCTTCTTTGCATAAACTAATCATGGAGGTGATTGCAATGCCGAACTCTTACAGCAATTTCCGCAGTCTTATGGAACAGGACGAGGAATCCAAGCGTTATTTCGAGTCGATGCCCTATCAGGTAAAACAGGCTGTCAGCGTCCATTCTCAAAATATTGATTCATTTGAGAGTCTTCACAATTACACGGAACACCTTTTGAATCATGATAAATAATGAAAGGCGAAGCATTGAGGCTTCGCCTTTTTTTATTGCTGATAATGAAAAATATTTATATTTCGACAATGGGAAATAATCGAAATCAGCATTTCAAAGTCTAAAATTATACGTAATTCCAATAACACCGCCTATAATGCCTTTGCATAATATGTTATAAGATAAGCTCAATGCACATGAAAGGAGAAACACAATGGCAGAAGTATTAGCAAATATGGACGGCCAGGCCTGCGAATTGAACCCATCACCCCTTCCGGCAATGCCGGTAGTCGCAATGGCCTACGTTCCATTTCAACAGTATAACACAACCTATGCGCCTGAAAAAGGGTTTGAAATGGGCACCATTTTTCCGGAGCTTGATAAACCGTTTCTGGGAGGTGGCATGAAATGAATGAGCAAGAAAGATTAATGCGCAGAATTAATGCCTACCATTTTGCAATGTGGGAACTTCATATTTATTTGGATACCCACCCCAATGACTGTAAAGCAGCAAAACAACATGAAGAATATGAAAAAATGGCGGATGAATTAACGGCGCAGTACGAGGCAGCCTACGGACCTATGCACGAAAACAGCTCGAACACCAGCCGCTGGGCATGGATTGCCAGTCCATGGCCATGGGAACTGGATGAGGAGGAACAAAAGTAATGTGGACTTATGAGAAGCGTTTACAGTATCCTATTTCGATTAAAAACACTAATCCGGCACTGGCAAAAATTATAATAGCACAATACGGAGGTCCAGACGGTGAGCTCGCTGCTTCGCTGCGTTATTTAAGCCAGCGTTACAGCATGCCGTACCCGGAGCTGAAAGCTATACTGACAGATATCGGTACGGAAGAACTTGCTCACCTTGAAATGGTTGGTACTATTGTACACCAGCTTACACGGAATTTGACCATAGAGCAAATTAAAGCCGGTGGATATGATGCGTACTTTGTGAATCATACAAACGGGGTCTACCCTGCCGATTCCGGCGGTTCTCCATTTACCGCAGCTTATTTGCAGGTTAAGGGCGACCCGATTACCGATATTCATGAGGATCTGGCTGCCGAGCAAAAAGCGCGCAGCACCTATGATAATATCCTGCGCTTTGCAGACGACCCTGATGTACGCGATCCGATCAAGTTCCTTCGTCAGCGTGAAGTAGTGCATTATCAGCGTTTTGGCGAAGGTCTTCGCATTGTTACAGATCAATTGGATTCAAAGAACTTCTACGCTTTCAACCCTGCTTTCGATAAAGTAATGAACAGCGGTGTTATGGGTGCAAGCAGAAATAAAATGATGAACGGCAACGTGGCGGGCAAGAGCGGAAATGTAGCAGGCATGAGTGGTAACATGGGTGGCAACGTCGCTGGCATGAGCGGTAACATGGGCGGCAACGTAGCTGGCATGAGCGGTAACATGGGTGGCAACGTCGCCGGCATGAGCGGTAACATGGGCGGCAACGTAGCTGGCATGAGCGGTAACATGGGTGGCAACGTCGCCGGCATGAGCGGTAACATGGGCGGCAACGTAGCTGGCATGAGCGGTAACATGGGCGGCAACGTCGCCGGCATGAGCGGTAACATGGGCGGTAACGTCGCCGGCATGGGCGGTAACGTTGCAGGCATGAGCGGTAAAATGCCAGGTATGGGCGGTGTCGCAGGTATGAGCGAAAAAATACCTGGTATGGGCGGTGTCGCAGGTATGAGCGGTAAAATGCCGGGTATGGGCGGTGTCGCAGGTATGAGCGAAAAAATGCCGGGTATGGGCGGTGTCGCAGGTATGAGCGAAAAAATGCCGGGTATGG
>CAUQPM010000007.1:0-213086 GCA_963520015.1 uncultured Oscillospiraceae bacterium
TTGATATTCTACGATTGCCTTTTCCTTTTGTGTCTATTTTCCTTGAACCGGTTCATACCGCAACAGGACTTTTCTTTTCTTCAACCTCTATACCTTTTGTCTTTCTATCCATATATGGCAGATACCAATTGTCTTTTTGCTTTTGCGTTTCCGCCTTTTCCCCACCACACCACAGTCCAAATTATCTGCAATTGCCGAGTTTACCGGTTGATCATTAACACAGCCGCATCCACATCCGTTTATATTTTCCATAGTCATTTTCCTCACTTTATATCATACTCTATTTATCAATGTTTTCTGCATTGGCATAGATTTTCTCGACCTCTGCTTTTGGTGTTAGCTTCGACAACACATAGGCGATGATAATAATCCCAGGGATATCCACCAACAGTCTTGTAATTGCGAATTTTGCGCCAAGCGATGCTACTTCAAACAAGAACATTGGGATTTTCGTAGTTGACCACGCACCGATAAAAATGAGTATATTGCTGAACTTTACTCCCTTTCTCATGAATACAGCCGCTACAGGAAACGCTCCGTAAAGCGGGCCTGCCGCTGCTGACCCCAATATAATCGCAAGAATAATGCCTTTTAATCCTGATCCTTCTCCCATGTATTTGATCATAGTTTCCCGCGGTATCCATACGTCAAGAAGACCAAGCAGTACAAACACAGGCGGAATCACAAGAAGCATTTCCTTAAATGAATATGCCGAAATACTCAAGGCCTTGAATCCTATCTGACTATTGATAATTGTAAGAATGCCGATTGCCACTGCTGTAATTATAAATGCCCTATATCTTTTTAAAAGCGCTTTCATATTCCACCCACCACCAGTCCGATAATCGCTGCCACTGCAAAGGAGAAGATAAATGCAAGTACATTTCTTAAAATAGTCAGCTTTTTACCAAAATATTTCATCTCGACGGGCATCGTTACAACACCGGCCATAATCAGCGTTGAAACAAATGCCCCGATCTGCATATAACCTGCTCCGCTTTGCAAAAGCATGTCAGCAGTAGGGAAGGCAACAAACCCCGGCATCAGTGTGATTGCGCCAATTACAGCAGCAATGATAACACCAAACCATATTTGAAGTCTATGATATGTAATGTACCGTCATCGACAATAATGGCGTCCCCGGTGCCGAACCCCTGCGGCACATAACAGGAAAAATCCAGATGCTGTTCAATGAGGATAATGGGGTCTTTGCAGTGAATTTTCGCCTGTGCCAATGTCTCGCTGACAAAAGCCACATAGTCATCGGTGTAGGTATCCATCTCATCACAGTCATATTGGGGAATCGGCTTTTTTGAGCGCATTTTCAATAGTTTCCGCAATTTGTGTTCGCAGAGCGCATGTGCCGCAGTGCCTTCGGCGGCAGCTTTGGATTCGTAATCTGCATAGGACTGTTCCAATCTGGCAGACGGCGTACAGTTGAGCCATCTATGTGATCCGGATGCTGAAAGAACAGCGTGTCCCATTTATACCGCCTCCGCAGCTTTCAGAAGTTCCGAATACTTGTCCGGTTCGATTTCACTGAGTTTTGCCGATTCAAACTTTTGAAGCAAAGCACGAACCTCAGCGGTTTTGCCGGACTGACTTTTTTCTGCGAGCACGGCACGAACCTTTTCAATACCGACGACAGGCTTGATTTCCTTGTGCTTGTCTACTTTTGGAATGGAGGTTTCAGCGGTTGTCTGTAATTCACTTTGCTCCGAAGAATTGACAACAGTCTGAATGCTGTCTGCCAGACGGTGCAGGTCAGATACCACATTGAGCAACAGATTGGTTTTGTTCATACTTCATTTCCTCAATTTCATTAATTGACAGCGAATCGGCGCTGTCACCTGGGATTAAAATCATTAGTTTCTGTTTCTCTCCAAGCAGCAAACGTAAAATACGTTCCCTCAGCGTGATGTTCTTGCAGCGGACGATGCCGCCGGTCTGCGGGTACTTAGAAACGCTGATTTTCAAATTATGTCTCACCATTTTCGCCTCTTTCCAAAGGGGTGATTTTTGTCCCTTCACTTGTAGGCCACGAGAAAAGGCAAATATGAGGATTTTTATAAAAACTTTTTTATTTATAAATCATTTGTAAACGGTGAGAAATGGCAGACTGGTCAACACCTTCATCGGTGGCGTAATCATTGACCGATATTCCATCAAAACAGATGACTCGGATAAGTTCCTGCTGCTTGGGACTCAATTGTGAAATAGCACTGTGCAGTCTTTCTTCGTCTGATTCTCCTGCAAAAAAGGCGACAATTTCTGCATCCTCCACGGCAAGCCACTCGCCGTCTTCATTTTCGTTGTCAAGTGTGGTGTGACGGCGGGTTTCCTTGTGGTTCACGTTGTATTCCTGGCGGTCGAGATCTATGAGGATATTACCCCAGTCCTCGCCCACCTCAATTTCAACGGTCTCATTTGCAAACTTATAATTAATCTTCAACTTTTTGGCTCCTTTCAGATTGGAAAGGAGCCGTTCAAGCGGCCATAAAGCAAAAAAGGAGCCTGACGCATAGCTTTAAAAGCTACTTGTCAGGCTCCTCATTCAGTATGTTGATGAATGCTCAGTACTAAGTACGGTTATTTTCTATTTATTACTTTAATTCCAACCTTGGAACTGCATTTCCAGCATTTAATATACAAATCCGGTTGCCACTCAATTTCAGGGGCTAGGATTTTTGCTTCCGTCTGGGCGTTTTCATTGCTTCTGGGCAAAAATCTCGAACCAGTTTTTCACCAATGAGATCAATTTCCTGCTTATTTAAAATCGGAACGCCATTCTTTTTGATACGAAATCTAGGAATATACATAGGCCAGTCTACTCCTTCCGTTTTTTCAGATCCGCTATAAATTTCTGCCACTCATCTTCACCGGCATCGAGATCACGCGCGATTCGAAGTGCTGCACTAACATAATCCCGCCCCCTGATATATTCTGGTAAATCGGGAGCAACGGATTCCCTCTTATCGCCTGCTAAGTTCAGCATGATTTCTTTTTCTTCTTCGCTCAGCAATAAGATGTTGGAAAGCTGTTCAAGCCTGTCCATATCAAAAGGATTGCGGCGATCTTTCTCCACGTCACTTAAATAAGGAGCCGAAATATCCAGCAGATCAGCCATCTTTCTTAGGGTGATTTCTTTTTCCTCTCGCTTTTTGGCAATAAAATCGCCGAAGTTTGAATACTCTTTTTTCATTTTCACACCTTTTTCTTTTACTGTTTCATAAGGTACAATTTCATGTTCTGTTCTTCAGTTAGCATATTAGCTCACATTCAAAGTTTACGTTATTTTGTTCAAAATTACAACGAACAATATCTGGTGAATAGTATGGCGGAGATTGGCAGCTGTGCTAGAACAGTGCCCAAAATCGACAGTTACCGATCGCTGATCCGTTTTTTAAATAATAAACCGCTAATATTCATGTGAACTTAGATTTTCATAAAAAGGAATTTTTTCTGGAAATCATTGTGCATTGTAAGAAAATTATGCTAACCGTATAATAATGATGAATAAACTATGAACCAAAAAGAGGATAAAGGTGGAACTATGAAACGGTCAGCAAAATTTACCGCACTTCTTTTAGCATTGGTCATTCTCATCAGCAGCCTTTCCAATGCGGCCGCGTATGCGGCAATCGGCGATTTTCAAATCGACAACAACGGAGTCCTTGTCAAATATAATGGCGCCGGCGGTAGCATCACGATTCCGGACGGCGTGACCTCCATTGGGGCTGGCGCGTTTTCTTATGATCATGCCCTCACCTCTGTCACGATTCCCGACAGCGTCACCTCAATCGCGGCCAGCGCCTTCCGGCAGTGTGACGGCCTGACTTCCGTTACGTTTGGGAAAGGGCTTGAAAGCATCGGCTCCGCTGCCTTTGTGGACTGCATTGCGCTTAACAACGTTGTACTTCCGGAGAGCCTTACCTCAATTGGGGAAGAAGCATTTTCCGGGAACTCTTCCCTGACTTCCATTGTGATTCCGGAGGGCGTCACCGCAATTGCGAACCAGATGTTTGAGAGCTGCGACAGCCTTACCTCTGTCGTCCTCGGGAGCCATGTGACCAGCATCGGCGGCTCCGCTTTCAAAAGCTGCAGGTTGCTTGCCAGCATTGAGATTCCAGACGGTGTCACCGAAATCGGGAACGACGCATTCGACTACTCCGGCCTGAAGTCCATCACTTTACCAAAGGGTCTGACAGAGATTCAAAGCGGCACGTTCCAGAATTCAAAGCTGACAAGCATTGACATTCCCAACGGAGTGACGAGCATCGGTGATTACGCTTTCACCAACTGCGCCGACCTTGCGAGCATCACCTTTCCCCCGACGCTCACAAAATTCGGATATGAGGCATATGACCGCACCAAATGGCTGCTGGATTACCCCTCTGACTTTGTCTCTGTAAATGGAATTTTAATCGCTTACAAAGGAAAAGGCGGAGACGTCACCGTCCCGGGTGGAATACATACGATCGGCCCGGACGTCTTCTCCAGCAACCTTAGCCTGACGCACGTCACTCTTTCCGAAGGGGTGACGTGCATCGGCGACAACGCGTTTGAACGCGACTACAACCTCACTGGAGTCACCTTGCCGGAAAACTTGACCGAAATCGGTAACAAAGCCTTCTCGGAAACCGGCTTGACCTCGATTACTCTGCCGAGTCACCTCGTAATCCTCGACGGCGGCGCCTTTTCTTACTGTGCTTCCCTGAAAAGCGTGTCCATCCCTGCGAGCCTGAAAGAGATTCCCGATAGTGCCTTCCGCGGCTGCTCCACCCTGCAGACGATGACGATTCCACAAGGTGTGAAATTGATTGACAGCTACGCTTTTGGAGGCTGTACCGACTTGAAAGCTCTCACTCTCCCGGATGGGCTGCAGGGAATCGGAGACGGTGCGTTCTCAAATTGCGGCAGTCTTACAAAAATCGCCCTTCCTAACACCGTGACCAATCTGGGCGGCAGCGCCTTTCTGGGTTGTTCCAAGCTGAACAGCGTGACCCTCTCCTCGGGGTTGACCTCCATCAATACCTGGACCTTCTTATCCTGTTCCTCCCTAAACACGATTGTGATCCCAAATGGCGTAAAGCGGATTGAAAACAGCGCTTTTCAAAACAGCGGGGTACATAATATTACAATACCGGCAAGCGTTACCACTATCCACGCCAATGCGTTCGACAGCGGCACAATACTCGCCATTTCGGGCTATGACAACACTGCAACGCAAACTTTTGCCACTGCGCACAAATACCGCTTCGTTTCCCTCGGCCCGGTGTTGAACCCGGCAAAAAGCTTCAGCCTCGACACTACGGGGACCTACGATTTTGGAAGCGGGAACACCTATTGCTACATGGTCAGAACAAGTTCCTCCACGGTGCCGACCGCGTATTCCAGCGATTCGACGGTGGCTTCCGTCAGTTATGTGCAGAAGGTTAGCGGCGGGTATCTGTTCCGCATCACCCGGCTGAAGCAGGGCACCGCCGTCATCACGACGCGCATCGGTAACGAGGGGGCCTCCTTTACGGCGGTGGCCGGCCCGTCTGTCCGCCTAGATACGACGGCCCCGTTCACGGTCAAGGAAGGCGCTTCCTACACCTTTAAACTCACTGTGCTCAGCACCAGCACCGTCGCCCCGCAGTTTTCGGTGGAATATGACAATGTTTTAAAAGTCCAGTATGTCAGCAAGAGCGGACATGATTATTTTTATAAAATCACAGCGATTGGCAAAACCGGAGACTACTCGCGGGTTAATACCAGACTGCCGGGGGAAGACAGCGCGTTCTGTACCGTAACGATCGCCCCGACAAATGACTTTGTAATTGACAGTAATGGCGTTCTTAAAAAATACAAAGGTCTTGGCGGTGCGGTCATCATTCCGAAAGGTGTCACGTCTATCGGTAGCCAAGCGTTTGAGAGCACCAATGTTACAAGCGTCGTAATCCCCAATACTGTGACCAGTATCGGGGACCACGCGTTCGACTTCACTAAACTCAAAAGCGTTACGATTCCGGACAGCGTCACCAGCATCGGCCCCTTCTCCTTCGGGTACTGCGACGACCTGACCCAGGTGACTTTGCCCAAAAATCTGACGGAGATTGCGGACTACGAGTTCGACTATTCCCCGATCAAAAGCCTTGTGATTCCGGATTCCGTCACGAAGATCGGTGCGCACGCTTTTGAAAACTGCGTCGCGCTGACCTCCGTCACGCTGCCGAGCAGGCTGACCTCCATTGGAAACAATGCCTTCTCGGGCAGCGGGCTCGCCGCGATGACCCTGCCGGACAGCGTAACTTCGCTGGGAGCCGGAGCATTCGACGGCTGCAAAGACCTTTCGCAAATCGTGCTCCCAAAACAGTTAAAAGAGATTGGGGACAAAACATTTAACGGTACACCGATAACAGAAATCACCATCCCGGACGGCGTGCAGAAAATTGGCAGCGACGCGTTCTACGGAACCAAATTAAAAAGCGTCATCCTGCCGGACAGTGTGACCGACCTTGGGACGGAAGCGTTTGCCTATTGCCAAAATCTTACTGATATTGTGCTTTCCAATCATCTAAAAGCAATCACGGACAACGCCTTTTATTACTCCCACCTCACCGGGATCACCATACCGGATAGCGTCACCGGCATCGGGAAATCCGCTTTTCAAAGGTGTTTTTATCTGACCAGCGCTTCTATCCCGGAAAGCGTAACCAGCATCGGCGACAACGCTTTTCATGACTGCAGCCAGCTTACTGAGGCGAATCTGCCTGAACATCTGACCCAGATATCCCCCGAGGCGTTTGAAAACACAAAACTGTCCTCCGTCACCATCCCCGACGGAGTAACGTCCATCGGGACGGAAGCGTTTGATGGTGCCCCGTTGACCAGCCTGATTATTCCTGACAACGTGACCGAAATCGGGAACCGGGCTTTTGCTGGCTGCTCCCCCCTCGCTTCCGTGATGTTCGGCAGCGGGATTGCCAAAATCGGAGACTACGCGTTCGGCGGTTGCACGTCGCTAACGGCAGTTGTCCTTCCGGAGAGCATCATAGACTTTGGGGCAGGCGTTTTCAACGGATGCAAGGCCTTAACCTCCGTTAAACTCCCCAGCTCGCTGACGGAAATTCCGGATTTTACCTTCGACGGCACCGGAATCACGGAATTCACGGTACCGGAGGGCATCGTGCGCATCGGCACCAGCGCCTTTGAGAGCCATGCACTGAAGGAAATTGTCCTTCCCGATGGTTTGAAGGAAATCGATGACTATGCTTTTCTGGGCACTTCCCTGACGGAAATCAATCTGCCGGACGGCCTGACCAAAATCGGGGCTAACGCGTTTTTTGGTACCAAACTGACCTCGGTCACTCTGCCGGGCAGCTTGAAGGAAATCGGCGACTATGCGTTTTATGGCTGCGACGATCTCAAGACCGTTACCTTCTCTGCCGGAGTATCCGGGCTGGGAGAATACGTCTTTGATTACACCCCGTGGTACCAGAATCTCCCCGATGGTATGGTTGTTTTCAACGATCTCCTGCTGCTTTACAAAGGGAACGACTCCTCAGTTGTCATTCCTGACGGAATCCGGCAGATCGCCCCGGCAGCTTTCCGCAACAACACGGCACTCACGCAGGTCACCTTGCCGGAGAGCCTCCAGAGCATTGGCGACGACACTTTCTTCCAGTGTGTGAATCTGACCACTGTCACCTTCCCCGAAAGTCTGCGGAACATTGGCGCGTCTGCCTTCGCCTCGACAAAGATCACGGAGGCGACTTTGCCGGAGGGGCTCATCCGACTCGGGGCCAACGCGTTTTCCAGCTGCAAATTGCTTCAGAAGGTCTCCATTCCCGCGGGTCTCACGCAATTCGGGACGTATGCGTTTTCCGACTGCGAGAACCTGACGACGGTCTCCATCGCAGACGGCATCCGGAGCATCGCACTAGGCACGTTCGAATCTTGCTCTAATCTCAACGGCGTCATTCTGCCGGATAGCATCATCGAGCTCGGCAACGCCGCCTTCGAGGGGTGCTCAAACCTGACCGGCATCCACATTCCGAACCAACTGACTGAGATTCGGCCCTTCACCTTCGCCAGATGTGTAAACCTTGCAGACGTGACGCTGCCGGAGACTGTTACCACCATCGATGGCTTCGCCTTCGAGAGCTGCGCCGCTTTTGACACCATCACCATCCCGAAGACTGTGACCGAAATCGATCCGGATGCGTTCGACAATTGCTTCATACAGCCCCCCTTTAACGGAATCACGGAGACGACCGGGCTGATTATCCGGGGCTATGAGAACACGGCGGCGCATCTCTTCGCAAACCGCTATGGGATCAAGTTTATCTCTATCGGCACGGTTCCTTCCCCATACAAGCACTTCAGTCTGGACACCGACGGGACTTATGATTTCAGCGACAGGAATACTTACTGCTACATGGTCTGGACATCCTCCTCCACCGTTCCGAAGGTATCTTCCAGCAACCCGGCCGCAGTTTCCGTCCAGTTTGAGAAGCAGACTCCTGTCGGTTATCTATTCCGTATCAATCGTCTTTCGCAGGGAACTTCCGAAATCACCACGACGGTCGGTTCCGAAAGCATTTCCTTCACGGCGCAGGCGGGTCCTTCGGTCCAGTCGGATACGACGATGTCGTTTGCTCTGAAAAAAGGAGCGACCTACACGTTCAAAATGACTGTACTCAGTGCCAGCACCGCCGTTCCACAGTTCTCAACAGGCAACGGCGCTGTGTTTCAGACGCAGTATGTGAAAAAATCCGGCAATGACTATTACTTTAAGATTACTGCCACCGGCAATTCCGGGAGTGAGACCGGAATCTACACTACAATGCCCGGCGAAAACGCGGCGAGACATTGTATCGTGAAAGTTGCTTAATGATTAGGGCGGAAGGTTAGCATACTGTTTCGGTGAAAAGATCCCTCTTATAAAATAAAAATCAGTATATTATCAAAAATTATAGTAAGTTGTAAGAAATATATACATTCTTCAATAAACAAAATAAAGTTAGGAAGATAATCATGAAAAGAACCGGCAAATTCACCGCACTTTTACTTACAGCATTACTTCTCATCAGCACCTTTACCGGCACGGCTGCTTTCGCAGCCGATTCCACCGGCGATTTTACCATTGACAGCAGCGGAGTTCTTATCAAATACACCGGCGCGGGCGGCGACGTTATGATTCCCGACGGCGTGACCGCCATTGGAGACGGCGTGTTTTTCAACAGCGGAACAGTAACTTCCGTTACCATTCCCGCAGGAGTTACTGCTATTGAAGTAAATGCTTTTGCAGCATGTCGGAATCTGAGCAGCATCGTGATCCCCAACAGCGTTACAGATATTGAAACCGGCGCATTTTCCAGCACCGGCCTAACCACCATCACGCTGCCGGAGGGACTGAAAACAATTCAAAATTACCTGTTTGACGGTTCCAAGCTTACAAGCATTAACATTCCGCAAAGCGTGACCAAAATTGGTGACGGCGCATTCAGAGGCTGCACTAATCTTTTGAATATCACCGTTCCTGAGACACTCACGGATTTTGGGAGCGGCGTGTTCGACAACACCGCCTTTGTAAATAACAATGCCTCCCCTTTTATTGTTTTAAACGGAGTTCTTCTTACTTACAAGGGGAGCGACGCCCTTGTAACTCTCCCTTCTGATGTGCGCATCATCGGCCGCTCGGCTTTTGCGGACAATCAGACCTTGACCCATCTCACCGTTTCAGAGGGAGTGACGGAAATCGGCGAGTACGCGTTTCAGTTCGGCGGCCTGACCGGGATTTCGCTGCCTGACAGCCTAACCACCATCGACGACCATGCGTTTGAGTGCTGTGGCCTGACCGCCGTCACCCTGCCGGGAAACCTGACCAGTATGGGCGACAGCGCCTTCGGCTACTGCCCCTACCTTAAGAGCGTTTCCGTCCCCGCAAGCCTTCAGCAATTAAACGACCGCGCCTTTCTTCAGGATTTCGCACTGCAGGATGTACATCTTGCGAAGGGCCTGAAGGCGATCGGCGACGAAGTCTTCGTGCTCTGCAATAATCTGAAATCCATCACTCTGCCCGACGGACTGGAGACCATCGGCGACAACGCATTTTTAGACTGTTCGGCCCTGCAAAGCATTGTGCTGCCGAACAGCGTGACCGCTTTAGGCTCCTCCGCTTTCGCGGGTTGCGCCGGTCTGACCGGCGCAACCCTTTCCTCAGGGCTTACCGATATTGCAAACGGGGCTTTCGAGTACTGCAGTTCTTTAACAGGCATTTCCATTCCGAATGGTGTGAAGCGGATTGAGGCCAGTGCATTTTCACACAGTGGGGTAAAAACCGCTACCATCCCGGCGAGCGTTACCGACATCGACAGAGATGCGTTCTTCGGTGCCAGCGTTTCATCTATTTCCGGCTATGAAAACACCGTTGCGCAAACCTTTGCTTCTTCCCACGGATACACTTTTATTTCCCTCGGCGCGATACTAAGCCCGGCAAAGAATTTTAGCCTTGATACCACCGGGACCTATGATTTTGGCCAGCGGAATTCATACACCTACCTCGTAAGAACCAGCTCTTCCACTGTGCCGACGGCCTCCTCCGGCAACGCGGCGGCGGTTTCCGTTAGCTACCTGCAGAAAACGACTGGCGGCTATCTGTTCCGCATTACACGCTTGAAGCAGGGCAGCGCGGTGATTACCACCCGTATCGGGAACGAGGGCGCTTCGTTCACGGCAAATGCGGGCCCTTCTGTAAAATCTGACACCACCATGGCTTTCTTAATGAAAAAGGGCGCCTCCTACACCTTCAAAATGACCGTTTTAAGCGCGAACACCGCAATCCCGCAGTTCACTGTGGGTAACGGTTCGGTATTCAAAATGCAGTTCGTCAAAAAAAGCGGCAGCGACTTTTATTTCAAAATCACCGCCACCGGCAAATCCGGCGACGAGACCGGCATCTACACCAAAATACCCGGCGAAAACACGGTAAAGCAATGCATTGTCAGAATTTCGTAGAATTTCATGCGCGTGAATCGTATCCGTAATTCAGGAGCGCCGACATGACTTTCGGTCCACTTAAGTGCCAACTGCCACCCGTGCAGCCAGGCAGACCCGGAAATCGGGGCGTTTTGTTGTGCGCATGACTTGCAGTGCTATTTTTCTGCCAAAACATTATGAGCCATGCCTTCGGGTCTGGCTCATAATGTTTTATTAATGAATGCTATAGGGAATATCACCAAAGAAACGGACATCAAAAATAATGTTATCCAATATATTTATGATCAATTAAACCAGCCTGTCCGTGCGAATGACCAGAAAAATAACGTCAGTACGACTTACAACTACGACACGGGCGGAAACATCATCGGGACGAGCGCCTAGATCTGTCTCGGAGTCATAGTAGAGTAGCCACGATGCAGAAACGGATTGATCTGGCCGATGGTGGTCACTAAAGAACCTATAGTGCTGAAAAGCTAACCGTGCAACGGATATATATTAAAAGCATAAATTGGAAAGCACGGAAGGTCAATAAGTGTAATTGCGTTTTGGTCAGGTAATGATTGCCATGCAAGATGATTCTTATAAAGGACATGTAAGAATCTATATTTCAAGCCATTTTCCACTCATAACAACAAAGCCTCTGAGAGCGTGCCCTAATCAGTGAGTAGCTTATCTAAACGAAAGCTATCTGCGCGATAAGAACTGCTGCCAAACCTGCAGATTTATTCTGTAAAGCAAGTTCAGTACGTCGTTCCCACCCTGCTGTCAAATTTATAATGGTAACAATTGGAGTGTTGCACAACCTGTTATCTTTATCTATAATTTAAATGGAATGTTGTATGGAAAATCTGCTCAAAGAAGGTGTCCAAAATGGAAAAATTAAAACAGTATGTCAAAGATCATTGTTCCACCATTAAATGGGACACCATTTATAAACAGTCAGATAATCACCTAACTGTGAATGCTTGGCTTGAGTTTTCCGAAGCATGGATGGCATGTGAAATTGAGGAACCGATCGACCAGCTAGAAGGATTGAATGACTGTACAGACATAAGAATCACACGGAACAAATCAGACCAATATATTCTGGAGTTCGATGTTTATGAGGATGACGGAAATGAATATCTGCCTATCCACTATAAATGGAACTGTAAAAATGTAAATTTTTCAGCTCAGTATGAAGATTATAGCGATAAATTCGTACGTGTTACAATGCGAGAAACGAACAACTTCCCAAATGCGCTGAATTATTGCTCCGCTATGCTTCTAGAAAAAAGGAACATTCTGGGACACGACAGCTTGAATACGCTTGAAATCGAATTAATCCCGTTCTGCGAATTTATTAAATATGTGAGCCAGCTTCATGGTAGTCATCAAGGTCTCTTGGAAGACAAGGGTGTTAACATGTCACTGATTGATGAAGTTCTGGCAACTATAACGGATTCGGAATTTAAAAAAGCCTTTATGAAATACAAAAATAACAATGAGACGAAAATGTCAAGGAAATTTGATACAGAGTGGTATCGCTTTCTCCGTTCCGATTATGGTCACTGCTGGGTGAATGACTATGTAATGAAATTTCAGAATGCCTATAAAGACTTTAGTGATACGGAGCAAGTCAAACAGGTTAAAAAGTATATTTCAGATCAATTATTAAAAAAAGGATTTGAAGGTGAATATCCATTTTTCAGAAGAAAAAATGTGAAGCGGGGAGAATATATTTCGTTTGCAGATTACAGATATTATGGTTCTGATTTGGTTGATTGCAGTGACGGGGAATCATACATACGTGGGACAATCTTAACTGCGGGCGTTGGCCATCTTAAAAAGACCCGGCAGGGCGATTGCCTCGCTGGACTTCCGTTTGAACAAACGAAGCCATATGACTGCTGGTTCGGTGAAGATAACAAATGCACGGAAATTGAAAGCTTTACTTTTGAAGCGGATTATGGATACATCGATGAAAGCTTGGATGCTGTTGAACGGTTGTTCTCAGGCAAACATTTTACAAAGGAATATCTGAAGACTCACCAAATGTATGGCGGCGATACGCTTCCTTTAAGGATGAAGTTACTTATCCCTCTTATTTTTGGCCTTATATGTACGGTTATTGTACTTCCCTGTTTCTATATCGGTTTTACATTACTGTCAGCAATCATTGGAGTTTTTGCCGGACAACCCGGCGTTGCGCTGGATGTTATGCAGCAGTGGCGAATGTGGCTGAATTTCGCGGTCTTTATTTTTATTGCTGCGAGCTTGCCTTTCGGCGGTACCATGATATTGGACAGACGATGGCCGTTGGGTTTTCTCAGTAACAAACATAAAAAGGTTAAAAATAAATAATAAAATGTATTTTAGGGAGGAAATGATTTGAATCGCTGGGTAGCCCGGCATAGAAGATTAGTAATGTTCTGATACACCACGATTGTGAACTGAACCAGATGAATCGGACAGAAAAAATAAGGCTCCATTGGAGATGGTATAATAAACTGGACACCAAGAAAAGCGCGAAAGGTGGAACCAGTTTATGAAAAGAGCAGTATATGACAAGCAATTTAAGATGGCGCCAGTGAAGTTGGCACAAACAGAAGATAATTCTGTCCTTGACACAGCAAAAGAGCTAGGCATTAGTTGCAGTAGTTTGCGCCGTTGGATCAATGAATATGATGAATACGGAGAAAGTGCGTTTCCAGGACATGGGAACGCACTTTTCAATTCTACATATGAAATTAAGAAGTTGCAAAAACAAAATGAAGAGTTGCAGATGGAGAATGAACTATTAAAAAAACTCCAGGCCTTCTTGAAGCAAAAGATTGTGTGAGATTTCAATTTCTGAAAGAAAATCAGAAAAAGTACAACATCAAGAAGGCTTGCCGAATCCTAAAAATCTCACGTTCTGGGTTTTACGATTACTTGCACCGGCGCAAAAGTAGAAGATCCATTGAGAATGAGGCTCTGGCGGAAATGATTTTGGATATTTTCAAAGAGAACGAGGGCCGTTACGGTTCTCGCCGTATTCAGAAAGTATTGCTGCAACGCAATATCAGAATAAATGAAAAAAGAGTCTCCCGCATCATGAGCGGGCAAGGACTAATTGCCAAAGGGGCAAAGAAACCGTATCGTTATTATCCCAACAAAGCCCAATATGAAGAACGTGAAAACATTCTGAATCGAGTTTTTACGGCTTCCCAAAAGAATCAAATTTGGGTTGGAGATATTACGTACATTCCCACACGGCATGGATTCCTTTATCTCGCTGTATTTATCGATATCTTTTCACGCAAGGTAACTGGTTAGTCAATGGATACTAAAATCAAAGATAGCTTAGTGATGACTGCTTTTTCTCAGGCTGTTGGCCTTGAACACCCGCAAGAAAGACTTATTGTACATACAGACCGCGGTTCACAATATACGTCACAGCGCTTTCAATCATTACTTCTGCGGTATAGTTGCAAGCAAAGCATGAGTCGGAAAGGAAACCCTTACAATTGCATCGGAGCCTTTGCCATGCCGGAGCGTTCAAGTATCCCAGAAATGGATGTACTTATAAAAACGAGAAAAGGAGTAGCTTTGAGCTACTCCCAAGCAAAAGCCGGATAAAAAACGGAGTGTCCTTAAAGGATACTCAGATCCTATAAGGACACTCCGCATGGTTGCGGAGGCAGGATTTGAACCTACGACCTTCGGGTTATGAGTAATTATTTTAAAATGAACCATTGATATTACCAAAGCATGCACAACAGTATATAACTGGCAGCGCCGGATACATCATTATTTGGTATGCACCCAGACTGTAAAAATGCACCCATGCAATCAATCTTGGGTGCATTCAACTTTTTCAGAGATTTGGATAATACTTTGGGCGGGTAGTTATTTGCTTAAATAGACCAATTAATAGTGAAAAGCTTGTCTATAATGCTAAAAAGTAGCTTAAAACAAGAAAACCACCCATTACGGGTGGTCCTTGTGGTATCAAGTTGGAATACCTCTTTTGAGTTGAAAATATATGCAAAATTTAAAAATATTTTTAAGGATTCCATATGGAAAAAACTCCCAATTAAATAACACTGTCCCAATGTCACCTGGGATTTTGTTGTTTTAAATGTCACGTAAATCTCTTAATTCATCTCGGTATATATGATCTATCGTTTTATTGAGCGCGTCCTTAACTTCGTCGCGCGTAAGCGCTTCAGTGAATACGGCAAGAAACTCGTTTCCTGTCAGTCTCTTCCCCACCAAAAGTTCCGGAATCAATGACATCATCAATCGTGTGAGCTCCGCTCTCGTACCTCTCCAACCAAATTTCTTTACTGGTTCTCTCATTTTCATTTTGTAAATTTCCTTCCTAGATGTCGCGATTGTCTTTGAACAATGACAAATCTCCTTGCCATTTTTTATAACTTCTATATCGTATTCTTTCAATGTTTCGCTGAAATAACCTTTCATAATAAGTGAGTGAGGTATAGTTGAGGTTAGATTAAATATCATTCTTCTATAGCAGTTTTCAAGCTTATCTCTCAGCATGCTATCTGGTAATTATTTGAAAAACGATAAAGCAATTGGGCCTATTAACAAAATCTACAAAAATTTACTAATTAATATATAAATTAATTATAAACTCTTTTCCTATTAAAGTTAGTATTCCCTCCATTTATTAGTATCCAGAATTTCTTACATTTATTGACATTGAAGAAATATGTAAAAATATTTATGCTTGAATTACCAATTGATAAGAGGGGTAATTCATGAAAAAGGTATTAAAATTCACAGCGGCACTTTTATCAGCAGTAATTATGGTACAATCCTTTACTTCTGTGGCGTTGGCGGCGGAAGTGCCGCAGACACAAGAAACTTCTTCTACAAGTCAAACGGTTAGTGATACGGCTAATGGGACGGGTGTACCCGATCTATCTGATGCGCAAGCCACTCAGGCGGATGCACAGATTGTCGCGGAATACCCAGAAATGCGAACGGAAAGCACAAAAACCTTTCTGATGAGCGACGGCACTTTCTTAAAAGCAGCGTATAACGAGCCAATTCATTACAAGGACAGCTCAGGAACATGGCAGGACATTGATAATACGCTAAGTGTTACAAATACAAAAGCTTTAACAGGTACTCAGGTTCTTGAAAACAAGGCTGGAAATACTAAATTTAGTCTGTCTAAAACGATCAAGCCCGGCAACACAATTTCTTTAAACTCTGGAAATTTTTCCATCAGTTGGGGGCTTGACGGTGCGAATACTGCCACTTCTCAGATTATAGCAAATCAGGAAGTTAGCAGTACCGAAAGCCACAACGACCAATTTTTAAATCTGAAAAAATTACATAATGAAATTTTATATAAGGATGCGCTGCCGGGTATTGACGTTCAATACCTGATTTCTTCCAGTGCAGTAAAAGAAAATATCATTTTAAACAATAAAGATACGCAAAAACAATTTACAGAAACTTACCAGATCGGGGACTTAACCGTAAAGCAAATAGATGACAAGACGATTGAACTGTTTGAAAAGTCCGATACGGAACAGAAAAACCCGGTCTATACCATAAACGCTCCGGTAATGACGGATTCCAATGGGGCAGTCAGTGATGCCATCTCTATCAGCGTTTTACAACAGAATAAGGCAAATGGGACTTTACAGATTGCGCTCCATACAGACGAGACATGGTTGAACGATACAGGCCGAGTCTATCCTGTCACGGTTGACCCTGGAGTTACAATTAAAGATAATGCTTCCGCGATACACGATACCTTTGTTACCTCCGGCACTGGTTATTCCGGCACCAATAACAATACGATGGGTTCAATGTATATCGGCAATGAAACCGCCAATTACAAAACATGCCGGATTTTGGTTAAATTCGATCTGCCTCAGTTTAACAAAGGGGATATGATCGTAGGGGCACAATTGAATCTTTCCCAGATGTCGTCAGGAATGAACCCTTCTACCGCCACCATGCAGCTTAATGCTTATGAAATGGCTTCGGCATGGAGCGAAACAACTGTTACATGGAGTAATACCCTGTCAGCCATGAACGCCGTAACGAATGGCCCTATACTGGATTATTTCAATGCGACTCAATCTGCCACCACTAGTAAGTGGGATGTAACCAAGGCAGTAAAGGATTGGTATAATGGCGGCACGAATAACGGCTTGCTGTTAAAGGCTCAGGATGAAACCGCAGCCGCCAGAGATATTTACTATTCTTCAAATTACCCCAACGGTCAAACCACATATCCGACACTTACGATTAACTTTGTAAACAATGCAGGCCTGGAAGATTACTGGAGCTATCACAGCCAATCCGCAGGCAGAGCGGGAACTGGTTCAGTCAACGATTATTCCGGTAATCTTGTTTTCTCCACATCCATCATGAACACGACCGGCGAAAGGATGCCGATGAGTTTTTCCCTTACCTACAACAACTACCGCTTTGGCACGCATTTTAAAGATCAACTGAAAGGCGATATTTTCGGATGGGGCTGGCAAAGCAACTTAAGTGAACGAGTGGACTCTGTTACGGAAAACTCAGGCACAAATGCGATTGAAAAAGCTAAGTTTAAACTTTTGAATACGCAAGGGTACCGATTTATTTATTTGGACGCAGATGGAACAGAGCACTATTTTATTACCGACCCGAATAACTCCTCCAAAATAATTGATGAAGACGGGCTCGGTCTTGAAATCACCTCGGGCGGAGCCGGGAATGAATATTATACCATTCAATATTCTGACGGCTCGAAAAAAACGTTTACCGCAGGCGGTTATTTATACAGGATTTACGATAATGAAAACAATTATATTACTCTTTTCTACTACGGCTCATATCTAAACAAAGTCATAGATGGAGCGGGCAGAGTCATTAATATCGAACGCGCCGATTCCGGAGCAGTTACGAAAATAACCGGGCCGGATGGAAAATGGACAGAATTTCACTATATCGGCGGGAATTTGACTTCTATCATCTACCCGGATAATAAGACCATTCAGTACGCTTATGACACCAGCAATCAACTTCAAAAGGCAACAAATGTGGACGGCTCTTATATCCAGTACAGTTATTGTGACAGCAGCGATCCAATGACTAAAAACCGGATAAAAGACGTCACAGAATATTCCACTTCAGGAGAATATGGGAACAAGGTTGACTTCGCCTATAACGATGATAACACCACGACTTTCACATATCACACGACCATAAACGGAACTGCCACAACACAAAAAGAAACCTATACCTTTGACAATGTCGGCAGAACCTCCAGCGTTCTGAACATGGATAATTCCGCGGCAACTTATTCCTATACGAATAAGAGCCTGGATTATGCCAGGTCGGCAAATAAAATTACATCACAAGCAGCAACCAGCGCTCCGGTCAACAATCTTTTACTGGATCATAACGCGGAGCGCAATAACGGAACATGGACTGGCTCCAACTGGGGGTCACCGGGCGGTACTTTCAGCGTTGACAGTTCAACGGCCTACCTTGGCACGAAGTCGCTGAAAATCGATCAAAACCAGCCGACAGGCCCGCAAAGGAGCGGAGCTATTCAGAAACTAACCAATCTGGCTCCAGGCACTACCTATACTTTTTCAGGATATGTCAAAACAAAAGACGTTAAGGCAGTTGGGGAGAACAAGGGAGCAAATCTTTACGTTGCCTGTTTCAAAGACAGCGTTAATCTTGGGATCTTCAACGGCAACTACATCCTCGGAACAAACGAATGGCAGAGGACTTCTTTAACGTTTACCGTTCCTGACGGTACAAACCGGGTGGAACTTTACGGCGGGTTGAGCTACGCAAACGGTGACGCTTGGTTTGATTGTCTTCAGCTTGAAACAGGAAGTATCGCCAATATCTACAACCTGTTGAAAAATGGAGATTTCAGATACTCCGCAAGCAATCTCCCTACAAATTGGGTCACAACTAATTTTGCTTCTGGTGATGGGATGGATAAAGGAGACCTGAAAATCAACGGAAACGCAAACGTGAATAAAGGCATGTATCAGGAAGTCTTTATCAACAAGCCAGCCAACAGCATTGCGTTCGTTGTATCGGGGAAATCGGCGGGAAGCTCTGTGCCAACCGGCCGCGACGGCCGTTTATACGCAATTGACGCTGAATTGCATTTTACCGATGGCAGCACTCCCCAAAATGTTATTGTTCCCTTCAATGCCGACACTACCGGAGAACAGTACACCAGCGGATCAATTGCGGCTAATTTAGCCAATCAGTCAAAGACTATTTCTGAGATAGTCTATCATATTGTTTATTATAAAAACGCAAACAGTGCCAGCTTTAAGTTCCTGCAAATGAATATGGACGAAACGGGAACTACCTATGGATATGAAGATAAAAGTACGGATAAGTTAACTTCATCCAAACAAAATGCAAAGAATGCAAATACATATACCTATACCAATGCAAAAGAACTTTTAACTGCATCTTCCGACTATGGTTTAGGTGACGACCTAAATCCAAACTACAATTATACCTATAGCTCTTCTAATGCCCACAGGCTACAGACCGCCCGATCTAAGAAGACTAATATTGGACTGGATTTCGGTTACGACAATTTTGGTAATGCAGATCTGACATTTATGGGTACCATAAATGATGACGGCACACTCTCTTTAGATAATCCCTATCTGCAATCTGAACAGGAATACGATGCCACTGGGAATTATATCATTTCCAGTTCAGATCAGCGCGGAAAAACAACGAACTACGACATTGACCCTACAACGGGACTAACTAATTCTGTTACTGACCCGAAACACTACAAGACAGAGTACTCTTATAATACGCAAAATAATCTATTAACCAAGGTCAGGGCGCTGAGCAGCGCAGGGTATGTTGAAAATACATACGGTTACGACGATGCCGGCCAACTGAACAGAATTACGCACAATGGGTTCGACTATACCTTTGTACGGGATGGATTTGGCAATACAACTGACGTCAATGTTGGTACAGAGATCCCGGTTAATTTGATAAAAAATGTTTTTGATCCAAATAACGGAAATCTAAAAACTTCAACTTATGGAAATGGATTTTCATTGAATTATGAATACGATCCGTATGGTCGATTAATAACCACCAAAAAAGGTCAAGATGTTGCTTACCAGTATCTTTATGATGCGCGCGGCAATCTTGCAAAAATTACTGAGGATCCGGCGGGAACGCAAAAAATCACCAATTTCTCTTATGACGTCGGTGACCGCTTAATTAAGCAGGCCTCATCTGATGGCAGCGCAATTCAATACTCCTACGATAACATGGATCGTGCGACAACCCCAACCTATACTTTTGCCGGACAGACGAAAAAAACTACTTTTGAATATGGCGCGGATAATCGAAAAGCAAAGACCACTTTGGCAACAAACGGTACGATTACCCGCACATACGATACGCTAAACCGGGAGTATATTACTGATATTAATGCAACAGCCGGTCAGGAGCCAACTCTGCGTACCCAGCGCAGTTTTATAAGTGACCCGAGTAGCAAAAAGACCACAACATTGATTGATACCTATACCAACTACAATCATAACGGAGCTTCTGATATCGCTCTGTCCCAATACCAATATGACTACGACGATAACGGTAATATCCATACCATGACAGACATAGCGGGTAATGTAACAACCTACACCTACGACGGCTTAAACCAGCTTGTCCGCGTAGATGACCAGAAGGCCGGCGTCAGCACCACTTACAGTTATGATACGGGTGGAAACATTGTCAATACGGAACAGCACGACTATACCATTGACGATTTGGGCATCGGATATAACGCAAACGACTATATATACGGAGATGGTAATTGGAACGACCTGCTGACAAGTTATAATTATCAAGATATTACTTACGACGCTATCGGCAATCCTCTTACTTACCGTGAGGACTCCCTTGGAAAACCGATGAACTTCACTTGGGAAGGCCATCAGCTAAAAACAGCGGTTGCAAACGGTAAAAACCTGAGCTATACTTACAACAGCGACGGGATTCGCACAGGCAAAACCGTTAATGACGTAACCACAAATTATTTCCTTGATGGCAGTACCGTTATTGCACAGCAGACCGGCAGCAATGACGCAATGTGGTTTTTGTATGACAGCGACGGCACACGAGTAGGTTTCACTTACAACGGTACCGCCTATTACTACACGAAGAACGCACAAGGTGATGTCACCGGCATTGTTGATGGCAATAACGCCATGGTTGTGGAATACAGCTACGATGCTTGGGGCAAACTTTTAAGCACCACAGGCACAATGGCTGATACCCTCGGCGTACAGAACCCGTTCCTGTATCGTGGGTATTACTATGATTCCGAGACCGAGCTGTATTACCTTAATAGCAGATATTATGACCCAACCACAGGGCGATATATTAATTCAGATAATCAAGTTACGGCTGGCGGCGATCTGACAGGGATGAATTTATTCGCGTATTGCGGAAACAATCCCGTTAATAGAGTTGACCTAACAGGTCATGCTTGGTGGCATTGGGCTCTTGCGGCAACGATAGTGGTGGCGTGTGCGGTTGCAGTAGTTGCGACTGCCGGAGGCGCGGCTCCAGCTTTGATAGCTGTGGCTTCGGTAGCAAATGGGTTTGCAGCTGCAACCACAGCTTCAACTGTAGCGGCGGGGGCATTTATTGGGTCATCAATGGTACTTGGTACTGCGGCATTAACTGCGGCAGCAGCCTCCAGTTCTCCGCAAGAATTTGCCGATCAGGGTAATTGGGGAACGGTAGCAGTCACGGCTGGTGGTGCTGCATTAGGTGGGGCGAGTGGTTATAGTGCTGCTAAAAGCTCTAATTCAGCAAGTGAATATCCCCCCAATAATGGATTTAACAGTACTCCTCGAAATTCCACTCTTCAGACGGGTTCAAAACTACAACGTAGCGGTGGAACACAAGGAGTATTCGTTGCTCCGAATGGCACTCCAACATCAAAGCTTTCATTGCCGTTAGATAAGATTAATGCGCCGATGATGAGGTTGGAAGTGTTACGACCAATTAATGTTCAAGCCGGTACGGCAATGCCGTGGTTTGGCCAACCTGGTGGAGGTACACAATTTGTATTACCCGATACTATAGGTAATCTTGTAGGCAGCGGATACATTAGAATTTTACCCAATTAAGGTGATGGTTAAATGATGACATATGCAAGTTTAAATAAAAAGATAAGAGTTCTAGCTATAAAAATTAATGCTCCAGAGGAGTATTACCCTGATTTTGGAAAATCAAAAGATTTCGCGTGTCCTCATATTGAAATTAATTTTCCATATTATTATTGGATTATCACAGAAAGAGGGCAAGAATTGGAAAAAAAGAAATTTATTCACACTGATGAATTGATGTATGAAATTTTTAAGTACATCACTTCAAACATGGCTATATGGTACGAGGTCGATCACAGAATTACAGGAGAGGACACTAGGAGACTTATGTTCGCTTATCAGCTAGAATTAATGGGCAAACTAAGCAGCGAATGGCAATGTAAACTTCAACAGGAGATTGACAAAATTCTTAATGTAAATCCGTATGTAGACAATCGGATCTGAGAAAAATTTAGAATTATAGAAGAGGATTATGCTGCGTCATCTTAATAGGTGGCGCAGTTTACTTCTTTTATTCAACAGCGAACATTCTCTGGTTCCTGTACGACAGCGACGGCACACGGGTAGGTTTCACTTACAACGGTACCGCCTATTACTACACGAAGAACGCACAAGGTGATGTCACCGGCATTGTTGATGGCAATAACGCCATGGTTGTGGAATACAGCTACGATGCTTGGGGCAAACTTTTAAGCACCACAGGTACAATGGCTGATACCCTCGGCGTACAGAACCCGTTCCTGTATCGCGGACACTATTACGATACTGAGACGGGACTATATTACCTAAATAGCAGATATTATGACCCGCAGACTGGGAGATTCATCAACGCGGACTCGATTGGCGGGCAAGTTGGAAACTTAAACAGTCATAATCTGTTCGAATATTGTGGCAATAATCCAATCACAGGCGCAGATCCGACCGGGCATGACTGGGTGGATAGACTGTTGGATAAAGTCTGTGGATGGTTTGGATTTGACTCTGGATTTGAATCTACTGCAACAGGAAAATATTCTGATATGTATAAGGTTACTTCTTCATTTTATATGGGGATACAAACGGATAATACATATTTCAGCATGAACTATGCACAACTTCTAAGTTATTCAATGCAATCGGCAGCGTATCAAGATTCTGTGACTGCTAACCTTTCTAAGTCTAGTTCGCCTGCATCAAGTTCAGCATCCAATATATCGCCTATTTCGACTGCAGATGCTAAAAGAATTCAAAATACAGCTACTAGAACGAAGCAAAATATAACGGTAATTGGAAGTAGAGCAAGTGGAACGGCTACCCTGACCTCTGATTGGGATTATATATTATCGGGCAATTCCGCGCAGCGGCACTCTGCTGCAAGTTCTTTGCCAAGAGGTTCAGCTGGTGGAGAATATGAATATGGAATTGATATCTGGACAAATTATCCCAATTCAACAGCAGCTAATTATGCAGAGTTAGACAGAACTAAACCATATATAGTTTTTTTCCCAAAATAATGGAGGGGAATAGATAATGAAATATTTAGAAATTGAAGACTTGATTTTGATAAATCAGTATGTTCAAAATATAATTACAAAGGATAATATTAATTCTTGGTTTTTATCTTTTGATGAATCTGATAAACAAATAATTGTAAGAACCATTTGGCAATTAGCAGTACAATCGAGGGTTAACGATAATGATGTCTTGATTGCGACTAATGCCGCAAGACTTAAATCAACACATACTCCAGTGGTCATGTTACATTCAAGTAAATTTACGTTATGGCAAAGAGGAGGTGACTTAGCTAAATTAAGAGGACAATTATTAAACCAAGCATTTTACTTAGTTTTAGAATGTCTTGCTACAGCGGATAGAAGAAGAAGAGAAGAAGAAAACAAAACAGAATGTACACACTGGTGGCACAGAGACCTAACTGATAAAAAGATAATAGATGAGATTATTAAAAATAGACACTAATATAGAATAATGCATAGGAGTATAGTAATTCAAATTATTGGAAAATATTGAGCTTTTGTTAATATTGAAATGAAATTTATTGTAATTCGCTTCAGGTGCCTTGTGATTCAGTTCACAGGGCATTCTTCTAACATTGTTATAGAGTACGGGAAGGCCATCAGCTAAAAACAGCGATTGCAAACGGTAAAAACCTGAGCTATACTTACAACAACGACGGGATTCGCACGGGCAAAACCGTTAATGACGTAACCATAAATTATTTCCTTGATGGCAGCACCATTATTGCACAGCAGACCGGCAGCAATGACGCAATGTGGTTTTTGTATGACAGCGACGGCACACGAGTAGGTTTCACTTACAACGGTACCGCCTATTACTACACGAAGAACGCACAAGGTGATGTCACAGGCATTGTTGATGGCAATAACACCATGGTTGTGGAATATAGCTACGATGCTTGGGGCAAGCTTCTCAACACCTCCTGTAAGGATGGCTATGAAGATATCGGTCAACAGAATCCTTTCTTGTATCGTGGGTATTATTACGATTCCGAAACTGGGTTATACTACCTCAACAGCCGTTACTACGATCCGCAGACTGGGAGATTTATTAATGCGGACTCTCAATTGAACCCAAGTGCAGGTTTAGTTGGAACAAATATGTTTGCATATAGTCTCAACAACCCGGTTAACATGGCAGACTCCTCTGGACATTTTCCGTTTCTCATCGTAACTGCCCTCGTTGGAGCCGTTGTTGGAGGTATCATTGGCGGGGTTGTTGCCGCTAATCATGGTCAAAATGTTTGGGCCGGGATTGGAATTGGAGCTGCTGCAGGAGGGTTGATTGGGCTTGGCGCAGGAGCGGCGGCCGGTGCTTTATTGGCAGGAAGCGCAACAGCTTCTACTGCAGCTGTAGTTGCAGGGGCAGGGGCACTAGTTAATCAAGCCGGCAATACAATTACTCAACTCGCAGCAAAAGCTGAGAATACAATCTCTAAAGGTGGTCAAAAAGTTGCGAGTGGTGCGTCTAATAATGCTACTAGAATACCATTGAAACAACAGCTGTTAAGCCAAGAAGCAAGTTCAGCATTTGATTCAACAGGTCTGTTAAAACAAGAATTTATTGATTCTTCACTTCCAATTATAAAAGGGCCTAACTTATCAAAATATGTTCAAAATATTTTGACATCAGATGGCAGTTCTATTGATCAATGGGCAAAAATGTCTACACAAACGCTTAGAAGCCCAAGTGGTCCATTTCAAGTTCATTTTTATCAGAATGTAGAAACAGGAGTTATCAATATTTTCGGAATGAAATCCAAATTTAACGGGTGATAATATGAAAGTAAAATGTATAAAAAATCGTACAGAAAAAGACAAGTTGTATGATATTTTAATTGGTAAAGATTATATTGTTTTAGAAATAGAATTTAGTTCTAAGGGTTCAACATACACTAAACTTTTCAATGATTTTATTCAATATAGAATTGTTGATATCAATGGAATCATGATGCCTATACCATCAAATTTATTTGAAATCGTAGATAACAGTATCCCAGATAATTGGATTTTCAATAAAGTTAATAATGATCTTATTGAATTAATGCCTAAAGAGTTTTTTTACGATAATTTTTTGGAAGACTATTATGATGGAGACCCTGCTGCAGTTAATATAGTTAAAGGTCAGTTAAAAAATTATAAGGATGTTAATTGATAAGCAATAGAAATCGTAATTATCATAACTGTCCGTAAAACGGTTGGAGTGCACGAACCCTATGGGGACGTAATAGTGTGAGCCAACATCTAAAAGTGTTGGTTCACACTTCGTTCATGCCACTAAAACACAGTAGTCAGCGGTGCCTCCAGTGCGCTTGGCGGCGCTGGAAAAGGTTCAAAAAACTTAATGAATCTAGGAAAGCAAACAGTAAAACGAACGGTTAATACTTTAGAACATAGTGGCGTAAAAGCTGCTGTTAAAAGCCTACCTAAAGTTGCCAGTTATTACGCGAAAAGCTCGAATTATTTTTATACAGATCTAAGAGCGAGCTTTAAGAAAGATCTTATCATGTCGTCGATGAGCTCCATATCAACTTCTGACAAAGTAAAGCAACAATATCAATCTATGCTAGGATGGTAATTATGTTAGGCGATATACTTGTAATGCCACTTGTTTTCTTATTGGCTTTTTTTCTGCTTCGTTGGTTATACGTAAGTATAATCCACTATCAACTAAATAACAGCGCAAGAAAGAAAAGAAAAAAAGATCAAACATTCAAAGAGTGGCTATTATATAGTCGTTATAGAAATGAAATCCCCCAAATTCTAATTTATCTTTATTTTACATTTATTATTTTAAATTTTGTAATTTTTATTTTGGCTATATTGTTTTATTCTCTCAATAACGCTGATTTTGTTCACCTCGCTTTCATAACAATGGTTTGTATTGATTATGGTATAACATTTATTTTAGACATCTGTTTTTATGGGAGACGTAAGAACGGTCAAACTTATTACAAAGTTGAAAGGTGGGTAAAAAAGAGGAAGAAAAAATAGTTCCAATCGAGCTTATTATATTTGCCAATAGACTCAATGTGTCTTGCATTGAGTCTATTTGTGCAGTATCTAAAATAAAATTATGGAGTTGAAATAGCATGCCAAAAGCTCAAAATTGGTCATACATAGTAGACAATAAGTCATATCAGGTTTCGTTTATTCCTAACCAGTGGTCAGAAAAACATAAGCTAACTGTAAACGGAGAAGAAATCAAATTAGATCGTAAACCTTTCCAAAGCTTTACCGGATTGGATCAACCGATAAACCTTGGTGGCAAAGAAGCTCGATTTGTCTTAATCGGCAATAAGGCGGATATTATACAATCGATGGAAAATATTTAAGCAGTGGGAAAGCGTATATGCCATTAAAAAGCATTCCTGGATGGGTTTGGATTTTTGTTGTAGTATACCTATCGTTGCTCTTGGAGGTGCCATACCGGCTCTTTTAGGAGTTGCAGGAGTAATAACCATCTTGAGAGTAGCAATATTACCTAAAATAAAAACTGGTATAAAATTGTTAATTTACTTTTTTATAACAATAGTCGATTGGGCCATATTCATCACTTTTATATCGTTATTGTCTTAAAAAATTCTAATTATTTTCCGATGATAGCATTGTAAGCGACGGCACTCAGGTAGGCTTCACTTACAACGGTACCGCCTATTACTACACGAAGAACGCACAAGGCGATGTCACAGGCATTGTTGATGGCAATAACACCATGGTTGTGGAATACACCTATGACGCGTGGGGCAAGCTTCTCAACACCACCTGTAAGGATGGCTATGAAGATATCGGTCAACAGAATCCTTTCTTGTATCGTGGGTATTATTACGATTCCGAGACGGAACTATATTACCTAAATAGCAGATATTATGATCCGCAGACAGGAAGATTTATTAATGCGGACTCTCAATTAAACCCAAGTGCAGGTTTAGTAGGAACGAATCTGTTTGCATATGGTCTTAACAACCCGGTTAACATGGCTGACTCCTCTGGACATTTTCCATTTCTTATTGTAACCGCCCTCGTTGGAGCCGTTGTCGGAGGTATCATAGGCGGGGTTGTTGCCGCTAATCATGGTGAAAATGTTTGGGCTGGAATAGGAATTGGAGCTGCTGCAGGAGGATTGATTGGACTTGGAGCAGGAGCTGCGGCCGGTGCTTTATTGGCAGGAAGTGCAACAGCTTCTACTGTGGCAGTTATGACTGGTGGTAGTGCATTGGCTGCAACCGTCGGCAGTGGAGGAATTGCCGCTGGCGGCAAAATGCTAGCAGATAACGTGTCGCAAGCGGTCAGTAAAGCACCGCAAATCTTTTGGTCTGGAAGAGATTTAGCAAAGAATGCTGCTCGTGAAGTTGCAGAGGATGTTGGAGGTAAAACATTGGAAATGACAAGACTTGGACAACACTTGGAAAAAACTAACACACCAATAGAAATGTGGAAAGCCGCATCACTTAACTTTGCAAATGTGGCTAACAGTGCGGGCGCTTCAATACATTCCATTCAAAATTCTGCTGGAGTAGGGCTACGAAGTATCTGGGCAGCAGTTGAATATCCCTTGTTATCATCAAAAGATATTATTTACGGTGTTGTATCTCAAGATGGAACTATAACTATTATGCCATAGGTGATTGATATGAATGAAAAGTTTTTTATGATGAGCATAAGGTTTAATAAAAAATCGCCAGAGGATTTTGGCTTAATTCCAAGCAAAGATGCTGATGTTTATATAATGCCATCAGACAATTCATTATGGAAAAAGCGAGATCTATATGATTTGGGTTGGGGGAAAGAAATTGGCTATTATAAATTACCGTTGCCTAAGTTTGACGACTTAGTAAACATTATTTTAAATTCAAACTGTCAAGAAAACAAATATGGAGCTGCTGCTATTATCCTTGATGATTTTAGTGATAAATTACTAAACAAATGTCAAGAAATATTACAAGATAGGAAAAGTATTAAAAAATACTTAAATTTTTTTAAGATATTGCAATTACAAATTCCTATAAACCGAAGTTCAACGGTGGGGAAAAGTTATAATGAGATATTCGAAAGCTTCCAAAAGTGGAAGGATATTTCTAATCAATTACAAAAATATATTGATTAACCGGTTAGAACACACAAATAGACTCGATGTGTCTTACATTGGGTCTATTTGTCCAGTATCTGAAATAAAATCATGGAGTTGAATCAGTATGTCAAAAACTCAAAACTGGTCATATATGACAAGAGATGATTTTTTAACAATACTACGAGAGAACAATATTGACTCCAGCATTGTGAGCTTTGATGATAATGTTAAAGATAGATATTACATAAGAAAAAACCATTATCGATGGGAAACATTTGTAAGAGAACGAGGTAAGGATTATAATGTTGTTGGATTTCCCTGTGAAAGCAATGCCTTGGAAAGCTTATTGAATGAAATATTGAGTATTTATAGAAGATAGCATAAGTTGTATGATGAAATAAACAGCAAAAAGAGAATTATCGGCAAAAAAACTATGCTGCCCTTCTGGGCGGCGTAGTTTTGCTAAGCATCCGCGACGGTACACGAGTGGGCTTCACTTACAAGGGAATCGCCTATTACTATACTAAGAACGCACAAGGTGATGTTACCGGTATTGTTGATGGAAATAACACCATGATTGTGGAATACAGCTATGACGCATGGGGCAAGCTTCTCAACACCTCCTGTAAGGATGGCTGAATATATCGCTCAGGCAAACCCCTTCCTCTATCGCGGCTACTACTACGACTCAGAAACCGGCCTGTACTACCTCAATAGTCGTTATTATGATCCGCAGACGGTCGTATGATAAATGCAGACAGCCTTGACACCTTAACTGCAAGTCCGACTTCTGCAATTGATAAAAATCTTTTCAGCTATTGTGACAATGATCCTGTCAATCGCGCAGATGATGAAGGCGGATTTTGGCATATACTTGCGGGTGCTACCATAGGAGCCCTTGTTAGTGGTATTAGTCAAGTGGCTTCCAATTTGGTTACTGGGAAAAATTAGAACGAAAACTTAGTCGGGGCAGTATTTGTGGGGGCCTGCACTGGAGCATTGGCAGCAACTGGTGTTGGCCTTGTAGGTATGGTGATCGGAAGTGCAGCTTCTTCTATGGGTGGTAATGCTTTGAACCAGATAATTAAAAACAAAGGTACTTCCAATTTCGACGCAGAGGATATGGTTGTTGACGGCGTGGTCGGAGGCGTTACCGGAGCATTGAGCGGTGCTGGAAAAGGAACAAAGAATCTTATGAATCTTGGTAAGCAAACGGTAAAACGCGCAAAAAATGTTTTGAAAAGCAAAGGAATAAGTGTTGCAATTAAAACCGCACCAAAAATAGTGAATTACTATGCTAAAAATACCAGTCATTTCTACACTCCGTTAATAAGAAATGCGTTACCGGATACGTTTAAGTCAACTGGCGAATCATACGTCACGGAGAAATTAAAGCAAAAACTTAGTACGGTAGGGTGGTAATATGGAAAACGAATTCATGACAGTCTTGGCTATGTTAGTATTAATGTTTATTATGATAAGATGGCTATTTTTGGGGATCATAGATTTCCGATTAAACAAAAAAACAAGAAAAGAGCGGAAGAAAAGACTTACATTTAAGGAATGGTTATTATATAGCCGATATCGGACAGAAATTCCTGGATTATTACTTTATTTATACTTTGGTGTATTGATTTCTCATATATTATTCTTAATATTAATACCTATTTGGTTTCACTTTTTCATCGCTTATTACCATATCATTAATATTGTTGCAAAGGCTTTTGTTTGGACTGATCTGTTTATTTTGGCTGCAATTAATTTTGCTTTTAGAGGAAGAAAAGATGGGAAAACATTTTTAAACGTGGGCAGATGGTTTAAGGAAGGCAAACATTAGCGTTATGACTCGTTGACAGATTTGTGTCAGAAAGGGCTACCTGAACAGGAGGCCCTTTCTGCGTATTACGTAATTACTGACATGTAAATGTTTTGGTGGGTAATAAAATTGTCCGGCGCAAGAATCGTATTAAATTTCCGGTACTTCCACATCGCCAATCCCTGGAGAAAAGTGGACAGAAAGCATTCCGTAGAATGATTTGATTGCCAATGGCAAAAACCTGAGCTATACTTACGACAACAACGGGATTCGCACAGGCAAAACCGTTAATGACGTAACCACAAATTATTTCCATGACGGCAGTACTATCATTGCCCAGCAGACCGGAAGCAATGTTTTATGGTTCTTGTATGACAGCGATGGCACACGAGTAGGTTTCACTTACAATGGAATATCCTATTTCTATACCACTGATGCCCAAGGTGATGTCACAGGTTTGTTGATGGCAAAAACACCATGGTTGTGGAATACAGCTATGACACGTGGGGTAAGCTGCTCAACATGACCGACTCGTCAGGAAACGCCCAGATCGGTCAAAAGAACCCTTTCCTGTATCGCGGGTATAATAATTCTCCTAGATACTGTTGAACTATCGTCGTAGGCAGCGAAAACGCTTTCCTGATCAGTAATTAAGCTGTTGAAGGCATTCACAAATAGTATCTTAAGGTCATCCTCGTAGAAATGAGGAGTAGTGCATTTTTCTCCGTTTCTGAATTTCACGTTGCACTGCCAGATGATACGCCGGTATTTTGAAGTACTGTGCCACACCTTGCTGCCGTAAATATCGCCGCAGTCGCCGCAAATGATACGACTGGAAAGGCAATTTGTACTACTCGTGTAGCGTTTGCCTTTCCGCTGTTCAAGCTCATGCTGAACAAGGTCAAATACCTCTCCAGAAACTATGGCGGAATGCGAGTTTTCTACATAATATTGTGGAACCTCACCCTCGTTTACTTTGCGCTTCTTGGTGAGGAAATCCACTGTAAAGCTCTTTTGGAGCGGAGAACGGGAATCGGACTCCTTCTCAATAGCCAACCATACGGCAATAAACATAAAACAAACACCTACTTGTAGGTCATCAATAGAAAGGCTCCGGGCAATTTAGCTCGGAGCCTACGTTGTTTTAGTGTACCATTCCTTGACCCTGCTGCGGTGCCGACGGGTTCGGAACATTGAATTTGGGCGGTTTTGCATTCTTAAGGTTGCTTTCATCATAAAACTTGCCGGGAGTTGAAAGATCGAAGTATTTTTTGCTGTCCATTGTAGCAGCCAAATCCTGAAGCGATCCTGTTTCCTCCAACTGATTAAAAGCTTCCCGGAACAGCGTATTGTGAGCTTCCTCTCGATTCAGCAAAAAATCAATCGCTTCTCGGACGCCTTTATCTGTAATCTGGCGATATAAATACTCATAAACAACCTTAGCACGCTGTTCCGCTGCGATGTCAGACAAAATATCAGCAGCTAGATCACCTGTTTCATTGATATATACGCCGTTAAACGGATACCCTGAGGCATTTGCAAGCATGGGGATAAGGCCGGACAATACGGAAGCCTCAATACTACCTACTGTAGTATTTTGTGCATCCAGGTTACTGGGCCTTTTGGGTTGCGGAGGTCTGCAACCCCTTGTATGTACTACATTCACATACCACACAGCAGCTTGATCCTACTATACTTTTTTCTGACCTTAAAATCTTGAAAACGCAGCTAATTTCGTAGCTAAATTGTCTTAGCTTGCCACATTCTTTAAAGATTTCAACTGTTTACAAATTCTTTTTTTACATTAAACTCCGCAGCATCATCTATATACCTTAGAGTAGTTTAATAATGCGAATGTCCTAATTGTTTCATAATATCAGTTCCATTTGCACTATCCAGAGCTGACAGAGTAGCGACTGTATGGCGTAATGAATGAAGCCTCGAACTATCTTTAGAATAATCACTGTTTTCCAAATAACTACTTACAGCAGTTCTGAATCCACCATATGTCCAGCTTGGATGTAGAGTATTACCAAATATTTAATCATCATCTCCAAATATTGTTTTGGTATTTTCACCTGCATAAAGTTTCCAAGTGATAACTACTTTAGAAGAGTCCAATATAGTTCAATATTGAGTATCTGTAAAAACTTCTCCTGTCGTATATCCTCACTTGAATTACATGAACACACTTGATGGCGCCTAATAAAAAGTTAGCATTCTCGAACTTGAAGATGCTAACTTTTTGTTATTTCATCAACCACTTGTTGATGGGGTACACTGCAAGGCGGCGATTAGCAACGTCAAAGAACAGCCAATTCCTTTTTCTTAGATTACCTCGGCTCCAATTGCGGTTCTTCCGCTTCGATCTCCTGATCCTGGCTAATTTGGCCCCTTAATATGAATTTTCCAACAAGTTCTTTCATAATACGAGCCTGACCGGAAAGTTCCTCACTGGCGGCGGCGCTTTCCTCCGCTGTTGCGGAATTGGTTTGCACAACATTCGAAACCTGATCAACTCCCAATGTAACCTGAATGATTGCACTTGATTGTAGATTAGATGCTTGCGAGATCTTTTCAACTGTATCGGCAACAGCCATGGCACCCTCTACAACCCGAGAAAGAGACTTGGCGGTTTCGTCCGCAATTTTTGTACCGTTCTCGACTTGCTTCATGGAATCTTCAATCAAAGAGGTTGTGTTTTTCGCTGCTTCCGCACTCTTGCTCGCTAAATTCCTTACTTCATCCGCAACCACTGCGAAGCCTTTGCCCGCTGCACCTGCTCTCGCTGCTTCCACAGCTGCATTCAAGGCGAGTATGTTTGTTTGGAAGGCAATATCCTCAATTGTTTTTATGATTCTTCCGATCTGACTGGACGAATCATTGATTTTTGACATAGCAACGATCATCTCAGACATATGTTTATTGCTGATTTCAATTTCAGAGTTGACATGCTTTACATTTGAATTTGCATTGGTAGCGTGTTCTGCATTATCTTTCACTTGAGTGGAGATATCTGTAATCGTTGCGGAGAGCTCTTCGATGGAACTTGCCTGTTCGGTTGCCCCCTGTGCCAATGCCTGCGCCCCGTCGGACACTTGCTCGGCACCGCTTGAAACCTGCTCCGAAGCCTGATTGATCTGCGTCAGCGTGTCATTGAGAGACAGTACAATCCCGTTTATCGATTTTTGCAGTTCTATAAAATCCCCTTTGTACTCGATCTGGGATGAAATCGTCAAGTCACCCTGCTCCACTTTGGCGAGGCTGCTTTTGATGTCCATGATATATGTCTTGATTGTCGCGATGGTTTCGGAAAAAGCCGAACCCAGCTTTCCAATTTCATCCTTGGACTCTACGCTGATCTGCACACTCAGATCTCCCTCGGCCATCCTCTGCGCCGCCTCTGCCATTTCTTTGACAGGTTTGCTGATGCCGCGTGAAATGCTTAAGGCGATGATCAGAGAAACAAGAAGCGAGACCAGAATAATTACAAGAATACCTATTGTTGCATCAGTTCCTTCAGAGGAAAGAGATGCGGCAATTTGCTTGCCCGCCATCGTTTTTTCACTAATCAACGAATTAGTGTCGGTTCTAATGTTATTTGAAAGTGGTGTGCCCTGCGCCGTCAAAATCGCTTGCGCCACTATGTCATTATTTTTCAAACCAAGGGCTATGATCTGATCTCTGACCTTTGCAAATTTTCCCAGATTGTCCTTAATGTTATTGTAATGGTTTAGTTCTCTTTCAGTAACTATTCCTTTTTTCATATTTGCAAAATAAGTATTAATCTTAGCATCTGACTGAGAAAGTTGGGTTGAATACGTATTGATTGTTTGCATATCGCTTGTAGTAATAACATCTCTGATAATTGTAAGGCTATTATTGAACTCCGTATTGAAAAGACCGATATCCCCTTGAGCAAAGCCATAGTCTGTTAAAGCCTTGCTATAATTTACATCCATATTCGTCATAACGATGAAACCAACTATACCCGCAATGCTGGAGATTATTGCTACTGAAATAAAGGTTAGAATTAATTTTTTACCAATCTTCATATTTTTTAACACATATATACCCTCTTTATAAATACTTTCTTGTTGACTCAGTGAATCAAGTTGCAAAAATTGAAACTGATAACATATCAGCGGCACCATCTAAGAGTTCAACAGATATTTGCCGTCCATTTCATTAAATTGCCTGACAGATTTTGATGGTCTAAGCTATGCAACAAGTAATCGCCATTCACTTTTCGTTGTATTTTCATCATTTCAACATCTCTTTTCAAATTATCGAAATTATTCATTGTTCTTTCAATAGATATTATATAAAAAGGCCGCAGTACAGTATTATACCACGGCCCTTCAACATGGTAGCCCGGCTGTCATTACAATCTTTAGACCCGTGGCTTTGCGTCCCCGCCTTTTGGCGGGTTTGCTATTCTCATAATATTATCAAATTGTTATCATGCAGATATAATTTTATTGCTTATGGTTATTATATTATCTCATCAAAATGGTAACATATTTTATACAATTACAAACGCTAATCCCTGTAATTATAAAAAGAATGCTTGTAAACAATACGTCTACCTGTTCTCCTGCCAAATGCTTATTCACAGTTCGGCCAATTAGTCCGCCCATAATACCACCGATAACCATCACAATAAGAACTGTTACATTCACTTGATTTATACTCTTTTGAGCAAGAGCAGTAACTAGGCTGGTGATCTGTGAAAATAGAATTATGTAAATGGAGTTGAGTGCCGCTGTTTTCGTATCCATTGAAAAGAAAAAATAAAGTGCTATCAGATTAATTGGTCCACCTCCAATACCAAGAAATGCACCTAACACACCAAGTACAAGGCCGATTGTCGCACAGCGAACAGCACTCTGCGTCTGCAGTGTTTTGATATGGCTCTTATTGAGCACGTAGAGTAAAACACCGCCTGTAATCAGAACCATAACTGAGTTCTGTACCACACCGATAAGTCCATCGTTTCCGGCAAGTGATTTAACCCATTCGAACGCCATTTTCCCCATGACTCCACCCACGGCAGCGCCCACCGCCAGCAAAGTACCACGCCTTGTGTCCACCTTTACTTTCCCGCCGCGCGAGCACAGCAGGGAAACAATGGACATTGACAGCACAGTACATCCGGACAAAAAACTAATTGTAGCAACAGGCATACCGGAAAAAAAATCAAATACCGGTTTGATGATCACACCGCCGCCAATACCACTGATGGCGCCTACCGTGGTGGAAATAATGCAAAGAAGAAAGTACAAAATCAATTCAAATATTTAAATCCCCTCTAATCTATAGGTGAATAATTATAAATGCTGCGCAGTAATACCTGCAATTCGCTGTAATCGCGAATAGGCATATTGAAAAAACGCTTTATAGGCAGAGCAAAAATAATTGAGTTGAAAATGTTCTCTGCCAATGTCACGATCACGGCGGCAGCCGCCGTGACAAAGAGAGTACCACTTACATTCTTTGCATGCGTCATTCACTTGTTCGGATTTTTTAATAAAGTCCGTCAAGCTTCGTTTTTGCTCTATCGAATCAAAGTTATCGGTTACTAAGTTGCCAATGCAATATTGATCTAACACATAAAAATCACAGGGATACACACTGCCATCCGCTTCCACCACGATTTGTTTGCTACAGTGGCCCAGCATGCTGCAGGCTTCGGGGGCCTGTCCAAGCTGTATTCCGACGAGGTTTTCAAAATAGCGATTATAGACAAATTCACCTGCTATAAAATCGCCGTACCACAAATCAAACAATGATTTTAAAAATTGCGCATAAAGTTGCGGTGTAAGCGAATATTGCTCCTTGCCACGCTCTTCGCCCAGTGGGTCAAGACAAGGAATGTATTGTTGATATACAAAGCCTTTCTTTTTAAAAAAGCGATAGATTTTTTCGACATGCTTAGCTACTTGCGCCGTGACAACAGTTAAAATATTAAATTCCACATTATATTTCACAAACAATTCGGCCGCAAGCAGTACGCCATCGAATGTCCCTGATTGTTTAACATCAACACGGTATAAATCATGTAAATCTTTATAACCATCGAGAGAAAGTCCTACCAAGAATTTATTTTCAAAAAAGAAACGTGCCCAATCTTCATCAACGATACAGCCATTTGTCTGTATCGCAAGATTAGTCTTGATATTATTTGTATTATACTGCCTGACAAAAGCGATAAAGCTCTTAAAGAAATCCAAACCTGCCAGTGTCGGCTCACCGCCCTGAAATGAAAAAGTGCACATGCCGTCAACTTCAGCATATACTCGTTTCACAATGCATTCCAAAGTATCGGCATTCATTACACCGTAAGACGGTGTATTACGGTTATGCATTTCGTCGGCATAAAAGCAGTATCTGCATCGCAAATTACAAAGGCCGGATGCCGGTTTGATTAGTAAGTAAACAGATTTCATACGACCTCCAATGTGGAATTAATGAAATTGCAGCCAATTATTCTGAAATAATCAGCTGCACATTATTTATCATTCGTAAAAATGAACTATCTGAAGCAATCCTTTACCACTCCGAGATTCTTTCATTCATAGGATCAACTGTAAAAGCCATAGCATCGCACAACTTAACCAGCATTTGTGTCTTCACATCCGTATAGTCTGCACAATTCCACAGATTCTTTGTCTCTCTTGGATCCTGCTGCAAGTCATATAACTCGCCTTCTTTTGTACTGTGAACATCAACAATTTTATACCTGCCATCAAACACCATGGTACATTGAGCGGACGGGTTTTTATGCCATGGCATTGAGTTGTAGTACTCAGAATAAACATAGTCTTTATGACAGTCGGGTGACATCTGCCCTGTGAGAATACCCCACAGCGATTCCCCCTGCATTTGAGGCTGATGAGGCAGTGCTGCAGCCTCGACCAAAGTAGGTGCAATGTCCATCAACTCAACCAGTGCTTTGCTTCTGACCTTTTCTTTAATGCTGCCCGGGCAGGAAAAAATCAAAGGAACATGAACGGCACCTTCGTAAAAATACGGACCTTTTAAGTAGAGGCCGTGGTCTCCCAGCATTTCGCCATGATCCGATGTAAATATAATAATTGTGTTTTCCAATTGACCGAGCTTTTCAAGAATGTCCACCAATCGTCCAACCTGTTTGTCAATCAGTTCCACCATCGAATAGTAAGAAGCCTTCATGAGCTTATGCTCATACTCGCTCATTTTATCAAAGGCGATTACAGCATTATTGGAATCGTGATTGTTGTAGGCTCCTTTGTGATCCATCTTTTGAAAAACCGGCTTATCATCCAATTCGCCGGTAGTATAATTCGGCATAGGCAGAGAATTCAGTTTCTCCATGTGTTTATTAAGATAAGATTTAGGCGGATCAAACGGATGATGCGGATCATAGATGTTTAAAGAGAAAAACCATGGATTTCCATATTCCACATTTGCTTCAATAAAGTTGATAGCCTTATTTGTGCACCACGTAGTCTGATGAAATTCTTCATTCATACCGTACTGTACAAGTTTCGTTCCTTCCACATTTTGTGATGTGAATTTAACATTTTTTTCACGCAGCCACTGAAAGTATTCGTGGGTAGCCCAACCGTCATGGCCGCCGTGAGACCAATGAAACTCACTGTAGCCGTCATCCACACGTTCTTCCATGGCTTTGCACACCGTAGGATTACAGGGGTTTAAGTGCAGCTTTCCGGACAGTCCGCATACATAATCGGCATCCGCAAAGATTTTGCTGATAAGCTTTTCGTCCTTGGGGAATTTTTGCCCGTTTTGGCGGCACCTTGTTGTGCGGGGATATCTTCCTGTTAAAAAGCTTGCCCTGCTAGGGGTACAAGTGGGATTTTGGCAATAACTGTTTTCAAACAGGACTCCACGCTCTGCCAGTTTATCTATATTAGGTGTTTGAGCATATGTATTTCCGTAACAGCCAAGCGTGTCAAACCTTTGCTGGTCTGTACAAATCCACAACACATTATATTTCATGAGCTCTATCCTTCTTCCATTATGTTTGCGCGGCAAGAAACCGATTTATTACCACCATTTAATTAAATCAGTAATACGATTACGAACTTCTATAAATTCAGGCGATATAATATCGCGTGGGCGTGCGAAGTTGTCGATTACGCAGTCCTTGATTGAAGTTGGCTTGTTTGTGAGTACCAGAATTCGGTCCCCAAGATACACGGCCTCTTCAATATTGTGGGTAATAAAAATAACGGTGGTGTTCGTCTGTTTACATAGACGAACGACCTCATCTTCCAGTTTAAATCTTAAACTTGTATCCAGTTGACCGTAGGGCTCATCCATAAGGAGCAACTCAGGCTGCGTCGCAAACGCCCTAGCGATTACTACCCTTTGCAGCATACTTGCAGATAACTGGCGAGGATAATAGTTCTCGAATTCTTTCAAACCCACAAGCGCCAAAGCATCATCCACCTTTTTGTCGATGTCTTCATAGCTTTGCTTGATTTCAAGGCCGAATCTGACGTTCTTCCGTACTGTAAGCCACTCCATTGCAGAATATTCCTGAAAAATGTATGTAATATTTTGTTTTTGTAGATCTACCGGTTCGCCATTGAATAAAATCGTACCAGCGGTAGGTTCATACAAACGTGTAAGGCTATTGAGAAATGTCGTTTTTCCACAACCTGTGGGTCCGACAATACAGAGAAACTCGCCTTCATACACGTCAAATGATATATCATTTAATACTAATAGATCACCAAATTTTTTGGTCAGGTTTTTAACCTCTACTTTTATTTTTTTGTCCATCATATCCTCCACCTGTATTAAGTGCCGCTTTCCATGGCATTTGAAATTTCTTGTCTGAGTTTCAAAAACTCTGGGTCCACAATATTTCTCGGTCTGGGAAGGTCGATTTTATATTCAGCACTGATTTTACTTGGGCAGTTGGTAAGAAGAATGATGCGGTCTGCAAGGAACAAAGCTTCTTCAATGTTATTCGTTACAAAAACCACTGTCTTCTTTTCGTTTAGCCAAATTTTCTCCAAAGATTCTTGCATCATATAGCGTGTCTGTGCGTCAAGATGGCCGAATGGTTCATCCATTAACAGAACATCAGGGTTATTACAGTACGCTCTGGCGATACCGACACGCTGTTTCATACCGCCGGAAAGCTGTACGGGATAGCTGTTTTCAAATCCTTTCAGGCCTACCAACTCAATGAAATGCTGTGTATCTTCATCGCGTCTCTCTTTGGGAATATTTCTAGTTTTAGGACCATATTCTACATTTCCTTTGACCGTAAGCCATGGAAAAAGCGCTATTGTCTGGTAAACAACAGCTCTGCTACAGTCTGGTTTAAGCACTTGACTTCCGTTGTGTCGGATTTCGCCTTCCGTAGTTTTCTCTATTCCGGCCAACATATAAAGCAATGTTGTCTTTCCGCACTGACCGGGGCCAAATATTACAAGAAATTCATTTTCGTTTACCTCAAAGCTCAAGTTATCGAGCACCTTAAGCTCTTTTTTTTTAATAAAAAAGCTCTTTGAAATATTACTGCAAGTGACCTTTTTGCCTGTTATCTTCCCTGATTGTTCCATACCAGTAACCTCCTCTCCATCATTCGCATTCCTGTAGCCAAAATGAAACCAACAATGCCTATTGCAAGCATGCCGACGATCATTTGTGGCATATCATTTACCTGCTGGCCAGCAATAATAACCCACCCGATTCCATAAGAGGAACGGATCATTTCCGCGGCAAGCATGGTCATCCACGCATTTGACAATGCAACCTGTGCACCAGAGAAAATTTGAGGAACAGATGATGGCATCACAATTTTAAAGAAGAGCTGATTTTTAGTGGAGCCCAGCATACGTGCTGCACCTATAAGCTGTTTATCTGTTTTTAATGCACCTGCATAAGCATTAAGGGTAAACGGTACAAAGGATGCGATAAAAATAAGAAAATATTTTGAATTTTCTTCAATTCCAAGCCAGAGTATCGACAAGGGAATCCATGCAAGTGGCGCAATTGGTCGGATCAGATCAAACAGTGGTTTGAAAATCGCCCTTACGTACTCGAACCACCCCATGGTCAGCCCTAAAGTAATGCCAAGAACAGCAGCCAAAGAGAAACCTACTAACACACGGGATAAACTCCACAGAATGTGACCGAAAATGGTGTAGGGTCCCATCGGCACTACCATGACTCTAAAGAATCTCGCAATTACATTAAATGGTCCCGGGAAACGGGTTGTCCCCGAAAGGAGTACAGCAATCTGCCAAATTGCCAGAAGAAAAGCAAAAGAAGCAATGCCGCAAATAACACTCTCGAACTTTTCACTTTTTAAAAGTTTTTTCATATTATTGTGCTCCTCCTTTTACAAACTTTGCTTCCAACAAGTCGATTACCGTGGACAAAATAAAGCCGATAACGCCAATCACGATCATACCGACAACCACAATATCCGAACGAATCAGCAGTCGTCCCATTTGGATCATAAAGCCTAACCCCTTGGATGACCCCAGCATCTCGGCAGCCAACAAGGAAGTCCATGCCGCGTTCAGAGAGACTTTCATGCCCGTAAAGATGTAGGGCAGAGCGGTGGGAATGGCCACCTTGCACAATGTTCTAAAACGAGATGCTCCAAAGGTTTGGGCTGCCCAGATATGAACGGTACTGGTTGCTTTAATTCCGCTGTAAGCATTGATAACACATGGAATGAATGCTGACAGAAAAACGATGGACGCTTCAGCAAAAACGCCTATCCCCAGGAGGATAATCATAATTGGAATCCACGCAATGGATGGAATGGTTCGTAAAAAATCAAAAACCGGTTTGGCCAAAAGATCAAATCTTCTGTACCATGCCATGAAGATCCCCAGAGGAATCCCGATTACACAGCCCAATAAAAAGCCCAAGAGAGAAACTTCTAGACTGGCAATGATATGTACCCCCAAAGTAGCACCATCAGGAGCAGCGTTGCTAAACTTTGCAATTAATGTTGAACATACCTTTACAGGAGAGGGAAGGGACGTTGGAGGGACAATTTTAAAAACGGCAGTACAAAGTTCCCATATGAGCAAGAATGTTATGACGGAAAGAATAGAAATTAGCTTTAGCCGTACTTTTTTATTGATATGCATCATTTCACCTACTATTTACATTTTAAGGCTAGGCCGGATTCACAGACATCCCTGCCTAGCCTTAAATCAGTTTGGATATTAGTTTCTTTTATTTTTTGTATGCTGCTATCGCTTTTTGAAGGAGTTCGGGCTGGATATTGTTAAACACCTTTTTTAAATCTTCTTGTGTGATTTGTTGAGTGGAAGCATAGAACTCAGCCATGCGTTTGAATGAAGCAGTTGTATCAGAATTTCTGAAATCGTCAACGGTAAAGAAAGGACGCTTCAAAACCTGATCGCGGACATTCTCGGGTGTCACTTCTTGGCCATTTGTTTTATACCACCCAACCATTGCGTTCATAAGCTTATCGTCATCCTTAAATTCGTCTGCACAACGCAGCATTTGCGTAAGGAGGGAAACAAGAACTTTTTGGTTTGCGGGATTATCGTAAAACTTACGGTTTACAACAAGATTGTCATAATAGGGGCACTTGGCCGAGGTCATGCTGACAGCGGAGACATAACCTTTTTTAATGTAGTCATCTGTAGTGGGATAAGCGGTTGCGGAGAAATCGCCCTGGCCGGAAATAAATGCCTGATATCCCGAGGGATGATCCATGTTTACCATTTTAATATCGGACTCTGTAAGACCCATTGCTTTTAAGTATGTGTCAAGGAGTAGTTGATGGCCACTGCCTATGGGTAAGATAAAGGTAGCACCCTTAATGGTTTCGGGGCTGCCATACATATCAGGGTATTCAGGCAGATAGCCTTTTACCTTGGCGATTTTGCTGTCAGCGCGAACCATAAATTCAAGGCCTGCTGAACTATCTTCTTGAGACATAACATGCACTGCATCATATACGCTGCAGGACAGCACGCCTGCTGCGCCGATTGTAGCAATGTCCCATAAATTCGCACCAAGAGCTTCATTCATAGGAGCGCCACTCTGGAAGGTGGACAACTCAAGTTTAAATCCATTTTCCACGTCCCAGCCTTTTTGACTGATATAGTACAAAGGAAGGCTTAATTGCTGAGGCATAACTGCCACGCGGATCGTTACGGGCTCTGCAGCGCCTGAAGAGGTTTGATTTACGGTAGCCTGTGAAGAAACTGTTGTATTGCCAGCAGCACCGCATCCTACAAAAGAAACGGCAAGTAAGCACCCCACAAGAAAGAGGCATAGAATTCTTTTCATAACAAATACATCCCTTCGTTTTTGATTTTTAGCTTGGTTTATTAACTTGGTATTATGATATACTGTTTTTTATAATCTATCGATAAAGAAATTGACGGAGTATCCCATTTTTTTGATATGTATATAAAATAAAATGAAAAACGACTCTATAGAATAATATTTTTTTGACTTTTTATTATTTGCTTGACATCTTTTTTGTTTATCTTTTTTATTATATATTTTTTTAACAATACAAACTATAATTGTTATAGTTCACTAGTAATCTCCATCGCAGCTACAACCATCATCTCCCCGATTGAAATTCCGCCTATTATAATAACAGGATGGTGTTTTCTATCAATTCTGTCCCGTCCATTTCGAGCATCTGCCGTAACGCTTCAGGTCCTAATTCGATTGAAAGATTTAGCAGTCCTTCCCTTGCTTTCTTTTGCAGAATTTCTCCGTCGATCACTTGGATGCTTTCATTGACTTCTTGTCCTTGTTCTTAATATGATTTTATGAGTAACAGCTCCTTTGGAGTTTGCCCCGTCACCATAGACTGGCAGACTATACCCAAAGCCGTCACTTCCAAATTTCCACGGACTTAGGGGAGAATCCCCGTTAAAGGGAGGCAAATATATTATGTATAGCATTAAAAAACTTCTCATCATCACAGTATCATTAATGCTCATTATGCTCACCGCTGTACTTACTTTATCATGTGATTTCTTTTTTAAAGATACAATGCTTCAGGTATTAAGTGAAGATCACCAGAACAGCTTGAGTCTAATCTCTCAAAAAACGGATGCTATGATCAACAGTGCGAACACCATTTCGAATTTGTTATGCCGTGATGATTCAATCGTTGGTGCATTGCTCAGTGATGACATCTCACTGTTAAATATTCCATCCGTAAAGGCCCAGATAGACCAGACATATACCAAATACTATGAATCATTTAAGCAGATTGATATGTATTTCCAAATTATGTGTATAGGGAAAAATGGTTTCTTATATTCTTCCAAGCCTGATCACACTTCTTTTGACTTCAAAAAAATGCAGTCATATTCATGGTTTACAAAAGGTATTGCCAACAAAACGAGCAGCTATGTAAATACAAGTTTTAATGATTATAATGAGAAAACAAAACAGAATAATTATACCATCGCAGTTGTAAGAAACATATTTGCTCAAAATGGCGCATATGCCGGATCCATTATAATTTGTGTTCCAGAGTCTATAATAAGCAACACTTATATCAACCTTGTTAATGACTCAAATAAAATCTATGTGCTGGATGATCTTTCCGTTGTTATTTCATGCAATGACAAAAGTAAATTGGGCACTATACCTTTTCAATTGTCAGATTACCGTTTTATTCGTGGCTATAAAAATTACTCTATTTACGAATCTAGTAACCAGAAATTTTTTAGTGCAAAGTACAAATCATCTGCCACAGGATGGACAATCTTTGAGCAAATCCCGTTAGATATTGTGCTACTGCCCATAAAGCGGCTCTTGTATGGAACTATATATGTTGCAATTTTTGGTTGCTTTATTTCAATCATCATTTCTGCATTTGTGGCAAAAAAGATTTCGAATCCCTTGCAGGTTTTTTGTGACAAGATGAAACGCACTACTTCCAATGATTTTAGAGCAATTGACATGAAATCCAATTTAGTTGAAATAAACACCATTAGTGCTCAGTTCAATCGCCTCACTGAACAAGTAAAAAATCTTATGGAAAACATCAAAAAGAATGAAGAAGATATAAATACTGCAAAATTTAATTTCTTGAAAGCTCAAATTAATCCCCATTTTTTATATAACACATTGTTTTCCATTAAATGTACCATATCAATGGGCAAGTCAGAGCAGGCTTGTAAAATGATCACTATCCTCATCTCTCTATTAAGATATTCTATTAGTTCCAATAATAGTAAGAACACTTTGCTAGACGAATCTATGTATTTGTCGCAATATTTTAATCTGCAAAACCTTCGATACGATGATAAACTTTTGCTGAAATTCAACTTGCCGGATGCCTTAATGAATGTTTCTATTCTGAGATTCATTCTGCAACCCCTTGTAGAAAATGCAATTATTCATGGAATGCCCACAAGCGACGAAAAAGGATTGATCATAATCAATTTTATTGATGCGAACAAAGATATTATTGTTGAAGTGTGCGATAATGGCAAAGAATTTACACAAAATGAATTATTAAAAATGTTAAACAATGATTATTCTGAAAAAAATCCGGAATCCTCATCACATATTGGCTTAACTAACATTCATCACCGGATACAACTAAACTACGGCTATAATTACGGATTATTTATAAGGAAAGATGAATTGTATAGTACTGTAGTTTGTGTTCGCCTACCAAAATCGTTTTAATGGGAAAGGAATATCATATGCATAATATTCTGGTTGTTGACGATGAACATCCAATTCGTGAATGGCTTGTTTATACTATACGTAATAATCGTGATAACCTTATAGTTGACAGTGCTATTAATGGTTTTGATGCTTTTAAGAAATTGGCTGATAAACAATATGATTTGGTGATCTCTGATATAAAAATGCCACAGTTAGATGGACTTGGTTTATTCGAAAAAATGCAGCAAATGTATCCTGATGTCGGAATAATTGTTCTTAGCAGCTATGATGATTATAACTATGTTCGCTCTGCCTTTAAATTTCTTGCCGTAGATTATCTTTTAAAAGCGGAGATAGATGAAGAACGGCTACTCCACTCAATTGATAACTTTTTCCAAAATAAATTTGATAAACCGGATGAAAAAACTGTTTCGCATATTATTTGCAATGCTCTGGAAAGTGATATATTGTCATATGATGCATTAAAGACTAAGTTACTTGAGCTCAAAATCGAGTTGCCTGTCAACAACTATTATTGTTTCTTAATAAAACTGGATATTGACGTTTCTAGTAATGGTTACAAAGTTTTTCTTCCTACAATCAGTGCGGTTAATATTAATTATTGTATTCCAATTTCGGATTATATTTATATCGGCTGTGTGGAATTTCTTTTCCAACCTAGTAAATTAATTCAGTTACAAACCCAATCTCTATTTAAGTCCGAAATGCAAAAGTTTAATTGTGTCAAATTACTTGTTTTGTCCGTGATACAATGTATGCCTGAGCAAATACTTGCTACCATGAAAACTGTATATAATTACCGAAATACTGACTTCTATGAAAAAAAATATTTTCTGACCGATGTTCCCTCGGAACTATCGGAAATCCCTTTAAGTAATCATTATTTGAAAATATTAGATGCCATTAAAAGCAAAAATAATGATTGTGTTCAACAGGAGCTTTCTAATTTCTTTTTATATATAGAACAATGTCTTTTCCCGAATATAGACATGATTAAAAGTATAAGCACGAAAATATGCGAATCAGCATATCTGTTTCTAAAAGAAAATGATCTTGATGGTTTTCATTTATATATAAAGCAAAACTCTCAAAAAATTCAAACAACGCCACAAATTTCAATCTTGAGAGAAATCGTATTTAGTAGTATTTCAGATCTGTTTGAATTCTATAATCAGATGCCCCAGGGGGTTTCAAGCAGAATCGGAAAAGCGCTGAAATTTATGGAACAGAATTATATGAACCCGATTAGTTTATCCTCTGTGGCTGAATCTGTATATCTAAATTCAGAGTATTTTTCACGCTCATTTAAAAAAGAGGTGGGGATTAACTTCAACATCTATCTGAATAATTTACGCCTTAAAAAAGCATTGATTTTAATTAGAGATACGGATGCAAAAATATATGAAATTTCTATGCAAACAGGCTTTCAAAACTTCGCATATTTTTCTAAACGTTTCAAAGCAATGTATGGTAACTCACCTCTCGAATGGCGCTCACTACACACAAAATATTCACAGCAAATGATGTCTCTAGACATTCCGAAATCAATAAAACAGATAAATGATCAATCGAAAAGCGAGTGAAAATCATCGAAATGAATATGATAAATATGGGAAAGGTGCGTTTTCTGGCACTCTTAACACTTCTTTTAATTACAATCACCATATTGAATACAACTAGTCTCATTTTGATGTTGGGGCTGTAGTTAATTGTTTTTCCATGCGTGGGAATAGATCGATAGGGGCTTTTTAGACATTTTCCGTGCATTCTGCAAGACTTACTCGATAGAGGACAATTGTGGCATTCCATACCGACATCTACGAGCCTACGGTGATAAATGATCGCTACGATTATATTCCAGCCGACAGTTCTTATCTGTTATCCTATATATATTGGAGCTAACACCGTAGCTAAACTCCCAAAATAGACAAGGCTAGGCAAGAAAGCACACGACTAGCCAACACGATTTAGCTACACTCCTTATATCCGAAAGATCCGCATAACCCCCATAGATGCTAAGTTTTTAACTGTTTTTATCTATTACTCAATTTCAGCCTAATAGGCTGGCAGTGTGGAGGTCAGCGGTTCGATCCCGCTATGCTCCACCAACACGGGATTATCCGAACTTTATTTTCACGGTTGATTGGTTCGCGTTAATCGTTACAACGCCGCAACGCAAGCGGTAATGATTCAAATACAAGAAGTCCCTTGCAAGCCTAAATGGTTTGTAAGGGACTTCTTTATGTTCTGTTCTATATTTTATGTGCTACGGTGGCAGAATTTGAACCTACAACCTTCGTGTTATGAGATATTTCTCTTTTATAATCTTGGGGTACATATTATTTCCATTAAGCACTATTAAACGATACCTATACTTTTACACGAAACATATACTTTTGAACGATTTGTCCCCGCAAAGTTTCAACCTTTCACGTCAACGCAACGACAGGCCGGACAAAAAGAAAAATCCACCCGAAAAAGCACGGGAGACGAACGTCAAAGGACCTGAAAAGTCCAGTAATACTGGGCTTTTCCCGCGTTCATGGTAAAAAAAGAGAACCAACGATTGTATCAATCATTGGTTCTCTATGTGGTGGAGATGACGAGAGTCGAACTCGTGTCCGAAAATCACTTACCAGAGCTTTCTACGAGTGTAGCCTATGATTTAACATTCCCTCTGCGCTGCGCCCAAAGGCAGGCTCAGCGTTTCAGTAGCCTTTAGTCCGTGACAGGGGTAAAGGCGTTCCCCCGTTCACGTTCACCGCTAATCGACGCCTTTATCCGAGCCGCGGTGCTCCCGGTAAAGACGGCAGCTTAATTAGGCTGCGTACGCCATCCCATAATTGTTATTATAGTTAACGTTTACATTTTTGTCATTTAAATTATGCTTGCAGAATTATAGCGTTCCACATCGCTACTCGCTTACTAAGGCTCACAATCCCCGTCGAAACCTTTACATCCCCATGTAAAATGACAAATTAAAAGATAAATCTGACAGGACTTACAATAGTATGATGCCCCAAAAAACTGGAACAAAATCGAAACTAACGATTTTTGGTTTTCATTGCCCGGTCAATGTCGCGTTTCGCGGTTTTCGCCGCCATATCGGCACGCTTGTCATAGAGTTTTTTACCCTTGCATAAACCCACCTGCACTTTGACCATGGAACCTTTTAGGTAAATCGAAATTGGGATTAAAGAATAACCATCTTGTTTTACCAAACCGAATAATCGCGAAATTTCACGCTTGTGCATGAGAAGGCGACGCACCCGTGTAGCGTCCCGATTGAAAATGTTGCCTTGTTCATAGGGACTGACATGCATTCCATTGAGCAAAAGCTCCCCATTCACAACAGAACACCATGAATCCTTTAGATTTGCCTGACCTTTGCGTAAAGATTTTACTTCGGTGCCGCAAAGTTCGATTCCGGCTTCCATACTTTCTTCAACAAAATAATCGTGAAAGGCTTTTTTGTTCTGCGCTAGCGTTTTTAAATTTTCTGTTGACGTAAAAAGCCCTCCTTTGTTACCTGCTGATACATGAGAATACCATATTTTTTTAAAAAAGTCAAGATGAAAGCTGCATGCAACTATTACCAGTCTTATACCGCCATTCCAGCAAGAGCGTAGAATCCATCAATGCATCAATGACAGAGCATTTTGGCTTCTTCGCTTCTGCTTTCAGAATGACTCAAAACAAAATTTCATCCGCTATAACAGCCGATTTAAATTAAATTTCACTACGGCCTTCAATTGCTCGGGAAAGAGTAACTTCATCAGCATACTCCAAATCCCCGCCAACCGGAATACCGTAGGCAAGCCGCGTCACTTTTACACCGAGCGGCTTGAGCAGCCGTGAAATATACATTGCAGTTGCTTCGCCTTCAACCGTAGGATTGGTAGCCATGATAACCTCTTTCAGTATATCGTTGTTCACGCGGGCCAGCAGTTCTTTAATACAGAGCTGATCGGGCCCGATACCATTAAGAGGAGAAATCGCGCCATGAAGTACGTGGTAAGATGCATTAAATTCATGGGTGCGCTCCAGCGCGATTACATCGCGCGGATCTTCCACTACACAGATAATTGATTTATCGCGTGATTCGTTTCGACACACGGGGCAAAGCTCCTGATCAGTCAGATTACAGCAAACTTTGCAGTAATGTATTTTTTCATGCGCATTCAAAATGGAGTTCGCTAAATTTTCGGCACCTTCTTTAGAAAGGCCAAGAACATAGTAAGCCAAACGCTGCGCACTTTTGTGTCCGATTCCCGGAAGGCGTTCAAACTGCTCAATCAGGCGCGACAGCGGCGCCACATTATAGGAAGGCATAATTAAAACATACCCGGTACATTCAACCCGCCGGAAACTTTCTCCATGCGTTCACTCTTATCGGCTGCGGCAGTTCGAAGTGCTTCATTGACAGCAGCAATCACAAGGTCGGAAAGCATTTCAACATCTTCCGGATCAACGACCTCGGGTTTAATATCAATTGATTTAACTTCCATTTTGCCGGTTACTGTTGCCTTAACCGCGTCTCCGCCGGCAGTTGCAGAATATTCCTTCACATCGAGTTCATTCGTGATTTGATCCATGTCATCCTGAAGTTTTTGCGCCTGACGTGCAAGCTGCTGTAAATTTGCGGATCCGCCATTATTGCCGTATCCCTGTGGTAATCTTGCTTTCATACAATTTCCTCCTAATACATTAAGTGTTTATACACCAAGTGTTTTTTATTATAAATTTTATATTTTGATTACTTCAATACCCTCACTTTGAGCAAGACCGGCAAGCCGGTTGAGGGGGTCTTCTTTCGGTTCCTCCGAACCGGGCTTTTTATAAGGGCCTAGATTATAGGTTTTTCCCATCACCTGCTGAATCGCTTTTCGCATATTATCACGCTGAGTCTGTTCACGAAGCAAACGGAATGCAATTTCATTCGGCGCATCAATCAGCACATAAGCTCCGCTGATATAGGCAGTAGAACCGTTGAACGCGGACGCGATCACATGGGAATAACCCTTTAAAATTTGCAGGATCTCCGGCCACTCGGCGAGACGCTCCGCCTCGGTGCTCAGGTTTTGCACCTCGCTTTTCGGAACTGCCGCGGCAGGATCCCGTTTTGGTCTTGGCTCGGGTTCTTCATCGGCAGGCGCACTGTCATCCGAATCAATCATAGCCGCCCGTGTTGGCGATTCTTTGGCCGGTTCAACCGTGAGCACTTTTGCAGATTGCGGCTTTACCGCACCGCGCTCAAGCGCTTCGATGCGTCGGATCAGCGCGTCCTGCGTGGTGTCGAGTTCCGGGGAGCACAGGCGGATCATTGCCATTTCAAATTCAATACGGCGGTCGCCGCCGCGGTACATCTTTTCCAGCGCCGCCTGCATGGTATCGAGTCCGTGCAGAATAACAGGAAGCGGAATGGACAGCGCCTGCTTTGTCAGCTTTTCATATTCCGCGTCGGGCACGACGATCATGCCGTGCGCATCCTTCATTGTTTTAATCAACATTAAATTCCGCATGTGTGCGGAAAGCTCTTCACAGAGCCGTGCCATGTCCTTTGAAGAATTATGGAGCCGGTCAATGAGTTCCAGCGCAAGTGCGGAATCATTTTGCTGCATAGCCGCAGTTAACTCAAAAAGATGATCGCGCCCCACCAGACCCGCTGTTTCATTCACAACCTCAACCGTAACATTTTTGCTGCGGCCAAGACACTGGTCAAGCAAAGAAAGCGCGTCGCGCAGAGCACCGTCGGCAAGTCGGGCAATCAAAAGCGCAGCCTGAATGTCAATTTCCGCGTTCTCCTGCTGCGTGACGTAAGTAAGCCTGTCTGCAATATCCTGCGGAGGAATGCGGTGAAAATCAAAGCGCTGACAGCGCGACAAAATTGTCGCGGGCAGCTTATGCACTTCAGTTGTTGCCAGAATGAAAATCACATGTGCCGGCGGTTCTTCCAGCGTTTTCAGCAGTGCGTTGAACGCGCCGGTGGAAAGCATGTGCACCTCATCTATGATATAAACCCGGTACTTTGCAGCGGCGGGCGTAAAGTTAGCCTCTTCCCGCAGGGAACGAATGTTGTCAACACCGTTGTTGCTCGCGGCGTCAATCTCCACAATATCCATCACGGAGCCATTCTCCACACCGTGGCAGATATCACATTCGCCGCAGGGATCGCCGTCGACAGGAGTCAGGCAATTGACTGCCTTGGCTAATATTTTGGCGCATGTGGTTTTACCCGTTCCCCGGGAGCCTGTAAACAGGTACGCATGAGCGATGCGCCCGGCCATCAGCTCATTTTTCAGTGTAACAGTAACCTGCGGCTGGCCGACCACGTCAGCAAATACCTTTGGTCTCCATTTTCGATAAAGCACCTGATACACGAACACACCCCCTTAGACAAACTGAAAGCAAGACAGACCGCTTTCAAACGGTATATCATGCACTAGGATATGCAGACGAACAGACAACCTGCATCGCACGGGGCAATCCGTTTAATGCTGCTCGGTTCCCCGCCTGACATGGTTCACGGCACCCCGTCGTACAGAGCCCGCCCGCCTGCATATCCTATGGCACGCATTTCTGCCTTGCTTTTCGTAATCCAACTTCACTATTATAAACTATTTTGCCCAAAAAGACAAGTTGTATTTATTGAAAACACGATCTCCTGCCCCAACGTGGCAGCTTATGTGCACGCATTCTAAAAATTCTTTGTCTTTTTCTGCTGTTTTTTGATATTATAGCCTCATCGAAACACGAAGTCAAGAAAGTCATTTTGGAAAATTTTTAAATAATGTTGACAGTGCGTGAAAAAGTGATATGATACATTTAGATTAACTTCTAAATGAAAGGAAGTGGTGGCTTGCCGTTTCCGGAAACTTTTAAAGCGCTTTCCGACCCCACACGGCGGGAGATACTGAATCTTTTGAAAGAACATTCGCTCTCGGCCGGCGAAATTGTGGAGCATTTTAATATGACGGGCGCGACCATTTCCCATCATCTTTCCATTTTAAAAAAGGCCGACCTGATTTCGGACCGGCACGATGGTAAATACATCTATTATGAACTGAATTTGTCCGTATTTGAGGAAGTATTAAATTGGTTCAATGATTTTTTGGGTAAGGAGAATCACAGCGATGAAAAATAAATTGAAAGAGATTAGTCAGGACAGCCTTTACTGGGTTCTGGCAGTCCTACCGGCAATCATAACCCTGCTTGTTCTTCCCTCAATGCCGGACATTGTTCCGGCGCATTACGGGGCTTCCGGCCAAGTTAACCGCTATGGCAGTAAATATGAGCTGTTCATCCTGCCAATGCTAACTTTGGTATTCGCGATATTCATGAAATGGTTTTCAAAAGCGCAGATAAACACAAATACGCACAGTTTGAGAGAACAGAAAAACCCCAACGAAAAAGCTATCAAGGCCACAAGCTACAGTTTGTTAGCGGTATTTAATGTAATGACCTATATTTTTCTTTACACCAGTTATCATGCCGTCAAAAACATAAACAGTATCAGCTTAAACCGGATCATGGGCGTAGTCCTCTGCCTGATGTATGTCGTAATCGGAAATTATATGCCAAAATGCAAGCGAAACGCCCTTATCGGAATCCGCGTCAGCTGGACTTTGGACAACGACGAAGTATGGTTTCGCACGCATCGCTTTGGGGGAAAAGTATTTATGATTGGCGGGTTTATTGCGGCAATTTGCTGTATTTTCGTGCCGGAATCCATTGCACTGTTATTTACGGTTGCAACTGTGCTGATATTGACCGTCATTGTTTGTGTTTATGCGCACAATATTTTTTATACGCTGAAAAGTCAAAAATAAAATAAGGAGCTGTTTTCTATGACAATTTCACCCTCTGTTTTTGGTGCGTTTCTGTTCTCTGCGGCTGCAGAGCTCTTGTTCCCCGTCGTGCTGCTGCTCGTTCTTTGCCTGCGGAAAAAGATTGCCGTGAAGCCGATGTTCCTTGGCGCGGCCGCATTCTTTGTTTCTCAAATATGCCTAAGAATTCCGATTCTTCAAGTTCTTGGCGCGCAAAGCTGGTTCAAGGCATTTGCACTGAATACCATTCCTTACATTATTATGCTTTCCATTACAGCCGGGCTGTTTGAGGAAAGCGCGCGGTACCTGGGCGCGGGTGTTTTCTTAAAAAAGAACCGCACGTTCAGCGACGCGCTTTCTTTTGGGTTAGGTCATGGATTTTGTGAAGTAATCCTGTTGACGGGAATGGCACAGATCAATAACATCATTTACGCCGCTATGATTAACAGCGGCACTTTTCAGACCATTTCCGCTCAGCTCCCCGCAGGACAGGGCCAGCAAATTTTAGCCGCTATGGCTGCCGTAAAACCGGAAGCCGTTTATCTGGGTGTTTTAGAGCGTGTGTTCGCTGTTACGTTCCATGTTTTTGCAAGTATTCTGATTTTCAAAGGGGTAAATGAACATAAAATCCGTTATTATTTCCTTGCAATCGCGGCTCACTCCGTATTTAACATCGGCGGCGTTCTAATTACAAAATATACTAACATGTGGGCCGGTGAAGGCTTTATGCTTCTTCTTTCCGCCGTGGCACTGTTCCTCATTTTTAAAATGAAATCGACGTTTCAGCGGAAAGAAACTGCTGCGGAACATTATGAACAAAGCATAGAACAGCAATAAAGCCGATTCCATTTTTCAGGCACGAAACTCCTGCTTACAAACTAAGCAGGAGTTTCGTGCCGTATATATTGTAGCTTGTATTTGCGCTATTTGATTGGAATTTCCACATCACCAATAGTGATTTTTTTAACTTTATTAAAATCCATAGGCGCATTAAATTTATAAACTTTGGTATAGCAATCCTCATCTCCGGTACCGCCGCCATTCATTATCACATCCTGTGTGCCATCCTTATAGTAAATAATCATTTTAGGAGGTTTATATAGTTCCGTGCCACTGCGGTACTTCATGTTGATAAATGTAACGTCTGCCGACAATGCGGAAAGATTGACTGCCGGTATGGTGGCATAACCATTGGAATCATGTGATACTTTGTTCACCTTGATCATTTTGGAAGCAGTATCATAATCAAGTTTAAAATTAAACTTCCATTCTCCTTTTACAACAGGGGTATAAGTCAGTTTTCCGCTCGGCACTGAAAGATTTTTCAATGTCATTTTTATCTCTCTGTTTTGCAGATTGATCCCAGCGCAGCCGACGCTGATGACAAAAGATTTTTTGTTGTCGTTGGGATTTTCGTCCTTTTGGGTGAGTATATCCCACCCGGCACTGCCCCCATTCTGGTTGGGGATTTTGTAAAACTCATCATCGTAGAAATCAATCGGCATGTCTTCAAATTCATATTCATCCTTATTCAGCACAGTTCCTGTTGGAGCAGTAACGTCAAGCAGAAGATAAGCACAGTTTTTATCGCCCATGGCCGCACGGATATTGATAACTGTTCCGTTATCTGTTGCGGAGCGGTTTAGTAAAATTCCCGCTTTGTCCATCCCTGCAACTTGACTTTCACTTAAGCTGACCCCCGGTTGTGCTTTTCTTGGGTCACCGTTCTCAAAATATGTTTTAAATAGATTCCCAGCGCCTAAGCCGTAAGCGGCGGCGGTTAAAACGGTACAGGCTGCGATAGCTGCCGCAATTAAAAGGATTCGTCCGGTTTTTTTCAAATGAGGCGTTTTCGTTTTCAGTCCTGCCATTAGCACCACCGCCTGATAGGTTCCGTCGACTTCCTTTTTCCGCGAAGGGGAAGATTGGGTATTTATATTTTCAAAGGATGCTAAGAAATCAGCGTCATACCGTTCCATAAATCACATTCCTTTCTTCCAACTGTTTGCGCAATTTTTGCTTTGCGCGGTATAAGCGATTTTTCACTTGGGTTTCATCTAAGTTTGTTTGAGTTGCGATATCCTTTACCTTTTCAAACAGAAAATATTTTCGAATCATAAGTTCACGATCAGGTTTATCCATAGCGGTAATCAATTCTTGCAGGACAATTGCATTGCTCTTATTTTCAAATTCAAGCAACATATCATTTTCTTCGGCAAGGTCAATTTCATCAATATCAATGACATTCAGTCTTGCCAGCTGATGATAGCGGTTAATTGCGGTGTTTCGTGCAGTACAGGCAAGATAACCTTTGAGGTTTATAATTTCACTGCCGGCATCACCGGTTGATTTCCACACAGACAAAAACGTATCGTCAACACACTCCTCAACGTCCTGCTGATTGCCGTGCAAAATTCTTCCTGTAATTGCGGCGACAAAACTGCGGTACTTTTTTATCATTTCGTAAAGTCCATCCGACGGCTTGTTCTTCAAAAGCTGAACAATCTTACTGTCCTCCAAAATTCACACTCCCTCGCTGCTATTTAAGGCCTTCACTCTATATGACAAACAAAGTGGAAAAATAGCTCATTGAAAGTTTATAAAAAAGAAAAAAGACCGGAGCACTTGCTCCAGCCTTCTGCTGCTATTACGAAAGTCAATCACCAATTGACTTTATGAAAGGATTACTTCACCGTCAACCGTGCCCGGTAAACCTGCCGCGTTGGCTTCGTCGGTGTCGATATGTACGGCAAGACCCGCTGTTTTGCTGATTCTGGCAATTACATCACCGAAAATCAAAGCGCGTTCATTGTAGTTCAGTTTGATTTGAATGTTCTGGCCGTCTGTTACGCCGTATTCCTTCGCCTGATCCGGTGTAAAGTGCGCATGGCGCTTTGCAACGACCACGCCGTGATCAAGTGTAATTTCGCCCTTTGGCCCGATTACTTTACAGCCCGGGGTTCCGTCCAGTTCACCTGACATACGGATCGGTGCATCAATGCCAATGGCGCGTGCTTCCGTTTTGGAAAGCTCAATCTGAGTCTCCGGACGTACCGGCCCCAAAATAGACATTTTGATGGAGCTTTTCGGCCCAACTATTTCTACTTTTTCGGCACAAGCAAATTGACCAACCTGCGAAAGTTCTTTTTTCGGGGTAAGTTCAACACCTTTGCCAAACAGAGTTTCCAAATCTTCCTGTGTAAGATGGATGTGACGTGCCGAGGTTTCTACCATAATCTTCAATATGAACATCTCCTGTTATAATTTACTTTGTTATTGTAACGCAACTTGTAGGAAATTACAACCAAAAGGACGTGTTATTCTTTTATCAATTAGAAGTTTGTGATATAATAATAAGATTAAGAAAAAGGAGGCCGCAAAATTGTATCAAACTTGGGAAGAACTTGAGTCCGCTTGCCTTGCGTGCCGTAAATGCGGCTTGTGTGAAGACCGCACCCATGTGGTGGTCGGCGGAGGAAGCAAAGAGGCAAAGGTTCTGTTCATCGGTGAGGGACCGGGCGAGCAGGAAGATTTGCAGGGCAAACCGTTCGTCGGCCGGAGCGGCCAGCTGCTCGACAAAATGCTGGCGGCTGTTGACCTTGACCGCAACACGAATATATATATTGCAAATACCGTGAAATGCAGGCCGCCGAAGAACCGCGACCCGCTCCCGGAAGAGCAGGAGTTGTGTCTTGACTGGCTGCGAAATCAGGTTGCGTTGCTGCGGCCAAAAATCATCGTATGCCTGGGCAGAATTTCAGGAATGAAGATCATTAAGCCGGATTTAAAAATCATGAAGGAGCACGGGATCTTTTTTGAAAAGAACGGTGTCCTGATGATGGCGACGTTACACCCCGCCGCACTGCTGCGCAACCCCAACAACAAACCCGAAGCATTTGAGGATTTTATCAAATTGCGTGAAAAAATGAATGAGCTTGGAATCAGTTAGATTCCCTAACTGTTTCAGTATAAACATAGTTCAGAAGACTGTTATAAACGCTAAATTTCAAAATAAAGCAGGGCACCGGTTCGATTGATTCGAATCGGTGCCCTGTCTATATCTTTTTAATTTAATGCGTGAATAAAAACTTGCTGGACTTTTCCTTTGGTGGGTACGCCCTCCATGATTTTATCACTGCCGACGAAGAAAGTCGGAACATACCAATAATCATAACCTTTTATCTTTTCCGGTTCCTTGCTTTCTTCGATTACCTCAATTTGCACATTCTTATATTCCGGGTGCTCTGCCTTCAGTTCATCCATGAACTGAAAAGCCTGTCTGCAATACGGGCAGGTATCCAGCACCATCATTTTCACGGGTTTTGCCATTTTGATTCCTCCCTGCATTTTCAGCATGTCCCAATCATGAATTATTATGGACCTGAATCCTCAAATTACACTTTTGGTTTTGAAAACACATCAAGGAATTGCTTCGAAAGTACATCATACTCATTATGCTCTAGAATATATTTTTTACCGCGCTCCCCCATGTTTGCAAGTTCCTCTTTGGACAAGGAAGCCAGTTTTTGCACCGCATTGGCAATTGCAGTGCTGTCCTCCGGTTCAATGGAAATGCCGCAGTCTGCATCCGCAACCATATCATTTGGAGCGTCGATAGCAAAAATAACCGGTTTTGCTGCCATCATGTAATCCATCAGTTTATTGGGGCTGACACCGAAGCGAAACAGCGGCTGACGCTGCAGCCCAACATAAAGCGCGTCCATCTGATTCAGCAGTTCCGGCACCTGACCGCGTTTAACGGGGTCTAAAAGCTCCACGGTATCGGCGAGATTCAAGTCGATCACTTTTTGTTTCAAATGATCGCGTTCCGGCCCCGGGCCGACGAGAAGCAGTTTAATTTTCTTGTTACGGAGCTGTTCCCCCGCTTCCACAAAGCTGTTCAGCGCGTTAGCTATGCCGTGCGCCCCTGTGTAGCCGACGAGGAAATATCCCTCGTCATGATACTGTTTCAATTTATCATAATAAACCGGAGGGTTTGCCATCGGCTGTTCCCAGTCCGCTTTCACGATTCCGTTTGGAACGCATACAAACTTTTCAGGTTTTAAGCCGTGCTCAACCATATGCCCCTGTGCGTTCGGCAAAAGCGAAACCACGTAATCGCTGTGCTTGTAGCAATAATTTTCCGCCGCCTGCATCATCATGATATACGGGTGGCGCGGGCTCATTCCGCCAAGTTCAATCGGGCTGAGCGGCCAAAGGTCATGTACCTCGTAAATCAACATTGCGCCGTATTTTTCCGCAAGTTTGCGCGCCGGGTAAATGTCGAGCGGATAAGTGGAGGAGGCAATTACAACATCGGGCTTGCCCTGCGCCGCAATTTCATCCCCATATTTGTAAAGGCCGTGCAGAAAAGACAGCATATTTTTGATTCTTCCGACGCCGTTGCCTTGATACTCCGACCCGGCAATCCAAAAATAACGAACGCCGTCCAGCATTTGCTCCATTGTCCGTTTGCCCTGCATGTCAGGATTTTTGGTGCGGAGATGGGAATAGGAACTGGCCGCGATTGTCACGTTGTTCCCTGCCTGCGCCCAACGCTTCGCCATAAAATACGGACGGAACTCCATGCCGTGGCGGTCTGAGCCGGCGTAATGGTTAATATATAAAATATTCATTATTACCCCTTACCAAACGCAGCGGCGTCGAGCACAGCGGCTATTTTTTCGGAAGCTTTTCCGTCGCCGAACGGCATTTGCTCATGGGCGGCCGGATCGACCTTCGTATGCATGGCTTTCGCATAGATATCTTCCGCCGTAAGCTGTGCGAGGACATTCCAATTTCCCGAAAGGGTTTCGACCCACTCGGTTTCCTGTCTTAGCGTAATACACGGTACGTTCATGAACCACGCTTCCTTTTGAAGCCCGCCGGAATCGGTCAGCACCTGACACGCGCCGGAAGTCAGCAGCAGCATTTCAAGGTAGCCGACAGGGTCAATTAATTTGATATTCCGGAAGCCGCATTTTGCAATTGCTTCTTCCGCCAGCGGTCTTGTCCTTGGATGAATGGGCAGCACGACGAGCTGGGGAAGCCGTTCGAACGCACTTAAAATACGGATAATCGCATCCAGCCCGCCGTCGGTCGTTTCCGCGCGGTGCAGAGTGGCAAGCCGGTAATTCTTCGGGGTGATGCCAAGCTGGCCATAAATTGCGGTTTTCTGTGGATTCTGTTTTGCAAGCCGCAAAAAGTGAAGCACGGAATCGAGCATAACGTCGCCGCAGATACTTACGCCCGCGGTAATACCCTCTTTTCTCAGATTGTCCGCCGCGGTTTGGGTCGGGCAGAACAGCCATTTGGAAATATGATCGGTTAAAACGCGGTTCTGTTCTTCCGGCATGCGCATATTGTAGGAGCGCAGCCCCGCTTCAACATGGGCGACGGGAATGTGCAGCTTGGAAGCAGCCAAAGCGCCCGCAAGCGTCGAATTGGTATCGCCGTAAACAAGCATGATATCCGGTTTTTCTTCCAGAATCACGTCTTCAATTTTCATCAGCATTTCGCCGGTCTGGTGACCGTGTGAGCCGGAGCCGACTCCCAAATTATAAGCAGGCTTCGGAATAGACAGTTCCTCGAAAAACACGTCCGACATATTGCGGTCATAGTGCTGGCCGGTGTGAATGATCACCTCGGTGCAAATTGACTTTAACGCCGCCGAAACGACCGAAGCTTTTACGAACTGCGGTCTTGCACCGACTACGGTTACTATTTTCATACAATCAATCCCTTAATTTACTTTAACATCAGCGCCGGACATATCCAGTGTGGAAAAGCTGAGGCTGTCAAATTTGACTGCCTTGCCGGTCTTTTGCGACTGGTAAGCCGCAAGGATAATCTTCATGGCCTTAATCGCTTCCGTTCCGCTGACAAGCGGGTCGGTGTGTGTGTTGACCGCGTTGATATAGTTTGCATAAAGAGTAGTATGGCCGCTGCCGTAAACATCCTTCGGGTCAGTCCCGGCAAGCGCTGCAACTGCGGCGTCCTGCTCCGCGGGCTTTTCAAAGTTCCATGTTTGCATGCGGTTCACAGCAAGACCGCCGATCACCGCTGTGCCGGTACCACCAAAGATGGAAAGTGTTTCTTCCAAGTTTTTCGGGTATACGCACGCAGTTCCCTCAATAATGCCGATTGCACCGTTTTTGAAGCGGACTAATACCGCGCCGAAATCTTCGGCCTGAATGTCGCGCAGGTAATTTCCTGTCATGGCCATCACCGTATCCGGTTCGCCGCCAAGGCTCCACTGGAGAAGATCAATATTATGAATACACTGATTCATCAGTGTGCCGCCATCCTGGTCCCATGTGCCGCGCCAAGGAGCCTGCTCGTAATAAGGCATGCCACGGTTCCAAAGAATACGCGCGGTTCCGCTGACCAGTTTGCCGAAACGGCCGTCGTCCAGCGCCTTGCGAAGTTCCTGAATCGGCGCGTTAAAGCGGTTCTGATGGCATACGCCCAGTGTAACGCCGTGCTCCTTTGCTTCGCGGATCATTTGCTCCGCGTCTTCGGTGTTCAGCGCCATCGGCTTTTCAATCAGCACATTTTTGCCGCGGCGAATGCAGTACAATGCGATTTCCGCATGGTAGCCGCTTTCGGTCGCAATGGAGCAGCAGTCAATTTCCTGCTCCTCAAGCGCTTTTTTATAATCGGAATAAACAAGCGGTTTTACGCCGGTCGCTTCAAAGTAATCATTTGCTTTCTTTTCCGCATTCTGTAAAACAGGGTCGCATACGACAGCCAGTTCCATAATATCGGAATTTGTTACAGCGGCGGCAATATGGTTTTTTGAAATTCTTCCGCAGCCAATCAATGCAAAACGCAGCTTTTTCATAGATCAGTCTCCTTTAATATCAGTATTTTCACAGTCGGTTGAAAAATTCATTCGGATTCATTTTCGTATCGTCAACACAAAATTCCCCCGTCACAGAACGGGGGAAAACAGAATTATAAAAGTTCGATATTGGAACGGTCTTCAACATCCTTCATTGCATTTCTGGTATCGAAAACTGCCTTGGAAAGCTTTTGAATCTTATTGTAGTCGAAGTTGGAATGTGCGGTGCAAATCATAACGATATCGGCGTTTTTCAGCATATCATCCGTAAGCTCTTTTGCACCGGTATGAACTTCGCCCTTGTGCTTGTACTCCGGAACAAACGGGTCATAAAACGTTGTTTCAGCGCCCTGCTGATTCAGATGGTCAATTACGTTGAGCGCCGGGCTTTCACGGTAATCGTCAATATCCGCTTTATAGGCAACGCCAAGAACAAGCACCTTAGCGCCGTTCATAGCTGTTTTGTTTTTGTTCAAAACCTTCATCGCACGGTCAACCACATATTCCGGCATACCGGTGTTGATTTCGCCTGAAGTTTCGATTAAACGGGTATGATAGTCAAACTCGCGGGCTTTCCACGTAAGGTAGAACGGGTCGAGCGGGATGCAGTGACCGCCAAGGCCCGGGCCCGGATAAAAAGCCTGGAAGCCGTATGGCTTTGTTTTGGCTGCATCGATTACTTCCCACACATTGATGCCCATGCGGTTGCAGATAATCGCCATTTCATTGGCAAGGCCGATGTTGATATTACGGTAGGTATTTTCAAGCAGCTTTTCCATTTCGGCTACAGCCGGGGAAGAAACTTCATACACGCCGCCCTCAAGCACATTGCGGTACAGTGCCGCTGCAATCTCTGTGGATTCTTTGCCGACGCCGCCTACTACCTTCGGGGTGTTTTTCGTTTTGTACTGCTTGTTGCCCGGATCAACGCGTTCCGGTGAGAATGCAAGGAAGAAATCTTCGCCGCACTTTAAGCCGTCCGCTTCTAAAATCGGTTTTAACAGTTCTTCCGTCGTGCCCGGGTAGGTTGTGGATTCCAGCACAATAACCATGCCCTTGTGCGCGTACTTGGCAACGGACTCGGTTGAGCCTTTTACATAGCTGATATCCGGCTGCTGATATTTATCAAGCGGAGTAGGAACTGCAATGGCAACCGCGTCGACACCTTTAATAAAGGAGAAATCGCTCGTTGCGGAAAGCTTGCCGCTTTCAACAACCTTTTTTAGTGTGTCACCAACGATATCGCCGATGTAATTGTGGCCGGCGTTTACAGAATCAACCTTTTGGGACTGTACGTCAAACCCAATCGTTTTGTACCCTGCCTTTGCAAATTCCACCGCGAGCGGCAGACCGACATAGCCCAGGCCGACAATACCAATTACAGCGGACTTGTCCTTAATTTTATTCAGTAGCTCTGTTTTTACGTTTGACATTGAAATTCTCCTCGTTCTCATTTAGATATTTTGAATCGTATTACAAACATAATCAATGACATCTTCCGTAATATAGCCGTGCATCGGCAGGCTGAAAACAGTTTTGCTGAGCTTTTCACAAACGGGCAGATCGCCTTCCTTATAACCAAGCGGAGCGTATACCGTTTGCAGGTGAAGCGGCTTTGGATAATAAACTATGGAAGGAATGCCCGCAGCCTTTAAGGCATTCATGATTTGAGTGCGCTGCTCTTCGCTTTGAGCCTTTAATGTATAATACCCGAAACTGGAAAAGAAACCGGGCTTTAATACCGGAACCTCTATTTTATCTTTTAAAAGCTCCGCATAACGCATAGCCGCCCAATTGCGGTGCTCTGTTTCTTTGTCAAATTCATGCAGCTTTGGCAGCAAAATAGCAGCCTGAAGCGTGTCAAGCCTTGCGTTCAGCCCAAGACGTACATTTTCGTATTTGAATGACCCCTTGCCGTGCACACGGATGGAGGTAAGCAGGTTGTACATTTCCTCGTCATCCGTAAAGATTGCGCCGCCGTCGCCGTAGCAGCCAAGCGCCTTAGCCGGGAAAAAGCTTGTTGCGGAAACGTCGCCGAAGCTGCAGGCTTTTTTACCGTTGATTGCGCCGCCGAAACCCTGTGCGGCATCTTCAATCAGCATCAAATCATATTTTTTGCAAATCAGTTCAATCGCGTTGAAGTCGGCAGGCTGGCCAAACAAATCCACAGCAATAACAGCCTTTGGTTTTAGTTTGCCCTCGCGAATCGTTTTTTCTATCTGTTCTGTAAGAGATTTTGGATCAAGATTAAAAATATCTTGTTCCACGTCACAAAATACCGGAGTGGCGCCTGCAAGGCTAACTACTTCCGCCGTTGCAAAAAACGTAAAGGCCGGAACAAACACTGCGTCGCCCGCGCCGATCCCTTTGGCCATCAGCGGCATCAGCAGTGCATCGGTGCCGTTGCTGACGCTGACACAATACTTGCGGCCCGTGTAGCTGCAAAGTTCTTTTTCCAATTCCTCGACCTGTGGGCCGGAGATGAAATGGCAGCCCGCGATTACGTCGGCAATTCCTGCATCAATTTCGCTTTTTAAGTGCTGATACTGCGCCCCAAGATCGTTAAACTCTATTTTCTGCATTTATTTTGTTTCCTCCTCAAGGCCTTTTTCGCCTTGCACGTATCTTCTGCCGCATTTCGGGCAGACCAGATTATCATCGAGCTTTTCGCCGCACTCGCAGGCCCAGCCGTGCTGACGGGCAGGATTGCCCATCATGATTGCATGGTCCGGCACATCCTTGGTAACCACACTGCCGGCCGCGATAAACGCGTCTTTTCCAATGCGGTGGCCGCAGACAATCGTCGCATTCGCTCCAATGCTCGCACCTTCGCCGATCGGCGTATGGGCATAAAAAGCCGCGCCCCGCTGCGGATATTTGCACCGCGGACGCTGTACGTTGGTAAACACCATGGAGGGGCCGCAGAAAACATAGTTTCCCAGTTCGACTCCTTCATAGATGGATACGTTATTTTGTATTTTACAGAAATCACCGATTTTTACGCCCGGCGCAACAAACACGTTCTGGCCGAATGTGCAGTTGCTTCCAATTGTGCAGCCGCTCCCGATGTGGCTGTAATGCCAAACCTTTGTGCCGCTGCCAATTTGGGCTCCCTCATCCACGCATGCGCTCGGATGTGCAAAAAAATCCTTTGTGTCGTTCACAATAACACCATTCTTTATCTAAAAATAAATGTCTTTAACTTGTATATTATATATCCTGAACGGTCTTTAGTCAACATTTAGGGCGGTAATCTGGTTGACATTAGGCATCAATCGTATTATCATTTACTTAGTTTTCTTGTTTAAACTGTTAAATAAATGCATATTTAAGTGAAAAGAAGAGGATCGACAATGAGCAATTTTGTCAAAAGAGAAAATTTTATTCCGTACAATCTGCCGGACATTACCGATGCTGAAATCAATGAGGTTGTTGATACATTAAAATCCGGCTGGGTAGCAAAAGGGCCGCGCACCAATGAGTTTGAAAAGCAATTTGCTGAATATCTTGGCGCAAAGCACGCAATTGCAATGAACTCCTGCACTGCGGCATTGCACGTGGCACTGCTTACCAAGGGCATTGGCCCGGGGGACGAAGTCATAACCACGCCAATGACATTTGCTTCCACAGCGAGCACGATCATCCACACGGGCGCGACTCCGGTGTTTGCAGATGTTGATTACAAGACCGTCTGCATTGATCCGGATGAAATAGAAAAGAAAATAACGAGCAAAACAAAAGCTATTGTGCCGGTGCATTACAGCGGACAGGTCTGCGACCTTGACCGGATTTATGACATTGCCGAAAAACACGGACTGTTCGTTTCCGAAGACGCGGCACACGCATTGTGGAGCCGTTACAAAGGCAGGCTGATTGGCAACAAGCTGCAGGGCACAGCCTCGTACAGCTTTTACGCCACCAAAAATCTTTGCACAGGCGACGGCGGCATGCTGGTCACCGACGACGACGAAATCGATAAAAAAGCAAGAATTTTCGCCGGTCAGGGCATGAGCAAAAATGCATGGAACCGCTACGCGAAGGGCGGCACCTGGAAATACGACATCTGCGAACCGGGCTTCAAATACAATATGTTTGACATTCAGGCCGCTATGGGTCTGAAACAGCTTGCCCGTTTGGAAGAAATGCAGACTGCACGCCTTAAAATTGCGGCGAAATATCAGGAGGAATTCGGCAAAATCGACGCGATCGACTCGCCGTTTGTTCCGGATTACACAACGCACTGCTGGCATCTGTATGTGATACGCGTGTTGACGGAGCTGCTGAGCATTGACCGAGATCAGTTTATTGAAGAATTGAACGCGCGCAATGTCGGTACAAGCGTACACTTTATTCCTGTCACCTATATGAGCGCGTACACAAGCCGATTCGGCTTTAAAGAAGGCGATTTCCCGAATGCGGAAAAGCATTATGAACGCCTGATTTCCCTGCCGCTCTACCCCACCATGACGGATGAGCAGGTACAGTATGTAATTGATGCTGTAAAAGATATTGTGGAAAAATTTCATAAATGATCATAAAAATGGTGCCGCGTAAATTCACGCGGCACCATTTTTTGTATTTCGAAAACAGACAACCCTTTTAGCGGCTGCCCATAATAGTAATGCGGTTGGCGGAACCATTCCGTGTATCTCGAAACGCTGCGCCAGTAATATGCCCTTTCAGGGCTTATGCAAACCACCAGTTCAGCTATGATTTTGATTAAAGAAGACGCGTTTCATTAATAATCAGTTCAAACTGAAGGCCGAGGTACTTTGCCGCCTGACGGCAGAGTACCATGCGCGTCATGAAAATTTCAAAATATTCCATAACCGGACAAATCTCGGTATCAATCGTAATATTGAGCGTTGCGGTTTTCTTTTCAGCGTCGATTTCCGTAGAGGCCCGCTCAACAGCGTAGTTCACGCGGTCGTGAATATCTGCATTAACGGTTTCTTTGTCGCGTACCCGTGTGCGGCGCACATCCCCTTTATCGGAAAGAATCAGCGCGGCGGCAATCGGGTTTACAGCAGCGGCAGTCCCTTCGTCATGGTTGCCAATAGCAGCGACAATCAGCGCCACTTCCTGCGGCATCATGCCGAGCCTGTTTAGAATCTGAAAAGCCATCAGTGCGCCGCTCTGCGCATGTGCAATGCGGTTTACGACGTTACCGATGTCATGCATATAGCCTGCAATAGCGGCCAATTCACAGGTACGGGCGTCATAAGCCAAACTCTGTAAAATATAACTCGCATAATTCGACGAGCGTTTTGCATGAGCGAAACCGTGTTCCGTGTAACCGATAACACCTAAATTTTGATTTCCATTGGTAATATATGCGTTTATCTCATCATTTTTTAATATTTGTTCTAACGTGATTTGACTGTATTTTTCCATATTGATCCTCAGTTTTATTTCGTAATCATGCGGTACATTGCTTCCAGGCAAATTTGAGCGTGAGTCATGAAGCGGTCAATGTCGATATTTTCATTGGTATTGTGCAGACGGCGGTCGGGTTCATCGGCAAAGAACGGGCCGAACGCCACAGCATTGCCCTTGAACGCGCGCGCATAGGTGCCGCCGCCGGTCGCATAAACAGTTGCAGGTTGGCCGGTTATTTCGGCGAAAGAGTCCTGCAGCAGCGTAATGAACGGACTGCTTTCCGGAAGGAACAGGGGCTTAGCGTCGCCCAGCAGCGCAGTGTCAAGGTTATATTCATCGGCACTGTCGGAAATCACGGAGAAAATATCGTCTCCGTTTGATAAAACCGGATAACGGACATCAATGCCCGCGGAAGCAAAGTCTGCCCCCATGCTAAGGAGGCCGACATTTAAAGTAAGCGGGCCGGATTCCTTATCACTTTGACGAATGCCCAGCGATTCCCCGTCCAATTCCGTGCCAATGCGTTCATTCAAAAAGCGGACAAAGCCGCCCAGCTTTTCATAGGAAAACACATCTGCGAGCAGCTTGATCAGGTGTGTGGCAGCATTGAAGCCCTCCTGCGGCTGCATGGCGTGCGAAGCCGTTCCCAGTGAAGTGATGCGGATTCCGTTATCCGTATCCCCAAAGCGGAACTCACCTTTAGACGCCTGTGCTGTCTTTTGTAATTTGACATACTCTTCTGCGGAGCATGAAATTACAGCCACCGCCTTGGACGGGACAGCATTCACCACAGTACCGGAAGCGAATTCCTTAATTACTTTGGAATCATTCCGTTCATCCGTGACTTTCATGCGCAGGATACCTTTTTCGCGGTTGCAGATTCCATACTCCGAATCCGGGGTAAAAGCCATGACAGGCAGTTCCTCCGATTCCAGGTACATTTCAAGGTCGTTGCTGCCGGTTTCCTCCCCTGCGCCGAAAATAGCGCGCATACGGCGTTTGGGCTGCACATTTTCATCTTTCAATGCCTTCAGGCAGTAAAGTGCAACAAGAGCGGCACCCTTGTCATCCGCTGTTCCGCGGCCATAATAAAGATTACCCTTTTTGGTAAGTACGAACGGGTCGGTATCCCAGCCTTCGCCCGTCGGAACAACATCAACATGAGCGACAACCGCGGCAACCTCGTTGCCTTCACCGTATTCGGCATGGCCGGCGTAACCACCGATATTTTTAGTAACCAGCCCCAAGCGGTCAGCCATACTCAGAATCAGATTTAACGCCTCCGCAGGCTCCTTGCCGAAAGGCATTCCTTCCGAAGCTTCGCCCTGCACGGACGGAATCGCAATCAGCTCAGCCAAATCTTTTATAATGTCCTCTTGGTATTTCAATATCTTACTTCCAAAACTCATTGGGATACATCCTTTCAAATACAATATGTTTTTATTATAGCACAAATGGAAGAGATTACATGCCTAATGAGGAAAAGATTAGAAAAAAATAAAGCGGTAAAAAACCGTTCCCTGTTACTGGCCGTTTTCTGAAGCAGGGATAGTCTTCCAGCATTCATTTTCGCTCTGATTATCCTATGACTGTTTTTGCAAATTTTTCCGCTGCTTGAATATCCGATGCGTTTGGCCGCCCGCTATGCATCATTGCAAATTTTCCCCTGCAATGAAATTCCTGCTCATCTACTGCTATGTTGTTTTGCATCAATATTTTTTTCATTTGCGGATATGCGGAGGGAAGCACCGCCGCCGTGCTGAAAACTACAACTTTTTTAACCTTATGATCAAGATGATTGATAAATTCCTTCATTTGGGAATCAATCCCTGCCGCATAGACTGCCGCACCTAAAAACAGCAAATCCGTTTCTTCTTCAATTCCATGTTCGATCGACTCCGCCTTACAGCCGCTTGCCCGTGCGATCGCATCTGCAATCTTTTTCGTATTCCCCGACTTTGATAAATATCTTACTTGTACTTTCATAGTATGATATCTCCTTCAAATTTTATTTTTAGTTGACCATCTGGATTAAAATATTATCCTGTACTATTTTAGCATTAATTTTAATTGATTACAATAAAATTTTATTCAATTATTTTGTTAAATTATTTTATTTGACTATTAAAAAAAATAAATTGCTCCCTGCTGCGATTCACACAGCAGGGGGCAATTTATATACGGTTACTATACTCGCCTTATACATGAAAATTATCCGATCACTTCAGGGCACTTCGTGCGAATGACCGAAAGAGCTTCTTCATCAGCGACAATTGTCACATCATTGTGCAGTTGGAGGATGGAAGCAGGTACTGCAGGCGTAATGAGGCCAAACAGAGAACGGTAAAGGATTTCTGCTTTATCAGCGCCGTTTGCCACCAGCAACAGTTTTTTTGCCTGCATAATCGCTTTAATGCCCATGGTAATTGCATATTTGGGAACCTGATCCGCATTGTCAAAAAACCGTGCGTTTGCTTCAATGGTTGCTTGCTTTAATAATACGCAGTGCGTTGTTTTGTCAAAATCTTCGTCAGGCTCATTGAAACCGATATGGCCGGTATGACCGATGCCCAAAAGCTGCAAATCAATTCCGCCCAAACTATTGATAACTTTGTCATATCTGCGGCATTCAGCGTCGAAATCCTTTGCAAGGCCGTTCGGTACGTTGGTATTTTCAATTGGAATATTAATATGATTAAAAAAATTGGTGTTCATATAATAGCGGTAGCTCTGCTCATGTTCGATTGGAAGCCCGCAGTATTCATCAAGATTCACGCTGTGTACTTTTGAAAAGTCTAGATCTCCCTTTTTGTACCATTCGATCAACTGGCTGTAAACACCGACCGGTGTAGACCCTGTTGCAAGCCCCAAAACGGAATCCGGAAATAAAATCACCTGTGCTGAAATAATGTTAGCCGCTTTTCTGCTCATACTTTGGTAGTCCGGAGCACTAATGATCTTCATATAAACCTCTCCTTTAATGAATCATAACTTAATATTCTGAGATAAATCTTTAAAAATAATTTTCATTAGAAAATCCAGTTAAAGAAAATCCTTTTATTTCTTTTATTATAGCACACCGCCCTCAAAAAACAATCCCTTTAAAACAAAGAGGTAAAAAATTCAAACGGCGACGAATAAAATGCCCTGCCCTGCAAACAATTCAAGTGAGCAGAACGGGGTGATAAGATGAAAAAATACTTGATTCTATTTTTGACGGGCGGAACTATTTACCCAGCTCTGGAAGTTGCTTGTCGCGGACGCACAGATGTTTCCATGGCGGCGGCGGGCGGAATTTGTCTTTGCCTGATTGACCGTGTATGCAACCGAGACATTAAGAGCAGTCCGCTGGCAGTTCGGTGCTTTGCCGGTTCCGGGATAATAACCGGCGTAGAGTTTACCATAGGAGTACTTGTGAATCTGATACTCAAGATGAACGTATGGGATTACTCGCAATTACCGCTGAATATTCTGGGGCAAATATGTCTGCCGTTTTCCCTTCTATGGTTTGTCGCAACCATACCGGCAATTGGAATTTGCAGACTGTTTGATCGATCCAAAGTTTTGTCAAAATAGAAAATCAAGAATCTCCCGAATGATTTTAAAACTTTCGGGAGTTTTTTTAAATAATCAATTGACATTTGCCCCCATAATATGATATTATTATTCTCGCACTTGTGAGTGGAGAGGTGTCCGAGTGGTTTAAGGAGCTAGTCTTGAAAACTAGTGATCCCGCAAGGGACCAAGAGTTCGAATCTCTTCCTCTCCGCCAAATTTTCTTAAGAAAATTGAATCAATTCATTTATTCACCAACATGGAGAAGTACCCAAGTGGTGAAGGGGCTCCCCTGCTAAGGGAGTAGGTCGGGTAACTGGCGCAAGGGTTCAAATCCCTTCTTCTCCGCCAAAGCCACATGAACGTATTGTTCATGTGGCTTTTTGTTATAATGGCGTGAAACGAGAGCCTAACTTTTCAGTCAGTCCCGTAGGAATTCGTTATCCATCCTTTCGACCTCGGGTCAACATGACCCGAAGTGACCGCTATAACACAAAAGCGCCGTCCAAGATCTTACTTGGGCATACCCATTGGTTTGTTGAGCGGCGTTAAAACGCATTGTTCAATCATGGGTTTGGCAAATGATAGGCTAATAAGCCGCCTTTTTGTGATCAGGATTGATATGTTTTTTCACTTTATCAAGACATGAAAACAGGGCATGATTTTTCAATCAGACCCGATGGGATACATCATTCCCCCCTCGACTTCGGGCCAATTGGCCCGAAGTCACTCTATATACAAAAACACCGCCTCTCATTAAGACGGTGTAAATATCAAATTACTGCTTTTGGCGTAAATATTGCTTATAAATCGCCTGCAAACCCCTAGTATTACTGGGTTTCTCCAAAGAGGTTGCCTTAGACACCAAAAATTTTCATAATCAGAACATCCTTCCGCGTCGCTATTTATTAACTATCTGTTTTTTTCGCTTCTGGCAAAGAAGAAGGTTCCGATTACAAGGCAAGCAACAGTCAATGCAATGATAACAATTAAGTCTATCACCGGATTAAAAAGCACAACGCTGTTATACTGTGGCGTACCGGCATATACAACCGCACGCACAAGGTCAAGGCAATAGGTCATCGGCATTAACCTGCTGATTACGTACAATATGCCGTGTGAATTATTGATTGGAATAATAGCACCACTTAAAAACATTTGTGGCATAGTGATTAAGGACACAGCGATATTTGCTGTTTTATTGCTTTTGATAACTCCGATAATGATCGTAGCAAGTGAGCCTGCCGACAGGCACATCAGAGGCGACAATGCGATAATGAGTAACAGTTGACTTATGCTTATTGAAATGCCCATGCACAACCCTACGATTATAGTTCCAAACATACCAACAATTGCCCCGAAGGAGGAACCGAGTATCTTGCCAATAATAATGCCATAACGTGAAACCGGAGAAATCATCATTTCCTGTGTAAAATCGGTTGTGTGGTCTTCCACAAGAGAGGACATACCCATCGTCGTCGTCATGAACAGCATGTTGACAAGCATACCGATCAGCATAAACTGCTTATAATCGAATCCGAGTCCGCCCGCCATGTTTTGCGATAAACTACCACCCAACATACCCATCATAACGATTGGCATCGCAAGGCTCATAATGATTGTCATCGGTGACTTGAAAAAAAGAGTGATATCCCTTGCCATGATGGTGATGACTGCGTTTATTTCGCGCGCAAATCCTGATTTTTTTCTACCTATTAAAACAAGTTCACTCATGCCGCTTCGCCTCCTAATTTTAGATATTCTATATAGGCATCTTCCAGTGTCGGCTCCTCAATACTGAGTACGCTAAGGCGTGTTTTCAGTCTTGCAATTACGTCCTGAGCGGTTATCTCCTGATATGGCACAATTACATGATTCTCGATTTTATGGAAAAGCCCCATATCCGAAAGCTCTGTGATAAGTCCATCCCTATCGTCCGAATCCAAAACAAGCTGTTGTTTTAGCAAATTATGCTTCATTTCTTCGGGCGAACCGGAGATAGCAATCTGGCCATGATTAATAATGCAAACTTTGTCCACTTTCTCCGCTTCGTCAATATAATGTGTGGTCAAAAACACAGTTGTGCCGTATTCTTTTCGCACAGTATCAATATATTCCCACAGGCTGCGGCGGCTGACAGCATCAAGCCCCTGCGTTGGCTCATCCAAAAACAACACAGACGGCGTATGAATCAGACTGCGGATAATTTCCAGTTTGCGCTGCATGCCGCCCGAAAGCTTTTTAATCGGCTTGAACAGCGAATCCTGAATACCAACGATTTCAGCCAGATCCATCACACGTTTTCTGTATGTGGCAGGCATCATCTTGAATGTTGGACGATAGCTGCACATACCATATAAGCAGGCATGAAACCGTATGTTTTCTTCCGCAGAGAGCTGTGGGTCAAGGCTGGGCTGTTGAAAAATGATACCCACATTTTCGCGCACATTTTTAGCTTGTGTTTCTACATCAAATCCGGCAATCTTGACTTCGCCCTTGGTTTTGGAAAGTGTTGTAGTCAAAATGGAAATGGTGGTGGTTTTGCCTGCGCCGTTCGGGCCGAGAAATGCGAAAAATTCGCCTTCGTTTACAGAAAAATCAATGCCCTTTACCGCCGGTTCCTTCGCTCTGTCATACTGTTTGACAAGTGAGCTGACTTCTATCATGTTCATATGAAAACCTCCTAAAAAAATAACCTTCGTTTGTTTACAGCCTTATTATATGGCTGCAAAGTAAACGGAGGTTAAATGGAAGTTAAACGCAATGTAAACGCAAAGATTTATTCTGGCAGAGTAATGATAAATTTCGTTCCCTTGCCCAGTTCGCTCTCTAGGGTGATCTGGCCGCTGTGAAGTTCGATAATCTTTTTACAGAGTGACAGTCCGAGTCCATTGCCACCCAGTGAGCGGTCGCGAGACTTATCCACCTTAAAAAAACGCTCAAAGATATGGATCTGGTCTTCTTTTGAAATACCTACGCCATTATCAATAATATGGCACACGATCTGAGAGTCGTTTTGATAGAGCTTAATCTTGATTAACCCATTTTCCGGCGTGAATTTCACCGCATTGTGAATCAGATTGATCCACACCTGACCCAGCAGATCCTTGTCCGAATGTACACTGATTTTCTCAAGCTCTGCATCGATATCAATGTTTTTCTCTTTCCAATGCGGCTCAAGAATCAATACGGCTTGCTCAATCTGCTTATCCAAACGGAATTCACTAAGCAGGAGCGGTGTGTTTTCCGATTCCAGTGCAGACAGCTTTAACAGATTGTCAGAGAGCTTGGACAATCGTTTGCTTTCGGTTTCGATGATATCAATGTAATGCTCACGCTGCTGATTTGTCAGCGAATCGGATTTCAGCAGCGCCGCAAATCCGCTGATTGACGTGAGCGGCGATTGAATTTCATGCGATACATTTGAGATAAAGTCTTGCCGTTGTGATTCCATACTTGATAACTCCCGAGCCATTTTATTAACGCTTTCCGCCACTTCGGAAAACGGGTCGTGCTCATGAATGGCGATTGATATGTTAAAATCACCTCGTGAGATTTTGTTCAGTGCTTCTAATGTGCTGTCTAAGAACTGATGCCGCTTTAGGTCGAGTCCCTGCCAGTATTTTGTATGGGTGAAAATTTTCGATGCGAGTCTGGCAAGGCAAATGAAAAGCGAAAGCCCTATAGTAACGGAAATGAGATAAGAAATAAACCCCGCCGGTTTACCTGTCCATTGAAACAAGAGCACAGATAATCCATATCCTAACATCGTGCAGCCTAAAAAAGAGAATGTCATGAGGGTAATATTGACAATTATGTGCCATTTTCCCGGTTTATTCATGATAGGACCTCCAGTCGGTACCCCAAGCCGCGAACGGTTGTAATTTTAAAGCCGCATTCATCGGCGGGAAAGCGCTCGCGAAGCCGGTTGACGTGGACGTCCAGAGTGCGCTCGTTGCCGTCAAAATCATAACCCCAAATATCTTCGATGAGATAATCACGTGTCAGGGTTTTGCCTGCGCTGGTTCCCAGTTTATATAAAAGCTCAAACTCTTTCATGGGGATATCGGATGTATTGCCGTTTACGGATACGGTATAGCTGCTTTTGTTCATGATTACGTTGCCGATTATGATTTCTTCCACCATATCGACATGATACCGCTTTAATAACGCTCTGACGCGTACAATCAGTTCCGCTCCTTCAAACGGCTTGGTCAGGTAATCATCGCAGCCCAAATCAAAGCCCTTTACCTTTTGGCTCAGGTCGCTTTTTGCGGTTAACATTAAAACAGGCAGATCTTTATAATATTTCCGGGCTGTTTTGCAAAACTCAAATCCATCCATTTTCGGCATCATAATGTCAAGCACACATAAATCCACCTCTTCTTCTCCCAGCCTTTTGAGTGCCTCACGCCCGTCTGCCGCTTCCACAATGCTATAACCTTCATTTCGAAGCAGTGTACACACAAGCTCCCTTATATATTCATCATCGTCAACAACTAAAATCTGATTCATCTGGAGCACCACCTTTTCGCTATTATAGTACATTATGATTGTAAACGGAAGTTAAACGGAATTTTCACTGTTTAACTTTTTAGTTGTACGTTATACGTATGTTTGTTTCAACGTAGCGCTTATTGGCCGATAATTCCAACAGCGTTACTGGAACTCGGCGTTTGAAAACTCTCACGGCGACATTTTGCATGGATAAGCACCAAAAAGCATTCCTCTTTTATAGTAGATAAACGCTGAGAAAGCGGAGGCATAAAAACCTCCGTTTTCTGGTGAAGTTATAAGGTAACACATGGTTTGGCAAATGATAAGCCAATAAGCCGCCTTTTTGCGGTCATGGTATTAATATTTTTCTCACTTTCTCCGCCAAATTTTTTTCAAAAGAAGTTGATTTCTGCAAATGAATCGACTTCTTTCTTTTTGTATGATAAAATAAGAAATGGATTTGAGTTCTGACGTAATTGAGCGGATCCAGAGACTAACCGGTGTTGGCTTTTGAGTCGTAAAGGGAGTATCCAGCTGGAGCATCGCTTCTTATATCCTCTTTCTGTGTCTCATGGAAAAACGAGTCGAATTATTACCTTGTAATTTCAAATGGAGGAACCATTCATGCGTAAAATTTTCACTTTCCTTCTGGCTTTGGGTATATTATGTAGCTTGTGCGGGTGCAACAAACAAAGTCCCGCCACAAATGATTCCAATTCTTCTTGGGCGGTATCACAACCCGTTTCAAGTTCTGTAGATTATTCTAATTATCAATCTTATACGGTGGATAATAATGGCAATATCTTAGACCCCAAAACAGGGAAGGTCATTACGAATGACGTATTAGCCGTTGACAGCAGTGGAAACATTGTGCTAAAAGAAAACCAACAGGTCGTTGTAACATCAAAGCAAGTTCAGGAAAACAAAAAGCTGTACAGTTCCTCACAAAACACTTCCTCGCAAAGCAGTTCCCCGCAAACTAAAAGTGGAAAATCAGAAAGCGCATCAAAAGCCGAAAATGCTAACCGTTCCACTGCAAGCAAGGAATCCACTTCCTCAGCAGTAAAATCTGCTGCTTCGTCAAAACCCGAGTCGCACCGTGAGCCAGTTCCCATTGACAAAGTAAAAAACTGGGATTCGCTATACGGTCAAAAGGAGTGGATGTTCTTTAACACGGAAGCGAGCAGGCAGCGGTATGAAGACTCTTCTGCTGTTGTATGCAGGTTTTCTGCGGGGCAGGATTCGTACGCAACTATATCTGTGGAATCTTATTGTTTGTTAGACAAATGGAAATATCCTTTGAACAGTGACAATGTAGTACGAACAATTAACGGTCAAAAATATGTTCAGATCTTTTGGAGCGGGTATAAGGGAAGCCTTTATACTTTTGTTGGCAGCGAAGATACCGTCACACTTGAACTGAGATGTTATGATGCTACCGGCCATAATTGGCTGTCCGATGAACTGAAATTTAAACGTACCGAAAATAATTCTTTACAGCTGATAAGCGGTGATTACAATGAGTTCGGGCTGAAAAGCGGTGATGTTTTTGTACGATAATCTGTGTATTGGCAGCAATGAATGTTTGCGGCCACTTTTTGTAAATGAGTTTTATGCTGTTTTGTGGGCGACAAAGAATAAACTGATCAGCCGCTTTTTTGCAGTCATTACATCTTTATATGGCCTAGCTTTCCAAATCGATTGAAATGATACAATAAAAACCACCTTTTACAGGTGGCTTTTATTATTTTTATGGCTATTTTTAATTATTCAGAAACTGAAACCCCGTCCGGGCTTGCACCGTGCCACCGATTATTCCAGTTTTCTGGGTACGGCAAGCGGTTCCCTGTCTACGTAAACCGACCTGTCCTCCTTGGTTTTAATGTCCCATTTAACAAGGGTTATTTCTGCGTTTTCAATTTCCATTGCAGTAATACAATTCGGATGCACACAGCTCCCATCATTAAAATACGGATGTACTTCTTCGGGCGGGCATGTCGGTCTGTGCGTGTGCCCGGCTATAACAGTCTGCTTATTGATTCTTACCCATTCCAAAATTTTTCTTTCGACTTTTCTCTCTTTAGCATAGTTTTTAGCTGCACTGGTGGGGTCCTTAAGCCCGAACAATTCCAGCTTACGCCAGACATATCTGGTAAGGAATCTGCCAAGCCTCCAGAATATATCGTTCAGCAAATCCCCCTGATGCCCGTGTATCAGGAGCACTTTTGACTGAGTATCCCGATGTTTTAATATCAGGCCCTCATGAGCCTTGATATTTTCAAACAGGGGTTCATAACTATCCGTATGGCTGTTATAATATCTTTCAAAATTCTTCTTGATATAAGCGGGATATTTTTTAACAATATCATGATTGCCGTAGATCATGTAGTATCGGTCTTCTTTATAAAAATCGTGAAGCAAACGGAAAATATCGGTATAGATATTACTGATATCTGAAAAATTCTTATTCTTCCATAATTCATCGCTGTCGCCGAGGTCGATGTACGTAAATCCATTTTTATAATAATATTTAATAGCGGCATAGTATAAATTTTGGTTGTGAGTAAAATCATCGACCCAACTGCCGTCACCTCGGTGACAATCACTAATCAGTACGATTTTTGATGAATCATCAAAAGCAATTTCATCAGCTGATTTAAAAATTTCATTTAGGCGAGTAAATGTAGACATATTCAATTCCCTTATATTTTATTTGCAGAATCGTAACTATTATTTTGCACGAAAGGTTCCGAGGTATACTAGAAAACCCAATTCTGTGCCGGAATATTATCATATCCCCCACCCTCTCATTATATCCTGTAGTCTATCTTTGAGAGGGTGACACTTTTGAATATAATCAGATGTAATGAAACTCCGGGAATACCGGGGAATGCATATATGGCATAACTTTACATATGTTATAGAGGACTCCAATTAAAATATATGATATCCTGTAAATCCTTCGTCAGCCGAGCAGGCTGGCGAGGGATTTGTGGTAAACACAATGGACGTTCCGTATCCGGAACTGTTTCAGGCACTGTTTCGGGAATGCCCGCCTCCTAAAATATGAAAAAGCCTTCCCAACCGCAACTGGCTGAGAAGGCTTTTCCGGCAGCAGCTTACACTGATATCCGATTAAAAAGGATATAAAAATCAAATCAAAAGCTTTCGTATATGGATTTTGATGCGGATTTTTATCGATACTTTTATTGGAGATCAGTATTACGCACACTGCAAATGCACAAATGTATTATCCTAACATTTTACGGTATCCACAGCTACGATGGGTATTTGTGGATACTCATTTGCCATCCATTTCACATTTTGAGCGGCAAGCGGCAATATTTTTGAAGGATTTACCGCATTGACTAAGGCCTTTAATGCCATTGCATCCGCATGTCCGCTATTGCGCAGTGTGACTGTTTCCAACCCTTTACCCACCGCAAAAGCTAAAAATTCCTGTGTTTCAGGGCTTTTCCAACTATCTTCCGGCAGGGTATTGATCATAATTCCATCTTTGAACTTCATAATTTGGGATAGCGTCTTCAAATACTTTCTCATCGAAGTACGGATGCACATCGCAAATTTCTGCTCGCCAATCTCCGCCTTACTCAGGCGCGGCAGTTCCGTAAACATTTTATAGCGGAAGTGTTCTTCCTTATAGCCGGTAGTAAGATAAGCCCTGACGTCTGCCCAGCCGGCCGGGTTGGGCATTGCCTTGCCCGCAGCGCCGGATAGCTGTGACATATATAAATCCTCCAGAAAAACGCGTTTATTGCGCTTCGCAGCATGGAACATAGTTGCGGCGCGGTCAAAATCCGTCACTGACTGCAGGATAAAAACCGGCCCTTTTTTGCTGCCGAACAGCTGTGCCGCTTTTTCCTCAATATCGCGCTCTGTTACAAGGCTCACGTCTTCTTTTGCAATCACGCCGCGCTCACACAGCAGGACATCCACTTTTCGAGGCAGGTTCACGAGCATTTCTTCAAAACCTTTTCGCCCGTTTGCGCGATAATCTCCCATATACAGGATGCTTTTCCCCTCGCCCTCAATGAAAAGCAAGTAGCCGTCAAACATGGCGTCATCCACCAGATAAGGAGTAACTTTGATGTCCCCCACCATAATAGACGCGCCGCTGGCGTAGAAGCCCGCAAACTCAAACGGTTTTTTAGCTTTGTACTTTTCCGCCGCCACCGCAATTCTGCTTGCAAGCTTTCCACCGTATACAGGAACATTTTCAAGCAATCCGCGCGTCATGGTAACATGGTCCGTGCTATAGTGAGAAAGAAATACTGCGTTAACATCTGAAAAATTGTACTGGTCCTGTAATTCGGTAAGTTTGAGCACTTCATTTTCTTCCAGGTTTACTCCGCTGTCCAACAGAATTTTGGTTTGTGATGTGAAAATTTCAATTATTTCATTTTTTTGTTCAGCTGATCTGTGTATTTTTATATCCATACTGTTTCCTTTTCTTTCACCGTGTGTTTTATTTTTTTGTGTCTTCCATTGAATTCAACCGTTTTATAATCTGCTGCTGATTGCTGATTAATTCATCCAGCTTAACATGTAAATCCTCGATAATAATCTCGGATTTCAAATTTACCTTATAGTCATTTTCGGCGCGAAGCCTGTCCTTTTTTTCCTGCCTGTTTTGGCTCATCATAATAACAGGAGCCTGCAATGCCGCGATGCACGACAGCACCAAATTCAAAAGAATAAAAGGTGCGGGGTCATAGGGCTTTAATAAAATAACAGTGTTTAAAACCATCCATAAAACTAAAACCATACAAAAAGAAATGATAAAAGTCCAGCTTCCGGCGACCTCTGCAATTTTATCTGAAAGCTTATCCCCAAACGATAAAGTCTCTTTATTGCTATGGTTGATATTCCTTGAAACTGTTTTTTCCAACAGTAGATGAATGATTTCCTCATCTTCCTGAATCTCATTCATATCTTCCTCGAGAATATAACTCACAATTTCAGCATTTGTAAGTTTATTCGACATGAAAACATCCCCTTAAATTATTGCGGCCGCTAAAATTAGTACCGCACTGTCTTTGCTATTGCAATGGTCATACACATAATATGATATTCTAAATCAGATTACAAGGTTTAACTGAGGTCCTGTTAAAAAATAAGCAGTTTGGAACCATAAAATATGATATTTTTATTCAAGTTACGGATTTAATACGAAAACGCGCCAGTTTCAACGGACAAGCGGGTTCAATTATGATATAATACTTTTATTTGAATTATATTGATACAGACGCGTCAGTCAGGAAAGGAAATGAAAATGGAACTCAATAAAAGCAACATGAAAAGGCTTGCGCTGCTCATCGCCTTTGGGATTGTATTTTACATCGGACTGCAAAATTTATACCGTTTTTCCGACCTTGCAAATACCATAGGAGGTATTTTAGAGCCGATTCTGCTCGGTCTTACATTTGCTTTCATTCTGAATGTTCTGATGCGGCAGGTGGAAACTCGTCTTTTTTCTTTTCTGAACCGACGGTATTTAAAAATATGGCCCAAAATACGACGTCCGCTGAGTATTCTGGTGACATTGATTATCATTCTCGGCGTTATTGCCTTGATTATGTTAATTGTTGTACCGGAGCTTGTCCGCACCATTACAAGCCTGACGAACAACATTCCGTCCTTTTTCAACTCGCTGCAGACAGACCTTACCAATATCGGCAAGGATTATCCCGATTTGGGCAAATATTTAAGCAGTATTAATATTGATTGGGCGAGTGCCAGTCAGATGCTGGCACAAAACGGACAAAAGCTCGCCAGTTCACTGGTCGGTTCCACTGTAGCAATGACTACGAATGTGTTCCATGGGGCAATCACATTTGTTTTGAGCTTTGTAATCGCTATTAATATTTTGGTGCAAAAAGAGAAGCTGCAGGATCAGGTAACGCGTGTCTTATATGCGTATTTGCCACAAAAATCGACAGACACCATTATACGGCTGAGCAGCCTTACAAACCGTGCCTTTTCAAATTTTATAGCGGGCCAGTGCACAGAAGCATGCATTCTGGGCACTCTGTGCTTTATTGGTATGAATATCTTTCGATTCCCGTATGCATTGCTTGTGTCGGTGCTTGTAGTATTTATGGCGCTGATCCCAATTTTAGGTGCATTTTTAAGCACTGTAGTCGGCGCACTGCTGATTCTGATTGTCAGCCCGATTCAGGCACTTTGGTTTGTCATATTTTTTCTTGTTCTTCAACAGCTGGAAGGCAATTTGATTTTTCCGCGCGTTGTCGGCTCGAAAGTCGGGTTACCGGCACTATGGGTTCTTGCGGCTGTCACGATCGGCGGCAATGCTTTCGGTGTCGTCGGCATGCTTATTAATATCCCGATCTGTTCCGTCCTTTATATGCTCCTGCGCGAAAATGTAAATAAAAGACTGGCAAAGTCAAAACTTCCGACCGAACCGGTACAGCAGGAATTGGAGCACGACAGATAATCGACATAATCTACAAAGGAGTAGTCATTTGAAAAACAGTTATTTTAAAGCTTACGGCGGACTGCCAAAGGAAATGTATATCATCTTTCTGGCAAGGGTTATTAATTGCATGGGGAGTTTTATCCTTCCGTTACTGACTTTGATTCTGACGCAAAAGTTAGGTATGTCTAAAACAGAAACAGGGAATTTTTCCGCCCTTTTAATGTTGACCCAGGGGCCGTGCCTGCTTTTAGGCGGAAAACTGATTGATACCTTCGGAAGAAAAAAACTATTAATCACATGCCAAATTCTAGGTTCTTCAATTTACCTTTTGTGCGGAATTTTAAGAGCACATTCCAGTATGGCAATTTTTATTGTGATTGCTGCAAACCTGTACATAACAGCAGCTCCGGCATTTGATTCCATGGTTGCAGATATCACGACACCGGAAACAAGAAAGGCAGCCTTTTCCCTTATTTATCTTGGAATTAATATTGGTATGACAATCAGCCCGTTGTTCGGGGGACTGCTATTTAAAAATCATCTGCCGCTTCTTTTTATATTGGACGCTGTTTCAACATTGGCATCCACGGCACTTCTCGCCGTATTTGTTAAAGAAACAAAAAACAGGCATTTCGAATCAGTTGTGATAGATACACAGGATTATCCTGCGGAGAACAAATCTGTATTTTGGGTTTTAAAGGGTATCCCAATATTACTGATCTTTTTAGCTTTGATATTTATTTATGATTTTACTTATACTCAGTGGAACTTTATGCTCCCGCTTCAGTTTGGGGACATGTACCGGGAAAACGGAGCACGTTACTTCAGTATTATGACCGCGCTCAACTCGTTTATTGTAATCAGCACAACACCGCTGCTAACACACCTTACGCTTCGCTTTCGCCCGCTGATAGTAATATCAAGCGGAGGTTTTTTGTATTTTGCTGCATTCATTGCATTTGGACTTGTGAAAAATATCCCACTTTTTTTAGCGGCCGGTGTATTGTTTACGTTTGGCGAAATTGTTGTTACAATTAATCTGGGTACCTTCATTGCTGACCATTCCCCCCCTGCACACCGTGGGAGAATCAATTCGGTCTTTATGTTCATACGAGGGACTGCCGGCGCATTAAGCCCCCTTATTATAAGCCATGTTATAACCGTGACAAATTATTTTATCGCATGGACGTTGGTTGCGGTTTTAATGTTTGCCGGTGCGGCAGGTATGTTTTTACTCAACAAAAAAGAGCGGAATCCAATCATCCCAGCCGATTTGCTTGATGAAGCGATATAATATGACGCATTCGTTATGAATAATTTCTTCGTACCACTTAGCCGGCAGGGCAATTGCTCCGCCGGCTTTTTTCGTTTGCTCCCTGTTTTTGACTGATATCCTGTTAAAACTTTCTTGTTTTTAGTTTCTTAACATAAACTTCTTAAAATTTTAAAGACTTCTTCACTCAAAGCACATATTTCTGTACTATACTTTAAACATACCAAATAAATGATATAAATAACTGCCACAACCTATCGGCGTAAACGGAATACCGAGCCGACAGGCGGCAGACAAATTACAAGTTCCTCTAACGAGGCTTCACATAAATTCTTTTCATATTTCTCTTCTTAAAAAGCCGCCCTATCATAGGGGCAGCTTTTTTCAGCTATTTTCGACAAAATATTTATGTGCTTATTTCTATGTTGTCAATATAATGATTTGACAATTCAAATAGTTTACTGTATAATGATATCAGTGCTTAACCGTGCGTTAAGCATATATTTTTATGATCGAGGTATACCACTACATGTATGAGGACAAAACTTTAATTTGCAAAGACTGCGGAGCTGAATTTGAATTTACTGCAAGTGAGCAGGAATTCTATGTTGAAAAGGGCTTCACAAATGAACCCCAGCGCTGCAAATCCTGCCGCGACGCACGTAAAAATGCAAGAGGCACTTCCAATGGCGGCCAGCGTGAAATGTTCGAGGCAGTTTGCGCCGGATGCGGAAAGACCTGCAAAGTTCCTTTCAAACCCAGCAATGATCGCCCTGTATATTGCAGCGACTGCTTTGCAAACAGAAGATAAATCTTAAAATCTTAGATTTTAGTGCGCCTTTCGGGGCGCATTTTTTGTGCCCAAACGCTGTTGCTTATAACTTATTGAATTTTATTAGAATATATCCTTTTTCATGTATTCTGAATAAACTATAAGGAATTAATCTAACAGGAGGTATTCGTCATGGAAACGAAAACATATCACTGTAATGGCCCCGTTGAAATCCATTTACCAAAATGGATGCAATCACAAGAAGAAAAGCCACCGGCCAAACAAGATCTTGTGCAGCGATTTAAATCCAACCCCGACTCTTTCTTTCCCCCTATGATTCCGCCAATAAAACCGCATTCGGCTTTGAAACCGTATAAGAAATGATTCACTTCCGCCCTGCCAAAAGGGCGGTTTTATATATTTCATACCAGCTTTATGGTAGTATCACGTTCACTCTGTGTAATTTGATTATTTCATCTTTCACAATCATTGCATAGAAAAATATGTTATTCACCGATATTCACACAGGCTAAATAAAAAGATGATTATTCATAGCTCTTCCAGTATTCAAGAAAAACATAAAGAAGCAGGGAATTCCTCTTGGAATTCCCTGCTTCTTTATGCTATTTATTTGATGTTTCTACTTTTATCTATGAGAGTCTAACAATAACAAGGTGTGCCGAAACAGGTCTTGTTCCCCCAGCAAGCGGAGTGATTGTTAGCGCTGTTGAGTTTCCGGCGGGATTTCGTACAGTGAGTATAGAATTGATGACTGTTGTAGTCACAAGAGCCGTTTCCACTATCTGAGAAGTTCCTGTTGCCCGCCCCGCAACCGTATAGGCCAAGTCAGCGCCATTAAGCGTTAAGATTAGTTGGCCCGCTTCGCTTACACTCACTTGAAATAGAACTTGATATGTGCCAATTGCAGCCAAATTAAATGAACTGGGACCAGTACGAGCAATTGCAAGGCTGCTAATTGGTCCATCTTGTGGAAAACTTACGTCTGTACCGGGAGCAACTGTTGCTGCATTATCAGGGGGCATCAATGCGAAGAAATCTGCGAAACCCAACACGCCTCCTACTGCTCCGGTGGGACCTGTATCACCTGTTGCTCCAGCCAAACCTGCTGCTCCAGTGGGACCTGTTGCTCCGGTGGGACCTGTATCACCTGTTGCTCCAGCCAAACCCGCTGCTCCAGTAGGACCTGTCGCTCCGGTGGGTCCTGTATCACCTGTTGCTCCAGCCAAACCCGCTGCTCCAGTAGGACCTGTCGCTCCGGTGGGTCCTGTATCACCCGTTGCTCCAACTAAACCTGCTGCTCCAGTGGGACCTGTTGCTCCGGTGGGCCCTGTATCACCTGTTGCTCCAGCCAAACCCGCTGCTCCAGTAGGACCTGTTGCTCCAGCTAAACCCGCTGCTCCTGTTGGACCTGTTGCGCCTGTCAAACCTGCTGCTCCGGTTGGGCCTGTTGGACCAGTGGCACCAGTTACCCCGGTTGGACCTGTTGCTCCAGTAGGTCCTGTTGGCCCTGTTGGCCCTGTTGGACCTGTTGGACCTGTTGGACCTGTTGGTCCTGCTGCGCCTGTTAGCCCTGTTGGACCAGTGGCACCAGTTACCCCGGTTGGACCTGTTGCTCCGGTAGATCCTGTTGCTCCAGTAGGTCCTGTTGCTCCAGTAGGTCCTGTTGCTCCGGTGGAACCTGTTGCTCCAGTAGGTCCTGTTGCTCCAGTAGGTCCTGTTGCTCCGGTAGATCCTGTTGCTCCAGTAGGTCCTGTTGCTCCAGTAGGTCCTGTTGCTCCGGTGGAACCTGTTGCTCCAGTAGGTCCTGTTGCTCCAGTAGGTCCTGTTGCTCCGGTAGATCCTGTTGCTCCAGTAGGTCCTGTTGCTCCGGTAGCTCCGGTAGGTCCTGTTGGCCCTGTTGGACCACCAGCGGGGCCTATCGGACCCGTAGCACCCGTCGGGCCTGTTGGCCCTGTTGCAGCCGTTGGGCCTGTTGGACCTGCTGCGCCTGTTGGACCTGTTGGACCCGTTGCGCCCGTTAGACCTGTTGGACCCGTGGCACCTGTCGGACCCGTGGCTCCTCTAGGGCCTGTCGAACCTGTTGCTCCTCTAGGACCTGTCGGACCTATTGCTCCTCTGGGGCCTGTCGGACCTGTTGCTCCTTTAGGGCCCGTCGGACCTTGTTCACAAGAAACAAATACATTTTGACAACAAGAATTATTTGGTTTAAGCTCGTCATTGCGATAAATGTTCATTGGGATGTGATCTTTACAATTACCACAGCCACAATTTAATTCCTTGTTTTTATCTTTATCATATTTTGCATAATCCATATTACATCCTCCAGTACGAGTAGAGTGTCATCAGTATAATCTGAAAATAATTACTCGGTATATAATATGAATAAGCAATATTATATTGTTACATATACAACCAATATAAGTACATTGGCTCAATGGATTTCATGGATACATGCTCCAGCCCTTATATACAAGCAAAGGCTCGGATATTTCATCCGAGCCTTTCACACAATCTAAATTCTTTTATTGGTCGCTGTGACGTTTGTACGCCGGTTTAGCGCCGCGCTGGCCGCCGCCGAAGCCGCGCTGGCGGTGACCGTACTTTTTCTCTGAAAAATTCCGTTCACAAATTTGCTGCTTTGTTTTGCTCGCTATCGTAAAATGAACGGTACGCTGCTTGATTTTAGAATTTGCCATTTTGCTGATGACTAAATTTGCATTTTCCGGCGTCATTTCTATATTAATATAATCTTTATAAATAAAAATTTTACCAATTGCCTTTTTCGGCAGCTTGGTAGCATCCAGAATGGCACCCAGAATAAAGTTAGCGTCAACTTTTTCATTTGATCCAATATCTATGTTAAGCCAAGTCCTGTCTTTGTCAGGGCCTGCATCAATTACGCGCACATTTTTTACTGCAACCAACTTTTTGTTTTTGCTGTCAATCTTGGCACAAAGCGCAGCTGCAATATCCTTGGTTTGATACCCTTCTTTTTCAAGCTCATCGATAAACGGAAGCCATTCAAAGCCTGTGTTTTCATCAACCAGCTGTTTAACGCTGGAGCTAAACTTTTTAAGGTGACGTGTGTGGATATCCTCAAGGCTTGGGATTGGAGCCTGTTCAATTTTGGCACCCATGAAACGTTCCAGAGTATGCACTTTTTCCAACTGGGTACGGTTTGCCGCAAGAGTATAGGAAGCACCTGATTTACCGGCACGCCCGGTACGCCCGATGCGGTGAATGTAATATTCATTTTCCTGGGGGACATCATAATTAAACACTGCTTCAACGTCTTCAACATCGATGCCGCGGGCGGCTACATCGGTAGCAATTAATATGCTGCTGCGTCCGCTTTTAAAGTCCCTCATTACTTGATTTCTCTGGCTCTGTTTTAAATCGCCATGCAGGCCAATACTTTGGAATCCGGCATCGTTCAATGCGTCACAAAGCTCATCCACCATTTTCTTCGTATTACAAAATACGAGTGCGCGTTTAGGATGATGGTACTCAAGCAACAGCTTTAAGGCGTCGTTTTTGTTTGCCTGCGGAACGTTATAATAAAATTGCGAGATATTATCAACGGTCTTTTGGCCCTTATCCACCGCGATCATTTCCGGATTTGTTTGAAACTCTTTCGTAATTTTCATAATGGCCAGGGGCATCGTCGCGCTGAACAGAGCAGTCTGCCTTGTTTCAGGCGCTTCTGTCAGAATCGTTTGAATATCCTCCAGAAAGCCCATGTTAAGCATTTCATCCGCTTCATCAAGAATAACCGTTTTCAGGTTGTTTAATGACAGCGTTTTACGGCGCATATGGTCCATGATACGGCCCGGCGTGCCGATTACAATTTGCGCAGTACGAAGCTGATAGATTTGCGGGGTCATAGGCTGGCCGCCGCAAATGATAGCACTGCTGACTTTTTGCAGATACTTTGAGAATTTGTGTATTTCATCGTTGGTTTGCATTGCGAGTTCACGAGTAGGGCTTAATATAAGCACTTGACTTTTCGCGCCGTCGCTTTGAGCAACCATCTGCACAACTGGGATGCCAAAGGCAGCGGTTTTTCCGGTTCCGGTACTGGAACGCCCAATCAGATCTTTACCCTCTAAAAATAAAGGGATAGCACCCGATTGAATATCTGTTGCTTCGGTAAAGCCAATTTCTTCAACTGCATGTAAAATTTCGGGTAATAAATTCATTTCGCTAAACTGCATAGATTTTTGTTTCCTCAATATCTTATATATTTTTTAATAGTATTATTATATCATATATTTTTGTGAAATACTGCATCCCAAAGCTTTATTCATTTTTTAAAAGTAACCAAAGTGTACCCCATACGCCCTCATTTATTTGTAAACAGAATCACATTATTAAAAAGAGTTCACAATTTAGTCTGAACTCGCTTGGAAAAACTGCCAAAAGCAGCAGGACCAAGGAATAAAAATTCCTTGGTCCTTTTGTCGGATAAGTATGTAAAAATCCAACCGAATTTTTTATTTTTTGAGTAAAATAAATTATGATTTTATATGAGCCCTTTTTAAGCCAAGGAAATACCTTGGCTTTTCTTCCTGAAACATGAAATAACGAAGGTAGTCGTCTAAAATAATCCCGGCAGCCGACAAGAAATACCACCCAACGCTCGAACGCAAACAAATTTGTCCGAATAGATTCAGCGGAATACCGGAGTAGTCCCAAACATGCCACCCTAATCCGATATTTACGATTAAACCCGTCAGAAGTTCCAGTGCGGTGATGATAAACATCCCAATGAGCATTTGCAAGGGCAGCGGCGTTTCCCATGGAAGAAATCTATTAATGTAACCGAGGCACAAAAAGCAAATTCCGCCTAAAAGGAACATGCTCCAATGAGAATAACCGCGAAAAACAATTTCGATAATTGTGTAAATATCTCCTCCAACCACGAACAGCAGCATATTTTTCAACAGGGAGCTCCGTATATGTTTCATGATAAAATCATCCTAACATAAAATGATATTAGAATTTTATTCCCTGCATTGAGCAACTATGCATTACGCTCTGATGAAAAATAATCTGACAAACACCGCGTTTATAAAATCAAGCTGTTATTAAAATAATGCTGTATTTTTTCATTCCTGAATTTTCATATTTTAAAATCAAATATTTTGTAAAAACTACTTTTGAGGTGATTTTATGTCTGATAACAACTTTTTTCAAAATATTGACAGCAACCAATATTTTCAGACCCTGCCCACATTTGTGCAGGAAACCATTAAACAAGGCGGCCCCGAGATTAAATCGGAGGAAGATTTACGCCGATGTGCTGAAAATTTGATGAAAAAGAAATAGTCAAGCGAGGTGGATTGAATGGCAGATACGTTTTATGAAAACAATCCGGATTTACGGTATTATTTTGAATCCCTGCCCATTGAGATAAAAAACCGCATCCTGGAATCCGGAGTTGAAATTGCAACTCTTGGTGAACTAATGTCAGTTGCGGAGCACTTCAGAGAAATAACCTAAATGAAAAGCGGAGCACTGCTGCCCCGCTTTTTATTCTATCTTTTTCTTTAACAAATAATATTACTTCGCGATGGATTTAGCATTCAGTAAAACCTCATCCGCAAAAATGGTACTGATATCTTCAACAACGGATGCCTCAATCAAATTTTGCCGCGCCATGCCGCGCATCAGTTCAACCGCGGTTCGGTGGGACATTGCCTTTCGATAAGGTCTGTCCTCTGTAAGAGCCTGATAGATATCCACACAGCCCAAAAGCCGGGAATTCATATCCAGCCGTGATGCTTCAATTCCGTAAGGATAGCCGTTCCCATTCAACTTTTCATGGTGATTTGCCGCCCAATTGGAAATATTTTCGAATCCCGTAATTATTTCCAATGCTCTGCGTGTGAAAAAAGGATGCGACTGGATTACAGCAATTTCACTGGGCGACAATGAGCTTGGCTTGTCCAGGATTTCATTGGGAACCATTAATTTCCCTAAATCATGAAGGTCTGCGGCAATGCGCATTTGCCAGTAGGCATCCGAGTCATATTCATAATATTGACAAAGGATACCGATTTTTTCACTGATTCCGCGGGAATGCGAGCCGGTAAACGGGGACTTCGCATCGATAATATTGCAAAAAATCTGTGACACAAGCCGCAATTCTTTATAGCTGACTTCCCTTATCACGCTGGGCATAATCAAGTCTAAGGCACGGTAAACAAAGGAATCGTTCATGTTCAGCCAAAACTCAATATAGCTGCTTAACTCGTAAAAAATTCCACTGATGATAGGATCAAAATTCCTGCTTGAATTTTTAATAGATTCGACAATATCGTTGTTATTCTTGTGCTCAGAGAATTCTATGGCAACAAAATCTGCCAACGCAATAATTCGGGAATACAACGGGATATCTTTGCCTGCTATTCCAAAAAAGCCGCTTCCATCATAATGCTCATGATGGTAAAGAATTACATTCGGAATTTTTACAAAAAAAGGGAACACTCTTATATTTTTTTCACCCTCTACGCAGTGCATTTGATTTAGTTCCAATTCCATGTAATCTTTGGCTGCTTTGGCGTGAAGCAAGGATTTGGTAACGCCGTTGTCATGTAAAAGAGAATACGAAATAAGGTCAAATAGATCATGATTGGATAAATTCAATTCTTTGCCGATACGCGCCGCAATATATGCCACACGTCTGCCATGGTTGGTAACATTGCTGATTAAATCATTTTCCACATAATCCAAAGTAAAAGAAAAAGAGTTCAGTAGTTCATTGACGTTAATATTCATTATTATAATCTCCATGTAGTTTCTTGAAAGATTATAGCATTTTTTGTCATAAGAATAAACATGAAGTAACAATTTTCTCCATTTTATTAATAAAAGTCCTGTCCGGCCTATAAAAACAGAACAGTCCTTTTCGTGCGGAACCAAGTCCCAAGCCCTTTTTATGCTATATTTTAAATAAGACAGACGATGAAAGTCCCCCATCTGACAAAAATCAGATAGGGGAACTTTATTAAGTTTAATTTAAATAGAAATGATATGTGCCACATCGTAAAGATGCTTGTCAAACACTCTTGTCATGTTAAGCGCCTCAGTAATGTCGAGGTCAACGATTCTGCCGCCGCGCATGACTACTACGCGGTTGCTGTTGCCGTTATGCAACAGCTCAGCAGCATAATTGCCCATTTCACTTCCAACCACGCGGTCACGAAGAGTAGGCGAACCGCCGCGTTGCACATGACCAAGCACGGTTGCTCTGGTTTCAATCCCCGTTTGTGTTTCAATATCCTTGGCTAACTTGTCAACCCCGCCGACGCCCTCGGCAACGACAATGATAAAATGCTTCTTGCCTGTTTTCTGAGTGTATTGCATCCGCTGAATAATATCTTTGTCGAAATCAAACGGAACCTCCGGAACCAAGATGGAGGTAGCGCCGACCGCAATGCCTGTTTGCAGCGCCAAATCGCCGCAGCGTCTGCCCATTACCTCAACAACGCTGCATCGGTCGTGGGATTCGGTCGTGTCGCGCAGGCGATCAACCATTTCAACTGCTGTGTTCATAGCTGTATCAAATCCGATGGTGTACTCGCTTGAAGCAATATCGTTATCAATGGTACCCGGCACGCCAATGCAAGGAATCCCCGCACCGGTCAAATCCCTGGCGCCACGGAAGGAACCGTCGCCGCCGATTACTACAACACCGTCGATGCCCAGTCTATGGCAGTTATCGGCTGCCTTCTGTACGCCTTCCGGTGTGTTGAATTCCGGGCTGCGTGCGGTGAACAACGCTGTTCCGCCATGATGAATAATATCGGAAACACTGCGAAGGTTCATTTCGAACACATCTCCGCTTAAAAGTCCATTGTATCCTCTGCGGATACCCATAACGCGCATACCGAATGAAATTCCTGTCCTTACCACTGCACGAACTGCTGCATTCATACCCGGTGCGTCGCCGCCGCTGGTTAATACAGCGATTGTATTGGTGCTCATGATGTAATCCCCCTAATCTTAAAAGTACATACTATATACAATATTATAGTCTATTCGACAAATAATAATCAACTAAAATATATGGATTATTGTTTCTCCTATATGGATTATTGTTGCGTATTGGAAACGAGGGCGACATTCTTGCCGCCAAGGAGCTTCCCTAATTCACGAATCAACACATCGTTTATGCTTACACTCATGGAAGCCGGAGCCCGCATTAGTTTTTTCGTATCTTCAAAGTAAATATAAAGTGGGGTCGGCCCGTCGAATACGGCAAGATATTTTTTTGCACGGTCATATTGATTGCTCGATTCGCCGGGTACTTTCAGGTATAAACCCGGATTCTTCGCTTTGGCTTTCGGTGCGGGCGGCTGTTCTGTCGCTTGAGGTGCTATTCCGCTAGAATGCGGCGGCGGCGCGGGTGCTACGGTTTCGCACACCAGTTTTGCATCCTCGTCTTCACGCATACTGATTCTGCCAAAAATCTTGACAACCCTGCCTTCGGCGATTTGCTCCGCAAACTGAGAAAGTATTTTAGGAAATACCAAAATCTCCATGGAACCGTACATATCCTCGAGTATAACAAAAGCCATCGTACTGTTGCTTTTGGTCACTTTCAATTTTACAGAAGTAATAATTCCAAGCAAAGTGGCCGTATCCCCGTCATGAAAGCGACCCTCCTGTTCGCGTACATCGTCGAGGATCTCCCCGGTTCTGCTTGCATGAATCGCATCATACAGGTTGATGTATTCCGCCATGGGATGACCGGAAAGGTACATGCCGGTCACATCCTTTTCCATGGCAAGTTTATCGGTCATAGTCAGGTCCGGCATGTCCGCCACCGCAAACTCCTTTTCGGAGGATTTGGCAGCGCTGTCGAAAAAGCCCATCTGTCCATCCACATTACGCCGCTTATCTTCATCAAGATGATCCATCACGGAGCTTACACTGGAAATCATCTGCCTGCGGTTCAGGCCAAGGCCGTCCAGCGCTCCGCATTTTACAACACTTTCCAGCGCCCGGCGGTTCAGTTCGCCGTACATCCGCTTGCAGAAGCTGTAAAAGGAAGTGAACGGGCCGTTTTCGGAACGGTCATTCAAAAGACTTAGAATAAAACCCTTTCCAATGTTGCGCACGGCGAGCAAACCAAAGCGGATATCTTTGCCCGAAACGGTAAATCCGACGCCGCTTTCATTGACGTGGGGCGGCAAAACACGAATTCCCAAACGCAGGCACTCCGCGATATAAGCGGAAAGCTTATTATTGTTATCCAAAACACTGGTCAACAGCGCGGCCATGTATTCCCGTGGATAATAGCATTTCAGCCACGCTGTCTGGTAGCTTATCAAAGCGTAAGCGGCCGCGTGGGATTTGTTGAAGGCGTAGAAACCAAAGCTTTCCATCTCGCTGTAAATTGCCTTTGCCGTTGCTTCATCCACACCGCGGCGAATGCAGCCGTCCACTTCAACCTCGCCCTGCTCATTTGTCAGGCCGTAAATAAAGATTTTACTCTCGCGCTCCATCACATCGGCCTTTTTCTTACTCATGGCGCGCCGCACGATATCCGCACGGCCAAGCGAATAACCTGCGAGATTACGGAAAACCTGCATGACCTGCTCCTGATACACGATACAGCCGTAGGTTACATCGAGAATGTTCTTTAGCAGCGGATGATGGTAAGTTACCTTTTCCGGATTGTGACGGTTTTCAATAAAACGGGGAATCGATTCCATCGGCCCGGGGCGATAGAGTGAAATGACAGCAATCAAATCCTCCATATGCTCCGGCCTTAACTGCATAATCATGCTGCGCATACCGGCCGATTCGAACTGGAAAACCCCGTCCGTCGCACCGGTGGAAAGCATGCTATATACTTTTTTATCATCAATCGGGATGTCTTCGATTTGAAAACCCGGCATTTTTTCACATATCATTTCCTGTGCATAGCGGATAACCGAAAGGTTGCGCAGCCCAAGGAAGTCCATTTTCAGCAGGCCAAGTTCTTCCAGTGTGGTCATTGTATACTGTGTAACAATCGAATCATTGTTTTTAGCAAGCGGTACATACTCAGCAATGGGCCTGTCCGTAATCACAACGCCTGCAGCATGGGTAGAAGCGTTGCGGGGCATTCCTTCCAGCTTACGCGCCATGTCAATCAGTTCATGCACCTGAGAATCGGTGTCGTAGCGCTGCCTTAGTTCATTGGAACTTTTGAGTGCCTTTTCAAGCGTAATATTCTTATCCATAGGAACCAGCTTTGCAATACCGTCAACAGTTGTATAGGGGATCGCCATCGCCCTGCCCACATCACGAATGGAACCGCGCGCCGCCATGGTACCGAACGTAACAATCTGCGCGACATGATCGGCACCGTATTTGCGCACCACATATTCAATCATTTCCTGACGGCGTTCATCGGAAAAGTCAATATCAAAGTCGGGCATGCTAACGCGCTCCGGGTTTAAGAACCGTTCAAACAGCAGATTGTACTGAATTGGGTCAACCCCCGTGATGCCGATGCAGAACGCGGCAAGACTGCCCGCGCCGGAACCTCTGCCCGGACCAACGGGGATTCCAACCTCTTTTGCGTAACGGATGAAGTCATGCACAATCAGATAATAGTTTACATAACCCATATTCTGAATGGTGTTCAGTTCATATTCCAGCCGGTCAACCAATGACTGTTCCGGGTGTTCCCCATAGTACCTGTGCAATCCCTCATAGCATCGGTCACGAAAATATGCTGTGTTTTCCTGCCCGTTCGGGGTATCAAAATGCGGCAGCTTCGTTTTGCCGAATTCAAACTCCACGTTACAGCGCTCCGCGATTTGAGCGGTATGATCCGCCGCTTCGGGATGATTCGGAAACAGCGCGCGCATTTCCTCCTCTGTTTTATAATAAAACTGGTCGCTTTCAAATTCCATACCATCCTTATCCTCGATGGTATGGTTCGTTTGAATACACAGCAGAATGTGGTGCATTTTGCTGTCTTCCTGATTAATGTAATGGCAGTCATTGGTAACAACAAGCGGAATACCCGTTTCATCAGCCAGCCGTATTATGGATGGATTCACCCGCTTTTGCTCGCGGATGCCATGATCCTGCAATTCAAGATAAAAGTTACCCTGACCAAATATATTGTTGTAACGCAGTGCAGCGCGCTTTGCACCTTCATAATCATTCGCGGTGAGCGCGCGCGGAATTTCGCCTGCTAAGCAGGCGGACAAAGCAATCAGGCCCTCGTGATGCTCTTCCAGCAGGTCAAAATCCACGCGGGGCTTACTGTAAAAACCTTCTGTCCATGCTTTTGAAACAAGGGCAATCAGATTTTGATACCCCGTGTTATTTTCACAAAGCAGCACAAGGTGCCGATTTTCGGCATCCAGTTCATGCACTTTATCAAAGCGAGTACGCTGCGCGACATAAACCTCGCAGCCGATAATCGGCTTAATGCCGCGCTTTTTTGCGGCTTTATAAAAATCAACCGCACCGTACATGACCCCGTGGTCAGTTATCGCAACGGCGGTGTCTCCTCTTGCGGCGGCGGTGTCCAGCATCTGATTGATACGGCACGCGCCGTCCAACAGGCTGTATTCACTGTGAAGATGCAGGTGTACAAACATGTGCGCGCCTTCCTTTTATTCTACAATTTCCTGCTGTGCTTTTTTACTGAAAGAGCACAGCAATACTAAATACGACTTGTCCAGCATATCTTTCACGATTTCATCCGGAACATCGCCGTCCAAATACAAAGAGTTCCAATGTTCCTTGTTCATGTAATAGCCCGGTACAATATCTTTATATTGCTGCCGCAGCAGGGTGCCGAACATCGGTTCCAGTTTAATGGTAATTATAGGTTTTCCTTCTTTGTCGCCGCCCTGCATGGCAAACATTTTTTCCCGAATCATGTAGCGTATTGCCTGCCATTCCGGTTTATAGTCTTTCTCCACACCTTTTTTAGCAAGGCAATATCCATCAATCCATTCGTATTTCATACGTTCCTCCTTAGATGTGTATACCCGGTTTCTTACCCAACAGAAACCACTGATTTTACTTTGTCAAACAACATAGGCTGTATCTGCGGATACGTTAACTCAGCCGGTAAATCAGGAAACAGTTCAATTTTTTCCATTTCAAATTCGGGCAGCTTGTCGAATGCGGTAATATTGGCAAAGAACATCATACCAAAGGTTTCTTCCTCATTATGAATTACCCCGTCGTCACCCTGTACAGAATATACGCAGATGGGTTTGATGTCAAACTTCACGGCTCCGGTTTCTTCAAAAAGCTCCCGTTTTGCCGTTTCAAAAATAGTTTCCCCCGCTTCCCTGTGCCCGCCGGGTATTTCATAGGTATTCCTTCGCTTATGCTTGCAGAATACCCACTGATTATTATATTCGGAAACAATTACAGCAAACTTTAAAAGATTGTCGTCTACACTATCGTAAAATTTCACTTTCAGCACAATAAGCCTCCTATGTAATCGTATCGGTCAAAGATTTTATGGGATTATCTCCACGCAAGTATTTTTGTGTAAAGGGGCAAACCTGTATGCATTTCCCACACAATGTAATTTCTTTATTGATATGTGCCGCGGCCAATTTTCTTGCCGCTTTTCGGCAGGCAAGCGGATTGAAAAACTCGCTTCTGTCCATATTGACATTCCACAGCTTTCCTGAAACTGCTTTCCCCGGGCAGGCTTTCGAACACGCCATGCAGCTGCCACACTGGGACTCATTAACAGGGGTCGCATATTCCAACGGCGCATTTGTAATCAGGGAGGAAAGCCGTACTGCGGAACCGTATTCCTTTGTGACAAGCAACGCACATTTGCCAATCCAGCCCAGCCCGGCACGCGTGGCAACCGTTTTGTGCGGCAGGGCGGTTCGGTAATCATCCGATTCCACGACGGCATCCGTTGTTTGTGCAAAGGCCTGATAGCCTTTTTCAATCAAAAACTGTTCCCCTGCGAGAACAATTTGATTCAGCAAATGATTGATCCTGTAATATTCGTTGTAATAATCCATTGTGGGGCCATTTTCAATCGCTTGAATGACATTGAACGGAATTGCAACGGCAACCGAAACTCCAACTGTCATTTTCCCTTGCAGAACCGTATGTAAATCTGCAAACCCGACCAGAGAAGCTCCTTGGTCACACAGGATTTTCTTTAGCTCATTATTCAACGGATGCATTATGTTTCACCTGCAATTCAAAGTTATAAATCGTTCGCAATATCAACAATACGCTGAAGGCGATGATTGATACCGGAGCGGCTCAAAGGCTCTGAAAGAGTTTCCCCAAGTTCCCGCAGCGACATTTCCGGGTTGCGGTAACGCAGCATGACAAGTTCCTGAAGTTCCTCGGGCAGAACCGAAACGCCGCCGGGCGAATTCAGGATTTTTTCTATTGCGATAACCTGCGCCGCCGCAGCCTGTGCGGTTTTATCGAGATTCGCCGTTTCAAAATTTGTTTTGCGGTTAACGTTGTTGCGTAATTCCTTAAACATTTTTGCCTGCATCAATTCCATGGAAGCATTCCCCGCACCGATAAATGTAAGCAAATCCGCGACTCGCTCGCTGCCTTTCAGGTAAACGATATAGGATCCTTTTCGTTTTAACAAGCCCGGCTGTAAATTCAATTCATAAATTGCGCTGATCAGCGCCGATAAATCCTTAGCCAAGTTCATAAAAGGAACGACAAATTCAAGATGGTAGTCTTTGTTTGGATCGGTAACTGTGCCGCAGGTAAGAAATGCACCGCGCAGAAATGCGGAAGCACAGCATTCATTTTCTAAATTAGCATGATTAATCCGCAAGCTGATTTCACTTCCCGTATGACCAAAGCACGAAAGAACCGCATCCCGCTGATCCTCGCCGGAAACAGAGACAGTGAAAGCGTTCTGCCGCTCCTTTCGGCGCGAAACAGTGGTAGAAACATCCACAATCGCTCCCGCGATTTCAGCCGTAAGCTGCGCTGCCCTGTGGGCAGCCGCGCTATTCCCTGTTGTTATGGTAACCGCATTTTTTGAGAAGTTCCTGCCAAATAAAAGCATGCCGTAGCACTCCGCCTTGCGACAGCAGGAGTTCTGCGGCACAGCCTTGCATAATTCCGTTTTCAATTCGGACGCAAATGACATTCGATTCGCCCCCTTTATTGCTTGTGTATATCGCGGTGATTCACACTTGTCCTCATATTCATTTCAAGCAGATGGTTGTACAAAAGCTGTGCAAGAGTGACCGAGCGGTGATGCCCCCCGGTGCATCCGACAGCGATAACGAGCTGGCTTTTCCCTTCATTGCAGTAAAGGGGAATCATATAATCAATCATATCGAGGAAGCGGTCTACAAAACCCTTGGTTTGGTCCCACTTCATAACATAATCCCGAACCGGCTGGTCAAGGCCGGTCAGGTTTTTTAATTCCTCCACATAATACGGATTGGGCAGGCAGCGAACGTCAAATACTAAATCGGCTTCCGTCGGAATACCGTATTTGAACCCAAATGATACGCAGTGAATCATCAGCGCATCGGAGGAATCCCCCAAAAACAGGCTGGATATGCGTTCTTTCAGCTGGGAAGGAGAAAGCGAAGAAGTATCGATAATGAAGTCGGCTTTTTCGCGCACCGGCTTTAACACGTCGCGTTCCAGACTGACTGCCTGTTCCAGAGAACCAAGGCAGTTTTCAGCAAGCGGGTGCTTTCGCCTTGTTTCCTTAAATCGGTTTATCAGCACATGATCGTTTGCATCCAAAAATAAAATTCGATAATCCTTATGCTCGCTTTTCAGTTCATCGAGCGTTTGAATCAGGCTTGAAAACATATCGCCGCCGCGGATATCGGTAACAACCGCGACACGGGAAAGCGCTCCCTTAGCCTGTTGTGAAAGATCATAAAAAGTTTCGATGAGTTTTGGGGGGATATTATCTGCGCAAAAAAATCCGATATCCTCCAGCGCGTCAACCGCGCGGGATTTTCCTGCTCCCGAAAGGCCTGTAACAATTAAGAATTCCATGTTTCCTCCAATATCATCCGAATGTTTTGACTTCGCACTCCAGTGCAATGCCTGTCTGCATTAAGACGGTATCTTTAATAAAATCAATTAAATCAAGTACGTCCTCACAGGTAGCGCCGCCCATATTAACAATAAATCCCGCATGTTTTTCACTGACCATGGCGCCGCCGATTTTTTTGCCCTTTAAACCGCATTTTTCAATCAGCGTTCCGGCGAAATTCCCAACCGGGCGCTTAAACACGCTACCCGCACTGGGGTACTCCAACGGCTGCTTTGATTTTCTCCGATCAAACAGATCATCCATGACCCTTTCAATTTGGTCTTTTCTTCCCTTTTCGAGTTCCAGCGTAAGGGACAAAATGGTATCTCCGTTTTCCGTATAGGCGCTGTGGCGATACGCAAACTGGAGTTCCTTCCCTTTCAGCGTGCCGAAATCCCCTTCTTTGGTCACGTGGGAACAGGCGGTCAAAACACTTTCCATTTCATTGTTGTAAGCGCCCGCATTCATAAACGCCGCACCGCCAGCCGCACCGGGGATCCCCCAAGCAAATTCAAGACCGGTAAGGGAGTTTTCTTTCGCAAAATTGCAAAGCTGGGCAAGCGTTGCGCCCGCCCCGCATTCAATGATCGTTTCATCGATTAATTCAATCCGCCGGAATTCACCTGCTAACAAAACCACTGCGCCGCGAATCCCCGTGTCACGTACCAGCATGTTCGAGCCGTTCCCGATTGCCATAAGCGGGACGCCAAGTTCATTTGCCGCCCGGTAAAGCTGCTGTACCTCGCTTCTGCTGCATACCGTGATGAACAAGTCCACCGGCCCGCCGATTTTGAAAGTGGTGTGCAGACTCATCGGTTCATTGCGCAAAACATCACAGCCAGCTTGTTCCGCCAACTGTGCTAACTGATCGATTTGATTCATCGTTTCCTCCGGATTTTTAATTTAAAATTGGGTCATCAAAAACGCGGGTATATTGCTTCAGGTATGACTCAAACCTTGCAACTCCCGAATTTACCACAAGTTCCTCGGGAAAATTGATTTCTTCCAACAGTTTCAGCGAGTTTTCAAAACAACCGACCATATTGGAAAAGTGAGAGTCTGTATTCACAATAATCGGTACGCTGTGTTTTTTACAAATCTTCATAATCTCCGTGCAGTTCGGCACGGATTTACGGCGGTTATAGAATGTGCTTTCATTCAGTTCCACCAGTTTCCCCTGCCGCCCGAATTCCGGAATGACAGTTTCGTAATCATAGCGATATTCCTGAAATCCGCTATGACCAATCACATTTATCTTTGGATTTCTAGCAATCTGCATCCATGTATTTGTCACGGCTTCCACTGTTGGTTTTTCTTCTTTCGGCATACATACACCATGAATGGAAGCCACAATCCAGTCGAGGTCATCCACGCAATCGGGTTCCAAATCGATAGTTCCATTATAATCCATAATGTTGGTTTCCTGCCCACGCAGAACGAGAACTCCTTCAAAACGGTGCGGGATCACTTTCATATTATGAAAATACCACGTCCTCGGTGCGCCCGGAAGATTAACGCCGTGATCGGTGATTGCAACCGCGTAAAGCTTTTTCAGTGCGGCGGCGTGAACCATTTCCTGCAATGTGCTGTATGCATGCGTAGATGCTATCGTATGCATGTGTGTGTCTGCGATAAAATTCATTTTTACTCCCTATCTCTATTCGTTCTTCTTATTTGTAATTCAAATTCAGATTAGTAATTTATGAATTAGATATCTAAGTCTAACTTTTTCTCTTGTTCCTGCATGGCTGAAACATCCATTCCAAGGCTCTGCAGCAATTCCTGAGCCGCATTGTAGCCCATCTTTTTCTGACGGTTGTTCATGGCAGCTACTTCAATAATAATTGCAAGGTTTCTGCCCGGCTTTACCGGAATGGTGAGAACCGGAACTTTAATCCCCAGAATTTCCGTATACTCGCTGTCAATGCCCATACGGTCGTAAACCTTTTTATTATCCCAAATTTCAAGATTAATAACAAGGTCAATTTTTTCTGTGAGCTTAACAGCGCCCATACCAAAAATCCTGCGCGCATTTATAATGCCTATGCCGCGCAGCTCAATAAAATGCCTAATATTAGCGGGGGCCTGTCCAACCAGGGATTTAGCGGAAACACGTCGAATTTCAACCGCATCGTCCGCGATTAAACGGTGGCCGCGCTTAATGAGTTCAATTGCAGTTTCACTTTTACCAACTCCGCTGTCGCCGACCAACAGAATACCTTCGCCGTAAACTTCAACTAAAACGCCGTGGCGTGTAATGCGGGGGGCTAATTCCACGTTCATGAACGAAACCAGCGCGGCAACCAAGCTGGATGTAGTGTCAGGAGTACTTAAAACGGGAACTCCGTTTGCCTTGGTCGCTTCCAAGAGTTCCGGCATCGGTGTTAAGCTTCTTGCTATAATAGCAGCCGGGGGCTTTTTCGAGAAGATTTCACTCAGAACCTTAAGGCGTTCCTGACTGGAAATCGACTTTAAAAAAGCGGTTTCGGCATTGCCGAAAATAATGATTCGTGTATTATCATAGTAATCATAAAACCGATTTAGTTCAAGGCCGGGGCGATTGACATCCGTAGAGGATACAATAATCTGTTCTGCGTCGCCGGGCATATCAATTATATCAAGTGCAAGTTCCTGAATCACCCTGGACAGTGGCACAGTAAAATTTGTAGCCATTAAAAACACCCGCTTTCCTATATTTATGTATTTATTATATCTCAATCTTAACAGAGTTTAAAGAAGATTCTAAAAAATATTGACGTTGTTTCTTACGGTTACAAGTATGTGCAAATATTAATGCCTAAAAACAGAACAACACCGGCGCACAAACTGCACGCCGGTGTTGATTTTGTTAAACTGCAATTATTTTGCTGATTCTGTTTTTTGGGCTGCCCTGTGGTTTTCCCACATGACATAGAGCGGACCTGCAACGCAAACGGAAGAATAGCAACCGGTCACAACACCAACCATCATCGGAAGGGCAAATGTGACAACACTGGAAAGCCCAAAGAACTGACCAACGATAAATACGATTGCGATTGCTGCGAACGTACAGCCCGCAGTGTAAAGGGAACGGGTAAACGTTTGGTTAATGCTGGTGTTAACCAAAACAGAATACGGCGTCTTAGGCCCTAGGAGCCTGCGGTTTTCTCTGATACGATCATATATGATAATCGTATCATTCAGCGAGTAACCCAAAATCGTAAGAACAACCGCAATAAAGCTGTCGTTCAATGGAATTCGGAAGATAATAAACGTAAAGTAGACCATGGCAACGTCATGAAGCAGGGCGATAATCGCCATGATACCCGCCGTCATACCGCCTATCTTTTGGAAACGGATTGCAATGTATATAACAAGGAGAATGAACGCAATTAAGATAGCAACCAAACATTTAATGAAGAAACTATGCCCCATTGTCGGATTGACGGAGCTGGATTCTAAAACTTGAAAACCTGCATTCGGATATTTTGCAACAAGCGCTTTTGCAATTGCCTGTTGGTTATCGAGTGAGATCGATTCGGTACCCGCGAAAGAAATGGAAACATTGTTTTTCGCAGCAGAACCATCAGCAGATTTCACATTTTCATGAATACGGACGGAAACATCTTTTTTTGCAATATCCTGTACGACCTTTTCAACTTCCTCCTGCTGGATGGTACCAGTGTAAGAGTAATTGATGAGGGCGCCGCCGGTAAACTGAATATCAAGCTGAGTGCCGAAGATTACGTTGAAAATTAATCCGATTGCCATAATCCCGAGCGAAATTCCAAAGAATATTTTTCTGTTCTCGAAAAATTTAATATGAAATATTTTCATTTTGCGGCACCTCCGAATAACCATTTGTTGCGTGCAAACTTAAACCCGGCAAGTGACTTGGTCATTAAGCGGGTGCAAGTTACACCAAACAGGAAGTTGCCGACAATACCAATCAGCAGAGTATAACCGAAGGAATAAATCGAGCCTGTTGTGGATGGGCCAAACAGCATGGACAGAATGTTCGTAGGACCGAACACGCCCATCAAAATCAAAGCAACAATGATAACAGTGATGTTACCGTCAAAAATTGCCCAGAAGCTGTTGTCGTCACCTTTTTGAATCGCTCCGTCGAGTGTTTTACCGGACCAAAGTTCTTCCTTGATTCTGGACGCAGTGATGATGTTGGCATCAACGCCCATACCAATGGAAAGAATAATACCGGCAATACCGGGCAGGGTCATGGTAAAGCTGTTGACAAACGGGAAATAACCCGAAACAGCAGCAAACGAAAGTCCAATCTGGCCGAGCAGCGCAATGACTGCGACAAAACCCGGAAGACGGAATACAAACAGCATAAACAGGCAGATCAGCGCAAAAGCGATGCAGCCTGCAATCAGCATTGCGCGCAGGGAAGAAGATCCGAGCAGCGGGCTGATGGTGCTGAAGTTTGTTGTGGTAAGTTTGAATGGCAATGCACCGGCATTAATCTTGTTCGCCAGAGCAGAAGCTTCTGAAGCGGTGAAGGTTCCCTGAATAGAGCATTTTCCGTCCGTAATTACGGCATTGACCGTTGGACTGGAAATCATAATATCATCCATCCAGATAGATATCACCTGATTTTGAAGCCTTTGGGTCGCTTCGGCAAACTTGGTCGTGCCGCTGTCATTCAGTTCCAAACCGACCTCATAGCTTGTCTTGCCGGTGGTCTGATCCTGTGACATTTCAGATTTCGCGCTTTTAATGTCGCTGCCCTGAAGGAGAATGGTGGAAGCGGTGGCAGTGCCGGCCTTCGGCGTTTTGTACACAGGTTGTCCATCGGAACCGGTCGTAGTCGTTGTATATTCGCCGCCCTCGCGGAAGGTGAGCATTGCAGTTGCAGACAGCTCCTGAATTGCACTTTCCGGGTCAAATGTTTTTTCGTCATTCTTCCAAGGGAAGCGAACGATAATACGATCATGATCATAATCGGTATATAGTTCGTAGTCTGTAATGTGGGATGAGGTCAAGCGTACCTCGATAATGGCTTTTGCTGAGTCAATTTGTTCTTTTGTGGCTTTTGTTGTTGTTTCGGGGCTGAATGTAGCCTCGACGCCGCCGTTGATGTCAATTCCCCATCTGATGTCGCCGACACCCTTTATGTAGGAGGTCGAATTATCCCCGTTTTGTCCCCTAATACCGAAGGTTGCGGTATAAGTTAAAAACAGTATGAGGAGGGCGACGATGAAAAATACTGGTTTTGCTACTCGCTTCATGCGTATATCCTCCAATGTATGTTTTTCTGTGAATCCTCGCAGAAGTAACAGAATTAATTATATTGTTATTACCCGAAAATGTCAATCGATTTGACAAGATTATTAGCATAACTTAGCAAAAAACAAGGAGGAGTAATACTCCTCCTCACATTATTTCATTATTTATTTTAAGAACTTTTCAACTGCTGCAAGCTGTACACAGATACAGAACAAATTCATTGCCTGTTCCAGTTCCGAAACCGGTGGGAAAGTCGGCGATACCCTGATGTTGCTGTCATTAGGATCCTTACCATACGGGAAAGTTGCACCCGCCCCGGTAAGAACAACACCGGCCTGTTTGCAAAGGGTTACGACGCGCTTCGCGCAGCCGTTCATCACATCCACACTGATGAAATAACCGCCGTTTGGATTTGTCCAGGAGGCTATGCCCTTGCCGCTGAGTTCAGCTTCCAGTTTATCGGTAACCATTTTAAACTTCGGCTCAATGATTGCACGGTGACGTTTCATCTGGGCTTCCACTCCGGCCATATCCTTTAAGAAGTATATATGACGAAGCTGATTGAGCTTATCCGGCCCGATCGTTTGGAACGAATAATGTTCCCTTAATACCGCAAGGTTGCTTTCGCTCGCTCCCATTGCCGCCACACCCGCACCCGGGAAAGTAATCTTGCTTGTGGACGCGAAGAAAATCGGCATATCGACACTATGCTTTTTTCTGCATTCATGCCACAGATTCAGCAGCGTGTCGGGCGTATCCGTAAGGTCATGCACGCAGTAAGCATTATCCCAGAAGATTTTAAAATCCTTCGCCGCGGGCTTTAGCGCTGCAAAACGACGGACAGTCTCATCCGAATACGTAATCCCCGTCGGATTGGAATACTTTGGAACACACCAAATTCCCTTAATACTTGTGTCGTCCGCTATCAGCTTTTCCACAACATCCATATCGGGGCCAGTGGGCAGCATGGGAACGGCAACCAGTTCAAAGCCAAAGTATTCTGTAATGGCAAAATGACGGTCATAGCCGGGTGCCGGGCACAGGAATTTGATATGTCCCTGCCTGCCCCACGGTTCACATCCCGCAAAGCCGTGTGTCATTGCACAGGAGATGGCGTCAAACATCATATTAAGGCTCGAATTGCCGCCTACAATAATGTTATGATCGTCCACGCCCATCAGTTCCGCAAACAGTTCCCTCAGTTCCGGCAGTCCGTCCGGTACGCCATAGTTGCGGCAGTCGTCACGGGTCGAAGAGTGCATATCGGACTCCGAGTTCAGAACGTCCAGCATCTCCATGGATAAATCAAGCTGAGCAGAAGAAGGCTTTCCGCGAGCCATGTTAAGTTTGAGCCCCTGTGCCTGAAACTGATTATACTGTTCTTCTAAATCCGCTTTTATCCCGTTCCATTGTGCGGCAGACATTGATGAAAAATCCAATATGAGCATCCCCCTATTATAAAATGCAAAATCGATATCAAAACAACTTACATTGTATTATAACTCGCATAAAATTGCAAGTCCAAATTCGTTGTCCTGCATATTTCTCGATATTGCTTATTTTCTATAGTTATTATATGCTCATTTCTGTCTATCCCGTCAACAATTTCACAGTAACGGCAAAAATTCCAGTACCGTATTCATTTTATATAGTTTGCCAGTTCCGTATCCACTTTTTGAATATGGTTTAACAGCCAATCCATTAAAAAGTAGTTGGTTTGGGAAACGACCCCGACGGATGCCCCATGCTCCACGATATCTTTTTTCAGGTCAGCAATCTTCTTAATGAAAAACTCATGCATTGCTTTATGCTCTGCGACTTTTGGATATGAACTGCTGCGCTGAAGCTTTTCCTCGTCGGAAAAATGTTTGATAGTGTAGGATTCAAGGAATTCAAGCGTTTTAACAATTTCGTCCCGGCCCTTGCCCTGACTGCAGGCCGCAAAAAGCCGGTCGATTCGATCGCATAATTCCCTGTGTTCACTGTCAATCAGTGTCACGCCGATTTTAAGACTATCTCTCCACATTGCCATAATAATTACTCCCTTTCAAATTCCCAGCATTTTCTAAAATTCCGCGGTACCTGTTGTACGCGGGAACGGCAGCACGTCGCGAATATTGGAAATCCCGGTTAAATACATGACCAAGCGCTCAAAGCCGAGCCCAAATCCCGCATGCTTTGTACCGCCGTAACGCCTTAAGTCCAAATACCACCAGTAATTTTCTTCGTTCAGCCCAAAGTCCTTCATACGCTGCTGCAGTACCTCCATACGCTCCTCGCGCTGGCTGCCGCCGATGATTTCTCCGATACCGGGAACCAACAGGTCAACTGCCGCTACTGTTTTTCCGTCATCGTTCATACGCATATAAAACGCTTTAATTTCTTTCGGATAATTTGTAACAAAAACTGGCTTGCCGAACACCTGCTCCGTCAGATACTTTTCATGTTCGGTTTGAAGGTCCGTGCCCCACTCTACTTTGTATTCAAATTTATCGTTATTTTTCATGAGAATGTCGACTGCTTCCGTATATGTTACACAGGCAAAATCGGAGCTGACCACATTGTTCAGCCGTTCCATCAAGCCCTTGTCTACAAAATTATTGAAGAATTCAATATCATCGAGGCAGGTTTCCATTACATAACGGATCACAAACTTCATCATGGCTTCAGCCAATTTCATATCGTCATTCAGGTCGGCAAACGCAATTTCCGGTTCGATCATCCAAAATTCCGCGGCGTGACGCTGCGTATAGGACTTTTCCGCACGGAAGGTCGGCCCGAACGTGTAAACTTTACCGAATGCCATTGCCATACATTCAGCTTCCAGCTGGCCTGAAACGGTCAATGAAGTATGCTTTTGAAAAAAGTCCTGCGAATAATCCACTGCTCCCTCTTCGGTGCGGGGCGGGTTGTCCGAGTCCAGCGTGGTTACGGTGAACATTTCGCCCGCACCCTCACAGTCGCTGCCGGTAACAAGCGGAGTATGGACATAAACAAAGCCGCCCTCGTTAAAGAACTTATGAATCGCATAGGCAGCTGCGGAACGTACGCGAAACGCTGCGCTGAACGTATTGGTGCGCGGGCGCAAATGCGCGATGGTGCGAAGATATTCAAGCGAATGACGCTTTTTCTGCAGCGGATATTCCGGCGTGGAGAGGCCTTCCACTTCAATCTTCACCGCATGAATTTCAAACGGCTGCTTCGCTTCCGGTGTAACAATCAGTTCGCCGGTCACCGTAATTGCCGAGCCTACATTCAACTTTGTAACTTCTGTAAAATTATCGATTTTATCGGCTTCAAAAACGATTTGAACCCCTTTAAAACAGCTTCCGTCGTTGAGTTCAATAAAACCAAGCGCTTTGGAATCACGAATGGTACGAACCCAGCCGCAGACTGTGACAGCTGTGCCGCCAAGCTCTGCCGTTTTAGAGTACAATTCGCTTATTTCCGTCCTTTTCAAAATGATACCTCCTAAATTTGAAAATACACAATATACTCATATATTATAACACTCCGAATTGCTGTGCAAGACCCAAAAAGGCAGATTGCATGAAAAATTCAAAAATCTGCAAATTAGGACTTGATTTTTTTGTCTGCATCCGATATAATATCATAGTTGTCTGTTGAAGCAGTCAGCCGGTTACCATTTGGAGAGGTATTCTAATGGTAAGGAGCCACATTGGAAATGTGGTGTGCCGCAAGGCATTGTGCGTTCGAGTCGCATCCTCTCCGCCAGAGAAGTCCATCAGCTTATGCTGGTGGACTTTTTCTTTTTCCTCATGGATACTGGTTTTTTGGGATTAATTAGCTCTTTACTTCTGTAATCTTATTTGTATCGGGATCAAGCTTATAATAGTGCGCAGGATACGAGCTGTTGTTTCCTACCTCATGACATTGCTGCGTTCTATACAAAATGTATCCATCCTTATGCTCTGCGGTAACCGCCATATTGCCGTTTAAATTTTCTATCACATCTGTATCGCATACTTTCGTTTTCTGTGAACCATCCAGTTTCACCTTGTCAATCTCTACTAAAGGAGCAATATAATACACCCATTCGCCCGCTACACATGGTGCTAACACAACATCATTTACAATGACTTTATCTTCGGTGCCATCCGCTTTTTTGATATGAAGCTTATAGCCGTCTTTATTTGTGTCATATGCTACCCAGTCACTATTATTTTGCGATACTTTGGAACTAACCTGCGTGGCGGAAGAGGTGCTTTCCTCAGCACCATTTTTCGAGCTGACCTCCCCATTACCGGAAACCGGTTCGGAGCTCGCGCCGGACGTTACTGAAGAGCTTACATTCATGCCCGGCTCAGAAACACTAGAAGAGCTGCTTGTTGCTGAACTGATTATTGCACTTGACGCCTTTTCCCCGCCGGGCGCGCTGCAACCCGAAACGATAAACAACAGTGCCGACAGGCAGGCCGCAAGACTTTTGCGAATTTTCATAGAAATGCTCTCCTTTTATCAATAATTTCATTTCATAGACCGATCTGTACTGGGTTGAAACAGTTTCCTCCGAGGAATGCCGATCTGTTTATTTATCCAACGAGAAAATCAACATCCTTGGAAATGTGGGAACCATCCGTGCTTCCACACCTGCAAAAGTTATATTATTTAGTCAAATAAGGGGTGTCTCTCTTTAAAAACATTTCTGTAGAATAATCTCCACCCTCTATTCCGTAGCTAACTGCTTTTGCACCCTCAACATTCATCAACATTGTTTTTCCAATACCGTACAAGCTACTGCTTTCCAACATAGTTCCGTAAGACAGATAACTGGCGCCTTCTTTTGTAAAGTCGATCGTAATGATTCCGTCTCCATTCATAGTCGCACTTGAGTAGGAAAAAGTCTTGCTGCCGTTTGCGACCGGTGCGGTAAGATATTTTTCCGTATATAGTTTCATGACTTTATCCGGAGTTACTTCATCAGGAGGTATTCCGACTGTTTCATTTATTTCTTTGGTATCCTTAGGCAGCTCTTGTATTAATTTGTGGTCTGCCGGAGCGGGTACAAGTCCAGTATAAGCATATAATATGACCTCTTTTCTGTTTCGTTCAGAATTGGAAGACTGTAAATCATATGAGGAAATATTTTCAGAAAAACCACCTTCGGATACTATTTCGGATGCTGTTGATGAAACTGCTGTTTGATTATTACAGCCGGCAAGAAAAATACCTATGGATATATAAAGGACACCAGCTAACAATTTGTTTTTTTCATATTTTCTCTCCTGAATTAAATTTAATTTAGTTTCCGAAAGCTACTTTATATTGGTGCTTCAGGTCAAGCTGCGAGAATTTGCACAGCCGCTAAAGCGATTCGTTGCACGGGCCGCGTGAACTGTACTCGTTGTGAAATTGGAACTGTAGTGTGCCGTAAGGCAGGTTCGAATCGCATATGCGAAAAACTCCGAATGCAGCGACTTATCCTGCATTCGGAGTTTTGGTAATATCCTTCGGTTTTTTTGTTGCTAAGTGTATGAAAGTGATTACGGATGCAATCAATGCGATAGCACCTAAAAGAGGATTCAGCACGAAGCAAAGGCCGGTGATCCCCATCGATACCAGAATGCTGACAAAAATACGAAGGGCACTGACCGGAGACTGACCTTTGACCTCGCCCGATTGCCCGTTAATCATAAACTGATAGGTTTTACCTTTGAACAGATAGGAGGATATCCAAACCGGAAGCAAAACGCTTTTAAATGTAACATTGCTATACACCGTGCTGACTGTGAGTCCTCTTACCTCGTCCGCATCAATTACTTTTGTGATTTCCTTTTCCAACTTAATTTTGATTACACTTTGAGCTGATGTCCAGCAGTCTTCCTTACTGATGCTATTGTTCTCGGCAAGAAAACTGTAGAGGAATTCTTTTTGATAAGGAACAAGTTCATCCAGATGGTAATTCAGCTTTATCAGTTTATTGTCAATATTTTTAGATGCGAGGATCAGTACATCGTCAAAATCACTTGCAAAATGACCGCTTACAGGATTCCATCTTGTCTTCATAACCTGGCGTTCTTCCGTCACCGTTTTGCCGTCACGTTGAACTGTAACCATTTCCGTTTCATAATAATGTGTTCCGGCCTGCGCGCTGTAGTCTGATTCGGTGTTACAGTCATATGTAAAATGAGGGACATAAACGCCGCTGAGCCTTTGCAGCGTGTTTTGCTCCCGAAGTGCGCGAGGAGCAAAGAACCTGCTTTTCACCCAATTCCTGAAATACAGCTTTGCGGTATCGGATGAGATTTTAAACGGAAGGATAGCCTCCGGTGCGATGCAATTGGAGTTTTCCGCTTGTGTTATCATAGGGGAGCCGCAGTAAGCGCATACCCGAGCTGTAACATTTGCATCTGTGACCATATCTGCGCCGCAGTTGCTGCAGTGAATCACCTTTGTGGATAAGCCCCACTCTTCCGGGCGGCTTTGGGAAAATTCAAAAATATGTTCTTCAATCGGACTGTTGCTGGCCGCTATTTCCTGATGCGAGCCGCAATAGGGGCATACAAGCATGTTCTCTTCCGGACTGTACACCATTTCCGCCGCGCAGGAAGGGCATTTAACATGCTCGCTGCTTACTTTTATGCTGTCATTGGTCAATACAGATTCCATATTTTCATTCACCCCACTTTATTTCCGCATTCCGGGCAAATCTTTGCGTCGCTTGCCAGTTTAGCGCCGCAGTTATTGCAGAAACTTTCGTTTACCTGAGCGGCTCCGCATTCCGGACAAAATTTTGCGTTCGCATCGATTGGAGCGCCGCATTTTACACATTTGGATGTGGGTAGAACGTTCGCCTTTCCGCAGCCGGGGCAGAATTTGGAACCGCTGGGTATTTGGGTCCCGCATGCGGAGCAAGGCGTTCCCTGCGGTAAAGGGGATTGCTGTTGCGGCTGAGCGAATGTCTGTGAAAACACAGAGCCCATAACCGCACCGGCACCAAGCCCGACGCCTGCGCCCGCAAGCCCGCCCGGATTCTGAGCAGCGTCTTTGATGGAATCCGCAGCTTGAAACTGAGCATATTGCTGCAAGTTGCCTAACAGACCCATTTCTGTTCTTTTATCCAATACCGCTTCCACTTCTTGCGGAAGTGATATGTTTTCCACATAAAAAGAAACCAATGACAGGCCAAACTCTTCAAATTTAGCGGATAACTTTTTCTGCGTTTTTTCACTGATCTCATCATAGTTTGCTGCAAGATCAAGCGCAGGAATTTTAAGTTCGCCCAGAAGATCTGTTAAGCCTGAAACAATAAGCCGCTTTAATTGGCCGGAAATGTCCTGCGTATCGGAAAGCCCGGCGGTACCTGCAACCTGCTGCAAATATTTCAGCGGATCAATTACCCGAAAAGAATAAATTCCGAATGCCCGCAGGCGCAGCATGCCGAATTCTGCATCCCGGAGCATAACCGGGTTTTCAGTTCCCCATTTTTGGTCTGTAAACTGTTTTGTATTGAAGAAATATACTTCTGCTTTGAACGGTGAATTGAAGCCATAAGGCCATGACTTCAGTTTTGTTATGATCGGCAGATTTTCTGTGGAAAGCGTGTAAAGTCCGGGACTAAACACATCGGCTGCTTTTCCTTCATTGATAAATACCGCCATTTGAGATTCTCTTACAGTAAGCTTTGCGCCCATTTTGATCTCTTTGCCCTGGACCGGGAATCGATACACCATAGTATCTTTTGTATCATCAACCCACTCGATTACCTCAATAAATTGGCCTTTTACAAAGTTAAGAATTCCCATACTATCATCTCCAACAGATATTATACAATCGAGTTTATGTAAAATATTATAATTCGATTATATACTTTTATCATTTAGATGTAAATTATTTTTTTATACTAATTGCCTGTTAGCTGTGAATGATCCCGCTGACAAATCCTCTCTGTCATATTTACACAGCTTGGAAACAGGCTGTGTATTTTTTTGCCTTGCTTGCCCCGCAAGGCAGGTTCGAGCCGCATCCTCACCGCCCCAAAATAGCATTCGCATTGATGCGGGCGCTGTTTTTTACTATGAGGTCGTCAAAAACACCGGCGTAAGAATTCTCATTCTTCACTCCCGTCCTTGTGCAAGTTTGCAGCACCCTTCTCGACCTCCGATGCGCTGTACCGCCATATGTTTTGTTTTAAATCTACATTGCCGTTTTCAAGGAAGTGCACGCCCTCCTTTTTCAAGAGGGTCCTCTGCTCCTGCCAGCCGATTACCAGCCGCCCCTTACTGTTTACCACCCGGTGGCAGGGCAACTCAAAATATTCGGGCGCGTCATGCAGAGCATGCCCCACCTGCCTTGAGCACTGCGGCATCCCCAACAGTAAAGCGATCTGTCCATACGTTGCAACTTTGCCATACGGGATAATTGATATCATATGATAAACCAAATTATTGAATTCCTGTCTTTTCATCCACTTTACCGTCTTCTTTTATTGTTTGTCAGAGTGTTCTTACTAAATGTATAATATCCGTTGTTAATTTGCAAGTTAATGTGAGATAATCGTTTCAGCTTTTACTCGCTTTACAAATTTTTATTTTACTATTGACTTAGAGTTCACTCTAACCTGTATACTTATAACTATATCTAAACCAACGATTCGGCTGTAACGTATGAATTTGAGTCACCTGATTTTTATAGCGAGATTTATCTTGGCCTGAAATTATTTCTCTATAAAGATTGTAAAATAACGTAATATGGAGGTATAACTATGTTATACAGAAAATTTGGGAAAACAAATGAAATGGTTTCTATTTTAGGCTTTGGGTGCATGAGGCTTCCCCTGCTGCCCGGAGGAGATGCAACTAAAATAGACGAAGAACAATCCATCAAGCTGATTCACTATGCAATAGATGAAGGGGTAAACTATATTGATACCGCATATCCATATCACGGTACCGGCATGAATAAAGCGGGACAAAGTGAACCTTTTGTGGCAAAGGCCTTAAAAAACGGGTACCGGCAAAAAGTTAAATTAGCGACAAAACTGCCAAGCTGGCTGATTAAAACAAGAGAAGATATGGATCGCTATTTAAATGAACAGTTGGAGCGGCTGGAAACGGATCATATCGATTTTTATTTAGTTCACAGCCTAAACGCTTCCGTTTGGTCAACATTGAAATCAGCCGGTATCAGCGAATTCTTAGATCAGGCAATGAAAGACGGAAGAATAAAACACGCAGGATTTTCATTCCATGATAAATATGATTCATTTAAAGAAATAGTGGATTATTATGACTGGTCCTTTTGTCAGATACAATATAATTATCTGGACGAGAATTTTCAGGCGGGCACGGAAGGCTTAAACTATGCGGCTCAAAAAGGGCTGGGTATTACCATTATGGAGCCCCTCAGAGGAGGAAAGCTTGCTACTCATCTTCCGGAGGCCGCTCAGGCTGTGTTGAAACAGGCTGAAATAAAACGGACGCCCGCGGACTGGGCATTAAGCTGGGTTTGGAACCATCCGGAAGTTTCCGTAGTATTAAGCGGTATGAATACGATGGATCAAGTAAAAGAAAACCTAAAAACTGCAAGTGAAATGAAAGCAGATTCCCTGACAGAAAAAGAATCCGATATTATCGACCAAGTGAAAGCTATTTTTAAAGAAAGAATAAAAGTCAACTGTACCGCTTGCGGCTATTGTATGCCATGCCCCAGGGGTGTGAATATTCCCGGCTGTTTTTCTGCGTTCAACAATTACCATATGTTTGATGATAAAGAAGGTTATACACGTCTTTCCCCTGAACAAAGAGCACTGAACTGCGTGGAGTGCGGCAAATGTGAAACGCACTGTCCGCAGGCGATTTCTATTCGTAAGGAATTAAAAAACGTGAGTGCCGCATTCGAATAAATACAAGAACCAATTATTCATACCTTATAACAGGAAATTCATGGAGAAATTAAAATGAAAATCTTATATTATGATTGCTTCAGCGGAATCAGCGGCGATATGAATCTGGGCGCCATGGTGGACTTGGGTGTTGACAAAGACTATTTAATCAATGAACTTTCAAAGCTGGAATTGACTTCCGAATATGAAATAAAAGTAAAACAGGATTTGAAAAATGGAATCAGCGGAACGAAAGTAGATGTCATCTTAACCCACGAAAAGCATCATCACGACCTTGAGGATCAGCACGAGCACCACAGGCATTTGAAGGACATTAAGACAATCATCAATGACAGCAGCCTGAATGACAGGGTGAAAAAGCTGAGTTTGGATATGTTCATGCGAATCGCACAGGCGGAGGCTAAAATTCATGGGCAACCAATTGAAGAAGTTCATTTTCATGAGGTTGGTGCTATAGACTCTATTGTGGATATGATAGGCGCGGCTATCGCGTTCGATTACCTGAAGGTGGATAAGATTATGGCTTCCCCCGTTCAGGTGGGCGGCGGATTTGTAAAGTGCGCACATGGCCTGATTCCGGTTCCTGCCCCAGCCACAGTTGAAATTCTAAAAGGTATCCCCATGAAATTCGGAATTGTTCCTTTTGAGACTACTACGCCCACGGGTGCAGCTATCTTAGCAGCAAACGTTGGAGAATTCACAGACAAGATGGATTTTTCAGTGGAGAAGATCGGGTACGGACTTGGCAGCAGAGATTTGGAAATTCCAAATGTTTTGCGCGTTTATTTAGGTGAAGTTAATAGCCGCGAAGAAACGGAAGAACAATATCTTCTTGAGACAAATATAGATGACATGAATCCGGAATTTTACAGCTATATAGAGGAACAGCTTTTTAATAAGGGTGCTTTGGACGTTTTTAAGACGCCTATTATTATGAAAAAAGGAAGACCCGCAATTAAGCTAAGCATTTTGGTAAACACAAAATGGGAAAAAGAAGTTTCGAATATCATTTTTAAAGAAACCACTTCGATTGGAATTCGAAAATTCATTGTTGAAAAAATTATGCTTCATCGAGAATTTTTAACTTTAAACACAAAGTTCGGCAGCGTAACAGTAAAAAAATCCTTTTATGAAGGGGAACCGGTTAAATATAAAGCGGAATATGAAGATTGCAAACGGATAGCGGAAGAAAACAATATCCCCATTGCAAGGGTTTACAAAGAAGTTGACCGGGCGATGGAACTAAATAATGAAGAGCCGGTTTGAGTTCCTCTCTTAATAATACGATGCGAAAGGTGAACACTATGGATGCACATGAAAAATTAATTCATTTACAGGAGGACATCCGCAGCATGGGCAGTCTCGCGGTGTCTTTCTCCGGAGGGGTGGACAGCACCTTCCTTTTGAAAGTCGCAGTGGATGTGCTGGGCGATAAAGCGATTGCCGTAACTGCAAGGTCTTCTACTTATCCCGAACGTGAATTCAAAGAAGCGGTGGCATTTGCAAAAAGTATTGGCGCGAATCATATTGTAATCGATTCGGAGGAACTGGACATTGAGGGTTATGCTGAAAATCCGGTTAATCGCTGCTATTTTTGCAAGCATGAGCTCTTTGAAAAAGTCAAGGAAACTGCAAGGCAAAATGGTATGCGGTATGTCGCAGACGGTTCCAATTTGGATGACCTTGGTGATTACAGGCCGGGGATGCAGGCTGTGAAGGAACTGGAGGTAGTCAGCCCGTTAAAAGCAGCGGAGATGACGAAAGACGATATCCGACTGCTGTCTAAGGAAATGGGTCTTCCAACATGGAACAAACCTGCCTTTGCGTGCCTGGCCTCCCGGTTCCCGTATGGTCAGAACATAACAAGGGAAAAGCTTGCTATGGTGGATCAATCAGAGCAATACCTTTTGGATTTGGGCTTTCGGCAGGTAAGAGTACGGCATCACGGTGATTTGGCAAGAATTGAAGTGGGTGCGGAGGAACGCAGCAGGTTCTTCGATGAGGAATTGATGGAGAAGGTATATACCGAGTTGAAGAAGATCGGATTTACATATGTATCTCTAGACATGAAAGGATACCGCACCGGAAGTATGAATGAAACCATTTTGAAGCACTGATGGTGGATTTTCAGGAGGATAAGGATGAATAAAAGCGATGTAAAGCACTTGCTGGAAGCTGTAAAAAAAAATGATATCACAATTGAAGACGCTGTTAAAATAATAGAAGACCTTCCCTATAAGGACTTAGGCTTTGCCAAAATTGACAATGCAAGGGAGTTACGGGTCGGTTACCCCGAGGTAATCTATTGCGCGGGAAAGACAGTAGAGCAAGTAAAAAGTATTGTTCAATACATGCTTACAAAGGAAAATAACATACTCGCTACACGAGCCAGTGAAGAGATGTTTTTCGCCGTGAGGGAAATCTGCGCGGACGCCAAATACAATTCACTTGGCAGAACGATTACCGTCAAGAAAAAAGAAGAGATCCTGACGGAAAGTTACATTGCAATTGTTTCAGCAGGAACCTCTGATTTGCCCATCGTTGAAGAAGCGGCGGAAACCGCAAGTATTCTTGGGAATCGGGTGGAACGGGTTATTGATGTCGGGGTCGCCGGGATTCACAGGCTCTTTTCAAAACTGGATATCATACGCGGCGCTAAGGTTGTTATTGTAATTGCGGGAATGGAAGGTGCACTCGCAAGCGTGGTTGGAGGCTTAGTAGATAAACCGGTCATCGCGGTACCCACCAGTGTTGGGTACGGAGCAAACTTCGGGGGCCTTTCCGCGCTGTTATCCATGCTGAACAGCTGTGCAAGCGGAGTCAGTGTAGTTAATATAGATAATGGATTTGGCGCGGCATATAATGCTTCTATGATAAATAAGTTATAACGAACTTTCTTATAATCCGAAAGTGAAAGCCCATTCATTTGAATGGACTTTGCTTTTGGATTTTTATTTTGCCATATTTTCGTTTCCGGACTGACCGCCCGTGCGCGTCTTAATCTCGCTGCCGATCCATAGGATAAGAGGAATAATGATCTGAAACGGAATTGCATATACCGCATAAATGTCCAAACCGTTTACCATTTCCATTGTGCTTTTGAAAATAATACAACCCAAAGCAAGCGATAATAAACTTACGGGCATGATCAGCTTTTTATAATCCTGTATATTAAACAGGCTTGCCATACCCTTTGAAGCGGCAAATAAACAAAGCGCAACTTTCGTAACGCCTGCCAATATAAAGTTTGCTGTAATGCTGCCTTCGATCCTTACCAAAAAATCACCGACATTAATGATTCGGGCTGCCACATACGATGGAAAATATTCCGATTTCATCAATTCCGGACCGAGAACCAAAATATTCCTTACAACAGCAAGAAGCAGGATAAGCGCTCCAAATAAAATTCCACAGACATAAATTTTTGATGGACCGTTTTCTTTCTTGATACAATCGGCTATGGATAAGAATAAAACTGTTTCAGCAAAAGGAAAAGAAAAATACTTATACGCGCAAGTCAATATTATCTTGGTGCTATGATCCAAAAACGGCGCAAGATTGTTGACCTTTACTTGATTCAGTAATAATAAAGTTGTAGAAACTACAACAACACAGATAATTGGAATAATAATTATCGACCATTTTCCCAATGTTCCAACACCGCTTTTCACCAAATAAACAACAACCAAAAGCATAATCATCATGAGCGGCAGCTGCGGGGTTTCGGGCATGGAGACAACAATAACAAATTCAGAAAAATTTCGTAAAACAAGAGCGGCAAGGTGAATGGCATACCATGTAACCAAAATCGTAATAATTTTCCCAAAGATTTTACCGAACAAAATTTCTGAGATTTGATAAATGTTCTTCTCCGGATAATTTTTTATGATTCTGGCATAAATTAGAACCATTGGTATTACGATTACCTGCGAGACTAACAGGGAAATCCATGAATCCTGTTCTGCATCCGTGCATCCCCCAAGTACTATACTGCTCCCGCATATAAAAGCGGCAAGGATGCATACCGCCTGGCGTGTCGAAATTACTTCCTTATTCATTGGGCTGGATCCTTTCAAATGGTCTTTACTGGTTCACAATCACGTTTTCATAAATATCCCAACGACTTGTTTAATAAAAATCATAGGGCTTGGAACTGCAATATCGAGGGAAAACAGTAAGATTACACAGAAACTGATGAATAAAAGAACAGAATATACCCAGCACTCTTTTTTTTTACCATTCTTAATCATTGGTAAAAAATCAAAAAGAACTACAAACAGATATAATACAATTACAAGGAAAGTTACCATACCTTGCCCCCGTTTTAATGCGCCTTCAAGAAGGCAGTGTTAATAATATTCACTTTAGAGGTTACCTTAACCTGCACGGTCTGGAATATCTTGTCCCACTGTGGCTCGAGCTGGTCCCAAAGTTTTGGATCTTTTTTATATATCATATTACCAAATCCAAAAATATCAGAATCGTACTCTGTCTGCACCGTTTTAATTACGTCAGAAACCTGTTTTTCAATCATCTTCTGAGCGTTTGACTCAATTTCCGTAATTTTTTTCTCATCCAATAAGTCAGTTTCCTTCTCCACTTCATCCAAGGAGACATCTGTGTCGATTTTAATCTCTACTGTTATTTTTCCTTCTTGATAAGAATAGCTTGTTTTTGTTTTACTCTTAGTTATTTCCAGCGATACATCAGTTTTATTTTCATCCGTTGAGGAAACGGGCAAAATACCGCCATTAATGTCGCCAACGGCAAATAGATACGATTTTGTATCGTTCGGACTTAAATAGCCAATTAGATTATCTTTTTTGAAAACTGCTAAACCGTTTGCTTCCACAACCGGTTTGTCCTCATTTTTAGCTAAGTGTAATGCTGGAAGAACCAGAGAAATTCCCTTTGCCCTCAATAAATTAAATATTTGGTAAAGAGAAATTTTTCTTATGGAAGCTGTATTAATTTGGTCATCATTTATAATTTCCCGTAGTTCATAAGAGGTAACGGAGTCTGTTAGTCCCTCTGTTTTTAGCAGTTCTCCGGCAGTTTTCTCCTGTGATATGATCACATCCACGGTTTCGCGGCATTCTTCGTCGCTCATAAACCAGTCAATGACTTGACTTATTTTCCCTTGCTGGGCAAGCTCGTTTCCAATCACTAAAAGTTGAGCATTCCCCCAATACAATTTATTAATAAGCTTTCTTTTTGCGCTTCTGACTGCTTCAAAAATTGTTTTACCGCTGGATTCTACAATATTGGACTTTATTCCGGTTTGTTTGTTTGATTTAGAGATATCAATCACTTCACTTGTAATCATATATTCTTCGCTGGCCTTATCGTAATCAATGCCAACCCCCGCTACGATAGTTATTTCATTTAATCCGATATAACTCCAACAACCGCTAAGCGGAAAAATCATCGACAAACACAGCAGAACGCAAACAACCTTTTTAACCATGATTGCCTCCGTCCCCGGATTTCATTCGCACCTTGTCGCGCACCGTTGCCCCGGCGCGCGTTATCATATCCCACCATGGAGCCCTGATAAAGGTGTCTTTAATTTCCTGAAATTGCAGGTTACCGGAAGCGGATACCTGTGGAACTCCAAACGAGTATAAGGTCAATATATGAATGAGCAGAAAAGAAAGCGCCAAAATAAGCCCAAACAAACCAAAAGTGGTTGCCGCTGTAAGCAGCAGTAAGCGTGCATAAATAATGGGCGCATTCATTTTGGGAACAAGTAGACTCGTGATTCCCGTGGTAGCGACCACAATAATCATGGGCGACGCGACCAGTTTTGCATCCACTGCAGCCTGCCCGATAACAAGTGCACCAACAATACTGAGCGCCTGCCCAACGCCGGTTGGCATTCTTATCCCGGTTTCCCTTAATACATCAAATATAAAAAGCATAAGATAAGCTTCCACAGCTGCAGGCAGCGGGACACTCGTACGGTCAATTGTAATGTTGGTAAGCAGCGAAGTTGGCAGCATCTCTTTATGGTACGCTACAATTGCGATATAAAATCCTGGAGTACAAACTGTCAAAAAGAATCCAATAATTCGCAGAAATCTAGAAAAAGATGTGTAATAGTAGCTCAAATAGTAATCTTCGCCGCTCTGGAAATTTTCAATAAAAAGATAAGGAAGCGTAAGAACGACCGGAGTTCCATCAAGAAAAACGGCAATCCGCCCTTCCAAAATTTTGCCCACCACGACGTCGGGTTTTTCGGTATACCCTGTCGTGCGAAAGGGTGATAATTTGGAATCCTTTATCAACTCTGTAATATAGTTTGTATCCAAAACCCCATCAATATCAATCGTGTCCAGACGCCGGAACAATTCGTTCAAAATATTTTTATTTACAATCTTGTCTATATAACAAATGCAGACTCTTGTTTGTGTAATCCTACCGAGGGTACGGTATTTCATTTTCAATTCGTTGGACCTTACTCTGCGCCGTATTATCGATAGATTTTGAATCAGGGACTCATTAAATCCCTCGCGCGGGCCACTCAAAATCTTTTCGTTTTCCGGTTCCGTAACGGCACGGGTTCTTACTTCCTTGGTACTGAGAATAACTGCCTCATTAGAACCTTCGGCAAATAAAATCGTATCTCCATAAGTGATTGCTTCGATGATGTCTTTTATTTTTTTTGTCTTTTTGACATCATTAATTAAAAGAACACTATTAATCAAGACGTCTATCTGGTCTTTTCCCTGCACTGCGGCTTCTGACAGCATTAGTGGCTTAATAATGCTGTCGTTAATGATTGCTGAATCAACCACACCGTCGCAATAAGCAATGCAGTATTTCAAACTGCTGTTATGATTGTTTTGAATAGGTCTAATCAGTAAAACGTCAACATCAATGAGGAGATCTTTTAAAATTTTTACGTTTTCATCCAGAGAACAGCTCAGAGCGTTGTCCTGCACCGGCGCATTTAATTTTGCTACCTGTTGGTTGACGATTTCTTCTTTATGTTTTGAGAAAAAATGAAACATCTAAAAAGTCCCCTTACATCAAAATACTATGATTGATATTATGTATCATCCATGACAAATTATGTAAACACTGTGAAGGGACCAAGTGAAGCTCATCCGGCATAACATTCTGTTGATGAAAATACAAATTCTTGGTATAATTAAAAGATAGAGTACGGCAAGGGTGGTGTTGTTTCTTGAACAAGAAAAAAAACAGTAAAATTGCGGCTGTTATTGACATCGGTTCCAATCTGCTTAAAATGCGAATTTCCCAGCTGAAACGAAGTGAAATCGTCGATCTTGACCGGCTGGAGTATCCGCTGTGCCTTGGACATGAAGTGTTTGCAGCCGGGAAAATCAGTTTTGAAAGCCTGCGCGAGCTTTCAAATATACTGCACGGTTACAGCGGCATTATGGCGGAATATGGAGTCGGTCAATGCAAAGTTGTTGCCACTACGGCACTGAGAGAGGCAAAGAACCGCTCGTATGTGGTTGATCAGTTGAAAATCCAGAACGATATGACCGTTCAGGTTCTGGAGGACGATCAGGAAAAGACCTTGATTTACTCTGAAATCCTTAATTCATTAAAAAACACAGACGATAAAAAAGGCCAGAATGCCTTAATTTCATACATCGGTGCAGGCACAATCGGATTTTCGGTTTATGACGGCAAGCGCATGATTTTTTCCCAGAACATACCAATGGGTTCCCTAAAGCTGCATGATATTCTGGAAAGCATTCAGGAACAAACAGACGACTTTTACACGGTTGTGGAAGAATACCTTGATTCGATTATCGGGCATATCTCCATTCCATTGAATAAAGGCATCGTTTCCGATCTTATTTTAACCGGCAATGAAATTCAGCTGATTGCAAAAATCTGCGGTGTGGGACCGGAAAACGGAAGATATGTGATACCGTCGCGGATGATTTCCGATTTGTTCACACAGATCCGTTCCATGTCACAGGAAAAAATCAGCAACCAGTACGGCATCAATGAAGAAACCGCTGAGCTGCTGTACTCCGCACTTACTATTTACATCCGGCTGATCGAATTTACCACCTCCGATGTTATCATCTCGCCAAAAGTCGAACTTTGGGACGCTTTAATGCGCCAGATGCTTCTTCCAAAAAGCGGTGATGATTATTTTGACCATGTTCGGGTCAATGCGATCTCCTGCGCACAGGCAATCGCAAGAACCTATAACTGCAACCAAAAGCATGCCGATAATATCCGCAAATCCGCATGCAGAATTTTTGATAAAATGAAGGGCGCGCACGGCCTTGACCATCGTAAGCGGTTGTTGCTGGAGCTGGCTGCGATTCTTCATGACTGCGGACACTACGTGACTGCAAAGCAGCATTTGCAGAGCAGTTTTGACCTGATTAAGGATATCGATATTTATGGCATGACCGATGAGGAAATGCTGCTTACGGCTTATGTTTCACGCTACAATGAATACGATGTCCCTAATTTCGACGATGTGGAATTCATTCGACTGAATGATAAAAACAGACTGATTGTATCAAAATTAGTTGCTATTTTTCGGCTTGCAAACGCACTTGACAAGTCTCAAAAGCAAAAACTGGGGGATATTAAAGTAAGACTGGAAAATGACAGACTGCTGATTACCGCGGAAAGCAGCGAAAACACCTACCTTGAAAAGTGGGCTTTTGAACAATGCGCACCTTTTTTTAAAGAAGTCTTCGGGTATAACCCCGAACTAACCGTAAAGTCATTATTGCTATAACACAAAATAAAGGTTGCTGGTTAATATGAACGATAAAGCAGACAAAGCAAAAATCCCTTATATCAACCGCGAATTAAGCTGGATGGATTTTAATTTTCGCGTGCTGGAGGAATCCTTTGAAAAAGAAAACCCGATTATGGAGCGCATCCGCTTTTTGGCAATTACCGCTTCGAATCTGGATGAGTTCTTCATGGTAAGGGTTGCGGGCGTTAAGGAGCAGGTTGACTTAAACTACAATGCGGAAGACCCGTCGGGCTTAACTCCGGCAAAATTGCTGCCAAAGCTGACGGAAAGGATTCGCTCGTTTACTGAAAAGCAATATTCCTGCCTTCACCGATCCATCCTCCCTGCGCTGAAGCGGAACAATATCAGCTTTTTGCATCCGGACGAAATGAATGAACAGCAAAAGCATTTTATTTCCGATTATTTTGACAGGGTGTTGTTCCCCGTTCTCACTCCGCTGGCAGTTGACACAAGCCGCCCGTTTCCGCTGCTGGCAAACAAAAGCCTCAATTTAGCCGTCAGGCTAAAACAGCAGGAAGAATCCTATTTTGCAGTAGTTCAGGTGCCTTCCATTCTTTCGCGCTTTCTGCAGGTACCGTCCGTTACTGGTCAAACATTCGTGTTGCTTGAAAATGTAATTATATATAAATTGGATGAACTGTTCGAGCGCAGTGAAATCCGCTCATCCTGTGCATTCCGCATTACGAGGAACTCCGATCTTGAAATTGACGAGGAATCGGAGGACTTGCTGATTGAAATTCAAAAATCCATTAAAAGGCGCAAACGCGGTAAACCGGTACGGCTTGAAATTTTACAGCGCTGTGATGCGGAGACTCGTGAATTTTTAGAAGAGATGCTCGACATGAACCCCGATGAAATTTTTGAGGAATCGGGACCGTTGGATTTGACCTTCTTTTCCAAATTTGCTTCCCTTCCCGATTTTGAGTCCCTGTGCTTCAAACCGCTTGTTCCTGTATATCCGCCCCCGGATTTTTTGGGTTATGACGATATTTTTACGGCAATCCGCGAAAAAGACAGGATGGTTCACCACCCCTATGAAAGCTTTGAAATCGTGGTGAACTTTGTTCGGCAGGCGGCTGAGGATGAAAATGTACTTGCGATTAAACAGACGCTCTATCGTGTAAGCGGGCATTCGCCCATTATTGCCGCATTGATTAAAGCTGCCGAAAACGGCAAACAGGTCACGGTTTTAGTTGAATTAAAAGCAAGATTTGATGAAGAAAACAACATTATTTGGGCAAAGAAGCTGGAGGAAGCGGGCTGCCACGTAATTTACGGACTGACTGGCTTGAAAACACACTGCAAAATTCTGTTAATCGTCCGGCGTGACGAGGACGGAATTCGGCGTTATCTTCATATCGGCACGGGTAACTATAACGATTCCACCGCGAAAATTTACACAGATATCGGCATGTTTACCTGCAAAGAGCCTTACGGTAAGGATGCGTCCTCCCTGTTCAATGTTCTGACCGGCTATTCCCTTCCGCCCGAGTACAACCGCTTTATTGTAGCGCCGCACGGTATGAGGAACTTCTTTGAGCGCATGATAGCAAAAGAAACCGACAACGCACGAAACGGTTTACCCAGCGGTATTACGGCTAAGGTCAATTCGCTGGTTGACCCCGCTATGATTGAACTCCTTTACAAAGCTTCCCAGGCAGGAGTAACAATACATCTGATTGTGAGGGGAATCTGCTGCCTGATTCCGGGTCTGCCCGGCATCAGTGAAAACATCACAGTAAACAGTATTGTAGGCCGCCAGCTGGAACACAGCCGTATTTTTCGCTTTGAAAATGCGGGGAACCCTAAAATTTACATGGGAAGCGCCGACTGGATGCAGCGAAACCTGGACCGACGCGTGGAACTGGCGTTCCCGATTGAGGACTCAGACTTGAAGAAACGGGTATTTGCAATCCTGAATTTGATGCTAAATGATAATATCAACACCCGGGTGATGCAGTCCGACACAACTTACTCCCATATTGACAAGCGCGGCAAAGCGCCCTGTGACTGTCAAAAAGAGTTTTGGCTTTTGACACAGAGTAAAGCTGAAAAATTTGTGCAGCAAGATGAAAGTAAGCCGTTCCATCCTATCCACAGTGCTGATTTAATTCGATAAGATTGAAATAAAGGAAATGAGTGTAAAAAAATGAAAAGAATCGGGATTTTAACAAGCGGCGGTGACTGTCAGGGATTGAATGCGGCAATCCGCGGAGTGGCAAAGGCACTTTATGTTCAGTATGGTGAAGAGGTAGATATTTACGGAATCAATGACGGCTACCGGGGCCTGATTGAAGGCAATTATAAACGGATGAAGCCGTCTAATTTTTCGGGAATCCTTACGCTGGGCGGCACTATCCTTGGAACGTCGCGCCAGCCGTTCAAGCTTATGCGCGTAGTGGATGAAAACAGTGTGGATAAAGTAAAAAACATGAAGGATAACTATAAGAAAATGAAGCTGGACTGCCTTGTCATTCTGGGTGGCAACGGCACACATAAAACCGCAAACCTGCTTTGCGAAGAGGGGTTGAATGTTGTTACACTGCCGAAAACAATAGACAATGACGTTTGGGACACTGAAATGACCTTCGGCTTTAGCAGCGCAATGGAAATTGCGACCAGTGTCATCGATTCCATCCACACAACCGCCACCTCCCACGGAAGGGTTTTTATTGTGGAAGTCATGGGGCACAAAGCAGGCTGGCTGACGCTCCACGCAGGAATTTCCGGCGGAGCCGATGTCATTTTACTGCCTGAAATCCCATATGATATTGACGAGATTACAAAGACAATCAGCCAGCGGAATAAAGACGGCAAGCGTTTTTCCATTCTTGCTGTAGCAGAAGGCGCTATTTCCCGTGAAGAGGCAAAAATGGGCAAAAAAGAATTCAAGACAGCGCGTGCCGCCATGCAGTACCCATCCATTTCGTACCGCCTTGCACAGGAAATCGGGGATAAAACCGGCCAGGAAATTCGAGTCACCGTCCCCGGCCATTTTCAACGCGGCGGCAGTCCCTGCCCCTATGACCGCTTGCTGGCAACACGTTTCGGTGTGGCGGCTGCAAAACTGATCACGCAGAAAAATTACGGAAACATGGTTGCTTTGCAAAACGGCATCATTGTACCTGTGCCGCTGAGCGAGGTTGCGGGAAAACTAAAAACGGTACCTACGGATTGCGACGTGATAGAAACAGCCCGAAATATCGGAATCAGCTTTGGCAATTGACACAATTAGCAGAAAGAAGGAGTCAACTTGAACAGGAAAAACTTGATGAGGTTAATTACAGCAGTCAGCGCGGTCTGCGCTGTGCTGACTTTCATTGCCTCAGCAATGAGCGGATGGATGATTTTTAAGCTGTTCCATTATCTTGATACCGCACAAAAGGTGATGCCGAAGATGGGAAAGGCCGCCGAACTCTATATACAAGACAACTCAAAACAAAAACTTCAAAATGAAAAGGACGAAAGTAATAAATGATAATTCCCAGTATAATACTGATCTCCGATAAAAGTATCGATAAAAATCCGCATCAAAATCCATATATGAAAGCTTTTGATTTGATTTTTATATACTTTTTAATCGGATATCAGTATAAAGAAACGCCGCGAACCTGATTCAGGTTTGCGGCGTTTCTGCTTATGTAATCTAATTTGATTTCTGCTTCATTTCGGATTTGGTAAGGTTCTTTACACAAGCTGTCCTTACAAACTATTGCCCGTCAATCGTTATGGAACTTGCAAGCTTTTCAAAGGTTTTGTCCCCGATACCGGAAACATTTTTCAGTTCTGCAATCGTCTTAAAGTTGCCATTCTGTTTACGGTAATCGACAATCCGTTTCGCCATGACTTCACCGATTCCGTCAAGTCCGTCGCTAAGCTGCTGTGCGGTTGCGGTATTAATGTTGATTTTCCCGGTTTGAACAACAATGGAGGAAGGAGCATTCGACCCCGATAAGGCGCTAACATTACCCCCTGCACTTTCCGGAGAGCGGGGGATGTATTCTTCGCCGGAAGAAGCCGATGAAGTATCGGTTACCGTCGTAATCCCCGTTAAGGACACATCCGGCACATAAAAAGCATTATAACCGACAATCAGTACGCAGAGCAATGCGGCAATCACAGCCAGATAGCGCACATGCAATGATTCCTCGTCCATGTTAAGCGACCTACTTCACTTTCTGTTCAATATATTCAATCAAATCTGCTACTGCACCGTCATCGCAGCTACAGACCACCAAATCCGCGAGGCGTTTCAAATCATCCGGGGCATTTTTGGGCATGGCGGCAAAGCCTGCCGCTTCCAAAAGCTCGACATCATTATAATAATCCCCGATGGCATACACATTTTCAGCAGAAAACCCGCAGCGGCGGATTACTTCCTTCAAGGCGGTTCCTTTATCGGCATGAACCGGCAGCATTTCCAGATAATATTCACTGGAAGTAACAAACCGAACCTCTTTATGTTCAAATGTATTGGTAAACGCAATAATATTTTGAATCACGTCGGCATCATCCGCAAGAAGCACTTTGCAGAGCGGCCTTCCATCGAAGATATCGGATTCATTTTCATCGCAATTGATGCCTTCACGCGAAAGATGGTCGCCGATATACTTGTTGTAATGTACAGCGCCAAGGCTCATTGTGCTGAATATTTCAACGCCCGTCTTTGGAAAACGATTACGAATTTTCTCCACATATAACCTTGTGCTTTCAAAATCCAGCAGCTGATTCCAAAGGATTTTCTTTTCGTTAAAATCGTAAATAACTGTGCCGTTCAGAATCACACAGGGACTGTTGGGTGAAACTGCGGCAAAATACTGCGCACCGGATTCCAGTGAGCGCCCGGTCGCAACTGCAAAATGCCCGCCATTTCGCTTAAATCGTTCAATCGCACTGCGGTTACGCTCGGACACCGTAAAATTTTGGTCTATCAGCGTACCGTCAAGATCAGATATGACAAGGATATCTTTGAAATCCAAGAAAGCTCCTCCTTAATTATGCTGCAGCTTTGCTAAAAAATCGATAAAATACGCCGGAAGATCGCTCGTAATCTCAATGTAGCGGCCATCGCGAGGATGCTGAAAACCAATCACCCGGGCATGAAGGCACTGGCCGTTCAAGCCTGAAACCGGCTTTTTCGGCCCGTAAACGAAATCACCTGCAACAGGGTGGCCAAGATACGCCATGTGCACACGTATTTGATGCGTGCGGCCCGTTTCCAGCTGACATTGTACATGGGTAAACCCGTTAAATCGTTCAATAACAGCATAATGCGTTACAGCGTTTCTGGAATTTTTCAGCGTTACAGCCATTTTTTTGCGGTCAACCGGATGGCGGCCGATTGGCGCGTCCACCGTACCCTTATCATTTTTTACATTGCCGTGCACCACTGCTTCATAAATACGCGTAAAGCTGTGTGCCTTTATTTGTGCAGCTAAGTTTTGATGTGCAAAATCATTTTTTGCAACAATTAACAATCCACTGGTATCTTTATCAATGCGGTGTACGATACCGGGTCGGATTACACCGTTAATTCCGGAAAGTGAAGTCCCGCAATGCGCCAAAAGCGCATTTACCAGCGTCCCTTCGCGGTTGCCCGCCGCCGGGTGAACCACCATACCCTTTGGCTTGTTTACAACAAGCAGGTCATCGTCTTCATACATAATTTCAAGCGGAATTTCCTCCGGCTGAACATCCAGTTTGACCGGCTCCGGCAGAATCAGGTCAATACAGTCGCCTGCGCTGCCCTTGTAACTTTTGTTAAGGATTATTCCGCCGGATGAAACAAAATTACCGGAAATAAGTTTTTCCGCGCCGGAGCGCGTCATATCCTGCACCTTTAAGCCGATCAGCTTATCAAGACGAATGCCGGCGTCTTCCGGCTCCAGGATTATTTTCATATGTCCTGTGCTCATTTAATACGCATAACCCTTTCCACATTTTTATCCTTTTCATAAAAAAACAAAAGGTGAATCATTAATAGCACAGTTCCCACGGTCACACAGCAATCGGCAAAATTAAAAATTGGTGAAAAAAATGAAATGCTGATATAGTCAATGACATAACCCAAGCGGATGCGGTCGATTAAATTCCCGATACCGCCCCCGATGACAAGGATCGACGCGGCATAGGAAAAGAATTCATGATGGGAATACCGAAACAGAGCGATGATAAATGCGATACAGACGATGGACACAATTACGATAAAAAACCATTTCTGATTTTGCAGCATACCAAAAGCCGCTCCCCTGTTCTCCAAATAAAACAAATCGAAAAGGCCGGGAATCACCGTGATCTTTCCAACTGGTACTACATTTTGCAACACCATAAACTTAATACTTTGGTCAACCGCGACTGCCGCAATGGACAATAATATAGCTATGATTGGCAATGGAATGCCCCCCTCGTAATAAATAAGTCGATTACCATCAGCGAAAGCCGCTGGCTTGAGTTTGAAGCCTGCTAAAGTAAATGTTTTGACGTGTAATTAACTTTAATAAAAGGGCGAACACAAGGCTCGCCCTTAAAATTAATTAGTCCAGTGCATGTGCACAGCGGCTGCAAACTTCCGGATGAGCGGGGTCGCTGCCGATAGTGCCGCTGTAGCTCCAGCAGCGCGGACATTTATCGCCGTCGGCATGGGTCACGGTGATGGAAAGTTCCGGCAGTTCATCGCTGATAAACTCCCCTTTGCCGTCGCTGACTACTTCAACCTCAGATACGATGAATACGGTGGGCAGTTCTTCTTCCACCGATTTTACAAATTCATACAGTTCGCCGGTGCAGAAAAGCTGTACTTTGGAATCCAGTGAAGCACCGATGATTTTATTGGCTCGCGCCAACTCAAGCGCCTTTTTCACGCCGTCGCGGATCAGATGGATTCTGTCCCACTTGGCAATAAAGGCGTCATCAGCATCAACACCCGTCGGCCTCGGCATTTCGTTGAACAGCACGCAATCCCTGTCGTCTGCGCTGCTGTGCGGCAGGCTGTGCCAAATTTCATCGGAGGTAAACGCGAGGATTGGTGAAATCAGGCGCGTCATGCCATTCAGAATCAAATACATTACAGTCTGTGCGGCACGGCGGCCTTCGCTGTCTGCCTTTTCAACATAGAGCCGGTCCTTCAAGACATCAAGATAGAAATTCGACATATCCACAACACAGAATTTGTGAATCGCATGATAAGCGTTATGAAATTCAAAAGATTCATAGCCTTCACAAACGCGTGCAGTCAGGTCGTCAAACTGGTGCAATGCCCAGCGGTCAATCGGCTGAAGCTTGTCCAGTGCAACCATGTCCTTATCCGGGTCAAAGTCGCTGATATTGCCCAGAATAAAGCGGGCGGTATTTCTGATTTTACGGTATGCGTCGGAAAGTTGTTTTAAAATCTCCTTGGATATACGAATATCCGCATGGTAATCGGATGACGCAACCCAGAGCCTTAAAATATCCGCACCGTACTGCTCCACAATTTCACTCGGAACAATGCCGTTGCCAAGGGATTTAGACATTTTACGGCCTTCTCCGTCCACAACCCAGCCATGGGTAACAACAGTCTTGTAAGGTGCTTTACCGCGCCATGCGACGGAGGTGAGCAGGGAAGACTGGAACCAGCCGCGGTACTGATCCGCTCCTTCAAGATACAGATCGGCAGGCCAGTGAAGTTCCGGCCTTTGGTCGACGACGGCGGCATGTGTTACGCCGGAATCAAACCAGACATCCATAATATCGTGTTCCTTTGTGAATTCGGTGTGGCCGCATTTGCCACACTTGATTCCTTCGGGCAAAATTTCATTCGCATCTTTAATATACCACGCATCCGAACCTTCTTCGCGGAACAGGTCGGAAACCGCAGCCATAGCTTCTTTGGAGATCAAAGGCTCGCCGCAGTCCTTGCAGTAAAAGATCGGGATCGGCACGCCCCAACGGCGCTGACGGGAGATGCACCAGTCGTTGCGGTCCATAACCATTGAGGTAATACGGTCACGGCCCCATGCGGGAACCCAGTTTACCTTATTAATTTCTTCGACCGCTTTTTCCTTAATGGCGTCAATGGAGCAGAACCACTGCTCTGTCGCACGGAACAAAACAGGATTTTTGCAGCGCCAGCAGTGCGGATACTGGTGGATAATCTGCTTCATGGCAAACATAGCACCGATGTCCTGCAAATGCTTTGCAATGGCCTTGTTGGCCTGATTGGTAGTCAAACCGACAAACAGGTCGCCTGCTTCAGCAGTGAGCTTGCCGTGACTGTCGACCGGAACAATCACCGGAATCTGCGGGTAGTGGTCGTGGCACACTTCAAAGTCTTCGACGCCGTGACCGGGCGCCGTGTGAACACAGCCGGTGCCGCTTTCCAGTGTGACATGGTCGCCGACAATCACCAGCGAAGTTCTGTCGAGGAACGGATGAGCCGTTTCCATAAGTTCAAGGTCGGAGCCTTTGAACGTCGCAATTACTTCATAACCGGTTTTTCCGGCTTCCTGCATGGCACTCTCGTAAAGAGCGGTAGCCATGACATAATATTCGTTATCACACTTGATCAGGGAATATTCAAAATCAGGGCCGAGACAGATTGCCACGTTACCCGGTATAGTCCATGTTGTGGTAGTCCAAATGACAAAATAAGTGTGGCTGAGGTCGGCTCCCCTTGCGGTAAGCAGCCCTTTGTCATTTGTTACACGGAACTTGACATAAATAGAATTACACGGATCTTCGGCATACTCAATTTCCGCTTCGGCAAGGGCGGTTTCACACTCCGGGCACCAGTAAACCGGCTTCAAACCCTTGTAGATGTAACCCTTCGTTGCCATTTCGGAAAAGATTTCAATTTGCTTTGCTTCAAAATCGTGAGTCAGCGTAATATAAGGATGCTCCCAATCACCGATGCCGCCAAGGCGTTTAAACTGGTTGCGCTGGTCGTCAAGGTAGCCCAGTGCAAATTCGCGGCAAATCTTGCGAAGTTCTACGTCGGAAATGGTAGTGGAGTTTTCCACACCGGCTTTCTTCCTTGCTTTTAGCTCTGTCGGCAAGCCGTGAGTATCCCAACCGGGGACATAAGGTGCCTGAAAGCCGGACATATTCTTATAGCGTACAATAATATCTTTCAGTGTTTTATTGAGCGCCGTGCCAAGATGAATGTCGCCGTTTGCGTACGGAGGGCCGTCGTGAAGTACATAAACGGGTTTTCCCTCGTTCTTCTTCAGCACTTTTTCATATATTTCATTTTCTTCCCAATCCTTCAGCATTTCCGGTTCACGTTTCGGCAGGCCGGCCTGCATTGCAAAGTCGGTTTTGGGAAGGTTTAAGGTGCTTTTGTAATCCATTGATTCTTTTCTCTCCTTAGGTATATTAATGATTTATTTAGTGGTTTCTTAGATACCGTCCGGAGCGCTGTAATCATCGGAGATATCAGTTTCATCACCAAATTGAATAGCGGTGAAACGGCCCGGTACTGTTTCGAAAGCCTGTACCGTGTCAAAATTAGAAACATCGGCAAGGAACAGCGGGTCCGCAGTTTCTTCATCCGGGGATTCTTCCTCTTTCTGCGGCTCCTGCGGAACTGTCTTTTCGGCAGCCGGTTCATTATAAGCCGGAACAGCCGGTTTTGCCTGCGCCGGTTCTTCCTCTGCCGGCTCCGGCTTGCGGGTTGGCAGGGCGTCTATCAGAGTAAGGTGCTCTTTATAGATTGCTAAAAGCTTGGAACGAAAATCCGACACAGTTTGCTGCAAGCGATCCAACTCTTTTTTCTGCTCGGAAATTTCCTGATTCGCATTGGAAATAATCCGTTCCGCTTTTAAACTTGCATCTTTTATGATTATTTCAGCTTTGTGGCGTGATTCACGGATGGAAGCGTCACCTAATTTTTGTGCGCTGACAAGCGCATTTTTAATTTCCTCTTCTTCCGAACGGTAATCTTCGACTTTTGCAGCTAAAATTTTGAGCTTTTCAAGAAGCTGGTCATTTTCCGCTTTTTGTTTTTCGGTTACTTCTTTTTGTTCAATGCCTTTTTTAATCAGCACATCGTAGGATTCCTTTACCTCGTCGATAAACTTATCGACATCATCGGTGCGGTAACCGGAAAAGCCGGATTTTCTGAAGCTGGCATTAATAATATCGTTTAAAGATAGCATGCCTGAGCCCTCCTATTAAATATATTTTCTGCCCGCAATGCTCAGTCTGCCCTTTTTGGTCACAGGACCAAGGCGGTCAAGAACAAAGCGGCCTTTTCCCCTAATTGAAAGCTTGCTGCCTTCCGTAACAGCTGCGCTGACTGAGGTGTTTACTTCGTGATTGAGCATCACCAGTCCTGCATGAATCATTTCACAGGATTTTTCCCTGCTGATGCCAAGTGCCGCAGCAAGAATGCAGTCTAACCGTGCGGAAGCAACAACAGCGGAAAAATCCTCAAAATTTCCGCCTTCAGGCAGCGGCTCCGAAGCGCCGGCGGTCAGCGTAACACCGACACGGCCGATTTTCTCCGTCTGCGATAAAATAAAATCTGTGATTTCGCTGCGTACAAAAATGACGCAGCGGCCCTCTTCCACTAAAATATCACCGAGTGTTTCACGCTGGATACCGTTTGCAAGCAACGCTCCCAAAAAGTCGCGATGGCTGAGTGAATCACACCGCCGAAAAACGGCAGTAAGGCCGGTTAACGGAAACTCATCTTCGCCCGGCGTAAGAAAGTCCGGAAATGCGCCAAAAACTACACGCTCCGAGTTGTCGTGACCACCCCAGAGCATATAGTTTTTTAAGCTTATACTTGACATTAACTTTTGTGCAAGAACAGCCTGACGTTCATCCAAAAAGCCGACAAACCGAGGCCGTCTCCCGCTCTGCGCCAGCCGCACGGCGTCACGAAGCTTTGCCTCAAGCACAGTGTCATCAGATCTTTTATCCATTAAAAATACACGCCGCTGTTTTCTAATTCATCCAAAACGTCATCGCCGGTCAAGTCGACATTATACGGTGTAATAATGAAGGTACTTGTGGCAACCCGTTTTATCTTGCCGCCGTTGGCGTAAGCAACACCGCTGAGAAAATCAATAATTCTGCGGGAAACTTCTTTGTTGGTATTTTCAAGATTTAGAACAACCGTGTGCATCTTGAGCAGCTCGTCCGCTACTGCACAGGTTTCTTCCCCAAAGCGCTCCGGCTTAAACAGTACGACCTGAAGCTGTGCTGTTGCATGTATGTTGACTACTTTACTGCCGGTGCTTGCAGCAGGGGCACGCTTAATGGTGTCACGCTCACGGAAATCGTTATCATCATGTGTATTGGAAGAGATTTCTTCCTGCTGGGCATCGTCGTCATAATCATAATCATATTCATCTTCAGGCGGGTTCCACATGCCCTTAATCTTTTCAACAAATCCTGCCATTATTCTGCCTCCCTATTTTCATTTATTGTATATCCTTTGGCCAAACAGAGCGGACCCAACTCTCACCATATTGGCTCCGGCCATAATTGCCTGAGAATAATCGGATGACATTCCCATTGATAAATAATCCATATCAACATTATCTAATTTTTTAGCCTTTATGTCAACAAAATATTTGGACATATTTGAAAAATACCCCAATGTTTCGGCTTCATTTGCACTTGCAGGGGGAATCGCCATGAGCCCGCGGACCCGAATACCCGTAAAAGCGGAGATTTGAGGAAGCAACGCGTATAAATCCTGCGGCAGAACGCCGGATTTATTCAATTCACTTCCAATATTTACCTCAATTAAAATATCAGTTGTAATTGATTGCAGTACGGAAAGCCGTGAAATTTCGGCAGCCAGCTTTACACTGTCCACCGACTGTATCATGGATACTTTACCAATGATATTTTTTACTTTGTTCGTCTGCAAATGACCGATAAATTGAAGCTCACAGCGTGCCAAATCGTAGCTTTCGTATTTTTCGCAGAGTTCCTGCACCTTGTTTTCGCCAATATGGTCAATGCCCAGTGCGATTCCGTGATTAATTACTTCAACCGGTACGGTTTTTGTTGCGGCCAACAACGTAATATCCTGCGGACTGCGCCCGGATTGAACGGCTGCCTCGGCAACTGTGCCGCGGATGACCTTCAGATTCTCTTCCAAATTCAAAAGGCGCTGTTCCAACTCATCTGACAACTTTTCCATTGAATAAATCGGTCCCTTCTACCACAACTTCATCGGACAGTATTACCGTAGTGTCCGTCATAAGATCTTCTTTTTTGGGATTGGGATCACAGATAACGTAGGTATCCGTACTGTATAACGGGAAGATTTGTTTAAACAGAATTTCATTCCCGTGCATTACATAAACACCTTTGACATCCCGTTTCACCGTGGTTGCTTTTCCTTTTTGATCCGTCACTGTTTTACTGACGGATTCAAAATGAACCGCTTTTTGGCTGACGCGCAGCCCCTTATACTGTTCAATTTGAATTTGTGCTGTTTCGTTTCGAATCGCTGCAATAGAGGAATTCATGTAGTTACTTTGCAAAACAATCGCAGCTTCCGTCGACTTCGGTGCCTGATTTACGGCGGCAACCGATGCCGGCACCGTTTCACTGGAGGCAAATGGGAACTGGATGGTAACCGTATCCCCCAATTTGAATTTGGATGCCTGATTTTCCGGGAGTACAAATGCGAAATACCAGTCGTAGTCCCCGCTGATTTTTCCAACCGCATCCGTCGGCACGGCCGGTTTGGTACTCTGTTTTGTCTTCAGTTCTTCAGGGGTTAAATTTAAAACCTTAGAATAGTCAAACACGGATTCAAAACCGTCAACCGTCTTGATAAAATATCCGGCGATTGGTGCCGCGATGGAACCGGTCGCCTGCGAATTTGCAGTTGCCAGCGTTTCGCGCTCCGCCTTAAGCGTATTAATTCTGGCGCTGAAATCCGTAACTTTAGACGTAATAATCTGGCGCTCATTGACAAGATATAAAAAATTCTCCCTGCTGTCAGCTAAATCGGAATACTTGCAGGAATTAACATTACCAAGCATCCCGACTAAATTCAAATTAATCTGCTTATTGATGGAGTCGGGGCTGGCAGCGTAGGTGTCACCGGGTGTGCTGAGGTTTTGCAGCTTTGCGATTTCATTATCAAGCGATTGAAGCTGCTGCTGTGATGCCGCACTCTGCGCATTTGCATAAATCTGCGCAATCTTACCGCCGTTTGCAACTTTACCGCCGTTGGAAATTACATAATCAACGACTCCGCTCGCCCTACCGGGAATCAGACTTTCCTTACGGATTGCGATTCCGTCCGCCTGCACCGTGTTTGCAGTCGTGGCATAGTAAGTCGTTTCTGTCTGTACTTGAGAATAATGCGAGTTATAAATCTGATATCCGAGATAGATAAAAAGAAGGATGGCTACAACAGCCGACATAATTCTTTTCAGCAGCGGGCTGCTCATTTTATCACCTCTTCATTCAGGATTTGTACCGCCGCCCCGGTAACCTCAGTTGATGCGGAATAATCGTCCACAAAAATCCAATGGATGTCTTCATCGCGGCGGAACCAAGTGAGCTGGCGCTTGGCATAGCGGCGGCTTTCCTGTTTAACCCGATCCACTGCTTCATCCAAAGTACACTCGCCGCAATAATACGGCAAAAGCTCCTTGTAGCCAATTGCCTGAAGCGCCGTTTGGGAATTGGGCCGGTTCAGAACTTCTTTTGCTTCTTCCAGAAGCCCGTTTTCCATCATGAGGTCGACACGGTGATTGATGCGGTCATACAGTGTTTGACGGTTTCGATAGTCCAACCCAATGACGCAGGCGTGATAAGGAGAGGGAATCCGTTTGGATCGTTCCATCTGTTCCGTCATGGTAATACCCGTTGTGCGGTATATTTCAATCGCGCGGATTACCCGGGCAACATTGTTCGGATGAATACGTGCGGCCGATTCCGGGTCAAATTGACCCAGTTCTTCCATCAGCGGCTGAACCCCTTCCCGCACGGCCTTTTGAGAAAGCTGAATGCGAAGTGATTCGTCCTTGTCATTTTCGGTAAACTGGATATTATGCAGCAGGGAACGAACGTAAAGCCCCGTTCCCCCCACGATAACAGGAAGTTTCCCCCGTGTATGAACTTCGGTGATGCAGTTTGAAGCAAGCGCTACATAATCAGCTACACTGAATGGCTCGGAAAGCTCGATAAAATCGACAAGGTGATGAGGAACGCCGCACATTTCCTCCGCAGTTGGTTTAGCTGTGCCAATATTCATCCCCTTGTAAATCTGCATGGAATCAGCGGAGATAATTTCTCCGTTTTTGCGAAGCGCTATTTCAACCGCGAGCCTGCTTTTCCCGGAAGCCGTGGGGCCGACAACGGCCGCCACGGGAATTTTTGTCGTATCGTTCATGATTACACCCGCCCAAACTGGCGTTCTAAGTCTCTTTTCTTCATAATAAAGGATACAGGCCGACCGTGCGGGCAATAGCGGATATCTTCACTTTCCATCCGCTCCACCAATGCAATCAGTTCCTGCGGTGCGCTTTCATCGCCTGCTTTTACCGCCGCGCGGCACGCAACATTATGGTAAAGCCAGTCCAGCTTTTCGGTTACGATATCATTTTTAGCGGATTGCAGATATCCGGCAATTTCCATTACGGCATCCGCCACATCTTCCCCGCCCAGAATCAGCGGAGCGCTGCGGACAAGCACGGTACCGGAGCCAAAATCCTCAATTTCAAACCCCGCGGCATCAAAAATATCAATGGAACCGAGAACCGCGGAATATTCGTTTTTATCGAGTGTAACCGTCACAGGCACAAGCAGCATCTGTTGTACTGCCTGTCCACCCTGCGCCTTTAATTTCTCGTAAAGCATCCGCTCATGAGCGGCGTGCTTGTCGATAAAAACCAGCTCATCCTTCCCACGTTCTAAAATGATATACGTATTAAAAGCTTCCCCGACCAGTTTTGTGATTTCCTGCGGCTGGCTTGGTTCCGTCACGGGGGCGGGTTCCTCAATCTGCGTAAAAGACGGCTCTAAAGTTTCCTCTGTTTCCGCTCTTCGGGAATCCGGTTCCGCACTCAGTTGCGCTGCCGGGCGGGGCGCGGGAATTTCAATCTGCTTTACTTCATAATCTGTTCGAATATGGGGGGCCTGTATGTCGCTGACTGCGTAACTGCGAACCGGTTCAGACGGATTTGCAATACGCGGAGCAGTAGGGGCTGCAGATTGAGAAGACGTTGTCCCGGTTTTTGCGGCAGTCGTAAACTGCATCTGAACAGATGGTTCAGACGAGGTGAACGGGGAGAGTACCGTCTTGGGAAGCGACATAACACTGGGCGAGTCACCCTGATTCAACGCGGTTTTTACCCCGTGATACACGGCGTCAAAAATCGGCTTTTCATTGATAAACCGAACCTCGATTTTCGCCGGATGCACGTTGACATCCACCGCATGGTATGAAATTCCAAGATGAAGCACACAGGCGGGCACTTTCCCCACCATAAGCGAACCTTTAAAAGCCTCCTCCATCGCCACCATGGCGGTACGGCTTTTTACATAACGGCCGTTAATGTAAAACTGCTGCATACTGCGGTTTGGGCGCGCGGCGGCAGGTTTGCTGATAAAGCCCCAAACCTTGATTCCGTTCAGTTCATAATTCACCGGCAGTAAGCCGGAAGTAAACTCCTTGCCGTAAACCGCATAAACAGCGGATTTCAGTTTACCGTCACCCGGGGTATGCAGTGTTTCGCGGGAATCACGAATGAAACGTAAAGATACTTCGGGATGGGAGAGCGCGATTTTATCCAGCACCGCCGCAATCGCATTCGATTCGACAAGATCTTTTTTCAGGAATTTCATGCGTGCAGGAGTATTATAAAACAAATCCCGCACGATTATTGTCGCACCCTGCGCACATCCGGCGTCGTCGCAGGATTGTTCTTCCCCGCCGTCAAGCACATAACGTGTTCCGGCAAGTTCCTCCTGCGTTCTGGTCATCAGTTCCACATGGGCAACTGCCGCGACGGAAGCGAGCGCTTCCCCGCGGAACCCAAGCGTGGCGATATTGTCAAGGTCATCCTGATTCAGCAGCTTGCTGGTGGCGTGGCGAAGGAATGCAGTGGGTACGTCTTCCCGCGCAATACCGCAGCCGTTGTCGGTCACGCGCATATAGGTAATGCCGCCGCTCTTAATTTCCACGGTAATTGCGGAAGAACCGGCGTCAATTGAATTTTCGACAAGTTCTTTAATGACGGAAGACGGACGTTCCACCACTTCACCGGCCGCGATCAGCTCGGCGATATGTTTATCCAATACATTGATTTTACTCATGGAGCGCCTCCGTTCTCAAATTTATTCCGTTAAATCAATCCAGTATCGCTGAATAATTTCTTCCTCACTCTGCACTTCATTTTCAAATACGCCGTGATTTTTTAGAATCGTATGTGCAGAACCGGTATTTTCTTTATTACAGGTGATGAGCGCGCGGTTGATTCCCAGTGCCCGCGCCTCTTTTAATGCGGTGGAAAGCATTTGTGACGCATAACCCTTACGGCGTTCCGACGGGCGGATTCCATAGCCGATATGCCCGCCCTCGCGCAACAGAAAATCATTCAGGCGATGCCGAATGTTGATCGCGCCCAAGATCCGCCCCGCATCGTTTACGAAATACCAAGTAGTTCCCGGAACAAAGTTTTCCGGACACTTTTCTTCGGTTTCATATTCTTTTTGAAGTCGGAGGTGATCACAAAAATCGAGATTTTTAGGATCTGACGACATTGGGACGATAGTTTGCCCGCTGATTTTCCATTCTGCAATATACTCTAAATATTCATGCTCCATTTCCGGAGTTAATCTCACTAGCTTACACATGTGACTCACGACCTTTTCAAAATTTCTGTGCAAGGTCGAAAAGACTTTTCTTGTCCACGCGGTAAACAGTCCAGTCATCCATCGGCCTTGCGCCCGGGTTTCGCTTTACTTTGCAAGTGTTGCAAGTTCAAACAGCTTGTTCATGCACTCAATGGGCGTCAGGGTATTCACATCCAGCTTTTTCAGCCTGTCCATGATTTCGGCCTCGTTTGTTGGGGTCATGGCAAGCTGCATATCTTCCTGTTCTTCCTGCTTCGGGCCACGTTTTTTCGGCATGGCAACCTGCTGGCCGCCTTCCAAGTCAGCAAGTATCTGCTTTGCGCGATTTACGATTTTGTTCGGCACACCTGCCAGCTTGGCAACTTCAATGCCAAAACTGTCATCCGCCCCTCCGCGCACAATGCGGCGCAGGAATGTGATATCATCACCGCGTTTTTTCACGGCAATATTGTAGTTTTTTACACCGCTCACCAAATCTTCCAATTCAGTCAGCTCGTGATAATGCGTCGCGAAAAGCGCCTTTGCACCCAGAAGCTTTTTATCGGCAACATATTCCAAAACGGCGCGGGCAATGCTCATCCCGTCAAAGGTCGAAGTGCCGCGACCGATTTCATCCAAAATTAGAAGGCTTTTATCGGTGGCGTTCTTAATGATTTCGGCAACCTCCGTCATTTCCACCATAAAGGTTGACTGGCCGGAAGCGAGGTCGTCCGACGCGCCGACGCGCGTAAAAATGCTGTCGGTAATGCCGATCTCCGCAAAGGCGGCCGGCACGAAACACCCGATTTGCGCCATGACTACGATTAACGCTGTTTGGCGCATATAAGTGGATTTTCCCGCCATATTGGGGCCGGTGATAATGGAAACGCGGTTTTCGTCCCTGTCGAGCAGTACATCATTCGGTACAAAGGGTGCGTCAAGCAAAACTTCGACTACCGGATGGCGGCTTTCCTTCAAAATAATTTTACCGTCTAAGTTTACAATAGGACGGATATAATTCTGGTCAACCGAAACCTGCGCGAAAGATGCTAAAACATCGAGCTGTGCGATAGCGCGCGCTGTGTTTTGAACGCGTGTGAGCTGCGCCGCAACCTCCTTGCGTACCTCGTCGAAAAGCTGATACTCGAGCTGCACGGATTTGTCGTGTGCGCCAAGAATTTTGCCCTCCAGCTCTTTTAGCTCCGGAGTGATGAAGCGTTCGCAGTTTGTAAGGGTTTGTTTCCGTATGTATTCAGGCGGCGCCTGATCCTTATAACCGTTGCTGATTTCAATATAGTAGCCGAACACCCGGTTATATCCTACTTTCAGCTTCGAAATACCTGTCTTTTCCCGTTCCTGCGCTTCGATTTGCGCGATAATTCCCCTGCCGTCGCTCATGTCGCCTTTTAACAGGTCAAGTTCCGCGTTGTAGCCGTGCTGAATCATGCCGCCTTCCCGAATGGTAAACGGCGGTTCCTCCACAATGGAGCGCTCGATCAGCTGTAAAATATCATCGAGCAAGTCAATATCGTCAAAGATTCCTGTAAGCAGGTCTGATTTGACTGATTTCAGCAGGTCCTTCAACTTGGGCAAGCGGGTAATTGCGGAAGAAAGGGAACGAAGCTCCCTGCCGTTGGCGGAACCGTACACAATGCGGGACATCAACCGTTCCAAATCGTGAATTCCGGTAAGCTGCTCGGCAATACTTCCGCGCAGGACGGAGTCCTGTGTAAACTCCTCCACTGCGTTTAACCGGCGGCCAATGTGAGCGGGACTTAGAAGCGGCTGCTCAATCCAGTTGCGGATTAACCGTTTGCCCATGGCGGTACGGGTTTTGTCAAGAACCCACAGGAGCGAACCGCGTTTTTCCTTATTGCGCATGGTTTCAAGCAATTCCAGATTGCGGCGCGCATTCAGGTCGAGGTGCATAAACTGCGCTTCGGTGTAAAGGGTAATCCCGTTCATGCGCTCGATGCCGGTGCGCTGGGTGCGTTTCAGGTAGCTGAGCAGCGCCCCGATTGCGCAAACAATTTCCGGCTGGCCGTCAAGGTCGAGCTCGTCCAGATTCTGTTTATGAAACTGGTCAAGCACCTGCGCGGAACAAACCTCCGGTTCGTACTCCTCGCTGCTGAGCAATTCTAAACTTGCGGAAAGCCGTTCCTTAATAAATTTCGGGAGTTCGGTCAGTTCCAGCACGTTTTGATTGATGAGTATTTCACGCGGGGTAAAGCGCGAAAGCTCATTTTTAAGCTGTTCGGTTAAATTCTCGTCTGTAAGCGAGGTAGCGTGAAGTTCACCTGTAGAAATATCCGCAAAGCAGATGCCCGCTCCGGCCCCATCGGCACAGAGCGAGCAAATAAAGTTATTGCGGGTTTCATCGAGCATACTGCTTTCAAGCACAGTTCCGGGGGTAATCACGCGGATAATGTCGCGCTTTACCAAACCTTTGGCAAGAGCGGGGTCTTCCATCTGCTCGCAGATGGCGACCTTATACCCTTTTGCAACCAGTCTGGCAACGTAGCTTTCATAGCTGTGGAACGGAATGCCGCACATCGGTGCGCGTTCCTCCTGGCCGCAGTCGCGCCCGGTCAGCGTGAGTTCCAGCTCCCGGGATGCAAGCTTGGCATCATCGTAGAACATTTCGTAAAAATCGCCGAGACGAAAGAACAGAATCGTATCGGGATACTGCTCCTTAATTTCAAAATACTGCTGCATCATTGGTGATAGGTTTGCCATAGTCCGCGTGTCATCTCCCGTTGCTTAATTCGTTATGTCGATTAATGGCAGCCGCCGCAGGAAGAACAATTGCCGCCGCAGGAGCTCTCTTCCACATCGGTTGTCTCCGGGTCCTGACCGTCAGCGGACTGGCCGATGATTGCGCTGATCCGTTTTAAAAGGGCATCCATTTCTTCCTTGGCGCTGTTGTATGCGGTCATGTTGGGATTCTGCAGAATCTGTGCATAAACGGCGCGGAGTTCCTGATTTAAAGACTGCATTTTTGCCTGATCCTGTTCTTCTTTTTGTGCTTCGTTATTGATAGCCATTCTTTTCAGGTTGAATTCGCCGATCATATTCTGAAGCTGCTGGTCGTCATCGCTGTTCTGCTGTGCCAGCTGCATATTAAGGTATCTTTGATCCTTTTGTATTTCTTTGCCGATTTCTCTTGCTAAGCTAATAATATCCATTCTGTTTCTCCTTAATTAAATTAAATTTAATAATTATATTTGTTTATTTGTTCCCCGGTTAATATCCAATTACGCGCGGAAGTAATTTTCACCTGTGTGAAATTCCCAATACTGCCTGAATCCCCGGGAAAGTCTACAATGATGTTGCCGTCTGTACGGCCGGTCAATAATCCGGTTTTCTCACTTTGCTGTTCTATTAATACCCGCTGAACCGTACCCGTCATATCAGCGCACCGCTCGGCGGCAATCAGTTCCTGCGCACCGCACAGCTCTGTAAACCATTTGGATTTTTCCTTCGCGGGGATTGGGTCCGGCATTTTTGCCGCACGCGTACCGACGCGCGGGGAATAAATAAACGTGTAAAGCGAGGTAAAGCCGACGGTTTGAATCAGTTTAACCGTATCCTGAAACTCTTCATACGTTTCACCGGGAAAACCGACAATAATGTCGGAGGTGAGCGATAAATCCGGGATTTTTGTTTTGGCGTAATCAACCAGAGCAAGGTACTGCGCACTGGTGTAACCGCGGTTCATCTCCTTCAATATACGGTCATTACCGGACTGGAACGGCAGGTGCAGATGATGGCTGATGTGCCTGCCGCCTGCGATGGTGTCAATCAGTTCGTGCGTCGCATCCTTCGGGTGGGACGTCATAAAGCGGATACGGTAATCGCCTTCCACTTCATCGAGCATACGCAGCAGCTTTGAAAAATTGACCGGCTGCTCCAAATGCTTCCCGTAGGAATTGACATTTTGGCCAAGCAGGGTAATATCACGGTAACCGGCTGCAACAAGTTCTTTGAATTCTTTCAAAATAGCTTCCGGTGTGCGGCTGCGCTCCCTGCCGCGTACATACGGAACAACACAGTAGGAGCAGAAATTATCGCACCCGTACATGACGGTAAGCCACGCTTTCGTATCGCCGTCACGGTGAACCGGCAGGCCCTCCACAATTTGTTTGTCTTCGCTGTCATCGCCGCGTTCAAATACACGGCGGCTGTCGGTAAGTGTGGTAAACAAAAGCTCGGGCAGCCTGTGTATCACATGCGTGCCGAATACCAAGTTGACAAACGGAAAGCTTTTATGAATCCGTTCCGCAACGTGCTCCTGCTCCATCATACAGCCACACAGAGCGATAACGAGGGAAGGATTGCGCTGCTTTACATTTTTTAAGGCTCCCACATTGCCGAACACCCGGTCTTCCGCATGTTCCCGAACGGCACAGGTGTTAAAAAGGATAAGGTCCGCCTCATCTTCTTTTTCCGTAAAGGAAAAGCCCATTTGCTCAAGCTGGCCTTTTATCTTTTCGCCGTCCGCAACGTTCTGCTGACAGCCGTATGTGTGAACCAGCGCTTTGGGTGCGGAACCTTGTGCACGCACTGCCATAATCTGCGCAACATCACTGCTGTATTCAGCCTGGGAACGTGACGCCGGCGCTAAATGAATCGGAAATTTATCTGCCAAAAGGATATACCTCCCATATTGTATGGTTTGTAATTTATTATACCATGTTGTGTGGGCTACTTCAAGGAAAAACACAAAATGGCCGCAGACAGCCTAAGTTAATTACCGTCTGATATAGAAGATTGAAAGCCGTAACCGGCACTGTAAAACGTGAAAGGCTCTGCCGTTCCGAATTCGAGCGGCAGAGCCTTCCATGTATTATCTCGTAAAAGTAAGTTCAATGTCGCCGTTGCTGGTGGTAGCCGTCAGCTGTTTTGTTCCGCCGAAACGGTTGGAAGGGGAACAGCGCCCATTGCTGGTAGAAGTATGAATATTATAATCCTGCTCATCACCTATAATGCTGCCTCGAATTGCTCCGTTGCTGGTGTCGAGTATCACATTGGGTGATGCAAGGTCATTCAATGTGATTTTACCGTTGCTGCTGTTTGCATTCACACCGGACGCAGTCACCTGCGTTAATTCAATTGACGCGTTGCTGGTGTCCGCTATCACAGAGTCCGCATGAACGTTATTTAACCGAACTGCGCCGTTGCTGGTATCACAGGTTAATTTGCTTACCTGTTCCATATCGTTTACCAAAATTGACCCGTTGCTGGAGTTGAGGTAAACCTCACCGACATAGCTCTGCGGCACATTGACAACAATCTGATTGTGATTGTTCCATGAAAAGAAGTTAAATATATTCAAGCCGTAATGGTATCTGTTCACTAACTTCATAACCCCGTTCGCAGTGGTAAAAGTGTAGCTTTGTGAATTGTCGGTTTGAAAGGTCATTGTAATATCCTGACCCGTCCCGCGTTTTACCTCAATCTGCTTGTTCTCCGCATCAACATCGATATATTTGATTTCGGAAACCGAAGCGGTAACGGTTTTTTCCTCGGCGGTACCGGATTCGCCCGAAACATTTTGGGAATAAGTATTGGCCGCAACACGAAAATTAACGATGTTTAATGCATTTACGACGATGGATGCTATAATAAGCACGCCAAAGACAGAAGCGACTACGATACCTGCAACTCTGTTGCCGTCACGCCTTTTGCGGTTTGGGTTTTCTGTAAGAATTTTCTGCGCAAGCATGTAAACGTCGCCAAGTTCCGCAACTGCCTGTGCCTCCGACTGTCCGCTTTCAATTTTATCCTCGATAATTTCGCGGTAGAACTCAATAATCCTTTTGCGCTCATCGTTGGGCAGATCTCGGATCAGCGACCGAAGCCTTTTTAAATACAGTTCCTTATTCATATTCAATTACGCTCCTCCTGTAAAATGAAATCGTGAATTTGTTCCAGCTCTTTCCATTCCTCAAAAAAATCATAAATTCTATGCTTGCCGAGTTCGGTAATTCGGTAATATTTTCTCAGTCGACCATTATGCTCCAATGAAAAAGTAGAAAGGCAACACCCCGCCTCAAGACGTTTCAATATCGGATAAAGGGTGGATTCTGATATTTCAATACAGGTTGAGATATCCTTAATAATCTGATAGCCGTAGGAGTCCTGTTTGCTGATTACGGCAAGGACACACACGTCAAGCAAACCTTTTTTGATCTGTATATCCAATGGCAATACCCCCCATTGGATTATATTATACATAGCATAGTATAATTTGTCAATTATTTTATGCAAATACCGCAATTAAAACAAATCTGTCTGCCCTCTTTTATCATGCGATTTCTGAATGCTGTTCCTGAAACATATATTTATAGCAATTTCAATTAAGAACAGGAAAAAAAGATGTTATCTCCCCCGCCGGAGGCGAGGGAGATAACGATAGCTATTCCGCTTCATTTTTGTAATTGCTATAGGTGGAACGTTTGATTGGAGGGGCAGGTATGAAATTAGTTTTCTCTAAAAAGGTGAAGTCGTTTATCGGCATCGTAATCGGTATTTGTTTACTCATTATTGTAGTATTCAATGCGGTCGGTTATGTTTTTAACTGCAAATACATCAGCGTTGTTGCGGCAGTTGCGGAGGTGGACAAATACGAAGTACGAAGCAGGCTACTAATGGACGCAATGAACCAAGTCGGTGTTTGCACCCCGGATGACGCAGCGGAAGTTTGGGCAAATGGACTAAAAACGAGAAACGCAGCCTTACAATATTCCGTTCTGGGTACGGAACTCAAACAGGAATATGCGAAACATCTGGACAAAAACTTCCCGAATTGGGTGACCGGAATGTCGAGCCCATGGGTAGCAAGTTCCAAAATAGTGAGTATATCGGCTACAGGCACCGATCAGTACGCCATACAGCTTGCTTTTTCCACTGCAACTTCAACCGGACCCGCGGGTGATTATAACGCGGTACTAATTGTAATGAAGGACGGAAAGTTTTGGCGTATCACAGACATATCCGCGGACAAAGGATTATATCCGTATATTGGTCTTATTGAGTAGAAACGAAGTCCGAAAACATACTTTTCAAGTATTAAGAAAAATACCGCATGAGGATTTCCCCTGCGATATTTTAAATTCACTTATTTTGCTTATTAAGCCTTATACGTCCAAGGAATAGCCTTCCACATCCGAACACGGCGTTTCAGCGCCTTATCGGTCTGACGGCCGGTAATGAGAAATTTATTGTATCCGGCTAAATGAAGATACCCGCGAACAGCATTGTAACCAATGCCTTCTTTCAGCATCACATCAACTCCGTCCATTACGGTAAGCGGCAGTTTTTCCCGTTCAAAAAGTGCAATCAGCTCGGTGTCACTGTGGTGACTGGTCTTAATAATATCCAAAATACGCAGCATAGCATCGGTATGCTGGAATATATTCCTTCCAACAGGCTTTTGCTTACCCCGTTTCAGTTCATAAACCGTATCACGTTTCATAACAGTTGGGGACTGTGCAATACAATCAGCAGAAAGCAGGCAATGAAAAACAAATTCTTCGGCATAGCCGTGACCGCACTGATCAAAAAAATAAATTTGCTTTTCTATAATAAATTTGCGTTTTATCAAAATAGCGGAAATATCGATGGGAAGGCCGCCTCTCAATATATTCTTTACATAAGCCGAACCATTCTCCTGCCGAACCGCTTTACTGACTAACCGCCGCTCAGAGGAATGGGATTCTTCCTCGCTGCCGCAGCCGAACACAAAGTCCGCCGAAGTGCGTGCGGCAGTATCAAGGTAGCCAATGATAAAGTCTCGATAAAGCCTGCGTGCAAAAATGAAGGTAATGTAGTCGCCGCTCGCCCTTTGAATTCCTGTATTTAAAGCAGCCGAAACAGTTCCGTTCCCGTTCTGAATCACAAATCCACGGAGCTTCAATTCCTTAATCAGCTGGACGGCCTCCAAAACCGTTTGGTCGTTAGAACCCATATCAACCACAATAAATTCTGCTTCCCGTCCTGCTGTCTGCGCGGCGACGGAACGCAGAATCCCTGAAATCTCCTGCTCAATATTGCGAACGGGAATAATAATTGAAAGCTCGGTAAGCTGCATTGCCGCCATCCCCTTTTCCCCATATAATATTTTAAATTATACCATATTATAACCAATTTAAAACACTAAAACTAAATCATATCTGCAGGAAAAAATAAAAATCTTTTGTCTAGTTTAACTTTAATTTAAGTTTTCATTATTGCAGTTACAAAAACGTCCCTGCTGTGTTCTTAAAGCCATGCACAGCGGGGATACTGTAAATATTTTGCAGGCGATAATTCGACTGACTGTAAACAAATCGCGCTTTGTTTGCAACATTCTCCGAACTTTTGAAATCCGAGTTGATAGAGTCGATTTTTTTGGTTTTAACACTTGCAATCTTTATAAAAATATGATATTATTACAAAGCTGTTTCAAAACGCAGTATATGGGGCATTAGCTCAGCTGGGAGAGCGCCACACTGGCAGTGTGGAGGTCAGCGGTTCGATCCCGCTATGCTCCACCATATACGAAACCTTCAAGAATGGCTTTAAACTGCCGTTTTTGAGGGTTTTTTGTTGCCCAAATTGCAGTATTACAGCTATTTATATAGGTAATTGAGGGGGTTATTCTAACACTCTTCTAACACTTTTGTCTTTGAAATTGTCTTTTCTTTCGAACTGAAAAATGTGTTCTAACACTTTTCTAACGCACTTAACATCAAAGATTGAATGTGTTTTCTAAATTTTTCGCCATTGATTGCTTCCTCAGATTGGTGATGTGAGTATAGATATTGCCTGTAACCTTAATATCCGAATGGCCTAACCATGTTTGAATGTCTTTAAGCGACCAACCTTTATCATATAGGATACTGGCTGTGCTGTGTCTTAGGTCATGGAATCTCATCATAGGAATATCTTTCCGTTTCAGAACTTTTTGAAAAGCATGGGTTATATAATCCGGTCTATAAGGTCTTCCATCCTCCCAAGTAAAAACATAATCAGAATCATTAAACGTATTGCCAAACAAAGCCTTATTTTTTAACATTTCCTGATATTGTTTCTGAAGCATGTCCTTGATTTCAGGTAACAGTTCAAACATTCTATGACTTGATGGTGACTTCGTTTTGTCTTTGGCTACAATGGTAAGGTTTTTGACAATTGTGTGTTGAATAGTAATGGTATTCTTTTCAAAATCAATTGCTCCCCACTTCAAACCTAAGACTTCACTACGCCTTAACCCATAATACAAAGTCATATAAACTAAAGACTGAAGCCTATTTTCTCGGAACGCTTTTAGGACTGTGTTCGCTTGCTCTGCATCAAGAAATGTTCCTATGACTTCCTGTTTCTCTTTTTTAGGCAAAGGCACGTTCAATGCAGGATTTCTATAAATCAGTTCTCTAATAACTGCTTCGTTTAGAACTTCCTTAATGACAATACCATGTACCCGAATGGATTGAATAGAAAGTCCACCTTCTTTTCCATCACATCTTCCACCTACAAATTCATAGTTATAAAAGTTCATTATGTGATTAGGTGTTACTTGTTTTAAGGTAAGATTGAGTTTTTCAAAATATGGGATAATGTGCTTCCTAGCATACATATCATAACTTTCCCATGTTGAAAGCTCTATCTTGCTTTTTTTGTTCTTAATCCATTGTTTAATAAAATCACAAAACATAATCTTAGAAGAACTTCGAAAATCTTCATCTTTTGACTGTGCAAGCAAATTGTTTAGAAACAACTCGCCTTTACGTTTGTTTCCTTTGATTTCCAGACCTGTTTTCACCCATTTTTTTTTGTGCTTCCCATTATCATCTGTATAGTTTAATACGGCATAAAAATAGCCGCTCTTTTGTTGTAAGCTACCTGTCATTTTAAATTAGTCCTCCTTCATTGCATGACAAATAACCTACTATTGACATGTAAATTATATCATAGTAGGTTAAAAAATCACAGTATTCAATTTGCATTCATTATGTAATCAATAACATAACATTTTGGTATTTTATGGATTCTTCCAATGTGAATGCTTTTAATGACGTTATCGTTAATGAGTTTATAGGCTGTATTTTTCCCCACACCCAACATCTCAGTTAATTCATCTATACTAATTACATCTGGATATTCTGAAAACATTGTCTTAATATTTATTGCTATCACCCTTTCATAAATTCTTTCGATCCCAAATTCCAACCAGATAAAAGTAGCACATCAACTACCCTTTTCCGCTTGAAATATAAATTACATTAAAATGTAAACCCAGCCGGATGTATAAATAAAAATTGCATAAAAAAGCAGCCTAAGCTATTGCCTAAGCCGCTCAATCCTTAATTTTTATGTAAATCTTGTTCTAACTGAAGAGATAATTTACTTACAATTGCTTTAGACAAACTATTAACATCTTCACACCCATTGTTTTCTGCCATTATCATTTCAATAACTTTTAACATGCTTTCCTGAATTGTTTCCTTTATATCATTATTCGCCATCAATTTACCCCTTACTTACACGTTGCTTCAAATCCCATTCTTGCCAAATCTTGTGTAAGTGGGCAGTCCTTACACTCAGCATTTGTTTCCATCATAATAGTAAGAATCTTTAACATACTCTCTTGAATAGTTTCTTTTACATCATTATTCATAATCCATTTACCTCGATTTATTTGTTTTTAAAAAATGCTTGTTCTGCATCTAATGGTAAGCGTTTTAATTCATTTACTAAAGGACAATCCTTGCAATCAGTATTCTCTTTTAAAATGTTTATCATTGCTTTTAACAAGTTGTCCTGAATAACTTGCTTCATGTTATCATTCATAATTCTTTTACCTCTTAATGACTATATGCTTTTTGCATTGCTAAAAGTGGAAGTTCACGGAAACCTTGTTCAATTTCGTTTCTAAGCTCATCGACTTGATCCTTTGCAATTTGCTTTATTTTACTTATTGAATTATTATCGACTGATCCGCTCACAGTAATGTCACCCTGATTAATAACTAAATTAATAGGTGTACTGCTTGCTGTATATCCAGAAGATGATTTACTTGAACCGCTAGCCTTTAAACCGCTCAATGAGCCATTAATATTAGTGCCAATATTAAAATTAAAGCTGGTAGGAATTGCCGCTTGCATCTGTTTGGATGCATCAGACATCCCATTGACAAACCCCTCTGCCAATCCACTAGCAAGATATGTACCGACTTCATCACGGAATAATGTAGAAGGCGAATGAATACCCATTGCGGATTTAACCTTATCTAATAGGCTATTAGCAGCTTTCTTTATCAAGTCCCCTATTGCAAGAACTCCATCAACCAAACCTTGTCCAATACCGGTTATTACCTGAAGGCCAACATTTCCCCAATCGACTTGAGTGAATCCGGTAATTATTGCAGTAATGATTTCTGGAAGTGCCTTTATGATTGCTGGAATAGCCTTTGGTAATCCAGTAGCTAGAGCAACGATCAACTGTATTCCGGCAGTAATCAGCGCAGGAAGATTGTTTAGAAGTGCTTTTGTAATAACTGGAATTAACGCAATTGTGGCAGTAATAAGCTGAGGTATCGATTTTGTTATACCTCCAATAAGACTTGTCAACAACTGAATTCCGGCAGTTATAATCAGCGGTAAATTTTGAATTAGAATATTAGATACATTTTGAATCAGTGTTGGTAACATTGCCATAAGTTGTGGAATGATAACATTCAATCCATTTAGAAGCCCCATAAACAACGTAACTGCCGCATTCATAATAACAGGTAACAATACCGGTATTAGCGGTAATAAGCCTTGAATTAAGCCTGTAAAACCATTTAAAAGTGTTGGTAAAATCGTATTGATTGCAGTCGGTAAAACCGCTGTAACCGCTGTCACAACACTAATAATCAATGCGTTAAAACCAGCTAACAAAGTAGGCAACTGCTTTCCAATCTCCGCTACAAGTCCGTTACCTACGTTCACTAGCCCAGTTGTCAATTGAGTTTGTATAGTAGTAATATTACCACCGCTAAATAATCCTGCAATTGAACCTGTGATACCCGGCAAAGCACTGTTTATTATGCCTGTCATTGATGTTAATGAACCTGCAAAAGAACCAGCTAAAACATTACCTGCTTGACCTGCACTTGATTTCATGACATCTAAACCATCTCTAAAACTATTCAAATTATCAAGAGCTTTTTGAGATAGAATTAATCCTGATTTTTCAGCACTATCCCCTAATTGTTTTAGGGTATCACTACCACCTAAAATAAGCGGATTTAAATCTTGTGCCGACTTGCCGAATATCTGCATGGCTAGAGCATCACGCTGTGTACTGTTTTCAACCTTACTAAGTGCATTGAAAGTGTCATTCATAACATCTTGATTATTCCTTAGTTGACCATTTTGATCAGTAATCGAAACACCAAGAGTTTTGAAAGCACCTGCTGCCGCACCAGTTCCACCCTGCGCTGTCGCCATGTTCTTTGTTAATCTCGCCATCGATCCTGTCAATGTTTCAAGCGGTACATCCACAATTTCAGAAGCATATTGAAACTTCTGTATGTCCGAAGTTGAAAGTCCTGTCTGTTTGGATAAAGTATTAATATCATCGGCGGCTGTAGCTGCTTTAACTGTCATTCCAGTCATCGCTGCCCCTGCTGCTACAGCGGTTGTCGCATATACAGCCAACCCTTTTCCGGCACCATCTACCGCTGTCTTAACAGTAGATACTCCCGCACTTGTAATGCTTCCTGCCGCACTGCCAACCTGTTTGAGTCCTGAAACTATGGGCGCAAATTTAGATGATAAATCCTGTGCCTTTTGCTTTACATCATCAAAAGCAGTTCCAATAACTGAAACAGAACTCTTTTCATCTTTTAAACCGGATAATTTACCTTTAGTTGATTCCAATTCACGCTGAAAAGCCCTATATTGTTCTGCTCCTATATCTCCGTTCTTATATTGCTGATTTACTTGAGATTGAGCATCTTTTAGAGTATCCAGTTTATTTTTGGTTTCTTCAATAGACTTTTTCATAAGCTCTTGTTTTTGCTGGCTCAAAGTAATATTAGTAGGATCAAGTTTTAAAAGACGGTTTACAGAACTTAATTCAGAACCTAAATCTTTTGTTTTGGCATTTACCTCTTTCAAGGCACTTTGTAAGCCAACTGCATTACCACCGATTTCATAAGTAATGCCCTTTATACTTTTGTTTGCTATGTTTCTCACCTCTTTAATACGAAAAAAATAGCTTTGCAAAGCTGAAATAAAGCAACTCTACAAAGCTATCTATTATATTGGTATTTCATTAAAATTTATCAAAATCAGCCTGTGTTGCATAAACAACACTACTCATAGGCTTATATTCTTCATTTGATTCACCTGCTGAATTCATATCATCATATTGATAAATATAATCCAAGATAATACCGAGATTCAATTCGTCAATTTCTGCGATGGACAAACCTCGCCGTTTACAAGCATACAGAAATTCTGCTGCTGTTATAGGCGGTTCATTGTTTGGTTCACCATCGCTGCTCAGTTTTTTGATGCTACATTATTTTGCGATGATGCATTAATCATTTCAATCAAATCTTGAATAAACTCCATGACAGGGAATACATTAAAGCTATCAAGCCATGTCTGAGGATCAGGAATTGACGGATCTGCTGTCTTAGCAAGTGACCAAGCCAAATTATAAGCAACTTCCAAATTCAATTTAGTATAGTCATAATCTTCTACAAAGGTAATTTTACCATCTGCTGACTTTACTTTTTTCTGTGTTTTAGTGTCAGCAAATTTTTGTAATTCAAGAGCATCGGCGAGGTATTCACGCCCAAACTGATTATGGTAACGATACATCAAACCGCCTGTTGCCTTAAAAGTTATATCTCTTCCATCAATTTTAATTGTCTTTTCCATTTATAAAAGTCTCCTTATTTTTTATAATTTCAGATTAACCTGCTGCTACTGTACCGTCATATACTTTTGAGAACCATGCATCATAAACGGCTGCATGTTCAGTAGAATTATCAATGCTTGCTTTAATTTGATGCTTTAATGTACCAGAAAGCATTGGTCTTACCTTAATATCTAAGGATTCATTCTTATTTTCAGTCTTTTCTTTCACAGTCTCAGACTCAATATTTGGTCTAGTACATTTACACCTATAGAGAATGTGACGTTTATTTGTAACATCTCCTGCAAACTGGAACATAAGAGCAAATTCGCTTGACCTTGCATCAGAATTTTCACTCACAACCCCATTTGTATCAACTGTCTCTGCCAGAATATCAGTTCTGAAATCATCTGGTATCAAAACAAAATCTATTGATCCATCATAACCGTTATTTGTCTCAAACCCAAAGTATTCAACATTATCAGCATAGACAGAAGCAGTATCGCCGCTGGCCTTCAAACTAATACTGACAGCACCTTCAATTGCAACTGGCGCAGCATATGTAATTCCTGTTAATTTTGAGTAATATACGTTTTCTAGGCCATATTTGACTTTATTTTTAGTTGTAGTTCCTGCCATAATAAACACTCCTTTTTAAATTTCTATTTCATAACTAATCTGATACATCTCTTCTGTATCAAGATAAGTCTCTGTTTTTTCATAAAAAATGGATGCCCTATCAAAGGCATCCTCTAATTTTTGTTCTATAGTAGTATTCTTTGTATCTGTGTACAACTCCGCTGTATAAGCATTTCGTTTATAATAAACCTTATTATCGGCTGCACTGTTATTGCTCTTTGTAGCAAAATAAACGATATATGGCGGTATTTGTACTTCCATTTTAGATGCTTTAAAGCTGTGATAAACTACCGGTAATCCAGTAGTTTCAAGTAAAGTACATAATTCTGATATAATCATTATTGAGCCGCCTTTTCTATCGCCTGTTCGATTTCCGTTTCAATCTTCTCAGTGTTTGGAGCAATATGAGGTTTACCCTCAATTCGACCACCATCACGAGTGGCAAAACCATTCTCAAGAAAATGAGTTAATTGATAATCTGTTTTGTTATGAATAATATAATCTATATTCAGATTATTTTCATATTGTTTATCAGCAACCCATCCTTTAGAATAGCGATTTAAAGCCCTTTTACCGACCTTTTTACTTCTCTTAGGAGAATCTTTAGAAATATTCTCAGCTAATTCCTTTGCTTTTGTTGTGATTATTTCTTTGACTTCCTTTGCTTTTTCATCTGAGAATTCCTGTAAACTGGCTGAAATAGTATCAGCAAAATTCGAGTAATCGCATTTAAAATCACTCATTTTGTATCACCGACTCTCTGTTCACAATAGACTTCAGTCATTTCGCTCTTAGTGTCATAGAAACGATAAATAGCATAGATTTTACCGCTGTCACCAGCCGGATACCTTAACTTCTTTTCGCCCTTATAATCACCAGTACGAATTAGAAAGCAAGCTGAAGGCTTAATATCTGTTTGTCCAGCGGCAAAGAATTCAGATTGAGGTACACTTTTATAACTGGCATATACTTTTCGATATGTAGGTGTTTCAATTCGCTGTCCTATACTGTCTTTTGTATATGTTGCGCTGATTAATTCTAATGTTTTATTAAACATCTGTCTCACCTGCGTTATACAATGTTCTCTGATTAAGCAATTCCGCTTTCTTATTAAGATAATGCTGTAAATACCAATCTTTATCTGGATTCTCTAATCCGAAAAAAGCTTTACAATACAAAATAATGGCACGGCGAATGTTGCCATCCACCCCACCAATTCCAATAACAATATCCTTAATATTATCAAGGACTCCCGACTTTATGCCGGAAGCCCTCAAGTCTGCAATTGCTTGCTCAATCAGATCATTAATTTCCTCATCAAAATCGGTATTATCCGCTGATATTCTGAGGTCTTTCTTTATCCTTTGAAGCAGTTCATACATAATTCATCACCAAATTAAGCGGCTGCTTTCTTAACACGAAGGAAGCCATTCTTTGCAACAACATTACCACCAGCAAAAATGCTTCCCTTATGGCAAATCATACCCTGCTTAAACTTGAAATCAGTAGAACGCTGAATATCAATGTCAGAAAAGATTGTAAGCATATAGTTTGACATGCTGCCATAAGCCATGCAATATGTACTAGCCGCTGTGGTTGCATCAGATAACACACCGCATACAGAACTGATGATGAATGGAATGCTGTTAATCGTACCAGTATTACCATTTAAAACAATATCATAGGCTCTGCGCTTGTCTGCTCCCTTAATCTTTGCAAATGCTTTCAAATCCTTACGGTTAAGAATAAGTACTGCACCGTCTTCAACACTTTCATCTCCACCATACGAGAAGATAATATCATCAAGAGTATTTTCATCAATGGCAGCAATACTCAAATCGGTTGCCGCACTAATAGCAGTAGCATTAGCGGAGAAAATTCCAGTAACATGACCAGCAGCACCATCACCGACAAGAATCTGCTTTGCAAGTTTTTTCCGTAATGCAGTTTTTACGCCATTAGAAATTTCAGAATCATAATCAATGTTCGGAAGTTTAGAAATTTCTTCTGGTTCCTCCTGATATGCTGTAATCTTTGTCTTTGCAATGGAAGCATATTTAAAAACTGTTTCGGTGTCGTTATAATCGCCACCAGTCGTAGTGTATTCGCCCTCACCATAAGAATTAACATAAGCCTGTTCATAGGTTTCACCACCAACAAGCGGTTTAACGGTCACAGCATCAACAATACTTGATACTGGATTAAATGTTGCTTTTACATCAGAAGATGTAAATTTAGGAACGACAAAATCAGAGGTGCCAATCGTAACAGAGCGCTGCTCTTTTAGGTCTTTGCCTCTCTGCTCTGAAATTTCTTTATCTTTATTTGTTCTATTTTCCATTTCGATATTATCTCCTTCCGGTTTTGCAATGGTAATTCCATCTACAAATTTCATTCTTTCTTCAATGCCGCTAAATTCAGTATCAAGGCTTCTCAGTTCGGCTGTGAGGGATTCAAGGTCAACACCATCTGCATTTGTTTCTACCTGACTGCGGATTTCTGCCTTCCTTGTATTGATTGCGAACATGCGTTCTGTAAGTTTATTCATAATTTTATTCTCCTTAAATTTTAATATAGTGTTTTTAAGATGATTGCTTTACGTTGTTGCTCATTTATGTTAGCTTGTCTCTGTTTTTCGAGCTCGTCAATTTGTGATCTGGCCGAAACGGTTGTATTTTCATATGCTGGTAAATCAACCAGTGAAATTTCAAATAACTTCCCTATTTTACGAACTGTAAAAGTATTTGTTGCATTGTCAAAATCTTCATCAGCAATTGTGAAACCAAAGCTGCATTTATCAACATCAAGTCTTTGTACCAATTTATATAAATCACTACCATAAGTCGTATCTGCTAAAACCGCTGTAAAATAAACACCATCTTGACGAGTATCAAGAGTTAAAGTGCTATTTTTAGTTCTTGCAACCGCCTTATTGTCATGATTGTAGTACATATAGACATTAGATAAATCCACACCATCAAGCGCATGAGGATCTATAATCTCATAATACTGAATATTTCCGTCATTAAACAAAGGTGTTGCTTCATTAAAAACAATCGCTTTGCCTTCAACTACCATATTTGTATTATCAGCATCATTCTCCGCTGCTCTGATCTGAATTGGATTCATCCGGATTTCCTTTTGAACCGCTGTTTTCTTCATTATCTGTCTCACCCCCTTTCGCTGAATTATTCAAGCCTGTCAGCTTGTCTTGCTGAGACTGTAACTGATATTGATTAGCAATGGATATATCAATATAATTAAGACTCTGCATGATTGTATCAGCATCAGAAGGGCGCTCAATATTCAAAATATCGCATAGAGTACCTTTTGTAATAATACCTAAATCCTTAACAGCATTAATCATACTGATCTTACTCGCCGTACTCATATAACTAATCCGGTCTGTGACGAATATAATCTCATTACCAAAGCCAATTTCTCTGGATGTAAATAGTTTTGCTGTTAATTCTTGACTTAGTTGAATTGCAAGGGATTCTAAGACACCCTCATAAAATGCTTGCCACTCATTTTCAGAATATGTACCTTTAATAATGCTTTCGCTTATTCCGAAATAACTGTAGATTTTATCTTTGACCAACGCCATTTGCTTATCATCGACCATCTGAGGTTTGCTTTCAATTGGTGTGTACTCGCTTGTACCATCAGTAACAATAATTCCACCATTATTTTGAGCACTCAAAAATTGATCTTTAAATAAATCGCGGTTGGCCTTTACATCCTCATCCTGCAACATTCCAGTAGCTTTCAGAATCCCCCTAATAAATGCACTTGATTTGACTGCATTTATAATGCCCTCGTTTATGGTATGGAGTAAATTGATAATGGGATATAATGGTGTTCTGTTGCTTTCTCCAAAGAAATCAGATTTATAAAAATGCTTCCTTAACACAACGACATTATCAACCGAAGCTGTTATTTTCTGTCCAGTCGAGAAAGTGAATTCCAAATATAATTGATCATATTTATCTTTTTTCAATTCAGTCTGAGAATAAGAAAATGGATAAAGTGCAATTACATTTCCTATATTATCACGCTTGATATAGATATAAGCGTTATTATCCATCTCATAACAAGTCGCTACCTTATAGAGAAAATCATAGGTACTCATGTCAGGATTCGGACGATAATTAAGTAATATATTCAGATTGTCATTGACTGTATTACCCTTCATTCGATGGACTGGCTGCATCTTAGCAAAATGCCTTGCAATTGTATCTATACAGGCTCTAACCGTATCATCATCATACAAATCATTATTGTAATTGGTAATTCGGCTATTGTAGCTATTAAGCATTTGAACCGTTATCAATTGCTGAGAATTTTGCGGACGTTGATTTCCAAATATTCTATTTATAAAATTTCTTTTCTGTATTTTTCTCACCTCTTTTCAATGTCCTAATGTCCTTTAATCATATTTTGGAAATTCTGATAATTAGCTATTAAACCAAAATAAGCATCGTATAGGCTGGCAGTGCCGTCTATCCGTTGCTTACGATTTTTACCTTTATCAAATTTTATATTTCCTGCTGCATCCGATGTAATGGCTGTATTACTCAAACACCACTTAGTAACTGGATTGTTATTATAGTTGATTAAGTGACCTTGAAAATCAACAGTCATCTCTTTCATGGTTGGTGAAACATCTTTAAAGCCTTGTCCACAAGTCTGCATTTTAAAACCCTTTGCAGCCATCTCTTTAAACCAATATTGAGTATTCCAGCGGTCATAATAAACCCATAATGGAATTATTTTGTATTCCTTTATAACCTTTTCAAACCACTTTGTAATATCCTGATAATCAATCTTTAAGCCTTGACAGTAAGTAATATAATCTTGATTTTTCCAAACATTATATGGTACATTATCATCTTTGATCTTTTTCGCCGCTGTATCTGACGGAATGAAGAAGTGCTGATATACATACTTAATATCGCTATTCGGTTTCATCATTAAAAGTGTTGCACAGGTCAGATCATTGGTTTCAGAAAGATCCACCCCCCCTATGCAATAACTTCCTTTAAATTCAGTAATATCAAAAGTATCTGTATTGTTAAGTTCACCAAATGTCAACCAGCTACCTGAGATAGTCTCACGAATATTAAAATCTTTGGTCAACACCGTTGGCATAAAAGTGGGATCAATTTTACCTTTGTCAACATTTGCTTTTAAATCATCAAAAGATTTAATTATGTCTAATGATGGATTAGCTTTTATAAAACAATCAGGATTATTAATCTCTGACTTATCGTCCAGTTCATAGAAGAATGGCAAAAATGAATCATTATCAATTATGTTGTCTAAAACTTTACAGCCATAATCATATTGGGCATCAAATAAACCCTCACGAACAAATCCGGCTGTACTTATACTAAACATCATTGGCTGTTGCCTTGCGCTTTGTGACTGGCGAATAACATCATATATATCACGATCACGAATTGCGCCGACTTCATCCACTACCCCAAGCGATACATTAAGGCCATCCAATGTATTTGATTTACTGGACAGCGGAACGAAGCTGCTGAAGGTACTATCCATGTACATATCAGATTTTCGTTTGCGGATATGCTTATTCAAGTATGGAGACTGCTTTACCATGTTTAATGCTTCACTAAACACAATCATAGCAGCATCTTTTTTAGTTGAAACACAGGCAACTTGTGCGCCGTCTTCCTCTATCATGCCATATAAGCCTAAACCGCTGGTCAAAACTGATTTTCCATTTTTACGACCGCAAATAATAAAGATTTCCCTTGCTCTGCGTAATCTGGTTTCTTTATGAACAAAACCATATATAATTTGTATCATAGCTTTTTGCCATAATAATAAATTAATAGCCTGACCGCTCCATTGCCCTTTACTATTTTTACAAAAACCCTCTATGAATTGTATTGGTCTTATCGCTAAATCAATATCAAATATGTACGGTTCCTTTGGATGTTCCAATTCATCAATTACCTTCTGATATAACCGCTTTATTCGTTTTGATACAATGATTTCACCGCTTTGTATCTTGTTCCAATATTCAATGATATAATTTTCTGTCATTAAATCACCGACTTATTTTTAACAAAAGCAAGCAATTCATCTTGTGCCGCTTTATCTGTTGCGGATGCTTCTGGAACATCTTTAGGCAATAAATCGAGCAATTGTTTTACTGAATTATTGTATCGGTTAATCAAAGCAGTGTAACTCTTGACCGCTGGCGGTTCTTTTGCATTGCCTTTATCATCAATTAAAACTGCTCCATCACGATTGATATACAAACTAAGTTCATACAATGTTGACTGCATAAATGCGGCTTGTCCAATCAGTGAATTAACCAACTGTTTCTTATCTTTTGGAATATCCTTGAAAATTGCTTCAAGTTTCTTTAATTCTGATTTATAATATTTATCTTTGTCGAATTTTATTAATTTCTCTGCATCTGTCATAATTACCCCTTTCCTTTTTGTCATCTCACGTGAAGAAATACCATACGGAGGAAAATTGACCCCTATCATCGGTATCCATTAGCCCAAATTTTTTAAAATCGACTGGGGGATACCCTATTGCTTTGAAGATTTTCTTTGATAGAATATATCTACTCAAAAATTATTTTACTCATCAATACAAATCAAATTGCCTTCATCATCAAACCTATACCCCTCAGCCGTTGCACTACTACCTGTCTTACTATGAATGGCAGCATGACAATCACGGCATACTGTCTCAAGGTTATCTGGATTGAATGTTACATCTGGATCATTACAGTTCATATCATTAACCCATGTGATATGATGTATTGTATTACCTTTGGCTCCGCAATGTACACATACCACCATCACGATTCAAAACAAACAATCTAAGTTGCTCCCAATTTTTAGAATAATAAAATTTATATTTTGCCATTGTGGTTATCTTCTGTATCCTTGTCCTTACTGCATAGAATTTTCAAATACTCATATATACCTTGCATACGGATACTTTCTAATTTATGTACAGACAGCATTCCTATAATTATACCGGCAACCATGCCTATAAGCACCAGCATTGCAATAACTACCATTAACTCAAACATCTAATCATCTCCTAAATAAAAAAGGATGCAAGATTCTCTCCTGCATCCTCTGTCATCTTCATTATTGATTTGTCTACTTGAAATACCTGCCTTATTATTCATTACCCATTATCTCCTCAAAGTCAGGTAATGTATATATCCCTTCAACTTTCGTTGGAATATAAATGATTTTACAAAAGTCATCAAAGCTACAATTAGGATGCATATGATCATATATTTCAACCAAGTACCCACCAAGTTTGTATTGCGAGTAAGTATTGACTCCATACTTCTCTACCAATGTAATATAAAGATTAAAGACATCACAGTACAGCCCTGCCAAATCATTGATATCTTTTACACCATAGCCCTTAATCAAATTAGTAACATCTTCCTTTGGCGAAAGCCATTTCAAATAAAATCTAATATTCTCAACCTTATATCTATTCATTTATTATTCTCCTTATAAAATAAAATAAGACCAGACATTAAGCCTTGTCTCTATCGCTGTTTTCTTCTCTAATTTTAATAGAATCTTCTTTCAATTGCTCAAACGCTTCATCAAATGCCAGTGAACGTCTAAACACCCATACTCTTTTTGTTGGATATTTTTGGCTTTTTTCAATCAATATTAATTGATGAAAGAATTCATAATCAGCACAAAGACTTTCTGCAATCTGCATCGAAAACACGATTTGTACTAATGACTTATCCTTTAATTTAATTGTAGCGATTTCATCTTTGACTTCGCTCATTATTTCTTTTCTCCCTGCTTCATTTTATTTTGATAATACTCTTTCGATTGAGCATCACCCTTAGCCTTAATTTCAAATATTTCAGCATTGCCTATGAACTTAAACGCCATTCTCATACCATTTCCATTTGGGTTAGGCTCTTTAAAAACTTGACACAAATTGCTAAGATAACCTGCTGAAATTATATCGTTTAAAACATACAAATTTCTTGTTATAATACAGCTCTGTTTTTCAGCTTCATAAAAATCCTGCGGTGTAATATCCAGCCAAGGCTCATCCTTGCTGCGATCATCGGTATTATTTTTTAGCCATTCCGCAATAATAGGCATTATGTACTTGTTTTCCTCAAAAACATAAATCGGTCTAACCTGAGGATCATCTTCATCCATCTTGATTTCTCTCAATGATGTAAGACCTTTATTTTCTTGAATTGCCTTTACCAATGCCATGCTTTTAACTTCTACCATTATTATCTTTCTCCTTATTTATTGAATATTTTTTATGTATTAACTGGCGTGTCGCCAATAATAACCTTGATATGGTTCACCGGATTTGATTTTATTACAAATAACTGAACCGTTATATCCTAATTTTTCTTTTTTCTCAGGTAAACTCTCAAATTCTGCAATTAGATCATTATTTAAATCAAGCTGCAATACCTTTTTTGCTCTTTGCGCTGCTCTGCGATTTTGGCAAGTTGCCCAATTAAGATTCCATTTATCATCGCACCATTCCAAATTTGTCCATTTGTTATCAAGTGGATGTTCATTTTTATGGTTGATCGTATTGAATTTATCTGGTTGAGGATTGACCACAAAATTAAAAGCTACTAATCTTTGTGCTTCAATATATTTGAGTTTTCCTTTTACACTAAGCCTATAGCGAATATACCCGTGTCCATCTACTCTTTGGCTTAAAATCATATTGCAATTCAAAGAATATAATCGTCCATAATTGCTTATCAAATAATTTTCATAATACTCATCATAAATTCTAACTGTTTTAAAAATTTCGTCCTCTGCTATTAATTCTACATTTGGTTGCTCTGTTTCCATTGCTCACTTGTCACTACTTCTTTCTACAATAAATTTTTAATTCTTATAAATACATTTTAAATTTAGATATAAAAATAGAGGATAGTCGATTGACTACCCTCTAAAATTGTTATTTAGCTTTTTTAATATTCAATATTTTATTACTTTCAGAGCTATACTCAATTTCGACCCTTTCAATATTTTCTGAGTTTATAGCCATTTTATATTCTGGATTCTTCTCTCTTGAAAATGTTGCCATTTCAATTCCGTCTTTCTTAGCAACATATTTTTGTAACAATATCCAACTACCTTTTTCATCGGTAAAATGTTTATCAAATTCTCCCAAAAAAGAAATATTATCTTCTTTCAGAAATACTTCTATATAGCATCCATGCTTTGTATCAGAAATTCCATACCAAATATCATCATCGATAGTTCTATGAAATATTTTTCCCATAATATATTTATCAATCCATTGTGAGCTGGTTATTTTACCACAAATAAGGCCTAAGATAACTGATACTATTAGTATAGCAAAATCATTTGTTGGAGATTTTAACCATACTCCAAGTTGATTAATTATAACAACTAATATATAACTCACAACAACAGATGAAACAGAAATCATTTCAAATTTTTTATTACTATGAGCATTTAACTTATATGCAAAATTAAATACAATAGCCGGAAGTATAAACATCACTAATTTTGGTAAAGCATCTATGAGCTTAAGCAAATCTTCTGGATTCATTTTATCTACCTTTCTTATGCTTCTTTCTAGAGAAGTCAGGTGATGGATTTTGTCCACCAAAACCTATATAATGAGATCTATTTTTTCTGCCATTTTCTATTGGCAACTTGCCCTTAATACTATTCTTTCTACCGTTGTTAATTTTTCTCTTACAAGAATGCAAGTTGTATTGATATGTAGCAATTTGTTTATCTATATCTTGTTTGGTTTCATCATTTGAAATTGTGCTACATCTATTTGTTTTTTTAGGATAGACTAATGGCATTTTCTCCACACTCCCGAACATAATAATATAATAAATACCATTATATACCAAAGTGTGACATTTACAATATAGAATTTTAATACTGCATATAAAGGGAAGCACCTGTCAGCTTGTCACTTCTATTTCACCATTCCATCAATTCTCAATTCCGTAGTGATTCCCCATATGCATCTAATAATTAACCTCGGCAATTAGCCGAGCCTTGTAATTGATAAGGCACACCCTCAACCACTTACGCAGCTCATAGATGTGCCCAGAAAGATAAGTAATACCGGCTATGGCTAACCAGTATTAAAGATTTAAGGCAACGCTTATAGCGCAGGAAGTAGTAATCCTTCCTTTTATCCGGCCCCATTATAGGAAGCCATCAGTTCACCCAGCCGTTTACACACAATTTAAGGAGGTGACAGGGTATGATCCTGCTACGGTTAACGGCAAACGCTTACCAAAATAAATCTTAATAACTTAATCGCTAATAGACTATCTTCACGACTGTCCTATGTAAAACAGGCTGCTTATTTCCTGTTGTTACCTTAAAGAATTTGCTCGTATTTGGAAACCATTTTTTCGATTTCCTTTTCTTTTTTGGCAGACATAATACATTGTCCATTCAGCCATCTACTAAAAGTAGAATTATTGCAATCCAAACCTATTACAAACGCTTGTTGCTTAATGCCTAAATCGCTAATAACTCGTTGGACACGTTCCTGTAAAACCATTAAAAATCATCCTTTCAATAAAATTTTTATGTTTAAGATAAAATTGCATAATAAAAAGCCCAACGCTTATAGCGTCAGGCTTGAAATTTCTATATGTGACAAAAAGTCGTATATATAATACTATCTTATATACAATACTTTCTCATTTTAATAACAGTATATCATACAATCAACTTATTTGCAATACTTTTTACAAATATTTCTATATTTTCTTTTTCTCTCCTAGTTGGCCTTAAGCCGCATTGATTCAGATATTCACTATAGCAAGTCCAAAAATGAGGTACAAGATTTATAACTTTAGTATCAACCTTTTCAAATCTATAAATAATCTGATCGCAGTCCGGTTGTAAGAAACTCAACTTGTATCTATTAGGAAACTTTGAAACTGTATATTTCCTTTTGTCATATGTTATTTGCTTGAGCCGATTGCGGTAAATACATTTTACATAATCCAAATCAATCAGCTTGTTTAGAACCCTTTCAATCTGCTTGTACGATATATCTGTTAATCTGTTTATTGTAAGCTCTTTGGCATTGAATTCACCGCTGTCATCAGCGTACAACGAACTTAGGTATATCATTGAAAATGCTATAATTTTATCGCACTTGTTAGGCAGCTCCCTGATTAGGTTCATTTGCTGCATCGTTATTACTATCAATGGCACCCATCCTTTCTTTTAAAATTACAATAATTGTTTCACCACATATATTCCAAACAACATTCTTGTTTCTCTTATTGTCAGGACTATAGCAAACTTTAACAAGATAAAAAAGCAATTCACGCTGATCTGAACAAACGTCCAAAAAAGACTTCCTATATTTCTTATAGAAGACATTCCAATTTGCATTTTTGCCCTGTTTCATTTTTTCATTGCTCTTTGATAAATAATCTTCATAGATCGCTTTCACATTTTCAGTAATTTTTTCATCTTCTGTAATTCCTGTCGGCGTAAAGTATAGTGATACATTCTTACTTTTGAGTTTATATTTGATTATAGGATTCCATTTTTCAAGATATTTGCATAATTCATTTAGTGGAGTTGGACAACAACTTAGCGGAAGTTTATATTTTTTCTCACTCATTTTGTTATCAATTTCCGTTTTTGTCTTTGAATCTATTTTTCGTGTTTTATCATATTTAACCGTAACATCATAGCCATTTTTCTTTAATATCCTGTTTTTAGCATTATTCCGTTTTGCATTCATTATCTTAAACTCGCTCTTCAATCTAGGATACCGATACTGCATAAAATATGGAAGATTACCTAAATTGCGTTCAATGTCATAAGGAGTATCCCAACGAATACCGGATTTTACGTAATCAGTTTCTAATTGAATTTGAATAGACAGATATTCAAGATCTTCTAAAACTTTTATCCGGTTGCTATCAATAATTCCATCCAGCTCAAGCTGATTAGTTGTTTTCATCTTATTGCTCTTATTATGTAGACAGCATGATTTATTGGTTATACCTCCAATCAAGCAATCAAGCGTCCTTTTATGGTAATCTATTATATTCTCTTTTGTATAAGGTACAACTGGCGGCTTTGACTCATTGAAATTAATAATTAATGGTAGTCCAGTTTTTACTTTTGAAGTTATGCGTTCTTCTTCACACAAGAAACCCTCGTCCCCATCATAATCAGCCGTTTGCATCCTCATCATATCAACAGAACATGAATTCGTTACAAGGACATTGTCTAAATGACCGAACCACCGCTTAGTAATATCATTTTCGACCAAATTTACAACATTAATTTCATTCTCAAGCAATTGAGGACTTCTAAAAACTGAAAACTTACCAACCTTTCCGGCACAATACATTTCTCCGACATTTAAGCATGACTCTACTTCAATTTTACAGCCACTATTTTTAGCAATCCAGCACATAAGCATATATAAGTCAGGGACAAGGTATTTGTACCCACCCTTTATTAAAATTCGTCCGTTTTCAGCTTGTTTAATTGCATTTTTAAGCAAATTTGATATTGAAGCACGAACACATTCATCATATTCTAAGCAATGACATAACTGTAAAGCCTGTAACGTATAAGGAGTTTTATTGTTTACAATCCCATCATTACTACCTTCATTTTCTTCGTCACCCATGTTGAGAAAATCAATTGCCTGGCATGGATTTTCCAAAACACCATCAACATAATCTGTGAAATATTTTGATAAACTTATCAAATCATCTTTTGTCAATTCAGAAATATTTTGAAGATACTGATAATTTGCTTTTACATATTTGGAACATTCTTGACTGGATTTACTGTAGTTTGATATTCCAAGCTTAAAGCCTTTTTCCTTGACGGCATTATAATAAGTCATAAAGTTTGGAAAGAAGTCAGCACCTTTGTACATGGATCGTGTCACCAAAACATCAATATCTTCCTGTGGCACCATATTACCATCTATATCCTTGACTTTGGTAACACCTTTTTCTTTAAAAAATCCATGAATATCAATACAGGTGCTTAACCCTTTCATAAAAGGCAGTCTCAATTGATAGCTTTTGGGAATACTTTTTGCATTGGGTAAAGATTGATATAGCACGTTGTTATACTCGCTTGAATGAACTGCTGCACCATCAAAACAGTTTATGTTAATTGTCTTAATATCCGACTTCATTACCTTACGGGGTATTCGCTCTTTAACTGTGCCATCCTCGCTATACTTAACATAAAACCCATCTGCCGGATACTTAACAGGGACATTTTGAATATCCATATAATAATCTTCTACAACACAAATTCTTGGTAGTTGGTCAACATATGCCCTGCAAGAAGTAAAAAGCAAATTACGATAAGCTTCATATTTGGGGATTTTACAATTCTCTGGTTTTTCAATCAAATAAGAATAGGCCATTACATCATCATAAATACCTTCAGACACAAATCCTTTAATTCCGTGCCTTGCCATATTGCCACTCATACCAACCAAATAATATCGTGTATGATTAAGAACAAATCCAGTATCTAATAACTGATCAAGATTTTTTTCATACTTATCAGTATCTTTATTTTTTTTGCGCCACCTATGGTACAAAGATTTATGTCTATAAGTCTTAATCTGAAATTTAATTTTATCTATTTTGTCCTGCATTTTTTTGACTTCATTTATAATGTCTTCTGTTTGCTCCTTCTTTTCTAATTTTAATTTGTTCTTTTCTAAATTAATCCTAATCTGTTTAAGATTTTTCCTTTTATCTTTGTCATGGTTTAAAGCCCAAATCAAGTCATCTCTGCTATGTACTGTATTATCATATGAGCAGTCCAAAAATATAATTTCGCTCATATAAGCAGGATGCTTTGTATTTGTACTGTGCCAATAGTCTTGATTATTCGTCAGCCTACGAATGATACCAAAATAACCATTATCAGGCTCATTTACACATATATTATCAATTTGTCCCTCAGTCAATTCTAAATCAAATTTAGCATTGAATACCTTTCTGGCAGTCATTTTCACAACACTATAAACATAATTTTTATTTGCCATATTATTTTATAATTCCTTCTTTCTTTTTCATATTTCAGCATAATATTTTGATTTTATTCCTATAATCAAAATAGACATCATAATTTATAAGGGAGCTGATCTAAATGCCAAGGGGCGTACAAAAATCCATAGAAGACCGAATAGCAGCCGTACAGTCTGAGATTGATGAACTTACTGCCAGACGAAACAACATTCAATCTAAAATTGATGATCTGGAGACCAAGAAACAAGCCATATTTGATGAGCAGGAAACCATAAAACTTAAAGAGATTCAAAAAATTATCGCTGAATCCGGCAAAACGCCTAATGAAGTTTTGCAAATGCTTAAAGAAGCATAATTTTATTCTGAGAGCCTGAGATTATTCAGGCTCTTTTTCTATGATATATATTTTAGGTTTCATTTCATCAAATAAATTAATGGGATATTCTAAATCATCTTCTTGAATAGAAAATAAATCTAATATATCCAACGCTTTCTTCTCTAAATCAAATGTTCCAATTTTAGGCATCATCATATATATAGGTAACTGTCGATTATTTACCAGTTCAAATAGAGCAGAATTTAACTTATATCTTTCAGCACGTTGAACATCATCTTTAATAGGTTGAAAGAATTGACTGCCAAGTATGATCGATTGGGGTATAACATTACGTATCTCAATTCTATCAGGCACATTCTGAGCATCTTCAATAGATGCGATTATAAATCTCCACTCTCTTTCATAAGACCATTCTTCAGATTTAATTATTGAAGACAATAAAACAGCCAACTCAACTTTTTGTTCTACTTCACATAAATGTGTAATATCAAATGGAACTTTCCTATAAATAACTGGATAAAGGTATTTTTTAAGATCATCAAATTCGGAAATATCTAAGCTATATTCAATACAAATACCTTTGTTATAGTCTGCATAATGACTCCACATCAAATTAGATTTATTCAATTCGCTTAAACATAGAATTCTCAAATTATCTGTAAATGATTCAAACATATGGCTATCAAATCTCATAATCTGTTGATTGTGTAATCCAAAGTCAATATCAGAATCGTCAAAATTAATAAGTTTAGATAGCCTATGTATTTCTTTTTGATTTTCTAATAAAATGGGCAGTCTATTAATATGTAACCTTGAATCAAAACAATCGTTGAAAATCTGTGGTGAAGATGTAAAGAGCACATTATTTTTAATATTTGAAATGGAATAATCATTTAGTCCACAGTATTTATATAGATTTTTAGGAAATCGGCCTAAGACATTTCCAGCTTGACCTCCATATAAATTTAAAATACTAACTACTTCATTCCGTGATTTTTCTGTACCTAAATATGATAACATTTACTCTCCTCTTTCTAATTCATTATAATTATATTTCATTTGTCCTGTCGTAAGACAGACCTTCGGTGGCAGCTCGTCTGCCACCGCCTAAACTGTCAAAGACTACAACAATTGATAATCATTGCTTACAACTAACTCAACAACAGCATCACACAATTTATTTGTAACAATATTATCTTTCTCAGTTCCACTAACCAGCATCTTAATATCCGGCTTTGAATATTTACTAACCAGAAGATTAGTAATTTCTGTCCGATACTTCATAAATTGTTTCATTTCATACTCATGACATTCATTTGAATTGTGATCACTGCTTTTATAACTATTTTTGAATTTTGCTCTCAAATATGCAGCCTTACTGATTCTCGCTTCCAGATTTGCCAAGCAGGAAATTAATAAATCAGTATTCAATTGTTTATCATCAACCATCGAAGTGTAAAATTGTAATTTCTCTTTTGTCATTTATTTTATATCCTCCACCTTTTATATGTCTTGCAGACAGCTAGGCCGCACCGGAAGTGTCCGGTACGGAATGCCATCTTTTAAGTTATGTGAAATTCCGCTACGCTACATTTCCCAAACTTAAAATCTGTGCAATTGAATTTTTATTACTTGATACTTGGACACAAATGTGGAATTTTTCCCATATAGGGATTATTCCGTGTTTATGTCCAATTTTATCATCCAATAAGTTTTTTTATCTTTGGTTGTTTCTCTTCCTTTGCATATTGTATATGGCAATTTACATTCCTCTAAATAAGATTTTATAATTTGCAGACTTTTTAATTGTCGATTGTGGTCATCACGAATGTTACATATTTCAATTAATAATTTTCGATCATCGCTGAATAATTTTATATCAATATGAGATTCCAAAAATAAAACCAATTTAGATTTTTCGCACTCTTCGATAAATGATATTTCAGAAATATTATCTGTAATTGTATCACCTAGATAATTGAGAATCATTACCCTATATGTCAATTTATACATTTGCTTAATTGTCTCATTATCTAATAAAAGTTTAATATATCTGATTTCATTAACATTCGGGAGCCTAGTCCCCCGCCAATCAGTATAAATAGTATCATTCCGAAAATTCCGTTTACCGTATTTCTCTGAAAATTCATCGTAGTTATCTTTATATAATGTAACGGGTTCTAGTTCGTCTTTTATCTGCTGATGAAAAAGCCGTATGTCTTTTTTTTGATAGTCTCTAATATAAAAGTTGCAAGTGTCATCTGTGCTTTGGATTCTTTTTCGACCTAAACATTGGACTGCCGAATCTAAATCAAAAATGTCCGTTATTATATGCTTAATCTGAGTATCTTTTAGATCAACGCCATTATCTAACGCCTTAGTAGCAATCAGCAACCTTTTTTCAAATGTAATGTAATTCTCATTAATATATTTGATACAATCCGGCTGATTTATTTCAGACATAAATGAATCATGCGTATATTCACTACAAATGAAATTGGCAACATCCCTGCTTTTATAATGTTCATAAACATCTTTAAACTTGTCTTTGCTATTACAGAAATAAATAATTTTGTCATCGGTGTTATCTATTAAGTTATCCAGAATCTTAATTAATTCTTTTTTCTGAAAGAAATAGATATTATCAACATATGAATAATCAGTATGAATATAATAGTGCCGATCTTTTTGAACTTTTCCTTCATTCTCTAATATGCTATAAAGATTTTTTGCAGTGGCACTCATATAAACAATTACGCAATTAGTAGCATTCATCAAGAAGTCATAAGATAAATCAGTATAAATATTAAAAATTGCGTCCGTTATGAAGTAATGTGCTTCATCAGAAATTATATAATCGTATTTTTTAATAGGTTCTTGATTTTCAATTTGCTTCTGAAGTTGTTGGTACGATTCAATTTCAACGTTGCTTAATCCTAAATAACCAACGTCATGCTGAATCTGTTCTCTAAGCTTTTTACGATTACAAAGATACAACATATTTTTATTGTGAACAAAAGCATGTTTTGCTAAATCTTTTAAAATGAATGTAGTTTTTCCTGTTCCAGTGCCGCAGTCCAAAATTATACTTTCATTATTCCAAGACTTATAATCTTCACCTACAATATCTGATACATATTGCCGTACTTTTTGATTGATATTCGACATTGAGATTTAATCCTCCTGATTGAACCGAGCCATTGCTGATCTTAGTTCATTTGAATCGGAGAATAGGAACACCTTAAATTGGTTGTTCTTCTCGCTGTCATCTACTTTTTTTATGTCATAGCCATGCCGGACTAAATAATTTGCCATTGATAAGCTACGAATAATGTAATATTGCTGCTTATCATTTTCTATTGTTTTTATAATTGGTTCACGATCCTTTCAATTTTCCTATTATTTTGTTTATTTTCTTCAAAATGAATAAATGTCCATTGCTTTATTCATGCTTTTGTAATTGCTTAACAAATATTGTTCGGGAAGTTCTTCGGTGTCCACATAGTTCGGTTCGGTAATATTTTCGCCGGTGATGAGGGAAATAGAACAACTATACTGTTCGCCGTGATAAATACTACATCAATTAATGTAAACCTATCCTACGGCTCTAGTAAATACCATATTTGGTGCTATTATTATTTTTATTAAAATTAGTTACTATATATTGTGTTTCAATGTTGACATTTGGAGAATATGGTATTATACTTTTTATCGAGGTGGAACTTACATTTTTTTACAGGAGTGGTTAAAATTGAAATTAAAGGTTACACAACAAACAGATAGCGGTCTAAACATTAAATTTGTTAATACTGAAAGCGGAAGGCAAATTGGTTTAGAGCATGCTATCAATCAAATCAATAATGGCAATCCAAATTATTCAGGATATTCAGCAATCACAAATCCAGACGGTGTCACCTATATTAGATCAAAGCCAGATGGTAGTACAAAAAACAATATAGAGTAATGCTAAAAGTTCCACCTTTATTATTTTAAATGAGGGACGTATTTATATGGGAGACATTTGTTTTAGAGAATTCTCAAGTGCGCCATAGCGTTTAATATGACGCACCTTTGAACCTCAAATGTACTGTTACTGAGCTGAATATTGCTTGCTGATTTCACTTTGGATTTCACAAGAAATACATTTGTTTAGGATTTCAAAAGCTATACTCGGTGAATAGTTATCAATAGCATCACAAACATTTAAAACATTGTTCCAGCGCTTTTCATTTCGCATATCTTCTGCTCTAAGCAATCCAGCAAAATTAAGTACTAGATATCCTACATTTTCATTTGTTAAATGAAGTGATGTACTCTCTCCCAGCTTAAACTTTTCGATTATATCAATATAATCAAATGCTTCCTCAATACTACATTCAAATTTATCCATAATGGCTTTTGGTGTTATACTCTTTTTTTCGGACTGTGCTGTGATAAACAAAATATCTCTTACCCTACTAATTAATTCTTTGTTCAATTTATTTCCTCCGTTTATTTTTTTAATGATTTATAACCGCACTATCATCAGTTAAAATATAATTGCTTAAAAATATCTATGTACTGAATAAGTGCATGAACATCTGCCAATACTGGCATAAGGATAAGACTGATTAAGTTCACTGCTTAATTGGTCTTTTTCTTATGTCTTAAAATAAATCAATTCACATCACTCCTTTCGCTGATTGACCAGCCTTCACCTTTATGAAATCTCTACTTGTATTACTCCATCAGGCTGACTCAAGCTTCTAATAAATACGGTAATCGTTTTATCTTCGTGCCTTAAAACCATCTGGTAAGCATCCAATACCTTACATTCACTTTCCAATTTGAATTTTGCTAAATCCTCATACTGGATTGCCTGAAGCGTTCCTGTGTTCTCCATTTGGTACAAAATATTGTTCAAGTTACTCACCGCGATGTTACGAGCTTGTGTCATCATCAAGCAACCTCACCTCTCATAATATCTCTCAGAGCCTTGCCCAGTCTTTCCCATTCGGTATAAAGTTGTTTCCTACCTCCCCATGCCTGATCTGGAAATCTTTCTGTTCCTGCATTATAGGAATGATTCTTATCCCATCTCATATATCTATCCGTAACCTCATTAAAATCCAGATCATAAACGCAAACATTAACTTCTTTGGCAGGATCAAAACCTTCTGAATCTTCCATCTCAAAAAGCAATGTTGAGTTCCCTAACATGATTTTATCAGAAGTAAATAATCTCATTGCTTTCCATGCCTGTTCTCTTTGATTGTCTGACATTTCACCCATCTTGTTAATATCAAAGACAAAACAGTACATATGCCTATCCGTATCATTGAAACTATGTTCCAAATCGAAATACGATGGATTCATGAAATCCAAGATGGTAAAGTTTTTGGCTGTACAAGTGGTAGTTGTGGCTACGGTTTTTGTGTTTTTCATAATTTTTGATCTCCCTGTTTTTTGAATTTTATTTCTACGCCGCTCGGCGTTAGATTGCACAATTACAATATTTTAGTTACGATTCACTTGATTTAGTTCACTTTGTTTTGTTTTGTACAATTTATATTATATCATCTTTTTATACGAAGTCAAGTAATTAATTTATTTTGTTTAAATTATTTTTTGTATGTGCATAAATCAGTTGACATTGTACAATATTAAATGTATAATAAATACAAATAATTGAAGGGTGATAAAATATGTTGCCAGCTAAAATTCAAACAACTAACACTTTAAGACAAGAAATATCAAAGCAAAGGATAAATAAAAATATAACGTTGAGCGAACTAGCAAATTCTATTAATAAAACTGTTAGCTATTTATCTGCAATAGAAAAAGGACGTGTAAAAAGTATTTCTTCAAAAGATTTAATAATAATTATTAAACAACTTTTCGATCTCAGTGATAATGAATCTGAATCAAAAATTGAAAATTTATTATCTGAGCCAATAAACAAGATTAATTCTGCTTCAAGCGAGGAATTTCGGCATAAATCTTTAGAATCTAAAAATCTTGAGGGTAGCCTTATTTTTGATTATGATATTGTTGAAGATTCTAAAAACGATGAGGAATTTAATAAACTATTTGATTCTTTTAAAAAAGGTTTATTGCTCGTATTTGACAAGAATTCAGATTTAGCAGTAACTTCTTTAAAAAGACTCGTTGCATCAATGCACTTTGATTTAGGATTTATGATGGCAATAATGCGAATACCATTTTTTGCATTAAATAATTTAAGTCATCAAGAACGTCAAAAATTTCTAAATGAAATTTCAGAATCTTTTAAAAAATATGCTATTATTGCTCAAAAACATATAAATACTAAAAAAGAAAATATACAAGAGAACACGAAAGATGACTTTTCTGATCCTTCTAAGGCTGGTACCGATGGTGATTCTTCAAAGAAAGAAAGTAAGTAAAAAATAAATAAAGAATAATTCGCATAACAAAAAAGCAGCTACCACATTATTTTGCGGTGAGCTGCTTTTTTGTTATTTGTCTAAATTTTAATCTTGGATGGCTGTTACTACTCCATCATCCAAATATATATATTGATTATTAGAATAAACCCATTGCTCATGTACTGTAGAGGCTGTGGTTGTTTTATTGATATCTTCTGGACTTCCCCAACTTGATTGTCTGACTTCTTCTGCCGTCATTCCAATCTGAGGATCAGGGCTACTTGAAGGGGCTGTACTGCTATCACTATACTTAGTAAATATGGTATTGCCTTGATCATTTTTGACGACAAGATTATTTCCGTTAATTGTATAAATTGCAAAGCCATCAGTCAGTTGATTTTTGTCGAATTTATAATCAAAATTATTTACTTGTGTAGCACCCGAAGATTTATAAAATACATCTGAAAGTTTCCAACCAGAAAATATAATTTGCCAATAATCTTGATCTTTTATTTGCCACGTACCTTGCAACTTAATTAACCTACTTATATTTCCTAAATAAGTTTTTGAATCTTTATATTCTTGAATTTTTTGGAACTGAGTCTGAGAACCACTAAAGTCTCCTTCAGTATATTTAGATTTAGCATCTAAATAAATAATGTCATTCAATTTGCTTTTTACATCTTTATAATTCACTAATTTTTCAAATAGTTGAGCAGATTCAGAATATTGCTTTTCATCATAATATTTTATTGCCAAACAATATTCCGTCTCTTGTGCAAGTGTAGAAGAATCTTTATATTTTCCTAATGCTGAAAATAATTTATCTGCACTTTCATAATCTCTAATAGAAATAGAATGTTTTGCAGATTGATATTCACATTCACTGATCATTGATACGCTGTCAGAATATTTATTAAGTTTAATAAATTCAGACATTGCTTCATCATATTTTCCAGACTTTAATAAATCTTTTGCTTGCTGATATTTACAATTATTAATTTGATTTGGTGAATCTTTATAATCTTTTAATTCCGTAAAATTTTTTATAGCTTGATCATATTGATGAGTGCTTAATAAATTTTGTGCATGGTTATATTGAAATATTGGGTATAGAAAGTATAATCCCACTACTAATAAACAAATTATTCCTATAATTAAAATAGTTCTGAGAGTATCATTTTTCTTGGACGGAATTGATTCATTAATCACATTCTCATTATCTACAAAAACTTGATTCATTATATGTTGTTGCTCAGTATGATTTTCTTCAAAAATAACCTCGGTGCCGCATTTATTGCAAAACTGACTATCATCAGGAAGATCTGCCCCGCAATTTTGACATTTCATATCATTGTTTCCCCTCTATCATCTTAATAACCTATTCAAACCTTACGCCTAATAAAGAAATATATCAACAATATTTTCTATTTAAATATAATTAGAAAGAAGTGTATACCAAGAAGGGGACTGTTCTACACCCGTCCTTATAAAACAAAAGTCCTAGGCGAATCCCGATTGGGTAGATCAGCCTAGGATTATAATTACATACATTGGATTCCTCAAAATTTCATTAAGCTGCTTTCAAAATCCATTATACCTTCATATAACGGTTCAACCAAATCATCATACTCTTGCCGTTTTTCATCAGTAAAGTCATAGAAAATTGGACTATGTACTATAAACATCATTACATCAGAACTAATATAATTTGACATTCCAGATAGCTTAGCAAGAACATCATCAATCATCTTTTCTTGTTTGTCATTCATCTCAAAGCTTATTGTAATTGTTTGCCTAGCCATAATTTAGATTACCTACACTTTCATATCTTTAAGAAATTTAAATCTAATGAACCTCAAATTGCTCTAGATAACAAAGTCTGTTCTATCTTTCAACATAATCTATTGCAGTCCAAGTATCTCCATCACAAGCTTGTTTGATCACTTCTTTAAGAACATATTTCTTTTGACATTCTTCACAATCTAAAACATATTCTTCTTTAGTCCTATTCCAATCATCCATATATGCCTTTGTAATAAGTTTCCCTTTACCACATTTACAAGGCTTTTCAGATGTATGCATTAATTCCCAACTCACAACATAGCTTCTTTCAATTAAATAGATTCTCTGGTTCATTTTGCTATTTTACTATTTAAAGTTCTAAAACCCTTTTATGATACGCCAAGTCCTCTTCTTCAGCATCATATACCACTCTATTGTCAATATATTTGTCAAAGATACCATAATCTTTATCTCCATCAGTCCAAGAAATCAAGAATATTTTTTTAATGTTTATGTTCGCGATTAAGGTCTCAATACATTCAAGTTTAATATCACCTCTTGCTACGGCATCAATGGGATATACAATTGCAAAATCAACGTTTCCAGACTTTCCCCATGTTCCTCTATTGGTAAAAGAATCAAAAAAATAGGTATTGTGTCCAATGCGAACTGGCTCACCAGCTTTAGGTTGTTTCTTTAAACATTTACCAAGAAATGGACGGTCTGTGATATTGGACAATGAATTAATTCGAAATAAGATTTTAGCATTCTTGTAAGTTTCGTGTAGCGCTTGCATAACAAGCGGATGTTTTTCATACTGGTGTGTCCCTGTAAGCAGTATACAACGACTATCCCCTTTGATAAAAGAAATTAATTCCTCTTTAGCTTTCTCTCTTGTGTTCATTTATAATGACTCCTTAAAACCAATTTCTCTTCTATGTTAATCTATACACTATTAAGGATTATTTGCAATTTGATCTTCTAATACCTTAACCGCAAACTTCAAAGACTCCAAAAAAGTACTTAATTCACTGTCTCCACCAAGTTCAATTACAACCTCTTGCTGACCTAGTGGATCTTTATTTGCTTTAACTTCTATATCTGTGCCACCCAAATCTGCCATCCGAAAATATGTTTTACAGCCGTGCCCAGAATCTCCACCCTGATAACCATTTGTTCCAACTTCAATTTCTAAAACATTACAGCTAACTATTTCAGCAGTCAGTGTTTCCAGTCCGTTATGCGCTGTTTGCTTAACTTCATACACAATAACAATCTCCCTCTTTATTATTTTAATATATCGGTGATTCAGCATTAATTCTCTTCACACTTTACACCTATCAAAAAAATAATACAACCAGTATCTTCCATTTATTGATATTCAAAATAAAAATTATGCCAAGAATAGGACTTTGGTTTATTGAATTATAGTCGAAATTTTTTATTTGTCAGAATATTGAATATTTTGGAAATTAGAATATAATAAGGATGATTATTAGCTATTTATATGATTTCACTTTAAAGATTAAATGGAGGCGGCGCCTTATGTCTAAACCAGAGAAAATTTATATTGATGGGTATGATTTTTATTGCTGGAAATATGAAGAACAGACAAAAATGAAACATTTAGTACTAGTAGAGTATTTTAAAGTTTGGGCGCAAAAATTAGGAAAATTTCATGCCCTCTGTTATTTTGATTGTCACGGCGGTTGCGGTGCGTATGTTGATAATGGCTCTATCGAATGGGGGTCCCCAATTCTTATAGCTAAAGAATCTGAATTTTTAAAAAAAGACTATAATAAAGATGTAGCAATTTGCGTTTTTGAAAAAGATAAGGATAACTGTGAAAATTTATCTAAAGTCATCGAGTATAACCATCTAAATCCAAAACCAGCATTAAGATACGGCGATTTTGAATCGATTGTCCTAAAACCAGAATTTGAAAATTATGTTGCTTATAAACCATGCTTATATTTTATTGATCCTTTTGGTTATAGTTTGAAAATGAGTACATTGAAAAGATTACTCGCAACTCCTCGAAAAGAATTGATAATTAATTTTATGTTTGATTACATAAATCGATTTCTATCGTGTGAAGAATTATCTAGTACCTTTGATGATTTATACGGTTGTACAGAATGGAAACAAGCACGATCTTTGTCATACGATGAAAGAGAAAAATTTCTTGTAAATTTATTTAAGGAACAATTGAAAAAAATCACTAATGTAAAGTATGTTTATCCTTATAAGTTATCTTTTTTTGGTAAAAAAAAGACCTATTATTATTTATTTCATGCAACTAATCATATTGATGGATGTTCGTTAATGAAGTCCTGTTTTGCATCTCAAAATTTTGGTAAAGTTGAATATTTAGGAAGAAGAAATAACGAAATAACTCTGTTTGATATGGATGACTACAAAACACATGAGATTAAGACATATCTAATGAATAGATTCAAGGGACAGGTAAAGACATTTGATGACATTCTAGCAGAAATAATTGATGATACCCTTTACTTAGAGAGCGGAATTAGAACTGCAATTCATGATTTAAAATCAGAAAATTTAGTATCCATTAAGCCAGTTGACAGCAAAACTGAACGAGGCTTAAGGGGTAGAGATGAAATAACTTTTTAGGAGTGCGTATGGAATATATTGAAAGAAAAACAATGCTTTACAAAACCGGTGTTGAATATGGTGATTATACAATCAACCATGTATTAGGTTGTGCTCATGGATGTAAATATCCATGCTATGCTTATTTAATGGCAAAACGGTTTGGAAAAGTTAAATCTTACGAGGAGTGGCTTGAACCAAAAATTGTTTCAAATTCACTTGAATTATTAGAGAAAGAAATACCTCGTTTAAAGGATAAGATAAAATCTGTACAATTGTGTTTTACTACAGATCCATTTATGTGTGGTTATAAAGAAATTGAAGACATGAGTATACAAATTATTAACATGCTAAATGATGCTGATATTAAGTGTGTTATCCTCACTAAAGGTATCCTTCCAAAAGACTTGGTAAAAACTTCAAAGATAAATGAGTATGGAATAACATTAGTATCACTTAATGAAAATTTCAGGAAACAATATGAACCTAATACTGCTACATATGATAACAGAATTAATGCACTAGAATACCTTCATGATAATGGTTTTAAAACATGGGTTAGCATTGAACCATATCCAACTCCCAATATCTTTGATCAGGACTTAAATGAAATTTTAGAGAGAATATCATTTGTTGATAAAATAATATTCGGACGTACTAATTACAACACTGAAGTCACAAAGTATAAGAATCATAAACAGTTCTACAATTCATTAGCTCAGCAAGTGATCGATTTCTGTGATAGTCAAGGCATTAGCTACTATATAAAAAATAAAACCATATCTAAATAACGCTACACTGTAAACCGCTCTCACGGCTTATCTGAGCCACTTAATAACAATCAATGAATTATAAACTCTGAAAGCTTTCAAGTCGTTATATGGCAAACTATATCGCTTTAAAACATATCTCTTGTTACAGGTGCGAAAATCATATAACTACATTATGATTTTGAGCATAAGAGCATAAGGTAGTATAATTTCACAGGTAAAGAGTTTGGTTGAAATCATTATAATTACAATAGAAATTGCATTAAAAATAAGGCATAATAATTTTATTCTAATATGAAAGAATGTGTCAAAATTGGATGTTTATAATCAATTACCCGAAAGTTCCAGAAGGATTTCCAAGTATGAAGAAATTAGACCTTTGATAAGTCTTCCAATTGAAGACACAGAATTTCGTCAACCATGTTATTATGCTACTCCGTTTAGCCAAACTTTTAATCTTACTATTTTTTGGATTAATAAAAAACTTGGCATTGGATATGGAATAGCTGATAACTCAATATCACAACAAATAAACTGGTATTTATTTGGAGATCAATCTACTTGGAGTAGTTTCAATAAAGATATAGCAGCACAGTTTAAAGACGATTTGTCATAATTACATAAAATAAAGCACAAATAAAAAGCAGATTACCAATCCAATTAAGGCGGTAATCTGCTTTTGGTTATGCTTTATAACATGGATTTTATCCAGTAAAATAGCGGTCAATAATAGGTTATTTTGTTCTAACATTTTTTCTAACACATTATTCAAAAACGTGCTTTAAGCTACATCGGCATTTGTCCTCAAATTACTCAAAAAATGGCTTTGGAATGGGCTTTACAAGGGATTTCATAACAATGGATAAAACTCTATAATCACTACCCATCTCAACTGGCAGTGTGGAGGTCAGCGGTTCGATCCCGCTATGCTCCACCATATAAGAAACCCGCATGGCTCTGCGCCTTGCGGGTTTTTTGCTGTCTGAAAGTAAGTTGTTATGTTATGAGTTTAATCTTTATCTTAATTTGAAACAATTTAACCACGGAGCATGTCATGAATCATCAAATTGATGATTGCTGAATTTCCACAACAAGTTATAATTAATAGGCATAATAAAAGCGCCGCCAACTTAATGATGGCACTGACAGCAAGAAAAAATTTGTGGAGGGGTGAAAGCACAGCTATGTTATGGAAATACATATACATTCTTTTCCCAGCAGGAATTTTAGCCGGAATCGCCAGTTCGGTGGCGGGGCTTGCCTCGCTTATTTCTTACCCGGCACTGCTTTTAGTGGGTATTTCTCCTGTTTCGGCAAACGTCACAAACACTGCTGCCTTAATTTTTACTGCAGTGGGATCCGGCGTGGCCTCAAAGCGTGAACTGCGCGGACATGGCCGTGAACTTTTGAAGCTGCTGCCTCTTACGATCGGAGGAAGCATCTGCGGAAGCGCACTTTTACTGGTAGCCCCGGTAACATCCTTTGAGCATGTCGTCCCGTTTTTTATATTTGGTGCGGCGCTGCTCATCTTATGGCCGCAGCTGCCCCATGCCCGCTCATTAAAACAACCCCGTCCCAGCATTGATGGGAGAAGTTTTCTTTGGAAGTATGTATCAGTGTTGGCTGTCAGTGTGGCCATTTTCTTAGTTGGGGCCTATACGGGGTATTTCGGCGCCGCCGGCGGCGTGGTAATGCTCGCAATACTCGCCGCTACGAGCCGGCTGGAGTTTGCCGAGTATAATGCATTGAAAAACGTATCATTGGGCGCGTCAAATTTTGTCGCCGCTGCCATGTTTGCCTTCCGTGCGCACATCTACTGGCTAGCTGTACTGCCACTGGCTGTCGGCTTTTTCATTGGAGGGTCTATTGGCCCACGCATTGTGCGCCATGTATCACCTAAGCTGTTAAACATTGCGATTGCTGCTGCTGCGATAGGACTTGCTTCTTTCTTATTTATTCAGACCTATTTTGGATGAAATGGATCGAATCTAAGAATGCTGAAAATTTCCGGTGGACGAAAGACAAGCTTATCGAAAACCCGTATAGCTTTGGGGCTTGCGGTTTTTTTTGCTGCCTGAAAATATGAACTCGAATCTATAATTTTGGGTGTGGAAATTTGAAATTATAATTAGATCTTTCATAAGCAAAAAGCGCAACACCCTTTCAAGTGCTGCGCTCCATATAAAAATTCAGACATTACACCATAGCAATTTACTTTTGGGTATACATCAGATTGTCAAAAGTGGCGATATCAATTACTGTAAGCTGAGATTTTATATATGATAACTTTACCGTGTCCCCTGCTTTTGTCAGAACCAGTTCCGGACTAAGATCTGCGACGGCAGTGAATATCTTATCTGGCTGCTCCTTCAAAATCATCGAATAAACTGTGTTGCCGCTGATAATCTCAGAGGATATTCTGTCAATTGTACCTTGCAGCGCCTGCTGTTGGTCGCTTGTGTCAATCGAAGAACTTCCGCTCGTATTTTTCATAACAGATTGGTAGTTGGACATTGCAGCTCCAATCGTTTCACCGGTTCCAACACTTGTGTAGTCGGTGACCGAAACAAAGGCATATTGCTTAATAAGGCCAGCATCATCCTTCAATGTCATAAAATATGTCGGCAGCCCGCCAACATTAGTGATGAGTGGGAAGGAAGCAATATAGTGCAGGTTCTGTACTTTGCCCTGTGCCGACTGTTGCGCCGCGTATTCTGTCGCACCGCTGATTTGATAACGGTATGGCTTTTTTGTAACCATATCGATCAGCATAAAGCCGGTGGCGCTTTCATCGGCTCCCACGCTGGTGAGGCCGGTGTACAAATAGCATCTTCCGCTGTTATAGACGATGGCATTCCCCTCGGAAGGCTGAAATTTATCTTTATTGGAAAAGTTAAATATGCCATGGATATAGTTTCCGCGGTTTCCTATCTGTGTCATCACAAAATCAGCAGGCTGAACTCTGTCAACCCATTTTGGCACATCGTTGATGCTGTATTTTACACTTTCACCGGTACCGGCGTCAACAATAATCACACCATCTGCTTCAGGCAGGCTAACTCCTACAAGATTTTTATAGGTAGTCACAACCCAGTAAGGCTTGCCCTCATCGTCGATTTCAAAGGAATAGTCCGTCAGTCCGGTAAAAAGCCCACCGGAAAAACGCGTGTGCCGCTGCAAATTATCAAGGAAGTATGCATTCGGCTGATATTTGATCGGGTGGCTTTCAACATAAGTTACATCTCGGGGATTTGTCGCCGAGACCAAAATATAACCTGGTGTGCCGCTTGAATTGGATATCCATTTAAAAAACCCGGAGTGCAGTAGAGGCACTACCCATACAAGCTTGTCATTTACTTTCTGAATTGTCGGATCACCCAATGTAATCTGGCTGCCCAGCGCGGGCTTTTCTCCAAGCTTTTTATCGGCAAGCAATGTCGCCAAGCTGCTGTCGACAACGGGCAGCCGTTCTATATCGATCGCCTGAACGTCGGAGGAGAATACTCTGTTTTCAGGTTCCGGCATTTGATTTTTATAGCTGTCCGTATGAAAAAGTACGCTCGAAAAAATGCTCGCAATAATTAAAATGACCCACGGCGCAGCCGCAACAATTAGATATTTGCGTCCTCGTTTCAGCATATTGAATTTCGCTGCACTATCATTTAGGAGTATAAATTTCCTACCGCCAACGTTAAGCTGCCAAACAGCTACGGAAAATGCTGTGATTACAAATGCCCAGAAGCTCAAGCCATCATCATATAGAGGATTGAGATTAGGTGCGGCCAGAAATATTATCGCGCCAAAGAGTAAAACCAGAATCAGCAAGATAATAACTTTAGACTTTTTCATAAATTTTTCCTTTCAGATTATGAGTGTATCTATCATGAATCATGAACATTAGCTAACCGAAGCCTTTTCAACCATATTATAACTCTAATCAAAGGTGTTTGTATATAATGGCGAAATTATAACATGATTTCAAGTGCCGCACCCTGAATTGAGCAGGCAATTGTAATGTAATTATACTGCAGAAGAGCAAAAAAACAAGAGCGGCAATTCTACCGCCCTGCTCTTATGTAAATAGCCTTTTACAAAAATTAAGTTATGCTCTCAGCTTAAACTTTCTGACCAATTCCCTCAGCGACTCTGCCTGTGCAGAGAGTTCTTCGCTGGCAGCCGCACTTTCTTCCGTTGTAGCTGAATTTGCTTGAACCACTGCGGTTACTTGTTCAATTTTCTGTGTGATTTCTCCAATAGCAATCGCCTGAGCATTGGAGTCCTGCTTTATTTTATGAGTTGTGTCTTCTACGTTTTCCATTTGAAGCGAAACTTCTTCAAGCGTTTTCGCTGTATTGTTTGCGATCAGAGAACCGTCCGCAACTTTTTGTATGGAATTTTCTATTAGCTGTGCTGTCTGTTTTGCTGCATTAGCTGATTTGTTGGCTAGATTTCGCACTTCATCCGCTACAACTGAAAATCCTTTTCCAGCCTGTCCTGCCCTTGCCGCTTCGACCGCTGCATTTAATGCCAAAATATTGGTTTGAAATGCAATGTTGTCGATTACTTTGATAATGTTGCTGATTTGATTTGAGGATTCGTTTATTTCATTCATGGCATCCAGCATTTGCTTCATTTGCGCATTGCTTTGTTGTATTTGCTTTGCAGTTTCGTCAATATTTTCTGTAACTTGAGTAACGTGATCCATGTTATCATTCACCTTTTGTGAAATACCGATAATGGATGCAGATAGTTGCTCTATCGTACTGGATTGTTCTGTTGCGCCCTGCGCGAGCTCCTGAGCTCCACTCGATACTTGCCCGGAACCGTTGCTGACTTCTTCGGCAGATGTTTGAATCATTGCAACAAAATCATTTAAACCATCTAAAATTGTATTCATAGATGCAGAAATCGGAGCAAAATCTCCTTCATAATCGACTAAGGTATTAATTGACAGATCTCGATTTGCTATTTTAATGAGAGTGGAAGATATTTCACCTGCAACATTTTGAAGTGTTGCAAAAACCATTCTCAGTGAATCGGCTAATTTACCAATTTCATTCTTTGACTGATAGGTAATCGTAGCACCCAGATTACCCTGAGAAAACTGCTCTGCTGCAAGAACAAGTTCGCCCATAGGTTTGCTGATAGACTTCGAAATCGATAAACTGATAAAAATCGAAATAATAATTCCTAAAATCAAGATAGTAATTAAAATCATTGACAGAGTACCATAAAGATTTATATTATTCGTACTTTTTTTCAGAGCATCACGATTACTGTTTATAAAGCATTGATCGTATGTATCTATCATTTTATTAATTGAATATGTTCCGCTTTCCAATGCTGATTTTGCTTGAACGATATTCCCTTGAGAAGCATATTGTATCGTATTTTTAACCGCCGGAAAAAAGATTTCATCATACAGTTTCCCAGCCGCATTTACAAGAGTCAATTCTTCAGCGACATGAAGAGTTGATAAATACTTTTTTTGGTTATCCTTAAAAATAGAATTATCGCTGTTTATATTTTTTTGTATTTCCGCTATTTTAGTATTATTACCTGAATAAATAATTGAGTTTCTAGCCTCCACACACATAGATTGCACTGTTTCAATCATTTTTGAGATATATTCCAGGGGCTTTGTCTGCTGTTCATACAATGATTGATCAGCAACACTAATTTGATACATGCCAATAACCCCAACACCTCCGACAATACCTGTAATAGTAATTAAACTCAGAAATGCAATTAGAAGCTTTGTGGAAATTTTAGTATGATTAATTTTTTTCATTAAAATCACCTTCAACAACAAATTTAACTTAAAATGTTATGTGTCGCTTTTACTAATTGTCGGTTTAATGTATTAAATAAATATATCATTTAATAGGGGCTTTTGTATATTACTTTCCATAATTTTTATAAATTATGGAATTAAATAAAGTGAATCACTGTTAACCGGATATGCCAAGTATCAGCCTGCTTAATATAATAAAAACTACTAATTGAATCAATCAGCATACTTTATTAATCATTAGCTATACTTAAACATGCTCTACCTGCAAAAACAGCGCTGCTCCGTACATGGAACAGCGCTGTTTTAAATTGCAAGTCTTAATTCAGCATAAATTTGTAGATTTTTTCAATCGTATTAACATTTCTGGAAGTCAACACACTCTTATATTTTTTATTTCCCAAAACTTTGGAACCAAAAGCAGAATCCAACGTAAATCCTTTCGGCACAATCCAAAAAGCCCCGCTTTCGGACAAAATCAATTGCTCCTGCGGTATGTGAGGCTGCAAATCAAAACTATCTTTCAGCTCAAGGTAAATCTCATGTTCGTCACATAGTAACAGGTAATTATGGCATCCTTCCGGAACAGCAATATTCTTCGCAGCAGAAAAAATATCCTGAATTTCTTTTTTGCTGCGAAGAATTACATGAGCTTCGTAGTGAAAATGCTCACTCAATTCCCTTTCAATAAAGGACTTTAGTTCCTGTCCAGTCTTACTTTCTTCCGGCAAGGATACCATTACGTTTCCTGTGGCAAGTATTGTTTTCACGCCCAGAAAGCCCATGGTACAAAATACTTCTTTAAGGTCCTCCATTTTTATCTTTATTCCATTTACATTGATGCCGCGTAGGAAGACGCAATATTCTCCAGACATATAATCACCATAATTTCCATTCCTGTATTTTATTCAATTAATGAATTTAAAACAGCAAAATTTTTCTTATTACTTCGATAAAGAGATTTGAACACCTCGAAACCTTTATCATATGTAACTTTATTCTCTGAATTAGGATTATAAACAGCGGAAACTGGAATGAGTTCCCCGGCTTTCTCCACACCGGATATTAACCCCAAGCCCACAGCAACAACTACAGCGGCACCCACGGCACCCACATTTTGGGGATTTTGCACCGTTTCCACCGTACAGCCAACGATATCAGCAAGAATTTGGCAAGTAACCGGTGACAATGCCCCGCCCCCAACAAAGCGAATCACTTTGGAGGAAGCCACCTTATGATTTTCTGCTTCCAGCATCCAGCGCATATGGTAACAGATTCCTTCCAATACCGCGCGGATGAGGTGTGTTTTACCCGTATTCAGGCTGATGTTGAAAAACATCCCCCTCGCATTTGGATTTTCGAACGGGCAGCGATTGCCATGCAGCCAAGGGGTAAAGATAACGCCGGCGCTTCCGGGCGGGACTTGTTCCACTACATGCATCATATAATCATACAGGCTGGTATAAATTGCTTCGTGCGAATCCGATATATTTCTTTTATCTAAATAAATATCGATTTCATCCAAAGCCAAATGATCTTTTACCCACTCCAGACATTTTCCTGCTGTTTCCAGTTCGGCAAAGTAGTTAAAATGCAGCGGACTTACACCTACAATAGCGGCTATCATAGAATTTGCGTCTACCAGCTGGCGGTCGACTACTGTGGAAATCCAGCCGGATGTGCCGCAATAGATATGCGTACTTCCGCTTTGAACGGCGCCCGCCCCCACACCGATTAAAGAGGCGTCACCGCCTCCGCCGAAAATGGGAGTTCCCTCAGCAAGGCCAAGGGCAGCGGCTGCATCCTTCAGAAGTCCCCCAACCGTATCCGTTGAATTAACAACCTCGGGTAGATGTTCAAAATTCACACCAAACATCCTGCACATACTGCGGCTGAACCCCTCGTGTCCCTCGCGGGTATCATACAAAAGAGTGGCAAAGGCAGAATCCTGTGTCATCACGAATCGATTCGTACATTTTAAGATCAAATATTCCTTTACATCGAGCCATTTATAAACTTGCGCGAAAATATCCGGTTCATTTTGCTCTACCCATTTGTATTTCCAAACGGGGTCCTTTACACTGGCCGCAAGCGCCTTTGTATAGTAAAGGGATTTCAGGAGTACCGGCACGTTTGCACCTGCAACCTGTACCCCATGCGCCAGCCCCTTTCGCAGCTGCTCCTGCGCACGCTGGTCCATATAGCTCATAGCAGGCCGAACCGGTTCCCCCTCCCTGTTAACCAGAATCAACCCCTGCATTTGAGAACAGAAAGAAATACCTTCCACCTCTTCGCTGCGAATTTGGGATTCATCCAATACTTTTTTGGTAGTGATACACATGGCGTTCCACCAATCGTCAGGATTTTGCTCCGCACCGCCGCCATCCATCACATTGAGCGAATAGCCTTCCGTTGTATGTGCGACAAGATGAATTTCGCTGTCCACCTGAAACAGACAAGTCTTCAATCCCGTAGTGCCAACATCGTATGCGATAATATAGCGGCTGCTTTTCATTTCCTAACACTCCTTCACACGAAAAAGATTAGATTATTTATGTTTATAAGAAAAAGCTGCTTTTATAAAAGTAAGTGTTTGCTCCACAACAAAATCATCCCGATTAAGAATATCGTCACCTGCATATATTTTAAAACGTTCTTTGTAATAGTCACAGGAATAGGAAAACTGGAGCATCATAAATAAGTTATCCAATAAAAAGGCAAATAATTTCGGGTCAAAGTCCGGTCTGGCTTCATCATTTTTCTGCGCGGCCTCAATAAGTCCGGAATAAAGTTTTGCAGTAAGCGACTCCATATCGAACGCAACCGCTTTCACTAATTTTGGGTCGCTTTGCGTCGACATCTCGTGATAAAGGCAAATCATATCGCCGTGTTCCCTTGAGTGCTTTTGTATTGTACGCAAGACCTTTTCTACTTTGATAAGAATATCTTCTTCTCCCTGCAAGATTTCATCCAGCGTTGCCTGCAGAACGGAAGAGCCATACTTTACCATAGTTAAAAATAAATCTTCCTTGCTGGTGAAGTATTTGTAAAGACTTCCAACACTAACCTGGGCCCTTTGTGCAATTTGATTGATATTGGCGCCTTTGTATCCATGACTTGCAAATTCGGCGATTGCAGCCTGTATGATATTATTTTGTTTATCTTTTGCTATTCTTTCAAACAGTTCATTCAAAGGTACCACTCCACCTTAAAATTTTATTCGTTACAGCAGGTGAATAATCATTCACCGAATTAATTATAGCATGAGAATTTTACATGTAAAGATAAATTAAAATATTTATTTGAAAGATGTATGATCCATTCCTGCATTTTTGTAAAGAAACCCGTTGACTTTTTTTTGCATAATGCTATACTAGGGCTAAAATGAGTGATTGTTCACTCAACAGTCAGATAAGCATGATAAATGTACAAGGAGGAAAACCCATGGACACAAGATTTGCCATCTCGGAATACCCTGACGCCGCGGCGATTACCAAGCAGCTTGACGAATTGATCAGCAAACCGATTTACTCCATAACTCCTGCTGCGCTCGCAGCTTATGAACAGGACTATTTTACTGCAAAGTGTGCAAAATCCAAGGAAATGATCACACAGGCGCAAAAATTGATTCCCGGCGGGGTGCAGCACAACCTTGCTTTTAATTATCCGTTCCCGCTTGTATTCTCTAAAGCGGAGGGTGCTTACCTGTATGATATCGACGGAAACAAATACTATGATTTTCTTCAGGCGGGAGGCCCCACTGTCTTAGGAAGCAACCCCCCAAGTGTTCGTGAGAAAGTGATCGAGCTGCTGAATGACGGCGGCCCTTCCACCGGACTGTTTCATGAATTTGAGTACAAACTGGCAAAAAAGATTTCCGAATCCATTCCTTCCGTTGAGATGTTCCGCATGCTCGGTTCCGGAACAGAAGCCTGCATGGCCGCTGTCCGCGTAGCGCGCCTTGCGACAGGAAAAAAGAACATTATAAAAATGGGCGGCGCATACCATGGCTGGAGCGATCAACTGGCTTATGGAATCCGTATTCCCGGTTCAAAGTGGACACAGGCGCACGGTGTTCCCCATTTTTGCTTTCAGGACACACAGGAGTTCTTCCCAAATGATCTAAAAGATCTGGAACGCATATTACGCGCCAACAAGCTGCGCGGCGGCACCGCCGCAGTCATGATCGAGCCGGTCGGCCCTGAAAGCGGAACCCGACCATTGGATAAAGACTTCAACAAAGGGGTCGAAAACCTGTGCCATCAGTATGGCGCGCTGTTTATCTTTGACGAAGTCGTTACCGCATTCCGCCTTGGTATGGCAGGCGCACAGGGATATTTTGGCGTATCGCCTGATTTGACTGTCTTTGGCAAGGTCGTAGCCGGCGGCTACCCGGGCGCAGGCGGTTTGGGCGGCAAAGAAAAATACATGAGTTACCTCGCCGCGGGGATTCAGTCGGGAGAGAAACATAAAAAAGCACTTATTGGCGGAACCATGGCGGCAACACCAATCAGCTGTGTTGCAGGGTACTACACTTTGTGTGAAATTGAACGTACTAATGCTGCACAAGTTGCAGGCCGAGCAGGCGACCGCCTTACAAAGGGATTGCAGGAACTGATTAAGAAATACAATCTGCCTTTCGTTGCTTTTAATCAAGGATCAATTTGTCATTTGGAAACAGTCGGCGCCATGCATTTTTCAATCAATTGGGGAAAACCTTGGCAGATTCCAAGTGTACTCAATCAGACGTCGGAGCGTAAAAAGGAAATGGAGTATATGGGTGCCGCGTATATGGCGGAGGGTATTGTAACCTTAGCGGGAAGCCGCATGTATACCAGCGCAGCGTATGACGACAAAATGATCGATGACGTTTTAACGCGCTTTGAAAAGATATTTAAGAATATAGCACCGAAAGCCGTCCAATGACAGGAGGAATACCTATGAATGAACAAGCTGCAAGGCAGCAGGTAGTACGTGCAGGAATGGAACTGGTCAAGTCCGGTCTGATAGCACGAACATGGGGAAATGTAAGCTGCCGAGTGGACGACAATACCTTTATCATTACACCCAGCGGACGCTCCTATGAAACTATGACAGCCGATGAATTGGTGCTTTGTAAGGTAGTCGATGCTTCGTGGGAAGGGAACATAAAGCCGTCATCCGAAAAAGGAATCCATGCGTTAGTATATCGCTCGCGCCCAAACGTGAACTTTGTCATACATACACACCAGTCAATGGCTTCTGCTACGGGCACGGTCGGTCTGAAAGAAATTCCTGTCACGGGTGATTCGCTGACCGGCGGCTGCATTCCAGTTGCTGCCTACGGGCTTCCCGGAACCAAACGGCTGCGTGAAGGAATCAAAGCGGAACTTGCCCGCTGCACCGGGAGCGCAATATTGATGATGCATCACGGCGCATTGTGTTTCGGCGCGGATTACGAAGAAACTTTCGCTACAGCCCGGCAGCTGGAGGAATCGTGTGAAAGCTTTTTGAACCAAAAATATCTTACCTGCAGTAGAGCAGGGCATTTCAGCAAATCGGAGCTTTACGAGTACTATGCTTCTTTATCGAAAAGCAGGAATTCCCCTGCCACCCCGGCTACGGCAATTTCACTGGGTAACAGCAGCAGAACTTCCGACGGATTTTTATTGGAAACAGAGAAAGGAGAACAGATTTGCCGTTTTTCAGATAAGAATTTAACGCAGGCAACGCAGATACATCAGGCAATTTATCTGCGTCGCAAGGATATTTCCGATATCCGGCAAACAACTGAGAACGGCCTTTTTGAAATCTCCTCCACCGGTAAAACGATGAAACCGCTTCTGGATGATTTTGCACAGCTCATTGGAACCTCTGTCCGCTGTTCCGATGATTTACTTCCCGCCCATATTGCCAAAGCGCTTGGCAGTCATTACGCCGTACTGGTGCCGGGTGCCGGGGCTCTTTGCTGTGCTGCCAGTGCTTCGGACGCACACGCTGCACAGCTGGTTATGGCAAAAGAAGCACTTGCTGAAATCTACTCGTGCTTATTTGAGTCCGTACTTCCAATTAATCCGTTGGAATGTGTGCTGATGCATGCCGTATACAAAAAAAGTTATTCCAAGCATGCCAATCAATAATATGAAGTAAAAGTTAGCTCTAAACCAAAAAAGAAAGAAGGCTGCCTGATGCAAGGGAAATACAAGGTTTTGGGATATCGCTGGATTATTTTAGCGGTAATCGTCCCCATTATTATTTCTACCGAAATGTTTTGGCTAACGCTTTCCCCCATTGCAAGCCTTGCCGAAAATTATTATCACGTGGGCAGTATGAGCATCTCACTTTTTTCCATGAGTTATATGATTATGTATGTCATATTTACACTGCCTGCCTCTTGGGTCGTGGACAAATACGGTTACCGTTGCTCCCTGATCATTGGCGCGCTGATAACCGCGATATTCGGCATTGTCCGGGTTGCATTTTTCGCCAATTTTACCGCGCAGATCATCTGCCAGTTTATCATTGCAATCGGTCAGCCTTTTTTACTTAATATCTCGACAAAAGTGCCGGCCAACTGGTTTCCACTTGAAGAACGCTCCATTGCTGCGGGAATTCTGACTTTGGCACAGTACCTTGGGTTTATTGTTCCAATGGTTCTTTCCCCTGTTTTGGCGGAAAGCTATGACTTCCAAACTCTACTCACCGTTTATGCAGCAATAGCATGTGTAAGCGCATTGCTGTCCATTGTGTTTACGAGGGAACGTCCCCACGTGCTCCCCGGCCCGGAAATTTCAAAGGATAACCTGAGCATTCGTTCGATGTCAAGGCTGTTTCATAACCGTAATTTCATGTATGTTCTGATCCTTGTATTTATTTCAATGGGAATCTTCAATACATTGCTGACGCTGATTGAAAGCATTCTTACACCACAGGGAATTACGATGGAACAGGCAGGTTTGGTCGGCGCGGTTTTCGTGGTTTCGGGCGTGATCGGCGCAATCGTATTGCCCATAATCTCCGACAAAATTCATCGCAGAACACCGCTGTTCATCATCGGAATTTCACTTTTAGTACCTCTTTATTTAGGGATGACGTTTCTTCACAGCTTTATTGCAGTAGCAATTACCGCAGGGCTGGCAGGATTTGCAATTATGGGTGTTGCACCGATACTTTTCCAGCATGGTGCGGAGGTCGCCTACCCGGCCAACGAAGGTACTTCCATGGGATTGATTCTTTTAATGGGCCAAATATCGGGCGCCGTTTTTGTCGCTCTGTTTGAAGGCATTGGTCAGATATCCCACACTATGGTGGTGCCGATGCTGATTGCAGTTGCAGCGACAGCTTTGGAAATTCCTTTGACGCTTAAAATGAGGGAATCTAATATCCTGTTAAATTCAACGGCAGAAAACGGTAACGCAAAGGAATCGAGCTAAACTAAAAATTAAATTCTCAGGCATTAAAACGCACGGCTCTGAAGTTATAACTCGATAAATAAAATTAAAAATATTTGATTCCAATTTAAATTTCGTTTTACATTAAGTCAGAGTAAGTTTAGCCCTTTATTTATAGAACCTGTTTTGTCGGGAATGCTATCTAAAATGAAAGGGGATAAATTTATGAGTGAGAAAGATAAACGCAAACTCAGGCTGCAAGATGAAGATTCCTTTTTCGACGCAGAATCTGTTGTGTCGGCTACTGAATGCACCGGACTGATACAAACTCCTCCGGCATCCGTGGATGAGGCCGAATCATACAACCAAATTTACGATGTTCCGCATACAAAAGATAATGTGAATAATGGTTTACAGCACGAATAATTTTTTGCTGCCCTGTAAATGGGCAGCTTTTATTTAAATTACAGAATATGTAAAGTTTTTTGTTTTTGTAAGTGGATATAATATACTCGGAGGTGTTTTATTTGAATACAGGAACGGTCAAATGGTTTAATGCGACAAAAGGTTTTGGATTTATTTCAAATGATAATGGCGGAGATGATGTGTTTGTCCATATTTCTGCGCTTCCCGCGGATAATAAAAATTTGGATGACGGACAAAAAGTTTCGTTCGATATTGAAAAAGACCCAAAGAACGGTAAACTCTGCGCAGCAAATATTACCGTAATGCATTAACCGAATTTAAAGACAAAGTAGCCGCCCCGGCTGAGGCGGTTATTTTTTATTTAAGTCGATTATGGTAATTGACTTAAAGTAATTGTCTTTCTTTTCCTCTATCAAAATAGTGTTTTAAGTTGGAATTTGTTGTTAATGGTGAGATTTTATGAAACAATGCTCAAACAAAGGACAGAATAAGACTATCAAAACAAGGGAGATGATAAAGACGCATCCAGTAAATAAATTTTATTGAGGAGAGTGAATTCTATTGAAAAAGACATTTGCAACAAGTTTAATTGTTTTGTCTCTTATCGGCTCAATGAATACAACTGGTTTTGCAGCGAGTAACGGCACTATAGCGGTTAACAGCGGCACAACGTCTTCAAGTGTCAGCGAAGATTATTGCCGAAAAGAAAGACCGCAGTTAACACCTGAACAAAAAGCTGAAATGGATGCAAAAAGAAAAGAATGGATTGCAAAAATACAGGATTCACAAAATAAATGGTCTACTTTGACCAATGCTCAGAAAAATGAAATTTACGCTTTAATGGATCAGCAAATAGATATTAAAATTCAGACAATCGATAAATATTTAGAAGACGGTGTTATTGATAAAGACAGCGCAGACAAAATAAAAGCTAAACTGTCTGAACACAAAGCAAAAATGCGTGAATCCGGAAAAATGCCGATGATTCGAATGGATAGATAGTGCTTTCCGTGCTTAAATCGCCGGCTGGAGGATTAACGCAGACTATATTTTAGCAAATTTCTAAACAGGCAGGAAACCGCATGCGGTTTCCTGCCTGTGATTTACAGCCTTAATTCCCAATTGGCATCTTTTATGCTCAAAAACTTTTATATGCTATATTCTTCTAACAAGACTGGCGTTATCCCAGTCAGCTAAAACGCCGTTTTCTTCGTCTTTTTCCAGTATCTCAAAATAAGCGATATATTTTTTTCCATCCGTATCAATACAATCCGCAGCGTAGTTATCCGCGCTGATTCCCAATCCGAAAACTCCGGCGAAACTCGGCACACCAGTCAGTATGTATTGCTTGCCTTCATAAACCGTGAACCCGTATTTGCGACCGATTTCTTCATATGCTTCCGACTTGATTTTCGTATCATCCGCTTTATTTAACTCATTGTGTGCCGAACCCTCTGCGGCTGGACGCTGCTGGTCGATGTATGCCTGAGCAGCCGCATGGGTGTGGAACGGTGCGGAAACAACAGTGCTGCCGCTTTCCTCATGAGTCTTTACTACAAACCGGCTCCCCTGATGTGCAATTTCATAGCTTTTCATAACAAATCTTTCCTCCTGCCCTGACGGGCTATTGACTATTTGTAATGATCCGAATCATCTTTTCTTCGCAATTAAACAATAGGGCTTATTGCGCTTTAAGTCAAGAGATTTTATGAATGCGAATCATATATCAATATGCAGGAAAGCAAAAACATATGGATAAAATAATAGCGCACCGGATTGCGATGCGCTATCACAGCTTAGCTCTTTATTTCCTCAATTGTTTTAATAACCTTCTTTGAATAATCCGTAGAATAGACTCCGCTGTTCCAAAGCCTTTTTGCACCGGATTCGCCGCAGTTATAAACCATGAGAGCTTGATTTACATTACTGTATTTATTAACGATCCCTGAAAGCATGTATACCCCGGCCTTTATGTTTTGTTCCTCATCCAGTAAATTGGTAATTTTCAAAGCCTTATTCAGTGAGTCTTTATGACAAATGTTAATTTGCATCAGACCGTAATCATTCGTTTTACTGATCATATCCGGATTAAAATCACTTTCCACATCAATGAGCGCTATTACCAAATCAGCAGGTACGTTCTTTGATCCACACTCGGAAAATATAAGGTCCTGCAGGTCATACGACAAAGGCACATCGTAATATTCCCGGCTTGCGTGTTCCACTTTTTCCGGTTCTGACGCACTCAGTCCGCTTTCAGTGTAATCTTCCGCAATTTCCGGTCTTGAACCCTCATCCTTGCTTTGAGCTTCCGGCATCGTAATTTCTGAGCTTTCAGATGAGGATGAGCTATGTGAGGAAGAAGTAAAAACGATTTGTGACGCGTTGGAAGCTACGGCCGGTTCAACAAAGCGCATACTATAAAATATATTGATCAGCAGCATGGATGAGATCATAATAAAGGCATATATCAGCCCTCTGATACTTTCATGTTTCATGGGAATTCTCATTCCCTCCTCTCCGCAGAAAAAATAATATTCAAAGTTTATTATTTCCCGATTTGAAACAAAATATTCACGATAGCAATTACAAAGATGAAGTGGAATCGCTATCGTTATCTCCCCAGCCGGAGGCGGGGGGGATAACATCTTCTTTTTCTGTTCTTAATTGAAATTGCTATAAAATATTCTGTTTTCTTTTACTATGATAGATGATGCATTCAATAATTGTTCAACAAATGATTTCGCATATTTCCATAGATAAAACCAAAAATAGCAAAATATATTTATTTTGAAAGGAGTTTCTACATGCAAGGAATAAACGATAATTCAAAATTTACAGACTCATATCATTTCAGCAATATAAGCCAGGAAGATGTGAAGATTATTCAACAAACGGAAAATCAGCTGAATCAAAGAGAAAAAAACGACGTAGTCTTAATTGCTTATAATAAAAATCAGCAATAGTATTATCTTCTTACGCATTGCACTTTTTGCATTCCCCATCCCCATATTGACAAGCTATCATCCTCCGGCATAAGATATAACAGCTTCTGATAAAGGAGGTGCCGACATGGGATTATACCGTTATTCGGACGAATCGGAAAAATACCAAAAGTGTGATAAACATCAGGAATGTTGTGCTGAAAAGCATGAAGATTGTGATAAAGACAAACACGAAGACTGCGATGAAAAAAGTGCAAGAGCTTTAAAATGCATTCTTTCTCTGCTGGATGAATTAAATAACGAAGATCTTCGTATTCTTGAGGATATTATTGAACGTCTTCTTTGCAGCCGCAAAAGAGCATAACAATTGACCGCCACGTCCTCTATGCCGGATGAACTCACCCTTGTTTCCCTCTGTTTTGAACGCTCCGCGGTTTGCTGCCGCGGAGCGTTCTATTGTATTTTTGTCTGTGGTTCCGCTTTTTTTACCTTATCTTCGGTTAAAATCCCATAAAAAACTTTTAGTAAGACTTTAAATTTTATTTAATCCTCTAATTTTTGATCATTCCTCAAAATGTCTGAATATCCGACTTTTTTCCCTATTGCAATTTTATCTTAATTCAATTAAACTTAAGATGTCAAAAGACAAAGTTTAAAATATAAAGGATGTTCAAAATGAATAAGATCACAGTTAACCTGAAGTCACTAAAAGAAAAACTGCTGCAAATGGAAAATGATGATATTAGCATGGCTGAATTGTACATCGTTCCCGGTCAAACGGAAGACGGAACCATATATCCTGCCTTTCTGCACATTGACGGTATTTTCCAAAACGGAGAATGTAAAGATTATGAAAGCATTGACGAGTCTTTCATCGCAGAATATTCAGGAATACATAAATCCGCATAACCTTTCAGCATGCAAATCATTGCCTGTTTACCTCAACATAAACACCCGCAAAGCCACTTGGTTTTGCGGGCGTTCTTTGCTGTTTTATTGAAATCTGGAAGCTGATTTTTTTAAATCCCCCTGAACCTCGTCCCAAGTCTTATCCAGACTTGTTTTGATTTCCTCCCAAGCTTCTCCGGATGAATTTTTTAGTTCCTGTACTTTAGATTGAATGGTATCTTTTTCAGAACGCAGCATATCGATATTTTCATAATATCCCTGTTTAACGTTTTGAGCGGCCTTTGCGGCTTTCTCGGTAAGCTCATCAATCTTTTCCCCAAGCTCACGGAGCTGACTCTCCATTTTCCCCTGATACTCCTGATTATTCATTTTTATTCTCCTATCATATATAGTAACAGACCATCTTATTTGTTAACGCCGTTATCGTAGACGTTTGATTCATACGCTGCTTATTTTTACCATTTTAATTGATATCATGCAAAGCAGGCAACCCCTGCCGGCGAAATATTTTCATAATGATTATCTTATCTTTTCAATGACACCGCCCACATTTTGTGTTATAATTTAATTTATATGATATCGAAATACAGGAGGCAGCCATGAATTGCTCACCCTTTGTAATCGGCGTTGCAGGCGGCACAGGTTCCGGTAAAACTACCCTTGCGACCAAGCTTCAGCAGTCCATCGCCGGCGAAGCAATTATTTTATCGCATGATTTTTACTACCAGGCAAATACGGATATTCCGTTTGAAGAACGCTTAAAATTAAATTACGACCATCCAAACACTTTTGATACGGATTTAATGATTGAAGACATTAAAAAGCTGAAGAATGGGCAGGCAATTGATCATCCGCAATACTCTTTTGTCACCTACACCAGAATGGATGACACTGTGCACGTGGAACCGGCTCCTGTTATTATTGTGGAAGGAATTTTGATTTTTGAAAATAAAGAACTGCTCAACCTGATGGATATCAAAGTATTTGTTGATGCCGACGCGGATATCCGCTTGATTCGCAGACTGACCCGCGACGTGAAAGAGCGCGGAAGAAGTTTGGATTCCGTCATAGCACAGTATATGAACACTGTAAAGCCCATGCATGAGCAGTTTGTTGAACCAAGCAAAAAAAATGCGGATGTGATTATTCCCCAGGGCGGGGAAAATATGGTTGCGCTACATATGCTGATAGACCGAATCAATGCTTTAATTAACCACACAACGGAAAATGAATTATACTAGAAAACGTCCCCGGGTTTTACTCCGGGGACGTTTTTGTATTCGTGATGATCAGGAGTTTGTGGTGACAAAACCAATGATATTTGCTCCGGACGTCTTCAGGCGATAGAAGGCATCCTTAAATTCATGATAAGGCGTTGACCCGTATTTTACAACCATAACAACCGCGCTGAAAAGCTTTGCAAGGTTGTCGGCATCCGGATAACGCACTTCGGACGGAACATTTACAATAACATAGTCAAAACGGGGAGCAAGCTCCTGCACCAGTTTTTCGAATTTATCAGAAGCTAAAACATCGGTAAGGTCTTCCACGCTGCTCTCGGAACCGGCCATAACGCTAAGGCCTTTCAGGGAAGTTACACTTACAGCCTGTTCAGCCGGGTATTCGCCGGTCAGCACATCGGACAAGGTTTTAGCCGGATTTACTTCGAGCATTTTTGCAATATTATGCATGCGCAAATCGGCGTCAATCAGAAGTACTGTCTTTTCTGAACGCACAAGCGCTTTTGCGAAGCCGACGGATACGCATGGAGCGCCATTATGCTCGCACACATCGGTGACCATAAAGCTTTTTCCGTCGCCCGCCTGATTGATCGCCGCTGCCCGCAGTTTGCGGAAACTGTTCAGCTTTTTTTCTTCGCTGCCCTTCTTTGACAGAATAGCAAGTAAATTAGTCCGAAGCGCTTCACTGACATAGCTGCTGTTCCGAATCGTTTTATCTAGCAGGACGACGGAAACGCCGAAGCACACAAAAAGAAGGAATCCGATAATCAGTCCTATAACTCCGGCTTTCAGCATAGCTGCTTTATTGGACTGGGTAACTGCCGGAATCGCTTTATCGGTGACATCCGCAGTAAGCGCCGGTGACGGGAATGCGGCAGTCAGCTTTTCAGCAAGCACCTGTGCCGCCGTATCGGAAATTTTGGAAACCAGCTCGGCATTCGCGCTGCTGGCAGAAAGCTTGACAACTGGCGCAGTATTCACCTGAACCGCACCGATACTGCCGATTTGATCCTTATTGATACCGAGCTTTTCGGCAGTTTGAGTGATAAGGTCGTTTCCGGCTGCCATGGCGACAGCGGTTTGTACCCTGCTGCTTAAAATACTGGTATACTGCAGCCGGTAATCTGTTGTCGCATCCTCCGGGACTTCACAGGAAATAATAATCGTGGTGGACGCTGTATATTCCTGGTGTACGAACCGGAGCGGGAGCAGCCCGCAAACAATTCCGAAAAGCGCTGTAACCAACAAAAGCTTTAGTATGTTCCGTTTAAAATACTGCAGAATCTCTGAAAAGCTTACAAATAATTCCATTACTTAACCTCCAACGATTTATCAATCTGTTTTTGTTTTGAAGCGGCAAAATTAAGAACCTGACTCATGATAATTTTCCAGTCATAATTCTGTTCTGCGAAGATTCGTTCCTGTTTTGCTATGGATGGATCGCTGCGGCAGTGCTGAACAAAATCAACTACCGCGTTCATATCAATCGGCGATGCATCATTGGGAAACTTCAATGCAAACGGAGTGTCTTCGTTTACCTTCGCATCCTCATATGCATAAAGGAACGGGAGCGCCGCGGCACAATACTCGCGTGCTTTCAGGGAAGAGCAATAGTTAAGCCCCCTGCGGTAACACCCAAGCGAGGATACGCCGATATCTACGGTACGATAGATTTCTTCCAGCTCCCGCCCTTTTTTAAACCCGCAGCAGGTAACATCCTCTGTCAGGCCAAGCCGGTCCACCAGTGCATGAAATTCAGGCATTTCCGTTGCATCGCCGCCAACAAGCACAAATTTCAAATTGGGCTTTCCGGGACTAATGTTCTTTTTATAGCTGCTCATTCCCTGTAATACTCTGTCGTAGCCCTGCCACCAAAGGGTACCTGCCACCCCCAGAAGCACAATATCGCGGGACGTATCACTGCAATGAGGAACGGGCGGTATCAAGTCAATATTAACTCCGTTATCGCCGTTCATCACTTTAACTCCGAAGAAGGTTTCCGCTCGATTTCCATACAAAACAACCGCATCCACATACTTTTTTAGCGAAAGTCCGGAAATTCGGTCGGCAGCGACTGAAACAGCAACTTTAGCTGCGGTAATTACCCGGCTTTTTAATGTTTTGGCATACTTCACATTACGGATGTAATCCGCAATATATGGAAAATTCGGTATTTCAACAACGATAGTTTTTACGTTATGCCCCCGTGCTGTTTTGCAAAGCTGAATCATGTCAAAACTAATCCGATCCAACCGCAGATACAGGGTATCAAAGGAATGCTTTTCCAAATAATGATCGGCAATCTGAGTAAACTGTTTCATTTTCCCTTTAGAAGGGTCAATCGTCTGGGCAAATTGATCGGCTCCAAAAAATTGAAAACTGTTGCCCCGCCACATAGAACAGGTTACCTGATAGCCCAGCTTTTCAAACGCACTGATCTGGCCTTCAATTTTATTTTTAACGCCCATGTAAAGCGGAGCATCCTCCTGAAACGTGAGGTACATCAGTTTCATTGCATTATCTCCTCATAAAATTTGCTGTAATTCTGCCCTGCATCAAAATTTTTCTGCCAAAGCATGCGTGCGTTGCTGCAAAGCGCATTATATTCTTCTAAAGGCAGTTCTTTTAACATGCGCAGTTTTTCTAAAAGCATGTCGGGCGTAAAGTCCGGTTCAAGAAGGTACCCATTTCCTCCGTCGTGAACAGCTTCTGAAGTGCCGCCCACATTTGTGGCGACAACGGGAATCCCAAAAGAACAGGCTTCCATGACAGAAACGGGAATACCCTCGCTGGAACTTACATTCACAAACGCCGAAATATGATTTGTTTGATAATAATCCATAATGGCCACATTGTCCATTTGACCCAAGAACTCAACACTTACCTGTTCCGGCAGCCGGGAAGTTTGCCGCTTGATTTCATCTTCAAGCGGGCCGGAGCCGATGTGCGTCCATAAAATCGGAAAATCCGCCTTTTGCAAAGCCTGCGCAATCAGATGCAGCCGCTTGACCGGCACCATGTAAGAACACGAAAGCAAATGGAATACAGTTCCCCTGCTCCCCAGTTTTCCATCGCAGTCTACGGTGCCCAAAAGGGCAGGCTGAATTTTACCGGAAAATTCCGGATACTGTCGGATAATGGTTTCCCCACCGTTTCTTGAGCAGGGATAAAGCCTGTCCACACGGCGGAGCAGGAATTTTCGCATTGGAAGGTAATGATATTTTGCACGTTCCGCATGAACATCAAAACCGTGCGCACGGGAGATCTGTTTTACCCGTACCCCGCGTTTCTTTAAATCCGCGGCAAGCAGCGCCCCCGCGGCGGCAGCGTCGTAAAACCAATAGCTGTAAATCGTAACGTCATCTGCACAGTTTAATTCGGGAATCGCTTTCAGCGCACCGTACAGTTCAACCGCATTCTTCATAAAAAAAAGCATTTCGTGAACCCTGCCGGTCACAGAATGACCCGATTGAATCAGCGATTTCAACTCATCGAGCACATACGGCCGAAGAAGCAGTTTCGCATAGGCAGAATTTCCGCTGTTGATTTTTTGGAGCGGAACACACATAATCCCTTCGGGAATCTGTTTTGACACAGAAGATCCCGGTTTTAAATTGCAGGGACAAATCATGACCCGGTCAAAACCGCGGATATAATTAACCTCGGTTGATAAAAATTCTTCCCCGCTGTCATACGGGAATGCCGCGGTAAGTAAAATCAGCAGTTTCATTCCTATTCCTCCAACGCAAACGGGGGCCTGTCCGTCTGCATATGGGTCTGCCGCACATGCGTTCCAATCGAGGCAAGAAACAGCGCCATCAAATAAAGCGCAAGAAAGAAACAGAGATACGTAATATTAAAAACTTCCGTTACCCACAGGAATGCGAAGCTTCGGGGGATATAAACAAAACTCTTAATCGCAATCAGAGAGAGTGCAATCACAACCCAGGAACGTGATAAAAGGGAGGAAAAGAAACGAAAAATAAACCCTACCATCGCACTGACCACAATAACCCCGATAATACGGTATGCAACATACGCTTCCGCAACAAAAGACGTTCCGAATCCGCCGCCGCTTAAATAACGTGCCGGGTCAACAAGATAAGTCAGAACATGGGCAAAATTGTGCGTATGCTGAACAAATGCTGAGTTTTGCACTTCAATAATTGGTGACAGCCCAAATATAGAGCGTGTTACTAAATTGTTATGAATAAAAAGTTCAAACGGATAAAATAAATATTGATATGCCGTGGATAAATTAAATAAATTAATATGATTTACGGTTTGAATGATCACACGGAAACTGGCACCCTGCGAATCAAAAAAGCTGACAAGCATTTCACCAAGGCCTCTGTTGGTGTTGGCAATCCCGGCACGAATCAACGCCAAAAGCTGCAATAAATACATTGCCGCAACGCCAAAAATTCCGGCAACGGCAACTGTCCTCTTTTTGAGTATCCGGCTGTCTTTCGGCAGCAAATTGTCGCGCATCACAAAATAAATGACTAACATAAGCGCTTCGGTAACAATTGTATTTCTTCGGCCGGTAAAAACCGAAGCGAGCATATAGACGCCATAAATGGTCAAAGGAAGTTTCATTTGTTTTTTATTGGGAAGGGTAGCTAAAAACACTGCAAAAGCAGGAACAAAAAACATAGAAAGACGGCTGATCATGCTCGGAATCTCTGTTGTACTGGTAAAAGAACTCAGGTACCCATGCCTCAGCACATTCAACACGGTTTCAAGAAGAGTATAAAAGAATGCCACAGAACTGACCAGCAGCACAGCTACACTAAGCTGGCGAATAATCGGGACGAGAGAGTTATGATTAACAACTCTATTTTCCAGCACTGCGGTTTCTCTTTTATTGAATATCGGCCCGGCAAGCCGATAAGCTGCGTAAACACATATTTGGGAAACCGCGATAATTTGCAGCGCCTGAAAAAGCTCAGGAAATCCGTCCGCTTCCAAAAGCAAAAGGATCTTATGATAATAACCCAGCCAAGAGACGTAAACACGGCCCAAAAGCAAAACATCAAAAGCTGCCATAAAGACGATAAGGGCAAAATCACGCCTGATATTTCGAATCAAGCTGCAAAAGATGGCTACATTCAGAAAAACAATGGCAATAAGCACCATATTGGCGGCAACTTCCCAAGCACTTCCGCCAAACACAGTCGTCAAATTAGCAATTAAAAGCAATAAAACCGCGGGACCAAACAAGATGGTGTCCCTCAGAAAATCTGTAGTTTTTATCTTGATCATTGGCACACTTCCCTATCTACATTCTGAATATTATATCATGAATGCTAACTATTTACCAATTATATTTGATTTGAGTTCTTCGGCAAGCTGAGCATTTGGGGTAACATAAAGTGTTTTATTATTCACAAAAATCACCATACCCGGTTTTGCTCCCTGCGGCTTGCTGACATTACGCACCTCAGTGTAATCAACGGGAACCTGCGAAGAATCCCGGCTGCGGCTGTGAAACGCAGCAAGCATAGCAGCTTGTTTCAGCGCGGTTTCAGTAACCTTCCGTCCCTCAGTCACGATAATTGTATGGGAACCGGGAATGTTTTTAGTGTGCAGCCAAATATCGTTATTATTTGCCTGTTTCATGGTAAGCTGATCATTTTGACGGTTGTTGCGACCAACCAAAATGCGAAAGCCGTCCGATGAAGCGAACTCCAGCGGTCCGAGCATAGCAGGCTGTTTCTGTTTTCCTTTCGGGGCGCGGATATAACCCTGCTCCATAAGCTCGGTGCGGATTTCCGCAAGGTCGCGCTCCGTTGCCGCGCGGCTGAGCTCCTCAAATACGGTGTCGATATAGCTGAGCTCCTGCTGTGCCTGCTTAATTTGAACCGTCAGCATTTCTTCCGCCGTACGGGCCTTGTGGTATGCTTTATAATATTTCTGCGCGTTCTGCGCAGGGGTAAGCGCCGTGTCAAGCTTGATTTTGACGAGGGGCATGGACTCGTCATAGAAATTTTGCAGTTCCGCAAAAGCCGCGCCTTTTTCCATTTGATAAAGATTTGCGTTGATTAAATCGCCGTAAATTCTCATGGTATCACGCTGGGCGCAATGCTCCAGTTCCGCATGCTGCAGGTTGATTTTACGGCTGAGGCGGTCGGAAGTTGTGGTAAGAATACGCAGTAAGTCCTGCGAGCGCACGCGCATACGGTCAATCCGGTCGCGTTCGTCGTAAAACGAGTCTAAAAGCGCAGAAAAGCTTTCCTGCCGGTTTACCACCGCGGTTACCCCATATTGTTCTATCTTCAAAAAGGAGATATCCATTGGCTTTTGTTTGGGGTTGGTGATCATATAGGGTTGTCCGTCTATATTTTTGACGGTATCTGCGATTCTAGTCAGGAAGAATGCCAGCCGCTCAAATTGCTCCGCATTCATGCTCTTAATTGTAATCTCATTTCCGTGGCCCGTCAGGTGCTGAAGCTCCCGGCAAACGATTGGTGATACACCCTGAAGAGTATCCAACAGCGCCTTTGAAAGCTCCATATCCGCCGGAATTCGCTTGATTCTGTCGATAATATCCAATGCGGGCACATCCATAAGGCAAAGCTTGTTCTGCGGCGGCGGAAGCAGATACGTCATCCCCGGCAATACCAGCCGTTCGGAAGACATTTCGGCATCCACACGCTTCAGCGCATCAATGATTTTACCTTCTTCATCCACAAAAATAATGTTGCTGTATCGCCCCATAATTTCCATGACAAGCGTTAAACGGATTGCATCGCCCAATTCGTTAGTCGCATCAAAATCCAAGCAGAGCATACGCTCCAGCCCCGGCTGACGCACTGCGGCCAAGCGCGCTCCTGCAAGACGTTTCCGCAGAAGCATGCAGAGCATTGGCGGTGCCTTTGGGTTTTCCGGTACAGTTTGGGTAAAGTGAATCCGGGCGCTGTTCGCCCTTGCGGACATCAGCAGTTTGAAACTGTCGCTGCGCGTACGAAACGACAGTACCATTTCCTCCCGGTTCGGCTGATAAATTTTATCTACCTTCGCACCGATTGCTTTTTCTTCTATTTCTTTTTTAATATGTCTTAAAAACGCTCCGTCAAGAGCCATGAAACTACCTCCTAAAATGCGGGCTACAGGTATTCAGCCGGGCTTTGCATCTGCTCTGATTTTATAAAACGAAGACCGGGGAACTGTTGTTTCAGCCGGTTTAAAAGCGGCAAAATCACAACATCCTCGGTGTAAAAGTGTCCGGCGTCAACCAGAGTTATTTCCATATTTTTAGCATCCAATAAAATATTATGCTCACTTTCCCCGGTAACAAAAGCCTGACAGCCGGCCTGTGCAGCAGGATAGACCAAATCTGAGCCGCCGCCGCCGCAAAGACCGACCAGCGTAATCTCACGCGAGCCGTCGGTGTAGCGCAGTCCGTCACAGTGAAGAACCTCTTTGACGAATTTTGCAAATTCAAGCGGAGTATATGGATGAGCAGTCTCGCCCATCAGCGCTTCCGGTAAGCCGGATGATCCATATTCCTGCAGCATTCGTACATTGTTCAGCACCAAACGCTCGGCAAGGCAGTCATTGACCCCTCCGGGCGCCATGTCAAGATTCGTATGGGCGCAGATTGCCGTGATACCGTGCGTGGCAAGCAAATACGGCACAGAATCGGAAGCGAGCCGCTTTAAGGGATGAAAAATAACGGGATGATGGCTGACGATCAGCTGGGCCCCAAGCCCGGCTGCTTCCCGCACAACAGCGGGGGTAATATCCAGCGACAAAACCGCCGTTTCCACCGGAGCGTTAAAATCACCGACCAGAAGACCGGGGTTGTCAAAATCCATAGCGGAATGAAACGGTGCAAAACGATCAATAAACGAATAAATATCCCCTGCCTTGACCATTTGATTACCCCTTTTCCAGCATAGCTTTTAATTTCACAATAAGGCCGTTCAGTTCTGCGGCTTCTTCCTTCTGATCGGACAAAGTAAAACCCCGCGCCTTTTTTTCAAGATTTGTAATACGGCGGCGGATATAAATGCGATTATCCTCCGTTTTAGCGTCCAGTTTGCCAATGTGGGGATAGAACTCATCCGCACACACCCTTTCAGGTTCAAAGCGCACCATCATTACGGAGTAGGCACGGCCTTCTTCCACCACTGCCTGTTCCTTAAGAACTGCAAAGCCCTGTTCCGCCAAAAATCTGCGAAGCGGTTCCGCAGATGTCATGGGCTGCAGGATCAGATGTTTTTGTTCATTCTTAAGCCATGCCGCAGCGGCGATAATCCGGATAATCATTTCGCCGCCCATTCCCGCAATGACAATATCGTCTGCTTCCATCGGGAAAATTGCGTCCAGACCGTCTGAAAGACGAGCGAAAACAACATCCTGCACACGGTACCGCTCAATATTGATCCGGGCTTTTTGCAGCGGCCCAAGCTTAACATCAGCGGCGATCGCACGTGATATCAAGCCCTGCTTCGCAAGCCAAATCGGCAGATACGCATGGTCCGTGCCAATATCCGCCAAAGCGGCACCGGGGCGAATCAAAGAAGCACAAAGTTCCAGCCGTGCGCCCAAAGTAAATAAGGGATGTAAACTCATTGCTCACACCTCAATTTCGTTTCCTTAATCAGCTGCGCCGCATGTTTACAAGCCGCGACTGTTACAACTTGCGATAAAGTAAGAATCCCGAGCGAAACAGCCTGCCAAACCAAATCACTGCCGCTCAGGTGGTCAATCAGCATAATGATTAAAATTCCAAAACATCTGCCCAAAGCAAGGCACAATTCTTTCTGGGCAAAAAATTCCGGACGCAGTTCCAGCGCATGCGGCAAAATTTGAAGAGCATCCAAAAAAGTGGCAAAGGATGAATTTACAATAAATCCGGAAAAGAAAGCGTTCACCACCGTAAACACAATCAAGGCCACCGGGCTTATGGTAAACACATTGACGATGCTGAAAGCGAGCAGAACATATACTGAGATTTCCATATATTTGATTCGATTGGAACTCCCGATCTTTTTGCTGATAATTAAAAAAGAAAGAATAGCAGCTGCCGAAGAAAGGAAGGTATTAAACCCAACCAAAATTTCGCTTTTAATCAACCGATACAACAAAATGCTGATGATAAAACCAAAAGCACCCTCACGAATTCCTTTACAGCCTTCGCTCAGCAAGCCGAACTGCAGGATTTTACTGTGAACCACAAACCGAAACGCCTCTTTATGACGTACGTGAACTTTGTCTTTTTTCGGTTTTGGCAGTCGTATGGCGCCCACTGAAGTGATTAACCCAATCACAAAAGCAAGACCGAATACTGAATTATATCCCAAAACCTGTCCCATAGAGGAAATCATTGTTCCCGCAATCAAAGGAACAATCAGATTTACAATGGATGACATGATACTGACAATAGCCATTCCGCTGTCGCGATTTTTCAAATCAGTGTATTCGGTAAGCAATTGACTGTAACTAATCCAGTAAAATGAGCTCGCTATTCCGTTTGTAAGACCCAAAAGGATAACATATTCGGCTGCATGCGTATTGAATAAGATAAGCTGCAAATACAAAAGGTCAAATCCGAAAATGCCTATGATAGATGCGAGCCCGGAATGGAACCGGTGAACGATCGCGGCAGAAAGAAACATTCCAAGTGCGGTACCCATAATAGCGATCATATTATAAACCAGCACCACATCCATGTTGCTGGTTTGGCTCATCAAAAATGTATTAATAAACACACCGGGCAAACCGGTAAAAATGATAAATCCGGTATGAACCAGCAGAAAACGATAGTAAGTGTTTCCGAGCGAATCGCCACCCACGGCCGTGCGGACGCGTGCGATAATTTCTGTCGTTTTAGGCATAAATCCCCTATACTTAGATGACCGCCCGACAATCACTTGCCGGGCGGTCATGTTTTAAGCTCAGCAGCAGCTGAGTTTTAAATTTCCTGCACCGCAATCAAATTAATATTTATGATTTAGATGCCAGATGATCATTTAATTTTTGAACCAACTCATCGGCATTAACGCCATGAACCATACAGGCCTGTTCCAAACTTTCTCCGCGTGATGAGGGACATCCCAAGCAATGCATGCCCATTTCCATAAAATAAGGTGCAGTGCTTCTGTCCATATCGAGAATATCGCCAATTAATGTATCTTTTGTAATTGTCATTGTTATTGTCCTCCAGCTTTAGTTGTATTTTACATCCTTATTATAATACCCGTTTGAAAAGTTTGCAACACCTTTCTGTTTTAAGGCAAATAAAATGCCCCGGATATAATCCGGGGCATTCTGGTCACGAATAAGAAATCTATAGCTTATTCTTCCCTCATCTTTGCAAAGCACTCGCTGCAATACACAGGGCGGTCTTCGCGTGGCTTAAAGGGGACCTTTGCTTCTTTGCCGCAGCTTGCGCAAATTGCAGTATACATTTCGCGCTCAGGTTTTGCAGCATTCTTACGAGCATCGCGGCAGGCTTTGCATCTCTGGGGCTCATTTACGAAACCCTTAGAAGCATAAAATTCCTGCTCACCGGCGGTGAATACAAATTCAGCGCCACATTCCTTGCAGATGAGAGTCTTGTCTTCGTACATTTGATTTACCTCGCTTTATGGATTAAAGATATTTGCCCATAGACGGATTTGCACCGCCGCCTTTGATTACCAACGCTCTACTTAAGCTACCAGGGCATATTTACTTTTAATATATTAAAAAAGTTTTTTTAGCTTAAGACGAACGCGCTGTAGGGCGTTATCGGCTGCCTTGGAGGTAATGCCCAGTTTCGACGAAATTTCGCTGTAACTGCAACCGTCCAAATACAGCATAAGCACACGCAACTCCATTTGAGAAAGCATCTGCTCCATGCGCTGCCGCATCAGTTCCAAACTTTCGCTATCTATCAATACGGTTTCAGGATTAGTCGTATTGTCGGACACATCCAATTCCGTATCATGATCACTAAGAGAGATAAAATTATTAAGCGGAAGGTTTTTTTGGTTTGCCGCTGTACGGCACGCCATAATCATCCGATTGGTGATACACACACCCGCATAAGTTTTAAAACTGGCACCGCCAGCTGAATCATAAGTACGGGCCGCATTAAGAAGACCCATTAGGCCCTCCTGACACAAATCGTCCGTTTCAAGCATTGTACTGCGAAAACGGGCAGCCTTTGCTTTAACCAGTGGCAGATACCTTGCGGTGAGTTCAACAAAAGCAGAAGAATCGTTGTTACTCACAAGGCTGGCAAGCTGTCCGTCGGTAAAATTTGCCATTTGTCCGAAACGGTTATCATCAGCCAAGCCAAACACCTCATGGACATTTATTCAAGATTCTGACAATATAATAACTCATTTCTTCGATTAAGTCAACAAATATTTTGCTTCAGATACTGAATATTTGTTTTATTTAGTTAAATTTATAAGAGTTATCAAAAATAATCTATCAATATTATCACGTTTCCGTTTTTGAGAAATACGAATGATTTACAGGTGCATAAACTACCGGATGGTACAGTTTATGAATCAAAAATGTTTTCTGCTATTAGAAAAATACCAAAATCTTCAAAGGAGAGAGTCCCCGGCTCTCTCCTTCCAACTCATGGCAATAGTTTTTTGATTAATGATTGAAAATTTTGAGGTAAATCATAACTTTTCAAATGCTCATATTTTTTCATGTTGACAGTCCCATCTGCTGATATCTCAAATGTCATTTTATCTCGTCCGATAGAAATATGGGGACCAACATAAGGTTCTAATTCGACTGTTACGGTATAAATTGAACTGCCTACATCTCCGACAATACTTGTAATTTTAGAGTCTCCCAAATAGGCAGCGACTGTCGGCTCAATAGATATATACGGCTCGTAAAAATCATCAACAGATTTTTGAATTTTAGGAATTAAAAGTGTTATTACGATTTTATCTAATCTCTCTGAATCGTCCAAGCTCACAGGACTTTTACCTTTGTATCCTAGAGCATACACAGTAAAACCGGTTGCAACAATTACCAACACCAGTGCAGCACTTAATAGCTTTTTCATTTTATCGCCCCATATTACTATATGTTATAGTGTTGCAATTATCAAGACAAAAATGGATCGATCTATCCGAAAACAGCTCTTTCCGGAACTTCACCGGCTCCTGCGGCTACCTTGTAACATTATGCAGCCATTTATCCTTTTTAAACCGCCACAGGCAAATAAAAACTTTTATGATTTCGTCACACGACATGCACAGGTAAACATACGGCGGAGCTAAATGAAACACGTAGCCGACAATAAGGCCGACCGGCAAAGAAATGAGCCAAAGTGTACCGACATCAATCACCAAAGCCGCGCGGGTATCACCGCCGGAGCGCATAATGCCTACTATATTCATCGCACTGACGGACTGAAAGAAAACAAACACAGCCGCACCGTAAAACATGATATGAACATACCCCGCCGTGGTGGCGGTCATGGTGAAAACACCAGCAGAAACAGCTGCATTCCCGATTAAAACAACAAGCAGAGCGGAAAAAAGACCGAGTCCCCCGCTTAAAAAAACGAACGTGTTTGCTTCTGCTTTCGCGCCGTCTTCATCGCCGGAACCAATTTTCTTTCCCAAAAGCACGGTAGCAGAATCGCAGACGCCAAAAATCAGAACCGTAGTAAGGCGCTGTACCACGCTGACAATATTGGCCGCTGCGGATGCGTACTTCCCAAGATTGCCCAGAATTGCCGCCTGAACCGAAATTCCTGCACCCCAAAGGGACTCATTTAAAATGACCGGCCCGCTGTACCTGAAATAATCCTTTAACAGCTCCCTGTCCCATGTGAGCAGATGGCGGAAATGAAAATGAAATCTTTTATTTAAAAAAGTAGAGTAGACCACAGCAATGGTAAATTCAACTCCCCTCGCGATAAGAGTAGCAAAGGCAGCACCGGCCACACCCATTGCAGGGGCACCGAAAAGGCCAAAGATAAAGATTGCATTTAAAATTACATTGACCAAAAATGAAGTACAGCTTGTAAATAACGATATTTTAACATTTTCCATACTGCGCATTACAGCAAGATAGATCACCGTAATGGAACTGAGCACATAGGACGGCGCAACATAATGCAGATAGCTTACCCCTGCGATAATCACATCGGCATCTTTTGTGTAAAGCGTCATGAACTGTGTCGGAAACACCACTCCAATGAAGGTAAAAATGATGCCCACGGTAATAGAAAAGCGAAGCGTTATGCCCATGACTTTGCTGATCGTTATTTTGTCTCCCTTACCCCAATACTGAGCACAAAGTACGATGGTTCCGCCCGAAAGGCCGAACAGTGCAAAAGTCAAAATAAAGAAAAGCTGGTTTGCAAGCGATGATGCGGAAATTGCCGTTTCACCCAGACTGCCGAGCATGACCGTATCAGTCATGGCTACTCCGACCGAGATCAAATTTTGCAGTGCGAGCGGAAATGCGATTTTTCCCAATGATTTATAAAAACTCTTTTCACGGATTATGTTTATCATATTTTCCTCCAATTGCGGCACATGTCTAAAAATTATATCACAATTGGAATAAAATATCCAGAATAAATCCTTTTAATTCGTCCACGGCTTTAAACCATGCTTAACCGGATTCATAAAAGGGGAAAAAGTCGATAATTGCCATATCATTCCAATTGGGGTATAATGATCTTATATTAATTCGCGGAGGGATTATCATGGTATCTCGCTTATACAGCATGGGGCTTTACGGGATGAATGCCTTTGTCGTCGAAGTAGAAGCAGACATCTCGATTGGTTTGCCGGGTTTTGACGTTGTGGGTCTGCCCGATGCATCTGTAAAAGAATCGCGCGACAGAGTGCGTTCCGCGATGAAAAACTGCGGATTCGAATTCCCGGTCCATAAAATTACGGTTAATCTGGCCCCTGCGGACAAACGCAAGGAGGGTACTGTTTATGACCTGCCGCTGTTGGTTACCTTACTGAAGGCAAGCGGCCAACTGGGAGCCGAACTGGATGACTGTGTGTTCCTCGGCGAACTTTCCCTTACCGGGGAGCTCAGGCCGGTGAAAGGTGTGCTTCCAATGGCTATGAAAGCAAAAGAGGAAGGCTTTCAAAAGCTTTACATCCCTGCGGCAAACGCGGCCGAAGGCGCAGTGGTAGAGGGAATTTGCGTTTACCCGGTGAAGGATCTGCCAACTTTGCTGAAACACCTTAACGGTCGTGAGAAAATTACGCCTGCAAAGCCAATTACAGATGTACTGCAAAACGGTTTGCCGCTTCCTGATTTTTCGGAAGTACGCGGCCAGTTTGAAGCGAAGCGCGCACTTGAAATTGCGGCTGCCGGCGGGCACAATGTGCTGTTGATCGGGCCGCCCGGTTCCGGAAAAAGCATGCTTGCAAAAAGGCTGCCCTCCATTTTGCCCGACATGACCTTTGAGGAAACAATACAGACAACGAAAATTCACTCCATTGCCGGCTCATTACCGTCCGGCGTTTCGCTGATTAAAACAAGGCCGTTCCGTTCACCCCACCACACGGTTTCCGCGGCGGGGCTTTCCGGCGGGGGGAGCATTCCCCGTCCGGGCGAAATTTCACTGGCTCACAACGGCGTACTGTTTTTGGATGAACTTCCCGAATTTTCGCGAACCGCAATGGAAGTACTTCGTCAGCCAATTGAGGATGGCAGGGTAACGATTTCACGTGTGAGCGGTACCATTGCTTACCCCTGCTCCGTGATGCTGGTCGCAGCTATGAATCCCTGCCCCTGCGGCTATTTCGGGCACCCCACTAAACCGTGCACCTGTTCCTCAAATGCGGTGTCACGCTATCTTGCCAGAGTTTCCGGTCCGCTTTTGGACAGGCTGGATCTGCATATTGAAGTGCCGCCGGTGGATTTTGACGAAATTGACTCCGAAGAAGCAGCAGAAAGCTCCGCTGTTATAAAAGAACGTGTCAATGCTGCAAGAGCAATTCAAAACGACCGTTTCAGGGGAACGCCTGTTTCATGCAATGCAAGAGTTACATCCGATATGCTGCATGAAGTCTGCCACTTAAGCGATAGCGGCCGAAGCCTGCTGAAAAAAGCTTTTGAAAAACTCGGGCTGTCTGCCAGGGCATATGACCGGGTTCTAAAGGTTTCACGTACGATTGCCGACTTGGACGGCAGTATGGAGATTGAACCACGGCATGTGGCTGAGGCGGTTCAGTACCGCAGTTTGGACCGAAAATATTGGCTGAAGGAACGGTAAACAAGAAAAATCAGCCAATATTGGTTTACAAAAGGGATTATTATAATAATTTTATACATATCGTAAATATAAGAATTAAAAAAGCCTTTCACAAAATGAACTGTGAACAGAACCAAGAAAAATAGACATTGAAAGAAAAAGCCTCCAGTCGTAGGA
>CAUQPM010000008.1:0-201703 GCA_963520015.1 uncultured Oscillospiraceae bacterium
TCAAATCCATCACAAAACTGCCCACTACTAATATCTTTGGCCTCTTTTGCATTTTACTCTTCCTCTTTCAATAAGGATAATTTTGCTTCCATTTTGTCAGATGATTTCCATGTAATCTTTTTCCGGTAACTCTGGGAATGGCTCTGCGGGTAAGGTTTGGTACCAGTAGGATACGGATGAAATGTCGTCCTGAAGAGGAAGATACCTGCCGTCATTGCGCCAGCCTAAAGCTTGAATGGTAACTTTCAGGTCAGACTCAAAACGGACAGGATCCACGATATGCCATCTGTACATGGTAAAGCGCTGCTGACTTTTATAAACACCGTCCTGTTTGGACACATACGGTAAGCCTGCATATGCTGTTGTAAAAGGCTCATATTGGTGCGTTTCCTGATTTTCAAAATTATAGGAACCGCAAAAATAATCTTCGGTTCCAGTACCGCATATTGTTGGGAATTCCCCGTCGCCGTCAATATAAAACTTGATTTCTCCTTCTCCCCACCATCCGCAATTGTTCGTTTGCCACGCTAAATAGGTACCTACATATTGTCCTTTTCCCTTTACGCCGTCAATAATGGTATAAACGCCTTTATAAGGTAAAGGATTTACCCTGCGAAACTGAGCATGAAAATAGGCAGCGTCCTCCGGCACATTGGTCAAAGTATAATCGATCTGATAATACATTGTCACCGGAGTTTCATCACGGTTTACCAGCTCCATTTTACAATGATTTTTAAATGGCATTTGCCAATAGCAATTAAAAGCGCTGCCCGGGTTCACGCAAACCGCCAAAGAGGATATTTGCGCAAACGCATTCCAACCGCTTGCAAAGAAATCTCCGATCGGGCACTCCACTGATGGAGCATCTTGAGAATCCCAATAGATACGCAAAATCGTATTCCGCCATTTTCCGGTGGGAGTGAGCCAGATATGCTGAATACAGCCGGGTCCCTCAATATCGGCGATTGTGAATGTTTCCCAGGCCGGGATAATGATATAAGGATTTACCTTCCACCCTTTTCCTAAGGTTTGCGCTGCCTTGCGCGCAAATCCGTCCTCAAGTTCACACATGCCGCCTTTCCCTTTTTCTCCTGTATAATTTTCCGGAGAAATTGATCGTGTTTTCGCATCCGACAGCAGAAATAAATTTCCAATATTCATGTTAAGACCGTCAAAACTCATACAATTTTTTCCTTTCAGAATAACCTGTTTTTATTTGCTGATGATTTCAATCCCATCGAGTGAACCGTACAATACATCTACGCTGTCAAAAATCTCGCCTGTTGCAGGATCCTCCTTCATATGATAGACGCCCCAGGCAGATCCACAACTGAAAAAGGTCGAAAAGTCTTCACGGTGAATTACCGGCTTAAAATACAATTTATGGTTTACCAAGTCGCAGTGGTATCCGCTTAAAGACAGAAGCAGACCATAACTGGATAAGGAACGTGCATAATGATGCCCGCATTCCACTTCATCCCACGGGCTGCGTTTTACGCCATCCTGGCGGCTGCGTACAGCTTGTGTAACTTTTAAACCTTCTTCAACATAACCTTCATAAATCAAGTGAGCGGCAACCTGGTATTCCACCCCTGTCCATACTTCGTCACTGTATACAAACGGAAGGACCGGCCTGCCCCCGTGCGGCCATGTGCATAAAAGCAGCCCAGGTTCATCATTCAGGGCATAGGTACGCTGCAAATTGCAATGCTCTTCCATGTTTTCTCTGAAATTATAGCGATAAACGGAATAAAGCGCTTTTTTTACATGTTCCCTGTCCAAGACATAACCAAGTCCGTTAATGTGCGCCAATTCCTGCCCAAACAGCTGATCGGACAGGCAGCCGGTTCCAAACTGGTATTTGTACTCATTCACATCTTCTATTTTTTGCTCGTAATACTCGCCGTTGAACGTCATCCTATCCAGAGCTTTTGCTGCCTTTTCGCGGATGGAAGCATATTTCCGCTTTGTTTCCGTATCGACAAGATAGGAGCAGATTTCTTCTCCGGCACGAAGCGCTGCAAAATAAATTGAGTTGACCATGGAGTTCAATCCATAGAACTCGATATCATAGGTGTTATGCTGCTGGCTGTCCAGAACGCCGTCTCCGTCGCTGTCCCAGTTATGGAAGGCAAATTCCAGCGCAAGCTTCGCTTTTGGCCAGAGTTCACGAAGGAATTGATCATCCCCGCTGAATTTCCAGTCACGGTACAGACGGATAATACAGCCCATCTGTCCATCTGCAGCGGGGGGAAATTCCCACTCGGGGTCGCCAAAATATTTTCTTGCGCGAAAAGTCATGCGGCCGTCTTCGTCTGTTTCCGTAAGAAATTCCGTACGCCGCATGGAACGCTCCAGGTCCGGGAACAGGAAGGCCAGTGTCTGGGCATAATTCCAAACGTGCGTGCAGTTTCCGTCGCAGCATCCCGCATTATCAAAGCATCCCTCATAAGCAAAAAATGTGCCGTCTTCCACACGGAAGCATGTTCCGCTGCGAATAACCGTAATATTTGACGCGATGGCATCCAGCACATAATCCGGATAGGAACCGCCGAACAGCGCGTGCCGGAACGCTCTGCTGTCCTTCTCCAATCGAATCATATTCTCCGCAAGGTAAGCTGCGGTGCGCGGGGACGGGCCAAATTTGGAGTAATAATTCCGGATTAAGGGCCGCCGCCCCGTCTCCTTGATATCCTGTAACTGTTCCCACGAACGAATGCGGTTGGGGTGGTACCATGTCAGGACGAACTCAAATACGGACTCTTCTCCGGAAGGAATCTCCTTTTTGACACAGAGAGATCCCATCTTAATGTCGCTCTGATGCATCCGGTTCCCTTTGGCGCTCAAAACACGTCCGTTCGTCAGCATCCCGTCATCCGAAAAATCGTTCCAGAAATCCTGCAGTCCGTCCCACCATGCCCCCTCATTCCAATATTCCAAATAGGAAGGTGCGGCTTCCGTTGTCATAAAGGCCATGTCCATATAATCGAGGTCGTTTTCCGTCTTGCTTCCGGTTGAAAAATGAATTCCGCGGCAGTTCTCCCCATCGACGTATCTGTTCAGGCTTTCCCCGTTGAACAGCGGTTTTGTAAAAAGGTCCTGACCTGAATAATTACATAGATTTGCAAAGGACCCCGCCACGCTCACTTCCTGTGTCTGATCGGAGCAATTGTGAATGCGATAGCGAATCACTGCTCCAGGCAAAGAAGAATCGTCTGTGTTTAGTGGAATAAACGGTGTAAATGCCTCGAGCGTAACTGCCACAGGAACCGTATCATCAGATAATTTCACCTGTACGAAAGGGTATTGACCGCAAATTTCCGAATGGCGGAAGCGGGGCAAGCCGCCGATCTCCCATGCATTAAACCCATGAGAATGGTTAAAAGGCGGCTGTTCCTGAGCTTCCAGCGCTTTTGTAACCGTTTTTCCGCTCGTATCCTTTGCACGGATTGCAAAAAAGGTATAGGGAGAATTAAATCCTTTTTTAGGGTTATTGAAAATTTCAAAATCTGTAAACCCACCCCTCTGGTCCACAGAAATATTGCCGGTGCCAATACCGCCGAGCAGGAAACGAGCGGCAACCGCTTTTTCATTATATGTAATTCCAGAGAAAGATTTATCAACATTCGCAGCAGTCTTTAATTCGCATTTATTATTCATGAAGGTACCCCCATTTACAGATTTGATTTTTATCCCTTTATTCCGGAAGACGCTATTCCCTCAATGTAATATTTTTGCAGACAGATAAAGATAATAATAATCGGAAGCGTACATAACATCGCACCGGCGAAAATTGCTCCCCAATCGCTGAAATGCTCCCCTGTCAAATAGTTCAGGCCAACTTGAAGCAAGTACTTTTCGGGAGTTGTCAGTACGGTCAGCGGCCATATAAAACCATCCCACTGGCCCATAAATGTCATTAATCCCAATGTAATCAAATGAGGCCTGACCAAGGGAAGATATATCTTGAAAAAGATGCCAAATCTGCCGCATCCGTCAATTGCCGCCGCTTCTTCAAGTTCTTTCGGAACGCCAAGAAAACATTGCCTGAGATAAAAAATACCAAAAGCGCCACCCAAAGCAGGCAAAATCAGCGCCAGATAGTTGTCCATAAGACCAAGATTTTTAATTAGCAAGTAAGATGGAAGAAGCATGACTTCTCCGGGAACAATTAAAGTGACCAACAAAATCGGAAAAATAACTTTTTTTCCGTAAAAGTCGATACGGGCAAAGGAAAACGCGGCCATTGAATTTAACAAAAGACTGACTGCGGTAACAGTAACCGCTATAAAAACAGTATTCAAAATATACCTTGCAAATGGATAATCGGTGAAAAGTATCTTATAATTATCCAATGTGACTGTGTCGGGGATAAAAAGCTTTAGGTTCAAATCCGTGTATTGTCCGATTTCTGTTGTGATTCTGAACGAGTTTCCAAGCACCCAAAGTAATGGTATTAACACAGTTAAAGCAGTAATCGTAAATATTACATATGTAGCAGCTTTACCAAAATTACATTTTCTGATTTTTGAGCTCATTTTACCACCCTCTCTAAAAACATGAACTTCTTAGAAGTAACATTAATCGTCTTTTTCTGCCTTCATTTGGATAATTGTAAGAGCAAATACGACAACAAAGAGGCAAATGGACATTGCCGTAGCACTCCCCATTTCGTTCATCCTGAAAGCAGTATTCCATATATAATGCACCAGGGTGTCGGTGCTGCCCAATGGTCCTCCGCCTGTCATAATATAAATAGGTGTAAATATCTTAAAGGAATCAATCATTGTCATAATTAATACAAAATACGTAGTTCTTTTTAACAATGGAAGCGTTATCGAAAAGAATCTTCTAAAGGCGGAGGCTCCATCCAGATAAGAAGATTCATACAATTCCCTTGGAATGTCCTGCAATCCGGATAAGAATATTACCATATACCAGCCCCAGCTTTTCCAGATACACATTACAATTACAGCAATCATCGCCTGATTAGGGTCAACTAAAAATTGCTGCTGCGGAATATGGAAAAAGGCAAGCAGACTATTTGCAAGTCCGAAATTAGGGTCATAAATCATTTTCCAGAATATAGACACTACTACGAAAGACATAACGACCGGAAAGAAGAAAACAGTCCTAAAAAATGAAATTCCCTTTATTTTTTGATTGATTAACACTGCAAAGCAAAGAGATAACGCAGTTTGAATCGGAACAACCAGTAACGCGAAGAAAAATGTATTCTTAAAAGTTTGCCAGAAGGAAGGATCGTTCAAAAAGCCGATATAGTTGGAAAAACCCGTAAATGTTGCCGTTCCGCCTGCCAGCATATTGAATTTTTGAAAACTCATTATAAACACATTCACGGCAGGATATATTCCGAATAAAGCGATAACACCCACCGGAATCAATATAAAAGCATAGCCTTGGATATTATCGACCATCTTCCTGCTAAGTGTTTTTGAGCTCTTCAAAAGACGTCTGCTCTCATTCATTTTTTTCACCCCAATTTTTATTTAACTATGCCTTATAAATAAAATTTCATATCTGTCATTTAAAGACCAAAATCTTCAAATGACAGATATGTAGAATTTTTCAGCTGAAATTTTTACTTTTTATTGCCGTCAATCGCTTTTTGCATATCCTGTGCATATTTCTTCAGCGTTTCAGCGGGGTCTTTACCAAAAGCGACATCATTAAAGGCTTTTGTCATTGCTTCTGATATTTTAGGATAGACAGGGGAAATCGGTCTTGCCGCTGCGCCGTTCATCAGCTGGTCTTTGATCGGCTGATATAGCTCAGTGTTCAGCAGAGTGGATTCATTCACCAAAGACTTTCTTGCCGGCAGATCACCTGTAGCATCCGTTCTGCTCTTGCTGTCTTCTTTTCCGGTTACCTGCTTAATAAATTCCCATGCAGCCTGCGGGTTTTTGCACTGGGACGTAATTCCTATATCCCAGCTGCCTGTCGGGCTTGCGGATTTCGTGTTTTTCGGAAGGGGAGTCGTTCCGACATGGAAGTTAGGATATTTATCTTTCAACGTACCAAATTCCCACGGTCCCACAAAGGTCATGGCGACCTTTCCGGTTTCAAACCCATTTGCAATAACCTGTTTTGGCGCAATATTATTTGTATAGAACTTTTGGAAGAACTTTAAAGTCTCGACATTCTGTGCACTGTCAAATACACCTACCGCTTTTGATCCATCCTCACTGATAACACTGCCGCTGCCTTGTCCGATCCAGGAAATGAGTCCGAACGTACAGCCTTCATCCACAGCGGTGACCGCACCCATAGCCGGAGACGCGCCATAAACTTTAACTTTTCCGTTGGAATCTTTTTCTGTCAGTTTGTTTGCGGCATCATAGAATTGATCCCAAGTCCATGCGTCAGCAACACTTTTGGGAGGTTTGATTCCGGCCTTATCGGTCAAATCTTTGTTGTAGAAAATGCAAAGATTTGCTTCATTCAACGGCGCTGCATATATTTTTCCGTTATATTGCATTGCCTGCTGGCTTGAATCCAATAAATCATCAAAATCACTTTTATCCCAATAATCATTCAATGGCGCTAATGCCCCATTATCTGCATAGCTGGCCAAGTTTGGTGTGTCAATCCAGATAACATCCGCACCTGTACCGGAAGAAAGAGCAAGCCTCACTTTATTTTCGTATTCTGAGTAAGGTACGTTAACCCATGTTACCTTAATCCCCGGAAACTTTTCATTCAATTTTTTAACACTGCTGTCCATCGCTTTTGTGAAAGGATCTTTCCCGTCTGCGGCATGCGCGTATGTAAGAACCTTGATTTCTGCATTTAAATCTTCCTGCTTGCTGGCAGTTGCTGCCGACGCCGCTGTTGAGGCTGCTGCTGACGCTGGTGACGATGTCTGTGCAGCTGATGATCCGCAACCGGTAAATGCTACGGCTGACATCATGAGCAGAGCACTCAGCAGCGCCATTGGCTTAATAATTTTTTTCATAACAAAACTCCTCCTAAAAATTTTATTTAAAAAGCTCACCCATTGGGAATCGCTCTTTAAAGCTTTTTTCCGAGATTTTTCGCAAGAATAACTTGGACAGCCAACAAGTATGGTAGACTTATTTTTACATATGAATCTCGAATTGGATTTGGTTTCCATTGTGTGACATCGATTCCACACGATTTTCATAAAATCGTAGTTACAAAAAGCCATTAAAAATATTTCTATTTTTAAAATATAAATATTTTTACTATTTTTTTGTATCTATATCAATATTTTCTATAATTACTGTATAATTTTGTTTGGCATTATTATATCACCATCATTTGAAATAATCAATAGAATATAGTATCGATTCCATAAATTTTATTAGAAAAGTATTGCTTATGGAAAATAAAAGGCTATAATTAAGATTAAGAAAAGAGAAAGAGAGGAATGTCCTCTTGGGAAATAGTAATATTTATCAGATATCCAAAATTACCGGATTTTCTCCTTCTACGGTTTCGAGGGCCTTAAGTAATACGGGTTATTGTGGCGATAAGACCAAAAAAATCATCATTTCAGCTGCAGAGGAAATCGGTTTTCGCCCTTCCTCCTCTGCCCGCACTTTGAAAAGCAACCGTACAAATCGTATTTTATTCTGCATTCCGGATATCTGCAATCCATTCTACTTTGACATGATAAAGGGTGCTAATAATGTTTTTGACCAGCATGGTGTTTACTCCATGCTTTGTTATACAAAACACAACTTGGACGAAGAACTAAAATTCATCGATTTATTAATGGAGCATCAGGGCGATGGCATGATTTTTGTATCGTTTAATTTCTGTGATAAAAATATCAACGCCATTCAAAAAAGCGGACGTCCTGCCGTCCTCACCAACCTATACGAAGCACCGTACCAAGAGCAGAACGGCTTCGACTGTGTATATGTCGATCATACCAAAGCAATGTATATTGCCGCGGAGCATTTAATCCAACAGGGTCATCACAATATTGCGCTCATTATCGGAACATTAGCGGAGCAAACCGGCAAGGAACGTGCAGCGGGGTTTTTTAGCGCCATGGAAAAGTACGGGATTCAAGCAGGACCTGAAAACCTGTTTCTAGGAGACTATACCAGAGAATCCGGCTATAAAGCCGCACAAAAAATTCTTTCTGATAATCGCCATTTTACTGCTGTAATTACCGCAAATGATCTTATGGTGGTTGGCGTTGTTACTGCCTGCATGGAGCAGGGGATTTCCATTCCGCAAGATTTGGCAATCGTCTCACTGGATAATACGGATTTTTCAACGGCAATCAACCCCCATATAACCTCTGTAGACATGATGCAAACAGCGATTGGTGAAACCGCTGCCTCACTCCTAATGGAGCGTATTGAGCTGGATCGTACCTATCCGAAAACAGTTCGCTTAGAGCCTCAGCTGATTGTTCGTGGTTCCAGTATAGGTACAAAATTATAGTCACTGGCGGTCTATCAATGTGATGTGATATTTTAAATAGAAATAAAAGCCTTGAAACCCGCATCAATACTGGGCTTCAAGGCTTTTATTTTGCTTTGGGTGATTCGATACTTCGGTGGCTCGCAGGATGTAAAGAATTGTTTTGCTTCAGCAACCGATCATAAAAAGCAAGACATAAAGCTTAGCAAAGAAAATGTCCGAAGTTCAGCAAACACACTTTGAAGAATAAAACAAATGGATACTCAGACTCTATATTCCGGAGATTCGCAAAATAAGAAAATTCTAAATGCTCACTTCATTCGATGATAGAAATCATGAGCACCCTATGGCTTATCCAGACGATTAACAATTTGCTAACTATTTTTCAATATATGAATGCTTCCCGTTGTAGTTTGAAGCGACACTTGATTGTTCTTTGTCCCTACTTGACCCACGATCTGTTTCTTGTCAGTATTCCCCACCGTATTGATGGGAAAATCAGATTGGATTTTCCCGGTAGTGGTTTTGGCATCGATCAAAAACTCAGCATTGCCGGGAAGCTCCACTGTAACTTTTCCTGAGGTAGTTGATACAGCTATGTTCTGATTATCAAACTCCTTATAGCCTACCAGAACATTTCCCGCACTTCCTTTAAAATCGAAGTTTCCGCTGCTGTTTTTCAAGGTGATGCTGCCTGAAGATGTCTCCGCTCTGGTCTCTTTAGCGACGCACTCGTCGATACTAATTGCTGATGATGAACCTTTTATTTCTAGTTTCTTTGCCTTCAACTTCTTTATATTAAGCTTTCCTGAAGAGGTAATTATGGAAACTTTTTCAGCACTTATTTGTTCCGCTTCCAGTCCCCCGGAGGAGGTATCCAATGTAAAACTCGCTAAATCAAAGGAATCTATCTTTACAACACCTGACGAAATTTTAATGAAAAGATCTTTTTTATAGTCTTCAGGAATATATATATCCAAAAACATATCTTCAGGTATCGGTCCATCGATCCTGCGCTTTGTTTCCACAACAAGTGCCTTATTATTGATATCTGCTGAAAGATTTAGTTCCTGCATTGATTTACCATAGTAATGAAACTTTACTTTATCATTTGCCGCCGTTCGTATAATATGGACGGGTGTACTTGACATAGTCACCTGTATGTCATTCACCTCTTCCACGGTAAAATATTTTTCTTCATTGATTTCCTTAAACAAATGCAATGCCCCCACCCCCAAAGAAATACTCATAATCGCTATCACCCCAATCAGTATTGCGATCACTTTCCTATTGAATTTCATTTTCACTTTCGCCTTTCCTTCCGTTAAGGATTTTTTGAAATTATAAATTTAAAAGCCCTTTTGCAAATTCACGGGCATTTTCCATATCATCCTCATCCGGACTGCCCTTTTTGTCAATATGGAATCCAAATGGGCTGAATTCACCGGAACAGCTAAATTCGCCGATGACTTTACAGCCCTTTCCCAGCAGTTTCTCTTTAAATAAATGCTTCTCTTCACTTTTACCTGATCCCGAAGTGCAAAAGATGAATACATACTTGCTGATAGAAGGCTGTTTCTCTATAAACCTGTATATCTTTTTATGAAATTTTGAGGCGTAAATACCCGAACCAAACCCAATCAGATCGTACTTAGCCAGTTCTTCCGGATGAACGTTTTCAACCTTCGCGAGATCTGCATTCATTACTTGTGCCATGGCCTTCGCTATTTTCTCTGTATTCATTTTATGGACGGACTTATAAATTATTAATGTCTTCATACTAGCACCTCTATCTTCAATATTTTTTAAAAATTTCGCTTTTCTGTCTCAGTGCAATTAAGAATTCAAATTTTATCTAAGAGTCAGCATTTGCTCTTCCTTCCTCTTCAACCTGCTGGCAAGGTCTTTTAGGGTAAACACATTATAAATTTTCAAGTGCGTGAATGAATATAAAATTGTTCATTCACGCCTGATTAAAAAAATACCTTCCGGTATTCTTTTCATTTTTGAGAATCGCTTAGGCCTTTCATTATGAACTCCACTAAATATTCTAAAATTTGGGGAAAATATTGAATTCCGATCTCCGATTTATGAATATCTATATAGGGAATAGAGTTAAAAATGGCGAGTATCATATTATCATCCAGATCATTCCTGATTTTTCCTTCGGCCTTCCACTTTTTGATTAACTCTACTGTACCGCTGCTCATAAACTCGTCAATGTTCTTTAGTCCGCCCTGTTCATAAAACTCCTTCTCCAGTTTACTGAAAAGATCCCTGTTATACCATTCTTTCAGTATCGGGTTCGAGTTCATCCCGTTGAAGTTTATTGCCATTACTTCTTTAAGCACTTTCACCGGGTCATCACCGGTGTCAACAGACTCCATGATTTCCCTTTTAAGCTCTTCATTTTCTTTTAAATAAATTTCTATGAAAAGCTTTTCTTTCGAGGAGTAGTAATTATAAAAAGTGCCTACCCCGATCCCAACCATTTTAGTTATGTCAGAAACATTCGTGTCTTTAAACCCTTTAGAACTGAATATCTTTTTCCCGCGATTAAAAATATTAGCCTTTTTATCTTCCATTTTGTTAGCCTCCGATGATGTGAATGAATATATTTTAATTCATTCACATCATATCATATCAATTAATCCTTGTCAATCGAAAAGCGTAGATATTTATACCACGGTAAACATGGTTCGCCTTTGGCCGTATTTTAGGGAGCCTGCATACTGGCAAATTTTTCTGCAGCAGCCAGCAGATAATAGCTCAACCCAATCTGCTGATCCTCCAGCCCGTTACGGTGAAAACCGTCCTGTACCAGGAACCGGATGCGGTCAGATTCACTCTCGAAAGCCTGTTTGATGTTACCGAGGGAAAAATCAAGTTCGCGGTAAAAAAGGATCTGCTGAAGCCGCATCAGCTCACTTTCGCAATACAAGCGACAGCCGGTTTCCGTCACTCTGCAGGGTAAAAGCAAGCCGATTTTGTGGTAATGATGAAGAGCCTTTACCGTCACACCAGTCATTTCAGCGACCCGTTTTACCGTATATTCCACAATTATTTACCTGACAAATATAGCATAATCCCTGACCTTGGGTCAGAGTCAATAGATTTATCAAAAATCTTTTCATCCAAAAGGGAAGATAAAAAGTTTCTTATTTTTATTCCCTGCTTGATCCTGTAACTTGGGGAGCTTCGGGCTCATTCGGAATATTTTTTCTTAGTGATCTACTTTTTATTATGAAGGCAGCGAAGAGGCTACACCTCATGGGGAATTGCGGATAACCCCCCATCATGTTATTTTTTTCGTCGAAAGCAGCCCACTTTTCTTTGAAAAATTGCTCCGCCTGCAAGTCCACACAAATCCTAAAAATGAATCAATTAAAGCAATATAACTTTTCCCGATTGATTTAAACAATCCTTCGCCCACCGGTCTTGCTCGTTCAAAATCCGAATTCGAATCGCTTATTACTACAAGGTTGCTGTTATTTTCAATCAGCATATCTATTCAACTGCCTTGCACTGTGACGCAAGGTAGGCGGCCCCTAAAAGTCCCGCATGGTTGCCAAGTTGCGCCTGTTTCAAAACAACATTCGCGTAACTTGGCATAATGTTGCTGTAAATGGAGCCTTGCAAATTTTGAATAATATAGCTTTCATTCATGATGCCGCCGCCTAAAATGACACAGGAGGGATTAAAAATATGGATTAATGAAGTCAGGCCAAACATAATTTCCTGAATCCAGCCATCAATCACGGCTCGTACCTGTGGTTCATTGATATGTTCAAAAATCTTGCGGCCATTTGAAAGTGCGGGGTTAAGTTCCATTGTGGCGCGGACTAAAGCCCCGGTTGACGCATAACGTTCATAACAGCCGCGCAGTCCACAGTTACAAACGCGACCCTGCGCGTGCGTAATCAAATGCCCAAATTCTGCCGCCGAAAACGTACTGCCGCTGTAAATTTGTTTGTTGATTACAATGGCGCCCCCAATGCCGGTACCATAAGTCACGCAAAGAAAGTCATTCAAATCCTTCCCCGCACCGTACTGCGCCTCCCCGATTGCAGCAGCGTTTACATCATTTTCTACTGCGACAGGGACTTGGAACCGTTCCTCCAGAATACGCTTAACCTGCATTCCGGTATATTCAGGAATGTTTTCGTTCGCAAACCGGATACAGCCTTGTATCGAATCAACCTGTCCCGCCGTACTGATTCCGATTGCATTAAATTCCGAATATTGTGAAATAATGTCCATCGCACGGCGAATCACATATTCACCGCCCTGTTTTGCATCTGTATCATATTCAGCAGAAGAGAGCAGTGCGCCATCCGTCACTTCCCCCGCTTTTATAGATGTTCCGCCGATATCAAGCGCAATTGTTTTCATCAAATCCCTCACTTTATCTGTTTCATTATATAATTCAATTAGAACTCAACCGTCATTCCGTCGTACGCAGTGATTAATCCCAGTTTTTCGGCACAATCGGACAGCTGTTCATGTGTTTTATTTCCATTGTGTGAAAAATGATTAATGATAAACTTGGTTTTGAAATCCGCACAGCCTTCCCGCAGCATCTTTTCTTTACTTTCAGCGGCATTCGGCAGCCCCATGTGCCCTTTTTCATTATACTCCAACACAAACGTACAATCCAAGCTGACTGCATTAAACGGAATTCCGGCTAAATAATCCCATGTTTTTTTTGGAAATACCCCGGTGTCATGCGCATATAACAGCCGTTTTCCAGCCTTCTCGATCATATAGATATAGCAGTTCTCATCCGGGATATGGTCCGCAAGCAACGCTGTTACTTTGTATTCCCCTGCATAAAACGGTACAAACGGTTCTACTTCAATCGGAGTGATATAGTCGGCTATGTTTGAAATGCCGCTTAGGTTCATGGTTTCCTTTAACATTTTAACAATGATGCTGTTGCCATAAATATGAATATCCTTCACCGTACCGCTATTCGCGTACGGAGGTGCCTTTAGGATTATATCTAAAGGATAAAAATGGTCTTCATGCGAATGGGTAATCAAAACATCCTGCAAACCAGAGAAATCAATTCCATATTTCAGCGCATGAAAATATGTATCCGCCGGCATATCGATAAGCAGCTTATCATCCACAATACTTTGCGAGCGTGTACGAATGTTTTTCCCGCCAAGTTTACGTGCATTTTCACAAGCTTTACACTTACAAAAAAGCGCGGGCCAGCCCTCTGCCGCAGCAGTTCCAAGATATTGAATCTTCATTTTAGCAACAACTCACTCTCCTGAATATTAGCAAAACCTTTTTTTCGAATCTCACTGTCGGCGCACATCACGACCCGAAAAGCGCTGAATACTTCATCTATAGTTGGCACCGCGGGGGCATTTGTTTCGATCATTTCAATTAATTTTTTCATCTGTCCCCACATATTTTTATATTCGGATTTACAATTAATTGTTTTGTATTCGTTGGACTCATTTAAATACAATTCAATTAAATCTCCCTCTTCTATATCCTTATATCGGTTTGCATTTAAAATAATGCTTATTCTTCCTTTAACTCCTATAAACTCTTTCAGATTGCTGGATGCGAGGTTTCTCGACCAGCCCGCTTCATAATACCCAATGCAGCCATTTTGCAGCTGTACGTTGATCATGCCGTAATTGTACACGCCCTCCGGTAAGTCACGGTCAATCATACTGCCAAATCCGCTTACTTTTGTTACGGGCGTCCCAGTGAACCACTGCATAACATCGATATAATGAACCCCGCAATCCACAATCGGCGAGCAATCTGTCAGCAGTTTTTTATACCTGTCCCAGTCCTTACAATGATGATTTTGAACCATTCGAATTAAGGTAAGGTTTCCGATGATACCCGATTGAATCACCTCCGCCACCTTCTGATACGTTCGATTATGCCGTAGCACATGAGCTACCAACACCTTGCAGTCGGATGCTTTTACGAGATTTGCAAATTCTTTTCCCTCCTGCATCGTTCTGCCGATTGGCTTTTCGCAGATAACATGCTTTTTGTTGAACAGGCAGTCTTTCACAATCGAAAGATGCGTATTCACATAGGTAGCAACGATTACAATATTCACATCGCTTCGCACCAAATAATCGTGGTAATCCACACTCCAGGAATCTGCGTTATACATGCTGCAGAATTCCTGCGCACGCTCAGCGTCGACATCTACCACTCCTATGAGGTGTATTTGCTCTTTATAATAAATGTCCTGAATATGCTGCCGTCCAATGTGGCCGCATCCGACTAAAACGACCCCATACTCTTTTCTCATTTTTTCACCGTCTTTATAGAAGTATTTTATCCTGCACAGAGCCGTTCGCAGTGTGCAGGATAAATCCATAATCATTCAATGTTTTACAAATACATTTTTAAGAATTGAACCGCCATACGGATATCTTCCTCCGGGTGATCCCCGACTTCGCGTTCTACCGTTAAGAAGCCGCCGTATCCGATTTCATCCAGCGCCTGGACATAAGCGTCGAAGTCCACATTCCCGCTGCCAAGCGGCACCTCGCGGAAATATTCTTCCAGATGCAAGTCCCCGATTCCGCCATTTGCAAAAAAGTCATAAATTACCTGAGGATCGGTCTGCTTTAACATAACACCGTCTTTCGCGTGTGTATGAACAATGTAATCCTTCAGCGTATGGACTGCTTTGGCGGGATCGTCCCCGGTAACCATAACCAGGTTTGCCGGGTCAAGGTTGACGGCAACCCCTTTGGAGCAAAGGCTGTCTAAAAATCCTTTCAGCACCGCCGCCGGCTCGGGGCCGGTTTCAATCGCAAAATATGCTCTGTTGAAACAGGCGTATTCCGCGAGCTGGTTACACGCTTCCTGCATAATTTTGTAACGGTCGCAGGTCGTGTCGCGCGGTACTACGCCAATGTGGGTCGTAATGATCGACGTTCCTAACTCAAGTGCTAAATCTACTATTCGTTTTGATTTTTCAATCCGATGAGTATTCTCTTCTTTACGGGAAAAACCGTGTCCGCCGAAATCACCGCAAAGTGCGGAAACAACCAGCCCGTTCTCATTTAAGATTCGTCTGACATTTTTTCGTTTCTCTTCATTTAAGTTTTCGGGAGTAATCTCACCTTGTACTGCATAAAGCTGCACCCCATTGGCACCAACTTCACGCGCCTTTATAATGGACTGTTCAAACGGAAGCTGGAATGAATCCGCCATAACGCCGATTGAAAACTTTCCCATCTCACACCAAGCCTTTCTGGTTTTTCCCTTTAAACATTTACTCGACGTTAACCCATGTTCCGGGGTTTTGTGCAGCTTTTACCCCTGCTTCCCGAATCGCAATGACGGCAACTGTTTCCGCATGATCCACCTTCACTTCGCCGGACAGGAAAAAGTCTGTCATTTCCTTAATAAATATTTTATAGTAGTCTGACTCAACGTGTATGCATTGCGAAGTTGAATCATTAAAGTTAATTGTCATTGCAAACGGGCAGCTCCAACCATGATGTGACATCACCGCGCGGCGGTCTCCGCTGAACTCAATTACAAGCGCGGGCCAGCTTTTTGTTCCGATATACATAACCCTTTGCGCTTCGGAGCCCATCAGTGATACAATCGGTTCGATCTGATGAATTGAATAAATCTCGTAGGTGCCTGGGCCCCAGCTTGCAATGTTTTGAATTTGATTTTTATCAATACCCTGATATTCCCGCGCGAACCGAAGCGCGGAGGAAGAAAAGCACGGCGTACCGTGTTCTTCGGCAACGGCAAAAATTCTTCTTGCCGTTGCCGCATCCGGTGCAAACGTCTTATCTACATAGACCCGTTTGCCCGAACGCAGGGGAATTTGGCAAAGCTCCTCATGCATCTCCGAATTGTCGGGAGAGAGCACGATAATAAAATCGCTGATTTCCGTAAGTTGTTCCACAGTGTCAACCTGCTGCACATGGTAATGTTCGCACCATTGCTCCGTACTCATCCCGTTTGGAGCATCCTTTTTCGCCCATGCGTACGCGACTTCAAGTGCCCCGTTCGAAGCTTCTTTGATCCAATCGACATAGTTATTGGCATGAAATTCGTCAAGGTAATAATCGATAAAACCAATCTTTTTCATATGCTCAGCCCTCCAGCACAATTTCCTTGTTTTGTTCAGATGAATCGTACATCGCCTGCATCATTTTTGCGGTAATCAAAACAGAATCAATGTGAGACGGTAGCTTTTCACCCGTATCAATGCAGGTTAAAAATGCGTCGATTTCCTTTTCGAACGGCTGCTCCACTTGATAAGTCGGGAGGGTTTCGAGCAATGCACCGTCTTTTGCAGAGAAAATTTTAAAATTGCCTCCATACAGCAGACGGACACCCGCTTTTGTTCCCATAAAGTCAATATACATTTCATCGGGATTAATATTCTGCGCCCAAGCACCGTTCAATGTAATAGTAGGGCCGCTGGTCCGAACAAATCCGGTTACAAAGTCGTCTACATCATAGACGCCGTCTTCTTTCGGCGGGCCGGCCCACATATTTGTATAGGTGTAATCGCTCAGTTCCTTTCCGAGCTTGCAGAATGCCTTTGCAGAAACGGTTTGCGGATTCGGGTCGCCACAGCAATACATAATCAGATCCAAGAAATGAACGCCCCAGTCGATTAATACGCCGCCGCCCGATACTTCTTTTGTAGTAAACCATCCGCCCCAGCCAGGAATGCTGCGGTGTGAACGGAAACTGCCGTACACATGGTAAACCTCACCCAGCTCGCCGCTGTCTATCATGTTTTTGATACGGTTCACTGCCGTGTTAAACCGATTGACTACGCCGATATTTAAGACTTTTCCGCTTTCCTGCTGAACCTTCTGCATCATTTCCGCTTCCGCGTACGTTCTGGCGGCCGGCTTTTCACAAAGTACATTTTTACTCGCCTTTAAAAAGTCCATTGTAATCAGCGCATGCATGTTGTTTGGCACGCAGACGGAAACTGCCTCAATTTCAGGGTCATTTAAAATCTGTTTGTAATCTGTCACGGCGATTCCGCAGCCATATTCGTCCACCATCGCCTGCGCCTTTTCGGGGATGAGGTCACAGAAATATTTAATCTCTGCTTTTTCGCTCTTTATGTACGCCGGGATATGCTGCGTTGTACCAATCGTTCCGCAGCCGATTACTGCGACTTTCTTCTTGTTCATAAAATCGTCTTCCTTTCTGCCATATCAATCTAGTTTAATACCATTCCTTTGGCACTGGTTCATCGTCGTCAAAAAGCCTTGGATTTTTTTCTAACAATTCAAGCGTGATGCGGAACAGATCCCGTACTTTACATACGATTGCGTTTGCATCACCGATTTTGCCCCTTGTCAGCACACTCCGGTATTCGAGTACCGGTTCCAATTTTTCAAAATAGTCGGAATTTGAATTATGATGCCTGCGCGACGGAACGGAGATAACTTCTCCATTTGCTTTTTTTACCCGAAGCTGCTCCCATGTGTCCGTCAGTCTGCCGGGGACATTGGCAACTTCTTCAATACAATGTACGAGGGTACATTTCATGAAATCCACTCCGATTAAAAGAAGCTTGCCGTCCTGTTTCTCTAGCTTTCCGTAACAGGAATCCGGTGCGCAGGGTGTGTCGAACTTTTCCTCCCCGCTTACAAACTGTTCGGCATCTTGCCCATAGGCTAAAAGCGAGTGTGTGGGGTGCAACGAACGGTGCACTCCGTTTCGCTTACGAAATACTTCGGGCATTACTCCCACACAAATTGGACTTTCCGTTTCATTAAATTCCGGGTTCTGTTCATCAATATAGCTCCATGTATGCCCGGGCATCACCAAAAGGCCGCTGTTCAAATAGGCACAGAATGCGTCCAAAACCGTATCTGCTCCATTTTCCGTGGCTCCAATACTTTTTAATGAGGCATGAACCATAACTGTATCTGACGGTAAGATTCCCAAATGTTCCATATCTCGCATAATATCATGCCTTGTATACATCTCTTTCCCTCCAACACCCGTTACTCAACTGTAATTCCATCCAATTCTATTTCAAAATCAATGTAAAATACTCCGTCCCAGTTAAAACGCAGGTTTTTCAATACAATTGATGCACCTTTGTAGCTTCCTCCGAATTTTTCACTGATCTGCTTGTTTAAACCGGTTTCAAAAAATTGCTTTGTTTCTTCATAATTGGATTCCAAATGGTAGGGATTGATGCGTCCATCCGTTCCCAATATAAACTGGAACAGCACATTGGACTGGTAAAGCCAGTCACAGACAATGTCCCTTACTTTGATTTCTTCCGACAGCTTATGTTTTTCATTGTTATTTTTAAAGCATTGATAGTAACTCGCAATAACTGTTTTTGCAAGCACGACTCCAATGGTATTTTGTGCCGTATTCCAGCCGCCGACCGCCTGTACTTGCTGCAGCACTCCGGTTATTAACGCATAATCCATGAATTCATTTTCACAACCATTTGCTACTGAAACCTCTGCGATACCAACTGCCTTTTGATATGCTGACCTGTAGTAGGCGATATAACGTAAAATCTCATGCATGTTGATGTGGCTGGAGAAGGTTAAATCCTTAGAAAATTGCTCTGATGACTCAATCATATATTTTCCGGGAGAGTTCACTGCCAACATACAGTCAGAACAGTTGGCACTGTCCTCCAAAATACCACCCAAAGATGTGATCTGCGATTTGATACTCTCTTGAAGCGGGCGATCTTCATAACTGGGAACAATTTGAGCCCCCAATACGGAAGAATACCGCACATAAACACGCGGTGTGTAATGATTTACTAAATTAAAAATTCGGGTGAACAGAACACAGCCTACTTCATCCGCGCCCGGGTAAACCAGTACCCTGTTCATCAGACGGTTTTCTCTGACTTTCTTTGCAATTGCACTTTGATCAATTGCCGCATATCCGTATTCCGCAGTATCATCTTTCGGAATAGTTAAAACGTCAAAAACATTTTCTTTCACAAGATCGATACAATACAGGTTTGTGAACTGATCGACCACCCTGCGGTCTAAAAAGTCTTTTAAGTGCTCCTGCGGTATTTTACTTTTCAAGTAAGTAAATTCTTCTTTTTCCTCTTCGTCCGCGTGCCGGCGCTCAATTTTATCCATTAAGCAGGTGTATCGCCATATGTCTTTCCCGCAGGTGCCCCAATATTCTGGGTCTTCATGTGCATTATCGTAGCCAGCTACCCTTGCGACCAGATTGAACGCATGAATCTTGATATTGGGATTTATCTGCTTTAATTTTCGAAAATTGTCCAGTGTCCGCTCGCATTCTTCACAAGTGCGGTGGTGCGTCCTTGAATTTACAATGTTCCCATACACTAACGTGTCTACGGAAAGAATGGCATACTCACAAAGCGGGGCATTGTCAAAAATCCATTGCCAAATGGATTCGTAATCTGCCGGGACTTTGAGGATTCCCATTTTATCGTAAGGCGGAACAAGCAGTTCGATATTGTCGGTCAGCTTTGCTAAATTCTGTGGAAAATAATAATTGCAGGCTCTTTCATCCAGTGGAACATACAGTACTTTTACCATAAATTTCTTCCCTTCCGCGGTCTATTGATCTATTGTTACTCTATCAACAGGTAATGTTATTCTTTGTCTTTAATATTAAACAGGCAAAGCGGATATTGATAGTGCAAAAAGGAAATCGGCTATATAAAATGGGATATTTTATTTTGAAGCGGACAAAAGTATTGAATGTTTGATTATTTATGCTAACATTAAAATAATCGCTGTTTTAAATCTTGAGTGGGAAGTGTAGCATTTGAAAGATTCAACACAATATGGTGTTAAATTTCATTTCGACAATCAATTTAATCTTTGCCCCGAAAAATTCACAGGGATTACCCTGTATCAATTCGGTGAACTTTATTTCGAAAGTAACATGGAGGTCCCTCCTCACAAACAATGGTGCCATGAAATCTCCTACATTATATCTGGCCGGGGTGTGTTCCAACTTGACGGAGTTGATTACATTGTGGGCGAAGGTGACCTCTTTATTAGCCCCCTGAACCGTACGCATTCTATAAAAGCTGCAAAGGATTCTACTCTGCGCTTTACGTATGTTGGTTTTAATTTTAATGAAGATTCCAATACGGAAGATTACGACTTTTTAAAAAGCTTTTATCAGCCTCATATGAAGGAACTATGCACAAAGGATAAGTCTGGCGTTTTATTTCCCTTTTTTCGAAGTCTTGAAGAATTTTACCGCAAGCACATTGGATTTCATATGATGGTGGAAAGCTATATCAAACAAATTTTGATTCTCACCCGCCGGTCTTTTGGTGAAAAAGAAATTCCCACACTTCAGCACGATATTACAAGCACTTCCGTGGGCAATACGATTTATTCGATTATACGTTATATCGACGATAACATTTTCGATATCCATATGGTTTCGGACATTTCAAGCGCGCTTACCTATAATCAAAGCTACATATCAAATTTATTCAAAAAGAAAATGGGAATGACAATGCAGCAATACATCAACAGCAAACGCATCGAAAAAGCACTTGAACTTTTGCGGTACGGGAAGCTTTCAATTACGCAGGTATCAAATCAGCTGAATTATTCCAGTGTACAAAGTTTTTGCCGGGCATTCAGCCGTATCATGAACATTTCCCCCACTCAGTATGTGAAGCAGCACAAATCCGAACTGAATCCCATTGAATGAAAAAATCCGGACATGTAAAACATGCCCGGATTTTCTATTTTATGATTCAATTAAGCCGTTCCAATGGAATTTCGGAATTCGGACGGTGTCATTCCTGTGTATCGCTTGAACAGCATTGCAAACTGTGAAGCGGAAGAAAAACCGCAGGACTGAGAAATTTCCACAATATTTTGTGATGTACCCAGCAAAAGGTTTCTGGAGCTTTCAAGCCGCCTTTTCAGCAGATACTCTGATGGGGGAATTCCTATTTTTTCTGTAAATAAGCTCCGGAAATGTCGACAGGTGTAACCTGTTTTTTTTGCCAATGACTCTATTTTTATATCATCATAAAAATATTCGTCTATGTATCTCACAATATCCAGTATGGTATTGGTTTTCTCCAGATATTTATTCGAATTTCTGATTATAGAATAGTATAGTTCTGTTGAGAATAAATCTAAAAATTCATTTCGATAATCTTCTTCACTGCGATATTCATGTTGAATTTTTTCAAACTGTTTTTGAATGTTGCTATTATTGTCATAGTAAAGACCACTGTGTATTTTTCTAATGTCGGAATCCGCGATGAATTCACATATCATTTCCTCTGTTTGAGATGTTACAATGTCCTCAAAGATTTCATTTGGGGCAACAACAGCAAACATTCCTTCTGTGAACCGGAAAACGGACGACCCAATCATTGTCTGACCGCTACCCGATTTATAGTAAATTATCTTATAGGATTTCAGCATGGTGGAACGGTTAAAATGATTGGCCCTAATAACCAGATTCAAAAATTCGGTAAAAAAGATCTTCAATATAACGCCCCCCTACCTATCAAGTTTGAACGAATAATCTGACATTACTTTTACTAAGCATAGCACGTTTTTCGCAAAAAAGTTGCCTGGATTTTGGGTTGTATGTACCATGATGTTATATGTTCCCATTTTCTATCATTCATTTCCGAATTATGATATAAATCAATTTTTTAATTCAATATAATAATGTTGATATAACATAATTTATTTCAAGCAGGGCCTCTCGGCCTCAAATTCAAACGAAAGACTTTCACCAATGGTAATTGACTTTTACCTAATAAAACAGAGCTTCTGATTCAGGTTATCCCCACAAATTGAATTTTTGAAAGGAGGATTTCATTTCGTATTCCAACCGTAATCAAAGGCTTTGGATATGAAAATTTGTGTTTATCCACTGTTCTATGCGGATACCACATTGTGTCTAAACTAAGTTAGGAGGGCTATTATGACAAAAATCAGTACATTCAAAAAAAGGTTGCTGCTCACATGCGCCATGTGTGTATTTTTGGTTTCCTACACCTTCGTTACCGCAAATGCTGCGGTGACCAATATTGCTCAGAATAAAGCCTACAGTTCCTCTGTTGCGGCCTCCAGCTCCTATCCTGACACAAATTCAAATGAGTTAACGGACGGGGCATACGGTACCTCAAATTTTAAAGACGCACAATGGCAGGGAAGGCAAAACGTTGCAAGCTATACCCAAACAGTTGACTTTGGAGACAACAGTTATATCACCAACGTCTCCTGCCGTTTTTTACAGCAAACCGGAAGCGCAATTTACTTTCCTTCTTCCGTCACTTTTTCCTGTTCGAACGACGGTTCCACTTTTGTCCCAATGGGAACCGCTGTCAAAAGTGACGTCAGCTCCGGAATTGCAAAGTACACCACCTCACTGTCAAATGCAATCCGTACCCGTTATGTGAAAATCACAGTGAATACCGCGGGTGAATGGACCTTTGCAGACGAATTTGAGGCAAGCGGAATTAATGACAGCCCTTTGAACATTGCTCAAACAAAAAGATACATTTCCTCACCCTCGGCTGATTCAAGCTACCCGGATACCAATCTGAAAGAATTGACAGACGGCAAATACGCATCGAATGTATTTAAAGATGCCGGGTGGCAAGGGCATGTCGGCAGTTACAGCGTCACTTTAGACCTTGGTACAAAAATGCGGGTTACCGGTCTGGATATGAACTTCTTAAAATATGAAGGCGGCGGTGTTTATTACCCCACCGATGTATCGTTTGAAGGTTCCGACGACAATTCTGCCTTCACCGCTTTAGGCTCAGCCACACCGCAAGCGGAAGTCAACAGTACGAAAAAGTACGGCCTTACTTTATCCGCACCGATTAATACAAGATACATCAAAGTTAATATTACCGCCCCCGCCGAAACAAGCTGGATTTTTGCAGATGAACTCGAGGTTTTTGGTTACCCGATTATTTCCGGTTCCTTTATTCAGCTGTCCTACGGTGATATTTGGACACAAGCCGACTGGGAAGAAGAATTCGATTACATGAAAGACTTAGGAATGGATCATGTCATCCTTCAGTGGATTGTCGACTTCTCCCCATCTGAAAAAACAGTTTATTACAATTCTCCTTCCTACAATTCATCCACCGGCTACGCAAACCGAAATAATCAGGACACCTTACTGAACGTTTTAACTGCCGGCGAAAATAAAGGCATTGACGTTTGGGTCGGTCTTGGTGCCAATGAGGAATGGTGGGATGACGCAACCGACCAGACTTGGCTGACCAACGAAGCGCAAAAGAATAAAAATGTAATACAAGAGATTTGGGATTCTCCGGTTGGTTATAAAGATATGAGTTCTTTTAAAGGCTGGTATAATGTTTGGGAAATCGAGAACTACCGGTTCTCCGCACAGGCCGACCAGCAAAAACTGCGTACCGCATTAAAAACCATTGTTGACTACGCACATACTTATACCAATAAGCCCATTATGTCATCTCCTTATATTGGCGGATATTCACAGGGATTAAGCCCCGATGGATGGAAGACCATGTGGACATACCTGTTGGATCCGGTGGACGGTGCCAATTTTGATGTGATCGCGCCACAGGACAGCTTTGGCAACCTTGCCAATACTTATCTGCCCGCAATGAGACAAGCAGTCGATACAAACCCCCAGTGTGAATTATGGTCCAATCTGGAAACTTATGACCCTAATGTCGGCTGTGCAGAACCAACCATTACCATGTTGAATCAGCTCAACACAGAAATTCCTTATGTAAGCAAAATGACCAGCTTCAGTTTCCTGCATTACCACAGCCCCAAAGTAGTTGGCTGGGCGGAATTTGAAGACTGGAAGCAAGTGATTTACCCCCGACTGGGCAAAACATACACCGGGCCGGCTATGGGGTATGAGAACAAGGCGGCAGGAAAAAGCTACACTGCCTCTGTCGCGGCGAACAGCGCATATCCCGATGAAAACGGAGCGGAACTGACCAATAAAAAATACGCGGGTTCCGTGAGTTATACGGAAACACATTACCAGGGCCGGCAAAATGTACCGTCCTATCAGTTTGTTGTCGATCTGCAAAAGCAAACAAGTTTTCTCAGCACTTCGGTTAACTTCATCCAGCAGCTTGGCAGCAATGTCGTATTCCCCCAGAATATCACTTACTACGTTTCTTCGGACGGCGTAAATTATACGCAGATCGGCTCTGTCGATAAGCCGGTTACGTCCTTGAACGCCAGCGCCAACCATTACCAGTTAGACCTGAGCAGCCCCGTTACGGCAAGATATGTAAAAGCAGTCATCACCACAGGAACCTCGGGCTGGACTTTCTGTGATGAGATGGAAGTCATAGGTCTAAGATAAAAAATCCTAAAAAGCTAAAGGCACGCTGGCTCCATTTGCATGGAGCCAGCGTGCCTTTGTGATATGGCCTGATTTTACCCCTTTGAGAAAAGCGTGCAACCCTGTTCTTTAAAGAATTGAATCTTTTCCCGCACAAGCTGTTCATCCACTTTAAAATGCTCACTCAGGCAGTGAATGCACATGAACTCTTTTGCCCCGCGGTTCACCAGCTTTTTATGAATTGCGATATCATCCCGCATTAAGGGCTTGCCGCAAACCACGCATCGCTCCTGCATCAGACCTTCACGAGCTTCCCTTTATATACTTTGCAGTCATGTGCTCCGATTTGGGCATGGCAGAACTCACGGAAAGTGCCAGCCAATTCCCCTGTCAGGGCGTCCGTCATCCGGAACGCATAACCCGAGTTCAGCATCAGCCCGGTGTCGCTCAGCAGGCAATACACTTCGCCGTCTTTGTCGTCCATATTAAATAGTCCAACTGCATATTCATGATTGGAAAGCTGACGTGCAAAAGAATAGTGTTTATCAACGTTATTAACTAAAAAAGGAGGGCGGCACTCCGCATCCTGATTGATTGATAGCAGTCCTTTGTTTTTTAGCAACTCTATACTTTCCTTTGTCAGTGTCCGGATATCACATCCAATCATCAGCGGTGAATTAAACATGCACCACAGTGCAAAATGGGAACAATATTCCGCATCATTGCAGCCACCTAGCCCAACGTTACCTTTTCCGTACATGCCGACAACCAACATATCCATGTCATTAAAGCAGCCCGGCCCGCTGTAGCACAGCTTATCAACTTGGTTTAATGAAATATCTTTAACGGACTGAAAGTTATCTACAATATCTCCCGTGGAGCGGTACATATTTGCCCCGGCCGAGCGCATCCATGTGCCGGAGTTGTCCAAGCCCCAGTTGCAGGCGGAAAGGAAAATATCTCTTCCGGTTGCGTGGAGCGCCATACTCATTTTCCGGTAAAGTAGCTCTCCGTTTTCCCGTTCGGGCTTATAACAAAAATCATACTTTAGAAAATCAATACCCCAATCGGCAAATGTCTGTGCATCTACAAATTCATGGTCAAAGCTGCCCGGATAATTGGCACAGGTTCGAACACCGCAGCAGGAATACATTCCGAACTTTAATCCCTTGCTATGTACATAGTCGCTTACTGCTTTCATTCCATACGGAAACTTGTCTTCATCCGCCACCAAGCGACCGCTTTCATCCCGTTCTAATTTCGACCAACCATCGTCGATTACAACATAGTTGTATCCTGCGTCTTTAAATCCCAAGTCTACCAGTGCATCCGCCGATTCCCGAACCAGTTTGTCCGATATATTCACTCCAAACGTATTCCATGAATTCCAACCCATGGGCGGTGTAATCGTCAGCATAAATATCCCCTTCTCTTATCAAATATCAGCAGATTTTTGAGTTAGCGCGTTTACTTCTTTATGATGCCGTTCATATTTCTTTATTACCAAACGATTGATGTTTTGCAAAGCAATGCCGGTAACAACTGCACACAATACAATTATTGTTATATTGAAGAATTTGCTTGGAGTAACGGCCAATAACGAAAACTGACCTAAAATAAAAATTTGATGCGTCAAATATACATGATAGGAATAGGTATCGCCCCATTTTGCAATACGGTCAAGTGGTTGATATGTTTTCTTACGGTATAAGGAATCAAACAGAAGATACATTACTAAAAACAGACTTACGCCCAATAACGTATGATTCCATGCGAAAAGGATGTCTTTATATGGTGCTAAAAAGGAAAACAAACTTCCATTATAAAAATACTCCAGATAGATAACCAAAGGGGTGCTCAACATACACGCTGTAAAAATTCCGGTCACGCTTTTCTTCGAGGAACTGTCTTGCAATAAACTTTGACATTTCTCATAGTGAAAATGCCTGCGTGCAAAATAATATCCAATGATATAGGAGCTGATATTCGGTATGGAAATGTTAATCACATTTGCATAATTCAAAACTTGTAAGACGACTAAAAGAAAAATAAGTTTAATCACATATTTCCCTTTCGTGTTTTTGGGATTGGAGAAATCAGCTGTCTGCAGAATCGGCGTTATTAAATAGCATAAAATGATATACGAAATAAACCATAAATGCTCGATTCCGGCAAGACCGGTACCGAACCCCTGTAATAACAGGAGATTGACCAGCAAGGCAGAGACAGTGAGCAAACTCCGAGCAAAAATCAGGTAAAATACAATGACAGTTGCGAGAAGCAAGTAATAGGGAATTACAATTCGAATGAACCTTTTTTTCAGCCATGTGGATGCATGTTCAATATTCTTCGTTCCAAAGAGAAAACCGGACATAAACAAAAAAATCTGTACACCAACATTGAACCACCATGCAAGCACCATATTTTCCCCCTGAAAAATATGACACGCCACAATCATACACAACGCAACTAACCGTATTGAGCTAACCGCTTTTGAATTAAACATTTTCATCCCCCATTAATTATAAATTCAGGGAATCATCCTCTTAAACATTCCAGGAGCGTTTTTTAGAAATCAGTTTTAAATAAAATTATCCGGCGCTAAATTATTTATTTAACGCAGGATAATTAAATTAACACTATTTCTCAGAATGTGAAAACAAACCTAATTATGTTCAATGTAGCCTACAAATCGCTCCGTAATATCCTTGGGCCTTGTTATGGCTGTGCCAATTACAGCGGACCAAACGCCTGTATCAAGTGCAGCTTTCAGTTGTTCCGGCGTCCATATTCCACCCTCAGCTATAATCGGCATATCCAGAGTATCTACATATCGTTTCATCAGATCATAGTTTGGAAATTCCATTTCCTTCGTATATTCAGTGTACCCGCACATGGTTGTACCAACAAGGTCGAAGCCGAGTTCTTTCGCTCTTACACCTTCTTCATAACACGAAGTATCTGCCATAAAGATCTGATTAGGATATTTTGCTTTCACCTCCGAAAAGAACTCCTCTAAAGTCTGATTATTCGGACGAGGCCTGTTGGTAGCGTCCATAGCGATAATTTCCGGACCTGCTTCCACCAGAGCATCGATTTCTTTCATTGTAGGCGTGATGTAAACTTTACTATCCTTGTACTCAGCTTTATACAAGCCAATAATCGGCAAATTTACTATTTTCCTAATTTCTTTGATATCAGGCGGTGTGTTTGCACGAATACCGACTGCTCCCCCCTGAGAAGCAGCAAGCGCCATTCTGCCCATAATAAATGAACTGTACAGCGGCTCGGTGTCCAGTGCCTGACAGGATACAATTAAACCATTTTGTATCCGTCTCAATATTTCATTTTTATCCATTCCATATCTCCCGCTTACTTATAAGTTTAAGTATTTTAACCATCACTTGCTATATTTATTGGCTATCGTGAACTTTTCACTGGGATAACCTTACTCACCAGCGGAGCAAAATTTCAGCTCCGCCCACCTCTAGTTAACTGCGGTGGCTGATGAGTTCAGCTGCATCATAATCATTGAATTACTTGGGTTTTCCGAAGATTGTTGATAAGAGACTTTTAAAGACTTGTCATATAACAATTATCCTTTAATACCGGTAACTGTAATACCTTCAATAAAGTACGACTGTGCAAAGAAAAACAAAATAATAATTGGAACCGTAAAGATTGCTGAGGCAGCCATTAACGGGCCCCATTCCACAAAGTGCGTTTGCATAAAGGCTTGCAGCCCAAGGGACAGTGTATACTGTTCTTGCTTATTTAAATAAAGTAATGGGCCTAAAAAGTCGGACCAATTAGCCAAGAACGTGAAAATTGCCACACTGGTTATCGCCGGTTTGCAAAGCGGCAGTATAATTTTAGCAAATATTGTCATGTCTTTGGCGCCATCAATCGTTGCGGATTCTATTAAAGAATCCGGAATGGTCTTAAAGAACTGGCGCAGTAAAAATATGTAATATGCGCCACCGAAAAATGTCGGCAAAATCAGAGGTACCATCGTTCCGACTAACTTCATCTTTGTAAAAAGAATATATAATGGAATCATGGTCACCTGAGTAGGAATCATCATTGTTCCAACAATAATGGGGAACAGGTATTTACTGCCTTTCCACTTAACCTTAGACATCGAATATGCAACCATTGAGGATGACAGCACAGTTCCGACCACACACAACACCGCGATAACAAGCGTATTGAGAAAGTAGCGCAGGAACGGCATTTTTGTAACAGCTGATGTGTAGTTTTCAAAATATAGTTTGTGAGGGAAAATTGTAGGAGGATTTTGGTATATTTCCTGAAAACTTTTTAATGAAGTAAATATCATCCAAAAAAACGGTACAAGGAACACGAATGAAATAACAACTATAATAACGTATACCAATATCTTTGTCAGATTTCTATTTTTTTTGATACTGCTGTTCCTTCCGTTATTCGTCGCCATATGTAACCCACCTATCTTGTGTCTTAAATATAATCGCTGTTACAGCCACAACGATGATAAACAGAATCCATGCCATTGCTGATGCTTTCCCCATCTTAAGGTATCCAAATGCATTGTGGAACAAATACAGAGAATAGAACAAGAGTGAATTTTCTGCTCCTCCACTTTGTACATTGTTCAGTCCGCTTCCTCCGGATGAGCCGTTAATCATCAGATATGCCTGGGTAAAATATTGGAAATAGTTAATAATACTCATAATTAATTGAAAAAAGATAACCGGTGAAATAGCCGGCACAGTAATACTGAAAAATTGATGAATCGCATTTGCTCCATCTATTTGAGCAGCCTCGTAATGAGATCTGGGTACATCCTGCAAAGATGCTAAAAATATGATCATCATGCTGCCAACGCCCCATACCCCCATGAGGATCAACGCAGGCTTTGTAGAATTTGGATCCATTAACCAGTTTGGCTGAGGCAGGCCCAACGCTTTAAGACCCATATTAATCAAACCGGACTGCGGATTTAAAATCCATAGCCACAATAGGGAAGAAGCAACCGTGGGTACAATACTTGGCAAATAAAATATGGTCCTAAAAATAGGAAGTCCTTTAATTTTCTGGTTCAGCAGTACAGCCAGCAACAAAGCAGCAATCAGGCTTACCGGTGTTGCGATTAATACCATATAAAAGGTATTCCACAAACTTTTATAAAATTTTTCATCCACAAATAATGCGGTATAATTATTAAGTCCGACCCATTTCGGCGCTTGAAAAATATTGAAATCAGTCATACTGTAGTATAGCGAAATGCAAATAGGATATAAACTAAAAATTAAGAATCCAATAATCCATGGTAGTGCAAACAAGAACCCGGTTCTCGCCCTGCTTCTATCCAATTTCGAATAATGTTTCTTTTCAATTATCACTGCATTAGGCTTCTGCATATAATCGCCCCCATATGTAAAAGATTTTTCCCGGATTGCATCTTTTACTTAATTTAGTAATGATATATAACCGGAAATGGCTATATATCATTACTTCTTAATATTACATCCTACTTATATAATGCATTTCCCTGCTCATTGATATTTTTTAGTGTAGTATCAATGTCTTGCTTTAGGTTCATGCACAGCTCGGTCTGATCATTGACAATGGTATTGTACTCACCGTTCTTGGAACCGCTTGGAACATAAACAAGGTTCTTGCTCTTGGCAAGTTCCGAATAAAAGTCCACATCGTACCCCTTAAGGCCATCAAGTAAAGAAAGCCTCGATGGGAAGTCGCCGCCTGCAATTGTAAAGTCAGTTTGGCCCTGTTTGCCTACAAAGTAGGAAAGGAAGTCGAATGCGCCGTCTTTATTCTTAGAGTTTGATGTGACATAAAGCATGGACGAAGAAGCATTTTCTCTGCCCGCCAGTTCAGGTTTATCCTTTGGATATGGAATATAAGTTACGCCGTAATCAACATCAACTTTAAATGTCTCTTTAATGTTTTTTCCCATCCAAGGTCCATCAATGCGGAATGTTTGTTTACCCATCAAGAACGGGTCAGTTGGGTCTAAGTATTTGCCGCCGGATGCAAACTTAACAACATTTGCAAGACCAAATTTTTCACGGTAGTCTCTTGCCAACTTTAATGCGAGTTTGTTGCCATAGTCATCCGCTGCAGATGGTTTACCATCCTGTGCATACCAACCGCCGCCTGCTGCTGAAGTAAACGCATCAAGATAATAAACGGTCGGGAAATCCGGGAAACCGCATACATTAATGGTTCCGTCTTTATTTAGCTTTGTAGTCTTAACGGCCATGTCATACATTTCTTCGATTGTCTTTGGCGGTTCTGTATAACCGGCTTCTTTTAGTAACGTTTTATTGTAATACAAAGCGCTGAAGTTTACATTGCAGGGAAGCGCATATGTTTTTCCGTCCATTTTCATACTGGCTAAAGATGCCGGAATGAAATCGCTGACATCATAGTTAGCTTTTGCTATGTAATCATCCAATGGCTCCATGACACCGGAGCTTGCTAGTTTACCGACATCACTTCCGAATTCATCGGTAACATCAGGGCCGTTACCCGCTGAAATTGCTGCCGTTATTTTTTGACCGTCAGGAACCGAGAGGGCTTCTACCTCGTATTTATCACTCTGCGCGTTATAGTTTTTTACTAAACTGTCTATTCTTGCAACTGCATCACCACTCCATAAATACCAAAAGACAACTTTTGTTTTAGGAGCAGCTGCGGCTTGAGACTCTGCGGCAGAGCCATCCGCGCCTTTTGCTGAAGTGGCAGGGGTAGTGGAGCCGGAGCATCCAATCAATGCTGTTGATAGGGTAGCGATAGCCAGAACACATGCAATTACTCTCTTGAAATTCAACCTTTTCATTAATAAATCCCTCCAATTTTATGATTATGAATAATAATTACTCGATGAATAAATAGTTTTAAAAAATAATTTTACATAATTTTTTGTAATCCGAGTCTTTTACTATTCACGATTTAGAGTATAATACTAAAAAAACTTTTTTTCAATAGTATTTAAGGAAATAAGAAAATATTTTTATTTAAAGTAATTATTAGTTATAATGTTTAATAATTAAAGTTTTTTATTAATTTAATTAATATATTAAATAAAAAATAATTATTTATCAAAAAAGATTGAAAAAAATATCTTTTTTTACTATAATAGGATTATGCTAAAAATAATATAATTTATTATTTTGAATTCAAATGACACCTCTAAATTCTGTGTTCTTTTCAAGGCATTCCTTGCTACAACAAATTTGCTGAAAAGAGGCCCTTTCCTATGAATACCGATATTCTTGTAAGAATTTTAAGCAGCGAAAAAGCGCTTACAAAAGCAGAGCGCAAAGTAGCTGATTTTGTTTTACAGTCCCCACATGAGGTGCTATATATGTCAATTACTGACTTAGCCGAGCACTGTGGTGTCGGAGATACAACTGTATTTCGATTTTGTAAAACGTTAAGAATTAATGGATACCAGGACTTTAAAATGATGCTTGCACAATCCCTCAGCAACAGTGAGTCAAACAGTGTTATGACCTTGTCAGATGAAGTAAGCATTCATGATTCCACCGATGAAGTTTGCCGTAAATTACTAAATACCGATATTGCAGCGCTGAATCAAACATTAGAAATGATTAATATTCAGGATATACACACTGCGATTGATATGATATCCGATGCAAGGCTCATCTACTTTTTCGGTGTTGGTGCCTCTTCCGTAATGGCTTTAGAGGCTTGTTACAAGTTTGCGCGTATTGTGCCAAATGTCGTTTCAACTCAGGATATACATATGCAGGCCATGGCCTCCTCCCTTTTATCTGAAAACGACCTGATCATCGCATTTTCCTATTCCGGTTCCACAAAAGATACGATTGACATCCTTAAGCGAGCCAAACAAAATCATGCAAAGACAATCTGTATTACTCGGTTTTCAGAATCGCCTTTGACTGCATACGCCGATATTATATTGCTGTGTGGCGCGAACGAAGGACCTTTTCAGGGCGGCGCACTTTCGGCCAAAGTTGCCCAGCTGTATTTATTGGATATTTTATATACGGAATATTTCAAGAAAAATTTTGCAACCTGTGACGAAAACAAGAAACGTACTACGCAATCCATCGCGAACAAACTTCTGTAAGAAAGAGCATCATTTGTGCAGAAAATCATTTGTCCGCAACATATGACCATAAAGAAAGCCCGCTGATCAAGCGGGCTAAAATTATAAACGATAAATCGTCACAAGGGCAACTTGTATGAGTTGCCCTGTTTTTATGTCTGACTTGTATCTGTGGTACCGTGGTATGGCTTTTGCTTAACCTAATTTATCAAATCGCAGCAACTTCAATGTCCAAAGAATCTATCCGCGTACTTTTTTGTTCGTCCTGCGTGTTGAGAAAGCTGGGCTTTTGCGTCCTCATCGCCGCAAATATAATTTTTCATCAAAATTCCTTCTTCGATGCAAAGTTCATCATGGCGCGGAAAATAGTTTTTCATTAAAAACATAGCGTATTTAACTATACGGTAAGGTCCGTCTACCCGATAACACTCTTCACCCGAGGTTTCCACTGCAACACTGTGCAGCTCCTTTATGTTCTTATAAATATTATCAAATTCCAGATCCTCAGAAAATAAAATAGTTTTTACTATATTAAACCATACCGGCGGCTCTGTTCCGTGAGAATCACTGGAACCGACAACGGGAATTATTCTGCCCTTTGCGCGCTGCTCGTTATAGAGTGCTGTCTGCATATTGTTTTCTTTTGTTGACTGACCGCCTAAAACCTCAAATGCATCAAAGCAATTGGTTTCAAATAAATAATTCGTCATCTTTGTTTGCATATTATACTCGTCGCACCAAATCCAAAAAGGGTGTACAAGGATGGAGAGACCTTCACCTTCCCGTATCTGATTGGCAATCCATTTTCTGTAGGAATATTCCAATGCGTTAATTCCATCCGGCACGGATAAATTCTTCGCATTTTTACTTATTTCTGCATCAATTTTTTCTTTGTTGTTTTCGTATAATTCGTTTACGCTGAACTTACCGCCAAAATTAATCACATGAATATAATTTCCTGGAACATGGACCTCTTCCCCCAAAAATAGTTTCAAGTCAATATCCACATTTTTGTATTTATCGATTGCTTCTTTTGACGGCCTCCACCTATGATGGTCGGTAATCGCCATAAAGTCAAATCCCGCTTTTCGATAATTCGCGGCTACTATAGCCGGTTCCTCATTTCCGTCGGAACGGTTTGAATGCACATGTAAATCGCCCTTATACGCTTTTTTCCCATATAAATCGGAAAAAACGGAATAGATGTGAAAAACTTTTTTCTTTCCGGGATCGTCTTTCTCCTGTATGATTACGGACCATTCCTGTTCCTCTTCAAAACAATATGTAAAAGTAATCGACCCGTTTTTTGATTTTGCACCGATCGTGTCAAAATCCCCTGCAAATCTGCTAAGCTCATAAGAAACGTTACAGCATTCCATCGGCACAAACTTGATTACATAATCAAGGGTATCGTTAAACTGTGCGTGATCGCCGCGAGGTTTGATAAAAATTTCTGTATTTTCTCCACTTTTAACAACACTGGGAAAAACATCGTAATCTGCAATTCTCTCTGCCATTCCTATAACCTCTTTCTGCATAAGATTTATATTTGCATCATAACATGTCAGAGTTATAAAATCAACATAATAAAATATAATTTATCATTTTGTTTGTTGATTTATGTTTATATGTGTGGTAATGTATTATTATGAAATTTTGAGGGGATGGATTTTATGTTTGCAGATGAACGCAAATCCAAGATTTTAGAGATCATATCGCGCGAAGGAAATGTATATATAACCGATTTATCTCGGAAATTTGATGTCTCTACCGAAACTATACGCCGTGATTTAAATGAATTAAGTATAGATAAAAAAATTCTCAAGGTTCACGGCGGTGCAATTGCTGTAAAGCATCCTATTCGTGAAGAAAATTACAGCACACGAGTTAAGCAAAATTGTGAATCCAAGAAAAAAATCGGCCAATATGCAGCCAGTCTTATTTCGGATGGTGATATTGTTTCTTTTGACTATGGCGCAACAACAGAAGAGATTGCTCGATCGATTTATAATTTAAAAAACATTACGCTCATCACTAACTTCTTTCATATCGCCAACATCTTGATTGAAAAACAACAGCGTGGAGATTTCACCGGGAAAATTATTTTTATTGGCGGTACTGTGGATTGTGAAACTTCAAAGACAGGCGGTGAAATTGCATTGTCTGTATTAAATCGTTTTACGGCGGATAAGGCTTTTATCTGCGCAACATCGATCTCCAAAAACGGGATTATGATGTGGGACGAGAATGAGGGTGGTTTTTCTGCCGCGCTGTGCAATAATTCAAGTGAGACGTATGTTGTTGCGGACAGTACGAAATTTGACAAAGAATCATTTTATAAATTTTTAGATTTCAATCAGATCAATCACATTATCACAGATGACGAAAATGAAATTAGTGAACAAACGAGATCCGCTATTGATTTAGGCAATGTAAAATTACATGTTGTTAAAATCAAATAGCAATGTGATGATGTAGGAGTGAAATTTCTATGCTTAAAATAAGATCTGAAGTAAAAAAGGCCTCCATCATTGGTCTTTCATGCTTTTTGGCATACGGCGGGTGCTATATAGGGCGGAATATATTAAGCAGCATGTTACCGCAGATGATTGCAAATAACATCTATAGCAGAGAATCCCTGGCTACCATGGGAAGTGCTTTTTTTATTACATATGGAATGGGACAATTGATTAATGGATTTATTGGCAACAAGATCAGTGCAAAATATATGGTGTTTATTGGGTTGTTTATATCGGGAATCTTATCTATTTTATTTCCGCTATTTTACTCATATTCTCTATCCCTTATCCTATGGGGTGTCTGCGGATTCCTATGTTCAATGCTGTGGGGACCGCTCTCTAAATTAGTCGGTGAAAATACAACAGCAAAAGTCGGTAGAATTCTATTAACGTTATTGACAGTTGCCTCTATTGCGGGAACAGCTGTAACCTATTTTCTTGCCATATTCAGCGCAATAAAAAGTAGTTGGAAATTAGGTTTTTTCATCACCGGAGTTATTCTGATTATCATATCTATACTTTGGTTTATAGCCAATACGATTATGGAGAACACAGGAATCATTAAAAAGAAAGACGCTTTTTTTGAACCTATCAATTCAAAAAACTCCCTGGGGTATTTACTTAGAAATGGATTCATTGCCATGACCGTAGTTTCCATGCTAAACGGCGTAATTCGCAATGCAGTGACATTTTGGATCCCAACGTTTGTCTCCGAACGATTTGCTGTTTCCGTGGCCTCTGCTGCTGCAATCTCCTCCATATTACCATTTGTCAATTTAGGAGGAACATTGTTATCGGTGTATGTAGCAAAACACCTTCATGATGATGAAAGAAAAACGCTGACCATATTATTTGCCTTTACTGCACTTATGTTTACAACAATGTATCTTTTAAACGGAAAAAGCATGATTCTAAATTTGGCTGCATTATTTTCTGCAAGTGCAGCCATGACAGGCGCCTGTAACATGATATTTAGTTTCTATGTGCTTCGTTTTGCCGACACGGGAAAAATATCGGGGATCACGGGTTTTCTTGATTTTTCATCTTATGTATCTGCCTCTGCTGCAAGTATCCTGTTTTCTTCCCTTGTACCAAGCTACGGTTGGAATTTCATCGTTGGAATATGGGCAGTCATTACATCGATTGGAGTGCTGTTTTCATGGATTTCATCGAAATGTATTTACTAACGGATCAAACAGTTTTCCGTATTTTCTCATGTCCGAGTACTTCTGCAACATTGATAATGATCATTTCTTGAAAGCCGCTAAGGGGTGTTGATCTTTTCTGTTCGCTCATTCGTTCACGATTGCTGTATAAGCAAATTGTCATTTGCAATTGTGGCAACATATTTTCGAAGCTGCTATCCTCATTATTAACGTGAACTAAAAATCTTTGCACTTTATTGGTCGATGATTTCATCACAGTGTCACACCGTGACGGTAAGGGAATGCAAATAAAACAAGCGGGTAGCATTTCAGGTGTCCGCTTGTTTTTTTATCTGTTGTAACTGCCAATTCAATATTTTCGGGAGGTAAAAGAAAAGCCTCAAAACCCTCATAATTTCTGGGTTTTAAGGCTTTTTTGCATGGTGCGATTGAATCGTTACTGTGATAACTCTCGGGGTGTAAAGAATTGTCTTCACTCAACAGTGCTTTCTTAAAACGCAAGACTTAAAACATCGCAAAGAAAATATCCAAAGTCCAAATGACAATTACTTCTTCATAAACACCATCAGAGCAAAAAAATTATCAATCTGTTTTTCCCGTATTTTTTAATCATTTCATCGCGTCATTTTCGATCGTCCAAAGTGGTCATTCAGGATGCGGTATTCGGTGAACAACTTATTGTAGATCATGGTATTTTCCGGGATACGGATATAGCAATTTTAATGTTCCAATTTCATGTGAATCACATTCCACGATGCAGCCGGCAGCTGCAGGTACAACGTGCCATTTTCTTCAAAACCCTTATCACCCAATACGGTACAAACAGGATTTTCTTCTGCGCTGTTTACAGCCTTAAGGTCATTCCCGCTGATTTGCAAATGTTCCAGTACGCGGAAAGTACCAAAGCCACCGATTTTGCAGGCCAGTTCCATTGGCTCGGCAAGACTGCGGTTTACGGCAAATACTGTGATTTCATCCTCATCTTCGTTCCAAACGGCAGTGCTTTCAAGATAAGGCACATCGGTGTAGTTTTTGCTGTCATATTTGTCACATATGCATGCCGGACGCAAGACCGTACCGTTGGCATACCGGGAAGCGTGAAGGAACGGATCGTAAATCGTTTGCTTCCACGCCTTTCCACCGGGTACAGTCATAATAGGTGCGATCGCGTTAACCAGTTGTGCAAGGCATGCCATTTTTACGCGGTCCGCATGGTTCAAAAGAGTAATCAGTAACGTACCCACAACAAGCGCATCTTCGAGGTTATATACATCCTCCAGCAAGCTCGCTGCTTTTCCCCACGGACGATTTTTCGTGATGTCCTCTTCCTCGGCACTGGAATGAAACCACACGTTCCATTCGTCAAAGCTGAGCTGCATCGTTTTGGAAGAACGTTTTTTTGCCTTTACATAGTCGCACACCGCTGTAACCGTGTGGATAAAACGATCCATTTCAAGCGACTGCGCCAGATATTCCTTTGTGTCGTCGCCACGGTTACCGTAATACTGATGCAACGAAATAAAATCCACATCCTCGTAGGTGTGAGTTAAAATCTCATCCTCCCATGTTGGAAACGTAGGAATCGTCGACATGGAACTGCCGCAGACCACCAGCTGGATGTCGGGGTCAATCTTGCGCATAGCACGCGCAGTTTCACAGGCAAGACGTCCATATTCCTGTGCCGTTTTGTGCCCGATCTGCCAGGGGCCGTCCATCTCATTGCCAAGACACCATGTCTTGATATTGTGCGGCGCGGCAACACCGTGTGCCCGTCGTAGATCGCTGTAGTAGCTTCCTTTTTCAATATTGCAGTATTCCAGCAGATTACACGCATCCTGCACGCCGCGCGTACCGAGGTTCACCGCCATCATTATCTCTGCATCCACAAGCTTGCACCAAGATGCAAATTCATTCACACCGATTTCGTTTGTTTCCAGTGCACGCCACGCAAGGTCAAGCTTATGCGGCCTTTTTCCCGTGGGACCGACGCCGTCCTCCCAGCAGTAGCCGGAAACAAAGTTTCCGCCCGGATAGCGTATAATCGGTACATGCAGTTCTTTCACAAGCTGCACTACATCCCCGCGAAAACCGTCCTCGTCGGCGCAGGAATGGCCGGGTTCGTAAATACCGGTATATACCGCTCGGCCAAGATGTTCTATGAAAGAGCCGAACAGGCGCCTGTCGACCTGCCCGACAGTAAAATCTTTTTCAAGTAAAAGTTTCGCTTTTTTCATGGTCAAATTCTCCCGTTAGAAACTTCAGATTCATTTGGTGCATTTCCCGATACCAGCGCCTTCCTCTGCCGTTCCTCATATGGACCGATAATGTGCTTTTGCACTGGCTGGTTAATCATGCAGCACAGAGCCAGCTGCTGCCATGCGAACCAGAATACGGCCAGCACCGGCACAGAATATGGGAATAATATCCATCCGGCGATCAGCGTGAACGCTGTCATACCCAGCACGCACAGACTTGCCCTCCACTCAGCAATCATCAAAATCAATACATTCTTAAAAAGAGAACGCAGTGGCAAATCCAGCATCGCCAGCAGAACAAATGCATAACTGCCGAACAAAAGGCCCAGCACCGTCCAAAAAATTCCAAAAGAAAACACCATACCACTGCCCTGCTCGCCGGCCGACATGCTGAGAAGATAATAACCGTAGCCAAGCAGAAGTGCGCACACAAATCCCGCGGGCAAACTTTTCAGCAACTGTCCTTTCCACTCTTTCCAATAATCAAAAAGGGAAAAGCCAACGCCATCGCGTACCATTTTGATGAGATAGCGATTCAGCGCGCACAGACTGGCCGGAATTGTGACAATCGGCAAACAGCACAAAACAAAAAGCAGGTTCATTCCAATCAGACTCCAAAAATAGGTGGTAAAAAGAAAGAAAAAGCGTGCCGGACCCTTCTTGGGCGACGGCTCATAAATGCCCTTGCCGGGTGCGAACCTTCTTTCACCTATTTGCCTCATCAGATTCATTACTTTTCCTTCCTTCCCAGAATATTTTATTTAGTTTTTCATGCCGGTCAGCACAATACCTTCTACAAAACTGCGTTGGCCTAACAAGTAGATAATGATACCCGGAGCAATTGTCATACATGTCGCCGCCATGGCATAATTCCATTTGGTGCCAAACGCACCCGTAAAAGTGGTGAGGCCGATAGCAAAAGTATATTTGTCCATCGTGTTGATGTAGATCATCTGCTGCAGAAGGTCATTCCATAGCTGAATGAACAGCAGCATGATGACCACTACAATAGCCGGTTTGATGGACGGTACCAAAAGCGACCACAAAATACGCATTTTGGACGCACCGTCTATCTCTGCCGCTTCATCCAGTTCTTTGGGCACTGTTTCAATAAACTGCTTAATGAGGAAGATATTAAAGAAACCGCCGCCTGTGAAAAACGGAAGAATCAAAGGCCAATATGTATTGTTGAGCCCGCACCCACGTGTCCAGAAAATATACAGAGGAATCAGCGTGACCATGCCCGGCAGTAAAATTGTACCGACGCACAGCGTGAAAATCAACTTTTTGCCTTTGAATTTCAGTCTTGCAAAGGCATATGCACTGAAAATTCCCGTGATTACCCCCGCGGTCACAGCTGGAATGATAATAGTAAAAGTGTTTTTTAAGTACGTCAAATATTGGAAAGATTCCAATGTGCGTGTATAGTTTGACCACAGCCACTCCCGTGGCAAAAATTCAGGCGGATATGCGTAAAGTTCTCCGTTACTGATGACCGAAGAACGGAAAATCCAGTAAATCGGCAGCAAAACCATCGCGGCTAAAAACGCAATTACGAAAAGTGAAAGTAGATTGGTATTTTGCTCTGAACGTTTTTTGCCCGCAAGTATGCCATGATTCAGGGCTCGTTTTACCTGTTCCATCAGTCTGTGCCCCCTTCCCCGAAGAACTGTGATTTCGATGTTTTAAACAGAATCAGCGTCGCGATACCTACTAACACAAAGAACACTGCTGCGTAGGCGCATCCGTAGCCGATTTTATTCTTTTGGAAAGCGTAGAGGTAAATAATATATGACATGAACATTGACCCGTTCTCCGGGCCGCCGTTCGTGATGGCAAGTGCTGGGTTGATAACCTGCAGATTACTGATGAGTGCCATCAATACATTATAAAAGATGATAGGTGAAATGCTGGGAATCGTGATGTTCCAAAAACTCTGCCAAGAATTTGCACCGTCGATTTCCGCCGCTTCCAGATACACACGCGGCACATTCTGCAGGCCGGCAAGGAAAATTACAATCAGATTGCCGCTGCACCAAACGGCAATCAGCGCAAGTGCAGGCAGCACTTGGTCCGGGCTTGACAGAAACTGTTGCGGCGGCAAGCCTAAAATGCGCAAACCGTAGTTGATAAGGCCGTAGTTGACCTCGTACAGCCAGCGCCATGCGGTGAACACACCCACAGCAGGCAGCAAATACGGAATAAAAAAGATGGCGCGCCAAAATGGGCGCGCAGGTATTTTGCGGTTCAGCAGCAGCGCAATAATGAGCGAATACAGCAGTGACCACAGTACCGCCATGAACGCATAAACTACTGTAACACGCAGGGAATCATAAAAATACATGTCACGAGTAAAAATTTTGACAAAATTTGCAAAACCCACAAATTTCGGTGAGGATAGCCCGTTCCAGTCGAACAGGCTCAATACAAAGACCGAAACGGTGGGAATATAACTGATGATTGAGAGCCCCAGGAATACGGGAATCAGACAAAGGTATGCGATTGTAGATTCCTTCTTCTGTCTTATTCCCCTGCCCGCTGCTTTATGGGGTTTGTCTGTTAATGCAGTGCCAGAATGTAATATCACTTCTGCACTGCCCTGTGTTCTTTTTGCCATAATTAGGCCCCCTTTTCATGAAGCCGCATTGGGGTGCCAGTTCCTGATGAGCCAGTACCCCAACATGACTTAGTTGAATTCATATAAGCATTAACTGCTTTTAAACATATTACTTAGTTTTACCGCTTTCAAACGCGTCGTTCAGGTCGGGGTAATACTTAGTCAGCGCATCCTTCGCGGTCATGTTGCCAGTCCAGATATGAGAGAGCACTGTGTCCAGCGTGGTGTTGAACACATCGGTTCCACTGACATAGTACCATGCGGTAGATTTCGAATTGTTTCGCGCGTAATCCACTACAGCGCTCTTGTACATATCATGGTCCGGATAGTTATCGTTGTCAATCCATTTATTTGTTTTCTCAGTGTCTGTATACCATGAATCAAGAATGGGCATCCATGTGCCGGCTTTAATCAAATCCCAGGAATTCTCTTCCTGTGCGTACCATTTCAGCCAAGTCATTGCCTCTTCCGGGTGTTTGGTGGTAGCGAACACAACATTTGGGCCGCCGGTGCAGATGGTGACTTTGTTCTTGAAGTAGGGAAGAACGCCTACGCCGTATTTAAATTTAGCGTCCGGACCAAGATAGGTGCCTACATTCCAGGCACCGTCAGTGGCCATAACAACTTTTTCAGTGCCGAGAGAGGTACTGAGCGCCGTACTGGACGCGCTGGGCTGCGGTGCGCAGTGATCAACCAAATACAAATCGGCTACCGCCTGGATTGCTTGGGTTGCGGCATCCTCATTAATGGTGCATTTGCTGCCGTCCGCAGAGTAATAGCCGCCGCCGTTGGAAAGCGCCCAAACTTCCATCTGCCAGGGCAGGGTGTTGACAGAGCAGCCGTATACAGCAATATTCTTCGGGTCAAATTTTGGGTCGTTGGCATTTTTGCCGTTTTTGTCAATCGTCAGTGTTTTTGCCACTTTCACAAACTCATCCCAGGTCCATGCTTTATCCGCGCTGGCGGGGGGCGTAAAATCTTCCACCTTCAGTCCCTGTTGTTTGCAAATCTTTTCCAACAAGTCTTTGTTATACCAAGTATTCAAAACTTCGTTGGCGGCGGAATAAGCAACCGGGGTTCCGTTGTGTTTAAAGGTCAGGCTCTCCAGCGGCTTTGCCTCGCTTTGATCATACATTTTGGAAATATCATACAGCATGTCGTTATTTGCAAAGGTAAGAACGCCGGCTTCGCTCATGATGCCGGTGTCAGGCAGTTGGCCCCCAGTGGCCATGGCATTCAGTTTGGTTATGTAGCTCTCATGATCAATCTGCATTACTTCGACTTTGATGTGATTCTGAGAAGCATTGAACTTATCGGCGACAGCCTTCGTAGCTTTTGTCTCCGTGTCATTGCCCCACTGAGCATAAGTAATGGTAACCTTCTCGTCGCTGCCGGCGGCACTTACCGCTGAAGATCCTGCCATGGAAGCGGTTTTTTCTGAACCGCATCCAACCATTGTTGTTGATATCATTGCTAAGCACAGGGCTGCTGCAAGGACTTGCTTTTTCATTTCAATTCCTCCAATTGTGATAAATATTTATATCTACCTGCGCTCTTAATTAAATTTCAAAGCTGAAAGATTTCAAAAGAACCGCAGATAAAAATACAATGTAAACGAACGATTATCATAATTATCGCAGATATTACTCTTTTTCCCTGATTTACAAATCACGCGGCATTTTTGTTTAACGTTTAAGTAAAGTTTAAAAAATAAATTGGCAAAAGCCAAATGTGTGAAGCCAAAAACCTATACAATTTTTCCACTACGTTAATAGTAATAATTTTAAATTCAAATGTCAATAGTTTTTCATAAATAAATGTAAGTTTAACTCAATATTCTATAGAATTTGTAAAATAATTCATAAATTTCAGGTGATTTTCAAGATTGATCAGTTTATTATAGTTTTAAAATTTTGTTTAATTTTGAAACTATAATAAACGTTTAATCGATGTGATAATGCACAAAAATCAATCTTCAATTGCATTTACAGAGCCTCTTTCAAGAAGGTTACAGGGCATTTTAAAATGAATTTCATCATTTTTTTTGCCTAAAATTTCATTAATCACAATTTGCGCGGCTTTCTCGCCGATTTCGGCCAATGGCAAAGCAACCGTTGAGAGCTGAGGACGATAAGCCAGACTGATCTCACGATTATCAAACCCGATGAGCGATAAATCACGCCCCACGGTCATATTGTGTTCCAAGCAATAATCAAACACACCGCCTGCCATTCTGTCATTCAGCGAAAAAACAGCGGTAACACCGGAATTCACCAGCTTTTGAGCATTATCATAGCCGCACTGGCGTTCCCAGTCCCCAAAAAGGACAATTCTGTTGTCATAAAGAATATTGTTGTCAAACAAGGCCTGTTGGTAACCACGCAGCCTTTCCTGCGTATGAAAGCTCGTCATCGGACCGCAGATAAGACCGATTTTTTTATGCCCATTTCGAATAAACAGAGTAACAGCATCATAGGCTGCCTTCTCATCATCATAGATGACAGACGGGATTGATTGATCCTCCGCAAAGCAGTATGCATATACCAGCGGTACCGTCCTTCTGGCAGGCATATAAGTGATTTCACGGCAGTGATAGCCAACATAGATAATTCCCTCCACTTGCTTGGAAAGCATGGACTCTACAACTTCATTCAGCAAATACTGATGTTTTTCGGTGTCGGTAAAATCATTGTTGTAACGCTTAAACAAACGCATATTGCCCATGATGATGTCAAAGCCGTGCGCTTCGCAATAGGAATCGATTCCATCCACAATATCCGGTGTATTAAAAACGGTTAAGTCTTCGGTAATAATTCCGATTGTGTTGGAACGCTTTTGTTTCAGATTTTGTGCCAGTACGTTCGGCGTATAGTGCAGTTTTTGGGCGATTCCTTTAATCTCCTTGGCTTTTGCCTCGCTTGCCCCGCCTTTTCCATTCAAAACATTCGAAACGGTTGCAGCCGAAACATTAGCCTCTTTTGCGATCTCTTTTATTGTTGTCATTTTATCACCATATCCTTGCCGAACTTAATCCTTTTACTTATTATATCATAAAATTTATAAAAGCGAGCATGAATTTATACCTTTAATACCAATTGCGTGAAGTATTTTATTTTTTTGAGTAAATTTATCTTATCTTCTTTATTTATTGTGCATATTAATTATACTAAACGTTAAATTAAAATTATAATTTTATTTATTTTTTAAAAATAGATGAAATCAGAAGATAATCAGCGATATTAAACGTATATGCGACACAGTTTAACATAACGGCATAAATTAGATTTTTCAACTTGAAATTACTATGCTATAATACTGACGTTGTAACTTTGTTTTCACTGAATTTTTTATAAAAAATTAATTAAACGTTTAATTAATAGGTCATACATTGAAAGGAATATACTACTATGCTTAACAAGAGACTGCACTCGTTCCCATTAAAAGCTATAAAAATAGACGACTGTTACTGGAATAAATACACAAAGCTTGTTCCGGACGTGGTCCTGCCATATCAGTGGAAAATTTTAAACGATCAGGAAAAAGATGCAGCTCCAAGCTATTGCCTACAAAATTTCAAAATCGCAGCCGGTGAGTTAAAAGGGGAACGAAAAGGTGTTGTTTTTTCAGACTCCGATGTTGCCAAATGGCTGGAAGCAGTGGCATACAGCCTCGAAACAACCCCAAATCAAGAACTGGAAGAAACCGCAGATGCTGTAATCGCTTTAATTGGGCGCGCCCAGTGTGACGACGGCTATATTAACACCTACTTTACGTTGAAAGAACATGGTAAGCGGTGGATTAGCTTAACGGAAGGGCACGAGCTGTATACCGCAGGTCATTTAATTGAAGCGGCAGTCGCTTATTACCATGCAACCGGTAAAGAAGCATTTTTCAAAATTGTCTGTCGCTTTGCCGACCTGATTTGTAAAGTGTTCGGCACTGAAGAAAATCAAATTCACGGTTACCCGGGACATCAGGAAATTGAGCTTGCCCTTATAAAGCTCTACGATGTCACCGGCAAAAAGGAATATATTGAAACCGCAAAATATTTTATTGATGCCCGCGGCCATCAGCCGAATTATTTTGTTGAAGAAATGCAAAGGCCTAACTACATACAGATATTTCCTGAATTCTCCAACTACAATCCTGTTTACTCGCAATCAGATAAGCCAGTGCGCGAACAAACAGCGGCCGAAGGTCATGCGGTGCGTGCGACCTATATGTACTGTGCAATGGCTGATTTGGCTTTTTATTATGAAGATGAGAAATTGCTGAAGTGCTGCGAAAAAATCTGGGATAATATTGTTCACAAAAGGATGTATATTACCGGCAGTATTGGGTCCTCGGCGCATCTTGAAAGATTCACTGCTGATTATGATCTGCCGAACAGCAGCAACTATTCCGAAACCTGTGCTTCTATTGGATTAGTTCTTTTCGGGAAAAGAATGGCGCAAATTAATCGGGACGCTTCCTATTTTGACGTTGTGGAACGTACGCTTTATAATACCGTCCGCTCAGGGATATCGCTTGAGGGCAACCGCTATTTCTATGTAAATCCGCTTGAAGTCTGGCCGGACAATTGCCTTGCAGATACCGCCATGCAACATGTCAAGCCGGTTCGTCAAAAATGGTTTGATATTGCCTGCTGCCCCACCAATGTGGCACGTACACTGACATCTTTAGGGCAATATATATACTCATCCGATGATGAAAATGTGTATATCAACTTATTTATACAAAATGATTTACATACAGAAATCGCCGGAAATGACGTCATGCTAAAACTGGTCACCGACTTTCCTAAGTCATCTTCACTTTCTTTACAGGTTACAACAAAAGGCGTATCAAATTTCTCGATTCATATCCGCATTCCCGATTACGCTGAAAATTTTCATATTGCAATCGGCGGAAAACCGGAAGCGTACTCCGTAAACAAAGGATATGCCTGTATCAAAAGGTGCTGGCACGACGAACAAATTGATATTACATTTGACATGCCTGCAAAGCTGGTGAGTGCAAATCCAAATGTACGTGCGGACAGCAATAAAGTTGCAATTGTGCGCGGACCGGAAATCTTTTGTCTGGAAGAAACAGATAACTTTAAAAATCTGCCATCCGCGTTCATCAGCCGTTCTGCCAAGCTTGAAGAACATTATGATGAAACATTATTCGGTGGCACAACCGTAATTACCTGCAGCGCAAAAAAAATCAGTGACGAGAACTGGAACAATGACGAGCTTTATAAAGCAGCAAAGCCCATGATCGAAGAAGTAACCCTCACTGCAATTCCTTATGGTTACTGGTGCAACCGCACCCCGGGGGAAATGCTGGTCTGGCTCAATACTATTCTATGATCTTATTATTCCTTGCCGTTTATAGAGCGAACGCCCAGCTCCATGACTCATGGTTGAAAAAAGAGTTCTTGAATCAGTCCATAAAACACAAAGCTAAGCTGGGCTTTCCGGTATAACAAAAACCACCTACCGATAATAATTTTTTATCGGTAGGTGGTTTTGATTTGTGTCATTTGCTCAATTAAGATGCAAGCTTCGCCACAAGCAAATTAAAAGGCCCCCATATTGTGGGGAATTATGAACCGCACGCAGACTCGATCAGTTGCTGCGGTAGATTATAAATATTGATGTTGCAAGCTCAATGAATTCAACGGTTTACAAACAATCAAGAGCCGAATAAATCAGTGGATTTGCAGGGCATTCCAATAGTGAACTTAATGCAGTTGCAAAAGTTTGTTTTTCAGATCATTCTCGAGTTTTCTAAGTTCCTGCTCAGCCTGTGTTCGCTTCTCGCGGCCTTCCTGTTGAATCTGCATGACCTCGTCCAGTGTAGAGATGAGTGTTTCATTGGTATGCTGCAAAGTTTCGATGTCCACAATACCGCGCTCGGATTCTCGCTGTGTTTCGATGGTTGCCATTTTGAGCGTATCAGCATTCTTGCGCAGCAGGGCGTTAGTCGTATCTGTAACCTCACGTTGGGCCTTTGCTGCCTGTGTGGAGTGCTCCACGCCCAGTGCCAGCACCATTTGGCTTTTCCACAGGGGTATTGTATTAACAATCGTTGACTGGATTTTTTCGCTCATAATCAAGTCGTTGTTCTGCACCAGACGCAGTTGGGGAGCCATCTGAATTGAAACCATGCGGGTCAAATCCAAGTCGTGCAATTTCTTTTCAAAACGACCGCACATATTGGACAGATCGTTTGCCGCCTGCGCGTCCTCCGGCAAACCGGAAACCTGCGCTTTCTGCTGCAAGGCGGGCAAATCGTCTGAACGCACCAGCTCGAGCTTCTTTTTCCCGGCAAGCAAATACATGGAAAGCTCTTTAAAATAAGTCTTATTAATCTCATACATTTTGTCCAGAACGGAGATATCTTTCAAAAGTTGCACCTGATGCGCTTCCAGCGCGTCGCAAATCTGGCTGACGTTGGTTTCCGCCTGAGCATAGCGGGCTCTCAGCGCGATAATCCGGTTGCCCCCGCGTTTGAAGCGCGCAAAAAAACCTTTTTCATCCTCGTTGACATCAAAGCTTTTCAGCTCAGCTACTACGCCGGAAAGCATCTGTCCGACTTCACCCAAATCCTTTGTGCGCACATTCTCCAGCGTACTTTCAGAAAAGTCGGCCATCTTTTTCTGGGCACCCACGCCGTATTGCAGAATCTGATTGCTGTTCGTCAGGTCGATCTTCGCGGCAAAATCAGCCACCATTTTCTGTTCAGCCAGCGTAAGCTGCGGTTCCGGTGCTGTCTCATGTGCGGGAACCGCCTGTGCAAGGATAGTCGGCGCGGAAATGGGCTGCTCAAGAGCCGGGTCAAGTGTAAGCTCAAGAGCAGGTGTCTCGTTCTGATTCATAGTAAACCTCCAATACCAATTTATGACTTGGTTTTCTTTTAAAAAAGTTTGCTTTCGTCCGGCGTTTTTGCAAAGTCGCTGCCGGTCAGACCTTCCTGTTTGAGCATGGTCTCCAGAGTGGAAATATCCGCAGAGACGTCGAGCGCATCATCAGCGAAAAGGGTATCCAGCAAGTTTTCAAAAGCTGTGTTGATTGTATCCAGCGCCCGCTCAATCTCTTCCTTTGCCTTGGTAATATTTTCACCCTGTACCGGCTGTGTTTCAAACTCTTCATAAGACTTTACCAGTTTCAAGGTTGTGGGCATATAGTAACGCATAAACCGGCGGATATCGGGCAATTTTTCGGGATGCTGACGAACACACTCAAAAATGCGTTCCGCCACGTTTTCAAGCCGATCCAGCTTTTCGGAAATCACTTCGCCCGGCAGGACATCGTTTACGGCACGAATCTGCTGCAGATACCCGCTGCCTTCTTTTCGGACAGCCTCAAGTTCCGCCTCTTTCGGATCCACCTGTTTCTTTTGTTCTTCTGCCCGTGCAGCCTCTGCTCGGATGGTATATTCCCGTTCCGCTTCCAGATACTCATTGTATGTTTTGTTATCCACCATAAAGCAGGTCTCGCCGCGATCCAAATGCCCCTGAGGACAGGCGCCACTGGAGATCATCTTTTTAAGATCTTTCTTTGTACGTTCCTGTGTTGCCCCGACCGTTTCGGCAAGCTTAGCCACCGTACAAAAATCTGCGCTGCCCATTGCGTCGCGGTACCGCGCAAAGCGGCGTGCGCGGCGGCGCAGGACAATTCCATAACCCATCATGCCCAAAGCAGCCAGTGTCAAGGGCATTAGGATCGAAAAAGCTATGGCAAAATCCGATAAGACAATATATCCGGTTGCGCCAATGATGATTGCAACGATGTCCAAAATCAACATCGGTATTCCAAGGATTAAACCGATAATCGTATAAACAAGGCCGGAAATGCTACCCGGCATCCTGTTGCGAAATGCGAAATGTTCCACCGGTTTTTGATACCCCGGCTGTACCGGCGGCGGCTTCGGCTGCCGGCCTCCCATGTTATTTTGGGCAGTCCCGCCGCCCTGTGATTCATTTTGTGCATAAGGAGAAGGCGGGCGCCGACCGGCATTTTTCAGGTCTTCCAGCACTTCATTCCCAACACTGGTAATCTCCTGAACACTGCTATCGATTGCCTGGCCAATATCTTCTAAGTTACCGGAACGGAAAGCATCCCGCACAGTTCGACCGATCTGCCTACCAACGTGTTTATAGTATCTGTTCCGCATGGCTTCCTCCAAAGAACCCGCTGTGCAATGCTATGCACAGGTAGATAATATTTTTTTCATTATAAATCATTTTGCGTTAAATAACAACTTTTCCTGAATATTATCATTATAAATGAATGAAATTTAAACAGCAATGCCTTTCCGAAATTTGCCCTGCGATTCGGGTAGGGATCCGGGCTTATTTTTTATCTCACTTGCTGAATTAGGCGTAACCTTCAACCCCCAAAAATTAACAGGCGATACAAAAAAGCCTCGAAACATTTAAGTTCCGAGACTGTTTTGGTGTGGGTGACAAGACCCGAATAGCACATAAACAGCACGTGTTCCGCGAGTCTCTGTTTTGGTGCAAGTGATTCGTCACTGTGATGATTAAAGTAACACCTGACTTTATTCATAGCAGTATGGTCGGACTATGAAGTCCTCATTATAATCTATAATTTCATCAAAAAGAGAAAAGCGGCACCAATGCGGAATTTGGTACCGATTAATCCAAATATAATGGTAGGTTTGCCAGATTGGTCCTGCGCGCCCAATTTTTTAATGGGGAAGCGGCCCCGTTCCATCAGAGCATCCGCAACTGAGTCCCCTAAACCGTCAATGGCGGAATTCTGTTCTCAAAGGTAGCTTAGTGCCCCGCGCCGAGATAACTGTTCTTAACATCTTCATTATTGCGCAGTTTTTCTGCCGAATCGGTCAGCACAATTTCTCCTGTTTCAATGACATAGCCTCTATCGGCAACCTTAAGCGCCGCGTTGGAGTTCTGCTCAACCAAAAGTACCGGCATGCCATCACTGTTAATTTTTTTAATAATTTGGAAGATACCCTGAATAATGATAGGCGCAAGTCCGAGGGACGGCTCATCCATCATGATTAGACTTGGCTTTTGCATCAACGCGCGTCCAACCGCAAGCATCTGCTGCTCCCCGCCTGAAAGCGTGCCTGCGCTCTGGCCTTCGCGCTCCAAAAGCCTTGGGAATAAGCTGTAAACATAGTCCATGTCGCTTTTAACATCGGAACCTTTTCTAAGGTACGCACCCATGTTCAGATTTTCACGAACTGTTAGATTTGTAAAAATATGTCGTCCCTCAAGGCACTGCGACAAACCGAGCGATGCGATTTTATGCGGTCTGATCCCATCAATTCGTTCGCCCATAAAACGAATTTCACCTGAAGTAATGTGTCCAAGCAATCCGGATACGGCACGCAGGGTTGTTGTCTTTCCTGCACCGTTTGCACCAATGAGTGTTACAATTTCCCCCTCGTTCACGTCAAGAGAAATCCCTTTGAGCGCATGGATTTCACCATAGTGGAAGTTTAGATCTTTAATCTCCAAAACCTTAGACATCCAGGCCACCTCCCAAATACGCAGTAATAACTTCCTCATTGTTCTGAATGGACTCCGGTGAGCCAAATGCGATTTTTTTCCCGAAGTTCAGTACACAGATTATATTGGTAACGCTCATAACGAGTCTCATATCGTGTTCAACCAGTAAAACAGTAATGCCCTTCTGGCTGATCTTCTTGATGGTTTGGGTGAGCTCTTCCTTCTCTCTGCCGTTCATGCCCGCCGCAGGCTCATCGAGCAGCAGCAGTGCCGGGTCGCTCGCCAACGCACGGGAGATTTCGAGCCTTCTCTGCTCACCGTAGGAAAGGTTGCTTGCCTTATAATCCGCCTTCTCTGCAAGATCCATGAATTTCAGAATATCCATACATTTTACGATGATCGCTTTTTCTTCTTCGCGTTGCTTTCTGACCTTAAAAATTGCAGCGGTAAGTCCTGAAGTCGTTTTTGTGTGGCATCCTACCATAACATTTTCAATTACTGTCATCTTTTTAAAAAGATTAATGTTCTGATAGGTTCTTGCAATACCAAGTTCGTTAATTTTATAGGGCGGGAGGCCCTGAATTTCTTTACCGTTGAGAATAACTTTGCCGCTGGTAGGTTTGCACACACCCGTAATCAAATTAAAACAGGTGGTTTTACCTGCGCCGTTTGGACCGATCAGTCCAAAAATGGCCCCTTTTTCAATTTCTGTAGTAACGTCGTTGACAGCGGTAAGTCCGCCAAACTGAACGGTTAAATTCTCAAGTTTCAGCATATTACTCTGCCTTCTTTCCAAACTTATTTTTCACTTTGGCTCTGAACGTGTCAAGAATTCCTATCACGCCGTTAGGCAGATAAAACAGGACAGCCAAAATAAAGATTGCGTAAATGAGCATCTGGTAGGCGACAAAGCTCTGCATCAACTCAGTGACAATAACAAGAATTGCCGACCCGATTACAGGGCCTGCCAGAGAGCCGATCCCCCCAAACAGCAGCATAGTCATAAACAGGTTGGATGTGGTATTAGTGAAACTGTCCGGGCTGATAAAGCAGACCAGATGCGCGTACAAAGCACCTGCAAGACCTGTTAAAAAAGCGCTGATGGCAAACGCCATAATTTTATAGTAGCGGACGTTGATACCCATGCCGTTTGCAGCCTGAGTGTTCTCCCGCACCGCAATAAACGCGCGTCCCACCCGGGATTTGATAATCCTGTTTTTTGCAATCAAAACCAGAATAGTAATTGCAAGCAACAGAAAAAAGTTGCTTTGGTTGCTTGTAAAGGTGTAGCCGAAAAGGCTGATATGCGGAATTGCCATAATTCCGGAGTACCCATTTGTCAGCGGATCTGTAATCGAAATAAATATGTAAACCATCTGGCCAAAGGCGATGGTGAGCAGCGAAAGAAAATGCTTCACCAATTTTGCAGCCGGAATTGCGATAATCATGCCTAAAACCATCGAAATAAGACTGGCCATCAGAATACTGATCGCGGGCGGAATCCCTGCCTTCATAGAAAGAAGCGTAGAGCCGTAAGCACCGATGGCATAGTAAGCCGCGTGTCCGAATGATACCTGACCGGTATATCCGAACAGAATATCAAGTCCGGTAACCGCAATCGTATTGATGCAGATAAAGCACAGAACCAATGCGAGATAACGCTCTTTCAGCATAAAGGCGCAGATGATAGCAACAATAAGCAGTACGATTATGCTTATCCTTTTTTGCCTTAGTTTTTTTAACATTATTTTCTCCCCCTCCTTATTCCATAACCTGCTCTTTAAATAAGCCGGTTGGCATAAAGATCATAACTATAATTAAGACTGAAAAGGAGATAAGATCTTTATAGCTGGATGAAACGTAAGCGGAGATAAACGTTTCTACAAAACCAAAGAACATACCGCCGGCAATCGCGCCATACATATTGCCATATCCGCCTACAACTGCGCCGGCAAATCCTTTTTGGCCGATCATAGCACCCATGGACATATAAACACCGAAGATAGGTCCGACTACAACCCCGACACCGCCTGCCAGCATTGAGGCAATTCCCCACGCCGCGCCCTTTGTTGCCGGAACGTTGATTCCCAGCGCGCTTGCCGCTGTCTCATCCTGCGCGGCAGCTCTCATAGAAGTGCCAAATTTTGATTTTGTCATAAAGAAATGCATCGCAACCATACAAAGAATACCCACGCCGAGGCACAGGAGATTTTCAGGTACGATATCATATCCTAAAATTTTGACCGTTGCTGTTTTGAACAGGGATGGAAACTGAAGATAATTTCTGCCCCAGATAAACATTGCCGAGTTTTGAAGGATCATCGAAACCGAGATAGTGCAGAGTATAATATAAACGGGTTCAGCACCCTTTTTAAGCAATGTGGTAACCATAGCACGTTCAATAAACTCACCCAGACAGAACATAATAAACATGGTAAGCAGTAAAGAGACGATAAAGGGGAATTTCAGATACTTGTAGAAGGTGATGCCAAGAAATGAGCCGATCATCAACATATCACCCTGTGCCAGTGTCATAAGTCCGGACGCTTTGTAGATCATTCCGTAGCCAAGCCCCACTATGCCGTAAACACTGCCTATCATCAAAGCACCAATTATCAATTGTACGATCATATATGTATTCCTCTTTTCTTTTGGACTGCAGGATTGTATTTAAACTTGCAGCTATTGGATTTTCAAAGATTGTATGCGGTAGTGTCCACCCGTATCCCATATTAAAAAAGAGGGGCTAATCAAAAGAGCACCTCTTTTGATTAGCCCCTTGAATCGGTTTACTTTTTGTCTTTATTATTTACTCTCCATTCAGAGAACAGAACATTTTTACCGTCCTGAATGATATAAGAGCGGGCTTGTTTTAGGCCATCGCCGGAGCCATCGGAGAAATCATAATTACCGCCAATACCGGCAAAGCCTTTGATGTTTAAGAATGCTTCACGGATAGATTCCGGATTGCTAATGTCTTTTGCATTTTTTAACGCTTCCGCAATCAGTTTAACGCCGTCATACCCTCTGTAAACAACATCGGATACAGGAAGTGCACCATACGCCGCAACGAAAGCCTTTAACATTTCTTTTTCAACAGGGTTGGAAGCGTCTTCAACCGTAGCGGGAACAACGGCACCGGAACCAAAGATGACATTATTGGCGGCATCCCCGGCAATCTTACGCAGATCAGGAACACCGAGAGCCTCTGGGCCATAGATAAAACCGGCAAACCCGTTTCTTCTGAATTGTTTGATTGCAAGTGCGCATTCATTGGTCATACCATACAGCAGCACCCCGTCCGGCTTTGCACTCAGAATTTTTGCAATTTGTCCCGTGTAATCAGTATCGGTGGCCTGATAGACTTCTTCAGCAACAACCTTAATGCTGTCGCCCATCAGTGCTTTATAGCTTTTAACACCGGATTTACCATTCTCAGCGGCAACACTCAGGATTCCAACTGTCTTAACGCCCATCTCCTTCATTGCATCTACACTTGCAGCATTTGGGAGGTTTCCGTTTGCAGTGCCACGGAAAATATACTTAAATCCGGCATTTGTGTAAGATGGGCTTGTGCCTCCGCCCACCTGAAGAACCTTGGCGGCCTCTGTGATCTGTGCTGCCGCAAGAATATTCGGAGAGGAGTTAGAACCAACCATTGCGATCACCTTATCAACGTCTACCAGCCTTGTAACCGCTTTTACCGCGCCTTCAGGGGCTGATTTGTCATCATAAACAATCAGTTTCAAAGGACGGCCGTTAATTCCGCCTGCAGCATTGACCTCTTTTACTGCAAGCTCTCCGCCTTTTTCCATCATTTCACCGGCCAAGGCGTTAGAGCCTGTGATGGTACCGTAAAGACCGACTTTAATTTCCTCGCCGGAAGTCGTGCCCGAAGCTGCTACGGATGCGCCGCTCTTTTCAGAAGCTGCCGGAGCCGCACTGGCTGTTTGAGTGCTTGTGCCGCAGGCAGCCACACTTGCTGCCATCATCGCGGCCAATAGAACTGCTGTAATCTTCTTAATCATTCTCTTTTTCCTCCCATTTTGTTTTGTGTATTGATTGCAAACCGACCTTATGCTCTTTACAACATTTATTGTATCGTAATCACTGTCCGGTGAATATCCACTTTATTTAGGTGATTATGCAAAATACATTGTTTCTTGTGAACAATGCTATTTTATTTAGTACAATATTTTGATTATTTATACTTTGTTCGTATTTTTGCATATTTTATACTAACAGATATCTATATTTTTATGAGATTTATACTTGAAACTTGATTTTATGCTGTCTTATTGCTTTCAGTCTGTTTACAATCCATGTCCCGCTATGCTATTATAGGTAAACAAACGAAGCCCATCGTAAGAAAGCTATCAAGGAGGGACAGATTTGAACTTCCATCCTTTTCAAAAAGCAATTCATATTCAAACAAAGCTGATGATGCTTTTTCTGTGCACCATCGTTGTCCCTCTGATTTTTTTTGGCTCCTTTCTTTTAAGCCAGCAGATAACCACAACAGAAAGCGAAGCAAGCAAGTCTGCTCAACGTGAATTAATTCAGATGGCGGAGAAAATGAGCCTCGAATTTTCGCAGATTCAATCCATTTCCAATCTTTTTTATTTGGATTCTGATCTTTCTAATTTTTTAATTGATTACAACAACTCCGAATCCAGCGGCGTAAAAAACATCCATGACATTGACCGTATCGTAACAAAATACAATTCCGGAGTAAACAATGTCTATTTTCAGGTTGCAATTATAGCACTTGACGGCAAGGTGATTGGCAACCCAATGTTCCTTAATAAGATGCCAACCATTGATCTTAACGTCATGCCATGGTTCTCATCTATCAAAAGCACACAGACCAGCATCATCTGGACGGGAGATCCCAAATTGGACATCCTTTTCTCGTCGCCCGGCTATCCTTATGTGTATGTTGTACGTAACCTGCACGACCTGAAAACATGGAATCGTACAGGCACTTTAATTATTGGAATTTCTGAAAATGAAATTAAAAAAATGTATTCGGCATATGTGGGCGATTCCCAAAGCACCTATATTTTAAATGGCAATGATGAAATAGTCTCGCAAATAGACAATCAGCACCTTGGGGTGGAGTCATTGCTGCCCTTCGAAAAACTGCAAAATTATTCTGGCACTTTCAATTATGGATCTGGTAACAAGAAACAGTTGGTTACCTTTTACACCATCAATTCCACTCAATGGAAGATCGTTACCTTCTCCGATATGGGGGTTTTGTTACAGAGTTCAAACAGTGTCCGCTCGGCTTTTCTTGCAATTATGGTACTCTACCTGATCGCCACCATCATTCTCTCCTATGTGCTTGCAAAGCGTTTTGTCGTGCCGATTAACAATCTGTACAACCATATGGCAAAGGTAAAAAACGGTGATTTGGACACACATGTAACAGTAACCTCAAATGATGAAATTTCGGAACTTTCCGAACAGTTTAATGATATGATCGCAAAGATACGTGAGTTGATGGCAAGTGTGATAACAGAGCAAAAATTAAAACGGGAGGCTGAAATCGTATCACTGCAAACACAGATCAATCCCCATTTTTTATATAACACTCTCGCATCGATCCGTTTTATGGTTTATACCGGCAATAAGGAGGATGCCGATACCATTATTCTTGCCTTAATCCACATCATGAAGAACATCCTGTCCGACACCAATGAGTTTGTCACGGTGGAAAAGGAAATTGATTTGCTGCAGGATTATATCAATATTCAAAAGCTCACTTTTGCAAATCTGCTCACGATTGATTTTGATATCGACGAGCAAATCAACGGCTGCAAGATTATTAAGCTCCTACTTCAGCCAATTGTGGAAAATGCTATTCTTCATGGTCTAAAGCCGAAAAAAGAGGATTGCGTTCTTTCGATTACGGGACGGGCAGTAGAGGAAAGTCTGGAATTTAAAATTGAGGATAATGGCATTGGCTTTGATATTTCAAAAAGCGATCTCAATTTTCAGGATCGTGACTTTAAAAAGGGTGTGGGCTTGCGAAATGTACATAACCGCATTATACTGACATTTGGTGAAAAGTACGGCATTACAGTGTCTAGCCGCGTTAATCAGGGCACCATTGTTACGGTGCGTATTCCCAAGATTTTAAGTGAAGGAGATTATTCCTCCTATGAACATCTTGATAGTTGATGATGATACTCTAATCAGGAACTGGCTTTCTATGCTGCTGAAACAACTTAAAAATTATGAAATACAGATTTTTGAAGCAAGCGATGGAATCGAGGCTTTAGAGATTTGCGCCCGTTCGCTAATTGATCTGGTAATCACCGATATCAAAATGCCGCGCTTGAACGGGATTGATTTAATAAACCGTCTGAATGCGGAATATCCTCATATCAGAACCTCGGTCCTCAGTTCATATGATGACTTTGATTATGTCCGCATTGCGCTCAAATGCGGTGCGCTGGATTATATTTTAAAAGCTGAGATGAAAATCGAGGATATCTCGGCACTATTGGAAAAAGTCTCAAATGATTTTAAGCTTGAAAATTCTATGCAGCGCGGTTCCCAGCGGAATTATTCTGTGATTTCGGATATGAAACAGAATTTTCTCAAATATTTGAACGACAAAACGATTCCTGATGAGCAATTTCTTTCTTCTATCACTCCGCAGCTTACCCTAAACCATCTTTGCATCGCTATTTTCAAAATGGGCATAAGCAACGGCGGCGATATCCCTGTGTATACCATTTCAAGTATTTGCAAAGATGCTATGAAAGGGGAAAATATCAACGGCACAGCTTTTCCGTGGAACAAGGGCTACTTCACGCTGATGTACAACTGTACTGATACCATAAGCGAGAATCAAAAAGAGGAGTATCTAAAGCTCTTCTTGCTCTTGGACAAGAATTTGGAAAAATACACTGGGATCCCCATTTCTCACAGTATTAATCTCGTCTGCAAAAAAGATGACGATTTAAGGTTAAAATTTGCTGAAGCCATCGATATCATGGACTATCGGTACTACTATTCTCTGTCTGCATCGTCGTTTAGCAAGCCGGAAGGGGAGCAGCGTTCCCCCCGCAAGGAATTAATTTCTTCAATCCAGAAACTATTGGACGCCGGAGAGCATGAAAAAGCAGTTGCTAAGGTATCTGAATTCCTTTCTCACGCCCACAGCTCCTATCTTTCTCCGGAGAAAGTGAAAACTTCGATAGTGTCCGCTATGAATATATTTTTAACTGATATTACCCTGAGAGATTTGCAGAACGGCTCATCGGAGGACTTGGAGATTCTTCTTAGTGAGGCGGCTAACGCATCCACTAGCGAAAGTGTACAAAATGCACTTGACCTTTTCTGCAGGACTTATTTGGAACAGATACACGCTGCTGTAAACGGAGTTTCACCGGCAATCAAGCTGGCAATTGAATATATCAATCAACATTACAGCCAGAAAATAATTCTTGACGATGTGGCGACACAGGTGTTCCTCAATCGTTCTTATTTAAGTCAGCTGTTCAAAAAAGAGATGGATGTGTCATTCGGGGACTACCTTGAGAAAATACGCATCAACAATGCAAAACGTCTTATTCGCGACAGTACCAAATCCATGTCCGAAGTAGCTGAATCCGTAGGATTTTCCAACCAGAACTATTTTACAAAAGTATTTAAGAAGGTAACCGGTGTCAGCCCTCTGAAATATAAACGGCATGAATGACAGTTTATTGCTTTTCCTTTGCAGACTCAAAAAACCTTCGAATTGATGCTCCGTTTCGCACCAATTCGAAGGTTTTTATAATATGCTGAATTACTTTACGATCCTTCTTACGGTTTACTCCGTACCCAATCAATAACCTGTATCAGGATTCTTCCAGCAGCCATGCGTGCGACAGATCATAAATGCGGTCTGTCCATGGATTCCCATCAAAATGGCGGATCATCCAAACGTAATACATAGGGTAACCGGGAGCGTTGACCTGTGGGTGAGTCAGGCCTCCGGGAATTGCGCAGAAGCTGCCGTCCTTAATTTTACAGGTATCATCGCCGATGAAACAGGCACCAAATCCCTGCGGCCTTTGGAAGCGGTAATAATACACCTCCGGCTGCGGATGATGGTGCGGCGGGTAACTGGACCATCCACCCTGCGGAACAATAATTTCACCCATTACCATGTTGGAATACGGCGCGGTATGATAATCAAAAAACGTACGGACTGTTCGCTGTGCCTTGCTTTCAAACTGATTTTGTCCAAAGGTTTCCTCTCCGCAGTTTTCCGGCGTATAGAGTTTGCTTTCGAAAACTCTGTCATTGACAGTAGATTGTACGAGAATTTCACTTTCTTCTGCCGCCGTGATTATGACAGGTACATCCTTGCTGACATGCAGACAGGTCGCACCTTCTTTGATAAAATCGACACGGGCAGAGGACACGGCGTTGCCCTGCCATCTATAAGTGACGCTGCCTTGTATCAGCAGCAGTGCCATTTCTTCATCTAAGAGGGAAAAAGAAAGCGATTTTCCTTTCTCCATGCGGTATATCGTGATGTTCATCATCATTCCCGCATACGAACCTTGTGTGCGGGTTAAAATTTTTATACCATCTTTATCAAAATTAGGATAACCGAAGATATTATTCATAATGACCTCCTATAAAAAAACCGGTATACGACGTACCAAGGGGCATCATTGGATATCCCCACTTGGTATTTAAAATCAAACGCTTCTGTATGCCGATTATATTCCTTCCAAAACTCAACTAAGCTCTGGCAATCATTTCGCCGTATTTTTCTTTACAGTCCGCAATATAATTTTTAACTTTTTCCACGCTTGGCATATCATCCGCGCAGGCGTGGCTGGCCACCAGAAGAGAGGCAGACGCGCTTCCAAATTCGAGGCAATCGATTATTTCCCAGCCCTCCAGCAAACCATACAAAAACGCGGAAGCATAACCGTCCCCACCGCCGAAGCCCTTGAGCATTTTAATCGGAAATGGTTTGATATTGTAGTATTGCCCGTCATTGGTATAGGCAGTGGAACCTTCTTTCCCATGTTTGATTACGACAATTTTTGCGCCCTGCGTGTGCCAATAGGAAGCTGTTTGAAGGTCTGAACGGCCCGGCTCAATCAATTGCTCTGTCAGATCGTACTCTTCGCGGGAACCCAAAATAACATCTGCCTGCTTGGCAGCAACGGCGTAATAAATACCCATATCTTCTTTGGAAGCCCAGTTGTAAGCGCGGTAATCGATATCCAAAATGACAGGGGTGTTAGTCTTCTTCGCAAGGAACAGTGCCTTGAGCGCGGCCTCGCGGGAAGGGCTTTCTGACAGTGACGTACCCGAAATTAGGAAAGCCTTGCTTTGTTTTATGTATTCCTCGTCAATATCGTCAACACACAGCTGCAAATCAGCAATCTTATTGCGGTACATCAATATATTGCTGCTTGTTTCGCTTAATATTTCGGTAAAGGTAAGTCCCAGCTTCTCGCCGTGTTCACAGCGGAGGATATGGGAGATATCAATTCCTTCTCTATTAAAATATTCCGTTACGTAATCGCCGAACCGGTCGTCGGAAACCCGGGCGAAAAATCCGCATTTTTTACCCAAACGAGAAAGACCAACCGCAATATTTGCGGGGGAACCACCCAAATACTTTTTGAAGGTTGTACTTTCCGCCAGCGTCATATAATAGTCCACCGGATTCAAATCAATTGTAATTCTGCCGGTAAGCGTAAGGTCAAATTTCCTGTTTGCGTCGAATTCTATGTATTTCATGTTAAACTTTGTCCCTTTCTATGCAAATAATTTATGAGATCTGATTCAACGGTATTTGATTGTTGAAAATTTGGATATGACGTTTTACGTTTTGATAAACTCCCTGCACCATTGCCTCATTAAGTAAAAAATAATTGTAAGGGCCGTCATGTTTAAAATAGTTATATGCTTCATCTGTAAGCGCGTCAAAATTTGCAGTGGCGATGTTGATTTTTTTTACGCCGTACGAGATGCAGTTGCGAAAGTCCTCTGGACTGATTCCGGTACCTCCATGCAGCACCAACGGAATCTTTACTCGTTTGTTAATTTTCTCAAGAACATCAAGCCGTAATTTGGGGACAGCCACGTAATGTCCATGTGCATTGCCAATTGCGACCGCCAGCGCATCCACACCGGTTTTTTCTGCAAAGCTCTCTGCCACTGCCGGGTCGGTACATATGATTTTACAATTTTCACTGCCGTCCTCGCTGCCTCCAACCACACCAAGTTCCGCTTCAGTGGTTGCACCGGTCTTTTCAGCTATTTTAACCACTTGACGGGTAAGTTCAATGTTCTCGGGAAGATCATATCTTGATCCATCAAACATAACGGAAGTAAAACCCAAATCCAACGCCTGCTTCACTATTTCAAGTGTAAGCCCATGGTCAAGATGAACTGCAATATCAACTTTCGAGCACTTCGCCGCTTTTACCATCATTGGTCCCATAAGGTTTAGCGGGGAATGAGGCAACCGAACTTCAGCGATCTGCAGAATAATCGGTGTATTGAGTTCTTCCGCGGCTTTTACCGCACCAATAATCATTTCCATATTTCCAACGCTAAAGGCTCCGACTGCTCTGCTCTCCTTGGCAGCATCCTCCAGGAGCCCTTTCATGTAGCACATAGACATATTCGACCTTCTCTCTGTAACATTTTGACCAATTTATGAATATATGTTATCACTAAGATTTTGATATTTCAATAGTTTTTTAATATATGTTTTGATTAATTTATATATTTATGACATTTTACAATAAAATTAAATCAACTTAGTCATTAATAGCTAAATATCTATGGACTTTTAATTATATTTATAAAATATAGATGTGATATTATCATAATATTATCATCAATGTATATTTAATTCAGATTGGTATATTATATTTTTGCGTTATCCTTTAAAATATGTTTAAATGAAAGCCAATCTTTATGGATAATTTCTATTTGCAAATTATGATCAAACTTTATATAATATAAAGAAAGATATGCCCATGATTCAGTTGTACTGTGGATCAGCTTTATTCAAGATCGAACCAATGCAATAAAAATCTGTCAATGAAATTGAGGAGTTAATCATTATGCGTCCAAAACGAATCGAGGAAATCAAGGATTATATTTATGAGAACAAAACCGTCACTCTTGACCAAATTTGTGAGAATTTCAATATTTCAAAAAGCACAATCCGCAGAGACTTGGATGAAATTTTAGAAAACAGTGATATTAAGAAAATTTACGGCGGCGTCACTGTGCTGCCGAAAAAAGAACTGACTTCTTTTGAGGAAAGGAATATCTCCAATCTGAAAGTAAAAGAATGCATTGCGGCAGCCGCAGCAAACCTGGTGGAGGATGGGGATATTATTTTTATTGATTCCGGTACAACCACTCTGCATATCATTGATTATATAAGCGATAAAAAAGATCTCACTATCCTGACCAATAATATAGAAATCATTATGAGGGCCATTCCGTATGACAATCTTAATGTGATTTCTCTTTCCGGGGTGCTGAACCGAAAAACGCTTTCCTTCACCGGGTCCAGTGCGGCTCAAGTACTGCAAACCTACAACATCAGCAAGGCCTTTATGGCCACGACCGGGTTTTCAGTCGTTGGTGGTGCCACCAATTCATCCCCCATGGAATCAGATGTAAAACGCATGGCCGTGCAGCGCAGCCAACAGGCCTACCTTTTGGCAGACAGCAGCAAGTGCGGCGTAATTTCCCTGATTACCTACTGTAATCTAAGCAAAGTGGATATTCTTGTTACCGAAACGTATCCTTCCAAAGAGGTATGCAGTTTTATTCAGGAGCATGGCGGTAAAATACTGCTCGCCGAGTAGAAAATACAAGATTTATTTTCATCCCTACGAAAAACAGGGCATAACAGGGCATAGAAGATCATTGAACATGTAATGATCTTCTATGCCTTTTCTTGTAATTAGTGAATATGTTTTGAATAACTCTTGACTTTTATGAGAAATATGGATTATAATAAAACAAATCTTTTCAACAAACTCAACACTTGATCATTTTAAGGAGGAACAATGGAATGAGCGAAGTCAAAAAACTGAAACTCTATATCGGCGGAGAATTCGTGGAATCCAAGACAACAAAATACACCGACGCCTACGACCCCAGCACCGGAGAAGTAATTGCTAAGGTACCGTGCTGCACATCGGATGAGGTTGAAAAAGCGGTCGCAAGCGCCAAAGCGGCTTATCCAGGATGGTCATCCACTCCGGTCGTAAAGCGTGTACAGATTCTTTATAAGATGCGACAGCTGATTGAAGAACACCTCGATGAATTGACTTATCTAGTTGCACAGGAAAACGGAAAGAACTGGTCGGAAGCACAGGGCGATGTTCTGAAAGCAAAAGAAGGAACCGAACAGGCCATCTCCGCCCCGTCGCTTATGATGGGCGAAAGCCTGATGGATGCTTCCAAAGGTTATGACACCGTGCTATACCGCGTCCCTTTGGGTGTGTGCGCAGGGATTATCCCATTCAACTTTCCTTCGATGATACCAATGGGCTGGATGACACCGATCTGCATTGCCTGTGGCAATACAATCGTCCTGAAGGCAGCGACTTTTACGCCGCAGTCCGTACTGCGCTTTGTCGAACTGTATAAAGAAGCCGGTCTGCCGGACGGTGTAATTAATGTGGTTACCTGTTCCCGCCATGAGGCCGAGATTCTTCTGACTCACCCCGATGTGAAAGCCATTACTTTTGTAGGCTCCACCGAAGTCGGTCAACATATTTATTCCACCGCGGCGGCACACGGTAAACGTGTGCAGGCACTTTGTGAAGCAAAGAACCACGCTCTGGTTTTGAACGACTCACCGATTGAAAGAACCGCGGCCGGTATTATCAATTCCTCTTTCGGTTGTGCTGGTGAACGGTGCATGGCTCTTCCTGCTATTGTCGTACAGGAAGGAATCGCCGATCAGTTGGTCGCAGAACTGGTAAAGCAGGCCAAGAAGATGAAAATCGGGCCTGCCTATGACAAAACCACGACGTTAGGCCCAGTGATCAACGAGGCGCACCGCCAGTCTGTATCCAGCTGGATTCAAAAAGGAATCGACGAGGGTGCCACTCTTGTGCTTGACGGCAGAAACACCAAGGTCGAAGGCTTTGAGGAAGGTTTTTACCTTGGGCCAACCATTTTTGACCACGTGAAACCTGGTATGACAGTCGGCGAGAGAGAAATCTTTGGGCCCGTGCTCTGCGTTAAGAGAGTTAAAACCTTTGAAGAGGGCCTTGCCGTTATGAATGAGAATCCATTTGCGAATGGCTCCGTCATCTTTACACAAAATGGTCATTATGCCAGAGAGTTCGTTCGTCATACCGACGGCGGCATGGTCGGCGTAAACGTGGGCATTCCTGTTCCGGTGGGATATTTCACCTTTTCCGGGCATAAGAACTCCTTCTTCGGCGACCTGCATTGCCTAGGCAAAGACGGCTACCGTTTTTACACCGACAGCAAGGTGGTAACCACCCGCTGGTTTGACGAAGAGGAATCCAAATCCACCACAGTAAGTACATGGGACGGAACTATTTAAATAAATCGTATATTTATTTTCTGTAACAGTCTGCCGGAGAAAATTTTAAAAACAGAATAATCAGTTATTCTGTCTGGTCATCCGCTCGGATATAGATATAAGAGAAATCGTTTATCTGGTGATTTTTTGATTTTTGGCTTTCTTTATTAAGGTTTAGTAACCGAGAAAACCTATACAGCAAATTTTCACTGAATGAGAAAAAATTAATTTACAATACTTTAGATTTTATTTTGAGCGCATTTGCAGTTCGGTGAACAGCAGCAATTATTTAGAATAAAAAAACAGCCTTACAACTCAATCCAGATGTTGTAGGGCTGTTTCTCTCTTTCTTTATACTTGAAGGCGTTTTATAAATCTGAACTGCTCCATTTTAATCGGACAGGGAAAGAAGCGGCCTTTTCTTGCAATGTCCATATTTACTGGTTCAATTTACGAAAACGATGTGGCTCTTTTTGCTGTAATTGTTTTGACTTTATTTGAATCTCTCTTTTAATTAGGTATTCACCATTTTTGAATTGATAGTTAAAATAGTCAATTCCATGATGGCGGGTTAGTTCTTCATGGATAATACGCCTTACCTGCATTTCTAAAGACTTAATGCGCTGCCTGCATATCGAGCGTAATTCATCTTGTGTAAAATCATAAAAAATATTTATACCCCATTATTCTTAGGCTTTAGTATATAAATTATATCATCTAAAATAAATCTTGCCACTTAACTTTACTTCCAAGTGCCATTATAGAACTTGCTTTCAGCAAATCTGCATAAATACAGGCAAAGCAAAAGACCGTCGACATAAACCGATGGTCTTTTCAATGGTGCGAGTGACAGGACTTGAATGTGGCTGTTCATATTTTACCGACTTATACAATATTGAATAAATGGCTATTCTATGATATTTTTTGTCATTTATCTTTTATCATGTTTGGCTGTATTTTGCTCATTCTTGCAAAAACGAAGGCCAAATAACGGCCAAATTATAAACTTTAGAGCGGTAAATTTCGTTCTACTAAAAAACTAATTTTGAAACAGTAACCGTAACCCTTTTTCCTTTTAGGACTCCTTGACAACATTTACTTTGTCATTAACAATATTTATTTTTTGATCTTCATCAAGCTTATCCAACACCAATTATAATGCTTACACTTTTGGGTTTCATCATAATTAATTTCCATGGTGATAATATCCCATTCATTAACCTTTACGTTTTTAAGGACTAACACAATGGACGAAAACTCTGGTATTGATGGAATGTATAAAACATTGAAAATAATCAGTGGTTAAAAAGCATTCATTATTACAAACACCTGCATTCTTGTTACTCATCATATCCATTCGAATTCATACTCTGCCAACGCCATGCATCCTCGCACATTTGATTAACATTATACACTGCGCTCCAACCAAGCTCATCTTTCGCCTTCTGAGGGTTAGAATAGCATTCAGAAATATCGCCGGATCTTGGTTCAACAATTTTATATGGTATTTGTTTTCCACAAGCCTTTTCAAATGCTTTTATCAACTCTAAGACAGAATATCCAATACCCGTTCCTAAATTGTATATATGTACACCATTACAGTTTGCTTTTTTCTCAATCGCTTTCAAATGTCCCAGGCTTAAATCCACTACATGGATATAATCTCTCACACCAGTTCCGTCTACTGTTTTATAATTACCTCCAAACACTTTAACCAGCTTTAATTTTCCAACTGCCACTTGAGAAATATACGGTAATAAATTGTTTGGGGTTCCCTTTGGATTTTCTCCTATTTTTCCGCTCTTATGTGCGCCAATAGGATTGAAATATCTTAAAATCACAATGGAAAACCGCTTGTCAGAATAACAAACATCATTCAAAATTTGTTCAATCATCAATTTCGTTGTTCCATACGGATTCGTAGCGGACAGCGGAAAATCTTCTGTAATCGGCACTGTCTTCGGTATCCCATATACTGTAGCTGATGAAGAAAAACCAAATTAAATACTTCATGATTTCGCATGATTTCCAACAGATTAATAGTTGCCAATAAATTTGTATGATAATACTTAAGCGGCACTTCAACTGATTCTTCGACTGCCTTTAATCCGGCAAAATGAATCACTGCATCAATCTTATTATTTTGAAAAACCTCTTCAATTTTGCCATAGTCCAATAAATCATATTCATAAAACAACAAATCTTTTCCTGTTATTTCTTTAACTCGTTTTAAAGATTCACCGCTTGAATTAGATAAATTATCTACAACAATAACCTCATGTCCTGCGCTTAAGAGTTCTACACAAGTGTGGCTTCCTATGTACCCTGCTCCGCCTGTAACTAATGAATTGTATAAGAAGTGTGGGTTGATCTGACTTTGCAGGGCAGACAGTTCTGCATCCTTCTGATAGAACTGTGCCAAGTATACCTTTCGAATCAGTTCTTCTATATGTCTGGACATGCTAACAAGCCCCACTGATAATTCCATAACTTCATCGTGTGTAGTAAAGTCCAGCTTTAAGCGATAATTTCCCTGTTTTACCTGTTTGGTAGCATGGGACATTAAGCGAATAGGTTTAATAAGCTTTTGAGATATATAAACGTAACATACAACAAACATGCAAAAAAATGCAAAAAAGACTAGAATGATAGCGTTTTGTAACGGTTGGATTCCCTTCATAATACTGTCTTGAGGCTGAATGATGATTATCTTCCAGTTGGTGGACTTTGATGTGTAAAAAACGGCAAAAGATTCCACTCCGGATATGCTGCATTGTATCATACCGCTGCTGCCCTGCATTTTTTGAGTCAATTCGATTGGCAGGTTTTAAAAAGTTGATTTTGATCTTTATCATAAATAATTCGTTGATTTTCATCTAAAACATATATATTTGAATTTTCATATAATGTGCTATCGGTCTTTTTGAAAATACTTTCTAACGAGTCATAAGGAATGTCCACCATAATAACACCCAGCAACTTTTGTGTCATAAAATTCTTTAATTCCCGCGTGATTGAGATTACCTTCTGAGGCTGTGATTGTACATGGAATTCATTATGTGTTCCAAAAATTTTTAAACCGCCAGATGCTTGAATGGTTTTTTCATACCAATCTTCCGTGTGCAAATCGTAATTAAGACGAGGGCTCCTGCCTTTGGAATAAAACACATTGTTACAGCCGTCAAAAATGTAAATACCGGATATTTCACCGTTTAAATCAGAAAGGCTAGTAAGCCAGTTGCGAATTTCAAAATCGGTGTCAACTTGTTGCAATGAGTTCATCGTGTGGTAACGTTTTATGTAATCCATAACATCATCATTTGAAAGAGTACAGGTTGTTATCTTATCCAGCTCTTCGATATGGTAATCTACATTTTTCCCCATCTGCTCCAACGTCTGAACAGTAAAGGTATTCAATTTTTCTTCTATAATATTACTCGTAAATTTTATTAACACACTTCCAGCGATACCAAGCGGAATAATAATAAAACAGATAAAAATGATTGAAAATTTCAGGCGAAGGCTAATGAAATACACCTTATTAAATGGGGTGTATTTACGCATTTAATATACCTTCTCTCAACAATATTTAACTTTGTTTTACTATATCATAATTAGAAAGTTTGTCAAATTGCAAATCTTAATTTGATATTCAATAACGAATAATAAAGGCAAGTATGAGAAAAGTACACCATATTCATTGAGAAATTCCACTAATTATTATAGAATAAGATCATAATTGTAACAGTTTTAACTAAAGAATTACCCCATCGAGATAGCCTATATAATAAAATGAGAATCTTCACAAACCCAATAACATACACTGACAACTGAATATTTGTATACGAAACGATAGTTTTGAAAACGAAAAGCCACATTTATAATCCAAATGCAGTTTGATTCTGTAATTTTTCTGGTGTATGATCATAAAAAGCGGTATGCCAAATGGAGGTCAACCCCCTGTTTTTCAGGATGAGCATGGGTTGCTGGCGGCGCTGTTTTATATTATTTTTTTGAGAAGCGCTGGTTTTAACATGATGTCACTGGTTGCAACCGGTAAACATCCAAGTTTATTTAAAGCCTCTTCTCCATAGTAAAAGCTGAATGTTCCGTATGGGCTACGGTTGTTCAACTTTTTCCTTTGTAAGAATTGATATGATTCATCATTGCTCCAGCACATTTCAAACTTCTCTGTATATCAGAAAATTTACCCCTTTATTCAAACATTCTCTCTATTGGAAGCACCGCCTTACCCAGCTGCATATTTTTATATGGGACACATGGTGTTCCGCACCCGAAGCCGGTCGAGAGTTTCCGATCATCTGCATTGCTAAACCGGATAAGATTAGTGCATACATCAATTTTTCTGGCATTCGAAGAGATTTGATTCATCTAGAGTCGCAGGGGCTGATCCAGCGCGACCATGGCGGCGCGTCGGAACTCCCCTATATTCCCGGAATGGCTCCATTTCTTTCAAGGTTGAATGAAGACAAAAAGGGGAAGTTATCTATTATACGTGCGGCGGCGGATCTTATAAAACCACACTGTACCATGTATGTCGACAGTTCTACTATGGCCATGGATATCTATCAATATGTGTCTTCAGATATGAACCTGACTGTATTCACCAATAATACGCTGTTAGCACACTTGTTGGCCGAGAAAAAAAATAAAAACATACTGCATTGGCGGGTGCATTTCAAAACGAAACGATGTGATAACGACAGGAACCTATGCTTTGGAAATGCTAAAAAATATCTATGTCGATTTTATATTTTTTTATCTTCGGTGCTAACGGGGGACGGCATTATTTCCGATCTTGATGAGGATGAAACAGCGATCAGAAAATTCATGCTGAGCCATGCTAAGATAAAGATATTCCCATGTCACCATAATCGTTTTGGTAAAAACGCTCCGTTTAGATTAACGGATGTCCACAGCCTGAACTATATCTTTTCGGATTTTAATTTTCCGGAATGTTTTCAGGAACGATATGCAAATGTAGCTTTTATCAAAGCCACCTTAATAAATAATGAATGAATATACTTCCTCTAAACGATTGTTCGGTCACGCAAAGCTGACTGGCAAATCTGCTAAGTCACCCTTTGACTCAAATAAGCTCAGTCAGATATGAATTATGCTTGTTAGAGCGGCTGGTAACAGGCAATTGAGAAAAAAAGGCTGGGAACCTGCATAAAGCATAGTTTCCAGCCATGTTTCGTCCACCCGGAGAGATTTGAAGGTAGTGCAGTTGCAACGCGCGTTCCTTTATTTATCTTGCTAATTGTCTTTTAATAGTGCTTCCACTGCGTCCCCGTCCGGTCTTCTACGAATAGTTACGGGGGTAACATGATTTAATAGGAGGGGTTAGCGGTGGAAACCAAATCACTTAAGCTTTTCTCTCTGAATAAATGGCATGCTACAAAGTGATTTGGTGCGACTTCTTTTAGCTCCGGTGTAACGTTGCCGCAAATCTCTTTAGCATATTTGCAACGGCTCATGAAGCGGCAGCCTGGGCCGCAGTTGATGGGGCTTCCGACTTCCCCTTCCAGTGCAATAACTGTTTTCGCCCGCTCCAAGTCCGGGTCGGGAATCGGAATCGCAGATAAAAGCGCTTTTGTGTAGACATGCAGCGGATTCTCATACAGTTCTTCACTTGCAGCGACTTCCACCAAGTGCCCCATGTACATCACGCCGACGCGGTCGGAAATATGCCTGACCATCGACAAATCATGCGCGATAAACAGATAAGTCAGTCCCATTTCCTTCTGCAATCGAATCAGCAGGTTGACAACCTGTGCCTGAATGGAAACATCCAGTGCGGAAATCGGCTCGTCACACACAATAAACTCAGGGTCGACGGCCAACGCGCGGGCAATGCCAATACGCTGACGCTGTCCGCCTGAAAATTCATGCGGAAAACGGTTTGCGTGTTCCTTACTTAACCCGACAATCGACAGCAGTTCGTGAATGCGTTCCTGCCTGGCCGCGCCGGGGTACAATCCGTGCACATTCATCCCCTCTGCAATGATGTCGCCAACCGTCATACGGGGGTCGAGCGACGCATAAGGGTCCTGAAAAATCATTTGGGCGTCTTTCAGAAAAGCAATTCTTTCACGCCGGCCTTTGCGCGCCGGTTTTCCTTTGAAAATCACCTCGCCACCGGTTGGTTCATACAATCCGAGGACTGTACGGCCGCACGTTGTCTTGCCGCAGCCCGACTCGCCCACAAGGCCAAACGTTTCCCCTTTATTGATTTCGAAAGAAACGTCGTCAACTGCCTTCAGAATCCTGTCCTTACCGACATTGAAATATTTTTTCAAATGGGTAATTTTAACGAAAGGCTCTGTAGTTTTCGTATCATTCATGTTCCAGCACACTCCTAACATCATCATAATGGAATGTTTCCTTGGCCATTGAATGCTGAAGCCAGCACATTGTCCTGTGCGTGGGGGAAATCTCGGTGTACTCCGGCTCCATGTTCTGGCAAATTTCCATACAGTGCTTGCAGCGCGTGGAAAAACCACATCCCTTTGGCGGCTGGATTAAATCGGGCGGCGTACCGGGAATGGAAACCAGTTCGGATTTATTTTTCACGTTCAGTTTTGGAATGGCGTTCAGCAGCGCATAGGTGTACGGATGCTGAGGGTTTTTGAAGATTTCATCCACTGTGCCAAACTCAACGATTCTTCCCGCGTACATAACCGCGATATTGTCGGCCATACCTGCTACCACACCCAAATCGTGAGTAATCAGGACGATAGCAGTGTTGGATTCCTTCTGAATGTCTTTGAGCAGCCGCAAAATTTGAGCCTGAATGGTAACATCCAGCGCGGTTGTTGGTTCGTCCGCAATCAACAATTGAGGATTGCAGGCCAGTGCGATTGCAATGACGACACGCTGCCGCATTCCGCCCGAAAATTCGTACGGGTACTCATTAATACGCTCTTCCGGATTCGGAATACTGACCTTTTTCAGGATTTCAATTGCTTTCGCCTGTGCTTCACTTTTGGATATTTTATGATGAATCCGAATTCCCTCGGCAATCTGCTCCCCGATTTTCATGGTTGGGTTCAGGGAAGTCATTGGATCCTGAAAAACCATTCCAGCATCCTTGCCGCGGAATTCCCTCCATTTTTTCTTATTAAATTCTAAAATGTTGACGCCGTTATATAAAATTTCACTCTCTGTTTTGATCTCGCCGGGCGGTGTGGCAATCAGACCCATAATCGCTTTGGAGGTCACCGTTTTGCCGCTTCCCGACTCACCCACGATGGCAAGCGTTTCGCCATTGTCAATTGAAAATGAAACACCGCGTACCGCCTGTACTTCACCGGCGTAGGTGTGGAACGAAACTTTTAAGTTGTTTACTTCAAGCAGTTTATTCATTTCTTTCCTCCACTACTGTCTGAGCTTGGGGTCTAATGCGTCACGCAGACCATCCCCGAGCAGATTGAAGGCCAGCATCGTGAGGCTGATTGCAAGCGCCGGGAAAATCAGCTCATGGGGGTAGTAGGACATCTGCTGCTGCCCCAATGCTGCCATAGCGCCCCAACTGGTGTTCGGGGGCTGAATGCCCATACCGACAAAACTTAAAAACGCTTCAGCAAAAATAAATCCAGGGATAGAAAACGTTGTATTGACAATAATCACACTTAAGGTATTGGGCAGTAAATGCTTTAAAATAATCTTGATTGGGCTGACTCCAAGCGTTTTTGCGGCCAGCACATATTCGCTTTCTTTCAGGCTGAGCACCTGTCCGCGCACAATACGCGCCAAGTCCGTCCAGCTTGTAATACAAAGGGCAATGATAAGGGAATTCATCCCTTTTCCCAGAATCATCGAAACAATCATAACAACAATCAGGTATGGAATGCCAACCAGAACCTCGACGATTCTCATCATGGCATCGTCCACAATTCCTCCAAGATAGCCGCTGATTCCGCCGTAAACAGCGCCGACTAAAAGAGAAACCAGCGTTCCCACAAGGCCAATCAGCAGCGATACGCGGCCGCCCATCCAAAGCCTGGTGAAGATGTCGCGGCCAAGGTCGTCAAGGCCAAACAGATGATCCCAGGATGGTCCCTCATTTGTGCGCGAGGTAAGCTGTTCCGTATAGGAATGAGTAGAAAGAATGGGCACGAAGATGCACATTAAAACAATAAAGATCAGAAAAAACATACAGGTAATGGCAACCTTGTTGTTTTTCAGCCTACGCCAGGCATCCTGCCAATAAGTAACGCTCGGTCGGACAACCGCCTCCGATTTTTCCGTATCCAATTCGACATGCCGAAACATTTTCAAGTTAATTTGAGAATTATCCATAGCGCATCACCTCTTACTTTTTAACAAACCTTTTCGAACCCGCGGGTCGACCAGTGTGTACAGGATATCCATCAGAACGATGGACGCAATAAACAGGAAGGAAAAGAATACCGTCGTAATCATGACGACCGGATAATCTCTGCCGTTCACGCTGTCCACGAAATATCTTCCAAGCCCGGGAACGGAAAAAATCCGTTCAATTACAAAGGAACCGGTCACAACGCCGGCAATCTGGGGCGCGACAATTGAGATAATTGGAGTGATGCTGTTTTTAAAGACATGCTTGCGAATAATCTGCCATTCGGACAAACCCTTCGCCTTTGCGGTAAGAATGTAATCGTTGCTCATGACGTCCAAAACGGACGACCGCATAAAACGGGAGTAGGTTGCAATTCCTCCAATAGCAACTGCAAGTGTGGGCAGAAGGGTGTAGCGCATGCTGTCCATAAAGCCCATTCCCGCCTTTGCCCAACCGATAATGGGAAAATACGAACCACCCAGTCCTTTTTGCAGCAGCGCCGCAAAAACAAAACTTGGAACGGAGACCCCTACAATCGCAACAAAGATAGTAAGAAAATCAACCCACGAATTCCGTCTGATTGCTGCGAGAATTCCCAATGACAGTCCCAGCACAAGGCCAAGCACAACCGCCTGCAGCCCAAGGCGTGCGGAAGCGGGGAACCGCTGTGCAATAATTTGATTTGCCGTCATTCCGGGGGTTTTATACGATTCACCGAATTCCCCGTGAAGCACAACATTTTTCAAATACACAATATAACGTTCGCCCAGGGGTTTATCCAGACCCCATTTCACTTTCAGGTTCTGAGCGACCGCAGGGGGCAGAACCTTGGTGTCGGACTGGACGGGGTCGCCGGGCAGAGTGTTCACTAAAAAGAAAGTTACCGTCAATATGACCCACAGGGTAACAATCATATAAACAAGCTTTTTCAGTATATACTTAGCCATCCTTGACCTCCCATAAAATTTGTAATGAATACGCTTTAGGCGCGGCCTGCCTGTTTTCGGCAGCCGCGCCCTTTTCGTCTAATGAAATTTAGCCGACAATTGAAGCGTATTTGTACTCAACAGCTGGGCCGCCCGCACCGTTGATGATTGCGCCCTGCAGGCGTTTGCCGAACAGGTTCTTTGAGAAGGTAAAGCTAAGAGGACCAATGCCTGCTTCCTGATCCACAAGGATTTTCTCGGCCTCTTGGAATTTTACAAGGCGAGCGTCCATGTCGCTCAGTGTTTTACATGCATTTACAAGCTCGTCATATTTTGCATTCGAGAAGCCGGCCGGATTGTTGCCGTCGCCGGTTACATAGCACTGCATAAATGTCATAGGATCGTTATAGTCTGCGCCCCAACCGGTTTGGCAGATTTGGTACATCCCCTTGGAAACGCTCTGATTAAAGGCAGAGTTGTCTGAAGCGGTGTCAATTTTGACCTTAACGCCCAGTTTGGTTTCCCACTGGTTCTGATAGAATTCACCGTTCGCCTTGGTGTCGTTGTTGGAGTTCTTCTGGAGGAAAGTAACCGTAATTTGCTTGTTCGGGTCAAGTCCAAGTTCCTTTAAGCCTGCCTGTAACAACGCTTTCGGGTCCTGGCTCTTCTCAGCCTCTAAAGGCTGTGCTACTTTATCTCTGAAAATTACGTCGCCATTGTTGATGCCAAAAGGAATGAGGCCGTACGCTGCTTTATCTTTTTTCTGAACATTTGTTACAAGAGCTTCCCTGTCAATTGCAAGGGAGAATGCTTTTCTAACATTTGCATTGGTGAAAATCTTGTTGGTATCTTTATTGTTGAACGCAATATAGGATGCGCGAGGTGCGGGTCCTTCGACCAGTTTCGCATCGCCGCTGTCGATTTTGGCTTTGATCTTATCGGCATATTCGGTTCTTGCGTTTCTAAGAACATCAATTTCGCCCTGGTCAAACATCTGCTCACGGGTTTGTTCTTCCTGAACAAGCTTTACATTGATTTGTTCCAGCTGAACGCTCTTGGCATCCCAGTAATTCGGGTTCTTCTTCAAAACAAGATCAGAACCTCTGGTCCATGATGCAATGTAGAATGGGCCGGAATAGAGCATTTCTTCTGCAGTTGCACCGTAGGTCGCGTTTTTCGCTCCCGCCGTTACAGTTGCTTTGATTGGGGTAATAGCAGCGAAATTAGTCAGCTGCACAAAATAGGGCAATGCTTCTTTCAGTGTGAAAACAAGGGTTGTGGCATCGGGCGCGCTGACGCCGACGTCTTCCTTTTTGCCCTTGCCTGTGTTAAATTCTTCGCCGCCCTTGATGCAGTAGAAAATGCTTGCATTATGGCAGTTTACTTCCGGGTCGAAAATTCTTTGAACAGCATTGACATAGTCGGCAGCTGTTACTTCGGTTCCGTCCGAATATTTATTTTCGCGAAGTTTGAAGGACCATGTAAGGCCGTCATCCGAAACAGCCCAGCTTGTAGCACCGGCAGCTTCGAGTTTGCCGTCATGCATTCTGACAAGGCCTTCCTGCACTTCACCGACAATTGCGTTTTTATTATCGTCATCCGCTCTGGTTGGATCAAGCGTGTCCGGGTCAGATTCCATGTATGTATTTGCGATTTGTTCCACGCTGGTTGCCGCCTGTCCGCTCGCTGCGGGCTGCGAAGTAGCAGCAGTGGTTCCGCCTCCACATGCGGTCAGGGCGCTGACCATTGTTGCGATTGCCAGAAGAATAGCCAGTTTCTTTTTCATAATTTTTCCCTCTTTCTCTGAATTAATTATATCAGCAGATTGTTTTATCAATCTGTCAATTATTTCACAACAATCTCAGTTTTGATTAAAAGGTTTGCCTGTATGTAATTGGTAAGCAGCTCGGTACAGGCTTCAATGTCATCGAGGTTCACAATGCTGTTCGGCGTGTGGCCGTACCGTGTTGGGATCGAAATACCGACGGTCTTAACGCCCGTTCCGGAACGGTTGATGGCGCCCGCGTCGGTGCCTCCGTTTGCCAGTACATCCATCTGATACTGCGTCTTATTTTTGATCGCGCAGTCGACCATTGCCTGTACCAGACTAGCGTCGCAGATGACGGAAGCGTCATTCACCTTAATTGCCGCACCACCGCCGATAACAGCGTTGCCAAGGTCGTCAGCCGGCACATCAAACGAACCGGTAATATCAATCGCAATGCCCAAGTCAGGATGGATAGCCTCCGCCGCTACGGTTGCGCCACGAAGCCCCACTTCTTCCTGAACGGTAAATACGAAGTACACATCATGATACGGCGTATCCATCTTCTGAAGCGTTTTTGCCATAATATAGCAGGCCGAGCGGTTATCAAACGCTTTGCTCATCACATTGCGTCCGATCAATTCCACGTAGTCGCCGAAGAATACGGCCGATTCACCGATAGCGACATACTGTAATGCTTCTTCTTTGCTGGAAGCGCCAATATCAATGTATAATTTATCGAGCGTACCAAACTTCCCGTCGGTGATTTTCTCGACGGCGGCAGCCGTTCCAATGGTTCCGTTCTGGAACCGAACGCGGTTCATGTAGGTGGAAACTGCCGAAATTCCGCCCATTGCTTTTACCTTGATGAATCCATCATCGGTAATAGAGATGGCGCACAAACCAATTTCATCCATATGCGCAGCGCACATGATTTTCTTCTTGTCTGTGCCGTTTCCCTTTTTCAGCATGATCAAGTTCCCGATGGCGTCTATTTTGACAGTGTCGGCGTACTTGGCGCACTGCGCAATCAGATAATCGGCCACACCGCGCTCACTGCCGGATACTCCCCAAATTTGTGTGAGTTCTTTCAGCATTTTAATCTCCTGTCTATCTAAAAATGATTCGGAAGGTCTTAATTTCGAATGGTTTCAGCATAAATTCAAATTCATGATTTTGATGTTCTATTTCCGTAAGGTTATTTTCCAGCAAATCGCATTCAAAGATTCGCTGCGGGGCAAATCCCAGCCGTATGGTCGTTTTCCCCTTGCTGTTCTTGTTTTCATAAATGCGGAGGATTGTTCCATTTCCATCCTCCGCTTGCTTCATCACTTCAATGAAGCAATTGCCGCAGGAAGAGCTTGCCAACGAGAATTCTCTTGCCGCTGTCCCTGTGGTCTGTGCACAGACTGCGGATTGCAGCGGTACGTTCAGGTTATACGCCATTTGAATAGTGGAAGCATCCTGCCAACGGCCGCTATGGGGATAGATCGAGTAAGTAAACCGATGAGTTCCCATGTCCGCGTCCGTATTCGGGTATTTTCCCGCCTTAAGTAGCGTCAAGCTTAGGTTGCCGTCTTTTACGCTGTAACCGTATTTGCAATCGTTCAGCAAACTGATACCCCGTGCGTTTTCGGAAAGATCCGCCCATTTGTGCCCGCAGACTTCGAATTTGGCACTGTCCCAACTATTATTATTCGTTGTTTCCCGTTCTACATTCCCGTACTGTATTTCAAAGGTAGCCTTTGTCGCATTGACATCCACCGGGAAATTCACGCGCAGAAGCACGTTGTTTTGCTCCCAGTCCACTGTGTTCTCAAAATCGATCCGGGGAATATCGCGGTAAAGGTAAATTCGCTGAGTTATCACAGAACTCAGGAATTTTCTTTCGACCTCCAAGCAGAAACGGACGGGTCCGTATTCCAAGACCTTGGGTTCGGATACGCTATCAAACGTATACGGCTTTTTGCGGTAAAATGAATCGATGTTCCAATTATCCCAGTTAACCGGTCGGTCTTCGTAGGTCAGCAGTTCGTTTCCGCGTTCACCCTCACGAATAAACTCCGTTTCCGTCTCCTTTTCCACCAAGGAAAGGATACTGCAATCTCCGTCGAAAATGACGCTGTACCAAGCATTTTCAAATGAAGTGATTGGCGCCTTCTTCGTTTCTTCCGGTTTTTCTCCTTGGATAAGGGTAAAAGCCTTATAACCTGTCGCCGGAATTCCCTTTGCAAAAAACAGGAAACTGTTTTCTTTCACATATTGAACAGTGTATTCGTTTCCTTCATCATCCCTTACGCCACAAACGGAAAACGGCACAGTGACCGTTACAATGTCGTCCCTCGTATAACCGAGTGAATTGAAGACAAGCACAGACGGTTCCGGCATCGCAATGTGGGAGGCAATATTGTGCATCTGTTCCTTCGCAAGCGCTTCCCCATTGGCCATAATGCCGGCATATTCCTTGTCCGTGGTTTGGTATACCTCACTGACGCAGCTACCGGGGATAATGTCATGAAACTGATTCAATAAAATGACATCCCAGCCATCTTGAAGTTGCTTTTGCGGATAGTTGCAGCCGAGGTGCTGAGTAAGCGTACTGAGTGTTTCAAGCTGTTCGTAAAGGATTTCGCTTTTTCGATTGTTACGCTTATTTTTCGCACAAGCGGTGTAGGTTCCTCTGTGGTATTCAAAATACAGTTCCCCGTCCCATGTCGGCATCTCAGGCTTGTGAGCTATTTTTTGATACGTGCGGTCAAAGAATTCCGTTTCAAACTCTTGCTTGATTCTGGGCATCCCCGGCATTCCGTACTTGAGCCGCTCGGCATTTTCCAACATTTGCGCTGTTGGGCCGCCGCCGCCGTCTCCATAGCCAAAGAGCATCAAGGTATCTTCCGTCAATTCCTTGTTTTGGAATCTTTTATAGGTTCCTAGCAGCATGTTGGGATTAATATAGCCCGTATACGTTGTTGTGTGATTCTGTTCGCTAAAGGAGATATTCTGTCCCTGATGCTGGTCGAATTCGCAGGTTGTCGGCATAAATACAAAAACTTCGCTTTGGTCAATTCCACGCCAACGGAAAGTGTCGTTGGGAAGCTGATTGGTTTCATTCCAAGCAATCTTGGTCGTCATAAAATAGTTGATTCCGCATTTTTTAAGAATTTGTGGAATAGCCGCACTGTAACCGAACACATCCGGCAGCCAAAGCGATTTGCTCTCCACCCCAAATTCATCCATGAAGAATCGATGTCCCTTTATGATTTGCCTTACAAAGGATTCGCCCGACGGGATGTTGCAATCGGCTTCCAGCCACATGGCACCGTCAATTTCCCAACGGCCCGCTTTCACCTTTTGCTTGATTTTTTCAAACATAGCTGGCTCTTGATCCTTCACAAACTGGTACAAAATCGGCTGGCTGGACATAAACTTGTAATTCGGATGTTGATCCATCAACCGTAGAACGGTTGAAAAGCTGCGGAGAACTTTTTCCTTCGTCTGACTGACGGGCCAAAGCCAAGCAATATCAATATGTGTATGTCCGATGGCACTGACGAGCGGTGCCTGCTCATTGATGTTTGTATAAAATTCTTCTTTGAGAACAGCCTCAGCTGCTTCCATCGAATGATAAAATTCTTTTGAATAGGATACACGCAAATCTAAAACATCCACCGCACCAGAAGTTTTTTGCAGTATGCGACGGCAGTTTTCTGCATCACACAAGGTCAGCACACGCGCAGTCGTTATCGGAGAAGACAAATCATAATAAAAATGTTCCACGACCTTGTCCTTAGTAGCGAGCGCGGTACGAATGACCAAATCCCCGGGAACGGAACCGCTGTACGCTAGGAACGCGACTTCATAGGTCTCACCGGCAACCGCGTGTTCTGCAATCGTGATATGCCTGTGATTCACGTCAACCCCCTGAATGATTTCACCATTCAAATAAAAGAGCATCTGTGGGTTGGTTGCGTCCCACTCTCCCTCGCGACCGGTTGTGACAATAAATTCAACACAGCAGCGGTCAAATTCTTTGGGAATGGTGATGGTCGTTCTGAACCAGCGATGCTGCTTTAGCTTACCCCAAACCTCGTTGGTTTGATAATTTCTCCATTCGGTCGTGGAGCAGGAATATCCGTCTTTTCGATTTTCATCAAAAACTTTGTAGTCCGTAACGGGGATTGACTGGGGATAAATCAATTTTTCGACATCCTGGAGGATTCTTTCCTGTCGCTCTAATTCAAAGTTCATTCTTTCTATCTTCCTGCTTTCTGTGCTCCTATATGCTATAATATAGGTTGCTATAAATTAACACTTTGATTGCTTCTGTAATTTGGCTCTATAAAATAAATAAAGACCTTTACTTGTTCGCCTCCGTGTACTGGCTCTGCATAACATCCCTAATCATCTGGTCAATGATGGTTCCATTATAGTATTGAGCCATTTTTAAGTCCCTTCGTTGAAGTGCCTTAAAGAAGTCCACATGGATCGGCATAGTCTCCGTAAAGGGGCTTTCCATATTCAGTGGAAACTCCCAAAGTTTATCCATAGCACCGCTGATGGACAGAATAAGCTGCTGCATAATCCGGTTGTGCGAATATTCATACACCATATAGTGAAACTTTTTGTCTTCCACATTCTGGTGTTCGCCCCGGTTGTACTTATCCATAATCACAGCCAATATGTTTTGAAGCTTATCAAGCTCTTCATCGGTTATGTTTTTGACTACTAAATTGACGATTTCATGTTCCAATATTTTTCTGGCTTCCAGAACCTCCAGAAGAAGTTCCTTTTCTTTCGTGAACTCCAACTGCGTCAGCAAATCTTGCAAGGAGGAATCCTGCACATAAATCCCTTTACCATTAATAATTTTCAAAATATTTCTGGCTTCGAGCGTTTTGATTGCCTCGCGTAAAGCAGTGCGGCTCACACCCATCATTTCAATCAGCTTCTCTTGTGAAGGAAGTCGATCCCCTGACTGTAAATGTTTGCTTACAATATATTCCCTTATAAATTTAATAATCTCTGACTGTAATGGCATACGCCGAATTCCCATTGCCATGTTATCCCCCATTAACCTGTATGATAGGTTAAATATATCATATATCATATAAATTGTCAATAAACCACTGCGTTTCTATTGGTTCTGCAGTTTAGTATGCTAACATGGTATATTAAGAAAGGAAAAACCATACAGCAAAGGCGCTGCAAATTTTTTGCAGCGCCTTTGCTGTATTTCGTTTTATTATAAGATGCATTTTTACAATTGTCAATGGCCAAAAGCAAAACTCCGCGTGTATAAAAAGTGTCACGCTTTTACCTTTGATGCAAGGTAGGCGGACATTGGCATGAGCATTTTCAGTTTTACTATTTCGTCAGCGGCAAGGCCGTTCTGGAATGCGACCGCAATCTCTTTTACGCCACCACAGGCAGCATTGTTGTGATCAACAGCAATGAACTGCATTATCTGGAGGGCCTTTCTGATGATTTGAGTTTCTACGTCATCCGTATCGACCCCGCATTTCTGTTCAGCAATCAGGTTGATTTGTTACAGACAAAGTATTTTGCTTCACTGGCTCAAAATCGGATTTCTTTTCAAAACCTGATTAAAAATGACGCGGAGGTGTCGGACTGTGTCAAACGAATGATTCACGAGTACTTCTCCCGGCAGACTGGATTTGAACTCGCCATAAAATCATTTGTCTACCAGTTGATTGTTCTGATCTCTTTTGGAACATACAGATTTGAATATCACAGAAACTGCCATACGGTGCGGCTTTGACAGCGTAAATTATTTCAGCCAGCTGTTCCGCAAGTACTACCACACTTCTCCGACCCCATTCAGAGAACATTTGCCGGACGGCTCAACATCGCCGCAACCCTCAGAATGATGGGTTCCTTTCTGCTCACCTGACCGGTGCGGATCTTTTATTTTACTGCCTTATATCTCACGACCGTATATTCCTCTGCAATACGGAACATCGACTTAATCGGTTGTTTTGCCAACTCTGCTTGTGCTTTTTCGATAGTCGGGAACTTATCAAGCATAGTTTCCCACTTATCCCATTCACGGACGCGATACTGTAATACGTACATGATCTTATCCTTTCTCCCCGGATTATCCGCCGGGGAACGGCTGATTCATTTATCTGCTGAATTCAACTAATGTGACGCTATATTTCAGTGGAGCACCGTACGCTGCAATTGCCGGCTTTTCTCTTCCGGTAACGTTGCAAAAATCGTTTATCACTCTTTCCCTGTTTTCGGAAGTATCGCGCAAATTATATCCGCTTTTATCATCACCAAGGAATAAGTCACCGTCGCAATTAATCCCACATTCAATACCTGTTTTTTCGTCTTTTAACCATGTTTCCATTTTAATCGCCCCTTTCTTAATGTGACTATATTATATATCTTGCTCAAGACTTTATAATCTGCTATACTATTTTAGAGGTGATATTATGGCAGGAAAAACAGAGTATAAAAACAAATGGTTAGGGGACCACTGCGATCGGTTCTCTTTGATACTTCCGAAGGATAGCAAGGACAAAATAAAAGCCCACGCAAAAAGCGCAGGCTATGACAGTTTGAACGCTTATATTAATGATCTGATAGAAAAGGATATGCCCGGCAGTAATTAACTGCCGGGCATTTTAAACGCTATTCCGAACCATTTTTCTGTTAAGAAAACTTTCGGATTATTTGGTGCGGGTGGTCGGACTTGAAACCGGAAATTCGATTTCAGCACAATGCAGTGAACGTCAACAAATGGCGGTGTTATGCGGTTTCTTACAGTTTCAATTTTGCCAGCATTGGTAGTCAAAAGCCGGTTTTTGTAGGGATAAACCCCAAGATTCAGAGAGAGGAGAGCAACCACTTCCAACTTTGGGACGCTGACTCAATATAATAATAAACGTTTCAAAATCGTAGTAGTACCCGCGATACAGGAAAGGATTCCGTGCTCCGATAGTATCAGCCATTGAGCCGGTTGTACTTAAAAGCCTTCGTTATTACCGAGATGACGTGGGTGACAGAACTTGAAAGCGAAATCAGGCTACCTCAATATCGAAATAGTCCTTCCGTATTCTAACTAACCTTTGTCCATAGCCCCTTAAAGGGAAAATCCGGGTACACAAGTCTCCATACTTGTTCACAACTTCTACATTTATACCACTCCTCAGAAAAATCGGCATATTGGTTTGTAACAGGTATGGGAATCAAATCACCTTTATCAACTAAATTTTTGATGTATTCTTTAAATCTTTGGAATTCATTTAAAGACGAAAAACCTTTAATCTCATATAGCATTTGACATATACAATCTATTTTATTAACCACGACGGATTCACCCCCTGAATATATATTTGAAAATCCACCTTGTGGAGACTTCCGTGACAGGTTTTCAAAGCCTGTTCTGCTGTGGTAGCTAGGGTTCCGACATCGAGAATGGAATAAAAAGATAAAGGACGGTCACTACTGAAGTGAACCAGTAAAAGCGGACATTAGCAACCCCCCCAATCGTAGGATAACAACTACGATTGGGGGGGTGACATTGGGTAAAAGAAGATATACAAAGATTCAGAAACTGCTTCCGAAAATAAAAAAATTCCAGTGGCAGGAAAAGCCCAAAAGAAAAGCCGCTATGCAGAGCTATTGATATGTCAGTGACTGGTTATTCTGAATCCTATATTAACTCTATGATCAAAGGAGAATTTTATACCCTTGCATAAGAATAGAGAGGCCAGGTTTTAGCTTATCGAAAATATTGCCAAAATGGGACAAATCTTAAATTGAATCTAGAAATTCATTGACATACAATAATGCAGCGCCTGTTGCCACAACTGCGTGTGAGCATTTTCCAATGTGAATATAATCGCGTTGCTCAGGAAAAGAGCACTTCTCATGAACAAGTTTATTTAATTTGTAAAAGTCGCTTTCATTAAAGTAGGGAGTAATATGGCCTCCTAATATGACTTCATAATCAATCAGCATATGCATATTGTTAATAGCGGTTGATAGATAATCAAGATACCGATCCCACCTAACTGCCTGATCAGATTTTCCTGAATGCAGAGCGGCAAAAAAGGAATCCAGATCTTTATCACCACCAATTAATGCATCAGCAGAGCAATATGCTTCAAGGCACCCTTTTTTGCCACAATAACATGGGCGACCGCCAGGTTCCAAAACCATATGTTCAATAAGGCCGCTTCCGATTCCCTGCCCTCTATGGAGGGCAGAGTTAATAACGACCGCTCCGCCCAAATTCTTACTCAAAGCAAGATAGATTGCGTCCGTGATATCTCTGGAAAACCATAGCTCCGCGAATGCGGCCGCTTCGGAATCATGAATTAAACGGCAGGGATAATCGATATATTTGCTGAAATCTTCAAGGTGAGCGCCGGTACAGCCCAATATGGGGCTGTATGTAATAAACAGGCCATCCGGCGCAACAAGTCCCTGAACAGCGATACCGACCCCTAGTATTCGCTTGTCCGCAATACGCATGGAGAGGACAAAAGAATTTACAAAATCACCCAACTGGCGATAGTATTCAGGGGTGTTTGCATAGAAAAAATCAATTCGACTTTCTTTAAGGATAGAGCCGTAGATATCTACAGCGATAATCCGTATCTGATTTTTAAGCACCTCAATGCCAAAACCAATCCGGCTTTTACGGACACAACTAATCACTTGGGGCTTTCGGCCACCTGATGACTCAAAACGTCCGTTTTTTTCTATAAGCTGCATCTGTTCCAATTCCTTTAAGCATTGGGTGACGGGTGGGAGGCTCAATTGTAACTTAGCGGCAATATCCTGCTTTGCAATTTTTTGTTCCGCATAGATAAGTTTAAAAATATTGCTTCGATTAATTCTTTTAAGTTCCGCTGTTGTTGCTTTTTTCATTTGTATTCCTTCTAGTTATGATAATATACTTTTACTAACGTACTTATTATATAATAAAAATGTGAAAAAGAAAAGGCCTGAAATTTTATTGAACTTTATTTAATATGTCTAAAACTATATATGATTATTAGGCATATTCAGTATTGTATTTTATAAAAAAACCAATTAATATATACGTATACTTATGCAAACAATATTTGCAATAGTATATTTTGTAACTTACGAAACCAGAAAGGAATTCTAGAATGAAATCTGCAATTTTTTACGGAATAAAGGATCTGCAAGTAAAAGAAACCCAAATCCGTGAGCCGAGGCATAATGAAGTCACAATTCGCGTCAAGTCATGCGGCGTTTGCGGCACCGATTTACATATCTTCTCTGGAGCAGAGGGCGCAGCAACGTGTACACCACCGACAATATTAGGACATGAATTTTCCGGAATTATTTCGGAAGTGGGATCAGATATAACTGAATTTCATCCGGGAGACAGAGTGTGCGTTGACCCTAATGACATGTGCGGAGAGTGCTACTACTGTAAAACTGGCAGCGCGCATTTTTGCGAGAATATGATAGGAATCGGCACCACAACTGATGGCGGATTCGCCGAATATTGCACTGTGAACCAAAAGCAGGTTTATAAAATGGGGGAAGAGATGTCCTTCGAAGAAGGAGCCATGGCAGAGCCCATCTCCTGTTGTCTGCACGGAATTGATCTCACCGGAATAAAGGCCGGGGATACGGTGATGATTATAGGTGGTGGAACAATCGGGCAAATCATGCTTCAGCTTGCCCACAACTGTGGTGCCTCCACGCTGATTATGGTGGAGCCCATTCATGAAAAAAGGGAACTGGCCATGAAGCTGGGGGCAGACATTGCCATTGATCCATTCCATGAAAGTGTGCCTGATGTATTGCAAAAATACGCAATCCAGAATGTCAACGCGACGATTGAATGTGTGGGTTTAAAAAGCACCATGATCGATGCAGTCCAATATGCAGGAAAGGGCGGCACCGCTATGCTGTTTGGCCTGTCGGATCCTGTCTGCCAAATCCCGCTTGAACCGTTTGATCTTTTCAAAAGGGAAGTTTCGGTCAAAGCCTCATTTATTAACCCTTATACGTATCAGAGGGCGGTTGACCTATTAAAAGCGAAGAAAATCAATGTAAAGGATTTGATCACTGATACGTTGTCGCTATCAGATATCCAGTGTGTTTTTACAGACGATGCTTACCGCAAAAGCGGCAAAATCATTATTAAGCCTTGAATCTTTTGAATGGAGTATTATAGCAGATGTTTGATGTAGTATCTCTTGGGGAGCTTTTAATCGATTTTACTCCCAGCGGTAAAACCGAGGCGGGCAATACACTTTATGAACAGAATCCGGGTGGAGCGCCAGCCAATGTGACTGCGGCGGTCAGCAAGCTCGGAGGAAAGTCCGCTTTTATCGGTAAAGTCGGCAGCGACGCCTTTGGACGGTTTTTAAAAGAAACTTTAATCAAGAACGGGATTGATACCGCAGGTCTCAGGATAGCGGTTGACGATGCTGCGACGACACTGGCCTTTGTTCATCTTGATGACAAAGGCGACCGAAGTTTCAGTTTCTATAGGTCACCCGGTGCGGACACCACGCTGGAGACCGAGGAGCTGGACTTTAAATTAATCGATTCCGCCAAAATCTTTCATTTCGGTTCGCTGTCTCTTACTGCGGATCCCGCAAGGTCAGCGACCCTTGTGGCGGTAAAATACGCAAAACAAAAAGGCAGCATGATCTCCTACGATCCCAATCTCCGGTTGGCACTATGGCCCGATGCCGAAACGGCAAAAGCAGGGATACTTGCAGGTCTGCAGTACGCCGATATTCTGAAAATTTCCGAGGAGGAACTTGCTTTTATCACCGGCACAACCGATTATGAGCGAGGCAGCAAGATACTCTGCGACAAGGGAATCCGGCTCGTGGTCATCACCTTGGGACCGGAAGGCTGTTTTTACAGGTACAAGCACGGTGTGGGGCACATAACCACCTATGACACAAAAGTCGTCGACACGACAGGATCAGGCGACGCATTTACCGGAGCGATGCTTTACAGCCTTGCAAAACGAAAAAAATCACCGGAAGATATTCATAACCGTGATATGATTGCAATTTTGACATATGCGAATGCGGCCGGGGCATTATGCGCCTCCAAACGCGGCGCCATTCCTGCTATGCCGGGAAAGCAGGAAATTCAGGAATGCATGAGAGCAACAATGAAATTGGTAAGATAACTGATTGAAGTTGGGGGCTATACACCGCCCCGCTATATTTAGATATTTATTGAATGAAGGAGATGTATTATGTTTCTGAAAAAAAAGGTCATGCCGGCGGAGTCTGGCAAAACGTCTGAAAAAAGCAAGTTTTTCTTGGTGAAGAATGCTACTTTTATGCTGGTCATCGCGCTGCTTATCTGTTTTATCAGCGCGTTGGGGTCAAGTCTGGTTAAATCAGGCGGGGGCTCTATCACCGTAAAGCAATTGCAATGGGAGACGCCGTCGGGTCACATGCAGAGTGCCCAACTCTTTATTCCCACAAACGCAACAAAAGGCACCCCCGCCCCTGCGGTTGTAGTCGTCCATGGCTGGAACTCCGCCAAAGAAGTAATGACCCCGAATTATGTCGAGCTCTCGCGCAGAGGCTATGTTGTGCTTGATATCGATATGTACGGTCATGGAGACTCGGATGACATTACTAAAGATACCTGGTTTGATGATGACAACAATGCCAACGGCGTTTACGATGGCGTCAAGATGCTGGCCACCCTGCCTTTTGTTGATACCTCGAAAATCGGTATTCTTGGCCATTCAAACGGAGCCTACTCCTGCAATGTGGCAGTTATGCTGGACAACAAAGCGCCCAAGCAGCTAATCTCCTCCGTGTTTCTTGAAAGCAACGATGCATTCTACACCGAAGCGGGACTATATGCCAAATTTTATAATGCATCGGATAAGAATTTCACGAACGTGTACGGAAACCGTAACGTTGGAATCGTCGCCGATAAGTATGATGAGTGCTTTTTCCGGGTTCTTTATCCTGACGGAACACTCACCGCGCCGCGCGATTATATCAATCAGCCGGTTGCCCAGTCCTTCCTGAACTTTGGCAAGGATCCCACTGGGCTTGCAAAACGGACCAACGATACAATGTATACGGAAAACATTAATGGCAAGGATGCCATAAGAGTCGTTTATACGCCGACACTCATCCATGCCTGGGCCTTTATGTCCTCAAAAGTAACCAGCGAATGCGTTGAATTTTTTCAAAAATCCTTTCCCGCTCCGAACCCCATAGTGTCCGGCAATCAAATCTATCAAGTGAAGATATTCTTTGAAACAATCGGTCTCATCGGTTTCTTCATGTTCCTTGTGAATTTCATCCTGGTCATGCTGAAAACAAAATTCTTCGGCGTTCTGAAGACTGACCGACCGATGCAGTTGAGAGAAGTCGACCGAAAGGGAAAATCCTGGCTGTGGTGGGGGCTCTCGTTAAGCGCACTGTTTTCCGCGATCTCCTTCTTGATTGTTTGGATATTAGGTCAAGTATTTGAGCCTGCTTTTTTCAATCAGAACCAGCCGTGGGTGTTGGGTATATGGTCATTAGTCAACGGCTTGTTTACCCTGCTTATTTTAATATTAAATTACCGCAGATACGCTAAACCTAATGGGCTTAATCTGTACGAACAAGGCGTTTTCATGAGCAAGGATAAATTGGGGAAGAGTATCCTGCTCGGCGTGCTGGCGGCAGTCTGCACATACTCGCTCGTATTCCTTTCCAATTACTTCTTTACGACTGATTTTCGCTTCTGGGAAATTGCAGTCAGACCTTTCACTGCGGATAAGATTCCTGATATCCTTAAATTCATGCTGCTCTTTGTGGCTTTCTACGTAATCAACTCCATTGCCATGAATGTTTTCAATTACATAAAGATTGGCAAGAAAGAGTGGGTCAACACCCTGGTGATGTGCATCTTCAATGTTCTTGGCGTGCTTATTTTATTCATCATCTTTTACGGCTGCTTCCTTACAACGGGGCTTTTACCCACTGATCATTTGGCGTGGGGCGTGGGCACCTTGGTTATGTGGGCCTACCCTGTTGTATTCCTCCTTCCGATCGGAACCGTCATAAACCGCATCATCTATAAGCAGACGCGTAACCCGTATATCTCAAGTATTGCTTTCGCTCTCATTGTTACCACTATGACATGCACCTTTACACTGAGCTGGTTATGACGGAAAATTAGACATTCGCTCGTGTAACGTTTATTTGGAATCCCTTTTGGCATTGGTACGCTCACTGCTGTTTTTGTGTGTTCCTCTTTACTATCCGTCAAACAAGCGGTGAGCATTTCTTTTTTATCTTGATTGTAAATATTTGTTTTTAGGAGTTGTTTATATGGGCATTATCGAAAAAATGAGACTAGACGGAAAAAAGATTCTTGTCACTGGCGGAGCCCGGGGAATTGGGAAAAGTATAGCAACGGCGCTGTGCGAAACAGGGGCTGATGTGGCGATTATAGACCTTGACATTATCGAAGCGCAAAAGACCGCCGAAGCACTTGCTGCGGCCAATGGCGTGCAAACCATGGCAGTAAAGACCGAAGTTACCGATCCAAAACAGGTCGATCAGATGATCGAAACGGTCCTTGAAAGGTTTGGAGGACTGGATGTGGCTTTCTGCAACGCGGGAATCTGCATGAACATCCCCGCCGAGGAAATGACCTATGATGCGTGGAAAAAAGTCATTGACATCAATCTATCCGGTGTTTTCCTCACCGCGCAGGCTGCCGGCAAGGTAATGCTCCATAATGGCGGAGGCTCAATCATCAACACAGCCTCCATGTCAGCCCACATAGTTAACGTACCACAGCCACAGTGCTCCTACAATGCTTCCAAGGCCGGAGTCATTCAGCTTACTAAATCGCTGGCAGTGGAGTGGGCAACCCGTAAGGTTCGCGTAAACTGCATCAGTCCGGGATATATTGGTACCGATCTGACACTCGAATCACCATCGTTGAAACCTCTGATTGAGCAATGGAACGCCATGGCGCCTCTGCATCGACTGGGTCGTCCGGATGAGCTCCAGTCCATAGCTGTCTATCTTGCAGGAGATACCAGTACTTTTACTACCGGATCTGATTTTGTAATTGACGGTGCATTTACCTGTATATAAGGAGAAAAAATGAATTATTTACTGGGAACGGACATTGGCACATCGGGGACAAAAACAATTCTGACAGATACCTTTGGAAATCTGATTTCGCAGGATCTACAGGAATATGATATTCTGACACCGAAGCCACTCTGGGCAGAACAATGGCCTGATGTCTGGTATGATGCCGTAATGGCTTCAATCAGGAATACAGTAGAAAAGGCGCATATTAACCCGTCGGATATTAAGGGTCTGTGCGTCAGCGGTCTGTATGGCGGCTCCGGTGTTTCACTTGACGACACTATGACTCCTGTACGTCCCTGCCTAATCTGGATGGACAGGCGCGCACAGGAGGAGAGTCAGTGGGCGGCAAGAAAAATTGGGATTGATAAACTGCAGAAAATTACACACAATGGTGCTGATCCGTATTACGGGTATACCAAAATGCTGTGGATTAAAAACCATGAACCTGATAATTGGGCGAAAATCCGTTTGTTTCTGCCGCCTAACGCCTATGCTATCTACAGAATGACCGGTAAAGTCGCGATTGACTACTCTTCTGCCGGCAATATCGGCGGGATTTTTGATATGAATACCCGTACATGGTCGAAAGAACTTCTGGATGCCATGGGAATTCCTCTTTCCATGATGCCTCAGAATATTGTCGAGTCCACTGACATTGTAGGAGGACTCGACAATAAATCCGCCGAAAACCTCGGTCTCTGGGAGGGACTACCGGTGTGTGCCGGCGGCATTGATTGCGGCGCCGCGAATATCGGTCTTGGGGTACTGGAGCCGGGTGTTTTTGCTGCGGCAATAGGTACATCTATGTGCGGGGCTTTTATCACAGATAAGCCGATAAAGGGAAACGGGCTTATAGAATGGCCTTACCTTTTTGAGCCAAAAAAGCTGTCCTATTGCTTTGCCGGAGCAGCGACAGCCGGTGCCATCATCAAATGGTTCCGAAATACGTTTGCCGAGTTTGAATGTAAAATAGAAAGTGAAGGCGGCGATAATTCTTACAGCTTGCTGGACAAACAGGCCGAAAACATTCCTGTCGGCAGCGAAGGTCTTATCGTACTCCCCTATTTTATGGGAGAGCGTAGTCCAATATGGAATTCTGATGCCAAAGGCACGATTGTCGGTCTGTCGTTAACACACACAAAAGCCCATATCTACCATGCTTTTCTTGAGGCGGTTGCTTACTCCTTGCGTGATGCAATTGAAGCAACCGGAGAAGAAATCAAGGGTAATATATTGCTTGCAGGGGGTGTGACGAATTCCCGGCTTTGGCGCCAGATTTTTGCCGACGTAACAGGCTATCCAGTTGTATGTCCTTTGCATAATGTGGAAGCAAATCTGGGGGATATCATTCTCGCAGGTATCGGTACGGGATTGCTTCATTACGAAGATGTCAAGAAATGGCAGACGCTTGACGATCCTGTTTTCCCGGATGCCGCCGCACATGAAAAATACAACGCTTATTTTAAACTGTATAAATCAATTTACAGAAATCTTCGTGAAGATATGACACAAATGTCTTATTTGCACTAAGGGAATAGTGACAGCGGCCATTGGAGATTATTTATAGTGTCAATATAGAAATCAACAGAGTATGTGTCGGACCGTGGATTATACGGTTCGGCACTTTTTTATGTCCCTTTTGAAGCGGGCAGAGTGACTGAAAGGCCATGCTGCCGCTCTCCACCTTCCTCTTCTTCGATTTGCCAAACCATAAAAATCGAAACGGAGGAATATAAAATGACCAAGATCGATCTGCGAAAATATTATCCCGATTTCTATACCGCCGACTGCATCATTGAAGTGCTGGACAAGGTTGCGGCGCTCATGGATTCTTATGAACACGCCGAAGCCGCGTACTGCCTGCGGAGGTATCGCCATAAGGCGTATTACTCTCTGGATCGCGGAGACGGCATTGAGCATGACATCCTGTTCGTATCTTTGTCCCCCTGCGAAATCTATGAGCGCAAAGTGACGGTCGAGCAACTTCACGCCGCAATCGCTGCTTTACCGGACAAGCAGGCTAAGCGAATCTATGCTCATTACTTTTTAGGCATGAGCAAGAGCGCCATTGCGAGGATAGAGGGTGTCAGCAAAGCAGTTATCGGTGAAGCCATCACACGGAGACTAAAAAATATGGAGAAATTCTTGAAAAAACAGCTTTAAGCCCACTTACTTTTACATCAAACATGAAAAGGTCTATGAGGAATAAGGTTTTATTCTTCGCTGAACCTTGAAAATCAAATAAGGGACAAGCCGGATACATACCGCAAGCAGCGGTATACAGGGAGCCGGACGGCGGGTGCGCCACGATCTTTCCTTACGCAGGAGAAGGTGATTGGATTTCAGTGTAACGGAAAAGGAGCGAAAAACACCAGCGCCGCAAGCAGAGCAGCGTCCAGCGGACGCAGGCAGCTCTGCGGCAATTATCTGTATGTAATGAAACTTCCGTTCAGTCACAGTCCGAGCGTGATAAAACCGTCGCAGGCAATGAGAACGGCCCGCCATTAGAATGGGGGAGGTGCAATTCCTATGGTAACAGGCACGCCGCCTGTTCGTCCGGAATGTCTGTAAACATAAAAAGCAAATCGAAACAACGGTGCGGCTATTTTTTATTTATACGGAGGCATAACAATGGAAAACACGAACTCTTCTGCCTGCAACAGCAATATACCGTCTGGCGTTTCCGGGCGCAATCATTTAGATAAAACATCTACCTATAAGGTGGACGGCAAGACTTTCATTGTCGAACCTATTTTCCAAACAGAAGGGCATGACACGCTGGGAACTGTTTTAATAAGACTGATGAGGGCCGACGCAGATCGGCTTTGATGATAAGTGACAGCGCGGCAAGCGTGACAATCGGCAGTCAATATGGTATACCTTACCCTGTAAATACTGCTTATTTGACTGCCGGAAAGGGGGATTTATGAAACGGTCAAATAAGAGAAAAAACCGGGAAGACACAGCCTTCCTTTATGAGCGGCTGTCACGCGATGACAATCTTGAATGTGAAAGCTACAGCATAAGCAATCAGAAAAAACTTCTAATCAAGGTTGCCAAAGAAAAGGGATATACCAACCTTGTCCACTTCTCGGACGATGGCATTTCCGGTGTAACAATGGAGCGTCCCGGTTTTGTGGCGATGATTCAAGAACTTGAGGAAGGCCATGCGGCGGCTGTTTTCGTAAAAGATATGTCGCGCTTGGGCAGAAACTACATTGAGGTTGGAAAACTCACGGAGGAATTTCTCCCCGATCATGCCGAGTGTTCTTATAGCATTTGAAAGTGCTGTAAGAATACTCGCTTTTTATATGCGGTGCCGTCAAGTATTTTTCGCAAATTGATATATAGTTGTTTGGTAGAAAATAGTTAACCCACTTGGGAATCTGAAACGTTAGAGTCAAGATTTTCTAAATGCTTCATGTTCATATATTTTTTGTTGCCCCATTGTGTGCCGGCAACATGGCGCAGGCGGGCGCAAACCAACATCAGAGCAGAGTTACCATCCGGGAAGGTTCCTACGACTCTGGTTCGCCTACGGATTTCTCTGTTCAGGCGTTCAATCGCATTGTTGGTTCGCATTCTTGTCCAGTGTTCATATGGAAAATCCATGTAGGTAAGCGTTTCCTCAATGCCATCCTCCAACTTTTTAGCGGCCTCTTTGAGCTTCATAGCCTTGAGGTCTTCCACAACCGATTTTGCCTTTTCACGGGCAGCTGTCTTGCTTTCCTGTGCATGAATTGCCTTTAGCATTTTGGCTACCAGCTTCATTTTTGAGTGTGGTGTGGCCGAGAAGATATTGCGGTAGAAATGGACGGCGCAGCGCTGATATTTGAAGAATTCCGTCCAGCTAGCCTTGTCTTCTTTCATGCCTTCTCTGGCGCCAATCACTTCACGATATCCATCCTCATTGACAGCGATAGCCACCAGAATGGCTACATTCTCATATTCGCCACCCCAGTTGCGTTTAAGATAGATCCCATCGACATAAACATATGGATATTTGCCACCTTCCAAAGGGCGGTTACGCCAGCTTTCAATATGTACATAGGCTTTCTTGTTCAGTTCGCTGATGGTACCCGGAGACACTTTGGTTCCCCAGAGGGCCTCGGTGATATCTTCAACCCGACGGACAGAAACACCAGCTAGATACATTTCAATTAGTGCTTCTTCTACCGAGCTTTCCCGGCGGCGGTATCGCTCAATGATTGCTGTTTCAAATGGCACACCTTTTAGCTTCGGAACTTTTAGATTCACCTCTCCGGATGTCGTTTGAAGATTCCGTGTGTAATGACCCGAGCGGTAGCCCTGTCGGCTCTCTGTGCGCTCATATTTGGCTGCATTGGTTAGATCTGCTGCTTCTTTGTCCAGCAGTCCATTCAACGTCTCTTCTACACTGTTTCGAACCAGATCTTTCAGTTCTTCCTTGATGATTCCTTCGTTTAGCTGTATAATTTTTTCAGACATATTTGCAGTCTCCTTTATGGTGAATTTTGTGTGGTAACTTTATTCTACCAAACGACTGCTTCTATGTCTCCTTTTTTATCCTTTTTTAATTTGCGAAACTTATTATACCTTATCCAGGCGGTATCATAGTCCATCATAGCCCGCGCGTAGGCATCAATCGTGTTTGCAAAGCTCTCTTTGTATGTACCAACGGAGCGCATATTTTGAATGATTTCTTCTTTGTATTCTTCCAGAGTTCGCACTGGATTCACCTCTTTTCTATAAAAAACGACATAAAAAATCCGTGAACAACTTACTTGCTGCCCACGGATAAGTATTTGGAAATGATAAATTTACTATTGCGAATTAATTCAATATCTCTTAAATATTTAGTCTGGCATTTTAATGAATTTACATTATTCATATCCAAACTTGATATTCCTATTTCATCACCATAGTTGTCAATTTTCTCGGTAGTTAAAACTTGATCGGAAAAGTCTTTAACATAACCAATATAATAATCATCTTCGTTAACTTGTATTAGCAAATGATTATCAAATGCATGTTTAAGAAAGTTTACTATCGCATTAGAATCGGAGTTTGAAATATACTGCCTTTTCTGCTCTTTCAACTTAAAAAGCTTTTCTATTTTTCCAGAATACATTTTATCAAGCTCGAAATTATATATATCAGCCAAATTGATTATGCAAAATCCGTTTTCTTCTCCATAGCGATCAACCATATTCATCAAAACATTGTTTTCGTCTATTCCAATTAAATACCCAAGTGTAAAAATATCCGATTCATCAAAATCGGTATGGACTGAAATCAATTCATCGCTACCGGCATAAGCACTTAACTTATTAAGCATTTCTTTATTCATAAGAAATTACCCCCCGATTAAGAAATTATCTTATTGGAACATATTCTATCATTTACAATTTTATTTATCAATCCATAATTGAACTACTGACCGCCTGTTTCAAAAAATTACTGTCGAACCCTGCGTCTTTGTACCCCTGAGCAATAACATTGTAGTAGTACAGACTCGGTGCGCCAAGCGACCGACCATCATTCATGATGTAAACCATAGCTGAAACCTTCATACCGTTGAGCAAAACTTTGACCGTTTCTTTTCGGTACAGATGAGGCCAGCCCTCGTACCGGTCGAGCGCCGCTTCATCGGCAGGTGTTATTTTCCACACCAAAACTGGAACGCTGCCGCCCCGGTTCTTTTCAACCGTAGCAACCGCCCCATGCTGTCCGCCTCTGAATAAAAGTTGGTATCCGGCTAGCTTTGCAGTACCGACCACCTTTGCCATTGGACACTGGTTCGCCATTAGTTCCAAGTTCAAATTGCTTCCATACGCTATATACAATGTAGGATTTTCCATACGATTTTACTCCTTACCACTGTCGCCCGCAGGTTTGCCCTGTGTGGCGCTTTATTTTTCAACCCTAAAGCTACCCGAATTCTTTGTGAAAGGCAGCAGTCGGGCGGTTTCCCGCCCTTGCTGGCTATCAGTCAGGCTGCCCGAAATCGCCAAGCCGCGCATCCGGAGAGGTTATTGCAAAGATGCTCGCGGCAGTTTTTGAATTCGTCGCCTATCAACCCGATTCGATTCAAGTAGGTGCGCATCGCGAATTTTTCCGGCATGAAGCTCGCTGTTAAAGCCGCGAAGCTCAACCGTATGGTTACCGGTAAAAAAACTATGCAAATTTAAAAAATGATAGCGACTTGAATGGTAGTGCTGAGAATGATTATCGTTGTACCCCTCATACCATATTTTTTCGATATCGTACATGCTCTTCGGTTTACGCTCATTCATTTTAGAAACCAGAGTCGTATCAAGGGCTTTATAGAACCGCATACGTTCCGGTTCAATTTGCAGGGCTTTATAGAAAAGGTCGTTTTTACTGGCGATGATATTGATAAAGTTTCGGATGCTGCGCGGCGTATGATTTGCGCCGTCGAGGTGGATATGAATTCCGCAGGTGCTGTTTGTAAACCCGCCCGCTTTACGGAGCAGCCTAACCAATTCCTGCAGCGTTTCTATATCGTTCTGGTAGTGAAGAATCGGGCTGACCACTTCCACACTGAATTCTCCAGTTGCGGCAACTACCTGTGAACCAACCTTTTTACTGCTTTTTCTCCGGTAAATTTCTCCCACCTGTCAATGATAACATCAACATATTTTGGGTCAAGTTCCATACAATAGGCGCTGCGCCCGTTCTGTTCACATGCCATGATGGTCGTACCGCTTCCGGCGAAAGTATCCAACACAATATCCTCAGATTTGGTGTTGTTCTGAATCTGGTAATCGAAAAGAGCAATCGGCTTCATGGTCGGATGTTCTTTATTTCTGCTTGGTTTATCAAAATTCAGCACGGTCGTCTGTGTTCGGTCACTCGCCCAAAGATGAGATGCACCGGGTTTCCAACCATATAAGCACGGCTCATGTTTCCATTGATAGTCTTGCCGCCCCATAACCAAACAACTTTTATTCCAAATCAGGCATTGGCGCACTTTCCATCCTGTATCGTAGCAAGCGCCCCGGAAGTTGTATCCTTCCGAGTCCGCATGCCATATGTAAAATACAGCGCCCTGTTTCATTACATTGTCGGCAGCGGCAAAAGCGTCAACTAGGAATTTCCGAAACACATCGTTGGACATGGAATCGTTCTGAATTTTCAGGATATCTTTTGTTTTGCCCTCGTAATCCACATTGTAGGGCGGGTCAGTGATAAACAAATCCACACGCTGTTCGCCCATGAGCCGTTCAACGGTTTCCTTATCGGTGCTGTCACCACACATCAACCGGTGTCTGTCGAGCTGATAAATGTCGCCAAGTTGCGCCTTTGGTAATTCTGGAAGCTCAATCTCAAAATTATCCTCTTTGGCTTCGCTTCCGTCAATGCCAAGCAGCTTCCCGATTTCATCTTCTCCGAATCCGGTCATATCCAAATCGAAGTCCATTTCGTTCAGTTCTTCAAATTCTGCTTTCAGCATTTCCTCGTCCCATTCGGAAAACTCTGGAACCTTGTTGTCCGCGATACGAAACGCCTTGATTTGCGCCGGTGTTAAATCATCTGCGGCTATACAGGGGAGTTTCCGCAATACCCAGCTTTTGAGCCGCCAGCAGTCGTGTGTGCCCTGTGACGATAATGCCGCCCCAGTCGATGATAATGAGCACCTTAAACCCGAATTCCTTAATGGAGGAAGCCACTTTATCCACCGCTTTTTTGTTATTTCGCGGATTGTTTATGTATGGAATCAGCTCATCTGTTTTTCGTATTACGATTTCCATGTTTACTCCTTTTCCTCTAAGATTAGGTGATTATTTCCATTGATAATCGTATAGAACAAGTATATAATTTTTATATTTATGTATAAATTTTACAAGGGGATTCTTTATGAGACGTATAAAATATCGAAGCAGAAGTAATAGGAATTTACCTTTTTCTATTTGGAGTTTTGTATTTGGATTTATGCTAACTGGAATAATAGCCGCTTTTGCTTTTTCAATTTGGTACATTCAATCCGCGATACTCAATATCATATTTCTAGTTCTAGGATTTACAATTATAATTTGCATGGATGATAGCGGTATCCGAAACTGGCTGTTCGATTCGCTTAGATTTTACCGGAGATATCGTCCAGCAGTTTCAAAATATGATCAGCAATCAGAATTATATAAAACACTTACCTATGTAGGTCTTTTATTAACATGGCTTTTTCCACGTATACGAATAGTCACTTTAGTATTTATAATATTATTCCCTTTGTTGGGAGTTATTAGAAGTTTTAGATATCCCGAACGGGTTTGTTTTGGTTCCAAAGATAGAAACGAATTAACGCCAACTGCTTGGGCTTTACTTATGGCTGGATTATTTATGAGTATTTGGATAATGAGTAATCAGCAATATAACTATCTGGTTTGGCTAAAATCCGGTGTCTTGGCATTGTTTTGGATTGTACTATTCTTAATATTTAATAAAGAATATAAGTACAAGTTCACTGTCGCACTTGGATTTATAGTTTGTATTGCTATTTTTTCATTTGGCACTATCTGTAATATCAATAGGGTATATGATTTACAACCGATACAGCAATATGAAGAAACTGTAATTGACAAGGATATGACCGGTGGAAAATCCCGTACGTTTTATATTTATGTTACCCCATGGTCAGGAGGAAATGAAAGCCAAGAAATTGAAGTTGATTTCCGTACTTATAAAGACGTCACAGTAGGTCAAACAGTAACCATAGAAATTTATAAAGGCTTTTTAGGCTTTAGCTGGCTCGATGTTGTTTCTGACAACTGATAGAACAAATCCCCCTTTTCTTAAAAAGTCCGGTCTATTGGAAGCACCGCCTTACCCCGGTGCATATTTTTGTACACTTTGCACAAAGAGGAGGGGGGGGGATATGCTAATATCTGCCTTTTATTGTTTTGCCTTTTTCCGGATGCTTCTTGTTGTGGCAGGGAGAACACAGGCATTCCAGATTGTTGATGTCGTATTCAAGCTCAGGAAATTCACTGCGCTCCTTGATGTGATGCACTGTTGTCGCAGGAACTTTCTTGCCGTACTGTTTGCACTCCACGCACAGATATTTATCTCGTCGCAATGCCCGCGCCCTCAGAGCCTTCCATCGTTGGGTCGTGTAGAACGTATCGTTATCCCATTCCTCTACACATCGCGGTAGCCAACACGATGGCACGCCGGTTTGGTTTTTTAAGCTATGAATACAATGATCACAATTCATAAAATTTCTCTAATAGAAAACAGCACCCCACGAACGTGAGATGCTGTAACTGATCTTGATCTTATACTAATTTTTTATCCCTTAAAAATTCTGATATCAGATTTAAAATCTCTTCATCGCTGGCAACGTTCCTTCGCTGCTCACCAAGCCTCTGCCAAATAGTATATTTACCGTAGAGTAGTTCTTTAGTTTCTTTCAGTCGTAACCGCTCCAGCTCCTGTCTCAATAACCGTTCAACCCGCAAAATTGCCGCATTATCCCGTGTATTCGTTTCATCCAAATTTTCAGCAGAGGGGAAGTATGCCAAAAAAGCATCCGTAAGATTATCATCTCTGCAAATAGTTGTTGTATAACTGCTGTCAAAAGCGCCAATTTCTATTTCTGCTAACGGATGTTGAATCGGTACATGATCTTGCATATAACTTGGATTTTCTGCATCTGGCAGTTCATATTTCAAAACTTCATCCAATGTAACTCCTTTTGAAAATGCAGAAAATATTCCCCACACAAATTGAGCGTCTTCTTCTTCTATAATTTTTGTTAGATCTTCGCCTGAAATCCAAACATAGTCCTGTTCAAAAAGATCATTCATCTCATTATCCGTAAAATAGCATTCACAACAAGTTACTAGCCAATTATATTTTAACTGCTCGTTGTTAATGGCGTTAAATATTCTACCAAGGTTTGTATGACCTATCTCACCTTTATCTAAAATTGCGCCTTTCATGCAAATCCCTCCAAATTAATATTAGTATACCATGAAAAGGCATGCATAACATACTCATTGATTATAACTTAATCGTGTAAAAAAGCGCTCCTCACCAGTTATATCTGTGTGTTGGAGCGCCTTTATATATTTTGTCTATTGTAACGATATCATATTTTGAGCATGACATGTCTTGTCGTTACTGGAAATACTTGACATTCGCTTTGTAGAATTGCTGTAGAATAGCTTTATTTCTTCCCCTTTTGAAGTGAGCCTGCCTGTTAACCGGTTTTTCAGAATGGATAGCTTGCTGTCACAATCTTCTCCATTGTTCCTTGTATAGGACATCACCACATCAACACGGTTTGTAATATCTGAGGAGCCGGATACATCATCATTCTCAATGTTCGCCTGTGTTTTCTGGGATGTGCAACCATCAAAACAACGATATTGTATTTCACCGCGATAGACTTTAATCTTTTGATGAACTTTGACTGTGCATGATAGAAATCATTTTTCAGATCAACATCAAGCGCCGTCATGAGGTTGTCAATACAAATAAACCGAATTCCATATCTGCAAATTACTTTTTCAATGGTTTCCGTTAACTTTTCGAATTCGTCCTCATCGCCGATACTGTTATTGTCGTATAAAAATAAGCGTTACCCCGATACCAGTTGAAAAACAGTTCATCACCCTTAATATGGGTTTCCGCATTCAGCTTTGCAGCCAACCCAAAAACATCATCACGTTTTAATTCATATGGCACAATATCACTTCCTCAATCTGGCTCTTAGAGCTTCAAGCTCGTCCTCCGACATTTGCGCGGGAGCGCCATCCTCTTTTTTTACTTTCTTAATATCGGCCATTTAAAGATGGATAAAATATCCCCAATTCAAATTCAGAAGTTCGTCAAGTCACTATTAAAAGGCGATGCTAAAAACCGCGCGTTAAGCCCGAAAACAGCTAAAAATCATCTAGCTTTTGTTTCCTCTGTTTTTGCCTATGCAATACAAATGCGTGTGGTAAAGGAAAATCCCTGTTAAGCCGTTACTGTCGCATTAGGCGAACACGAAGACAGGGATTGTTATACTTTAGAGGAAGCCCAACACTTCTTGGACTTACTCGCAAAGGAACCACTTTTTTATCAGGCATTTTTTACACTGGCTATCTTCGGAGGATATCGCAGAGGCGAGCTGTGCGGTCTGGAATGGAAGGATATTGATTTTAACACTTGTGTCATAAGCATTCAACGTACCTCGCTTTATACCAAAGATCAAGGTACCTTTACTGACACCACAAAAACGAAAAGCTCAAAAAGAAACCTTAAGCTTCCTGTCGGCGTGATTGATATTTTACGGAGATATCGAGCAGAACAAAACTCCGAACGTTTAAAGATGGGTGACCAATTGATTAACTTTGACAGATTGTTTGTTGGTTGGGACGGACAGCCGGTAAACCCTAACTCTCCATATAAATGGCTTTGCCGGTTCTGTGAGCGCGTTGGAATGCGCAGGGCAAAGTCCGCAATACATAGTTTCCGTCACCTGAATGCTTCCCTGCTGATCACAAGCGGAGTTGATGTAAAAACCGTTTCAAACGCGCTCGGGCACACGCAGGTATCCACCACCACAAATATTTACGCTCACACCTTTGCCAAGGTTCAAGCAGACGCATCGGACGCTATTGCGGCTGCACTTCCGCTGAAATCGCACGCTTAAACAAAAGCCAATATCTATTACAGAAGCCCGAAGAGCCAACATTGGCTTTTCGGGCTTTATGCTTTATTTAGGTTTTTTCTCAAAAAAATATTCGGCTAATGGTATTATTGCAACGCTTATTGGAAAGTAAAGAAAATCAGCAGAAATAATAGTCCTATTTTTCATCCAAGAGAAGATGATACTTAATGCCAATCCAAGCAAAATATATAATAATGTATTGATTATAAATTTCTTAGTGCCATTTACTTTAATACTACGATAGATACCAATGACAACGGCCACAACTAGTGCAAGTATAGTTAAAACCAATATAACCATGAATGCTATCCCGATATAATACCCATAAGTATCATTAAAAGATTTGACTCCTTTGTAATTTAGGAAAATTAAAATTAATAATCCTGCCACAGTAATAAGAAATACTAAGAAAATAATTTTTACTATTTTGAATAGATACTTCATAATCCACCTTTAAATTGATTCGATACAGAAATGGGTCTATCTCAGAATTGCCTATGGTTTATATCGTACCAAAAACAATAAAAGAAGTCGATGGAAAGTGCTTCCATCTTATTGCTACGAATTCACTATCATAAAAAACAAACGCGCTTACAAACTGTGAGTGAGTTATTGGAATATACCATACTCAAGTTTGGTACGTGACCCCCCATAAGCCCCAAATAAACCCCATTTGAGCTAATATGCAAAAAAAAGCCCGAAAAGCTAGCATTCATGCGGCTTTCCGGGATTTTATATTGGTGCGGGTGATTCGTCACTGTGATGACTCACGAGTGAGAAAGAATTGTCTTTGCTCTACAACACAAGTTCAAAATGTAAGACTTAAAACATAGCAAAGAAAATGTCCAAAGCCTAACAAACACACTTTGAAGTATAAAACCATATATATACGACTATCTTTGGGAGATTTATCTCATTAGGTTAATTATAGGCACTATATTAATTTTTCACAGTAATCCGAATATCCCCATATTTTTTCTGAACTTCAATAAAGGTACCAATTACCTTCTGAATATACGAAAGCAATTCTTGATTCATACAATCATCCGGCTGAAAAACAATTGTGATATCATTGGGCTGATAAGGATATTTTGTTAGACAATCCCAAAGCGCATCTAGATTTTTCCCATAGTACTCGGGAAAATCCAGAATCTTCTGAATGATTTGATGAACTTCTACTACTGTTTTACAATTCGTAAAATCTATTGTTGCACTTATCACATTTTCAGAATCAAATTTCATTTTCTCCTCCTAAATAATTTCAATATAGGTTTGGTAATGATCATATGTGACGAAGATTAATCCATCATTAGAGTATAAAATTCGATTGTCTCCTCTGTAGCCCGTTTCATATTCAATATCTGCCTCAAACCAGATTCTGCCCAAGTCAGAAGGCAGATGTCCATTTTTGTTAAAATATCTGTCTCCTCCTATCATTTTTCCTTGCGCGACTTTATTCAAATTTCCTTTTCTTCGTATCCAACCTATTGCCTCTGCTTCTTCTTTCGTCAAATAATAATCAGGTAAATGCTGTACGGTCTTCAATTGCCAATCTGCACCATCCGCACCGTCCAAGGTGGCGAACCCAGCTTCAATTGCATCCATTGTTTCAATTTTACATCTGCATCTTAAATGGACTGGTGGAGAGGGATTCGGTATTTCTGTCAATTTATAAATTTTCCCGGAATTTGTATTACATTCATAACATACTTTTTCATCTTCTTGTGCAACCCAATGTTTCCAATTTTTACTTTGTTGAGTTGGCGGTTTAAAATCATCGACCCAGCCTTTTGAAAATTGTTCTTCTTCCTGAGTTAAAACAAAGCCAAACATCTTTTTAACATACATAAAGTACCTCCTTAAAGTGATACAGATAAAACATCTTTTCACTTATCCGGGACTTAGTAACAAAATTTTCCCTATACAGGGCAACTTTTGGAAAAAATCGCAATTACAAAAATGCAAATTGCGACACAAATGTTTTTGCATATAATACTTAAAAACATGCAGGTCAGTGTAAGGGATTCGTTACTGTGATGATTCACGGGGAAATAAGAATTGTCTTTGCACTACAATACATACGCAAAAATAAGATTTAAAACCTAGTGAAAGAATTGTTAAAAGTTTACAGAGTAGCTGTAAAAGGCACCCTAATTTTTTGTGTTGTTTAACTTTTTTGCTACTGGACTAATTATGTAATTCTGAAAATCCTCCAAATGGCGTATTTAGCAGTCAATAGCCATCATTGCTTAAACATTTTTACAATTTTTTCGATTCCGGTAAATCTTGCTCCACTAGATTTTCGCCTCGTACAGTAAGTGAACATAAATCATCTTTGTAATCAATAAAGCCATATCTTGAGCCTAATGTATCTCGCAAATTTTGCAAAATATTCACAGGAACTTTAATTGGTAATTCTTTATAGCAGATATATATTAACCTGAAGAATCTTTTATTTCATCATCTATCCCCAGTTTTTGATAAGACAGCACAAGCATTACCTCAAATAATCTACGCATTAGCACGGCGCAAGCATCGAAGCAATTGTTTGCGTATGAGTGATTAATTTGAATGATTAAACGATCCAAATACTAGCGTTTCCCACAAAACTTTGCTTCTTCAATTAATTCTCTTGAAGATTCAATTTTTTCCGTCTCGTTCCATAGTGCACCAAATTCCTTTTCCAATTGCTGTAGAAAAGCGGGAACAAATTCAAATATGTTCTTGACTCCTTTGGTCTCTAACATTGCTTTTGTCTTGCCACTTATTAGTTTATCCTTTAACCGAGAAGTATTTGGGGCATTAAATCCACATTGTTCCATTAACGATGAAATTACTGCCATGGTAAACTGGAATTCTCCCGTTTCTTTATAATGATAAAAGCACCGTAGTTTTGCTTGCTCTAATTCGGTTTTGGGTTTCAAATCAACCAACTCAATAAAATCAAGTATTTTCATCCGTTCACCTTCAAATTTAGTATATTTGAAATTTTCTCTGCAAACTTAAACTTATGAGTCTTGTCTAGCATCGTATGATAGCCAAACATAGAGCAGAAATCATTATTCTAATAAAATATTCTATATTAAACTGATTATATTCCCGAATATGACCAATTGCAATATAAAAAGCTATATTCATAAAAATTAAAAAAGGCGTAGCCATACAGTATTTACTCCACGGCTGCGTCTTTTCAACTAATTTTAAAATTCAAGGCAATAATAGACGACACAAAAAAAGCCACGAAACATTTTAGTTTCGTGGCTTAACTGGTGCGGGTGACAGGACACCATTCAAATCCGTAAGTTTGATTTTATGGTCCTGTTGATCATCCATATTGTAAGTAACAACCACAGTGCCGTTGTCGTATACAAAGACCGAGTTAATAAAAGTATCGATCATAGTTTTTGTAGCGGATTCGCTTTTTTTAGCTTTTGATGCTATTTTACTCAGCCATGTGGAAATCGCTTCTTTCGAATGTTCTGAGGACTCAAAAAATTCATTGTCTTGAATTTGCTGCTGCAGCGATTCTTTCTGATGCTCCAATTCTTCTAACGTTTCTTTTGTTGTCGTTGTAAATATACCGGCCTTAATTGCGTTCATTACATTATCGATTTCTGTCTGATTCTTTTTTTCCCGTTTTTTTATTTCATTGATTAAACTCTCGTTTTTCCCTTTATCATCAATCTTTGTATGAATTAGTCCAACTAATTTATCGCAGAATTCATCTGTGAGAATATAGTCTATAGTATAATTGATAACCGTGTTTTCAATTAATTCCTTTTTTACATTGGATTTTTTACAAGTCCGCAGCCGCTTTTTTGTGCTGCATTCATAATATCCATATGTGGTGTGACTTCCGGAACTCTGCCCAACCATTGCGCCTCCGCATTCTCCACAGAAGAGTTTCCCAGATAGCAGATAATCAATCTTTGCCTTACTTGCCCCGGGCGCGTGTTTATTCGTTTCCATTTTCTTTTGCACACTCTCCCACTCATTTAAGGATATAATGGCCGGTACCCCTCCGGGTATCTTTATAATTTTATCTTCTGAATTCGTGCCGTGACTGTTTCGCTTACCGTTTACAGATGGAATCTTATTAAAAGTATAAACGCCTATATACCTTTCATTTTTTAACAGCTCGTGTATAGAGTTTTTTCCAAAGTTCTTTCCTGCTCCGGTTTTTCTCCCCTGGCAATTCATTTTGTCAATTATCTGCGAGTACGAACTACCAGACGCATACATGAGGAAAATCTGACGCACAGTATCTGCGCTATATTCATCAATTTCATAGTGCCTGTCCGAATTTACTTTATAGCCTAAAAGTGGACGACCTCCAGTGTGCTTACACTGTAAGGCTATTCCGCGTCTACCCCTATTCGTCTTTTCAAGTAAGTCATATATATAATATTCTGCCATCCCTTCGAGAACACTTTCAAGAATAATTCCTTCTGGCCCGTCTGGTATGTGCTCCATTGCGGAAACTACTTTGACACCATTCTTTTTTAGCTTTACTTTGTTTATCGTACTTTCGTTTCGGTTACGCGCGAAACGATCTAATTTCCACACGATAACGATATCAAATAATTCTTTCGCACTATCAGATAGCATGCGCTGAAATTCGTCCCTCGCGTCGCTCTTGCCCGATACTGCATCGTCACGATAAATATGTACAACCTGAAAATCGTTTGACTGAGCAAATTTTTCGCAATCTCTGATCTGATCGTCTATACTGGTCTCTTTTTGTGCATCACTAGAATATCGCGCGTAGATTACTGCTTTTTTCATATATTCCCCTTACCAAAGCACCAAGAATGGTACACGCTATATGTGGTATATTCAAATCTATATATATGGTTGATTATCATTTTATAAAGGTTTATTATATTGATTATCGCTAAAGAACAAATGTTCTTACTTAGGACGTGCGGAACGAATGCGGAGGATAATTCATGGCGGATGCGGAGTTACTTAAAGAGTTTGTAAGGCTCGTTGCTCTTGCAAGTGACGAGGAAAAAGAAAAGGTAAAGAATTTTGTTATTTCTCACGATGTTCAATTAAATATCGCAAATAGTTCACGGCCTCCTGCTTCTTATCTGTAGGAACCCGGCTAAACAAATTAATGAGTTCATCATCTTCCGAGATGGTGGGCTTATTTTTTTGGTCTTTTCCAGCCAGCCAATCAATGGACACACCAAATATATCAGCTATCTCAGGTAGTCTGCTTTTGTAAGAATCCGCTCTTCCACTTGTCCACGCGCTCCACGCAGAACGGCTAAGTCCAAGTTTAGTTAAAAACTCAATTTTCTTCATTCCGCTTTTATCTAAAAGCTCTGATATCCTATTTAGCGTATCGTCCATATTGGTATACCACCTATTGTATAAAATAGATATTCTCCCAAAATTTGTGAGTAACCCGTTGACACTCACAATAATTGGGAGTAATATAAAAGCACAACAAAAAATTGTTGCTGATTCAGACAATAAAAAGGACAACCCTTAAATCTTAACAAATTTAAAGGCAAGATGTATTTTCTTTAATTCAACAATAAACAGAATACAACTTTGTAATTAATTTGTCAATGATTTTTGAGTAGAAAGGAGGAATTTATTTCTTTATTTATTTCTATTGGAAGGAGGACAAGCAGATGAAAATTACCATCGAAGGTGATCCAAAAGAAATAGCCGCTCTTGTGTTAACGGCACAAAAGCAGCCATCCTGCAACTAGTAATTCAAGATCAGCGTGTTTTGCTGACTAGCCAATTAGCCGAAAACTATGAAACCACAGAACGGAGGATTTCTATTAATGAGGACGCGGCTTTAAAAAAGGCGTTTGAAGCAATCCTTAAAAAATACGAGTAAAGGAAGTGAACTATTTGAATATTCAGCAAAGACTTAGGACGCTCCGAGATTCTGGAATGAAGGTTTATGGTGTGGATGTTGTAAAGGCTTTAAATGAAAAAGGAATCAAAGTGTCCGCAGCTGACTTCTCACGTTGGACAAATGGCGTAGAAGAGCCGCCGCGTTCTGAACTTATTCTATCAGAAGCAGACAAGATCGTCACTAAGTGGGAGGAATCGATTTGATTAATATCAATAAAATTCCTCCCCAAGAATTAAGCAGATTCGTTGAAGCTATGGCAGAGGCGTTTCTTAAAGATCAAAAGGAGGACAAGTCGAATGCACCCTCCCATACATAGTAACCTGATACTTAATTCGAAGTTTGCAATTATCTTCGGAGTACTAATTTTCATTATCGGGTGCGGCACTGAAAACATAATCGGAATTTGCGCGGCAATATTGCTGATAGCACTAGGCGTTCAGGTGGTATGTCATGATTGAGTATTCTGAGTGCGAACGCTGCAAGAGCGGATTTCCACACGAAGTGTGTCAACAGTTTTGTCGCCTACATAATGAAATGGCTTATCAGCGCGGATTCTTCTCAGCTTATGCTCAGCGCTCCGAAAGAGTCGCAAAGGCCATGAAAAATAAATAGCCGCATCCAGACGGCAATCTGAAAGAGCAAATGCTTTAAAGGAGGATACACGTGGAGTCCGAAAATCGAAAAGCCAATATGAAAAGTTATTGGGAGCTACATAAAGATGAAATTAACAAAAGGAGGAGAGTCAAACGTCAAGGAACGTGCGAAATCCTAGATTTACGAATCAAGTATGGTGAATTAAGGAAGCAAAATATGCGAATTTATCATATCTGGGAATCCATGAAAAGCCGTTGCTATGACTCTAAAAATAAGTGCTATTACCTTTACGGGGGCAGAGGAATTGCTGTTTGCGACGAATGGAAAAACGATTTTCTAAAATTTTGTGACTGGGCTTTAAACAATGGATACGCTGACAATTTAACGATTGATCGTATTGACAACTATAAGGGATATTTTCCTGATAATTGCAGATGGGCCACTAATTTAGAGCAGCAGAGAAACAAAAGAAATAGTAAAGGCCACATCGGAACGGCAATTCCAAATGTGGCGCAGTAGAAAATAATTCAATCTAATTATATCTGAAAGTGAGGGTTTGTCAAATGGATTTTAAAGTTAGGTGCATAGAAAATCAAGGAAAAGGGTTTACTGTTGGTAAAATATACAACGTGGCTGATGGCCAAATTACTACAGATAGCGGGAGCAAATCCGACCATAGCTATACCTCTGTTGAAAAATTAAACAGTTTTTTTAGCAGTCAATTTGAACTCGTCCCCGACCGCCCGCGCATTTGCGAAGTGCTGGGAGTAGAAGTTGGGGAAAAGTTTGACTTTATCGACGAGGGCGGAACGATGCAATTCAAGGGTTATTACGTAAATGAAAACGGAAATATTGTTACTGCCGGAAATCATGGAATGTCATCGCAACCCCGCCTTGAAGCTTTAATCAATGGAAAAATCAAGATCATCCGCACCCCACAGTTCAGCGCCGGCAGAGTCGCACTACTTAGGCTATGTGTGAACGCAGGATATCCGTACTTCAATTCAAAAGGCGGAACCATACATGCTAAGTCGCTTGACCGTTCCGGATACATAATTATTCCGCGTGACTTACTTCCAGAAATCTTAGATTTTAAAGAAGAGTTCAACGCCGCTGAATATCTGGAGGCGCAGAAATGAACAAGGACGAATTAATTGTCCAAGTGATTTTGGAAAATATTAAGCTTCGTGAAGAAAACGAAAAACTCAGAGCAAACTCAATCCCCATCACTAAAATTTACGCCGATGACTTATCGGCTGTTATGAGGGAGTTTATAAAATGAAATTATTAACGCTTTTAATCGCGAACTTTCGCGGTATCGTTTCCCTGCTGATTGACGCGCAGGGCAAGAATGTGAACATATACGGCGCAAACGGCAAGGGCAAGACTTCCACAGAAGACGCGTTCCTTTGGCTCCTGTTCGGAAAGGACTCAGCGGATAAAAAGGATTACGACCTTATCCCTCATCGTGCCGGACTTACAGAGCCGGACATAGGATGCGGCAAAGAGCCAGTCGTCGAGGCAAGCTTAGAGTATTTTGGCAAGACCGTAAAGCTGAAAAAATCCTACATAGAAGAATGGCCTAAAAAGGGCGAATTAAAAGGCCAGTATGCCGGAAGTAAAACGCACTTTTTTGTGGATGATTTGGAAGTCAAGGCCGGAGAATATCAGAACGTCGTGAGTGAATTGGTTGACCCTGATTTATTCAAGCTGATTACTAATCCTCATTATTTCTCTGAAACGCTCTCATGGCAGGAACGCCGCGCGACGCTTGTTAAGATTACGGGAGAACTCAGCGTATCCCTTGCGCCGGAACTTGCCGCACTGATGGAAAACAGGCCATTTGATAACTTCTTTGCCCTTGCCAAGCAGAATGTCAAGTCCACCCAAAAGCAGCTCGACGGCCTCCCCTACGCGATTACCGAAGCCCGCCGCATGATTCCCACAGAGCTTCCGAAAATGCCCGACATTGCCGCGCTAACTGCCAGCCGCGACGAATTAGAGAGCCAGTTGCAGACCTTAAAAAACGATGATTCTGCGAACGCAGTTCGGCGTGAGATTGCAGAGATTGAAACGCAGATTGCAGAGGCACGGAATAAATACGCCGCCAGTGTGGACGTGGAGAACAAGAAAATTAATGACGGTATTCGACTGTTGGAAGATTTGCGGAGAGAGAAAAACAATGCCTTGTCTGATGCACAGGCTTGTGTTAAGCGGGCGGAAACTGAAATCAACCGTCTTACCGAGCTAAAGTTTCGAAAACTTGACGAATGGCATGTCGCAGACAATAGCCAATGGCAAGGTGCTGAAATTTGCCCTACTTGTGGCCAACAAATTCCTGCAGATCAGATTGAAACGGCAAGAGCAGCGTTTAATATGCAGCGTAGTCAAAGTCTTGAAAAAATCAAAAATGACGGTGTACATATAAACATTGACATTGCAGAAGTCAGTCAGAGTAAAGAACAAAAATCCACTGAAATAGATAAGCTAGATTCCGAAATTACAGTGCTTGACCAGCGCATCGGAAAAGGCAAGTCCATGGTTAAGCCGTGCATCTTTGAAACGCAGATTATTTATAAGCAACTCAGTGGGCGCGTAGTTGACTTGAAAAAGCAGCTTGAAAAAGGCACTGACACAGACAAACAAAGCCGCGTGGACACTCTTACCGCACAGATTAGTGAATTGTATCAGCACATCGAATCTGCTAACCGGATTAAACTCCAAATCGAGCAGGCTGCCGAACAGCAAAAGCATGTCGACGAACTCATGGCACAGGATAAAACACTCAACGCCGAACTTGGAAAATGGGAAAAGGCTGTTTCCCTCTGCGAACAGCATGTCAAGAATCAAGCCAAAGCGCTTGAAACGGCTGTAAACGGTAAATTCAAAATTGCACGGTTTGAAATGTTCGAAATGCAGAAGAACGGCGAAGAAGCCGAATGCTGCAAGGTAGTTTATCCGAACGGCTCGACGAATCTTTCCACAGGTGAGAGATTACAAACTGGTGTGGATATTATCAGCACTCTGTCAGAGTATTACGGCGTAAATGCTCCGATTTGGATTGACAATGCCGAGGGCGTGACCCTGCCAGTTGAAACGCAGGCGCAGATTATTAGGCTGAACGTGACCGCAGAAGATAAATTGAGGGTGGAGGTTGAAGCATGAACATAGAAGAATCGATAAAAGACGTTATCAAATCAAGGCTTGATGAGGGTATCATTGAGCGTTTGGTATCTGAAAACCTTGAAAAAGGTATCAACAAATCGCTTGAAAACATTTTAGGTAGTTATGGCGATGTCACAAAGGTTATCGAGGGAAAAATCAAAGAGGTGATGATAGACCAGCTATCCGGATTTGATTATTCCAAATATATTGTGAAACTTGATTGTGTGCTTGCTGAAATTCTAAAAAGCACAGTCTTGGACAACAAGAAAATTCTTGAAAACTTCAAGGATTTGATGGTCAACGAAGACATTCCAAAGGTCGTAAAACTTTCCGATATTTTTGAAAAGTTCAACAAATATGTTTCAGAAAATGTTAAGACAAGCGACCTTGAAATTGACTATGACGATAGTCCTAGCTATGAATGCGTTACTACTACGATGGAAGTTGAATATGAGGAAGAACGGTCTTGGTCATCATTCAAAAACGCTAAAGTTACTTTTGAATGTGAAAAGGATGAGGATCTTAATTTCGAGATGCATCTTTCAAAATTCAAAGAGTATCCCTGGTCTCTGTCTTTAAGCCTTGATACTTCAATTTCTTCCCTGAGATATTTGGATGAATTCAAAATATATCTCTTAAAGCTTCAGCAAGCCGGAACAAAAATTGAAATTGATAATGATGATTTATCCGATGAGGTCAGGCCGGAAGCTGAGCCAGAAGCTTCTTATAGCTAAAATAAAAGGAGAAAACGGAATCATGAAAGACGAATTCATAAAGCTATTCACCGAAAACATTCACCGCGACGGCGCGGACAAGCTTCTTGCGTGGTTAGAATCCTGCGACTTCTTTACAGCTCCGGCAAGTGCGAAATATCATAGTTGCCATGAGGGCGGGTTGTGCGAGCATTCGGTTAATGTTTATAAGCGGTTGGCTACGCTCGTTCCAACCGCAAAAGTTGACATTATAAACCCGCAGGGTATTTCTATTAGCGAAACTCTTGCCATCTGCGGCCTACTCCACGACGTATGCAAGGCGAATTTCTATAAGGCATCCACGCGCAACGTGAAGAATGAAACCACCGGCGCATGGGAAAAGCAGCCGTATTACGCTGTTGACGATCAGCTCCCCTACGGACATGGTGAAAAGTCTGTTTACATTATGAGCGGATTCATGAAGCTGTCACGCGAAGAAGCATTCGCAATCCGGTTCCATATGGGCGATTACGAGGATAAGAATACGCCGCAGGCATTCGCTAAATTCCCACTCGCGCTGATGCTGCATATCGCGGATTTGGAAGCCACATTTTTAGATGAAAAGGAAGGTAATTAATTATGTCAAATAAATTAGCAATCATTCAGGCTGCAACTTCTACCGTTTCCACAGATGTGAGAGGGTATCTATCCCACGGCTCGCTTCAACTCCCGGCTGACTACTCCGTTGAAAACGCGCTAAAATCCGCCGAGCTGATGTTGCCCTCTGTGAACAATATTCAGATTTGCACCCGTGAAAGCATTGAAATGGCGATCCGCGACATGTGCGTACAGGGGATGAACCCATCGAAAAAGCAGTGCTATTTTATTGCTTACGGCGAAACGCTCGCTATGCAGCGCTCGTACTTCGGAGAAATCGCCCTTGCAAAGCGCGTTGACCCCACCATCGAAGAAATCTTTCCTTGCGCAGTTTACCAAGGCGACGAATTTACATACGAAATCAAGCGCGGAAAAATCGTCAGCGTTAACCACAAGCAGAAGCCGGAAAACAAGAAAAAGGCTATTGAATATGTTTACGCAACCGTCGTGTACAGAGACGGCAGCGAGCGCACTACGGTAATGACGATGGAACAGGTTTTCAATGCATGGAAGAAGTCGCCGTCAAAGCCGTTCGATGCAAACGGAAAGCTTAAGCCGGACAGCACGCACGCTATGAGTATGGAGGAAATGGCCCTTAAGACCGTAACGCGCAAGACCTGCAAGCCTATTATCAACTCTTCCGACGATTCAACGCTTTTAGGGCAAAGCATTCGCCAGTGTGCCGATGATACGGACGCCGCCGAAGTTGACGCAGAAATCGCGGAGAATGCAAACAAGCAGATGATTGACGTGGAGTGCATTGACAAGGAAACCGGAGAAATTACGGAGCCGGAGGACGCGCCGCAGAAAGCGAGGGAACCGTTTTGAAAAACAATCACGAGGATGATTGCTTAAGAATTTATAATTCATGCCTTTGCAATAGATGTGCTAATGATTTTTGTGATCTGGACACTTGCTGCTGCAAAAATAAGCAATCTGATAATTTATGTCCCATAGAAGAGTGCTCTGGTTTTAAGCAGGAGGCCGAAAATGCAGATTAAGGTTATCGGCTCCGGCAGCTCTGGCAACTGTTATCGAGTGAGCGACGGCGTAACGTCGCTACTGCTCGAAGCAGGATTACCAATCAAAAAAATTAAAGAGGGCTGCAATTTTGATTTATCCAGTATATCCGCCGCGCTTATCACACACGAGCACGGCGATCACTCCGTCGGCGCAAAGGCCCTTATGGCTGCGGGCGTTGACGCGTGGATGTCGTTAGGCACAGCAAATGCGCTTGAAATATCAAGCTATCGGCTGCATACACTGGCCCACACCGCATTAAACGATCAAAATACTTACTTAACTTTCAATATCGGCACTTTCTCCGTCACTCCATTCAAAACGCATCATGACGCGGCTGAACCGGTATTTTATCTCTTAATTAGCACAGTGACGCACGAGCGACTTTTATTTGTGACGGACACCTATTACATAGATTACACGTTTAAGGGCCTGACACACGTCATGATAGAGGCTAACTATTCCGCCGACACACTGGCTGATGCGGACAACGACCCGCGCCGAAGCCGCTTGCGCCGTTCCCATATGAGTATAGAGAATTGTATTAAAATGCTGAAAGCGAACGACTTGTCTCACTGCTTGGAGATTTGGCTGATTCATTTATCCACAAGCAACGGGGACAGTGAGGGATTCAAGCGGAGGGTGCAGGAGGCGACAGGGTGTCCTACTTTTATAGCATAGGAGGTTGAATATTGAATTGCAAGGTATGCGGTAATCCGCTGATTCAAGAAAATTACACTAAGAAACAATGGAATTATAAAAACGAAATGTTCAGAAAGCAAGGATACGTTTATTGTTCTAAAGAATGTTCGGGAATATATCATAAAAAAATTAGTTCGGAAACAATGAGTAAAACAAATAAAAAATATGCTTCTGAGCGAATGAGACGAAACAATCCGACGCTCAATCCGGAAGTTAGGGCGAAAATATCGGCAAAAAGAAAAGGTCATGCGCCTACCGATAGGCGAGGAAATGGAGCAGGGCTTACAGTTCCACAAGAGGCTTTGTTAAACGCTTTGTCAGAATTTGAACCTATTCCTGAATACGCGATTGCTACCCACAAACCTAAGGGTGGAGAGTATCCGCAGAGTTACAAGCCCGATATTGCTATCCCGGAACACATGATAGCAATTGAAGTCGATGGTGCGAGTCACCATTTACACACTCGAAAAATAGAAGATGTAAAAAAGGATTCGCTTTTGACTTCGTTAGGATGGAAAGTTTTACGATTTTGGAATGCTGAGATTATGGAAAATTTGGACTTATGCGTTCAATCAATAGTTTCAGAAATAAAAAGAGGTATGCCGTATGAACCTAAGACCATACCAGATTGATCTAATTGAAGAAACTAAGCAGGCATACCGCGACGGATACTCTTCCCCTTGCATTGTTTTAGGCTGCGGCGGAGGCAAGAGCTGCATCACCGCAGAGCTTGCAAAACGTGCTACCGCCAAAGGAAACCGTGTTTTATACATAATTCATCGGCAAGAACTCTGCGAACAAATTCGCGATACGTTTAAATGGTGGGGCGTAAACATGGATTTATGCAGAATCGGAATGGTACAGACCATTTGCCGCCGCACCGCTAAGATTCACCCGCCCGATCTGATTATCACGGACGAATCGCATCACGCATTAGCCCAGAGCTATCGCAAAATCTATGAAGCTTTCCCCGATGCCTGCCGTGTGGGCGTAACTGCTACGCCATGCCGCTTGGGAGGCGGCGGCCTTGGTGATGTAAACGACAAACTGGTTATTGGCGTATCGACTAAGTGGCTCATTGAAAACGGATACCTGGCGCCTTACGAATATTACGCGCCAACGGTTGCGGACTTAACCGGATTGCACGTTCAGCGCGGAGAATTCATCACAGACGAAATTATGAAAGCACTGAACACTTCCGCGATTTATGGTGATGTAATTCAGTATTACCGGCAGCTATCCGACGGAAAGCAAGCAATCTGTTACTGCGCGTCGATTGAGCACTCGAAAAATATGGCGGAACAGTTTAACGCCGCAGGAATAAAAGCCGCTCATATCGACGGGGAGACACCAAAGCCGGAGCGCAAACAGATAGTGGACGATTTCAAGGCGGGCAAGATTATGATTCTGTGTAATGTGGATCTTATTTCGGAGGGCTTTGACGTGCCGGACTGCAACACAGCAATATTACTTAGGCCAACAAAATCACTCACGCTCTATATTCAGCAATCCATGAGGTGCATGAGGTACAAGCCCGGTAAAACGGCGGTTATTATAGACCATGTTGGGAATTATGCACGGTTTGGGCTCCCTGACATGGACAGAGAATGGGATTTAACGCCGAAGAAACCCGGCAAGAAAAAGGAAGAATCGGAAATCAATATTCGGCAATGTCCACATTGCTTCTTCACTCACGAATACGCCCCTGTATGCCCCCACTGTGGCTATGTTTACCCGATCAAGGAAAGAACACTAGACGAAATTAAAGAGGCGCATTTGGAGCAGATCAAGGGGATTACGCTTAATTACACTACGCCGGAGGAATGCGGGACACTTACGGAATTACAGGCGTATGGAAAAGCGCACGGTTATAAAAACGGCTGGAGCTTTTATCAGGCCAAAAGGAGGGGAATTATTTGACCGTCAAAAAAAAGAAACCCGCAAAAACTGAAACCGATATTCAGTCCAAAATTCGTGTTGCCCTCTCAGATTATGGCGTGGTGTTTCGCACTAACAGTGGAGAATTTTGGCAAGGCAAGGTAGTTTACAGCAAAGAATTTCATCAAAATGTGCTCATTGACTTACGCCGGGTCCAGGGACTTCCTAAAGGATTTCCCGACTTGATTTTCTTCGGTTTTGATGGCATCCCGGCATTTATTGAAGTCAAAAAGCCAAAGAAGAATCGCACGCCCGAACAGGAAAATTTTGCGCAGCTTATGCAATCTTATGGATATCGAATAGGCGTTGCGCGTTCTGATGACGAAGCGCTCAATATTATAAATTACGCCGGGAATCCGGCTGATATGGAGGAAATTTAATATGGCATTTGATACAAATTACAGTGACGTTCCAGAAAGCAGCGGCGGACTTATTCCAAAAGGCGACTACGAATGCATCATTAAGTATGCAGGCGAGGACGCTACAAAAGGCGGCACGGTTTACTTCGGTGCAACGTGCGTTATCCGCAACGATGTTGATCAGAAATACAAAAACAAGTATCTGTTTCACAAGATTTGGCACAAAAAAGAACCGGCGCCTGCTGACCTTGCGTGTGGCGGGTACAGTTCAAAGCAGATCAATTCGTTATCCAAGGCTGCAGGATTACCGGCAAAGCACTATGAATCTCTTGCTGACTTAGCGGACGAGTTACAAAACAAGCCAGTGAGAGTGACCATAGACCACGAAGAATACAACGGAGAAATGCGCGAGAAAGTCAAGTGGGTTAACGAATCTAAATTTCCACAGTGCAATCACAGGTGGAAGAATGCGGATGTGGATATTGTACCGGACGAAATTCCGGAGCCGCAATACGCCGCCCCTGTGCAGCAAGATTTTGAAGAAGTCCCTGTTAAGTCCGACGACGACCTGCCATTTTAAAACTGGATGTGATTAATTTGTTCGACCTTATCCCCCAAGAACTCCGCACTATAAAAAACTGGGTTTGCTGGCAAGCCATACTGGACGACAGCAGACCCGGTAAAATAAAAAAAGTCCCCGTTAACGCAATTACCGGAGAAAACGCTCAGTCAAACAATCCTACTACATGGTGCGACTTTGAAACGGCTCTGAGCGCGTCCACACGGTTCTCTGGTATAGGCTTTATGTTTTCCAGTTCCGGCTATTTCGGCGTTGACATCGACGGCGTAGAGGGCGCAATTGAGGACTTCAAGCACGGTGAGACAGATGACAATATCATAGCTGAGTTTATTTATGGATTGCAGTCCTATGCTGAGTATTCGCAGAGCGGACACGGTATCCATATCATTTGCCGCGGTACTCTCCCCCCTGCCGGTCGCCGCCGCAAGAATGTGGAAATGTATGAGTCTGGCCGGTTCTTCATTATGACTGGAAATATGGCGGCTGAATTCGCCAGCATAGAAAATTGTACAGAGAGTATAAAACCGCTCCATGAGAAATATATTGGCGGCGGAACGGAGCCGACAACCGGTATTCTTCCCCCTCTTCCACTGAATCTTTCGGAGTCTGAAATCATCCATTTAGCGGAAGAATCGAAACAGGGTGATGCGTTCCGTGCACTCTATTCCGGACGATGGGACACGCTTTATACTTCATGGTCTGAGGCTGATTTAGCGTTCTGCAATATCCTTGCTTTTTGGTGCCGATGCGACGAAACTCTTATGGACAAATTATTCAGATCATCCGGAATGATGCGTGAGAAGTGGGAGCGCAAACAATCCGGTTCTACATATGGACACATCACACTTACCAAGGCAATTAAGGGCTGCAATAAAGTCTATGAACCGAAAGCAGAGTACCAAATTACCATCGGGCAGTCACCTGTTAAGCCTGTTAAAAAAAAGATGTATTCCTTTGATGATACTGGAAACGCCGAACGATTCGCGGATACTTTCGGAGAGAAAATACGGTACAGCTACACTTATAAAAAGTGGCTTTACTACGACGGCCGGAAGTGGTGCATTGACGACACCGGAGCAATCAAACGCATGTGTGACGAGACTGTAGAAGAGATGCGGAACGATATGGATTATTATGTCCAAAACGCGCCCGAAAAGATGGACACAGACGAGGCCGAAAAAGCGTTCATGAAACACTTGAAACAGTCACGCAGCAGCCGGGCGAAAGACTCCATGATTAAGGAAACTCAGCACCGCGCGCCGATTAAAACAAACCAGCTTGACACGCAAAAATATCTCATGAATACTCCGAACGGTATCGTTAATTTGCGGACCGGCAGCATAGAACCACATGACGTATCGAAATTCATTACTAAAATTACAAACTGCGAATACACGGAAAAAACCGATCATCCGCTATGGGACAAATTCTTAAATGATATTTTTGACAGTGACAAAGATTTGATCCGGTACATTCAGAAAGCAATCGGTTACTCCCTTACCGGCGCAACGGACGAGCAATGCGCGTTCTTCTGCTACGGAGACGGGAACAACGGTAAATCAACTTTTCTCGAGACGCTCAGCGACGCAATCGGAGATTACGCCATTAACATTCAGCCGGACACAATCATGGTAAGGCAAGCATCTAATGGCCCCACGAGCGACATAGCGCGTTTAAAAGGCGCACGCTTCGTTACATCATCTGAACCCGGAGAGGGCGTCAGGCTCAACGAGGGGCTTGTCAAACAGCTTACCGGTGGCGATAAGGTAACGGCTTCTAAAAAGTACGAAGATGAATTCGAGTTCGTCCCCGAGTTTAAACTGTGGATGTCCACAAATCATAAGCCGGTCATTCGTGGAACCGATACCGGAATCTGGCGCAGAATCCGCTTGATTCCCTTTGAGGTAAAAATACCCGCTGAAAAAATCGACAAGAATCTCAAATACAAGCTGAAACAGGAATCGCCGGGAATACTCAGTTGGGCCGTTGATGGCTGTTTGCTCTGGCAGCGAGAGGGGTTAAAAGTACCAGAAGCGATCTCTAAAGCAACAAACGATTATAAAAACGAAATGGACGTCTTGAGCGGATTTATCGAATCATGCTGTGTGGTTGGATGGAGCGGAACAGAGAGAGCAAAAGATTTATTCTCCGCTTATGCGAAGTGGGCCAGAGAGAATAACGAATACGAAATGAAAAGTACGAAGTTTGGAACAGAACTCGGAAAACGGTTTGAAAAGTCAAGAGATAACAGTGGAATTTGTTATCGGGGGATTAAGTTGAATGATGAATTCAAGCCATATCAGAACAGTTTCGGGTGATTTTGTGTAGGGTCGTGTATAGATAAGGGCATTTTCCTATAAACCCCCTATATACCTTATTTATATTACCTTATGTACTTTCCTATAAAAACCCTTCAACTATACACTACTATACACGAATTATGAGATATCAGAATTATTGATGGGAGGATGAAATGCTAGAACTAAACGGATTTTACAACATGGACTGTATGGAGGGAATGAAGCAATTCCCTGATAAATATTTCGACCTCGCTATTCCGGATCCTCCGTATTTCAGTGGGCCAAACAAACGCGGATTTTATGGGAAAGCGGTTAATACGTTGAACATACGCCGTGTTGATTATCCAAAGATTGAATCATGGGATTTACCAACAGAGGAATATTTCAAAGAGCTATGCAGAGTATCCAAAAATCAAATCATTTGGGGCTGCAATTATTTTCAACATCAGTTTGGGCCCGGCCGGATTATTTGGGACAAATGCAACGGGGATAGTTCGTTTTCTGACTGCGAGATTGCATACTGCAGTTTTCATGATAGCGTAAGGCTATTTAGGTTTATGTGGAATGGGATGCTGCAAGGGAAGTCAATTACTGAAGGCTGGACAATGCAGGGTGACAAACGCAAAAACGAAAAACGTATTCATCCGTGCCAAAAACCAGTAGCCCTATACGACTGGATTTTAAAAACTTACGCAAAACCGGGAGACAAAATACTTGATACTCATGTTGGTAGTGCAAGCAGCCTTATTTCATGCTATAAAAACAACTTTGATTATGTTGGGTTTGAGATTAGCCCCATTATGTACGTGTTGACCAGTGACCGTCTTGAAGCCATCAAATCACAGCAATCACTATTCACAGAAATAAATTAAGTCATAGGTAAGCTTTTAAAGGCGCGCCGCCTCCGTGACGATGGAGGGACTATGACAATGAAAATTTTAGTAGCCTGCGAAGAATCTCAGGCAGTAACAATTGAGCTTAGAAAGCTCGGACACGAAGCGTATTCATGCGATATTATTCCTTGCAGCGGAGGACACCCGGAATGGCATATCATGCAAGATGTTTTACCGTTGCTCAATGGAGATTGCAATTTTGATACGATGGACGGCGAAAATCATAAAATCGTCGGCAAATGGGATATGTTGATTGCGTTTCCACCATGCACGGATTTATGTGTGAGCGGTGCAGCATGGTTTGAAAAGAAGAGAAGCAACGGAAGTCAGCATAAAAGCATTGAATTCTTTATGAGGTTTATAAATGCTGATTGTGACAAAATAGCAATTGAGAATCCTGTCGGAATAATCAGCGGAGATTACATAAAAAAATGGTTTCCTGATTTAGCTCAAAAATATGGGTTTCCAATTAAGCCGTCGCAAAAAATTCAGCCTTGGGAGCATGGCGACGAATTTCAAAAAACAACATGTTTGTGGGAAAAAGGTCTGCCATTGATACATCCAACCAAAATAGTTGGTAAGGGTGAGTTTATTACGCATAAGAGCGGTAAAGTAAAGCCTAAATGGTTTGCTGATGCATTTAAGCTACCGCCAGAAGAAAGAGCAAAAGCGCGGTCTAAAACCTTTCCCGGCATCGCAAAAGCAATGGCAGAACAGTGGGCGGGAAAAGCATAAAAATAGCGGCTCCTGCCGTAAAGCAAGAGCTAAATTAAAAAGGAGTGAAAACGTTGAGCGAGATTGAAAAGGCAATGACAATAGGCCAAGCAATACACAGAATCGAAATACACCGCGATATTCACCGATTAGGAGAACCACAATCAATATTTATCGGTAAAGCACTTGATATGGCGGTTTCAGCCCTCCGCGAAAAGCAGGAGCACAGATGGGTACCAGTAAGCGAAAGCCCTCCTAAATTCGATGGAGAATATCTTTGCACTGTAAAAACAAAGAGTGGATTTAAGGGAATCGCACCGGATGTCATCCAAGTTGTAACAATGGTATGGGTATCAAATACTTGGAAAAACGAATGGTTCCAAATTGTTCCGTTCTATGATGTTTTAGCTTGGAAACCACTACCAGAACCGTATAAATGGAGTAAAGATGATGGATGAATTAAAGGCATGTTGCCCTTGGTGCAATTCTGAACTAGCAGTCACATACGAAGAAGATCGGGTCTATAAAGCCGTATGCGCTCATTGTGGCAAGACGGTTACGTTTGAGGATAAAAGCTATTATGGCGCTTTGGATACGTTGAACCGCCGCTCCGAGCCTGAAAACAAGCCGTTAAGCCTTGAAGAATTAAGGCGGATGGATGGGGAGCCGGTATATCTTAAAACAAATACATCACGCGGCAATTTTTACGCACTTGTGAAGCACATTAATCTGCAAGAGGGCAAAGCGTTGTTTTCGTTTGATTGTTGCGGATGGCAAGCATACACGGATGATTATGAAAAATCTTGGACGGCCTACGCCCACAAGCCCGAACAGGAGGAAAATTTATGAGCAATACACCTTGGCAAAACGAAACAGAACGCGCCGATTATTGGAAATCAGCGTGGAACACCGAAAATAAAGAAAACGAAAGCCTTGTAAAAGAGCGTGACACGCTGAAAAAGGCGCTGGAACTTGTATGCGCCCACCAGTCCATACAACAATGGGGGTTGAATACAGCGCAGGAAATATATGATTATTTTATTCAGCAAGCGCAGGAGCAGGAGGGGAAGAAATGAAAGCCCATATAATCGAAGAAAAACAGGCAGAAGAAAAACAGGTGTTAGTTCACGGCGGCATGAAATATCGGTGCGAATCATGCGGGAAATCATGGTTTATGAGCCTTGAAATCGGAGTTGAAGATTTTGGAAAGCATGGACGCCCACATCAGCCCGCTCCGTTTATGATTCAATGCGATTGCGGCGGATTTGCACAAGATGTTAGTGGATATGTCCCATTGCCGGATGTCAGACCTTTATTTTCCGGAATGCGGTATTTTGCGTATGACAATAGCGGTAAGAATGATGCTTGTGGACAGCCGAGTATTTATCAGCAGGAGGAAAAAGGCAATGCCAAATGAAATGAATCATGCAGAGATTGCGGAACAACTTGAAAACATGCCGGATTATCTTATTCCTATTTACACCAACACGATTGACCAATCCGCCGCCGATGAACGTAAGATTGCAAACGGGGAGTTGGTTCCTGCTCCGGTGAAGTGCGGGGAGTGCGTTTACTGGAAAGATAGAAAAATAAGGATTTCTGACGGGACAGAACGCGATTATATGCCGAATGAGCTGGAATTGGTAACGCTTGATTTCGGGATAAATGTAGGTTCGCATTGTACATTGCATGGTTATGAGGATGAAAGCAGTTCATGGTTCTGGGCGAATGCAGATGATTTTTGTAGCCGAGGAAGACGAAAGGGCGGTGAAACTCAATGACCGCAATAATTGGAACCGTCTGTATCGTAATCGTATTTTTCGTGTGGTGCTGCTGTAGAGTGGCGGGGAGGGTAGACGGATGAATCAACTTCTCGCCCAAATTAAAGCCGCCGAACGTCGAGGATATTTGAACGGCTTGCGTGATGGTAAAGAAACCGAAAAAGCAGTTATGATGATTGCCTTGAATGAAACTTATCAATTCGGCGGTGACCGGCTTGCAAAAGTTGAAGCAGAAGAACAAAGAATCTGGAAAGATGAAGTTTATGGAAACCTTGACACTGGCGCTCACCATGTGGTTCAAAGGCTGAATCAGATTAAGGGCGTGCAGTGTGGAAAGGAGTGATTTCCATGTCCCTCGGTAGAATGCAACGGTATCTTTCAGAGGAAAAGCAAGGGCTTGTTTACTACGTATGTCGGAATTATAAGAATCTGCCAAAAGAAACGCAGGATAGCATTCGTTCTCTCTGTGATCAAGTGTGCCGACCGGATAAATATAATTCAGAGGCTTTGCTCGCTTATTTGATAACCGATAATTATAAAAAAATATCGATTGATTATTACATAAGTGTATCGCAACTGAACAAATTAAGAGGCAAATTCTTTCGTGAAGTCGCGCACAACGGGGGGCAACTTGGGTTCATAATAAAGTCAGGGTAATCCCCTACTATCCTTCATTCCTCCTTTCGTACGTGCCGCCGTCACTCTCAGCGGCGGCATATATGCCAGTAACCGGCGCATGAACCGAACACTGGCACCAATTATTAAAATAAAATTCGGGTAGGTGGTGATATGGCTAATGAAAAAATAGAAGAAGCTAAGAAGTTATATCAAGAAGGGAAATCCCTTTCGGAAATTGCGTCTGTTATTGGCGTATCTCCCGGTACGGTTCGCAGTTGGAAAAGCCGCGGTAATTGGGACGACAATGTTGCAACGCAACGCAACGTTGCAAAAAGGCGTTGCAACGAAAAGAAAGGTGCTACAGCTCCGGAATTTCCCGAGCCTCCGGAAGAACTTATAGAGCCCCTTACTGAGAACGAACGGCTGTTCTGTGAGGTTTTCTCCCGAAATAAAAATGCTACCCAAGCGTATGTCAAAGTATACGGTTGTACATATAATTCAGCTATGACAAGTGCGTGTGATAACCTAAGAAAACCTAAGATAAAAAATTATCTAAATTATCTTAGGAAATGTCAGAAAGAAGCAATGAATTTGCAGCCTATTGATATTATTGAACGATACATGCACATTGCTTTTTCGGATATGACTGACTTTGTAGATTATGGAACTAAGCTCTTGCCTATTACGGATGACAAAGGAAAAATAACCGGTTCGTATGAAAAGGACTTTCTTAAATTTTATGATTCTCAAATGGTCAATGGAAGCGTTATTAAAGAAGTCAGGCAAACGCAGCAGGGCATGGCTATCAAGTTAGAAAGCAGGACTGACGCTTTAAAATGGCTATCTGACTACTTTGAGCTCAATCCATCCGATCAGCACAAACAAGAATATGATAAACGCCGGTTGGAAATAGAACTTATCAAAACGCAGGCCTCCATTAAAACGACGGATGATACTCCTACTCCAGATGATGGCTTTAAAGCTGCACTTGACGGTCAATCCGCTGCTCTGTGGAATAATGGAGATAATGCAAATCCTGAATGGGAGGAGCAAAGCGTCGATGATGTGGACAGCGATTGATCAACAGATTGCAGCTTTAAGAAAAAATCTCGTTGATAATACTATAAAATTACGAAATCAAGTTAAGCAAGGTTATTTTAATTTCAAACCGTTTTCTCAAAAGCAGAAGATGGTACTTACTTGGTGGTGCCCAAGCAGCCCTGTAAAAAATAGTGAGGGAATTATTGCTGATGGTGCTATCCGTTCCGGTAAAACTCTTTGTATGTCTCTCTCTTATGTCATGTGGTCAATGGAAGCGTTTGACGGTCAAAAGTTTGCAATCTGCGGAAAAACAATCGGGTCACTTCGCCGAAATGTTATGTTTTGGCTGAAGCTGATGCTTCGGTCTCGCGGATACAAAGTGCAAGATTTACGCGCTGAAAATCTTATGGTTGTTCGCAGAGGAGAAAAAACAAATTATTATCACCAGTTTGGCGGGAAAGACGAACGATCACAAGACTTGATTCAGGGTATCACGTTGGCCGGGGTGTTTTTTGATGAAGTTGCCCTTATGCCTGAAAGCTTTGTTAATCAAGCAACTGCCCGCTGTTCTGTAACTGGATCAAAATATTGGTTTAACTGCAATCCGGAAGGCCCGCAACATTGGTTTTACACTAACTGGATCAAGAAATGCAAGAAACGTAATTTATTATATCTCCACTTTACGATGGATGATAACCTCTCTCTCGCTGAAGAAATCAAAGAGAGATATCGAAATCAATATGTAGGAGTATTCTTTAAACGGTTTATTCTTGGAATGTGGTGCATTGCCGAAGGCCTTGTCTACCCGATGTTCTCAAAAGAAAAATGCACTGTACCCGAATTCTTAGGCACTGGCCGTTACTGGATATCAATTGACTACGGCATTGTTAATCCGTTCTCTGCGGGTCTCTGGTGCTTGCGTGACGGCGTTGCTACACGAATTAAAGAATATTACTATGATGGCAGAAAGCACCCACAGCGCACCGATGAAGAGCATTACGCAGAGGTCGAGAAACTGGCAGGGGATAGATACATACAGCGGCTAATCGTAGACCCATCGGCGAGCAGCTTTATTGAAACAGTTTACCGGCATGAACGCTTTGCTGTGGATAAAGCTGATAATGATGTAATCCCAGGTATTGCGGTCACTTCTTCCCTGCTCTCTGCCGGGAAGATAAAAATATGCCAGTGCTGCGAGGACTGTATTCGTGAGTTTGAAACCTATTCATGGGATGAAAGCAAGCCACAGGACGCGGTTATTAAGGAATTCGACCATGCGATGGACGAAACAAGGTATTTTGCAAATACAGTCCTGAGGGATGAACTCAGGTGGAATAATTGGGGGAAGTAAAATGAAAATAATTGGAATAGAAGAAGAAACAACTATAGCGGAAATCAGATTAGAAGCTGTTTATATGCCAATACGCGATAAAAGGAAAAGATTTTCAAAGCAAATTATTCTTCAGCGCCCTGTAAAAATTCCTGACGGCATGGAATTTTTTACTTTCGAAGAATTTCCTAAAGAACAATATTATGCTGCTAAAATGACTGGCTCAATTGATAAAGGACTTTTTTCAGACCGTTTTGTGTGTGCTCATATTATTCTAAGCAAATAAGGTGGTGACATAATGTTTGTGGTCATAACAGATGAAAATAACGGCCTGATTGCTTGTATCGATGCAACGGGAAAAAAAGAGCAGATATTAAAAAATGGATACAAATTCTTTATTGCACCAAAGGTAGAAAATATTACATTTATCGACCCAACACAAGAGGGCCAAGATGTCGAATGTTATCCGAAGATTATACTAAGGCGGTGATACCATGGGACTCATAAGTTGGTTTAAGGGGGTGTTTCATAAGATGTTTCCGATTACGGAAGTTTATAGAGTGTTCGACGTTCAGCCCGCCGTGTCGTCTATCATGATGAACCAGATCGAAGTGTGGAAAAATATCTATGAGGGCAATGCAACGTGGCTTGATTGTGACCCGAATATGCGTTCCGCACAATTCGCGTCAATCGTATCCAGTGAAGCGGCCCGCCTTGTTACAATTGAAATGAGTGCCACTATCACCGGCTCTGCGCGTGCCGACTTCTTACAGGAACAGATTAACGTTGTACTGGACAAGATGCGCACACAGCTCGAATACGCGGCTGCATTCGGCGGTATGATGCTGAAACCGAATGGCGAAGGTGTGGACTTCATCAAGCACGGCAATTTTATTCCTATTGATCTGGACGGCAACGGAAACATTACCGGTGCTATCTTTATTTCTCAGCAACAGCGAAATGAACAGTATTATAACCGATTCGAATATCAGCGATTCGAAGGTGAAACATACCGGATCAGTAATAAATGCTATGTGAGCGATATGCCAGATACCATCGGAGAATTTACTACGCTGGCCGCTGTGCCGGAATGGGCAAACATTGAACCGGAAGTCAGCATCATTGACCTTGAAAGGCCGCTGTTTAGTTACTTGAAAATGCCATGGGCTAATACGATTGACAGTGATTCACCGATTGGCTGCTCTATCTTCTCTAAGGCAATTGACACCATAGAAGATATCGACGTGACTGCAAAGGGCTTGCGACACGAGATTAAGACAGCAGACAGAAAAGTGTTTACCTCTGATAAGGTGCTGCGGCGTGACAAAGATGGCAATGTGACAGGAAATCCAATACCTGATCTTATTGTTGGCCTTGAATATGGTATCAACGAAACAAATACCTACCATGAGTTTAATCCTGCCATTCGCATTGAGCAGTACCGCCAGAGCATGCAGACATTCCTCAATATCGCAGGCAACCAGTGCGGATTTAGTAACGGATATTTTTCGTTTGATGAAAAGACCGGATTAATTACAGCTACGCAGGTATATGCTGATCAGCAGCGCACGATATCCACAGCAACGGATATTCAGAAAGCTGTCAAACAGGCACTAACTGGATTAACCTACGCACTGGACGTTTACGCTACTCTCTACAATCAGGCTCCTGCCGGAATGTACGACGAAACGTATTACATGAAGGACTTGAACGTTAACACTGCAGAAGACCGCGCAAGGGCTTGGCAGATGGTCACGCAGGGCAAGGTTCCGTTTTACTGGTATGCTGTTAACTACGAAGGTATGGAAGAAGAAGAAGCGAAGCGGCTGTATCAAGAAGCACAGACAGAGAATCAGGTGCCGGGGATTAGCTTCGGGGTGCCACAGGCGGGCGGTGACGCGTAATGTTGCTTTTTCATTTGTCAATAGATGATAAACTCATTAAGCTAACCCCGCGTGTTCCATACAGAATTTGGAATGAGCACGAAGATAATTATGTGGAACGCATTTGTTTTAGTGATTCAATCAACGGATGTCTCAGCGCACTTTATGCAGACGAAGGACAAACATACAATATTTATGTACCAACGTCAAAAATAAAAGTATATCATCCCAATGACAAAGACGTTGTTGACCAAGAGTTTACGCATGAAGTATGGGCGATTGATGAAACTAATGTTATTAAAGTTGGCAAAATAATTGTAAAATCTTCCAAATGTATTGAAACGCATTTAAAACAAGAAATACACATACCCGAATCGAAATTTCAATGGGAATTTATAAAGGCGGTGTATAGCTATGCTCTCCCCTGACTATCTCTTCGGTTGCACTGACCGCATTGTGGAAATCTATGAGCAGCTTCAATCATTCGCTGTGAACGATATCTGCCGCCGTATTGCAAAGGCCAACTACATAACGCCCACAGCAGAGTGGCAAGTATGGCAAGGGCAGCAGGCCGGGCTTCACGTGGAGGAAATTCAGAAAGAAATTCAGCGCGTTACCGGAATGTCTCAAACGGAAATAAAGAGGTTGTTTGAAGACTCCGGCACTAAGTCGCTTAATTTTGACGATTCAATCTATAAGCGTGCCGGACTCTCCCCTCTTCCAATTGCTCAATCACCGTCGATGCTTGCGGTGCTGCAGGCAACATTCCACCAGACCAACGGAGAACTGACCAACTTCACGCAGTCCATTGCAAAGGCTTCGCAGAAAACGTTCTTCGCATCTTCTGACAGCGCGTACATGGAGATATCAAGCGGCTTAAGTGATTCTGTATCTGCTATCTCTCGCGCCGTCAAGACGACAGCAGCAAGTGGAATACAAGTAATCGATTATAACAGCGGCGCACGAATATCTGTTGAAGCAGGAGTCCGCCGGGCGGTATTAACTGGAGTAAATCAAGGTGCGGCGAAGCTGACCGAAGCACGCGCGGGCGAAATGGATTCTGATTTAGTCGAGGTTACAAGTCATGCGGATGCCAGACCGGAACACGCGGTATGGCAAGGCGGCATTTATAGTTTGAGCGGTAACTCGAAAGAATACGGTAGCCTTGTCGATATAACTGGATATGGTGATGGTGATGGCCTATGTGGATGGAACTGTCGTCATTCGTTTTATCCGTACATTGAGGGTGTTTCCGAACCGTCTATGCCGCAGTACAGCAAGGAAAGAACCGATAAGGCATACGACTTAACCCAGACGCAGCGCGCGGCAGAACGCAATATCAGGACAACTAAGCGCGGGCTGAACGCTCTGGACACGGCAAATAGAGCAATACCAGACGCGTCAGTATCAAATCAGCTGACCGAAAGCTATCAGAAACAGGCACTTAAATTAAAGAATCAGCGTTTAAATTATGAGAAGTTCTGCAAAGATAACGGATTAAAGACTCAGGCCGAACGTACACAGATACCGGATTTTGGCAGAAGTCAAGCAAGTAAAGCGACAGCTGCGGCGAAGGCTGCGGCTAATAAATAATATTAAGCGCTGTGCAGATTACGCACGGCGCTTTTTTTAAATCTTGCGGACAAACGACAGTATATTTAGCTTACACTATATTTATGAAATACCGCCGCAGTCGGTATATACTGCCAATCTGACAGGCACAAACCTGTATAAAAATGTATGGAGGGTATATGAACATCAAAGAATTACTGACCAGTTGCGGTGTAGAAGTGACCGCCGAACAGGAAACCAAGCTGAATGCGGAATTTCCGAAACAGTTTAAGCCTGCCGAAGTGTACAACGCGGATGTCAAAAAGAACAAAGACCTTGCTGACACCTATAAGAAACAGCTTGACGATGCGAATACAGCCATTGACGGGTTTAAAGGTCTCGATGTGGATGGTATCAAAAAGGCTGCTGCTGACTGGGAAACCAAGTACAATACGGATAAAGCAGACTGGGAAAAGAAACTTGCTGACCGCGACTATGAAGATACTGCACGTGCTGCTCTGGCAGGCGTGAAGTTTACATCTAAGGCAGCTGAAAGAGCGTTTCTTGCTTCTCTCAAAGCCAGTCCGCTTCCTGTCAAAGACGGCAAGCTGTTAGGATTCGATGATGTTCTGGCACAGGCAAAGACAGATGACCCGAGCGCATTTGCTACGGATAAGCCTACACCTCAGTTCACAACGGTGTTAGGCGCTGGAAACGCAGCTGAAATTACAAAAGAAGTATTCCAGAAAATGACCTATGCGGACAAGTTAAAACTAAAAACCGAACAGCCCGAAATTTTCAAAGGGCTGGTACAAAAATAGGAGGTAACATATGCCTGGTACATTCCAAAATTATCCTTTTGACGAAGAACTTTTCAATATGACTTGGGGGCAGGCTCCCGACCCGATCAAGACTGAAATGCTCAACTCTGGTGCAATGGTCAACGACGCGACAATCGCGGGTATGATTCAGAGCGACGGCAATCTTTACACAATTCCGTTTTACGACGTGTTGAGCGGTGACCCTGTCAACTACGACGGTGGCACGGACATCACTTCCGCAGAGACAACCGGAAACAGCCAGTCCGGCATCGTGTTCGGACGTGCAAGGGGCTTTACTGCGCGTAACTTTGTTGCTGAACTGACCGGCGCTGACCCGATGGGCAATATTGCCGCCAGTGTGGCAACGTACTGGAACAAGCAGAAGCAGACTATTCTGATGCAGATTCTCGCGGGCGTGTTTGGCGTAACATCGTCCAGCGGAGACGCGAAGAAATGGCACGATAACCACATCGTGGATCTCGGTTCTACTTCCGCGACTGCTGCTAAGATTTCCGAAACCGATCTGAACGATCTGGCAACCGAAGCGCTTGGCGACAATAAATCCGCATTTTCTCTCGCTATCATGCACTCGAATGTTGCGAAAACTCTTGAAAATTTGCAGCTGCTCGAATACAAAAAATACACCGACTCAAACGGTATCACAAGTCGCTTGCCTATCGGCCAGATTAACGGCTATACCGTAATCATCGACGACAGCGTACCGAATGCAGTAGTCGGCGGCACAGGTGATAATGCGGCACTGACCAAATACACAACCTATCTGCTTGGCAACGGCGTTCTCCGCAATGCGCAGGGGCGTGTGGACATTCCTTCCGAAACATTCCGCGACCCGAAGACAAACGGCGGACAGGATACGCTGTATACCCGTATTCGCGAAACAATCCATCCGAACGGATTCAGATTTTCGGTTCCCGGTTCTAACTGGTCTGGCTCTCCGACCAACGATCAACTAGCGGCAGCTGCGAACTGGGCAATTGTTCACAATCCGAAATCTATTCCGATGGCACAGCTTATTACGAATGGCTAAGGAGGTGCGACATGGCGAAATCTGAAACGCGCATTGAGAAATATCTTGAAGCAATCGAAACCGGCGTATCTTCCGGACTCCCTGCGGCACAAACGCGGGCAGAGCAACGGTTGAAAGCTATTGCCGAAAACGGTGTTCCTGCAGCTACAACTACGAAAGTCGGCGGCATTACAAAGGGCGCGGCTATTGCCAACTTAACCGTAGCTCCGACACTGACAGATTTTAACGGGCTGCTTGCAATCCTGCGCAGTTCCGGAATTATCGCAACAACATAAGGAGGCGGCTTAAATGACGGCGTATGTCGATTATGCTTATTATCATGATACTTTTCACGGCAACGCCGTCAGTGAAGCCGATTTCCCCGGATATGTTTTAAAGGCTTCACGCTACATTCGCGCCGTGACTCACGACAGAGCCACAGACGATAACACGGATGTTAAAGATGCGACCTGCGCGACAGCGGAAGTAATTCAGCAGATTGAGAAAGAAAAGTCTGGAGTAGTAAAAACAAGTGAATCAGTAGATACATGGTCAGTAAGTTATTTCCAACCTGACAGCATGAAGCAGGACGAAAACACGCGGATGATGAATGTGATTGAGCCTTATTTTTACGGTACTGGATTGCTCTATGCGGGGGTGTGGTAGATGTTCCCCCACACGATCACGCTATACAACAAATATGAATCTGATGATTATGAATCCGGATTTCAGCGCACGGTTCTCGACGGCGTTCTGTTTATCGCTTCAAAAGGCACGAACGCAGACACAACTGGAATAAAAGATGCTGACGCGGTAAAGATTACAATACCCATGGAGGGGCGCACAGGTTATCTCTCCCCCATCTCATGGGATGCTGACCGCACAAATCACTGGACTATGCGCGAGGGTGATATTGTGATTAAGGGAACCGTTACAGACGAGAACCCGACGCTGCAATCTCTGAAAGCTACTTATAATGATGTTTACCAGATTACCACTGTGGATACATTCGACATAGGTGGACTGCAGCACTGGAAAGCGGGTGCGAATTAATGGCCGATAAAGTTATTTCTTCCACACCTCGTGGCTCGGTAATCCAAACCAGCGCGGGCAAGGCTGAAATCGTATGGAGTCCGAATATTCAGCGGTTCAACGGTCAATTCTCACGCGCCCAGCAATGGCTTGACAATGAGGTTCTTAAAGACACTGACCCGTTTGTCCCGTTTCGGTCTGGTTCTCTTGAAAAGTCCGGAATACTCGGTACGGTGGTAGGCAGTGGAGATATCGTCTATAACGCTCCGTATGCTGGACACCAGTATTATGGACTTGATTTTGATTTCGATCGTTCCAGCCATCCACAGGCGCAATCACAATGGTTTGAAGCGTCGAAAGCAGTTAATAAAGAGAAATGGATTAACGGAGCGAAGAAACTCGCAGGAGGTGGATGATGGCAGATGTAACGCCGCTAAGCGGAGCAGAACAGACACAGATTGCGCGTGCGCTGATTGTCTGGCTGAATACATTTCCTAGCAAGCCAGTCACGAAGTTATCATTCCAAAACCTGCCGAAGACCGGCCCCGGAATGAGCATGGGCGGTTTAGCGGGCGCCGTAAAGACCGGCGAGTATGTGGACGGAAGTTATGACGCGCAGTATCCGTTTTCTATTGTATACCGGATAACTCCGTCCAGCGATAACGACCGTATGAACGCTCAATCGCTTCTTGACAGCTTCGGCGAATGGATGGAATCGCAAGCGAATTTTCCAAACCTTGGAACGAAGAAAACAGCAACAGAAATTATCCGGACAAGTACGCCCGGGTTAGTATACCGCGACGATGCGGGAAACGAAGATTATCAGGGCTTGTTTGTCCTGAATTATGAACAGGAGGGCAATTAAAAATGGCTACAACTTATACCGCCGGTAAAGCAAAAAGAAAAGACTTTGCGTTGTTTTTTGTTGATGAAACTGTTCCGGCATCCCCAGTCAATGAACTGATCGGCAAGGGCATCGAAGATACCAGTATTAGCCCGTCTGCCACAGTGGACACTGTGAACGACGTAACCGGAACAACGGAAACTACACTGAGCGCCTATGAAAAGACCATGGACTTAGACCCAATCTACGTCACTGGCGGAAACAAGTTCTCCGAAACTCTGGACAAAATCGAGGAAACCGGGGCAATTCTGGACGATGTTATTTATCCGTTTATTTTCGTAAAGATGTACAAGACTACCGCAGCGGATACTTATGTTGCATGGAAACAAGACGCCGTTGTGGAGATTACTGGATTTGGCGGAGACACAAAGGGCGTAAATGCTCCCTGCACTCTACACTTTATAGGTGACCGCGCCATGGGCACGTTCAATCCGACCACAAAGACATTCACAGCAGATGCATAATTAAAAGGGAGGAATCAGTATGGCCACAAATACATTCCGTATTAATACTGGCGCTGTTAAAATTGAGGTAAACGACGAAGGAGAATTCATTACTTTGCCGTTTGGGGATCAGTCATTTCCGTCACGTTTCTTTGCTCTGATTGAAGATTTCAACAGCCGCGAAGCTGAGTTCAAAGGCAAAGCGGAAAACATTGAAAAAACCGATCAGGCAGAACTTGAAAAAGCTGCTTCGAACGTTGCACTAAATCTTGAAATTCACCAGTATTTTAAAACTGAGATTGACAAGGTATTTGGTGCTGAAACGTGCCGAAAAGTATTCGGCGATATCGTACCAAGTGTGGAACTGTATGCTGAATTCTTCGATCGGTTGAAGCCATATTTTGATAAGTTCAACAAAGAACGCACTCAAAAAATGAAGAAGTATTCACCTAAGAGGACGGGCAATGTTTAACATTCTTCTTGACCGGATGCCTGACGAATACGAAGGGTATCTAATTCGCACCGATTACCGCATTGGCATTCAGATTTCACAGGCTCTTGAAGATGAAGAATTATCTCCATATGAACGTGTGGGCGTTGCGATCAACCTTTTATTCGGCGAGGGTATGCCAGAGTATAAAGTCGCCTATGAAGCACTGAAATGGTTTATGCGCGGCGGTGCTGATTTGGAGAAAAGCGAAGATTTAGAAGAATCAGAATCGGAATCTGATGTCAGATACTTTTCGTTCGACATTGATTCATCCCGCTTTTATTCTGGGTTCCGCCGCATGTATGGAATTGATCTTGACCGCGAGAAAATCCACTGGTTTAGATTCCTTGCAATGATGGCAGACCTCGGCGATTGTGCCTTTACTCAGGTTATCGGGTACCGCACAGCAGACACAAACGGTATGGACAAAAAGACACGTGCGGCCTACAACCAAATAAAAAAGAAGTTCGCACTTCCACAGCCTGTTAGCGAAGACGAACAGGAATTTATGACAAAGCTCACGCAGTAATGCGCGGGCTTTTCTTTATGTTGCGGACAACCGACAGTAAAAATGAGTTAAAGTTATAGAAAAGGACGGTGATAGCATGGCAGCGGGGTATGACGGCTCGATTCGTATTGATACTAAAGTAAATTCGTCTGGAATGACTTCTGGACTAAAAAGCGTAAATACCGGAATAAATACGGTTAAGACCTCTCTTCTTGGCCTTGCGTCTGCCGTTGGACTTGCTTTCGGCGTGGCTGCTCTTATTAACTTTGGGAAAGCCTCTATTGATGCAGCTACCAATCTAACCAATGCTATGACCGGGCTTAAAAGCATCATGGACGGTCAGGGACGCAGTTTCGCTGATGCTCAGAAATTTATAAACAGCTATATTTCTGATGGCCTTGTTCCTGCCACAAACGCGGTAACGGCCTATAAGAATTTGGCTTCTCGCGGATATACAGATCCACAGATTCAGCAAACATTACTTGCCCTTAAAGACAGCGCAGCGTTCGGACGGCAAGCGAGCCTATCTCTTGGTGATGCAGTTCAGACAGCCACAGAAGGCTTGAAGAATGAAAATTCTGTGCTGGTCGATAACGCCGGTGTTACTAAAAATGTCTCTGTAATGTGGAAAGATTATGCGGAAAGTATTGGAACGACTTCTGACAAGTTGACAAAGCAGCAAAAAATCCAAGCAGAAACAGCCGGAATTATGCAGGAAACTAAATTTCAAACTGGTGATGCTGCGAAAGTTGCTTCTACATATTCCGGCGAAGTATTAAAACTCGGATTCAATTTCAACAACCTGAAAATAGCTATCGGTAACGCGCTTATTCCAATTGCGCAAGCCGTGTTACCGAGTTTAAATTCAATCATTTCAGCTCTGACAAGGGTGTTCACCTTGTTTTCTCAGGTCGCTACTGCGATATTTGGAAAGCAGGTTACGCAGACAAACGCAGTCGCTTCGGCCACTGATTCGGCGGTAAAGTCTCAGAATGCATTGGCCGACGCAACGAACGATACCGCAGCAGCAACAAAGAAAGAAGCCAAGGCCGCGACGGATGCAGTTGCTCCGTTTGATGATCTGAGTGTACTTGCGAAGGATTCAACAGACAGTGCGGCAGACGCTACAGATGCGGCGGCAGGCGCAGGAGGCGGTGGAGCACTATCGGGTGGAGAATTAGGCGCTGGAACTACAGTATCGCCGGACATAAGTAAATCAGTTGATAAAATTATGAATATTTTTTCTAAACTTATAAAATGGTTGTCCGATGATTTCGGCCCGGTGTTTGGTGAAGCGTTTTCTTACATATCCCCTGCTTTAGACAATTTTAAATCTGACTTTGCTCAAATGTGGTCAGATTTACAAACTCTTTCCCAGCCATTTTTTAATTGGATATTTGGGGACTTTGAAACTTTGATGAAAGATTGGGTAATAACGACCGGAAAAGTATGGGGAGGACTGTTAGACACTGGGGAAATGATTTTTTCTGATTTGTGGAACATAGTTGTTTTTCCATCGTTACAAAAATTTGTTTCTGTCGGATTGCCTGTAATCACACAATTTTCAGACGGATTTATAAAAACAATGGGTGTGCTATTTGATAACACTAAAACCATTTTTGATAAGTTATGGAGTGAGGGAGTTGCTCCCTCACTATCTGAAATCATTAAAATATGGTCTGGAATGTGGGATACACTAGCGGCATTTTGGGATAAATCAGGAATACCGATTTTTGATAGTATCAACAAAACAATCGAATCTATATCATCTATCGTGCAAAACGTATGGGACACTATTTTACAACCAATATGGCAAGCAATTATAGACGCATTAGACGAAATTTGGACAGATCATTTGCAGCCTCTTGCGGCAAGCTTTCTTGAATTTGTTGGAGAACTCGTTACTGGCGCAATGGCTATTTACAATCAGGTAATCGCTCCTATTATAAATTGGCTTGTTCAGCTGCTAGGCCCTACTTTTGTTTCTACGTTCAATAGTATTTTAGGCACTGTAAAAACAGTGATTGGAATCGTAATTGATGTATTGGGTGGAGTTATCACAATAATGAAAGGAATCATTGAGTTTTTAACTGGCGTATTTACTGGGAATTGGAGCAAAGCTTGGCAAGGAGTTTCAGACGTGTTTAAAGGCATTATGAGTGGTCTAATCGCTATTTTTAGAATTCCTATTAATGCAATCATCGATATGCTGAACGGATTAATCGGCGGAATTAATCAGATTATATCCGGACTAAATCAAATAAGTTTCGGATTTCCAGACGATTTCCCAATTAAACAGTTTGCGGGAATGTCATTCGGTATAGATATTCCAAATGTAAAAACTATACCGCATTTAGCGCAGGGCGCAGTTATTCCTCCAAATCATCAATTCCCTGCAATCTTAGGCGATCAGACAAGTGGAACAAATATAGAAGCGCCGCTATCTACCATTACACAGGCAGTAAGCGACGCATTTGGAGATATGAAAATAGGGGTTGAATTTAAAGGCAATTTAGCGCCTCTTATTCAAATTCTTAAGCCTGAGATTACGCGTGAAAATACTCGAATAGGTGCTCAGCTTGTAACGGGTGGCGGAAGATATTAAGGCTTCCACTTATGGCCACAGTTTAGACAGGTCGCAATAATTTTACTGCTCCCTAAAATGCCTGTGGTTATCTTCCACCCTCTACGATTTGCGCTAATCGATGTAGACCCGCATTTAGGGCAGCATGCAATTCCGTTTGCTTTGTTTGAAGCAATGCGTTGCTTTTTTGATAACGGTATTGCTTGCGCTTGTGGCATTGGTTTATATTGAGGCATTGGGCGGTAAGCGTTTTGCTCAACTAATTTAGGCAACGGCTCAGGAGAATACAAAGGAGCGCCACACTCAGGGCAAAACTTTCCGCCCGACACTTCCGTTCCGCAGCTATTACAAAACATATGCAATCATCCTTTACACTTATTGTTACCATAATTTTATGCCAGAAATAACAAAATGTAAATAGATACCAATTAAAAAAAGTCAGGAGGCGCACAATGAGCGGCGAACACGTAATTATCGACGGTCTTACATATAGCGTCCCAGTGATTGGGGTGAAGCGCACAGCCGATGCATTGGACGCATACGCAAAGCGAACAGAAGATGGTATACTACGTCGCAAACTAATCGGGATTTATTTCGGATACACAATGAAATTCGGTGTTACGACTAATCGTGAAGAATACGAACGGTTGTGGAAAAAGCTCACTGAACCTGTTGAGTTTCACACAGTTATCGTTCCGGATGAATCCGGACTATATACCTTTATAGCTTATTTTTCGTCAATTGGTGATGAACTGCTAAGAATCTACAACGAAAAGAATTACTGGGAAAATCTTACTGTGAAGTTTACCGGTCAGTCCCCCGCCCGAAAACCAGCATAAAGGAGGCGCCACAATGGAAGAAACGATTATTACATTTGACTTACTGGACGTAACCGCAAAGGCTGACAGCGTTCCTTCCGCTGATGATGCTCAACCATTTGTGGATATCAACCAGCTTAAACAAGACAGCTTATCAGTTCCAAAATACGCAACCTTAGAAGATGATTTTTTCTTGCTTGACGGTTCGTTTCAGCCTTTCCCCGACTCTCCCGCTGGTATGGACTTCGGCTATTGGAGTGAATTTCAGTCGGGCGCAGACGGTAACTTCGCAACTAATCCACTGCTCACAATCGAATTTACCGAAAAGCACACCAGCGCCGGAATCACACTGACATTTCAAGAAGACTACCCGGATTCGATAATCGCAAAGTGGTACACATTGGCCGGGGTGCTAATAAATACAAAACCATTCCATCCCGACTCATTCTATTACTTTTGTGATAATGCGATCACGGACTACGGTAAAATCGAAATTGAATTTATCCACACTGCGAAGCCGTACCGCTACATAAAGCTGACCGCGATAGATTACGGCGTGATTAAAGATTTTGAAGGTAATGCAGTCACCAACGCTGTAGTAACGGAGGAAGTCAATCCGATATCCTCCGAGATTACAATTAATACGACGGACTTTTCTCTCCACAGCGACAACGGAGATTTTGATCTTATCAATACGCAAGGCATGTATAAATTATTTCAGCAATCTCAGCAGCTTCATCTTAAAAAGTGGGACGACATCGGAATTACTCAAATGGGAACTTTTTACCTTGACACATGGAAAAGCGCTGATGCGAACAATGGAGTATTTCATGCAATCGATTCAGTCGGGCAGATCGATAAAACCCAGTTTAAAAAAGGCAGAATTTATGTTGACGAACTGGCCGGAAACATCGTTGACGATATCATGGAATCTGCCGGGGTAACAAAATATACAATGTCTGATACACTCCGCGCCGTTCCCCTCTCTGGCTGGATTCCGATATGCACTCACCGCGCAGCCCTGCAGCAAGTCGCGTTTGCTCTTGGCGCAATTGTGGACGACAGCCGAAGCGATACAATCAGCATCTATAAAGGCACACAGTCATACGGCCATCTGGTGTCGCGCAGTCGTAAGTTTAGCGGTGGTACGACTGATTTACTATCCTATGTTTCCGACGTTAACCTGACCGCACACAGTTACACGGCGGGCGCATCAGCAGAGCAAATATCGCAAGGTACGTATTTACCCGGTATTTATGAAATACAGTTCAGCACCGCAGTCGCAGAGCTGGCTGCAACAGGCGCGACAATTACAGAAGTCCATCCAAATTACGCGATCATAACTGTGGATACTGCGGGCAGCGTGACGTTGACTGGAAAAAAATACACAAACAATAAAATGGTCTATACGCGCGGAATTGATAAGCTGCCGTCTGGGGCCGTGCGAAATCCGATATCATGTGATGGTGCAACGCTCATTTCCGCATCGAACGTCTCAGACATCGCGCAGGGCCTTTATGAATATTATCAGCTACGCTACTCGACTGGTACTGAAATCATTTTGGAATCCGAACGATCAGGAGAAAAAATCGCTCTGCAGCAAGCGAACGGTACAGCTTACACCATGGAAACGATTGAAAAAATGGTGGTTGATTTAGTCGGAGGATATACGGCGCAGATTTCCACACTCGGCAATGGAATGAATATCGTTTACTCTGACTACTTAAACGAGAAATACGTCGGCGAAGATATGGGGGTGATATAAGTGTGGATTCAACCGATTTTTAACAGAGACAACACAGCGCATTATAATGTATCGGATTTCAACCGTATTGAACAAGACTGTGGATATCTTGCGGTAATCTTCGGAGTTACAATTACAATCAAAGAGTGGAATCGTACTGGAAAGCCGAACGTTTCTGATTATGCGAGAATCCAAAATAATATTGCTACTCTCAGAGCTGCTTACTACACATACAGCACAACGCCCAGTATGCCCTCCGTGCCACTAAACGAGTATCACAAAGCAAATGACCTTGAAAAAATTCTGAATGATTTGAAAGCCTTGTACGACGATAATGCGCGTGACATATTTTATGCCGGTGAAGTTTATTCCGGAGAATTGATTGGAGTGATATAAAAAATGGCGTTTAGTTTAAAAACGTGGGTAGATCGACTTGCTGAATTCCCAAACCGGCGCAGGCTGGAAAGTACCGGAATTACCGACACATACGATGTTGTACGTGACGAAGGTACCGTGACCACAGAGGGTGACAAAATCAATGCGGCCAACATGAATGACTTGGAGGAAAGGATTGCGGCTGGATTGGAAGACGTTGAAGCTGAAATTCCCACAGCCTTGCCTAATCCTAATTCTCTTACCTTCACCGGAGGCGTTACGGGATCTTATAACGGGAGCGCAGCCAAAAGCGTAGCAATCCCAATAGCCTTACCGAATCCCAACGCAATAACATTTTCCGTAGGGCTTGGTGGATATACAGGGGCTTATACGGGGGCGGCAACGAAGACAGTATCAATTCCGCACATAGTTTTGTCCACCACTGACCCGTCAACCGTAGGGGCTGCCGGAACAATATACGGGGTGTACTAATGGCTAAAATATTTGCTTCTGATGGCACTGCAAACCATCAATTAAAAAAGGTATTTATATCCGACGGAACTGTAAACCATCCGATTAAAAGACTGTTTGAGTCAGACGGTACGGCGTGGAGGAAAATATTTTCATCCGCAATTAGATGGGTATATTCGGTTAGCTACACTTTAGGAGTAATGATTCCAACGGTAAGCCCCTCAACTAATACTTATCCAATTAATTTTACGCTTTACGCGAATTCTAACACAGATAAATACGGAGAAGTGGTATTTACATTTGAGGAACCTGTAAGTCTACCAACTTCGAACGCATTGCAATATATCTTTGCTTCGACATATACCGGGTCTCATTCCTTAAAGATTTATATTAACGGGGTTATTGCTTTAACACTAACCAATCCAGCATCAAATAACTTATCCATTTCATCCCCCACGAGTGTTACAGAAGTAAAAGTTACATACTCTACCACAAGACAAATCGCTTGTGGAAATTCAGTAAGCATTACTTTAAATCCCACTGATAGAGCACCTTTTAAATTAAGTTCAGATGGAACGTCAGAATTATAAGGAGGTACAACCATGCAAATAGAATTAGCGGATAATTCGATTCTGGACGGACTGCAAAACGTCATTGCACTGTCGTCTGTCAGTTGGGAAAACGCAAACAGAAAAGGTCTGCAATTTTCCTTCTCGGTAGACGGACATACCACAGAAGAAATCAAAACCGTAGTTACCAACCTGAACAAAGTCAAATCATTCTCCATTGTAAACGGAGAAATCACCACACCTTATGACCATTACATTTTCCTTGTTGATGACAGTGTGGAACTAGTTACGATTGAGAATGACGATCAGCGCATTGAGTTTACTCTGGCAAGGCAGACGGATTTAGAAATTCAGGTAGATGGTTTGGTAAGAGATCAAATCGGAAATAAAATCATGATGGGTGTTCTGGAATCGACCACTCAATCAGCAATTGAAAGTTTGGAGGTATAAATTATGACAGACGCGCAAAAAGTCAGATATGCATTTGACTCTGGAATCCTCACGTTACTTGAAAAATTAACCCTTGTTCTTTTTTACTGGCTGCTCAGTGGAATATCCGACACAGAAGCAACAGCGTTTTTCGCAGAATGTAGCTTTACTTTTACGGTGCCTAACACCATTGATATTGATATCCTCACGAACGGAACGGATACATACACGGTTGTAAGCCTGATTACGAATTACAACGAAAACGCATATCCGTCCGACACGGTTGGCTCGTTCGCGGCAAAGCAGATGATTAAAAAGGCTAAGACACGCGGATTCATTACCGATGCAGAATCCGCAACATTGGTGGCGCTGCCATGGTAAATGAACGTTTTATTGCATGGCTGCGGAGGCATAAGTCTGCGTTTCTTAATTTCGGAATTCTGGTAGGACTTGCGTTGATTATGTGGGCGTATGTAAACGCACCGGTAAACATCAATCGTATGCAGCCCGGTGATTGGCAGGATACCCACATTCAAAGCATTGGCACAGCGACAGTCGAAAAGCTGTCTGCAGGTGTTCCGTATCAGTCAATAAACGAAATTGACCAGATCAACGGAATCGGTCCCGTAAAAATGGCGCAGGTCAAACGATATTTTACTACTTGGGATACTGCTAAGGCGGATGCGTGGTTTCCGGGATTTATTATCGGACTTGTTTTGTTTTTCGGAGGATGCATAGTAAAATATTGTTTCTATATCGACCACAAAAAAGACTTAAATGATTTTAAAAAAGCTGTGTTTAAGAAATAAGAAAAGAGTTGATGCAAATGTCAGTGGAAGTCGCAACATTGATCGCAGTTATCGGGTGCTTCGTTGGATTGGCCGGGTGGCTATACGGTAGAGATAAAAAGATATCTGACGATTCACACTGGAAAGGAACAGTAGACGCAAATTTAAAAGAAATCAAGGAAGGGGTGGCAGGAATCGGTGCTCGCATATCAAAGATTGAAGAATCGAACGCAGACCATGAAGTCCGCATCACTGTTCTTGAAACCAAAGTCGGAGTAAAGGAGAAATCAGCATGAACGGCATAGACATTTCAAAATATCAAAAGCAAATAGATTGGGCTAAAGTTTCCGGTATTGACTTTGCCTTAATCCGCGTAGGGATGGGCAATGTAATCAGCCAGAAAGACCCTTATTTTGACACCAATGTTGTACAGGCAATCGCTCACGGGCTGTATGTGGGCGCGTACTATTTCAGTTATGCGGTGTCCGTAGCCGACGCGCAGAAAGAAGCTGACGTATGCAACCAAATCCTGCAGCCTTACAAAGGCAAGCTGCTTTTCCCAATAGCCTATGATTACGAATATGATTCATACGGGTATTTTAAGCGCACGGTTGGTCGTTACCCAACAAATGCAGAAATTGATTCTTTCGCAAGTGCGTTCTGTGACAGAATGGCTTCATATGGATGGTTTATGAATGTCTATTTCAACATTGACTATTACAGGTCAGGGAAATTCACAAACGTTCTCAAAAAATATGACGGATGGCTTGCTGATTACAATGGTGCGCCAGATTACCCGTGTTACATACAGCAGACGGGTAGCACAGGCACCGTACCGGGCATATCGGGCAATGTGGATATTGATGTATCTTTCAAAGATTATCCCACTCTGATTCAAGTAGGGGGATACAATGGCTACCCAAAGCAGACACAGACCGCCGTTAAAATCGATACCACATGCGACGTAACAAAATCGCTGTGCGAAGTCTATACCTTTAAAACAGATTCAACGCAGATTCCGACGGTTACGCTTGGCACTGACGGAGTCGTAAAACTGATTCACTGCCGCCGCGAAATGCAAACGGATTATTGGCACTTATTTTTCATCGGAAAGCCCGGGGAGGCCGTGGGAATTTATACTGCCGCGCCAGGGGAACAACCATTAAAGCGATTCGTCGCTCGAATTAAATAAAAGGAGATATTAATTATGGATCAATTTTTCACATGGGAAAACCTTGCAACACTGGCCGGCGCTTCGGCTATGACCGGATTATTCACTCAGTTCTTGAAAGACTCAATCAAAATTCCCACACAGTGGCTTAGCTACATACTAGCTGTGGTTATCTTGGCAGCAGCTACGCTATTCACTGTTGGATTCGTGTGGCCTGTCCTTGCGATTATCCCGCTTAACGCAGTAATTGTGAGCACCTCGGCAAACGGAGCATATGCGGCGATTCTGAGGGTGAAGGGAACGGGTGAATAATATGGATAATCAAGACACCATTAATGATTTAGAAAAAGAAATTGAGCGCAAAGACAATATTATTCTTGCGCTGTACAGCGTTATCCTTGGAGCGAATGATATTAAGCTGCTCGAAAAAACAGTCGAAGCAGTTAGGCCGGTAGTATAAACCCGAATAGACAAAATTAGAGCCGCACCGAATTAATTTCCGGTGCGGCTTTTTTATTTTATAGGTTACGTTCCAGTTCAAATATCGCCCATTTTAGCACTGCTGCGGTATCCGGGTCCTTCTTTTCAAGTTGATGCATCAGTTTGTATAGGCGTTCAATGCGTTTCTCTTCGAGTGTCATGTCAATTATCCTTTCTGCCCGATTTATCCGTCGGGCGGCGGAACGCTGATTAATTTGCTATTGTATAATTTACTATCCAACTGCTTGACATTCCAATTTCTGAATCAGAGTTATCATCATAATACATATAAGCATATGGTTCATTATCCTGCATTACGCGACACACACAATTGCCTTTTTTAGTTTTCAAATTTGTGTCATTGATAAAGTATTCATGTTTTCCTATGGTAACGATTTTTCCTGCCGACAGATCAGCTATGTGTTTGTGCAACCCTCTCAATGTTCTACAGTCTTCCATCCTCAACCGTCCCTCTCTGTCGGGATTAGCCGCCCGGCTCGGCATGATATTAATTAGGCAGATAAATTCTTCCACTATTAGGATAATTAAAGTAGCGGCCTTTTTGGGTTTTATAGACTTTTAAGAAACTGCATTGCTCTTCGTTGCTTGCAAAATGCTGCAATGTCTTTTTTTGCTCTTCGCTTTCCCAGTGGAACAAAGTTACCATTACCATATCGGCATTATCATCGTCTAATACTTCTATTCCCATTTCATAGCCGAATCCATTGTCAACCGTATAAACGCTAAAAATTGCTTTATCATTTGTGCGACACCTATATTTCCCTAAATACATTCTTAACCGCCCCTTTCTTTACTGTGACTATATTATAAGTCTTATATAAGACAAATGCAATATGCAGAATTGCCAATCTTATATAAGATTATTTGTATATAATTGACGTATATAAGACACATGATTTATGATATTATTACTTTGGGTGATGATATGGAAAACAGAACAGAATATAAGAATCAATGGAAGAAAGAGCACACTGACCAAAAGAACCTTACTTTACCGAAAGGTAAACTAACCGAAATAGAATCCTGTGCAAAATCAATAGGAGAAAAGTCAAACGAATTTATAAATAAGGCCATAGACGAGCGCATGGAGCGAATACAGCGAAAGATTCCGTTCGTAGCGCCGCCAGGTGAATCATGCTCGAAAAACTGTAAAAAACGTTGCACGATGATTCCGGCCGCAGAAGATGGAAATCCAGTAATTGAAGTTCCGTTGTGTACCTTATATAGCAAGGAGATCGTGGATAATAAAAAATGCGAAGAATGTTTAGGCAGCACAAAATAAAAGCCCATGCCGTGAAGCATGGGCCTATAGACAAAGAAATGCCCGACAGTAATTAACTGCCGGGCATTTTAAATGCTATTCCGAATCCTTTTTCAGTTAAGAAAATTTTCGGATTATTTGGTGCGGGTGACAGGACTTGAACCTGCATGCTTGTGGCACAAGAACCTAAATCTTGCGTGTCTGCCAATTCCACCACACCCGCATATGAAAGCTATTATACCTTAATAACAGCTTTTTTGCAAGCCCTTTATTTGCCTAGCACACCCTGTTCCAGCATGGACTGGGCTGCGAGCATTGCGCCAAGGCGTCCACTGTGATAGTTTAAGCCACCCTGCATCCATGCGGCATATGGCTCGCGCAGGGGTGCGTCGGCGGAAAGTTCAATGGAAGCACCGAGCGTAAACGCGCCAGCCGCCATGATGACCTTGCAGTCGTAGCCGGGCATATTCCACGGCTCGGGGGTAACGAAGGAATCCACCGGCGCGCCCTTCTGCACGCCTTTGCAGAATGCAATCAGCGATTCCTCCCTGCGGAGCATTACAGCCTGAATGATATCGGCACGGGGTTCGTCACACTTCGGAGTGACATCATAGCCAAAAAGGCTGAACAGCGCAGCGGTGAATGCAGCGGTTTTCAGCGCTTCCCCTGTAACATGTGGCGCATGAAACGCACCCATAAAGAGCTCACGGTTATTCCCGAGCGTCGCACCGATTTCACGGCCCGTACCCGGTGTAGTAAGGCGGTAAGAACAGCTTTCGACCAAGTCCCTGCGCCCGGCAACATAGCCGCCGGTGGGTGCAACGCCTCCGCCGGGATTTTTAATGAGTGAGCCGGCCATTAAATCCGCCCCGCGGCTGACAGGCTCTTCGCGCTGAACAAACTCCCCATAGCAATTATCGATCATAACGATACAATCCGGCGCTTTGCTTTTCGCGATTTTCGCGATTTTCTCAATATCCTCAATAAAGAGGGACGGGCGCAGACTGTAGCCCCGTGAACGCTGAATATAGACCATCTTTATTTTAGGATTAACCCGTTTTTCAATTTCCTCATAATCGGGAGTACCGTCCGATTTCAGTTCCATCTGCTCATAATGTACGCCAAACTCCTTTAAAGAGCCGTTTCCGTCGCCGGTTATGCCTATGACGCCGCGCAGGGTATCATAGGGAATTCCTGTCACACTGAGCATGGTATCACCCGGACGCAGCACGCCGAACAAGGCAACCGTAAGAGCGTGGGTGCCGCTGACAAAATTATGGCGCACCAGTGCATCCTGTGCGCCGAACGCTTTGGAATAAACCAAATCGAGCGCGTCACGGCCGCGGTCACCGTAGCCGTAACCCGTTGACGCGGCAAAATGACTTTCGCTCACACCGGCCTGTGCGAATGCGGCCATCATTTTCTGCTGGTTATATTCGGTCGTTTCATCGATTTGCTTCATGACCTGTTCGGTCATCTGTGCCGCCTTTTCAGCGGCTTCCTGAATTTGTGCATCGATTTTAAAATAAGGATGTAACATTTTCGTCCCTCACATTATAATCAGTCCGCCCGATGACGGGCTTTCCGTCCTTGTCAAGCAGCACGGTCAATCCGCCTGCAGAGCCCCACGAAGTCTGCAGATAGTGAACTCCTGTCTCTCTGTCCACAAGAATTCGTTGAACATCAATGGAGCCCTGCGAATAGATCACTTCAAACCGTTTATCCCTCATGAATATGCCCCCTTTTTATACTGATAATTCAGCAAATTCCCCGCAGGGAAGAAAGCCGAATGTACGGTAGAAGTCCTCATTTTCATTTGGTGCCCGAAAAATATAGATTTCTTTTTGCTGCAGTTCAGCGATCAGCGCTGAAAGCGCGGCTCTGCCATACCCTTTTCGCTGCTGCTCGGGTTTTACCGCTACAGCGGAAATGATTGCTTTGTTTTCTGTCTTAGCAGCGCAGATTGCACAGGAAATGAGCGTTCCCCCCTGCCGGATTCCGGCGGCGATTGCGGCGCCGTGGCGGATACGGTGGGACATATCCATGTAAAAAGGCTCAAATTCAGGAGCAAGGAAAGTTGCGGTGGCGGACTCGCAAAGAAGCGCGTGGATTTCACGCAAGCTGGGATTGAGCTCAAACCCGGCCGGAGCTTCTCCTTTTTTAGTATTGGAATACACCATGATCTGCCCGCGGCAGGAAACGGAAAAACCGACTTTTTCCGCTGTCCTCGCGTCGCAGAGCAGCTTGGCAGCCCCGGTCATCCGGATAAAGTCGATAATTTCATCAAAATCAGCGTCATCGGCTGCGTCTAATAGGATCGTATCATCCAATTTACACAGCGCGGCTTTGTCCCCCTGTGTCCAAAACAAAGCAAACGGTTCGTCAAGGCCGTACGCCGCAGCGGTGGACTGAATGCGGCAGCCAAAAACCGTTTGGTCAAAAGGAGCGAGCTCCTGAATCAAATCTGTTTTTTTAATCATTCTGTTCTTCGCCCGCAATCTTGACAGCAAGCGTAGAAATCAGCTTCTGTGCAGCAATCAAATCTTCCTGTGAAATCATGCCGACTGCGGAGTGCAAATACCGGCAGGGCAGGGAAACTGCGATGGTACGTACACCGCCGCGTGAAACATGGATAGCGCCCGCGTCATTACCGCCCGCGACCGCCTGTTTTGCCTGACATTTTACGCCGGCCGTTTCAGCCGCGGAAAACGCCATTCTATAATATTCCTTATCATAAATTGTGTGTCTGTCCATGAAAGAAATGACCGCGCCTTCACCGACACGGCAAACCTGCCTGTCTTTCTCCACGCCGGCGACATCAGCTGCCGTCGTGCTTTCCACCACGATTGCTGCCTGCGGATTCACCGCGTATGCCGCTGTTTTCGACCCGCGCAGGCCAATTTCCTCCTGCACGGCAAAAACAAAGGTCATGTCATATTCCAGATCATGCTGAATCATATCAATCAGAATAGCGCAGCCCGCACGGTCATCCAGCGCGCGGCTTTTTATCATTCCGTGTTCTGTGTTGAAAATGGAATCAAAGGTTACCGCGTCGCCCGGGGCGGCGTACTGTTCCGCTTCATCTTTATCTTTGGCACCGATATCAATATATAAATCCTTTAACGGAACGGATTTTCCTTTTTCCTCTTCTTCCAAGAGATGAATCGGCTTGGCTCCTATCACACCGGAAATTCCGCCGCCGACGGTCACCGCTTTGCCGCAGAGCACACGGCGGTCAATGCCGCCCACAGTGTCAAACTTCAACAGGCCGTCCTTTGTGATATATGTTACCATCATACCGACTTCATCCATATGCGCATTGAGCATCAGCTTTGTTTTGGGGCGCTTTTCTCCTTTTTTGAAAACAATAAGATTGCCAAGCGGAGAAACTTCCGCACTGGTCGCATAAGGTTTAATTTCCTCTAAAATGATATTGCGTACGCTGTCCTCACTGCCGGAAATTCCGCGTGCGGTGCAAAGACGCTCTAACAATGTTAAGTCAGTCATTACTCCACCCCCTTTATGTATTCTGCCATGAGTCGGGCGGTGTTTTCCACATCTTCCAAATCTATCACTTCAACCGGTGTATGCATGTAGCGCAGAGGAATTGAAAGAAGGACGGTTGGCACGCCGGTGCGTGTTACGGCAATTTCGTCGGAGTTTGTTCCGGTAGAGCCACCCATTACTTCCAGCATAAACGGCATATCGTTCTTTTTTAAAATAGCGATCATCCTGTCCGTCATTGCACGGTTCAGCGGCGGCGCAATTCCAATCATCGGGCCACCGCCCAGCTTGTTGCTTTTTTCAGCCGGGACATCCGGCTGTTCGGCAAAGCTCACATCAACTGCAATTGCCTGTGTGGGATTGATGCTGTATGTTCCGGTGACGGCGCCCTGTCCGCCGACCTCTTCACGTCCGCTGCACAAAATGGTTAATTCGCAGTTCAGTTCAGTACCGGAAAGCAGTTCCGCGCAGCGTATCAGCGAGGCAACTCCCGCACGGTCATCCAATGCAGCGGACGTAATACGGCTGCCAATCAGACTTTTGGGCGTGGAGTTCAGAATAATCCGGTCACCGGGCTGAATCAGCTTTTCCGCTTCTTCCTTGGAAAGCCCGGCATCAACAGCCATTTTATCAATCGGTTCCACTTTATCTTCACTGCCGTCCGAAAGGTGGGGCGGCGTACAGCAAACAATTCCGGTGAGCACTTCACGGCCATAGATTGTAACGGGGCTGCCGGGCAGCACACGACGGTCAACTCCGCCGCAGCGGTCAACACGTAAGAATCCGTTTTCCGTAATTTTGGTTACAATCAGACCGATTTGGTCCATATGCGCGTCCAGCATAATGTGTGTTTTGACTCCGGACTTTCCCAATTTCGCTACCACATTGCCCATTTTATCAATCTTCGCTTCCCCGTATTTGGAAAGCTCGCTTACGGCAACCTGAGCCGCAGTGTTTTCATCGCCGGGCGTGCCCGGCGCGGCACAAAGCCGAAAGATCAGTTCCTTTAATTCGCTCAATTAATTTCACTCCGTTATCTGCTAGATTTATTTGTAATTCATTTTCTGCAATTACTCCCCAGTCAGGCCTCGCCTTCTCAGCCTCCCTCTAAGAGGGGGTGCCGCCCGCAGGCGGCGGAGGGAGTTCGTTCCTAATTGTTCATTGTTCATTATTTATTGCTTTAATTGAATCAAAGCATACTGACCAGCTTTTTAAATTCTTCCCCGCGGGTTTCGTAATTCGGGAACATATCGAAGCTGGCGCACGCGGGGGAAAGTGCGACAATATCCCCGGCCACAGCTTCGCTTCGGCAGGTGTTCACTGCCTGAGCAAGCGAACTTACACGGAGGATTCTCGGGCTGCCGTCCCGGTACTGGGGCGCTGCTTTCACGCTTGCTTCAATCAGGTCGGCCGTCGCGCCCATGAGCACAAGGGTCTTTACTTTATCCACAACAACCGGTCCGAAGGAGTCAAACGGGATTTTCTTATCATATCCCCCCGCAATCAGTATCAGCTTCTGATCAAAAAGGGACAGCATTCCGTTAACCGTTCTGCTTGGTGTGGTGCCGATGGAATCATTGTAATATCGTACACCGTCCAATTCACGCACGAATTCACTGCGGTGCTCCACCCCGCTGAACGTCTTTGCAACCTGCGCCATCACTTCCGGTTCGACATATCCCCACAGGGCCGCGACAACCGCCAGATAATTTTCAATATTATGGCTGCCGGGGATTTTAATATCGGAGGCGCTCATGACCGGAATATCCCTGCCGCCCGTTGTCATGATAATTTGATTGTCTTCATTCAGCCACGCACCGTGCTCACATTTTTTGCGGCGGCTGAACATGAGGGTTTCGCCGCGCACCGCATCCGCAAACCCGGCCGTGATTCCGTTATCCGCATTCAGTACGGCTCTTCCAAAGGCATTTTGATGCAGAAGAATATTCTTTTTCGCATCAATATACTCCTGCATATCCTTATGCATATCAAGGTGGTTCGGGGAAACATTCGTGACCACGGCTACCTCCGGACTGCGGCGCATGGAAATCAGCTGAAAGCTGGAAAGTTCCGCTACGACGAAATCGTCCGGGTGAATGGAATTGATCTGGGGTAAAAGCGGCGTACCGATGTTCCCGCCCAAGTGCACGGTTTTCCCCGCCGCTTTGAGCATTTCAGCCATTATCGTCGTGGTGGTGGTTTTTCCGTCACTGCCGGTAACCGCAAAGATTTTGCAGGGGCAAAGGTCGAAAAACACCTCTATTTCGGAAGTAACCGCCGCGCCGCGCCTGCGGGCTTCGCTTAACTCCGGCAGAAAATACTTCATTCCGGGGGTGCGAAAAATAATATCCTCGTTTAAATCGGCAAGGTAATCGTCACCCAGTATAAGCCGGACGCCAAGCCGTTCCAGTTCTTCCGCAGCTTCGCCCAGTTTTTCCCTGTTGCGGCGGTCGCGCGCGGTAACATACGCGTCTTTTTGTGCAAATATTTTTATAAGCGGCAAATTACTGCCGCCAATTCCGCAGAACGCGACTGTTTTTCCTTTTAAGGAGCGATAAAATTCCTGTGTATCCATATCCGCCTCCGCTGTTTTGTTTTTAATATCTTTATTATTATACTTTTCAGCTTCGAAAATAGCAAGGGATGGAAAATAAACTCCCGATGCAACCCAGCTTTTCGGTGCCGGAAAGAAGATCAAAAGAAAGCCCCTGCATCAGCTGCAGGGGCGAATTGATAAATTTAACCCGCGGGCTTACAGCCCATAAATTTGGCCGCCTGATCTTTCGGTAACGGTCGGGCATAGCGAAAGCCCTGAATCCGGTCACAGCCGCAAATCCGCGCGAAACTGTCGTGTTCCTGAGTTTCCACTCCTTCGGCAGTCACAAGAAGATTCATGTTTTTAAACGTTTTTGCCATATTTCGAACCAATATGTAACATTTGGGGTTATCCATGGAATCCCAAATCAGGCTCTTATCAATCTTCACAACATCAAAAGGTAAATCAATAACATGGGTAAAGTTTGAGTAGCCCGTTCCAAAATCATCAAGCGCAAAATGAATGCCGGCGTCGCTCAGGCTCCGTATCTTTTCGGCAGCCATCGCGTAATTGCTGACCAATATGCTCTCTGTAATCTCAAAAATAATACGGTTCGGTGAAATTCCGTTGCCGCGGATGATTTGAAGAAGACGCGGCACAATATCCGCTTTCATAAGCTGCACGACGGAAAGATTTACGGAGACTGTTTCGATTTCGATTCCCTGCTGCAGCAAACACCTTATGTATTCGCAAACCTTTTTCAGCACTACATAGCCGATGTTTACAATCAGCCCTGTTTCTTCCGCAATCGGGATGAACTCTTCCGGGGAGACAAATTTACCGTTTTCATCCCTTAACCGTACAAGCGCCTCCACTTCGGTAAATTTGTCCTCCCGAATGGAGTAAAGAGGCTGGTAATAAACTTCGAATTCATCATTCTGCAGTGCGTTGTGCATCCGTTCATTCAACGCATGTTTGCGCCGTACTTTCTCAATAATATCCCTGTCACAATACACAGGCTGTGTGCTGCCGGAGGTTTTGGCACGTGCCACCGCCGATTCAAGCATACTCACCAGTTCACGGCAGTTGTCGGCCGATTCCGGATAATGCGCTACGCCGACAGCCGCTTCGATGCGGCAGGAACAATCGGGGATATCCCACGGATGTGAAAACCGGTCCGCAATGCTGCAGATATCCGCACTTGCCGTATCCAGCCTGTACCGGTCAAAAATCACGGCGAACTTATCGCCGCCAAAGCGGTAAACACAGTTTGACGGAACAACTGTTTTTAAGAAATCAGCAATATTTTTTAGGAACAGGTCGCCGTTTGACTGCCCGAACTTATCATTAATAAATTTAAAGTCATTTAATGAAACAACCATAACCATTATGGTCTGCTTTTTCTCAATGAGGAAATCCAGCATTTTAAGGTAGGTGTAACGGTTCGGTAACCCGGTTAGCTGGTCTTCGGAGATGCGTTTGTTCTGCAAATATAGATACGCAATCAAAAGAACTCCTACCGCAACGGAGCCGCTGAGCAAAACACGAGGGAAAAACTGTTGTACAAACACGGCTAAAGCAATCATCGAGGGGAACAGGTAAAGTATTTTCCGTATATCCATCGAGATTAATTTCCTGTTTATAAAAACAGTAATGGACATCAAAAGGCAGTAAACATAATGGAACACATAAATAAGCGGGAACAAAGGTCCATCTGTAAATTCACCCGCACCGTTTACCGTAAACAACGCGCCTGTCGACGGATTGGAAAGCACCAGAAGAAGAAATGCCGCGTAAGGAATCATCGACAGCCACAAACACTTCTTTTCGCCTCGCCCGGATTCTTCCTGAACAAAGGCAATTGTGTAAAGCTGACACATTACCGTATTCAGGGGCAAAACAACATAATGCAGGTCCCTTGTGGCCAACAGCAGCATCGGGTCCACCGCGGCACGGTTCATTGCCGTGATCATTCCCGCAATATTGACTAATATGGTGAAAAAAATCGCAAAAAAACAACCCTGAAAAATCCAATTTCTAAGGGTATGCACCATATTATTCTCGCGAGAATAAATCCAGATAATGCATAAAAAAACAGCAGACATAATTTCCGCTTCGAAATGCCAGCCCACATCATCACCGCACAGTAATCATTAATAAAATGTTAGTGTAAAAATAGTAGTATTATATAATATTTGCATATATTTCGCCTATATAATATCATATTACCAAAATAAAGTATATAGAGAAGTTAATCTTTGGAAGCGTTCACAAATGCTTCAATTATTTTTTGTTCATCCTGATGTGTCTTCCATAAATATTCCGGGTGCCATTGAACGGCTAAAAAGAACTTTTTCCCCGGCATATAGACACATTCCGTCAAACCGTCCTTTGACGCAGCCGCACACTTCAGCCCCGGCGCCAGTTCTTTGACGGCCTGATGGTGCATGCTGTTTACCGTCAATTCCTTTTTGCCAATGATTTTGGCGAGCGGGCTGTCCTGTTCCACAGACACGCTGTGAACCGTTACATCAAAAGGAGGATGCTGATTGTGGGCAATCGGCACGCCGCCGACCTGTGCCGGGATATCCTGATACAGGCTGCCCCCAAGTGCGACATTAATCAACTGTATTCCGCGGCAAATTCCAAACACGGGCTTTTCGGTTTTGTTCACCGCGTTTAGAAGTTTAATTTCAAATGTATCACGCCGTTCGTTAATCGCGCCGCAGTACTGCATGGTATCCTCATGAAAAAGCGAAGGGTGAACATCCGGCCCGCCGGTAAACAAAAAGCCGTCGCAAAGCTGCGCGAGCGCTTCAATATCGGTTTGCACGCTTGTCAGCGGCAGTATAAGCGGGATTCCGCCGACTGCATCTATCGCATCCAAATAGTTTGGGCGCATCCAAATTCTATCCTGTTCAACGTCGTACAAAGGCGTTACGCCTATCACCGGCTTTGCCATCATCCAACCTCCCAAGTTTCTAAATTTTACTATTTTTTATTTTACCACAGCGTTCCGCGAAAGTCAGCCTTATTCAGCTGTTTCATGCATAATTTTTCGGCCTTGGTAAAAAATACCCGTGGGGTGAGATTATGAATAGAAAAAAAACAGCAGCTATTGTTTTTACAGCCGCTCTGATTCTGACGCTTGGCGGCACCACGGTAGCGGGTTACACAACTGCAAACAAATATCGGATGCAGTTGAATTATAACTATACCCGTTCGATTAGCGACCTGAACGACAGCGTGGATACCATTGAAACAACGCTGAACAAAGCAGTATACGCAAACACAGCAACACAGCAAAACGGGTTGGCCGCAAAGCTGATGCAGCAGACCAGCATTGCCAAAGCTTCCGTAGCGGTTCTGCCGACCACCGGAAACTCGCTTGACAAAGTAAGTAAGTTCATTACGCAAGTGGGCGATTTTGCGATGTCTCTCTCTGCAAAGGTCTCCGCACACCAAAAAATCACCGACAAAGAATATCAATCCATGCTCGACCTTGAAAAATCCGCCAAAACCCTTCAGGGCAGCCTTTTGGGAATTCACCCGGACCTTGAAACCCCCGAATATACCGCCGCGCTGGAAAAGACGGCAGGCGATATCACGGACTTTCCCACGCTGATTTATGACGGGCCGTTTTCAGACCACATCAATCAGATGAAACCGAAGCTCACTCAGGGAAAAACCGCAATTCTGCAGGGCAACGCACAGAACGCCGCCGCGGATTTCCTCGCAATTACACAGGATAAACTGACGCATACACAGGACACGGCGGGCAACCTGCCGACGTACAACTTCACGGGCAATTCCGGCGCATTGCGTATTTCGGTTACCAAAGCGGGAGGGTATATTTCCAGTATGGAGAATACCCGCGAAGTAAACGCAGAAAATTTGACTTATGAGGACGCATCCAAAAAAGCAAGGGATTTCCTGAACGGCAGGGATATCGTGAATATGAAAGAAAGCTATTACGTTATCAATGACGGCATTTGTATCATTAACTATGCATACATGCAGGGCAATATTATCTGTTACCCAGACCTTGTTAAGGTTTCGGTTGCGCTTGACACCGGTGAAATCGTCGGTTTTGATTCCGTGGGATATATTATGAACCACACCGGCCGCGACCTTACGGAAAAGCTAACCGTTGATGAAGCGGAAAAAAGCGTAAGCAGCCGTTTAAAAATACAAAAACGGGGGCTGGCATTAATACCAACCCCGGGACTAAATGAAGTAATGTGCTATGAATTTAACTGTACGGGACAGGACAATGACCGTGTTCTGGTTTATATCAACGCCAACACCGGATATGAAGAACAAATTTTAATTCTGCAAAGCTCCGACAACGGTGTTCTTACAAAATAGCAAACACAGGGTTTCATACTGATTTTCAATAGAAAATCGGATAAAAATATTTGTTGACACTCCCTCCCCGCTTATGGCGGGGAGGGAGTGTCATGATTTTTCTACTCTTTCATGGAAGATTCGTATAACAAACAGACAGGGGCGAGCCGTGCGGTGAAAAGCACGGTATGCCCCGCTCTGTTTATTTTTTACCCAAAAGCTTAACCAGCACCGCTTTCTGCGCGTGCAGACGGTTTTCCGCCTCATCAAATATTTCGTTTGCATGTTTTTCAAATACTTCCGCTGTAATTTCTTCCCCGCGGTGTGCAGGGAGGCAATGCTGTACCATGGCATCCGGCTTTGCAGCAGCCATAATCTCGTCGTTGATCTGATAGCCCTTGAATGCCTGACGGCGCTTTTGCGCTTCGTCTTCCTGACCCATGGAGGCCCAAACATCGGTAATAACCACATCCGCCCCTTTCGCGGCTTCCACCGGGTCGGTGGTCATGCTGAATGCCGGGTGTGTCACTGCAAAATCAAGAACGGCTGCGCTCGGTCTGTAATTGGAGGGGCATGCCACCGCAACTTCCATCTTCATTTTCAAACAGCCGACGATCATGGAGTTCATCATGTTGTTTCCGTCACCGATAAAGCACATTTTAAGCCCGTCCAAACTGCCCTTGTACTCACGGATGGTCATCAGATCCGCCAATATCTGGCAGGGGTGGGCAAAGTCAGTCAGTCCGTTGATAATCGGAATCGTTCCGTTTTGCGCGAGTGCTTCTACTTCGGACTGCTTAAAGGTACGGATCATAATTCCATCCAAGTAACGGGAGAGCACGCGGGCGGTGTCCTGTACCGGTTCGCCGCGCCCAATCTGCAAATCGTTTACGGAAAGGAAAATCGGCAGGCCGCCGAGCTGGTACATGCCCACTTCAAAGGACACACGGGTTCTTGTGGATGCTTTTTCAAAAATCATTCCCAATGTTTTCCCCGCAAGAACGCGGTGCTCAATGCCGTGTTTTTGCTCGTACTTGAGCTGGTCGGCAAGATTTAAAATTCCCGTGATGTCCTCGCTTGTAAGGTCCATCATTTTCAGAAGATGTTTCATGGTTGCCCTCCTAATTTGAATTATATTTGCGCGGCCTTGTCGCCCCGACTTCGTTACTAATTGTTCATTGTTCACTACTTACTCCCCCAGTCAGGCTTCGCCTGCCAGCCCCCTCACAGAGGGGGCCTTTCCTAGCCTCCCTCCGTGAGGGAGGTGCCGCCCGCAGGCGGCGGAAGGAGTTCGTACTCCACAACTTATATTCGCAAACCAACGGTTTGCCACATGAATTGTTCATTCTTCATTTTTCACTGTTCATTGAATTGCATTGTCTCTTCCAGAATCGCCAGCCCCTTGTCGATTTCAGTGTAGCTGATGGTAAGCGGCGGCAGGAAACGGAGCATATCCTTTGCGGTTAAAACAAGAAGACCGTTTTCCGCACACTTGGCGGCGACTCCTTTGGCACTCTTGCCTTTCAGTTTCGCACCGAGCATCATGCCCATGCCGCGAACAAATTCAATTTCATCCATCTCATTGAGCCGGTTCACAAAATACCTGCCCTTTTCATTGACTTCTGCCATAAACTTTTCGTTTCCTACACGCTCCAGCACAGCAAGCGCACCGGCGCAAACGACGGGATTGCCGCCGAAGGTGGAACCGTGCATTCCCGCGCCGAGCACGCCGCTAAGACGTTCGGTGCAAAGGCAGGCACCGATTGGCAGCCCGCCGCCAAGCCCTTTCGCACTCGTGATCACATCGGGCGTAATTCCGTAATTCTGGTAACAGTACAGCGCCCCTGTGCGTCCAACGCCGGTCTGCACTTCGTCAACCATGAAAAGGATATCATGTTCCTTACATAATTGATACAATTCTTTTACAAAATCCAAGTCAAGCGGAAGTACGCCGCCCTCGCCCTGAATCAGTTCAATAAGAACCGCGCAGGTGTTCTTGTTCAGATAGGTGTTTACCCCCTCCGTATTGGCTTCAGCATAGGTAAACCCCTGTGTAAACGGCGTGAAGTGCTGATGGAAGCCGTCCTGCCCTGTCGCAGCCAGCGTGGTAACGGTGCGGCCGTGGAATGAATTTTGCAGGGTAATGATTTCATTGTGATCTTCCCCGTATTTTTCAGTGCCGTATTTGCGGGCAAGTTTAATGGCGCACTCGTTTGCTTCCGCCCCCGAATTACCGAAAAACACTTTGGAGAATCCGGTCAGCCCGCAGAGCGTTTCCGCCAGCTTTGTTTGCACCGGATTGTAATAAAGATTGGAAGTATGTTGAAGAGCCGAGGCCTGATCTGCAACGGCACCCGCCCATTTCGCGTCACAGTAGCCCAGCGAATTCACGCCGATACCGCTGGTGAAATCGATGTATTCCCTGCCCGCGCAGTCAACCGCTGTTGCACCGTGCCCGGAAACCAGCGCCACGTTGAAGCGCCCGTAAGTTTGCATGATATTCTGATGATCCTGCTCTTTGATTTCTTCAAAAGTCATGACCGCCGCCCCTTTACGTTTTTTAAAAAAGCATCGTTCCGACCCCTTCGTCGGAAAACAGTTCAATTAATATAGAATGCGGGATTCGTCCGTCAATAATGTGAGCCCTTCCCACACCGCGGCGGACTGCTTCCACACAGCAGTCGATTTTCGGAATCATGCCGCCGCTGATAATACCCTGATTTTGCAGCTTTGGCACGTCGCTGACATTGACAACGGGAATGATGGTGCTTTCGTCGTCCTTGTCACGCAGAAGTCCGCGGATATCCGTCATCAGAATTAATTTTACCGCGCCCAGTTGTGCGGCAATTCGTGCCGCCGCGATATCTGCGTTGACGTTGTAAACCTCTCCGTTTTCTCCACCCGCCACCGTTGCGATAATCGGAATGTATCCGTTTGTCGTTGCGTTCGTTATTACTTCGGTGTTAACCTTTGTGATTTCGCCCACATAGCCCAAATCTTCATCCGAAACCAGCTTTTCGGCTTTCATCATTCCACCGTCCAGCCCGCAAAGTCCAATGGCGCGGCCGCTGTGCCGCTCCAAAAGCTGAACAAGGTCCTTGTTGACTTTACCGGCCAAAACCATCTGTACAATATCAATCGTTTCCCCGTCAGTCACACGCAGGCCGCCGACAAATTTGCTTTCTTTTCCGATTTTTTTCAGCATGCCGCTGATTTCCGGCCCGCCGCCGTGTACCAGCACCACATTGATACCGACCAGCTGCATCAGCACAAGATCACTCATGACGGCATCTTTTAAGTCTTCGTTCACCATGGCATTTCCGCCGTATTTTACAACGATGGTTTTGCCTGCATACTTTTGAATGTATGGCAGCGCCTGCACCAGCACCTTTGCCCTGTCGCTGTTGCTGATATCCATAGTCTCACTTCCCATATTTATCCAAATTCAACATAATGTTACTTGATGTTACTCCCTCCGCCTCCCTCTCCGAGGGAGGTGTCAATCTCGGATTGACGGAAGGGGTTCGTTCCCAATTGTTCATTGTTCACTATTCACTGTTCATTAACTTGACGCTGTGCATCAAGTTCGATAGTCACCGTTTATCTTTACGTAATCATACGTTAAATCGCAGCCGAACGCTGTCGCGTCAAACGTTCCGTCATGCAGCGTAATATTTATGTTGATTTCATCCTGCGTTAAGATTTTCTTCGCTTTGTCTTCGTCAAAGTCAATTCCAGCACCGTTTTTGCAAACATCTATGCTGCCTGCCTTTGATTCAAATGTGACATTAACCGCGTTGATGTCGGTATCCGCCTTGCTGTACCCGATGGCGCACAGGACTCGGCCCCAGTTGGCATCCGCACCGAACATTGCTGCTTTAAGCAAACTGGAACAAATTACCCCTTTGGCAGCCAGGCGCGCATCGTCATCCGTTTTTGCCCCGGTTACCTTACAAACCAAAAGTTTCGTTGCACCCTCGCCGTCCTTTGCGACTTTACGCGCGAGTGCGGTGCTGAGTTCGGTTAATGCTGCGGTAAACAGTTTATAATCCGAAGTACCCTGTTCTATTTCCGTGTTTCCGGCAAGGCCGGAAGCCATGATAGACGTCATGTCGTTTGTGGAGGTATCGCCGTCAACGCTGACCATGTTAAAACTAACCTTGACCGCCTCCCGCAAAGCCGCGTCCAGTGTTTTGGGGGAAATTGCCGCATCGGTAGTCAAGAAGCAGAGCATGGTCGCCATATTGGGATGAATCATGCCGGAGCCTTTTGCAATGCCGCCGATATGCACCGTTTCCCCTCCGACAGTCAGCTCGACCGCCAGATTTTTCACTTCGGTATCGGTGGTCATTATCGCTTTGGCGGCTTCGGCGGAGCCGTCGGGCGAAAGCGCCTTTACAAGTTTATTTGCTGAATTTAATATCGGTTCAATCGGGAGCACCTGCCCGATAACCCCAGTGGAAGCAACAATCACATCACCCGGCTGAATGCCAAGTTCCTTTGCGGCGGCTTCGCACATCATCCGCGCTTTCTGTTCGCCGTCCGCGTTGCAGGTATTGGCGTTGCCGCTGTTGCAGATGACCGCCTGCGCAATCCCGTTTTCAATATTTCTGCGTGTGACCTGAATCGGCGCGCCCTTGACCAGGTTTTGAGTGTAAACCGCCGCCGCCGAACAGGGTACGCTTGAAAAGATAAGCGCCAAATCCGATTTTGATTTATTCTTCCGGATTCCGCAGTAAATTCCGGATGCTGAAAATCCTTTTGCGGCAGTTACGCCGCCTTCTATAAAATTCATAACAATATCGCTCCCATTTTGCAGTATTAGAACGCCGGCGGGCACAGCCTTAGTCCGGAGGTTTCGTCCAAACCGAACGCAAGGTTCATATTTTGGATTGCCTGACCGGCGGCGCCTTTCACCATGTTATCAATGGCGGAAATTGCAATCAATGTATTCGTGCGGGAATCCGCATGGAGCGAAATATCGCAGAAGTTGGAATAGCGCACATTCTTGATATCGGCCTCCCTGCCCTGCGGCAGCAGCCGGATAAAATATTCAGAATCATATTGTTCGTGATAAACCTGATAAAGCTGCTCCTGCGTAACGCCGGGTTTCAGCTTTGCATAGCAGGTGGCAAGAATTCCGCGGTTCACCGGCAAAAGGTGCGGCACAAACGTGATTTTCACATCCCCGCCCGCCACATGGGAAAGGCTTTGCTCAATTTCCGGCGTATGGCGGTGAGTTGCAACCTTGTATGCGTTCATGCCCTCGTTCAGCTCGGGGTAGTGGGTGTTCTGGGTGGGCGTTCTGCCCGCTCCCGTTACACCGCTTTTACAGTCGGCAATGATTCCGGCAGATTCAATCAGTCCGCTTTTTAAAGCCGGCGCGAGCGCAAGCGGCACCGCCGTGGTGTAGCAGCCGGGATTGGCAATAATTTTTTTCCCACGGATCTGATCGCGGAACAACTCCGGCAAAGCATAAACAGACAGTTCATGCAATTCAGGGTGAATGTAACTGCCGCCGTACCATTCGTGGTAATCCTGTTCGTTTTCGAGCCGGAAATCCGCGCCCAAATCAATGAAGACTTTGCCTTTTTCATAACACTCCGCGGCAAGTTCCTGCGAAAGGCCATGCGGTAGGGCGGCAAAAACCACATCTGATTTTTCAACGACTTCACTTTGCGTGCCGCAGGCCATGTCGCAAAGATGATAATAAGCGGGATATACTTCTGATAACGATTGCCCTTCAAAGCTGACTGAACTGATTGCCGCAAGCTCTGCCTGCGGATGGCCGCTCAGCAGCCGCACCAGTTCCGCGCCTGCGTATCCTGTCGCGCCGACAACTCCCGCCTGAATCATTGCTCCGCCCCCAATATTTTCAATACCCGGCGTGCCTGTGCCTCCACATTCTGTGGGGCTGGGCCTCCGGTCACTTTTCTGCCGTTGACGCAGGTTTCAAGGGATATTGCGCCGTAAATATCCGGATCAAAATGCAAATCCGCTTCCCTGTATTTTTCAATCGGAAGCGTTTCGAGTGTTAAGCCGCTTTCAATGCATTCCGCTACCAATTCGCCCGTAATCTTATAAGCGTCACGGAACGGAAGCCCTCTGCCCACCAAATAGTCTGCACAGTCGGTCGCGTTGATAAAGCCCTTCGCCGCCGCTTTGCGCATATTCTGCGGCAACACCTTCATGGTTTCAACCATCGGGATAAAGGCGGTCAGGCACAATCGGAGTGTGTCCACCGCGTCAAAAATAGCTTCCTTATCTTCCTGCATATCCTTATTATAGGCAAGCGGCAGTCCTTTCATCATGGTGAGCAGCGTGGTCAGGTCGCCGATTGTGCGCCCTGTCTTCCCACGAACCAGTTCGGCAATATCCGGATTCTTTTTCTGCGGCATAATACTGGAACCGGTGGAAAACGCGTCGTCCAGTTCAATAAATTTAAATTCCCACGAACACCACAGGATAATTTCCTCCGAAAAACGGGAAAGGTGTACCATTGCAATCGCGATATCCGCGGCAAGCTCCATGCAGAAGTCACGGTCGGAAACGCCGTCCAGACTGTTGTTTGTCGCTCCGTCAAAGCCGAGCAGCGAGGCTGTCAGCCCGCGGTTCAGCGGATAAGTCGTTCCGGCCAGCGCACCCGAACCGAGCGGGCACTCGCCCATGCGGTTTTTCGTATCCGCAAGGCGGGAAAGGTCACGCTGGAACATTTCGGCATACGCCAGGAGATGATGCCCGAATGTAACCGGCTGTGCGCGCTGCATGTGGGTGTAACCCGGCATGACGGTGTCCGTGTGCTGAAGGGCTTTGTTGCACAGCACAACAATCAGTTCTTTGATCTGACCATGAAGCTGGTCACACTGTTTCTTTAAATATAATTTTACGTCCACCGCAACCTGATCGTTCCGGCTGCGGGCAGTGTGCAGCCTTTTACCTGCCGAACCCAGCCGCGCGGTCAGTTCACCCTCTACAAAAGTATGGATATCCTCTGCTTCGGGGTCAATGTTCAATACACCGCTGTCCAATTCCTCGAGGATCTTTTTCAGCTCCGCACAGATTTTTTCCGCTTCCGCGCTGTCAATCACTCCGCAGGAGCCAAGCATGGTGGCATGGGCGATGCTGCCCTCAATATCTTCCCTTGCCATTCGGCTGTCAAAGGAAATGGACGAATTAAAATCATTGGTTTTCTGATCCAGTTCCTTATGGAACCTGCCTGCCCATAGCTTCAAATTACACACTCTCCCATATTGAAATCAGGGGCAAGCCTGCGCCCGCCCCAAACCGGCAATTCCCGGATTATTTCTTTTGTTTTTTCATTGCCTGAACCTGAATCGGCAGCCCGAACAGATTGATGAATCCGGCCGAATCAGCCTGATTGTAAACCGCATCTTCGCTGAAGGTCGCGATTTCTTCATCGTAAAGCGAATACGGGGAAGTCACGCCCGCGTCAATGATATTTCCTTTGTACAGCTTGAGCTTCACTTCGCCTGTCACCGTCTGCTGGGTGCTTTCCACAAATGCGGTGAGCGCTTCGCGCAGCGGGGTGAACCATTGGCCAAAGTACACGAGTTCGGCAAACTTGATGCCCACGCCCTGCTTGTAATGGTAGGTATCCCTGTCAAGGCAGAGTTCTTCCAGCTTATTGTGCGCGTGGTAAAGGATGGCGCCGCCGGGAGTTTCGTACACGCCGCGGGACTTCATGCCCACGAGACGGTTTTCCACGATATCCGCAAGGCCGACGCCGTTGGCACCGCCCAAATCGTTCAGCTTGGCAATCATATCGACCGCGCAAAGCTTCTGACCGTCCAATGTTACCGGAATACCCTTTTCAAATTTCAATGTGATATAAGTCGGCTTGTCGGGAGCCTGTTCCGGGGAAACACCCAATTCCAAAAATCCCGGCTTGTTATAATTCGGCTCGTTGGACGGATCTTCCAAATCCATTCCCTCATGGGAAAGATGCCAAAGGTTCTTATCTTTGGAATAGTTGGTTTCCCTTGTAATATTCAGCGGAATGTTGTGTGCTTCCGCATAATCGATTTCCTCGTCGCGGGATTTGATGCTCCATTCCCTCCACGGGGCAATAATCTTCATTGTCGGCGCAAACGCCTTAATGGCCAGTTCAAAACGAACCTGATCGTTTCCCTTGCCGGTGCAGCCATGGCAAATGGCATCCGCGCCCTCGGCCTGTGCAATTTCAACCAAGCGTTTCGCAATCAGCGGCCTTGCAAACGAAGTGCCCAAAAGGTACTTGTTTTCGTAAACCGCGCCCGCCTTTAATGTAGGCCAAATATAGTCTTCTGCAAAAGCTTTTTTCAAGTCGGCAATATAAAGCTTAGAAGCGCCCGTCTTTTTGGCTTTTTCCTCCAACCCGGTCAGTTCGGCGCCCTGCCCCACGTCGGCAGCTACCGCAACGACTTCACAATTGTTGTAATTTTCTTTTAGCCAGGGAATAATAATTGAAGTATCGAGTCCGCCTGAATAAGCAAGAACGACTTTTTTAATTTTATTTTCCATTGTAAAACCCCCGTTTTCTTTACTTGTTGTTTTAATTATACACCGTTTATGCAAAAAATCAAGAATATAATGAATAAATATTCATTATATCGCGATTATATAAATTTGGTTCCAATATTATTATGCACATTGTGTGATATATCCAAAAGTGGTAAAATAAAGATATATCATGATAATGAATGGAGGTTTTACAATGTTTCATGAAATAGAAATTGTAAAGTTAAATTTCAACCCGTTTACCAAGATTGATAAGGAATGGATGCTGATTACCGCCGGCAATGCGGAAAAATGCAATACCATGACGGCAAGCTGGGGCGGTTTAGGTGAGCTGTGGAAAAAATATGTTTCGTTTATATTTGTCCGGCCGTTCCGTTATACGCTGGAATTCATTGAAAAAGAAGATTATTATTCCCTTTGTTTCTTCGACGAAAGCAACCGCAAAGCACTGAGTTACTGCGGCAGCCATTCGGGCCGCGACGGTGACAAAATCAAGGCTGCCGGTTTAACGCCTGTTTATCATGAAGCAGCCCCGTATTTTGAAGAAGCCAAGCTCGTCTTCATCTGCCGCAAGATGCACGGGCAGGTAATTGACCCCTCCGGTTTTATCGACAAGACGGTTGACCCTGAATGCTATCCGCAAAAAGACTACCACAAAATGTTTGTCGGCAGTATTGAAAAAGTACTCGTAAAAGAATAAACAGGGCCGCACTAATAAAGTGCGGCCTTTTATTTAATTAAATTTAATTTTTATGTCACAAAACAACATGCTGTGTCGTTATATTGATAACACCAAAAAATTTAAACATTAAAGGAGGATTATTATGTGGACACGGGCTGAATTAAAGCGGAGGGCCAAGCTGGCGCTGAACGACACATACTGGTCGGCATTTGGCACTGTTATTCTTGCGGTAATTTTTCAAGCCACTTTTAACTATGTTTATAATTTGGATGGACTTTATAACGGCGACCCGGGAATCAATCCGCCCGGAATTCCGTGGCTTTGGCGATTATATCCTCTTTCTTTACTTTTCAGTTTCTTCGTCACAAATGTATTATTGGTTGGATTAAATTACTATTTTATCCGCAATCACTACGGTGAAACACAAATGCGCAATTTGTTCCACGGGTTCCGCCGCGGCTACCTGAATGTAGTCGGTGTTCAGTTTGTAACCGGTTTTATCGTTTTCCTTTGGTCGCTGCTGTTCATCATTCCCGGAATCATGGCAAGTTATAAATATTCCATGGTGCCCTACCTGCTCAGTGAAAATCCGGAAATGAACGGGAAAGAAGCGAGAAGGCTCAGTGCAAAAATGACGGATGGACAAAAATGGGATATTTTCGTACTGGACCTGTCGTTCCTTGGCTGGTACCTGCTGGGCCTGATTTGCTTAATTGTGGGCATTCTTTTGGTTCCTCCCTATGTACTGGCAGCCAAAGCAGAGCTGTACATATATCTGCGTGACTATTATGATCTGAAAAATTCAGCCGGGCCGGAAGGAAGCGAACCGTATGTTTCCTTGGAACCGTAAAGAGGTATATACCGGATTTTCACAGCAGGAATTTGCAGAGGTGCAACAGACACTGTCTGCAAGCGGAATCCAATTCCAAACGCGTACGGTTGACCCCAGCCACACAAAGGGGATTTTCACGGAGTCAAGGATCGGAACGCCCTTTCTGAACCAAGAATTCGTTTGCCAACACTATGTTTATGTAGCAAATGAAGATTACGATCGAGCCAAATATTTACTGAGCCGATAAAGAATAGCAAAAAAATCGCTCCATACGCTGTGTTTTCCAAAGCTGCAATGCTTATGGAAAACTCCTGTATGGAGCGGATTTTTTATTCTACAATATAATCTTTTATTTCGTCAAATAAAATCGGTGAAATCTGCGCTGTGAGCACCAACCCGGTCTCGTTATACTGCTCGCTTTCCACAATACCGTCACGGCGAATCTGCGCCGCAACGCTGCTTCTCGCGAACGGAAGCTGCAGGGTAACGCGCCTTGTTTTCACCGGGAGATTTTCCTCAATCACACTTAAAAGCCGGTCAACCCCCGCGCCGGTGAGCGCACTGATGCGGACGGAATTCCCGACGAACGGAACAATGCTCAGGGGCGGCAAAGCGTCGCATTTGTTAAATACGGGAATAATCGGCCTGTCTTCACAGCCAAGCTCCGATAAGAGGTTACTGGTGACTTCCAAGTGCACCTGCGCTTCGGGGCTGGACGCATCACAGACATTCAGAATAATGTCCGCTGTGGCGGCCTGCTCCAGAGTGGAACGAAACGCCTGCACCAGCTGATGCGGCAGCCGGCGAACCAGCCCAACCGTGTCAATCAGCATAACCGTTGTTCCGTTGGGAAGTTTAAGTGCCCTTGCCGTGGGGTCAAGCGTAGCAAAAAGCATATCTTCCGCCAGCACACCCGCCTGTGTCAGGTAGTTCATCAATGTGGACTTCCCCGCATTGGTGTAGCCAACCAGTGCGACGGTAACAACACCGTCCTTCTGGCGGCGTCGGTTAATCTGGTCACGGTGCTTTTCCACATCTTCCAGCTGTTCCCTCAGCGTATCAATCCGCCTGCGGATATGCCGCCTGTCGGTTTCGAGCTGGCTTTCACCGGGGCCGCGCGTCCCGATTCCCGCGCCGAGGCGGGAAAGCGCGGTACCTTTTCCCGCGAGTCTGGGCATCATATATTTCAGCTGAGCCAGCTCCACCTGAAGCTTGCCTTCCTTGCTTTTCGCACGCGACGCAAAAATATCCAGAATCAGCATGGTGCGGTCAACCACGCGCACGCCGCTGATTTTCTCAATATTACGAAGCTGAGTGGGTGAAAGCTCACAGTCGAATATCAGCAAATCTATTTCGTGTTTTTGGCAAAAGTCTGCGACTTGCTCGATAAACCCCGAGCCTACACACGTCGCCTTATCCTGCGCTGGGCGCTTTTGCGTCATTGCGCCGCAAGGCTCAACCCCTGCACTGCGCGCCAGTTCATAAAGCTCCGCCATAGATGACTCCGCATCATAATCACCCGTATCCACTTCCACTAACAGCGCGCGTTCGGGTTTTATTTCATTTTCATGCAATTCCAATCCGCTCATCTCCCCGTCCTCTAATTCCCTGCTATATGATTTATATTTTACCGCACTTCCCAAAATAATGCAAACTTAGCGAAATGCAATATAAGCGTAGTCCTCAACCGAGCTGTTAAAATTGTTCAGTGTTCCGCCCGCGGAGGGTGTGCTCTGGGTTTGGGTTACGGTCAGTTTGGCTGCGTTGAGCGTTACCCCCAGCATCGAGCCGTTTTTTGAAACAATCGCAAAATTATTCTCGTTGTATCCTCCGCCTGTACGATAAACGTTTGCCGCTCTGTGCTGGCAGAACACAATGACAAGCCTTGCTTCAAACGGCAATGTGATATCCTGTGTGGCTAAGCCGTTCCCCATGTAAGTTCCAATGACGAAGCCCTGTGCCAGCAGGGTGCGGTCGGCTGCGGAAAGATGCTTCGACGCATCGTTGAAATGGCCAATCAAAACGGAATCCAGAAGCGTGTTGTCCTCCACAAAGTCGCTGCGTTTGGGTTTATCCGTGCCCAGCCAGCTGTTCAGCCCCAGGCTCGTTTTATTGTTTGTTGGCATAGTTTCCTCCCTTACAGTTGCAGCATTGCATTTTCATAATTATCGATTGAATCCCACGTCAAATCCCTAGTGTCCTTTGTGTCGAACGTTTCATCCGTCTGATCGGTATTATTCCATGAAATGCTTCTAAAATCCAACTCAGCGTTCAGATGAGCCGGTAAGAATAATTTGGCAATTTGTTTTGCTGAATTTCGGGCCGCCGTATCCGCTCCTTCTTCAAGGCAGTTTACATAAAGCTTTTCAGCCGTGGTATTTTCGCAAATTTCGCAGAAAACCCCCGCCGTGTTCATCGCGTCCTGTATCCCGGATTTGGTATGATCGCCGGGTGTAATCGCACCGAGCTTTAAAATTGATGTGCGTCTTTCGTCTGCTTCACCGTTAACCGCAATTTTAAACTGCTGTTCCCGCATGGAAAGCCCGTAATCCGAAGCAGTAACGGCAAAGCTTTCCTTTTCGAGTTCTATCAGCGCGTCATATACCAAATCCAGCCCTTCCGCATAAGACTGCAGTTCATAATCGACAAGAGTATTTCCACTGAGTGTGTAAATCCCTGTCGATTTCAGTTTTAAACACATTGACTCCAGCGCCCTCATCATGATTCCTCCGCATAGCACATTATATTCATAGTGCCGCATACCGCGAGCTGATTCGCATTCATTTTTCGGTCAGTTGTCACTGAACTTGTAAACACATAATTTTTGATTTTCCCGGTGGCAAGGATCGGAACACCCAGCGCTGCCAGAATGACCGGTTCCCCAACGGAAAGCGCGTTGAAATAGTCCGTCACTGCCTGTGCACAGGCGGATTTTGCTTCCTCCATGGTGACGTATTGAGCCGGCGTAACGGTAATGTCAATATTGACGGGGACAGTCTGCGCCGCTGCAACCGTAACGGTAACATTGATTTCTCGCTGTTCGTTTAAATCATTTTGTACTTTCGATGTTACGTCCTGCGGCGGAACGCCGCCCCTTCCGCCAAGGTAAACGCCGACCGTACCCGCGCCGCTTTCGCGGGGTACAACGCCTGCGGAATACACACCATCATATTTCAAAGCAAATTCGCGGTAAAACGAAATGTTGGTGCCGTTGGAAAACCCGGCGTAGCTCTGCATTAAACGGCTGCGCAGCTGACTGTCGCCCTCACTGTCTTCTCCGCCGATAAAGGCGGTTGAATTGGTCACACTCTCCATCGCCGGCGGAGGGGTCATCATGATGGTAACGGTACCCGGCTGCGTGTTGCCTGCGCGCCCGCCCTGTTCCGCTTTTGCGGGTACGGTGACGCTCAGTTCCCCCTGCGGCAGGATTGCCTCCTGCGTTGTGATGTACTGAACCGGATTCTCCCCCGCGGTGGAACACACCGTTCCAAGCGGGATCCCCGCGCTGTACCAAAGCGGAGTGGTGCGCCCGAAAACAAGAGCGCCTTGCGCGGCAACCGGCTGTTTGCGGGTAAGGCCGCGTTCCTGCGCGCGCAGATCCAGCTGTTCCCCCTGTGCGCTCTGAGCAAATGTCTGCGTTTTCAGCCAATCCACCGCGCTGCAGAGGGAATAAACCTCCCCCGCGAGCACCTTGATGCGGATTCCTATGTCCGAAGCGTCATCGGGCGAATATCCCGCGAGCGATGTGAACTGATCCGTCATTCTTTTTACAATCTCATCAAAACTGGTCATGTCAGTTTCACCTCAATTTCCGCACTTTCACCCCTGCAGCTGACCTGAACCGCAAGCACTGCCGGTTCCGGGTAGCGTACTCCCTCTGCCGTAACCGCGGAAAGCGGACGCAGCGCTTCCTGTGCCAGGGCGAGCGCCTTTTCCGTGAATCCCGGGTCGTCCGCCTTTAACGTATACAGTTTATTCCCCAATGAAACGTCATACACAAATCCGCCCGGGGGAATGTTCAGACGAATAGCGGCGCGCTGCAAAAGTTCCTGAGTTCCGCCAATCTGTTTGATCCGTCCGTTGGAGCCCGGCGCAAAATCTCCGCCAACCAATGCCGTATCCATTCTACCCCTCCTTTTTTGCGGCAAACACCTGCCCGTTAATCACAACCTCGCCGCTGTTTTTCAGGTAAACCTCCGCGCCGCCTGCGGAATAAAGCAGCAGCTCCCCCGCTTCCAGCCCACGGTCTTCCGATAATACCCCAATACAGGCAATCCCGGAGCCGGTCTGCACCACAACCGCCTGTGCTGAATTTGGCGGCAGGGAATCAATACCCCACGATGACGCCATCGGCACCCCGCGGTACGCATTTGCGCCCTGCATGGCTGCACTCCCGGTCACTTCGGTCAGCTCCGCTGCGGGCCAGCGTTTTGCAGCGTCAATTATTTGCCTTGAAATCCACATGATGCGAGCCTCCTCAGTGTAAAGCGGGTCGTTTCCCCGCCCGAATTAAGGATATAATCAATTTCTGAAATATAAAGGTTGCCGATTGTACCGAGGATTTTATCCTGTACGGATGCATTTTGCAGCAGCTGTGCCGGAATTTCACCGGGGCAGTCTGCTTTTACATCAAACGCTTTGCACTGTGATGCACGAATCACAGTTCCGGCATTTTGCCCGGCGGTAAGGCAGCGCCTGCGCCGGATTCCCAGTGCAATAGCGCTTTCATCCCGCATGACCGGGAAATAGCTGCCGTTCGAATTTTGCTGCATCAGCAGTTCGGACAGCAGCGAGCTGTATTTGTTTTCCGCTGTAAGTGAGGAATACCGTACGCCGTTGGTATTGTCAAAAATAATTCCCCCCTGCGGCCTGATTCCGGAAGCATCAAAAACGCCGTTCTGAATACGTGGTTTTACATTTAAATATTTAGTGCAAAACAATTCCGCCGCCTGCCAGTCGCTCATTCCCTTGGTAACCGCCAATTCGCCGGGGAAAAGTTTTTCACTGCCGAGGAAGCTGCTAAAGCCGTATGTCAGCACATGCCTTGCAAAAATCATCGGGAGCGAAATCATATTGTAGGTTTGCGGAATCGCCTCATTGTCGAGCAGAAGCGCCGCGCTGCTGCGCGCAATTATCGTAAGCATCATTTCACTTCCGCAGCTTTCCTTCTGCTCATCCACAATACCGTCAAAGCAAAGTTCTTGATTTTTATCGTAAATATGGATTCCGGTAAGATTTCCGGCAGTCTTCCCCATTGGGAAAACGCCGGTAAACCCGTCTGCGGGGGCTCCCTCCGCTCTGTTTAGCCGAACCTGAACCGGATTGGGGAGCTTTACATTTTCCCCTGTCGGGGTAATACCGATATAGGTCACGGCAGCACCACTTTCTGCCCGGCTTCCAAAAAATTGGGCCACTGAATCATGGGATTCAGCGCCTTAAGCCTATCCACATCGGTACCGTAAATAGCAGCCAAACTCCAAAGGTTCTCGCCGCCGATACAAACATAAATCCCTGTTTCGGTTTCTCCGTGACCTTTTTCGCCGGAATCCGTCGATTCAAAAAACTCAAATTCATACGTTACGCAGTCTGGCTGGGCTTCCCCCACCATTTTCAGTGAGGAGAATGCTGCGGTGAAGGGCGGAATTTCGGTTAGTTTTAGCATACCGTCGTTACCTTCCGCGAACACGTTTGCCAGACGGGCAAACTCCGCCATACAGTCGCTCCCGATAAATTCCCCCATACCGGTCACAACACGCTTATTACACCCCAGGTTCTGCAGAATGCTGCCCGAAAAAGGGAGCTTAATCTCCCGCAGGTTCCGCACGTATTCTATTTGAATCTTTTCGGGGTTGAACGGCCAGACATAACTTTTGTAGCTCATGGGCTGCAGCTTCATACATTATCCTCCGTACTCAACGGGTGCGGGTACCGTCGGTAGTCTTGTTCCATCTGCTCCGACAGCTCTTCTGCCTCGTTATTCATTGTCTACCACCTCTTTCTGCTCCTCCCGTTTTGCCGCAGTGAGCTCCACAGTTTGGCACAGCTTACTTCCTGCTGCGCCGCTGGCGGAAATGTTCTTCCATCTGCATCCGGAGTAAACCGTTTTTGCCCCGGGTCTTTCTGCGACCAGCGAAAAGTTAGCCATCGCATACAAGTCCGTATTTTCGTCAGGGCACACGTTCTTCAGCGTCAGCACGTAGCTGACCGCGCCTGCGGCAGTACCCACGGGCTCCTGTTCCCCCCAAGCGGAAACCGGGTGACTTTGCTGCATGGCGACCGCGGTGTAACTGTCCGCCGTGGCAACACGAACGCCGTCCGACTCCAGGTAAACCTCCCTGTCCGCGTCGGGTGCAAGGGCTTTCAGCACCGCCCAAACATAAATATCGTCCCCGCCGACCGAAAAGGTGTCTGAACGCTTTACCACATAATTTCGTTGCAGCGTGCTTACTTCGTCCCCGATTTGCAGCTTTTCCTCTGCGGGGCCGGTGTAAAGATAATGCAGGCTGTCGTAGTATTCGGTGGGCAAATTTAAAACCGCCCCGCTGCTGTGCTGCATCGGCTGAATGATTGCGCTGATTTTCCTGCCGTTTACGCTAGCCGCTGTGCCGTACCGTTCCAGCATGAGTTCAATCACCGTGCGCTGTGTCATGACGGAACACCCCGGAACAGGAACTCGCTGTCCTCCATGTAAGGCGCGGCGGCAGCGGCGGTTTCACGCCACGCTTCTTTTGCCATTGTGACATTTGCTCCGCTCTTCGTAATTTTCACATCACCTGCCGAAAAGCTGCCCAGGTCGCCCGAAGATACCATGAGCGCCCATCGGTAAAGTGCCAGTGCGGCAGCGGCGGCACAGAGCGCCCTCTGCCCGTCCGCGTCAGCCAACACTGCTCTGTGGTTGATTTCCGCCATCGCATCCTCACAGACAGGGCGGAATTTTTCCGCCCTGTCTGTGTTTAAGTCCGCCATCAAAGCAAACCGTTCCATTACGTCCTCAATATTCACAGAATCACCTTACACTTTGTAGTTCAGCACCTTGACGGCGCTGTCGAATATTTTAGTGAACCCTGCAATTGTACTGATTGCGGCACGTTCCAGCTGACGGTCGATCAGTTTATCGTAATCCGTCAGCACACCGCCGGCCTGCACCATTTCAAGCGCACAGGTTTTATCCAAGCCGATGATTTTGCTGTCGGCCAAATCCGGTACATGCAGCAGGTTTGCACCGAGCGGCGCCGCGAGTTTGCCCGTACCCTGAAAATTCAACCCGGCGTTCGCATCCTTAAATTCCGGGATACTCAAAATATCCTTCATGGTCGATGTGGATGCAAGCATTGTGTTAAGCTGGTACGGCGCAAGCGAGCCCCAAAGGTTCACCATGTCCGCATAGGCCGGTTTTACATCGCCGGTGATCAGGATTCCGGCGGGGCTTTGCCCGTCGTCGCCGTTCATGAGCACGTCCACTGCGTCGGTTAACTGTGCCCTTGCAATGTAAGCGCCAATCTGGCGCAGTGTAACCGTGAACAGGTCAAGTTTTTGAAAGCGCAGCGCCTCATAGCTTGCCACAAGCATTCTGCCGCGTTTGTGCAGCTTCACCAGATGATCCTGCGTTTTTACAACAGTCTGCGGAATTGTGGCGCCCTCTGCAACCGGCTTTAAGGATTTGTCCTCCTGCCCCGGATTTGAGGTGATAGTGCGGTAATCCATCGAGTTGATATTGGTTGTCGTCGCAACTAAATTCGGTAAAAGGTTCGCCAGTTCCATTCCCTGCCGCACGGCGCGTGTCACGTATTCCGGGAACAGCGCCGTAGAATCACCGGTCTGGAAGAATTTTTCAATCCGGTCGGAATCCGCGCCGCCAACCTTAATGTCAAAGCGCTTTAACTGCCTTTGGTACGCATCCAGCCCGTCCAACCCGGTTCCCGAGTAGTTCGCAGAGGGGTCTAAATCCTCCAAAACCTGAGTGAAGCTTTTGTGCGGTGTTCCGTACATCCCTTTTTCCAGCTTAATCGATTCATAAAATGCCATATGTTTTTCCTCCTGTATGTTTTAGTCATTCGAATTAGAGAAGGATTCCGCAGGTTTTCGCCGCGGAGTCCAAATCGGTAACAAGGATGCTCCTGCCGGTCGCCTCCACCTGAATTTTGCCGTCGCCCGCGCCGTTCAGCGTTTGGTAGCCCACTGCGGGCGTAACTGTGCCGGAATATGACACCTGTGCGTAACCCCCAAGCTGCACCGCCGCGAATCCACCGCGCACGGAAACGGCCACACCGATAAAAGCGTCTTTTGCGGCGCACGGACCGACGATTCCGTTCCCGGTCATCTTTACAACCGTACCTGCTGCAACACCGGATTCTGCCTCAAAGGTCGCCACGTTTTCACCGCAGCCGTTTAATGATATTTTCATTCTGTATTCCTCCAATTTTATATTTTGAACTGAGCGTTACCGCCCGCGCTTTCCTGCTTTTGTACGGCTGCAAGCTGCGGAGTGAGCGGTAAAATGTCATCCGCTTTCTTCCGGTACGATTTTTCGAAGCATTTCAAATCTTCGATGCTCATGCCGTTCGCCACGCGTTTCATTGTTTCGGCCGGGATACCCGGCTGTGCAATGCCCGCATACTTCACAAAGCTTTTTTGCAGTTGGTCACGGTACATTCTGCCGCACTCCGCTTCTTCTTTCATCTGCTCCATGCGCGCCAAAAGTGCCTGTCCCTGCGCCTTAGTCAATGTGATTTCCCCACCGTTTTCCGTCATAGCCTTTTCAAGCTCGTCCATATTCATACCGCCGGAAAAGCTTTTAATCACGCCGGCTTCCCGCTGTGCCGGAACAGCGACAAATGACCATTCGTACGCGTCAGTCGGCTCGCTCAGTACCGCGCAGCAAACTTTTCCCCCGTAGCTTTTGCCCTTGCTGTGCTCGCAGCCGCCTTTTTTCAGGTCTGCCCCGCAGATGCTGCACGTTACATTTGCGACTGCGCACCCCACGCTGACTTCCTTTTTAATTCCGCTTTCCAGCTCCAGAATAAAATCCTGATTTTTTTCGCTTTTCGGCAGATATGCTTTCGCCACAAGGCGGCTGTAACTTTCGCCGCATTTTGTCATGCGCTCGCCGTCCCGCTCCACGGCACAGTCATAAATACGTGCGGTCTGATTTTGCGCCTGCATATTGTGATTAAAAATGCCTGTCTTGCCCAAAAACAGCACCGCGAGCTTTTGCAGTGCGTCCGCCGTAAACCGTTCGTTGTCCCGGTCAATTTCGTTGTCGCACAGCACAACCGAAAACGTGTAAATTTCGTCGGACTGAAACTCACGCCGCGTATATTTGTTGATTTTCTCCAACTCATCCTGTTCGAGTTTCTGTCTGCCTTTCAGTACAAATCCCTGTTTCAATAAAGCTTCCCCCTATCCTTTTTCCAAAGCGGCTTCTATCTGCGCCGCCTTCGCGTTCAAAAGCCTTGCGTTTGCCAGTTCCGTTTCGTCCTGCAGTGTGATGTTATCCCATACGATCTCGAACTGCCGGTCATACCCGTTCAGCCTCATCCACAGAGAACAGATTTTATAAATGACCGGATTCAGCAGCCTGCGGTACGATTCCAGTTCGCTGGTCAAAATGTCCGCCTGCTGACTGGACATCCGTTCCGTGGACGACCACGAAAGCCCAAGCAGAAACGGCGGCAGCCCGAGCTTTGCGACAATCTGCTCCAACAGCTGGCGCACCGGCACATTGCTGTCCAAAATCTGATTATCCGCGCCGATCGCTTTGATGCTCACGTCACCCACGGCGACAAAATCGCTTACACTGTCCTTTTGCATTGCCCGGCTCCACTCTCCGGCAATCTGCTGCGCGCGTTCTTTCGCATAAGCGCGGTCGGCGGCGTCCCCGGTCGGTTTATAAGTAACGGCGAACCGCACGTTACCCAGACGTTCCCAGTTTACGCCGATGGTGTTGTAAATCTGAACCAGAATTCCGCTCACAAACGGCAGCCCGTGCAAAAGCGAAACGCCCTGCGCGCTGCCCGCCGGGGGATTGAGTGCGGAACAAAAGACCAGTTCCGGGTATTTTACCTTTACGCTGCCGCCGGGCTCCCTGCGGTAAATGTCGGTTTGCAGGGAAGAAACTGCTTTCAGTTCCACATCATCCAGCCCCGCGTTGTAAAGCGCCGCAATGCTTCCGCCGCTCATCACCATTTCGCCCACCGCATTACCATAAGTCAAAAGTTGGGACAAATAGCTGTTTAAAAAGCTCTGAGCACCCGCTTCAACCGAGTTTACTTTGATATTCTGTAAAAAGAAATTCAATGTGTCTTCCACGCTTTGGTCGCCGCATTTCACCGTAAATCCGCCGACCAGCCTTACAATTTTATCTATCGCGGCGTCAATGACCGGTACCGCTTCCCGCAGCGCGGCATAAAGCCTGCGTTCCCCGACAGCAAGCGGAACATAACTGTTCAGCGCGGGAAAAGGGGAAGCAGAAGGCGCGGTCTGCACCGCCTGTGCCAAAGGCGGTGATTTTCGTTTATTTAATAACATGGTTCTCCTTCCCCGCGCGGCGCGGCAATCGCAAAAAATGCATCCTCATGTTGAAGAATGGTCGTCACAAAATACCGCATATCGTCCATCGCGTGGTCATTTTCTTTCAACGGAACGTCGCGGCTTTGGTCGTCGTTCCATCGGTACAGCCCGAACTCCCGCACGGAATCCGCACAGTTGCGGCAGATTTTAATATCGCCCTGCTTGAGTGCGACGCTCACACGGCGGATTCCGTCCAGCACATCGTTGTCGGCGGGCAGAACGCGGTACTTGCCGTGCCGCTTAATCACCTCGATAAAACTCGCGGCAGATGGGTCAACGGCAATGCTCTCAATCTGATGGGAACCGCAGAGCGTTTCCAGCGCCGCATAATGCTCTTCGTCCGTACGTTGAATTCCGGTACTGCGGGAAGCGAAATAGTACTCGTCCACACGGTACCATACACCGTCCTTTTTTCCCCATAATCCAAAAGAGGATGGGTTCACCGTACCGTAATCGCACGATACCGCATAGTTTTCACAGCCGTGCGGCACACTGCAGTACATTCCGTCCGTCATAAACGGATACACCAGTCCCTGTGCCGCCACCCACTTGCCAAGCACAAACCGTTCATAAAACGTGCCGGAGTATAGCCCGCGATAGCGCGCCAAAATAGACGGACTGAGCGAGGGGTTGTCCTCCATGGTAAAATGGAGGTATAGCGCGTTTTTTGCTTCGGCGTTCCGTATCCACTCGCGGTAAAACCAATGCTGAGGATTTTCGGGATTGCAGTTGAACCAGAATTTCGACCCCTCCACCGAACAGCGCGCCAAAGCCTGTTCCACAAAGGAACGGGGCATTAGGGCAACTTCGTCAAACAGCACGCCCGCTAGAGTGATACCCTGAATCAATGCGGAAGAACCTTCATCCCGCCCGCCGAACAGATAAAACCGGTTGCTGTTCTTTCCAAACGAAATATCAATGCGGTTTTCCCCCGCCAAAAACGTACATTGAAAGCCTGCCTCGCTTAGGGCGGGCAGTAGCGTGGTAATCAGGTTGCGTTTGAGCGAACGGATTGTTTTGCCGCAAATGGCAAAGGAACGGTCTTGAAATTGGTACAGCGCCCAAGCCGCGAACGAAATTCCCAGGCAGAGCGTTTTGCCGCTGCGAACCGCGCCGTCGCAAATAACCGCGTCATGGTTTTCATATGGGCTGCCGGGGCACCACCAGCTCAGCGCCTGAAGCTGCTTTTTGGAAAACGATTTATACTCCATCGTTTTCCTCCTTGAAGGAACGCGCGCACTCCTGCAGTGTGCGGTAAAGCGGAAGCTCCCCACCCCCGGTGCTCAGCGATTCCAAACATTGCAGCGCCTTAATTCGGTCGAAAAACTTAATCTCCATCCCCCCGCCCTTTGGCCGTTTGATCTCGGCAATATTGTACAAGTCCATTTTCCCCAGTGACGCCAAGTCGGGCTCTTCGGTAAAAAGTAAGCGCACCGCGTCGGCAATTCCGCCGAAAGCCAGTTTTTCGTAGCCCCTGCGAATCCGCCTGCGGACTTTCTCGTCCGTTTCCGAATGATTTTCCAAGGTCAAACCTCCTTTCAACTCACAGGCTTTTCCATTCGGAAATTTCCCTTGCGAGGGAAATTTTTGAAATATTTTAATTTATTGATTGACAGTCCTAAAAGTAAGTGATATTGTATATATATTATATACACAATATTTTATTTGTTTAAGGCTTTGCGAGGTGAAGAAGTGGACATTATCATCAGCAACTCAAGCGGCAAACCAATATACGAACAGATTACCGCTCAAATTAAAAACAGTATCATTACCGATACCCTTCGCGAAGGCGACGCGCTGCCGTCCATGCGTCTTTTGGCAAAAGAGCTGCATATCAGCGTAATTACCACAAAACGTGCCTATGAAGATTTGGAACGCGATGGCTTTATTGAAACGGTAACCGGCAAGGGCAGTTTCGTGGCCCGCAAAAATGTGGAATTTATCCGCGAAGAACAGCTGCGCAAAGCCGAGGGCTTTTTGCAGAACGCAGCGGATGTGGCAAAGCTAGGCGGCATTCCGCTCGCGGAGCTGCAGGAACTGCTCGACCTGCTGTACCAAGGGGAATAACATGTGCCAAGCGCACTGGAGGTAATTATGGAGAATATTATTGAAGTAAAAAACCTGAGCAAACGCTACCCGTCGTTTGCGCTCGACACTGTCAGCTTCACGGTTCCAAGCGGCAGCATTGTTGGCTTTATCGGGGAGAACGGTGCGGGCAAAACCACCACAATCAAGCTGATTTTGAACGAAATCAAGCGTAATTCCGGCTCCATCAAAATTTTCGGTATGGACAATATCCATGATGAACGCAAAGTCAAAGAACAAATCGGCGTTGTTTTTGACGAAAGCTACTTTCATGGGGAATTTAAGGCCGGGGATATCGGCTCCATTTTGAAAAAAGTATTCCGCACCTGGGACAGCGGCTTGTTTGAACAATATCTTCAGCAATTTCAGCTGCCGAAAAATAAGATCATCAAAGAATACTCCAAGGGAATGAAGATGAAGCTGAGTATTGCGAGCGCGCTGGCGCACAAGCCGCGTCTTCTGATTTTGGACGAAGCCACGAGCGGACTTGACCCCATTATGCGCAGCGATATTCTTGATTTGCTGCTTGACTTTATGCAGGATGAAACACACGGAATTCTGTTTTCTTCCCACATTACAAGCGACCTGGAAAAGATAGCGGATTACATCACTTTTATTCACGAGGGGAAAATTGTTTTCGACCGTTCAAAGGATGATTTAATTTACCGCTGCGGCATTTTAAAATGCGGTGCGTCCGATTTCGGCCGGGTTGATAAAAAGAGCCTTGTCCGCTGGCGCAAAAACGAGTGTGGGTATGAAGCGCTGGTAATGGACAAAGACGCCGCAAAACACAGTTACCCGGATTTAGTCGTTGACAACGTAACCATCGATGAGATTATGCTGTTGTATGTAAAGGGGGAGAGACAATGACCGGACTTTTAATAAAAGACATCCTTTACTTAAAAAAGCAGTTTAAACTGCTGATCTTTCTTTTTGTTTTTTACGCCGTTATTCTTGTGGCGTCGGGCAGCCACATAGAACAGTTCAATGCTATTTTCACTGCCCTAACTGTGATGCTGCCCATGATCATACTCACGAACGCCTTTGCTTATGATGAAATGTCAAAGTGGGATATTTACTCCCTTTCCCTTCCTATCACAAAAGACGGGATTGTCCTTGTCAAATATCTTCTGCTTTTATTACTGGCGTGTTTCGGAAGTCTAATCACGCTTGCCGTAAATGCGATCAACAGAAATTTGAATCCAGAATCCCTAATCAGCATTTATGCCGCTTTCGGGGTTGGCATTGTTCTTTGTTCCATTTTAATTCCGCTGTTTTATAAATTCGGCACGCAAAAAGCCCGAATCACACTGATGGCAATGATCATGATTCCGACAATGGGTGTTCTGATTCTGAAAGACTTGAAGCTGCCCATCCCGAGCAACGCGGAGATTGTGTTTTGGCTTAAGCTTTCACCCGTTATTCTGGTCGCTTTTTTTATTGGTTCCTATTTTATTTCCTGTCACATATTTGAAAATAAAGAAATTTAGTGCGCATCAGGGAAGAGGAGCGTAGAAAAATAAAATAAACAAGCAGATAAAAGGAACGGCTTAAATAAGCCGTTCCTTTATCATGTTTTTATATAGTATTAAATACTATATAATCCGATTTTTTATATCATATTTTACTTTATACTTCTTTTTTAGTATTTACAAAAATGATTAAAATGTGGTAAACTGATATTGTTATATTTTCTAATATTTTACAAATCATAATAGAGCTTTAAAAAGGAGACCTCATATGAATGAATACGTAATTATTACTGATTCCTCCTGTGATATGACGGCGGAAATGGCCGATGAACTGGAAGTTGTGGTACTTCCCCTCTCATTAAACCTACAAGGAAAGGAATATCATAATTATCTGGATGGCCGTGAGATTTCTTTCCGTGACTTTTATACTCATATTCGCAACGGGGAAGACTGCACTACTTCAGCTGTCAACGTGGAGGCGTTTTCCTCCGCAATGGAACCGGTTTTGCAGTCAGGGAAAGACGTGATCTGCATTGCATTTTCCAGCGGTCTTTCCAACACCTACAACGCGGCAAAACTGGCCTGCGAGGAACTTGCCCCCAAATACCCAGAGCGCAAGGTGTACGCGGTAGACACCCTGTGCGCGTCGCTTGGGGAAGGATTGCTGGTGTACCTTGCCGTGCAGGAAAAACGCAAGGGCAAAAATATTGATGAACTGCGCAGCTGGCTCGAAGCAACTAAGCTGCACCTTTGCCATTGGTTTACTGTTGAAGATTTGAACCATTTAAAGCGCGGAGGCAGAATTTCAGCCGCCACTGCGTTGATCGGAACCATGCTGAACATTAAGCCGGTTCTGCATGTGGACGATGCGGGCCACCTGGTTAATGTCGGCAAAGCAAGGGGCCGCCGCGCGTCCCTTTCCGCATTGGTTGACCATATGGCGGAAACGGCAATTGACCCTGCTTCACAAGTAGTGTTTATCAGCCACGGAGATTCTCAGGATGACGCCAACCTTTTATCACAGGAAATTAAGAAACGCCTCGGCGTTAAAACAATCGTTACAAACTATGTCGGTCCGGTCATCGGGGCGCATTCCGGTCCGGGAACCATTGCGCTGTTCTTCCTCGGCACACACAGATAGTTTATCAAACAAAAAAAGCATTGCCGTACGAAATAATACTGATCTTCAACAGAAAAGCGAATAAAAATATTTGTTGAAACTCCCTCCCCGCCATAGGCGGGGAGGGAGTTTCATGATTTTTTATACTCTTTCATGGAAGATTCGTATAAAACGTATGGCAATGCTTTTTATATATATGAATTATTTCGCCTGTGTTTCGCCTTTATCTTCAAGCAGTTTAGTCCTTACTTCGCGCTGGACTCCGTTGCCGCCGCTTGTACTTTGGCTGAATATAGTCAGCGTAATCGTGTCGCCCGCTTTATGGCTGTTCAATACCGCGTAAAGATCATCCAGACTGGTAATCGCCTTTCCGTCAGCCTTGGTGATAATATCGCCTACAACCACATTGGATTTTTTCAGGTCGCTGTCAGCGCCGATTTCGCGGATGATTACGCCTGCCGGCAATCCGGTCAGCTGTGCTTGAGCTTCGGTAATAGCACCGGCTGTAATCCCCAAACGGCTGCGGCCGCTCACATAACCGTGCGCGATTAAGTCGTCAATAATTGTTTTTGCCTTACTGACCGGAATGGCGAATCCCATACCCTCATATCCGGTAGCAACGATTTTATTGGAGTTGATTCCCACAACCTGACCGTACATGTTTAGGAGCGGACCGCCGGAGTTGCCGGGATTGATGGCCGCGTCGGTCTGAATATAGGTCATACCGTTGTCACTGTGGCTTTCAATGGAACGGTCCAAAGCGGATACATACCCGCCCGTAAGGGAACTGGCATAACTCATGCCGCCCGGGTTACCGATGGCAATCACCTGGTCGCCTACTTCAAGCTGAGAAGCATCTCCGAACGTTGCCGGGGTCAGGTCTGTCGCATTAATCTTTAAAACGGCAATATCGGAAGTCTTGTCGTATCCGACTACCGTAGCCGCATATTCCTTGCTGTTATGAAGAATGACTTTTACTTTATTGGATCTGGAATAGTTCACAACGTGGGCGTTTGTCAGAATGTATCCGTCGGAGGTTGCAATGATTCCGGTACCTTGACCGACACCGCTTTCCCCGGTATTGACATCGGTGACCGTTGTTTCCACGCCTACGACGCTTTCAGCAACATTTTTATAAACCTGTTTGGCGCTTAGCTCATCGCCGCCTGGCTTCGAGTTAATTACCACGCCGGTGGAATTCGGGTTTGTTCCGTCACCGGGAGCGCTGCCCTGAATTTGTGCCTGACTGGAAGCGGAACCTCCGGCAGTGCCACCGTTATTATTGTTGTTGGCGCCGTTTCCCTGATCCACTTGGGAATTTGTATTGTTCAGCCCGCTCTCTTTAAAGTCAATCGCGGTATAAACACCGTAAATGCAGAAGCCAAGCACGGAACCCGCAACAAGAATACCAAGAATCCACAGGAACACCCTTAGTCCGGCATTTTTCCTTTTCGGCTGTTTCGGCTGCTGGCCGTTCTGCTGCTGCTGACCGCCATACTGCTGATATGTCCAGTATTGCTGGCCCTGCGGATTATACTGACTCTGTTGACCCTGCTGGTAAGGAGCCTGATTGTTTTGATTCTGACCGTACGTACCATAGGGATTATTGTAATTCCCATACGGATTGTTGTAGCCATTGTACGGATTATTATATTGCCCGTAGGGCGTGTATGGATTTTGAGGATTTTGATACTGCCCCGGCTGCTGATACGGATTGGCTGCGGGCTGCTCCGCAGTCGGCTCATCCGGTGCGGCGGGCTTTTCCTCGCTCTTGGGTTCCTCCGTTTGGCTCGAGGAAACGTCCTGCCAGTCCTGCTCCGGCTGGGCCGGCGCCTCCTGCTTTAATTCAGAGTTATCTTCCGGCTGAACGTCGTTCTGACCGTCTTCCGAAGGTTTTTCCCACGGTTCTTTGTCTTCATCATGATTGTTGTTATACTCGTTGTCGTTCATATCATTATACCCTTTCTATCTATTCTTTGGGCTGCTCGGGTAAATCGTCGATTAATTTAGGCGGTTCACTTTTCTTAGGCAACCAAAACTCAAACTGACAGTATTCATTTTGCACACTGCTTACATTGATTTCGCCGCCGTGCAGCTTAATAATGGTTCTTACGATATAAAGTCCCAAACCCATTCCGTTTTTATCCTGACTGCGGGACTTATCGGTTTTATAAAAGCGGTCAAAAATCAGCGGAAGTTCATCGGGCGCAATGCCGGGTCCACTGTTCTTGATTGCTACGACTGTCCTTCCCGGCTGATCCGTGATACGGATTTCAAGATAGCCGGTTTGGTTCGTAAACTTAACCGCGTTTTCTATTAAATTATACACCACTTGGTGAATCATATCCGGGTCGCCGTCAACAAATAAACTTTCCGCGTTTTCAAGACCGCGAATTTCAAGTTTTTTATCATCAATCGCCTTTTCAAAGGAGAGCAAAGCAATCAAAACCGTATTGGTCAAATCAAACCGGGCGGGTCGCAGCCTCAGCTCACCGCTGTCAATGCGGGACAAATCCAGCATCGTGCGCACCAATCGGGAAAGCCGTTTTATTTCCTGCGACACGATATTTAAATAATAACTTTGTTTTTCCGCCGGAATGGTTCCGTCCAGAATCCCGTCGATAAATCCCGCGATGGTGGTCATCGGCGTTTTCAGCTCGTGGGAAACATTCGCAATAAAATTGCGGCGGACACTTTCGCCAGAGGAAAGGGAACTGGCCATATTATTGAACGCGACAGCAAGCTCACCGATTTCGTCCTGACTGGTAACCGGTACGCGGATGGAAAAGTTTCCGTCCCCGAAAGTGCGTGCAGCCACGGCCATGTCGCGCAGCGGGCGCACTAATTTGTAAGAAAACAGCCAGACCGCGCAAAACGCGACCATGAACGCCGCGATTGCCGCAAGTACAAACACCCGGATAATCTCGTACCGGAAGGTGTTGAACGAGTGCACGTTATATGAGGTAAATACAGCGCCGATTGTTGCCTTGCTTCCATTGATATTTACAATAATCGGAACACCGACCGAGTAAAAGGGCTGACTGTAAATTCCGCCCATTGTCCCCTGACCGATATAACGCCCCGCCAGTGCCTTCTGCATAATGTCAGCACCGACCTGTATGCTGTCCTTCATCTTGCTGTCCTCGGCAAACGCCGCGATAACCACTTGGCCGTTCATCTTGGTTACAAAAATATCGGCATCCGTATTTCCGGAAAATGCCGCAATAAACACCTGCATTCGCTCCGGCTGAATGGTGTAGATATTGTTTTCCACTGAAGTTACGCTGCTCGCGGCAATTTCCGCCACACTCTGGGCATTTTTAAGCAGTAGACTGCGTTTTTCCGTATTCCAGTAGGTTGAAACAAAAACCAGCATAACGACGCTCAGGATAAGAAAGCTTATTGCAATAATCAGCGACGTAATCCGCAAATATTTTTTAAACAGCGTTTTTTGCATTACTACATCCTATCACTTTCAGTTAAAGCTTTGCTTCGAATTTATATCCCACACCCCAAACAGTTTTCAGAGCCCACTTTTCCGAAACGCCCTCCAGTTTTTCCCTCAGGCGCTTTACATGCACGTCCACTGTACGGCTGTCGCCGTAATAATCGAATCCCCAAACCTCGTCAAGCAATTGGTCGCGTGTAAAAACGCGGTTCGGATTGCTTGCCAAGTGATAAATCAGTTCCATCTCTTTGGGTGGTGTATCAATCTGCAGGCCGTTGACCCTCAGTTCATAGTTAGTCAGGTTAATGGAAAGCTTGTCATATTTGACTTCCTTAATCAGTTCGTCATTGTTCTTGCCAAACCGGCGAAGCACTGCTTTGATTCTAGCTACAACCTCTTTCGCTTCAAACGGTTTTACCACATAGTCGTCCGCCCCAAGTTCAAGACCGAGCACCTTATCAAACACTTCACCTTTTGCAGTCAGCATAATGATTGGGCACTGGGATTTTTTGCGGATTTCACGGCACACCTGCCAACCGTCAAGCTCGGGCAGCATAATGTCAAGTAAAATCAGGTCGGGGTTCTCGGCATCGAAAGCATCAAGCGCTTTGCGTCCGTCATTGGCAATTGCAACCTCAAAGCCTTCTTTTTCGATATACAGTCTTAGCAGTTCACATATGTTTTGATCATCGTCCACTACTAAAATCTTTCCTACCGCCATTTCAACTTCCTCCTTATACCCAAACAAATTTTCTTCTACGTTGATTATAAAATAAACCCGCTAAAAAGTCATGAATTTTTTATAAAGGTTTTTAAATATTATATGAACAAAGGGAGCGCTTACGCGCCCCCTTGCAACTTCGGCCTAAAATAACCGCATTTTACAGGATTTTACATCCAAATACGAATTAAAACTAAATACAGGAATTGATTTATTTCGCAATGCTGTTTAAAAGCCCGCCCCTTTGGATAATGTTCTGAATAAACGGCGGGAACGGCTGCGCCCGGTAGCTTTTCCCGCTGGTTTTATTTTGTATGATACCGGTATCAAAATCAACGTCCACCTCGTCACCGCTTTGAATTTCAGACGCCGCTTCCCCGCACTCCAAAATCGGAAGGCCGATATTGATGGCATTGCGGTAAAAAATGCGGGCGTAGGTGCCCGCAATTACGCAGGAAACGCCGCTTGCCTGAATTGCAATCGGCGCGTGTTCGCGGGAAGAACCGCAGCCGAAATTTTTGCCGGCAACAATGATGTCACCCGGCTTCACATTTTTGACAAAGTCCTGATCAATGTCCTCCATGCAGTGGGAGGCCAGTTCCGCGTGGGAAGCCGTATTTAAATATCTTGCGGGGATAATTACGTCGGTGTCGACATTATCGCCGTATTGATGAACGAATCCGTGTGCATTCATGATTCTTCCTCCTCGCTGATTTCATCCGGGTCGGTAATATAGCCCGTCACGGCACTTGCTGCGGCAACGGCCGGACTGGCCAGGTACACTTCCGACTCCACATGGCCCATGCGCCCGACAAAGTTGCGGTTGGTGGTCGAAACAGCCCGCTCCCCTTTGCCCAAAACGCCCATATGCCCGCCAAGGCAGGGGCCGCAGGTCGGGGTGCTGAACACTGCGCCCGCTTCCACAAACAGTTCGGCCAAGCCCTCACGCAATGCCTGCAGATAAATTGCCTGTGTACCGGGCAGGATAATGCATCGAACATTCTTCGCAACTTTTCTTCCCTTTAAAATAGAGGCGGCAATGCGCAGATCTTCCATGCGGCCATTGGTGCAGGAACCGATCACGCTCTGGTCTATCTTAATTTTACCAACTTCATCTATCGTCTTTGTATTCTCCGGCAAATGGGGGAACGCAACGGTCGGGCGCAGCTGTGATAAATCAATCTCAATGATCTCATCATAAACCGCATCCGGGTCGGCAGAGTAAACAACCGGTTCCCGCTGGAAACGGTCTTTTTCGTAAGCCAGGGTAACGCCGTCCACCGGAAAAATCCCGTTCTTCGCCCCGGCCTCAATCGCCATGTTCGCAATGCAGAGCCGGTCATCCATGGAAAGCGCTTTCACACCCTCGCCGGTAAACTCCAGCGAGCGGTAAAGCGCGCCGTCCACACCGATGCTGCCGATAAGGTGAAGAATCACATCCTTGCCGCTCACCCATTTTGCCGGTTTGTTTTTCAGCACAACCTGAATTGCGGAGGGCACCTTGAACCACGCCTTGCCGGTAATCATCCCCGCAGCCATGTCCGTGGAGCCGACTCCTGTGGAAAACGCGCCCAGCGCGCCGTAAGTGCAGGTGTGCGAATCCGCGCCGATGATGCAGTCGCCCGGGCCAACCAGTCCTTTTTCCGGCAGAAGCGCATGTTCAATGCCCATCTGACCCACATCAAAGAAGTTGGTGATTTCGTGTTTTTCCGCAAAATTCCGAACTTGGCGGCACTGTTCCGCGGCTTTAATATCCTTGTTCGGGGTAAAGTGGTCCAGCACCAGCGCGATTTTATCTTTGCTGAATACAGAGTCCGCCCCGCATTTTTCAAACTCGTTAATCGCGACCGGCGAAGTAATATCATTGCCGAGTACCATGTCGAGCTTTGCTTCAATCAGCTGGCCGGCCTCCACTTGCGGCAAACCCGCGTGCGCGGCAAGAATTTTTTGCGTCATTGTCATGCCCATCGGTATATCCTCCCTGTTGTTCCTAATTGTTTCACCTATTTTATATTGATATCCGATTAAAAAGTAGATAAAAATCAAATCAAAAGCTTTCATATATGGATTTTGATGCGGATTTTTATCGATACTTTTACTGGAGATCAGTATTATTATTGCATGGAACTTGCGTGAAGAATGTATCATATGTTACAATTGAATTAATTTATTGATTGTGAGGCACCGCCATGAATTCCGTTTCTTCCGAAAAAAAATGGGACGTGCTGGAAAAATCCCACACGCCCCACAGGTACCCCAAAAATAAAATGATTTACTGGCAGGAAGCCCCTGCAAACGAATTTTACTATTTAAAAAGCGGAAGCGTCAAAATCTTCCTCAGCTCTGAAAACGGCATGGAAAAGACACTCACTGTTTTGGAAAACGGCAGCATTTTTGGTGAAGCGGCCTTCTTTGACGGGCTGCCCCGGGTTTCCTCCGCAAAAACGCTCGCGGAATCCGAAGTCATTACCGTAACCCGGCAAAGCCTGATGGACTGCATTCGGCGGGAGCCCCAGCTTGCCATGAACCTGCTCACGTATCTGTCGCAGACCATCCGCATGCTTTCGGCACAGGTGGACACGATGACATTTTTACAGGCGGATCAGCGCATCGCCCGGCTCCTTCTGAAATTGGCGGTAAACGGAACCGTTCATGCCACTCACGATGATTTGGCGGGCCTTGCGGGCGTTTCACGCGTTACGGTCAGCCGCATTCTGAACCGCTTCGCAAAAAACGGCTGGACTGCCCCCCGGTACCGGGAGGTAGAAATTTTAAACGAAGAAGGCCTGAAAAAGTTTATTGAGCGGATATCACCTGATCAAACAGCTTTTTAGAAGCGGCATAATATTCGTCTTTCTCCTTTTTACCCTCCAGTGCCGTTCCTTGAAAAACACGCATGGAAATGCTCAGTTTATCCAAAAGCGCGCTGCCATTCGGTGAATCCGTACGCAGCCCGGAAAGCTTTTTGCAGTCTTTCAGGACAACCCGCATCCGCGTAAAATCCGAAGCATTTTCCGCGGGTATGGAACCGTCGAGGTAGGAAAACAGCTGCTGTCTCTTTTGCTGATCCAGAAAAGAAACGTCATCGGTAAGAAAAATCATACTTGTGCCTGAGGATAAATCCGCGTCCAAACGCACAACGCCTGCCATCTGAACGTTGGGGTCACCGGCGTTCGAGGAATCCGCCGCGACTGCGGTTGCATTTACCTGTACAACCACTTTTCCGTCGGAGTTCAGGTCCTTGCCATACTTGGCAAGTTCTGTTTCCAGCGCTTGGATTTCGTCTTCGGAATAGCTGCTTTGCGTAATCAGTCCAACCTCATAGTCCGCGTGGACAACCGAGGTCATATCGTGAATCAAAAAGCCGGCTACTAAAACAACTACAACACCGATTAATACATGAAATTTATGGTAATACCAGAAATTTTTCCATTTTGCTTTCGGATTATCCGCTTTAATCTCCGCCCCGGCCTGATTGATCGTTTCCTCGCCCGCGTGAAGAAGATACCTCTCCCTTGCCACTCAAATCACTCCCTAGGTTTCATAGTCGGGAACAGCAGTACATCGCGGATGGAGGCGCTGTCGGTCAGGAGCATCACAAGACGGTCAACGCCCATGCCCATTCCGCCTGTCGGCGGCATTCCGTATTCCAGCGCGGTCAGGAAGTCTTCGTCAATCATGTTTGCTTCCTCGTCGCCTGCGGCGCGCAGTTCCATTTGGCGCATAAAGCGCTCACGCTGGTCAATCGGGTCATTGAGTTCGGAGTATGCGTTCGCCAGCTCACGGCGTGTAATAAACAGTTCAAAGCGTTCCACCAGCTCCGGGCAACTCTGCTTACGCTTGGTAAGCGGAGAAACTTCAACCGGATAATCGTAGATAAAGGTAGGCTGTAAAAGCTGTTCCTCCACTTTTTCTTCAAATGTGAGCGACATGATATCGCCCCACAGGTCTGTCTTTTTCGGTACAATACCAAGCTGCTTGGCTACTTCCTTTGCCTTTTCCGTGTCGCCTTTAAAAGAAAGGAAGTCAACTCCTGTGTATTCTTTGATCGCGTCGTTCATGGAAAGGCGCTGAAACGGAACGGCAAGGTTGATTTCTTCCCCCTGATACGTAATCTGATCGGTTCCGCATGCCTTTAACGCGCAGGCGTTAATCATGTTTTCCGTCAGTTCCATCATGCCGTGATAATCGGTGTAAGCTTCGTATAATTCTACCGTGGTAAATTCCGGATTATGCTTTACGTCCATACCTTCGTTGCGGAAGATACGTCCGATTTCATAAACGCGTTCCATGCCGCCGACAATCAGCCGCTTTAAATGCAGCTCGGTTGCAATGCGCAGGTACATGTCCATATCCAATGTGTTGTGGTGCGTAATAAACGGCCTGGCCGCCGCACCGCCCGCAATGGTGTTCAGGACCGGAGTTTCCACTTCAATGTAATCCCTGTTGTCAAGGAAACGGCGCATCGTGCTGATAATTTCACTGCGCTTTACAAACGTGTCCTTTACTTCCGGGTTTACAATCAGATCAATATAACGCTGACGGTAACGCAGGTCGGTATCCTTAAGGCCGTGGAATTTTTCCGGCATAGGGAGCAGCGACTTGGAAAGCAGAGAGATCTCTTTTGCATGAACGGAGATTTCCCCCCTGCGGGTTTTAAACACATAACCCTTTACGGTGATGATGTCGCCCAAATCCCAGTAGTTCTTTAAATCATTGTAGCTTTCTTCGCCGACCTGATCTATTTTAAGGTAAACCTGCATCCTGCCGGTGCGGTCGTAAACATCCATAAAGCTTGCCTTACCCATATCGCGCCAGCTCATTACACGCCCGGCAATACACACATCCTGATTTTCAAGCTCTTCAAAGCGGTCGCGGATTTCCTGCATGGTTGTGTCACGCGGGCAGGTGGTAATAAAAAACGGATCCTTCCCCGCCTGCTGAAGCGCGCTCAGCTTGTCCCTGCGGATTTTCAGCAGTTCGCTTAAATCCTGCTCCGGCTCTGCCAATTCAATGGGCTGGTTTATCTTGTCACTCATTTTTAATTCTCCTAAACCTAAATCGTTCATTTTAATAAAGTCAATTATGGTAATTGCCTTTGAAAAAGGGGCAGGGTGAACCCGTCACTCCCGCCCCGCAAATTATTTGGATATGGCAAGAACCTCATATTCCATGGAACCGGCCGGTACTTCAATCGTAATTTTATCGCCGATCCTGTGATTTAAAACTGCCTTTCCCACCAGGGATTCATCCGAAATATTGCCTGTAAGCGGATCGGCTTCATTGGAACCGACAACTTTATAATTGACAACGCTGCTGTTGCCGGTGGCCGGGTTTGTTACCCTAACCTCTATTTTGGAACCGATGTGGATATTCTCGTTGCTTAGTTCATCCTCATCAATTACCTTAACATTTTTGAGCATGACCTCGATATCAGCTATACGCGCCTCGACAATTGCCTGATCGTTTTTTGCTTCGTCATATTCGCTGTTTTCAGATAAGTCGCCGAAGGAAAGAGCCACTTTGATTTTTTCCGCTACTTCTTTACGTTTAACACTTTTTAATTCCTCAAGCTCGTTCACAAGCTTGTCAAGACCTTCTTTTGTCAGGATAACCTGTTTGACCATATAGAATCCCACCTTCTCAATGCAAAAACTTTGCATCAGCAAAAGCTTTGCATAATCTATAAAACAATAATAAATACATTATAGTGAACCATCCGCGTTCTGTCAACACCAGTCATTACAAAGAAAACAGCATTATTTGTATAAAAGGAATGAAAACAGGGATATGCTTCGCATATCCCTAAAAACCGTTAATCCGTTGCCGCATCGGTGCCCGGCTGCGGAGCATCTGTCCCAGCCGCGCCGGAGGCGTTCGCGCTGCCCGGCGTCTTTTCCACCGCCGCGCCTTGGCGGATTAAAGCAGAAATAGCAGCCTGCAGCTGCGGGTCCTGCTCACCGGCAAGCTCGTTCTTGCCCAAAAGCGTTTGCTGTGCATCGGTCAGCACTTTGTTCACATCAACGTCAATCCCCTTGCCATTGAACACCTCACCGTTCAGGGTAAGGTAGTTCGCAACGGAAATGACGATTGCCGAACCGTCGGAAAGCGGTACCACTTCATCCTTTGTGCCGTAACCCGCAGTTTTATCCCCAACCAGAAGGCCTTTTTTATAATCCTTGATGTTAGCGGCAAAAATTTCGGCTGCGCCAAGGGTATTGCGATCCACAATCACGCTGATCGGCAGATTCGTCTGATTGGCATCCGAGGTGTATTCCACTGTTGTTTTACCGGATTTATCCTTATCGCTCACCGTGTTGCCCGCCGGGAGCAGCGTGTCAAGCATTGCTGACATTCCTTTTATGCTTCCGCCGGAATTGCTGCGCAGATCTATTATGATTCCCACCGCGCCCGCCTTCATGCGCGCGGCAAGCGCCGCATTAAATTGTTCTGCGTTGCTGTCGGTAAATTCAGATATTTTCAAATACGCAACATTACCGTTAATCATGGAAGACGTAAGCGTTTGTTCGGCATACTCCGCTCTGGTGACCGTTATGCTAAGTGTTTCAGCCTTTGCCACCGCTGAAGCGGTGCCGGAAGCTGCCGCAGAACTTGCTGCGGAAGACACCGCCTTGCGCAGAATACCCAGCTTCACCTTTGACCCCGTGATCCCCTCCAGCTTGTTGAGCGCATCGCCGTAAGTCAGGCGGACAATTTCCTTGTCATCCATGCTGACAATCGTATCGCCCTTTTTTATTCCGCTTTTCTCCGCGGGGGAATTCGGCAGCACCTGTATGACCTCCATGTTGCCGTCGCCGTCCCGAACCGTCTTGACGCCCACGCCGATGCTTTTGTCATTGTTGCCGCTCAGATATGCCTTGTATTTTTCGGCAGACATATATTTTGCCTGCGAATCCCCAAGCCCCGCAAGGTAACCGGCACTGATTCCGTCATTCAAGGCGGTTTCATTGATGGTCCCGATATATTCCTGCCTTGCCTTTTGGTCAATCTCGCTCAGCTTGGTATACATCGCCTGGCGTTCGTTCACATCCGCCATTTTTGCGTTAAAGTTCTTCATGGCGTAAACATAGGTAAGCGATACGGTAATCGCGGCTGAAACGGCGACGAGGGCGACAGCCGCACCCAAAGACAGCTTCTTGCTCATACTAATAGATCATCCCTTATCGTTGGATTTCATTCCGTTATCACTTGCTGAACCAGTTCATTGGATTTTTGGCAACGCCGCCTACACGGATTTCAAAATGAAGATGCGGCCCGGTGGAATCCCCCGTGCTGCCGACATAGGCAATGACCTGTCCTTTTTTCACATTGGCTCCTGTGCTTACCACTACTCTGCTGCAATGTCCGTAAAGAGTGGAATACCCGCCGCCGTGGTCAATTGCGACCACATTGCCGTACCCGCCGTACCCGGTGCCGTAATTGCCCCAGCCGGCCATCATTACCCTTCCGGAGTCGGCAGCTACGATTGCCTTGCCATAAACACCGGCAGCCGAAATGTCAATACCCTTGTGCAGGCTGCCCCAGCGATAGCCGTAGCCGCTGGTTATGCTGTTGACACCCGGAACAGGCCACATAAAGTTACCTTTGCTGGTATACCCGCCGCTTCCGCTTGAACCGCTGTGCGACGCATAATAATCTTTATACCACTGGTCTATCGCTGCTTCAACCTGTTTGTTCTGTTGTTCAAGCGCAGCACCGGCTGCCTGTGTGGAAGAAACATCCGCCGCAAGCTCTGCGATCACCGTTTGGGTTTCTTTCACCAATGCGGTCAGCTCCGATTGCTTGCCGTCAAGTGATACCTTTGCGGCCGCCACATTTTTACGGTTTGTTTCAATGTCGGCTTTCTGTGATTTAATGCTCTCCATATCGGATTTAATCGTATTGATTAGATCCGTGTCATGCGTCGTAATGGCCTTAAGTGCTTCAGATTTATCCGCCAAATCCATTACGCTTTTCGCATTGAGAATGATTTCAAGATTGGATGCCTCTCCGGTCAAGTAAAGCGCGTGCAGGCGCTCCTTCAGCTTTTCCGTGTTCGAGGTTATCGCTGTCTGCTTGTTGGATATCTGCGCTTCCTTTGCCTTGATATCCGCGTCAATTGCAGTAATCTGTTCGTTTAAAACATCGATTTGAGATTGCACCGTTTTCACTTGGGAATCCAGTGTGTCTTTATATTCCTGTTTTTTCGCCTTATCCGCTTTTAGGGATTTCAGTTTCGCCGTGTTTTCAGCCTGCTTTTTTTTCAGCTCCGTCTGCTGCTGCTGCAACGAGGTAATACTGGCCGCGGTAGCAGGCGGCATAATCTGAGGAGTTAACAGGAGTGTCAGTGCCAAGGCGGCACAAATCATCCCTTTTACAATCTTTTTACCAGCCAACGACATCTCCTCCTTCTTTCTTCAGATACCTTCCGATCGAAATCATACCACCGATTGCACCGAACAGAGTACCTGAAAGGATAAACGCAAGGGTAATCTTCCATTCCATAGAACTGATATCAATCGGATTAAACAGCGTGATGGAAGTAACAGCCGAAATCATTTTATTATAAGCCAAATTTAAGAGCAGGCTTGCGACCGTGCCCGAAAAAAGCCCGATAATAATACCTTCCACAACGAACGGCACCCGCACGAACCAGTTGGTAGCGCCAACGGATTTCATAATGCTGATTTCCATACGACGGGAAAACATGGTAACACGAATGGTGTTTGAAATGATAAAGAGTGATACCAAACTAAGTAAGATAATAATCCAAAACCCCGCGGTAGTGATCAGGCCGTCCAGATTTGTCAGCTTTTGAGCGATGTCGGAATAATCATTAATGCTTTCCACACCGGCAATTTTTTTAATTTCCGCCGCAGTCTGCTTATACTGGGATAAATCTTTAAAAGATACTTTAAACGCATCAGGCAGCGGGTTATCTTTCCCTGTCATTCCCGCCAGCATCGTTCCGTCTTTATCGCCCAGAATATCCATGTATTGCTGAATTGCTTCATCCTTCGGAACAAATTCGCACGTAGCGATATTGTCCAGCTTTTTAATATCTTCACCGGCCTTAATCGCTGAAAGCGTGGGCATACCCTGCTTCATGTAAACACGGACTGAGTTGTTTCCTTCAATGGATTTCATCGCAGCATTGATATTCATTGAAAAAAGCACCGCCGCGCCCGTCAGCAGCAAACAGGAAACCAGTACACCGACCGATGCAAACGACATGGTGCGGTTGCTCCAAATATTCTTAAGCCCTTCTTTGCTAAGGTATTTCAAACTTCTAATCTTCATGAGGCACCTCCTGCGAGGCGGTGTCCGCCACAATTTCCCCGTCGTGAATTTCAACTACTCTGCGGTGAAAATGCTTAACCAGCGAATGCTCATGTGTGACCATCAGCACTGTGGTCCCGCGACGGTTGATTTCGCTTAACAAATCTACAATTTCAAACGACAGAGCAGGATCCACGTTGCCCGTAGGCTCGTCCGCAATAATTAATTTCGGATTGTTCACCAGCGCGCGCGCAAGGCCCACGCGCTGCTGTTCACCGCCGGAAAGCTCGTTCGGGCGGCACTTTTCCTTATCCTGTAAATTTACCAGTCCAAGGATGTATGGCACGCGCTTGCGGATATCCTTTGTTGACGCGCCGACTACATGCATTGCAAACGCGACATTTTCAAATACGGTCATGTTGTCAATCAGGCGAAAGTCCTGAAACACAATACCCATTGTACGGCGAAAATACGGCACATTATGCCGTTTCAGTGTGGTGAGTTTTAAATTGTTAACAACAATCTCACCCTCGTTTGGCTTTTCCTCGCACATAATCAGCTTTAAGAAAGTGCTTTTGCCCGCCCCGGAGGAACCGACAATAAAAACGAACTCCCCTTTTTCAACCTTCAGGCTGACATTTTTAAGTGCCTTCGTTCCGTTCGAGTAAGTTTTACTCACATTCTGAAATTCTATCATGCGATCGCTCCATCATTCTTATCTTAAATTAAAGCCAACAGATAAACGGGTTAAACCAAAGCCCATTGGCATGTTTACATAATACCAATGGGCATCAAATTTATTATTCTGAATCTGAACTTATTTGTAATAATTTTGTAACAATTTTATTCTTTACGAAAAATTTTACTAAAACTTAACAGGGTTGGAAGAAAGATACTTTTTAACCATCAATGCCACTTTAAACACGATTGCATCTTCAAATTCACGCAAATCAAGGCCTGTGATTTTTTTGATTTTTTCAAGACGGTATACAAGGGTGTTCCTGTGCACAAACAGTTTGCGCGATGTTTCGGAAACATTCAGGTTGTTTTCGAAGAAGCGCTGAATTGTGAACAGCGTTTCATGGTCAAGGGACTCGATGGAGCCGCGTTTGAACACTTCTTTCAGGAACATTTCACAAAGGGTTGTGGGCAGCTGATAAATCAAACGGGCGATCCCGAGATTGTCGTAGCTGACAATCGATTTTTCCGTATCGAACACCTTGCCGACTTCCAGCGCGACCTGCGCTTCTTTAAAGGAGCGCGCCAAATCCTTAATACCGGTAACAATTGTACCGATACCAACCACGCAATGGGTATAGAACTCACTGGAAAGCGTGTCCACAATGGAGCCGGCCAGCTTGTCCAGATCCTTCGGCTCGATTCCGGTACGGATTTCCTTTACCAAAGCAATATCCGACTCGTTAATATTGATGATAAAGTCTTTATTCTTATCCGGGAACAGGTTCTGTACCACATCATAAGCCGAAATATCGGACTTATTGGTAATTTTAATCAGCATGCAAACACGGCTCACATCGGCGTTGAAACGGAGTTCGCGTGCCTTGATGTAAATGTCGCCCGGAAGAATATTATCCAGAATCACATTCTTGATAAAGTTGCTGCGGTCGTACTTCTCGTCATAGTACTGCTTGATGCTGCTCAGGGAAACAGCAAGCAGAGTGGCGTAGCGGCTGGCCTCCGGGTCGCTGCCGGAAACAAATATTGCATACTCCGGGCGCGGACGGCTGCCAAAGGACTTGTAAGTGTAACCATTAACCACAAAGGTAGCCGGTGCGGCAAGCACTTCCGCTGTGATGCTGTCATTGACTTCACCAATTCGGCCAAGCTCACTGCATGCTATAATTACCGAGGTTTCATCGATAACGCCGATTGTTCTGTCAATGGCATCACGCATCTGGTGGATAACCCCTTGAAATAATCTGTTTGACATGGTTTTCCCTCACTTTATCTAATTTGTCTAATCTTTTCGACTGACAATTAAAGGCTACATACATTTTACATAAATTTCGTAAACATTTCAACCTACTATTAAAAATTAATGCAAAAAAATATACGGAAATACGCTATTTTACAAAATATTCACAATTTAATGAAATATATACCTCGATTCAGGCAGTCCCAAGGACAAAATTAGCCGCGCCATAGAGGCGCGGCCACAGATTTTAAGGATAAATCAGTTAAGAATTGTTTTTTCAGTCTGCTTGTCAAACAAATGCAGCTTGTCAAGTTCAAATGCAATTTTGATTTTGTCCCCGGTTTTTGCAGTTGAAGTCGGCTCAACTCTTGCAGTAATGGCGTTGCCTTCGCAATTGAGGTAAAGGTAAGTCTCGGCGCCCATAAGCTCTGTAACTTCGACGTCAGCTTCTACAATACCGTCCGTTGCTTTGGAAAGGAATTCCGGCTCGTCATGTACATTTTCAGGACGAATGCCAAGTACAACTTCTTTGCCTACGTAATCCTTCAAGACGTTGTCCTTATCTTTATCCTTTGGAATTACAATATCATACTTACCGAATTTAAGTGCGAACTGATCGCCCTTCTGATCAACTGTCGCATCAATGAAGTTCATTTGCGGTGAACCCATAAATCCTGCGACAAATTCGTTCACCGGGAAATCATACAGATTTTGCGGTGTATCTACCTGCTGTACAAAGCCGTCCTTCATAACAACAATGCGATCGCCCATTGTCATAGCTTCTGTCTGGTCATGCGTTACATAAATGAAAGTTGTTCCCAGTCTTTTATGCAGCTTGGAAATTTCGGTTCGCATCTGTGCACGCAGTTTTGCGTCCAAGTTGGAGAGTGGTTCATCAAGCAGGAAGACCTTCGGGTCACGTACAATTGCACGGCCCAAGGCAACACGCTGGCGCTGGCCGCCGGAAAGCGCTTTCGGCTTACGGTCAAGCAGATGGGATATGTCAAGTATTCTGGCAGCTTCTTCTACGCGGCGCTTAATTTCATCTTTCGGTGTTTTGCGCAGCTTAAGTCCGAATGCCATGTTATCAAAAACAGTCATATGCGGGTACAGTGCATAGTTCTGGAACACCATTGCAATGTCGCGGTCCTTCGGGGCAATGTCATTAGCAAGAGTGTCACCGATGTAAAGTTCACCTTTGCTGATTTCCTCCAAGCCTGCGATCATGCGGAGAGTGGTGGATTTACCGCAGCCGGACGGTCCTACAAGAATAATAAACTCTTTGTCTGCAATTTCAAGATTGAAATCGGAAACAGCAGTCACGCCCCCGTCATACACTTTGTAAATATTTTTTAAAACTACGTTTGCCATAATATTCCTCCTAAATACGAATTTGTTTCAACCAGAGTTCCCCATAAGAAACTCCTTCTCTTTCATGGAACAATCATAGCAGATGCAACCGTTGATTAACAGCCCCTTTTTGCCTAAACTTAAAAGTCCGAGTTTAGATAAATCTGATAAAACACAAAAACAGCATCATAATTTAGTACACATTTTACATTTTCACCGTACAAAATCATCCCGCAAATTTAGTATATAATTGCTATTCCTCAGTAAAAACCGATTTCAGCTCGTCCTGTGTAAGCTCCCGTACCATACCCGGCTCCAGTGTCTCATCCAGCTTCAGCAAACCGATCTGTGCCCGCTTCAGGTGCGTCACCTCGTTATTCAGCGCAAGGAACATGCGTTTCACCTGATGGAATTTACCTTCCCGGATTTTTACCAGCACCAGCGGATTTTCACCCTGTTCCAGCACGGTAAGCTGCGCCGGAAGGCAGGTCATATCATTCAGTTCAAGTCCGTTTTCAAACTGCGCAATATCCTGTTCGGAAATCGGGGCGGCCAAAACAGCCTGATACAGTTTAAACACATGGCTTTTCGGCGCGAGCATACGGTGGGCGAACACCCCGTCATCCGTAATAATCAGGAGTCCTTCCGTATCCTTGTCCAGCCGGCCGGCAGGAAAAAGCCCACGCCGCTGCATCTCCGGCGGCAAAAGATCGACCACCGTACGCGCGTGCAGGTCCCGGGCGGCAGAGAGCACGCCTGCGGGCTTGTTCATCATATAATACACAAATTTCTTAATGTTCAGCGTTTGCCCGTTCACTGTAATTTCGTCGGACTGTGTGTCGATTTTCGTATCTGCTTTTTTCACAGGCTGACCGTTCACCGCAACAACGCCGCGGCGAATCATCACCCCGGCGTCCTTGCGGCTGGCAATATTCTGTGAAGTCAGTATTTTATCAAGCCGTTCCATGCTCATTGTTTTACCATCCTGTCATTTATTCATCCAATAATCTATAACAATTACAAAAATGAAGCGGAATAGCTATCGTTATCTCCCCCGCCTCCGGCGGGGGAGATAACATCTTCTTTTCCTATTCTTAATTGAAATTGCTATAATATGTATTGATTCATCAGCCGGACGGCCGAAAGGCACTGTTGAAGTACCGGAAACCGGCACAGCTCCGCCTGTAAACATGTTTCTATTGTAATCGATTCCCCGGTGCCGGTCAACTTTGCGTCAATTAATCCGTGGGCCAGGCGTTAGCCGGAATTGCAGAAGACGTTTTGGGTTTGGCCTCTACTGCCGAAGCGGAAGAAGCCGGCGCCTTGGAAGCGGCCGGTGCCTTGGATGCAGCTGGCGCCTTAGAGGCAGCCGGTGCCTTGGACTCAGCCGGTGCCAGTGAGGTAACAGGCGCGGAGGATGCAGGCGGATTGGATGTCAGCATCTGCTGAAGCATGTCGTCAGAGGCCTGTTCTCCTTTGAACCCGGTCATAAAACCATCCAGTGCGGCAGTGCTCAAATCTCCACCGATTACCCTGTTGTCAGCTACAAGGATTGTCGCACGGATATTGGAGATTTCGGGGTAATTCGTAACTGAATACACCCATTGCTTGCAGGTTTTTCCCGCGTACGGAAGAAGGTCAAGTCCCTGACTCTTCTGGATATTATTATAATTCGTATAAACGTCATTAAACGTAGCCGGAATAGTTACATCCTTAATTTCAATCGGCTCAGTGCCCACCTTCCAGCCGAATTGGCTGAAAAACGCGACACGCTCCTCATTGGTAGCAGCGCTGAGCGTGTACCTTACTCCTCCGCACTCTGCGGTTGGTTTTGAATTATGAAGCTTAGTCAGAACTACCGCTGCGGTTACGACAAGCAAAACAGCTGCTAATATTACGCATATCTTCCTTTTGTCGGCCTTAACCGATAATATAAACATATCACCGCCCCCTTGTAAATGATTAATATGCAGGGAGGTGATAAAAAATGCAAAAAGCAGCCGCCTTTCCGGCGGCTGCAATGGATAAGTTAAATAATAACATGCGAAAAATCAGTTAATCCTGTTCGAGGTTGCCCGCGGCCTTTGCATCCTCAATTACTTTTTGAGAAACCATCGGCGGCGCTTCCTCATAACGGCAGAAGTCAAATGTGAAAACGCCCCTGCCCTGTGTCACCTGGCGCACAAAAGTACTGAAATCATACATTTCCGCCATTGGCACCTCGGCTTCCACAATCTGCTGACCCTCGCCCGCCGGGTTCATTCCCAGCACACGGCCGCGGCGTTTATTGACCTCGCCCATGATATCGCCCATGTTCGCGTCCGGCACGGTGCACTTCAATGTTCCGATCGGTTCCAGCAGCACAGGGTTTGCTATTGGCATTCCGGCCTTATAAGCCAGATTTGCCGCCATTTTAAAGGACATTTCAGAGGAGTCGACCGGGTGATACGAGCCGTCGTACAGCGTTGCGCGCAGCCCGACAACCGGGTACCCTGCAAGCGGGCCTTTTCCGATGCATTCGCGCAGCCCCTTTTCAACAGCCGGGTAGAAGTTTTTCGGAACCGCACCGCCCACGACACGCTCCAAGAATTCCAGTCCTTCACTGTCGCATGGCTCAAATTCAACCCAGATATCGCCGAACTGGCCGTGGCCGCCCGTCTGCTTTTTGTACCTGCCCTGCACCTGAACCTTCTTGCGAATGGTTTCACGGTAGGGTACGCGCGGTTTTTGCAGTGTAACTTCAACACCGAACTTATTCTTCAGTTTGGACACAATAACGTCAAGATGCTGCTCGCCCAAACCGGAAAGCACCATTTGATGGGTTTCCGCATTTGTTTTGAACCGGATGGTCGGGTCTTCTTCTTCCAGCCGGATAATTCCCTGCGCAACTTTGTCCTCCTCGCCTTTGTTTTTCGGCATAACCGCCATGGAAAGGGTTGGTGTGGGGTATGAAATTCCGTCAAGCGTAACTTTGCGCGCCGGGGAGCAAAGCGTATCGCCCGTTCCGACACCCTGAAGCTTTAATACGGAACCAATGTCGCCCGCGCCGATGTAAGGAACATCCTCCTGTTTTTTGCCGCGCATCATCACCGTTTTGCCAATGCGCTCGGTATTGCCGGTACGCATATCAACAAGCTGCGAATCGGTCGTCACCTTGCCGGAAATCACTTTCAGATACGACAGCTTTCCGATAAACGGATCGGCAATCGTTTTAAATACAATCGCTGCCGTCGCGGCGTCGTCATTCACCGAAAGCTCAATCGGGTTCCCGTCAACATCCGCCCCGATCTCGCCGCTCTTGTCCGCCGCGCTCGGCGCCAGCCAGGTAAGTCCGTCCAGGAACTGCTCCATGCCCCTCATCAGCAGTGCATCGCCGCAGAACACAGGGCAAATGGCGCCGGACTTCACGCCCTTGCTTACGCCGACAATCACTTCTTCCGGAGTGAACTGTTCGCCGGAAAAATATTTTTCAAACATTTCGTCGCTCGTCTCGGCAACAGCCTCGTAGATTGCGGTGCGCAGTCCCTCGAGTCTTGTCCCCATATCCGGCATTTTTACCTCGACAGGCGCGCCGTTCTGATAATCATAAGCTTTATATTCCAGAATATTAACATAAATGTTCGCTTTTCCATCCTCAATAAACGGCACGACAACCGGGCAGACGGACGGGCCGAAGCTGGCCTTCAAATCCTCGAAAACCCGATAAAAGCGAGCGCTTTCGTCACACAGGCCGTTCACAAAGAAAATCTTTGCCAGTCCGCGTGCATTTGCCGCGGCAACTGCTTTTTCCGTACCCACGCTGACGCCGTTTTTGCCGGAGACCGCAATCAATACGGAATCCGCCGCGCGAACCGCTTCGCACATGCCGCCCTCAAAGTCAAAAAGACCAGGAGCATCTATTAAATTAATTTTATTATTTTTCCATTCCAAAGGAGCCGCCGCAGCTGACACCGAAGTTTTTCTTCTGATTTCTTCCGGGTCAAAATCACTGACGGTATTTCCTTCCCCGACCTTGCCAAACCGATCCGATGCTCCTGATAAGTACAGCATCGCCTCTGCAATACTGGTTTTGCCCGAGCCGCTGTGTCCCGCAATTGCGATGTTGAGAATGTTTTTCGCATTATACTGTTTCATTATGGATACTCCTTTCGTGGGTTGATTGGTACAAGCGTACAATTGTTCAACCAAATTAAGGATAATTATAGCGTATTCCAACAATGATTACAATGCATAAAACTTGAATTTTGTATTTTATATTCCAATACTCAGGAAAAAATTTTATTCATAATGCCGGAAAGATAAATTTTTACATTTTTCGCCCGCATTTATCCGCCAAAAACGCAAAAAAGGCCCATCCGGCTGATGAACAGCACCCCAATTGTTAGACAGTATGGTATACTGAATAATAATTGGGGTGA
>CAUQPM010000009.1:0-175925 GCA_963520015.1 uncultured Oscillospiraceae bacterium
AGCTTCGGGAAGTGGTTGAACTGATGAAGAGGGAAGATCATTCAGACTTTGATTTCTCGCTATTAGACGTTTTAAAATAATTCAAAGGAGTGATAGTGTGATTAAGGAAGAAAGCCGGGAGGCTTTGCAAAATTTTGTTAATATCTCAAAACAGGAATTTAACGCGTTTACTGAAACCGTCACAGCTGAAAGCTATGAAAAAGCGGTTGAAGTCATTCTCAATGCAGAACAGCATGGCAACCGTGTGCATATTACGGGAATCGGTAAACCGTCCCATGTGGCAGCGTACATGGCTTCCCTTTTGTCCTCCACCGGAACGCCGACCTATTTCCTTCATGGAACGGAAGCGGTTCACGGCTCCTGCGGACAGCTGGTCGAGGGTGACGTGGTCATCTGTATTTCCAACAGCGGGGAAACTGCAGAGCTGAAATCCACCGTTATGGCTATTAAAAACAACGGCTGCAAGGTGATTTCCGTAACAGGGAACCCCGAATCATGGCTTGCCAGGGAAAGTGATGCGTACCTGTTCGCCGGAGTGAATCAGGAAGGCGGCCCGCTGAACCGCGCGCCGCGCGCTTCCATTCTTGCCGAAATATTTGTTTTGCAGGGCCTGAGCGTTGTGCTTCAAACCACAAGAGGATTGACCCCGAAGGAATATGTGAAATGGCATCCGGGCGGCACGCTTGGCAGCCTGCGGGATAACGAGAAATAATGGGGGAATTGTTATGTTAAAAACAGCCTGTATTCATCTGGAAATTATGCGGGTTGTTATTTAGATGTCTCTTTGTGTTTGGAGAACTGAACTGGTGCAATCATATTGGTAGATCATTACAATGCTGTCAGCTCTGCTGATGGTGTCCGCCCTTTCCGGGTGCAACCGGGAGGGCGGATTTTTTTATTATTCTATAAAATAACCGTTTCTATTTTATTTTATACATTTATTCATTCAAAAGAATTATTTTTTTCAGTTAGAAAACGACGATAAAATACTATCGATTATCATATAATTATTACTTGAAGTAGCTATACAAGCCTCACACTGCTAATTTATTTTTACGTGTAACTCTATATTACATACCGATTATAAAAGAACCTGATTTCATGATCTGATCTGCTTAGGAGGAGCTATGGATATTTCATTGGAGGAATTGTTTAGGCTTATCCGAAAAAATATTTTACTGATTATAATCTGCGCAATGATTGGTTCCGGGGGAGCTTTTAGCATCTCGAAGTTTGCAATTTCGAAAACCTATATTTCAACCGTTAAGCTTTACGTTTCAACACCGGAAAGCAGTCAGGATTCTACTGTGAATTTCAATGCATTGAATTATGCGCAAAAAGTAGTTAATACATACATCGAAATGCTGAAAACTGACAGCTTTTATAAGAAGGTAATGGATCAGTCCAAAGTAAACTATACAGTTGATAATTTTCGAAAAATGGTGACCTTTTCTGCATTAAATAATACCGAAGTTTTTCAGGCCCAAGTTTCGGCACATGATCCGAACGAAGCCAAAACCATTGCGGATGCAATTACGACGCTTGCCCCAACTACAATCGGCGAATTGAAAGAAAATTCTTCGTTAAAGATTGTGGATTCCGCCGTTTTACCGGACAAGCCGTCCTCCCCTAATACAGTGATCAATACGATCATCGGATTTTTGCTGGGTGTGATTGGCTCCGTTACTATTGTATTGCTTCGCAATAGTTTGAATGTCAGAATTAAAAATGAAGATGATCTCATAGAAAAATATAATATCCCAATTCTTGCATCCATCCCGGCTTTTAATACGCAATTTGTGAAAGGTAAAAACTATCGAAAAGATAAGGCGGGAAAAAAATGAAAAGCCAACATCAAAAAAGAGCCACCGTGTTCAATACTCAGATGAATCCGGATATAAAATTTCAAGTCATGGAATCCTACAAGGTCGCTAGAACAAACCTTGCCTTTTCTTTGATAAAGCGGGGCTGTAAAAAAATCGTGATTACCAGTTCTCTTGCAAAAGAAGGAAAGTCCACATCTGCAGTCAATATTGCAATATCCTTGTCACTGCAAGTGAACGTAAAGGTGCTATTGATTGATTCCGATTTACGCAAACCAAAAATAAACAATTTTTTTAATTTGGAAAACACGCCCGGCTTGACAAACTATCTGGGAAGTATGTGTGAACTAAAAGATATTATTCAGCCCACAGAAACCCCAAATCTCTTTGTTATTTGCAGCGGGATATCTGTTCCAAATCCGTCTGAACTTTTGGCAAGCGAATCAATGGAGGACTTGCTCAAAGCGTTGGAACAGGACTATGACTATATTATTCTGGATACTTCCCCTATCAATATCGTGATAGACGCGTTAGCACTCGCTAAAATAACTGACGGCGCAGTGATTGTTGTACAGGAAGGATTTTCGACTTATCCTGAATTGGCTAAAACGATTGAAAAACTGGAAAGGGTGGATGCTAAAATTCTGGGGATTATCCTAAATGGAACTAAATTGGAAACCAAGGATAACTATAAATATCAGTATGAACGCTATGCATAAAGAATTAAACTTTATTGACTGTCATACGCATATCCTGCCGGGAATGGACGATGGACCCCAGAACTTGCAGGAATCCATCCGGATGCTGCAAAGTCTTTTGGCACAGGGAGTACATACAGTTTGGCTCACCCCTCATTTTTATCCTTACAAAGAGAGCTTGGAAAGTTTTCTGAGCAGACGGGAAAAAGCCTGTTCTATTTTAAAACCGGATGCAGATGAACTGGGAATGGAACTACTTCCGGCAAGTGAGGCCTTTTTGTCTGATTACCTATTTAACGCCCCTGACATTTCAAAGCTTTGCATAGGCGGAAAATATCTATTAACAGAACTTCCATTTTCGTTAGGCTTTTCGCAGCAGGTTTTTAACAGAATCAGCCGCCTGACGTTGACTTTCGGTGTTGTCCCGATTTTGGCTCATGTTGAGCGTTATCCGAAGCTGATAAAGGACGTTGCTATGTTAGATGAATTCGTTGATATGGGCTGTCTGGCACAGATTAATTTAAGCTCATTGAAAGATGGAATCATGAAACGCAAACAACTTTTAGAGTATATAGAAATTGATTTAGTGCACTTGATTGGTACGGACTGCCACAACATGGGAAACAGATCCCCAAAGTATTCGAGTGGAATTTCCATCATTGAGAATAAGCTCGGTTCCGGATATGTTGAGCAATTGATGGACAACGCCAGACAGATCATGCGCGGAAGGCAAATCTGATGTGTTTCGCATGAAGGAAGTTAATGAATGGATAAACGAAAAAAAACCAAAATTAAAGGCAAGAAAAAGGCCGCGATCATTGCGGGAAGTATTGTCGGAATCATATTGATTCTTTGCCTTTCCGGCTATCTGATGATTAACAGCTATTTGAATAAGATCAAATATGATCCCGGCGTTGAAGCTTTGGCTTCTGAAATCAGCCCGGAGCCGGACGATCATACAGAATCGGACTCCCCGAAAGCGGAAATTGATATGTTGAACAAGAAGGTGGAAGAGAACCTGTCAACAAGCAGCACGCCTCTATTGTATGACAATGATGTGTTTAATATTTTGCTGATTGGCAGCGATACAAGGACGGCAGGCAGCAGGGGCCGCTCGGATTCCATGATATTGATCTCAATTAATAAAAGAACGTCAAAAATCATGGCCACCTCTTTGCTGCGCGATATTTATCTGCAAATTCCCGGTGTCTCACAGGGGAATCGGCTCAATACCGCAAACGCATTTGGCGGGCCGGCTCTGCTCTTAGACACGATACAGCAGAACTTTAAGATAAAGGTTGACAAGTACATTGCAGTGGACTTCTTCTCGTTTATGGATATTGTTGATCAAGTTGGCGGAGTAGACATTGATGTTACCAATGACGAAATCAAAGTCGCAAATAATTACATACACGAAATCAATAACCTAAAAGGGTTGCCTGTGGATAACGGGGAACTCACTTTAGCAGGGAAACAGACTTTGACCGGAAAACAGGCACTGAGCTATGCACGGATCCGCTACGTAGGAAACGGAGATTTCGGCAGAACGGATCGGCAGCGTCTTGTTCTTGAGCAGGTTTTCTCTAAAATTAAAACGCAGAATATTTCCCAATTGAACAATTTGCTAAATACGTCCTTGCCGGAGGTAACCACTAACTTAAGCAAGAATGAGCTGTTCTCGCTTGTTCTTTCCATGCCGTCTTATGCAAATGATACGATTGATTCTTGGCGAATACCGGTTGATGGAACATTTTCTTATTTATCTGTTCGGGGAATGTCTGTGCTGGGAATCGACTTTTCTAAAAATACAGCTGAAATGCGGAAGAGAATTTACGGTTGATGATATCAAACAATTTTTAATGCAGAATCGCGGAGGGGAAAGTTGTTATGCAAACTTCAGAGCAATATGTTCCAGGGAATCTCGCTTACGATAACGATATTGAAATTGAGGGCGAGAAAACTTTTATCCTTTCACCGATAGCGGCGAAAGTGAAAAAGAGGTATGGCTACTTGTTTTTTAAGCGCCTGTTTGATTTTGTATTTTCCCTAGCGGCGATCATTATGTTGCTCCCTGTTTTTTTACTGCTGGCTGTTGCCATTAAGCTTGAAGATGGTGGACCGGTTATTTTTGCGCATGAACGGATTGGAAAAAGCGGAAAGAAAATCAATATTTACAAATTTCGGAGTATGGTAACAAATGCGGAAGAGATGATTGCTGAATTTACTCCTGAACAAAAGGTGAAATTTGAACAAGACTATAAGTTAGACGATGATTTTCGTATTACAAAGGTTGGAAAATCTATCCGAAAAACAAGTCTTGATGAGCTGCCGCAGCTTATTAATATTCTAGTCGGGGATTTAAGTATTGTGGGTCCACGCCCGGTGGTGGAGGCGGAACTAAAAAAGTATGGGTGTATGGAACAGGAATTCTCGAGTGTAAAGCCGGGGCTTACCGGATACTGGCAGGTAAACGGAAGAAGTACCACTACATATGACGACCGAATTCGGCTCGAACTCTACTATGTAGAAAATTGTTCCTTGTGGCTCGATTTTAAAATTATATTCAAGACAGTTCCTGCGGTACTGTTCTCAAGAGGGGCGCAATAACCTTGTTACAAAATGTTATACGGGGACAAATCCGCAGAAATCGTAGTATCTTGCTAAATGGAAGTATATTGAAAGCGAGTCTGTGATTATGAAAAAACCTCAAGTCAGCGTGATAATTCCTGTGTATAACTCGGAAATATATTTGCCACAGTGCCTAAATTCACTTATCGGGCAGACCATGACCGATTATGAATTAATCCTCATCGATGACGGCTCTTTAGATAAAAGCAGTACAATTTGTGAGGCATATGCATCTCAACATGACAATATCCGTGTAATTCATCAGAGGAATAGCGGAGTTTCTGCCGCGCGTAACGCAGGCTTGGAAATCGCACAAGGTCAATATTTTGCTTTTGTAGACAGCGATGACTGGGTTGAACCAAATTACTTGGATTATTTAGTCAGTACACTTTTGCAAAACGATTGTCAGTTATCGAGTTGTGCGTTCCAAATTGAAGGTTTGGCACACCAGCCTCAATCAAGGAACCTTTCCTCGCAACTTGTTGATAAAATTACAGCTGCTAAATATGTCCTTGGCTCAAATACATTTTGCGGATACTTATGGAATAAATTATTTTGCAGGAATGTAATTGATCAGCTTCAATTGCGTTTCGCCGAAAATATTAAAATCGGTGAAGATATGCTGTTCTGTGCGACGTATACAACTGGGTGCAATCAAGTTTGGATTGGATACGAAGTTCTATATCATTACCGGAGCAACCAAGCCGGAATAAGCAAATCGCGATATCAAGGGAATACATTCGATCCCAAATGGATGGACGAGCTGAATGCACTGGAACACATTCGTTTATTGTTTGCTGAAGAATCAGTGGTTTTGCAGGCATGCAATAGGCATTATGTCCGTCAGGCCGTGCTTGTGCTGCGTGCAATGGTCGCGTCAAATTATCCAAACAAAGACTTAAAAAATATTTTAATTTCTACCGTCAGACATGGATTTGGTGATTTTTTATCCAGTGATTTTGCAGGCAGGGGACAAAAAATTTCGGTGCTTTTATGTACCATATCGCCCAATCTTGAATTAAAAATTTGGAGGTATATGCAGAGATAAATAAGTGCCGAACATTAAATTGCGTAACAATAAGTAATCCTGAACTTTTCATAGAACTAAAAAAACAGAAAAGAATTACATGACAGGAGAAAACAATGCCATGGAAATGGAAGTCCTTATTTCAACGATGAATCAACGGGATAATAGCATTATAAAAAAGATGAAGATTCATTCTGATGCTATTATCATTAATCAGTGTGACCATAACGAATTTTCTGAATTTGCAGATACCATAAAAGTTGTAAACATGTTTTCTTTTGCAGAGCGGGGAGTTGGTTTAAGCAGAAACACCGCATTTATGAGAGCTTCAAAGGATATTTGTTTGTTCGCGGACGATGATATTGTTTACAACGAAGAATATGAAAAAGCTGTAATTCATGAATTTGAAGTGCATCCTGATGCGGATGTCATCATTTTCAACTTACGAAACAGCAATACTTCCTATAAATCGGATGGAATTAAGAAATTTCATAAGGTACACCGATATAACTGTTTGCGTTACGGCACCCCTCAGATGGCTGTCAGGAGAGAAAATGTTTGGAATAAAAACATATGGTTTTCCCCTTTATTTGGAGGCGGCGCCAAATACAGCTGTGGCGAGGACAGTCTGTTTTTATGGAACTGTATTCAACGGCATCTGCGTGTCTATGCTGCGCCGATCACAATTGGGATGATAGCACATCAGGAATCCACATGGTGTAAGGGCTTTACGGAGAAATTTTTTATTGACAGAGGCTGTTTATATTACACATTATCAAGAACCTTGTCTTACCTGCTTTGCATTCAGTATGCAGTTCGAAAGAAAAAATTATATGAGCAAAACTATTCAATACTTCAGGCCTGCAGACTCATGTTTCATGGGATCAAACTAATTAAGAATTAGCAGTGCGGTAAGGGGACAGGGTGATAAAAATAGACAATTTATTTTCTTTCTTTGTTATTTTACTGCCGTTTCTTTATCAGTACGCCAGTCCGCTGTACTCTGTTTCGTTAGGGGAATTATTACTGCTGCCGTTTATCCTTATATCTTTAGCCGATCTTATTATCCATCCCAAGAGACCATTAAATGTCGATAAATATATGTTGCTTTATTTAGGCGTCGTCATTGTTACAACATGTATAGCCGGATTTTTCGGTCCTTACTTTTCAAGTTATGATTTCTTTACCTTATCTTTAAGAGTGTTTTTTTACGCGGTTTTGATTTTCGTTGCGCGGACGCATTTCAAACTTAGTATGGCCATGCATTTCTATAATGTCCTGTGCGTAATGTTTTCCGCTTATTTACTATTGCAATTTTTTGCACATATGTTATATGGAATTAACCTTCCGCTTACCTTACCGTTACCGGTTTTTGCACCGGATTTGCGTGGTTACATGATTGATGGAAATTTAGCGTCATATTATAGCTATATGTTCAGGCCGTCATCATTATTTATAGAGCCCAGTTATTTTACTTCTTATGTAATGGGCTGCTTGTGCTATAACTTATTTTATACGGATGATAAACATCCAAGTATTACTATTTATAATTTTTTTATTTCAATCATTATTTCAGTTGCTTTGGTTGCAGCCGTAACAGGTGGCGGTATTATTGCAATGCTTTTGGTTTGGAGTATTTTTATCATTACAAAGGTAATAAGCGCTGAACACCATACCGTTCAACTTCATCTGAAATATATTTTGATTTCTATTACAATTTTAGTTGGATTGGTTATATTGTTTTCAAGTGAACTGGCAGCCGGAGGGATAGAACATACTTTTTTGGGTAAAGGCTCATCGCTTTCAAATCGAGTTTTCAGAGGCTTCTGGGTCTATGGAGAAACAGATTTATTCCATCAGATATTTGGAGTGGGATTGAATAATTTAGCAGATTATATGACTTATTATGGGTTAAGTACACCATATGACGAACCGAACCTGGATATTATCGCCAGTTTGGTTGGGTCATTGGTTTGCAGCGGATGGTTTGGCCTTTTGTCATTATGTGGATTCCTGGTCTCTTTGTATCACCGTCAGTTCACTCCGTTTGGGAAAATGATTGTTTTAATGATTGTGTATTTTACAACATTCGATGTAATAATTTTCTCTTTCCGCTGGGGATTTTATTGTATTTTGGCTTATAGCGTGTGCAATATCCGGAATTTTCAAACGGGGTGGCTGCCGGCGTCATTGGTGAGAAATCGAAATAATATCTATTTGAATTCAGTGAGCTTCAAAGGCGGTTAACAAAATTAAAACACGGAGTGCCTAATGAGAACTAAAAACGCTATTTATAATACCTTGGCAGCGCTCGCAGTACAACTGATGACATTTATTATCGGCATCATTTTGCCCCGTTTTATACTGATTTCATATGGATCGACAATGAATGGCTTAACGTCATCTGTTACTCAGTATATAAGGTATCTTTATATTTTGGAAATGGGCCTTAATGGGTCAATCATTTATTCTTTATATAAGCCCATTGCGGATCATGATGTAACAAAGATTAATGGTATTATGTCGGCTGCAAAGAGATCATTTAATCAGATTGGTCTGCTGTTCAGCATGCTGCTTATAATAGCGGCTGCAGTATATCCATCGATTATTCAAAAGGAACATATCGATACCTTTACAGTGTTTGTGCTCATCATCTCTATTGGCGCAACAGGGGCGATTGACCTTTTCACTACTGCAAAATATATTGCTTTCCTGTCCGCATCTCAGCATTATTATGTTCTGTCCCTATTCAGGATTATTTATTTGGTAATCAATACGGCGATTATGGTTGTCCTGATCGGGCTGAAATATAATATTGCACTTATATATTTTATTTCAATCGCAGCAAACCTTTTAAATTCAATACTGGTAGCGGTATATTTCAAAAAAAAATATCCGTTCTTGAGTTATGATTCGGTGCCGGATAAATCGGCGCTGTCGAAGCGGTATGACGTTATCGTACATGAAATTTCGGCTATGGTGATATTCAGTGTCCCGGTTCTGATCTTAACCATGTTTGGAAGTCTTAAAGAGGTAAGCGTATATTCCGTATACTTTATGCTGTTCTCGGGTGTATCCACGATGATCGGTGTCTTTAGCAACGGACTGTCATCAGGATTCGGGGATATGATTATAAAAAATGAAAAGGAAGCGTTAAAAAAAGCATATTCGGAATATGAATTTTTATATTACATGATCATGACGGTTATCTTTTCCTGTACGATGATTTTAGGCCTTTCGTTCATAAAAATTTACACAAAAGGCGTGTCCGATATTAATTACTTTGATCCGGTTATTTTTGCACTGCTTACTGTTTCAGGAATATTGGACGCCTGGAAAACGCCGCAAACAACCATTATAATCGCTGCGGGCCATTATCGGCAGACAAGACACAGAGCGATCATTGAGGCTTTAATCACAATTGTCGCCTGTACCATATTAACCTATTTTGGGGGCATATACGGGACATTGTCAGGAAGAATTATCGGATCGTCCTACAGGGCAATCGATTTACTGTATTCAAGAAAAATAACGGAATTTAAATTTATATATACAGGAATTCGGATGGTCAGAATGTTTATTTTAGCCTTTGCAATCGTCTTCCCGTTTGCTGCTCAAATTAAACTGGAGCCAACCAATTTCATGAACTGGTTTGCGGATGCTGTCGTTGTTCTTATCTGGGCGACTTTTGTTGCCGTTGTTGGAAATACTTTGCTTGAAAAAAGAACGATGCTGCATTTGTACGAAAGAGGAAGAAAATTGGCACCAAATCGGACATAGAATGAAAAGGAACGCCACAGGGTACAATTTTTATGATATTAATATAGAAACGAGGAATTTATGTGGTTATTACAAGAGCTCCTTTCAGGGTAAGTCTTTGTGGAGGGGGTAGTGACCTTTCATGCTTTTACAGGCAATATGGCGGCTGTGTATTGAGTACTACAATTAAAAAATATATGTATATTGCAATACATTCCTATTTTTACGGGGATTCAATTTTATTAAAATATTCAAAGACAGAAAATGTTAAAAGTTTTGACGAAATAGAACATCGTATTTTTAAACAATGTTTATCTGACTTTGGGTTAAAAGGTGTAGAAATTACGAGCATGGCCGATATTCCCGCCGGTACGGGATTAGGATCTTCGAGTTCATTTACTGTCGCTTTGTTACAGCTTTTAAATACATATTTGGGAAAATTTATCTCAAAGGAAACACTGGCGAAAGAAGCTTGCGCCATTGAGATTGATAAGTTGGGCGAACCGATAGGAAAGCAGGATCAATACGCCGCCGCATACGGAGGGTTGAATTTTTATACGTTTCATCCTGACGATTCAGTAAGTGTGGAACCGATTATTATGAGAACAGACAGCTATAAAAAGCTGGAGAAAAATTTACTGATGTTCTATACGGGAATGAATCACTCCGCATCAAAAATTTTGGCAGAACAATCAGAGAATATTAAAAAAAAAGATAAAGATAAAATTCAGCTGAAAATATGTGATTTGGCTCGCTCGCTAAAAAACGAGCTGCAAAATAACAATGTAGACTCAGTAGGAGAACTTTTGCATGAAAACTGGATTTTAAAAAAGGAAATGGCGTCCGGAATTTCAAATTCGACAATTGATGATATTTATGAAGCTGCGCGCGGTTCCGGGGCCGCCGGAGGGAAACTGTTGGGGGCCGGCGGAGGAGGTTTTCTGCTTTTTTATGTGAATGACAGTCATATTGAAGAAGTACGTAAGGCTTTATACCCGTTAATTGAAATGAAATTCGAAATTGATAACTCCGGGTCGTCGATTGTGTTTATCGATAAGGATTATAACGGTGCCGGAGGAGCTATCCTATGAATATTTTGGTGTCGGGAGGGGGCGGATTTATAGGAAGCCATTTGATTGACGCTTTGCTAAAAAATAATGTTCATGTATTTTGTGCTGATAGGCTGGCGTTTGATAGTACGAGGAATATTGACCATCTGCTTAATAATGTGCGATTTACATTTATTAGAACCGACCTCTCGGTTCAAGAAAATGCCGATTCTATTTTTGAAAATTATAAGATTGATATGGTTTATCATTTAGCTGCAAATTGCAATATCCAGATGAGCGGAAGAGATCCTGAGATTGACTTTAGGGATACATTGCTGACAACGCATTGCATCTTGGAGGGTATGCGAAAACACGGTGTGAAAAAATTGTTTTTTGCTTCGACCTCCGCTGTCTATGGGAACCACGGAAACGTTGCCTTAACCGAAGAAACAGGAGGAATAAAGCCTGTTTCTTATTATGGCGGTGCAAAGCTGGCTTCTGAAGCTTTGATCGATTGTTATGCAGCTATGAACGATATGAGCTGTGTTGTTTTTCGATTTCCTAATGTAGTTGGGCCGCGGCTTACACATGGGGTCATTTTTGATTTCATAAAAAAGCTGCGGGCAGAGCCGAAACGCCTTGAGATTTTTGGGGATGGCACACAGTATAAACCTTATATTTATATTACTGACTTGGTTGACTGCATTATGAACATTACAGCATCAATTTCATCCGGTGTGGAATTTTACAACATTGGAGTTAAGGGCGCCACAACTGTGACGCACATAGCGGAGGCAGTCGTTGAAAAAATGAAACTGGAAAATGTCAGCTTTGAATATACCAGAGGGAATATCGGGTGGAAAGGGGATGTTCCCCATTTCGCCTATGATGATTCAAAAATATTAAAAACAGGGTGGAAGCCCGTTTATAGCTCCGATCAGGCTGTTGAAAAAACAATAGAGGAAGTGATACAGCAATGACGGCAGTCATCATGGCGGGGGGAGCAGGAACCCGCTTAAGAAGTGTTGTTTCCGACATTCCAAAACCGATGGTCCCTGTTTGCGGCAAACCTGTTTTAGAATATCAGATACTCAACTTAAAAAATCACGGGATAATTGATATTATCTTAATTATCGGGTATTTAGGTCATGTAATCAAAGAGTATTTTGAAAATGGCGGTAACTTTGGGGTGAACATTACTTATGTGGAAGAGCAGATTCCACTCGGAACCGCAGGCGCGCTTTATTTCATTAAGGACAAGGTATGCGACAACTTTTTCTTTCTTTTCGGAGATTTAATGCTCGATATAGACTGGCAAAGAATGCTTGATTTTCACAAAAAGAAAGGATGTAAAATTACTCTTTTTGCACACCCGAATTCGCACCCTTGGGATAGTGATTTGGTTTTGATGGACACGAAATGTAAAGTAATGGGATTGAGAGAAAAAAATGAGACACGGGACGGTTACTTTAAAAATTGTGTAAATGCCGGAGTTTATGTACTGTCCCCCGATGTGTTAGATGATGTAAACACACCGGAGAAAAAAGATTTTGAAAAGGAAATCGTTCCAAATGCAATCATAAATTCCGAAGTTTACGCCTACTGTTCCTCAGAGTACGTAAAAGATATCGGCACACCGGATCGGCTTCAATCGGTTTCTGAAGACTTGGCAAGCGGTCTTATCTCCTCTAAAAATCACAGATATCCCCAGAAATGCATTTTTCTAGACAGGGATGGTACCATAAACCGGCTAGATGGATTTTTGAATGACATTGATCATTTTAAATTGATTGATTCCGTATCGCAGGCGATTCACTTAATCAATCGTTCTTCGTATTTATGTATTGTGGTTACCAACCAGCCTGTAATCGCCAGAGGAGAATGTACTTTTGAGCAGCTACAGGATATCCATAATAAAATGGAAATTTTGCTGGGTGATGAAGGAGCGTACGTTGATGGAATTTTCTTTTGTCCGCATCATCCTGACAGCGGATACCCCGGTGAGGTGAAAGAACTTAAGTTTTCATGTGACTGTCGAAAGCCAAATATCGGAATGTTAACGGCAGCGTCTGATCAATATAACATTGATTTTCACTGCTCCTGGTTTATCGGGGACTCCACTGTGGATATACAAACAGGGAAAAATGCCGGAATGCATACCGCACTTGTTTTAACGGGCGAGTGTGGGCGCGACGGTAAGTATAATTGTGATGCTGATATTACAAAGGGCAGTCTGCTTGAGGCTGTTGAATATATTTTAAGTTTAGATTAGGTATGATTGGATGGAGGAATAAAAATGGATTTTACTTATGAAATTTCACTTTACTATGATACCCTTAAGCAAGTAATTGACAACTTGGACAAAAGAGAAATTAACAGAACCATGCAGGCAATCCTGAAAAAATATGACCAACAGGCAATCATATATATTTTTGGTAATGGGGGCAGTGCTGCAACGGCTTCGCATTTTGTGTGTGATTTTAATAAAGGTGCATGTGAACAAGTTGATAATAAATTCAGATTTATTTGTTTGAATGATAATATTCCGATCATGACAGCCATTTCAAATGACATTTCTTATGAAGATGTTTTTTCCTATCAGTTGAACGGGAAACTACAAAAGGAAGATATGGTTATTGCCATTTCAGGCAGCGGAAATTCGAAAAATGTGATTAGAGCGGTTGAATATGCCAAAATTATCGGGTGTGAAGTTGTGGGAATAACCGGATACGAAGGCGGAAAGTTAAAACCGTTAGCTGATTATCATTTGCATGTCATGGCTAATGATATGCAGAAAGTAGAAGACATCCATATGACATTTGACCATTTAATCATGCAAATATTCAGCCATTGCTTATGTGATCGGGAGGTAGAGTCAATTGTCAGAGCCTAAAGTAAGTATTGTCGTTCCGGTGTATAATGTGGGAAAATATCTTGATTGTTTTCTGAAAAAAATAACCGGTCAGAAATTCCAGGACTTTAAGATGTTTGTTGTTTATGACTCTTCGAATGATTGCTCGCTGGAGGTTTTGAAACAATACGAAGAATCTTACCCGGACAAAATTACAATTATTATGAGCCCATATAAGGATGGTGTGGGAGCTGCTAGAGATATTGCTTTAGACAGTGGAAAAATTAATAGCGAATATGTTCTTTTCCTTGATCCGGACGATTATCCGGAACCGGAATTTCTGGGAAAGCTGGTTGCGGCTGCCGATCTGAGCGGCGCCGATATAACAATGTGCGGGTTCGACCGCTTCGATGATGTGACCAATAAAGTTTATTGTGTGGAAATGGTAAATAATCCTGCACATATAATGACGAATCTAGTGGATTATGATACGATTGCTTATATGAATCCTGTGGTTTGGGACAAACTTTTTAGAAGATCACTGATTGAAAATATTCGATTCACTAATATCAAAAGATTTGAAGATTTAGTCTTTTTAATGCGTGTTTTCACAAAGGTGAAATCCATTTACTATGTAAATGAAATTTTGTATCATTATAGAGTACGTTCGGATTCGCTTGCCAATACGATTAAGGAAACAGACTGTTATGAGTTTTTTCAGGCAATGTCCGGTCTGAAAAATGAATATGAGCGAGATTTGGATAAGATCATATATCTTCCCATTCTGGAACTCTCTGCATTTATACGGTGCGGGATCGGCATTACTTATAAACTGTCTTTTCTGAATATGGCTAATGTTACAAATTATATTTTACAAACAAAAACTTTTCTTGATCAAGTTTTTCCTCGCTGGCGTAAAAACAAATATTTAAAATTTAGCCATTGCGTGAAAAAAGGATTGAAAGGACTCGCGGTATGGGGCTGTTCCGTCCTGTATCAATTAGATTTATTTAAAATATTTATAACAGTATATTATTTTGTAAATGTCAAATTAAAAAAGCAAGTAAGATGGTAGAATAAAACACTTTTATACACAAGTGAAACAAAGACTACATAAAACTTATGAGCGAAAACCCTCTCATCCGCACAGAGCAAGAAGCCCGGAAAGCTGCATGAAAGCTTTTCGGACTTCTTTATCTGTAACCCCTACCTTTTGGGAGGTTATGACAAATTACATTATGACTGATGTAAAATCAAATCTACATTGAGCCGGGTTAATAAAACTTTATTGTTCCATAAACTCCACTAATTCTTTATTGAACCTTTCACGTTGGTCATAGAACAAAAAATGGCCGCAGTCTTCAAATGGAACAAGTTTGGAATTCTGAATGCTGTTTTTCTGAGCGGTGGCCAGCGGGAACAGGCACACCTGATCATTCAACCCATGAAGAATCAGTGTTGGAGCAGTTATTGTTTTTAAATCGTTAAATAGCCCCTCTTCATCCAGCCATGTGTTTGCAATTGCAGCAGTAGACCAGCTTGCGGCCCGCAGTCCCAATTGGAAGATCCAATCAGATAATGGCGCCGTAACATGATGGTAGAAAATCATATTGCCGAAATTTCTTAACATATTAGGCCGGTCACTGTATGTTCCCTGTATGATATCAATGACAGCCTGCCTTTGCAGCCCATATGGGAAATATGGGCGCTGGATCAGACTGGGCGCGGCTGCGGCAAAGAGCGCGAGTTTAGACACCCCGTAACCGTTGTGCCTTGCCATATAGCGGACACAAATCGCTCCTCCCGTCGAATGCCCTCCAAGTGTGATGTTCTGTAATTGAAATGCGTTAATGACGATTCGAAGGTCATCAGCCAGACGGTCATAATCATAGCCGTGCCAAGGTTTGTCGGATAAACCAAAGCCCCTGCAATCTATTCCGATGCATCTGTACCCCAGTTTGGGCAGCTGGTTGAACTGGTACTCGAACAGATTATGATCCCCTGGCCAGCCATGGACAAATAAGATCGTCTTGTTACCTGTCGGATTCAAATCTTCAACATAAATGCTTACGTTAGGTTCAACATTGACGTAATATCCCATATGAATACCCCCTTAAATAGAATAAGTTAATCATAGAATATTCATTGAGAAATAAAAACGTGATGAATCGGTATCAATGAACCGTTCATAGAAAAAACGCTTGACAATAAGTGAATGATCGTTTATTATAAAGTTAATCCTCAATTTGATAAAAAATTTAGGTGGTAAGCATGAGAAAAAAAGACGACGAAAAGCAAAGGTGTATTAAAGATGCAGTAGTGCAGTTGATTTTGGAAGTTGGCTTTCAGGGCGCATCTGTCTCAAAAATAGCAAAGGCTGCCGGGGTTTCTCCTGCGACAGTATACATCTATTATGAAAATAAGGATGCCATGCTGAGAGATATTTATCAGGAATATGCGGAAGACACAATCCGATCTTTGCTTCAATGCCTGACCCCGAATATGACAGGGGAAGAAATCGTCGAGACATTAATCCGCCAATACTATTCTTTTATAGAAGAAAACAAAGAAATTTTTCACTTTATTGAACAGTTCAGTGGCTGCCCGGCACTTCAGAATAACTGTGTTCTGATGAATGGCCCGACGAATCTGAACCAGATGCTGACTGATTTGAAAAAGCGTCAGATTTTTAATAATTATAACAATGACAATTTATATGCGCTTTTATTTTACCCAGTCAAATCGATTGCAGTAAAGACATGCGGTTCTGAGAACACGAAAATGGAGCGTCTGGATGAGCTGATTGATATCGTTCAAAAAGCGCTGATTAAAAATTCTTAAATACGGTCAAATAGGACGACGGGTCCTTCTAATAGACAACCAGCTTTTAAGCGGGTGATCATATCCCGCTTCTTATATAAATATTTTATAAATGAATATTCATTTATTTGAAAGGACAATTTTTATGTTAATACAAATACAAGATATCGTTTTATTACCGGGAATGAATTATCCACTGCGATTCAGTCACCTCAGCGAGGAAGAACTTCGTATGATCCATGAAAAAAATGAAGAGATCATTGCAGTCCCGTTAAGACAAAACCGAAACAGACATGAAATAAAAGCGGAAGATTTCTACAAAGTAGGAATTGCCCTTGAAGTTTTGAGTGTAACCTCCGACGAAAAAGGATACCGTCTTCAGGTGAAAACTTTGAATCGTGTCGAAGTGGAAGAGGTCAGCGTGACAGAGAACCAAATCACAGGGAAAACGGTTCCGCTGCCGGACGTAATTGACCTGAATGAAAACAGTCAAAAAGAAATGATTACATATATCCAAAATATATCTCATCAAATTGGAGCACAATTCAGGGACTCCGATGAAATGGTAAAAGCAATTGACAGTATCAAAGACCTGAATGTTCTGATCGGATATATCTGCCAGTTACTTCCGTTCTCGACGGAAGAGAAGTATACTTTAATGGAAACATCATCATTGAAAGAGCGCAGCTTAACGTTTATTGACTATTTCCTGCATTACAAGGAATCTATTCAGCTTCAGATTGAAATGACGGAGCGCTTTTCCGAAAGGGCGAATAAAGATTACCGCGAGGCGGTATTGCGGGAGCAGCTGAAATCAATTCAGGAAGAACTGAATGAAGAACATCCTTCCACAGCCAAAAAGAAAAAAGACTACAAATCGCTCATTGAAAATGCTCATATGCCCGAAGAGATTCAGGCAACTGCTCTGGAGGAATTGGGAAAACTCGAAAGTCAGAACCCTGCAAGTCCCGATTACAACGTAATTCAAAACTACCTGGATTTGCTTGTGGAACTGCCCTGGGAATTGAAACTGGAAGACACTGTCAACGTTGGGGATGCCCGCCGGATTCTGGATGAACAGCATTATGGACTTGAAAAAGTAAAAGACCGCATTATACAGCACCTCGCGGTAATGCAGCTGAAAAAAGACAAACAGGGTTCCATCCTGCTGCTTGTAGGCCCCCCCGGTACCGGTAAAACAAGTTTAGGCAAGAGCATTGCGGAAGCATTGGGCCGGAAGTATGTCAGAATCAGCTTGGGCGGCATCCGTGACGAGGCTGAAATTCGCGGTCACCGCAGAACTTATATCGGCGCAATGCCCGGACGTATCCTGCAGACCATCAAGAAATCAGGCGTAATGAACCCGGTTATGGTTCTGGACGAAGTGGATAAATTGATGACCGGCTATAACGGCGACCCCGCAAGCGCGTTGCTGGAAGTGCTGGACCCTGAACAGAACAGTACTTTTACGGATCATTATTTGGATTTACCATACGATTTGTCGAATGTGTTCTTTATTGCAACGGCAAATTCGCTTGACAGCATTCCAAGACCATTGCTGGACCGTATGGAGATGATTCAGCTTTCCAGCTATACAACGAGTGAAAAATTTCAAATCGGCAAAAGCCATTTGGTCAATCAGGCTTTGGAAGAACACGGATTGACAAAGGACGATGTGCAAATCAGTGACGAGGCATTAAAAACGATTGTTTCGGATTACACCATGGAGGCCGGCGTCAGAGGGCTCAGGCAGCAGCTGGATGCAATCGCAAGAACCGCAGCTGAAAAAATTGTCCTCGGTACCGTTGAAAAACCTTATGTTGTTGAAGCGGATGCCCTGGAGGAGATTCTGGGAAGGAAGTTTTCCAGACACGACGTGGCTCAGAAGATGAACCCTCCGGGTGTGGTGACCGGATTGGCGTGGACGCCGGTGGGCGGTGAAATCCTATTTATTGAAGCGACTCAAATGCCCGGAAACGATCAGGTTATCCTGACCGGTCAGCTCGGGGATGTCATGAAGGAATCCGCAAGGATTTCCCTTAGTCTTCTGAAATCCCGGCTGCCCATGAACGCCATTCAGTTTAAAGAAAAGGACCTGCATATTCATGTGCCGTCCGGCGCTGTCCCGAAGGACGGGCCTTCAGCAGGAATTACCCTCTTCACCGCGCTTGCTTCTTTGATTACCGGCATTAAGGTGAATTCGGAACTTGCAATGACGGGGGAAATTACCCTGAGGGGTGCAGTCCTTCCAATCGGCGGATTGAAAGAAAAGCTTTTGGCCGCCGAACGTGCGGGAATCAAAAAAGTTTTGATTCCAAAAGATAATGTGCCGGATTTAAAGGATGTCTCAGAGGAAGTCATCAGTAAGATTCAAATTGTACCTGTTGAAACCATCGAAGATGTTCTGAAAGAAACGCTCGGAATCGCATTGCCTAAAATTGAGCAGGTTATCAACGAGCCGGCTTTCTTTACAAGATTAAATGAACAGCATGAATGATTTGCTGCACAAAGAATAGCACTGCAATACGCTGCTTTATAAAATAAGAGACCGCATGATACTGAAAGTTCAGTATCATGCGGTCTTTGTTCGTTGCGATTTCAATACATCGCTGCGCCATTATGAAAGATTGAATCCAAAGTACGATATGGCATTCTGGTACGAAATATCCTGAACCATTTTACCAAGAGCCTTCATGTCGCACGGGTATTCCCCGTTTTCCACCCATGTTCCGATCAAATTGCACAGGATGCGTCTAAAATACTCATGTCTGGTGTAGGATAAAAAGCTGCGGGAATCCGTAAGCATTCCCACAAAATTGCCCAGAACAGAAAGGTTCGCCAGGCTGGTCAGCTGGGCAATCATGCCCGTCTTTGTGTCGTTGAACCACCATGCCGCACCATGCTGCATTTTTCCGGCGGCGGCAGTACCCTGAAAGCAGCCGATGACGGTGTCAAGCATTTCGTTGTCGGTCGGGTTCAAAGAATACAAAATTGTTTTGGGAAGTTCGTTCGTCTGATTTAGCGCATCAAAGAAATTCACAAGGCCGTGTGCACTGTTGTGTGTTGCAATGCAGTCAAATCCGGTGTCCGCGCCAAGCTGATTGAACATGAGCGTATTCGTGTCACGAATCGTACCGTAGTGCAGCTGCATGACCCAGCCGCGTATTGCATACTGTCTTCCGAGGAACAGAAGAATCGCGTATTTGTACTTTTCGACTTCGTCGTCGGAAAGTGGCTTTCCGGTCAGTCTCTTGGCGAAAATTTCTTCGATTTTTTCGTCTGCTGCAGGATTATACATTACATAATTAATGCCGTGATCAGAGGCCTTGCAGCCCATTTCCGCAAAATAGTCCAGTCTTTTCAGCAAGGCGGCATATACGTCTTTGACCTGATGGATTTCAACATCACTGGCTTTTGCAAGGTCGGTCACATACTGTGCGAAGGTCGGCTTTTCAATATTCATGATTTTATCGGGACGCCATGCCGGAATGACCTGAACCTTACAGGTTTTGTCCTCTTTGATTGCCTTGTGCCACTGCAGACTGTCAATTGGGTCGTCCGTTGTCGTAATCAGCTTTACATTGGACTGCTCAATAATACCGCGCACGCTCATCGCTTCTGTTTTCAGCTTGGCATTGCATAAGTTCCAAACTTCTTCTGCGGTATCCGCGTTCAGCACGCCGTCATAACCGAAATATCTTTTCAGTTCGAGGTGTGTCCAGTGGTAAAGCGGGTTGCCGATTGATTTTGCCAGGGCTTCTGCGAACATCTGAAATTTTTCTCTGTCGGTACTGTCGCCTGTAATGTACTTTTCATCTACGCCGTTGGAACGGATCATACGCCATTTGTAATGATCCCCGCCGAGCCATATCTGCGTAATGTTCTCGAACTTGCGGTCTTTTGCAATTTCCTCCGGATTGATGTGACAGTGATAATCAACAATCGGCATTTTTAACGCATAGTCCTGATAAAGAGTTCTTGCAGTATCATTTGATAATAAAAAATCCTCATCCATAAAATTTTTCATTTTTTATTCCTCCAAAAATTATTTACTGAATCGAAATGTTTCGCGTTCCACCAGCTTGGAAGAGATTACGATTTTCTGCGGAACGTTTTTCCCTTCCAAAATATCGGTAAGCATACTAATCGCTGTGGGGCAAAGCGTATCCAGCATATTGTCAACCGTAGTGAGCGAAGGGGAAGAACACTGCGCCAGAACGGAATTATTAAACCCGATAACCGGCATGGTTATATCGGCGTTTTGCAGCGCTTTTAACACACCGATTGCAATTAAGTCTTCCGAAGCCATTACCGCTGAAAATTCCAGTCCTTCATTCATCAACTCGGTCACTTTGGCAGCCACGTCGGGAATGGACTTCGACACCTTTACCATAAGGCTGTCCTGAAACGGGATTCCGCTTTTCAGTAAGCCGTCTTTGTAGCCCGAAATTTTGATGCAGCCGCTGTAAGTCATCGTGTCATAAAGATATAAAATCTTTTGATATCCGCTTTCCTGAAGAATCTGTACATTTTGGCAAACCGCAGAACGTTCGTCACACAGCACGCAATAAGTATTGGCAAGTTCGACCAGTCCGTTGATAATGATGACCGGCACCTGTTTTGCTGCATTTTCAATATGGGAATTATCTACATTTTCTTTGAAAGCGGAGCCGATCAAAATGACGGCATCCACTCTTTTTGTAAGAAGAAGGTCAAGATATTTTTTCTTGTCCTCCAAGTTGTTCCCCGTGCAGCACAGCAATGCGTCAAAACCGTTTTGCCGCAGCAAGCCTTCCACAAGGGAAACTGCTTTGGCGTAAAATGTGTCTGAAATGTCGGTACACAATATGCCGATCATTCGCATGGAATTTAATCCGAGGCCGCGTGCAAAAACGTTTGGGGTGTAGTCCTCCTGCTGAATTACTCCCAAAACTTTGCTCCGCGTTTTCTGGCTGACATTTTGGGCGCCGTTCAGTACCCGCGATACGGTCGCAATCGACACTCCGCTGCGCTCGGCAATATCATAAATATTCACTTTGTCACCTCTATTTGTAAGCACTTACAAATATTATAGCGCGTTTTTTTAATAAATCAATAGTTTCTGTAAACATAATAAAATTATTGTTTTAACTGCCCATGAATTATAAGCCTATATAATTCGCGCACTCATCTAATTATCTTCGTTTGTTTGAACTGGTAAAAAAAACAGGGCGCAAATTTAATCCGATTTAATATTGACTTTTTCATCCGAGATGATACAATAACAATTGTAAGCGCTTACAAAAATAGGAGGAGTATCAATTATGAAAAAAATTAACGAACTTTACAGCAGGAGCCTCAGAGATATTAAAATCATTCAATTCGGAGAAGGGAATTTTTTAAGAGGATTCGTAGATTACATGGTCGATGTCGCCAATGAAAAGGGAGTATTTAACGGTGATATCGCTATTGTAAAACCGATTACATTTGGCAGCCTCGAACGTTTTGACGCTCAGGACAACCTTTATACGATTTCGCTCCGCGGTAAAATGAACGGGGAAACTTACGTTGAAAACCGCGTTATTACCAGTGTGCAGAAAGTGCTGGATACCTACAGGGACTATGAGGATTACGCCGCACTTGCCCGTCTGGATTCTTTGGAGTTTGTTGTGTCAAACACCACGGAAGCCGGCATTGTGTATGACGAACAAGATAAATTTGAATTGACGCCTCCGAACACCTATCCCGGTAAACTGACAAAGTTCTTATTTGACCGTTTTACCGCATTCCACGGCGATGCAGGCAAAGGCCTTGTTATGCTTCCTGTTGAACTGATTGAGGACAACGGAATTAAGCTGAAGGAATGTGTTTTAAAATATGTCGCCTTGTGGAATCTGGGTGACGAATTCAGGAACTGGGTTTGCGAGAGCAACACGTTCTGCAGTACGCTGGTCGACCGTATTATTACCGGTTATCCAAGAGATGAAGCGGCACAAATCTGCGAAACCCTCGGTTATCAGGACGATTTGCTCGACACCGGCGAGCCGTTCGCGCTATGGGTTATTGAAAGCGATAAAGATATTTCTAAAAAATTCCCGCTGGACAAAGCCGGAATGCATGTAATCTTTACAAACAATCAAAAGCCGTACCGCGAAAGAAAAGTTCGTATTTTGAATGGCGCCCATACCTCGACTGTGCTTGCCGGTTACCTGACAGGCAAAAATATTGTGCTTGAGTGCATGAATGATACCGTTATCCGCAAATTGATGGAGAAAATAGTATTCGAAGAAATCGTACCGACGGTCAAGCTGCCGAAAGAAGAGGCTGAAGATTTTGCCAATTCCGTATTGGAGCGGTTTGAAAATCCGTTTGTAAAGCATGAGCTGCTTTCTATTTCCCTCAATTCCGTATCAAAATGGAAATCAAGAATTCTGCCGACATTTAAGGACAATTATGCGAAAACGCAGACTCCTCCCGCCTTGCTGACTTTCTCTTTTGCCGCACTTATGGCATTTTACACTTCCGACACAATCCGTGACGGCGTGCTCATTGGCAGCCGCAACGGGGAGGAATATGCAATTAAAGACGACCAAAAGGTTCTTGAGTTTTTTGCCGCGAACAGCAAGAGCAAATCAGCCCGTGAATTTGTAACTGCGTTTGCTTCCAATACCAGTTTCTGGGGTGAGGATTTAACGAAGTACAGCAAATTTGTCGATATGGTCAGCGCTTATCTTGAAGAAATCAAAAAAGACGGTATGACAGCGACTGTTGAAGCGCTTGTAAAGGAATAATCCGATGAAAAAGTTTCTGAAAATCAATCAGCAGGATAACGTTGTGGTTGCACTGCAGAATTTAAAAGCTGGGGAAACAATACAGGTGGACGGGCAAACCATCACCGTGAAGACTGATATTACCGCCGGGCATAAAATAGCGGTGACAGCTATTGCGTCGGGCGAATGCATTACGAAATACGGCTTCCCAATCGGCACAGCAAACGGGGACATTGCCGCGGGCGATTGGGTACACACCCACAATACAAAAACCCGTCTTGGGGATTTGCTTGAATACACTTATGAACCCGATTTGAAACCGCTGGCACCGATCAGCCCGAAAACCTTTCTGGGTTACCGCAGAAAAAGCGGCAAGGTTGGAATTCGCAATGAGGTATGGATTATACCCACCGTTGGCTGTGTCAACTCAATCGCAAAACGAATTGAAGACGAGTGTCAGGAATTTTTGACCCCGGAGCTTGACGGGATTTATTCTTACAGCCACCCTTACGGCTGTTCTCAGCTATCGCAGGACATGCTCAACACGCAGCTTGCACTTTCGGGCTTAATTGACCATCCGAATGCGGCCGCTGTGCTTGTCCTTGGCCTTGGCTGCGAAAACAATAATATTGACGAACTTAAAAAAGTAATGGGCAGCTACGACAGTGAACGTGTAAAATTCCTGGTTTGTCAGGACTGTGAAGATGAAGTCGCCGCCGCGAAAGCCGTTGTAAAAGAACTGTGTACTTATGCCGCGCGGTTTAGGCGCGAACCCTGCAGTGTTGAAAATTTGACCGTCGGTTTAAAGTGCGGCGGTTCCGACGGGTTTTCCGGCATCACCGCCAACCCGCTTGTCGGCGCTTTTTCCGACCTTCTTATTGCGCAGGGGGGGACTGCCATCCTGACGGAAGTACCTGAAATGTTTGGCGCGGAAACCATTTTGATGAACCGTTGCCGTGATAAGTCCGTATTCAACAAGACGGTTGATTTAATCAATAATTTCAAGAAGTATTTTATGAGCTATAATCAGGAAATTGACTCGAACCCATCCCCCGGAAACAAAGCAGGCGGAATAACAACCTTGGAGGATAAATCCCTGGGGTGCGTCCAAAAAGGCGGCACCGCTCAGGTCAACGATGTGCTTTCCTACGGCCAGCCCGTCGCTGAAAAAGGGCTTAACCTACTGCAAGGCCCCGGTAATGACCTTGTCGCGTCCACAGCACTGGCGATTTCGGGCGCACATTTGGTGCTGTTTACCACGGGCCGCGGTACCCCGTTCGGCTGCCCCGTGCCAACTATTAAAATTTCCAGCAATTCTGAACTTGCCCGTAAAAAGTCAGGCTGGATTGACTTTGACGCCGGCAGACTGCTGACAGGGGAGGAACTTCCCGACCTTTCCGAGGAGTTTTTTGATTATATTCTTGAGGTTGCCTCCGGAACAAAATCTGCAAAATCCGAAGCATTCGATAAGCGCGATCTCGCGATTTTCAAAGACGGGGTAACGCTTTAACCGAAATCTGAAGTAAGTTTTGTCCATTTTAGGGAAGCTGGCATTGTTTTTTATCAGTGCACGGCTTCTTCTTTATTGAAAGTCGATTCTGAATTAGAATAAATCGGACGCAAAAGATTATAATATTCCAATGTAAAATTATAATCAGCTTTGGTGAAATTGATGTTATTACTGTTAAAAATATGACAATTTGCATAAACGAGCTGAAATTTAATACAATTTAATTTTTAGATGGGAATAATAGAACGAAATTATGACAAATAGTACAAATAAATCATGCGGGGCTAAACTATTATAAAAATATTCTACAAAAAGGTCTTGCAAAATAAAAAAAGACATTATATAATAAGCGTGTAAAAACCGATAAATTCAGACCGAATAACCCAATAATTTTAGGCATATTATAAAGCGATTTCCCACAGGGTTTTTACAATAACAGCAAACAGGTTCCGTAACTTTTAAAATAATTGTTTGGAGTGTGATGCTGGATAAAAGCAGCTGGAATTTGCTTTTGACCTTTCTGTTGATCTATCTAGTCTGATGTCTGATGAATACAGGTAAGTATTGAACTATTTTCAACGAATATGTTTTAAGCTACCAAAATGAAATATATTGATGTAGTAACTGGTCTGATGTCCTACGTCAGATATATATCATATCTCTTTTCTAAAATAATATTCAGCGTTTTTGGGGGCAGGTATATGAGCGAAATTTTGACGGTACCTCAAGAGTTATCTGTCATAGCAGCAAAAAGATTACGGGAAATGATTGTTGAAAAGGAAATGCAGTCTGGCGACAGACTCCCCAGTGAAAGTGCATTGGGCGAAATGTTTGGCGTAAGTCGGTCTACCGTAAGAGAAGCGATTAAGCTTCTTACCGCTGAAAATGTTGTAGAGATTCAGCGAGGAAAAGGAACGTTTGTTACTGTGCAGCCGGGGGTGGGTAAAGACCCCTTAGGGTTAGAATTTACGAATCAAAAAAGATTGTTGGTCAACCTTTTGGAAACCAGAATGATGATCGAGCCTCAAATTGCTGCGCTTGCGGCGCAAAGAGCAAGCCAGGCGAATATTGATCAGCTCGCACAGATTATTGATAAGATTCAGGCAGCCGGAAGCGATAAGGGCAATCATACGCCTTATGACGTTGCCTTTCATAAGGCGGTTGCAGAATGCACGCAAAATGATGTGCTTTATCGAATTTTACCAATTATTTGTGAATCTATTCAGGAAGGCTATTTCAAAACAGCAAATGTACCGGGAAGTTATGAAAGAGCCATCCAGAGCCACCTTAATATCTTTCACGCAATCGTAAATAAAGACCCAGAAGCTGCAAAGAATGAAACAGAAAAGCATTTAAGGCAAACCATGGAAGATGTGAACATTTTAGGAGGAAAAATATGAAAAAGGTATTATCAACCGTTCTTGCTCTGGCAATGTCTATGTCACTGTTTGCAGGCTGCGCAAGTGCTCCTGCATCATCCCAAGCTTCCGCGGCGCCGTCTGCGGCAGCCAGCACAGCGGCTTCCGGCCCTGTAACCGTTACCCATTGGTATTGGGCAGACAACTCCGGTTATTCCGCAAAAATGCAGGAAATGGTAGCAGATTTTAATGCAACCAATAAATCCAACATTAAAGTCGTTGCTCAGGAATATCCTTGGGACGGCGGCGCATACAGCGAAACATTATTTACAGCTGCAATGGGCGGCGGCGGACCGGATACCGCTGCTTGGAAATTAACTTCCACCCCGCTGTTCACATCCAACAAGCTCCTTGCAAATCTTGATGATTATATTGCAAAGTGGAGCGACAAGGACGATATCGACAGCAGTCTTTACGAAACCATGAAACAAGCCAGCGGAACAAAAAGCGATTACGTAATGCCTTGGAACACTCAGGTTCTGTATGTTTACTACAGACCGTCCATGTTTAAAGCAGCAGGCGTTACTGTTCCTAAAACATATGCAGAATTCCTTGATGCCTGCAAAAAGCTCACCAGAGATACCAACGGCGACGGTAAAACCGATGTCTACGGCTTTGGCATGAGAGGCGCAAAAGGCGGACAAGAGCCTTGGGGCAGCTTCGTCTGGGGCCGCGGCGGTAACTTTGAAGACTTTACAAGTGCAAAGTCAGTTGCCGGTATGCAGGACTTTATTGATCTTTACAAAAAAGGCTATGTACCGCCAACAGCTACAACAGACGGATTTAATGAAATTATTGCAAACTTCAAATCCGGTAAAACCGCTATGACAATTCACCACATTGGTTCTTCAGCAGACATGGTAAAAACATTCGGCGATGACGTTGACGCTTTTGTATTCCCTGCCGGTGAACAGCAGTGGACTTCCATGGGCGATACAGAAAACGTAATGTTTGAATCCTGCAAAAATAAAGACGCTGCGTTCCAGTGGCTCGCTTATTTAGCAACAGGCAAAGGCCAGGAAACATGGTGTGTTACAACCGGTAACGTGCCTGTCAGCAAAAAGGTTCAGAAATTGCCTGTATTCCAGGATAACAAATTTATGAAGGTTTCCATTGAAGGACAACCTCATGCAGGTATCTTCCCGATTCTTGACACAACCACAGAATGGATCAGCACAACATGGCCGAACACCGTAGCTTCCGCACTTACAGGCGATATTTCAGCAGCTGACGCTATGAAAACACTGCAGGAAGGCCTGTACGGTAAAAAATAAATCCTTAATTGCTTAATAACCTGTGGGCTGCAATTGAATAAGTTGCAGCCCGGATTTTAAAAGAGGTGATCCCTTTGACTCGAAAAAAATTGAATATATGGCCATATCTGCTAATCGCGCCGGCACTGATCATTATCCTGGCAATGGTTTTTGTTCCTGCAATTAACGCAATTTTAATGAGTTTTCAAAGCTACGATCTTAGAAGACCGTCCAGTATTGCCTTTATAGGCTTGGGTAATTATATTGAAGTATTTCAGGACCCGCTGTTCTGGGCATCCTTGTGGAGAACAATTCAATGGGTCGTGTTAGGTGTAGGCTTCCAATTTGTATTCGGTTTTGCGTTGGCGCTCCTATTAAATAAGAAATTTAAAGGCAGAGGAATTGCTCGTTCCATAAGTCTGATTCCATGGGTTACACCGGGCGTTTTAATCGGTTTAATGTGGAGATGGATTTATGACGGCAGCTACGGAGTTTTAAATGATATCCTGCTGAAACTGGGTTTCATTCAGGATAAAATTCCGTTTTTAGCTCAGAAGAGCACCGCGTTCCACTCTGTTATCATAACGATAATTTGGCAGGGCATTCCCTTTTTTGCCCTTATGCTTATGGCCGGCCTTCAGGGTGTTCCGGGCGAGTTATATGAAGCCGCCGACATTGATGGAGCCAATGTGTTCCAAAAGCTTTTCAAAGTCACAATACCGTCAATTAAAAATACGATCTTTGTTACAACTTTACTTCGTATTATTTGGGTTTCCAATTCTGTTGACGTTATTTTCAACATGACAGGCGGCGGTCCTGCATATTCTTCGCAAACATTGAGCGTTTACATTTTCAACAAGGCAAATTCCTTAAACCTCGGCTATTCCTCTGCAATGTCCATCCTGCTGACAGTTTTGCTGCTGGTGGTCGCGGTTCCATATTTAAAATCCATGTTTAAGAAACAGGGGGCATAAAAAATGAAAGAGAATAAAAATATATTCATTAAAATTGCCGTCCTGTATGTGCCGCTGGCAGTAATGCTGATCTTTTTACTCTTTCCGTTTTATTGGACTTTTGTTACATCCATCAAGCCGGAAAAAGAACTTTACGGCAGCATTGTAACGTATTGGCCCCAGCTGGTAACGTTTGAATCATACCGGAAACTATTCTTCGATTTTAATTTCTTAAAGCCGATGTATAACAGTTTCTTAGTCGCTATTATTACCACGGTTCTTTCCCTTGCGGTTTCGGTTTTGGCTGCGTACGCGTTTTCCCGCTATGAGTTCAAAGGTAAAAAAGGGTTTATGATGATGTTCTTAACGAACAACATGTTTCCGACTGTTCTGCTTTTGATTCCGCTCTATTCCATTATGAGGAACATCGGCATCCTTTACACACCCATGGCGCTCGTATTATCCTACACAACCTTTACCATTCCTTTTTCTGTTTGGCTGCTGAACGGTTACCTGAACGATTTGCCGCTTTCGCTGGAAGAGGCTGCCCTTGTAGACGGAGCCAACAAAGCGGTTGCGTTCATCAAAATTATTTTCCCGATTTTGGTACCCTGCCTTGTTGCAACCGGTGTTTATATTTTCATGACATCATGGAATGAATACACATTTGCAGTTATGTTCACCAACGAAGCAAACCGTACCATCCCGGTAGCACTGAAAAACCTGATCGGCCAGCTGGGCGTCCAGTGGGACTTGCTGACAGCCGGTGGAATTATAACAATTATCCCTGTGTGCATTATGTTCTTCTTTGCACAAAAGAGATTAGTTGAAGGCCTGACCGCCGGTGCGGTAAAAGGCTAATATAAAAGGAGTAATTAAGAATGAATCAAGAAAACTTAAGCGAGAAGGCAAAGCTGCTTAGAGCAGATATCCTAAAGATGCTCTATACCTGCCAGTCCGGCCATCCGGGCGGATCCCTTTCCTGTGTGGAAATTTTGATGGCGCTTTATTATAAAGTCGCAAATGTTGACGCTTCCAATCCTAAAATGGAAAGCCGTGACCGCATTGTACTCAGTAAGGGCCATGGCTGCCCCGCACTGTATGCGATTTTAGCGGATAAAGGCTATTTCCCAAGGGAAGACCTTTGGAATTTGCGTCAGATTGACAGCCATTTACAAGGACATCCCGACATGATTAAAACACCGGGTGTCGACGTAAACACAGGCTCTCTCGGTCAGGGCGTATCCGTTGCAATGGGCATGGCACTTGCTGCAAAGCACAAAAAAGCGGATTACAAAGTTTATTCCATTATCGGCGACGGCGAATCACAGGAAGGCTTGGTTTGGGAGGCTGCAATGGCTGCTGCTCATTATAAGCTGGATAATTTCGTCGTAATGCTTGACCATAACGGACTGCAAATTGACGGTTCCAATGATGAAGTCATGAGCATTGGCGATATTACAGACAAATTCAGAGCATTTGGTTTTGAATGCTTTAAAGTAAACGGCCATGATATTGATGCAATTACAGAAGCACTGAAAGCACCTGTCAGCGGTAAGCCTAAGTTCATCTGCTGTGAAACAGCAAAGGGCAAAGGTGTCTCTTTCATGGAAAATAACTTTGGCTGGCACGGAAAAGCGCCGAACAAAGACGAATATACTGCTGCACTAAAAGAACTGGGGGTAACTATCAATGGCTGAGAGTAAATCACTAAGAGTTGCTTATGGCGAGGCTTTAGTAGAGCTTGGCGAAAAAAATAAAAATGTTGTTGTAATGGACGCGGACCTTGCCCATGCAACAATGACCAATTCATTTGCCGCGGCATACCCGGACCGCTTTTACAATTTTGGAATTGCCGAAGCAAACATGATGTGTGCTTCGGCAGGCTTTGCACACTCAGGATTAACTCCTTTTGTCAGCACGTTTGCCTTGTTCGGTACAGGTCGTGCTTACGAGCAAATCCGCAATTCCATTAGTTATGTGAATGCCAATGTCAAACTTGGTCTTTCCCATTCCGGCCTTTGTGTCGGTGAGGACGGCGGCAGTCACCAGAGCATCGAAGATATTTCTTTGATGAGGGGCTTACCCGGCATGACCATTTTTGTACCTTGCGACCCGCTTGAAACAAAGAAAGCTGTTTTTGCAGCGGCAGAGATCAACGGTCCTGTTTACATCCGCGTTGCGCGTCCTGTTGTTGAAACCATTACAACACCGGACACACCCTTCATCCCCGGTAAAGCCAATGTGATGAGAGACGGTTCCGACGTTTGCATCATGGCAACCGGTCTGATGGTTCCATACGCTTTACTGGCATCCAAAATGCTGGCCGCCGAAGGTATCAGCGCTGCGGTCGTAAACTTCCATACCATTAAGCCGATTGATCAAGAATGCATTCTTGCCATGGCTGACAAATGCGGTGCTGTGGTTACTGCAGAAGAACATTCTATTATCGGCGGCCTTGGTTCAGCGGTTGCGGAAGTACTTGCAGGCAACTCCTGTGCGAAGTTTGCCCGCGTTGGTATTCAGGATAAATTCGGTAAATCCGGCAAACCTGCAGATCTTTTTGCCGCTTACGGGTTGACCGCTGAAAATATTGCGGAACAGTGCAGAAAAATTACGAAATAAGAGGAGAGCTTTTTATGAAGATTCAGAAGCACGAATACGAAGGCGAAGGTTTGACCCGCGTATTTGAAAACGACAAATGGATGGTCGGCATTAAAAACTGGAAGCCAGCCAATGATATTGCAAACACCAACTGCCTTGAGCGCCACAATAAGACCGACGAACTGTTTGTTTTGCTGTCGGGTAAATGCGTTCTTCTTTATGCAAACGAAGTGAACGGGGAACTGGTAATCGAAGCGGAGTACATGGAACCGATGAAGGTGTACAACATTCCCAGCACACTGTGGCACAATACCGTTACCAATAAAGACACTAAGCTGATTTTGGTGGAGGATTCCTCTACCGGCATGGACAACAGCGATGTTCTTGACTTGAACGAAGCCCAAATTGCAAAAGTCAAGGAACTTGCAGGCAAGTAATCCTTACATAAAGGCGAAGAAATTCACAACGATTCGAGCTTGCAGTGTTTTTTGGCCGCTTGGCCTGATATATTAATGTTTCTTCCCATCAAAGTAAAGTTCGGAATCGTGAAGGACTTAATCCGCTGGACTGTCAACGCTATTCGGCGGGTAAGAAATTTAACTCCCCGGCTCATAAAGCCGATGGTGGGTGATGCCCATTTTCATCCAGTAGTCCCTCTCATCTCTATAAATACTCATCTTAACTATGCGGTGCGTGACTCTGTCAGGCATCGCTTAGTTAATTCAGAACAAATTTGACGGAAAGAGGCACTAATATGAAGAACATGAAAATTTCTGCAAAGCTGATTTCATCATTCCTGATTATTTCACTCATATCGGTCTTGATCGGCGTTGCGGGAATTGTCGAGATCCAGCAAATGAAGGCAGCCAGTCAAAATCTGTATGAAAAGCAAACAGCGCCAATCCCGATTATATCCGGCGTTATTACAAATGTCGGCGATATGGCGGGCCTGGCAAGGGATTATATTCTGTATGGCAGCTCGTCCTCCCAAAAGTCCACGCTCGAAGTAAAAACCGCGCAGTATTTAAGGGAATACAACGAGGGAATCGCACAATACGAGCCAACGCTGACAGACCCGAAATTGAAACCTTATTTTGAAGATGCAAAAAAAAGATTTCAGGATACTCTTTATCCTTTGTTTCAAAAAATTTCACAGGATGTCGAAAGCGGCGACACCAACAAGGCAATGCAGCATTTGGGTGAGTTTACTACCGCCAATACTAAAATCGTGGGGTATTACACCATCTGTATGCGCAGCGGCATAACGACGGCGCAGGCGACCAACGCGACGAACAATCGGATGGCGGACATTATGACGATCGCTCTGCTGATCTTAATTGTGATCGGCGTTTCCGGTTCTGTTTGCTGGGGGCTGTGGCTGGCGCACGCGCTGAGCAGGCCGATTAATGAAATGGCTGTTGCCGCAAAATCCCTTGCTCAGGGCAATCTGGATGTAGACATCACTTACGTTTCCAAGGATGAAATCGGTTCGCTTGCCAACTCGCTGAAAACGGCAGCTTCCACACTCAAGCTTTATGTGAGCGATATCTCCGAAAACATGAACTTAATCGCTCAGGGGGATATGACAACGGAAATCACACAGGATTATCACGGCGATTTTGCACCGATAAAGGCTGCATTCCGCCAAATCACGAATGACCTGAGTGAAACGCTGTCCATTATCAATACATCCTCCGAGCAGGTAAGCAGCGGCGCCGACCAGGTTTCAAGCGGCGCACAGGCGCTTGCACAGGGTGCGACCGAGCAGGCCAGTTCCACTCAGGAACTTTCCGCGACTATTTCCGAGGTTTCGGAGTCGGTTCGGCAGAATGCCGACAATGTTGACCGCGTGACCGGCTATGTGAAAGATGCCGTCACAGGCGTGAGCCTTGGCAACCAGCAGATGCAGCAAATGCTGGCTGCGATGAATAATATGAATACTTCTTCCAATGAAATTGTAAAAATCATTAAGGTAATTGATGACATTGCTTTTCAAACCAATATTCTTGCGCTGAACGCAGCTGTGGAAGCGGCAAGAGCGGGCGCCGCCGGCAAAGGTTTTGCTGTTGTGGCGGATGAAGTCCGAAACCTTGCCAACAAGTCCGCCAACGCAGCAAAACAAACCACTGTTCTAATTGAAAGTTCGATTAACGATGTGCAGGAAGGGTCGAAAATTGCTGACCAGACTGCGAAGCTGCTTGCTGATGTTGCGGAGAAGGTACAGCTTGTAGGGGGAACCATTCAAAAAATTGACAAGGCATCCTCTGAACAGGCTATGGCGATTACCCAAATCACTCAGGGTGTGGAACAGGTTTCCGCTGTGGTACAAACCAATTCCGCTACTGCCGAACAAAGCGCGGCATCCAGCGAGGAACTGTCTGCGCAGGCAGATATGCTGAGGAAATTAATTGCAAAGTTCACCCTGAAAGAAACGGCGGCGGTACCTGAAGACAAAACTGAAACGGAAACTGATCCGGAAGTTGAAACCGAAAATGAGGTTGAAGTGACAGACGAAGTTTCAGAGTCCATGGAGTAAACTAAAAAAATCTCTCACCGGCGTTATCATAAATCGGATAATGCCGGTACTCGTATTAATCACTTTAGGAAAATATTACTTCGTGAAAGAATAAAAAATTGTTGTATCCGGTATATAATAATAGCTTGTAGCAATCGGAAATCAGTGAATGATAAAAAGGAAGGGAATTTTACGATGAATCAAAAAATCCATAGCAATGCGGCTTCTGCAGAAATTAAATCGACCGGTGCGGAACTGACCTCTCTGATGGACAGCGAGGGAACACAGTACCTATGGCAGGGCGACCCTGCATTTTGGAGCGGCCAATCACCTATTTTATTCCCAATTGTCGGCAGCATTCGCGACAAAAAAGCAATTGTCGGCGGTAATAAGACCTGCCAAATGGAGCGTCACGGCGTTGTTAAGAAAATGGAGTTCAATTTAATTGACAGCACCGAAAATTCCGCTACTTATTCCGTCATTTCCAACGAGGAAACAAAAGAGCGTTTCCCATATGATTTTGAATTGCAGGTAAAGTATACGCTATGCGAAAAAACACTGACAATGGCTTTTACGGTCATCAACAAAGACAGTGAGCCAATGCCTTATTTTGTAGGCGGCCATCCCGCATTCCGCTGTCCTTTAAAGGATGGGGAATCTTTTGAAGATTATGTGGTCGAGTTTGAGCAAAAAGAGTATGCGAACTGCCCGCGTGCTTTAAAAAACGGGTTGATTGATGTGGAGCACCGCACCCTGATATTAAATAACTCAAAGACTTTCCCAATGGACCGCACATGGTTTAGTTATGACTGCCAAATTTTTGACCAGTTAAAATCCCGTTCGGCAAAAATGTACAATCCAAACACCGGAAAAGGCGTAAAGCTGGATTTCCCCGGTTTTGATTATGTTGTTGTTTGGTCAAGCAAAAACGGCGGCGACTTTGTTGCGGTAGAACCTTGGACAGGAATTTGTACCTGCAGTGACGAAGACGATATTTTTGAAAATAAGCGCGGCGTTAAAATTCTTGCGCCAAACGCTTCCCAGACATTGTCTTTTGACATTACTTTAATGTGATCGGGCGAAGCCATTCAAACATAAAAAGCCATACGGACACTGATTGACACAGTATCCATATGGCTTTTTTTGTTGATATCTTAAAGAAGTCAGTTCAATGAAAGCAAGCAAATGATTTAACTTCGAATTTCAATGCGGCCGGTTCCCGGCAGTACAATGATCACTGCTGACGACAGGCTTATTGCTTTCCTAATTTATTATATACAGCGTAAGCGTCTTCAATGTTGTATTGCTCCGATTCATGATTCCCTTTTGCGCCTGCCGTTACAAGAATATACTCCCTGCCGTCTTTCTGCGCAAGGCTTGCAAGGCACAGTCCGGCCTCGTCGGTAAATCCGGTTTTGCCTCCCAAAATTTTTCCACCGCTAATTGCGGGGTTTTCTATGTTCTTAAACATTGTGTTTTGAAAGGTGATTCCGTCCTTATGTTTGTTGGTCGGTGATGTGGAGTAGCGGGAAGCGGTAAAAATATCCCGAAACGTATTGTTTTGCAGCGCATAACTAAGAAGAACAGACAAGTCCTTTACCGTTGTGTAGTGGTTACTGTCCTGCAGTCCTGTGGTATTGGTAAAATGCGTACTGTTCATGCCGAGTTCCGCTGCCTTTTGATTCATCAATTTTACAAATTTCTGCTCTGAGCCTGCAATATCGTCCGCAAGGCCAATGCAGCACTCCGCACCGCTTGGCAGCATGACGCCGTACAGCAAGTCATCTGCACGAACTTTTTCATCCGGTAAAAATCCCGCTCTTGATGCATCCGCTTTGTACAGCTCCTGAAACATAGAGCCAGGAAGCTCTATCTTTTTCTGTAAGTCCGGTAAATTTTCAATTGCAACGATTACTGTCATAATTTTAGTCAAAGAAGCCGGGTAAATTTTTTGCTCGCTGTTTTCCTTCATCAGCGTGGCATGATCATCCAGTCGAACCAGAATAGCATTCGGGCTGTGCAAATTGCTGATGGTGACAAAATCATCGGAATCAGAGACCGCTAATGACGGCTGAGACGAGATGGACTCCGATGATGAGGGACCCGAATCAATTTTATCACTGCCGGCTTTTTTGAACAGTGCTTGTCCGTTAAATATAAGATTAGATTTGTATACGAATACGGCGGCCGCGATGATCAGCAGAAGCACCCACAGCTTTGATTTTCTTCTTTTTGTTTTTCGCATGTTAAAACAACTCCTTATACTGATATCCGATTAAAAAGTATATAAAAATCAAGAGCTTTCGTGTATGGATGTTGATGCGGATTTTTATCGATACTTTTATTGGAGATCAGTATTAATCTGCGCTGCTTCTATTTAAACATAGAATTAGCAGCCATGTTGGAATTTTGTCTTATAAACATCTTAAGATTTTCTTATGACGGAAGCTTTACTGTAAAAACGGTATGTTCCGCGCTGCTTTCCGCGGTGATTGTCCCGCCGTGCGCGGTGACAATTTCTTTGGCGATTGCCAGCCCCAGTCCGGCGCCTCCGGTGTTTGTGGAGCGAGCGGAATCCATTCGGTAAAACTTTTCAAAAATAGTGTTCAGTTTCTGTACAGGAATAGGATCCCCGTGATTCGTGAATGTAATAACGGTAGAACCCTCTTCTTGACAAGCTGTAATGTCAATCACACTGTTTTCATAGCAGTAAGCGATTGCATTTTTGAGAATATTGTTAAAGACACGCGCCAGCTTGTCCGCATCCCCTGCAAGGATAAGATCGTCTGGAACATGCATTGAAACCTGTTTTCCCTGCGGAGTGAGCATGGGGTAAAATTCATCCGTCATTTGCTGAAGCATAAAAGCGAGTTTTATTTTGCCGCTATTCAGAACAATGGATTGCAGATTAAATCTTGTAATGTCAAAAAATTCGTTAATTAATTCTTCCAGCCGGTAAGCTTTTTTCAAAGCGATTCCGACGTATTTTGCTTTTTGTTCCGGCGGCATGTCCGGTGCTTCATCTAAAAGGCTCAGGTAGCCGATTACCGAAGCAAGCGGTGTTTTCAGGTCATGCGCCAAATAAGTAATCAGGTCATTTTTTCGCTGCATTTCCGTTTGCACAAGCTGTTCGTTTTTTTGCGACAGCGCTTTTATTTTGATAAGCTGTGTTTCAATTCCCGAATACTCTTTCGGCAGTGATAAATCGTCACTGTCTGACTTCATAAAGGAACTGATTAAATTTGTAATAAAGCGAATGTCTTTTTTGCTTTTATAACGCGCATAAAAATAGGTCGGAATGCTGATGCATAACGCTGTGAAAATGACGAAAGCGGTAAATACAATCATAAGAAATTGCTTTATTTCATACCAGCTTTGAAACAGAACTCCTATTTTTCCGTCACTTGCTTTTTGGGGGTCAATGAAAAACCGATAATTAAACCAGTCGGCCAACGCTCCGTTAAACCTTTGATCCATCAGCCACACGATTCCAAAATAAAACAGAACAATGATTATCAGGATAATACCGGCTTTTAAAACGCTTCTTCCGTTATCTTTCAATTTGATAGCCAACCCCCCATACGGTTTTTATATATTTGGGATGCTCTGCGGAATCATGCATTTTTTCCCTTAAGTGCCGGATGTGAACCATCACCGTATTATTGCTGTTACTGAAATACTTGTCGCCCCATACCTCGCGGAACAGCTCTTCAGAACTGACGACACGCCCCCGATTGGAACCCAGCACCCACAAAATTGAAAACTCAGTGGGAGTAAGTGCAAGCAGCTTTTCATTCAGGGTACATACGTGAGTATCTTTGTCCAATACCAGACCGGAAAATTCAATCAGCTTTTCTTCACGCACCGGTTCGGCGGAATTATATTTGGTAAATCTGCGCAGCTGCGCTTTGACGCGGGCGACAAGCTCCAAGGGCTGAAATGGTTTTGTCATGTAATCGTCCGCACCCAGCGTCAGCCCGGTGATTTTATCAAGTTCTTCCACTTTTGCCGTCAGCATGATAACAGGAAAATTATGATTTTTCCTGATTTTTTGGCAGACAGCAAAGCCGTCAATATCCGGCAGCATTACGTCAAGTATCGCAAGCTCCAACTGTACCGAATTTACACAGTTGAGGCCGTCCTGACCGTTATAATATTTGTACACCGTAAAGCCCTCATTTTTTAAATACACTTCAATTAAATCCGCTATGGCCTGTTCATCATCCACCACTAAAATATTGGTGCCCATAAACCATTCATCCTCTTCCTGATTCTCATAAAAACACCCATCATACGGTGGGAGGCTTAATTCTTTATTATGGTTTGTCAGCTGATTCTCTTTACTAATATAAACGACTGTCGCTTAAAATGCAAATATTATGGGCGAACTGCCTGCCAAATAAAAATTGGGGGTTCAATGATAAGATTTAAGATGATTCGCAATGTAGCAATTATCCGCTAAAATAACGGCTCTCACCCTATTTAGTGTGTTTTTCTTGCTCATAAACGACTATAATATGATATTATAAGCTTTATCCCTTTGAAATAAATTAATATTTTACTCTATCAAAAGAAAAATATAATGAAGGCGGTTCATATTTATGACGTCGAATAAATTTATCAAAATTCTTTTTACTTTCATTACGACAGGCTTTGTACTCTTTATTTTCAGCAATTCCATGTTCCCGGGGCCGGAGTCAAGCGAAAAAAGCCAGTTTGTAATGAATTTGATCAATACATCGATTTCCCGCATCGGGATTCACGCTTCGATTACCGAACATATTGTAAGAAAGACGGGACATTTTATTGAATATTTTGCCTTGGGAAATTTGCTGATTCTCACTGTGCGAATGTATGTCAGGCGGCCTGTTCAATACCTTTTTATGGAACTGTTTATTTTGCTCTCGGTTCCGGTACTCGACGAGTTCCTTCAAACATTTATTCAGGGCAGGAGCGGTAATGTCAGTGATATTCTTCTTGATTTCACAGGGGGACTGGCTGGAATGGTGTTATGTCAACTTCTGATTCATCTGTTTTCATCAATACCGAAATTAAAATATAAAAGTTCAACGAAAGAAATTGAAACGGCCGACTGATCTGCCACACATTGACTGCTGAAATTTTAGGTCACGATGAATTTGTGTGGCGGATAGCGTTTCATAACAGTTCCCTTTTCTTGTATGTTATTCCTCTTTTCTGGAAAAGCTAACTTCAAACGAAAGCTGGACAGAGCAGGGGGGGGTTCCATTTGCTGGGTATTCTTTTTAGTATTTTGGCGGGCGCGGCCATGAGTGTTCAGGGAGTCATGAACACGCGATTAGGTGACCGCATCGGGTTGTATGAATCGAATGTTCTGGTGCAAGGCGTGGCGTTTGCATTATCTGTGATTACTGTGCTGTTTATGGGGAAGGGAAACTTTGGTGAATTGGGCGGTACAAACAAGGTTTATCTGCTGGGCGGGGTGCTGGGAATCGTCATTACTATCACTGTCATGCTGGCCATTAAAGGTTTGGGGCCTACGGTGGCTATTTCTGTTATTTTAATTTCACAGTTGTTGGTGGCTGCGGTTATCGACGCTTTCGGGCTGTTTGATTCCCAGCATATTCCTTTCGGCTGGCAGAAATTTGCGGGTATCGCTTTAATGATCGGCGGCGTGATGTTATTTAAATGGAAAATATGAATGTTTACAGAATAAACAAAGCGCCCGCCTCCGCTTGGAGCCGGGCGCTTTGCTGTGCTTGCATTTTTTGAAGATGATCTCCGCCCATAAACGGGCTTGCTTTATATTAAAAATAGAGCTGCCGTGTTAAGGCAGCTCTATTTTAAAATCCTTGCAGTAATCAGCAATGGAATCCCGCAGGGATGCAACGCCTTTTTTGGCCTTGGGAAGTTGTTCCAGCGCGCTGTAAATCATTTTTATCTCAGATGCAGTAAACGAATCCCGCTCATTCACAGACAAACAGAGGTCATTAATCACGTCGGAATAAGCCAACGTGAAACGGACCAGTTCGCTGTCCGTGCTTTCAGAGTGATCGACCGTATTTTTAACGCTCTCATTTAAATTCTTAAGTGCGGAATCAATCAAATTACACTCTGATTCATCAAAATCCAGACTGTGCATAAAATCACCTCAGGCAAATTATACAGTAAAAATAAAAGCAATACAACGTTGTTTTGCGTAAACCGTACTGTAAACCGTGTTCAATCTCATATATTATTATGCTACTCGCTGTGAAAGAATAAAGAGGCTGCCCACGGATGGAATATAATACCGGTCGCTGCAGTAAGTATGGTAATAGCTTTTTCCGAATGCTTTGAGCGGAGGAAAACAATATGAAAATAATGGCGGGATTTACAGTTGTATTGTCCATAATAGGGCTTATCATCTCGTTGCACATAAGCGAAAACCATACAGGCTATGGAGTTATGTTAAAGGCCACATTACTTATTTTATCATTTTTTAGCGGCATATTCGGAATCTTGTTTCTTATCATGTACTAGAAAATTTATTAAAAGAAGGATCTGCCTAAAAAGTAAGACATCATCATGGGACAAAGTACCGGCGTTGTCCAACTAACGTAGAATGGTGCATGAACGATTACTAGGGGAGATGACATTTTGATAAAAGGAATAGACGTATCCCACCACCAGGAAGCGATTCAATGGACGAACGCCAAAGCAGCCGGCATTGAATTTGCAATGATAAAAGTGACGGAGGGCGTGGGCTACACAGATCCCAATTTTAAAGACTACGCATCCGGCGCATCAGCAGCCGGGCTGCACATCGGTGCGTATCATTTTTTGCGTGCGGGCGACGCACAGAAACAGGCAGGGGAGTTTCTTACCGCCATAAAGCCGTACAAGTGGGATTATCCTTTGGCTTGTGATGTTGAGCATGCCGAACTGCTTCAACTTAAGAAAGCAAATTTAACCGACATGGTGATCGCATTTTGTGAGGTGATTAAACACGCCGGTTATTACCCAATGATTTACTCGAATTTAGACTGGTGCAAGAATTATCTTGACATGAACCGACTGAAAGCATATGATTTGTGGTTTGCACGGTACAACGAGGTACCCGGATACGGTGGAGTCTCAATCTGGCAGCACAGCAACACAGGTCAAATAGTAGGCATCAGCGGTAACGTGGATTTGGATTTATCCTATAAGGATTATCCAGCCATCATCAAAGCAGGCGGCTACAACGGTTTTGTAAAGCCGCGGGCATTTACCTGTGATACCTCCGGCACTGTTGAAATAGCCGCGGACGGTGTTTATACTGCGAAAACCACGGGCAATGTGCAGCTTGTTGCCGGCACTGCCAATGTGGTGCGGGTGGTGCGCTGCCTGCAAAACGGCTACGTCCTATGGCATATTGTTCCGGTCGGCAATGCCGGTCAGACAGTTGGGATTTATCCTATGGGTGACAGCATTAAGCTGTTCACGGTAAAAATCAAGTAAATCCGTATACAAAAAAGCACCGGAACTTGTTTTCGATGCCCTAGTTCACTTTGCGGGCCTCCGGGTTCCTTCTTACTTGGACCTCTGCTTCCCCAGCCGAAAACAACATCCCAGAAATAAACCTGCATAAAAGCATATTACACCTGTAACCAAATATTCCACGTGTACTCCCCCCTTGCATGTTAATTAATATATATTATATCAAATATCAGCGGAATATGCGCCGTCAGAAATATAAAATGACCAATATCCCCAAACAGGACCGTGTTTTGGGGTATTGGCCATTTTACTTGTTCGGGTGCAGGTTTGCGCGTCGTATTGATTCAGCAAAGAAACCAAATTGCAGGAAGATTTTTACCGGTTCTTATTATTAATTTGAAGTAAGCACATAACTACAAGCATGAAAAAACCGCCTGCGATAAATCCAAGAATAAAGATCAAAAAACCAGGCATAAACATTCTCCTTCTGCAGTTATTCTTTTTATAGGGAGAGTACTGTTTAAAAAATTATCGGCTGTATCATTAAAAAATTTAGAAATAAAATTCATTTATTTAAATTAGATGTTCGAATATCGGCATTACGACTGGAACCTCTTATTTTCCAAAAGTTGTCGCATTAAAATAATATATAATAGTATCAAAAGAGTATAGGAGGTAATTTGCCGTGACAAAGGGATTGTGCTTTCTTTCGTTTTTTCTAATTATGGCCATTGCCGGCTGCTCAACTCAAATACCGAAAGATGATACGAGTATGGTGGGCGCATCCGCTGCAAATATGCGAAAGAGGTATCGGTTTACTTGCCGCTACCTCTGTTTTATGTGTTATTCGAGTCTTCGTCAGGCAGGTCCTCACCAAACCGGCCTCCCAAATCAAGGAAGTTCCCGTTTTGCGTAACCGGTACGTCCCGTAGGCCGACAGGAGTATCGTCAGACTATTGAAAATCCATAAATTTTACACTAAATCGAAAGAATATCATCTATTTACCATAAAACAATGATGCTACAATAGATTTACAGTTAAAAATTAACAAACTGTTAAGGAGGAAGACTATGAAAAAGAGCATAAAAAGCATAACCGCAATTATTTTGGCGTCTTTCATGTTGATGGCTTCTGCTGCCTGTTCCAATACACCCGGTGTAGCATCCAGCGCGGCACCGCCAGCAAGTACCCCGGCTTCTCAGGAAGCGCAAGTGTCATCCACGGCGGCGGAAGCACCCGTTACCATTAAGCTGTTCTCCAATCTTCCGGACAGAAAGTCCGGCATGGGCCTTTTGGAGGAAACACTCATCCAGAATTATAAGACCGAGCATAAAAACGTTACCATTGAAGTGGAAGCATTGCAGGACGAAGCCTATAAACAAAAATTCAAGGCTTACACTTCTTCGAACAGCCTGCCGGATGTTATGGCAGTATGGGGCCAGCCGGCTTTCATTGACCCTGTGATCAACAGCGGTTATCTGGCGGAACTGACGGATGACTATTCCAGCTATAATTTCTTCAAAGGGTCACTCACCGGGTTCAGCAAAGATGGCAAGGTTTATGGGCTGCCAAGAAATACCGATATGATGGTATTCTATTACAACAAGAAAATCTTTGCCGACAACGGCGTTGAAGTCCCTAAGACCATGGATGATTTAATTGCTTTGGGCAAAAAATTCAACGGTTTGGGAATTACACCCTGCGTAATGGACGGCAAGGATAAATATCCGCTTGCGATTATGTATTCCGACCTTGTCATGAAGACAACGGGCGACAGCTCCCTGGTTCCAAAAGCAATCAGCGGCGGCGCATTGTCCGACCCTGCGTTTTTGAAATCCGCTCAGAATATGTCCACACTGATTGGTAAGGATTTCTTCCAAAAATCCTTCAGTGCAACGGATTACGGCGCAGCAAGAAATATGTTCGCGCAGGGCAAGGCTGCTACCTATTACATGGGTGCCTGGGAAATGGGTATGGTTACGGATGAAAGCCTGCCTGAAGAGTTTAGAAAAAATATCGGCATATTTATGATGCCCGCCGTTACCGGCGCGGCAGGCAAGGTAACCGATATCGCGGCGTGGAACGGCGGCGGTTATTCCATAGCAGCCAATTCCAAAGTAAAAACTCAGGCCATCGATTTCCTGAACTACTTATACAAACCGGAAAACTGGGCGAAAAACGCCTGGCAGATGGGTCTTGGCCTTCCGGCGCAAAACTTTGACCAGTATTTGACGGGCAAAGAAACAGAAGTGCAGACCACGCTGGCGGATATCCTCTCCAAGTCAACCAGCATCAGCGGCACGCCGATCAACGACTGCGGCACGCCTGCCTTCAAGACTGCTTGCGAGGACCTTTCCCAGCAGTTCGCCGTGGGAATGATCACCGCTGATCAGTACGTCCAAAAGTTGAATGATTCACTGAAATAAATCTGCGCAAATACAACGCACTAAGGGAAAGGCAGAGGAGAATGGAATCTCCCCTGCCTTTTGATAAAGGGAGGGACATAATTTTGAATAAGGTTTACAGCAATAAATGGGTCATCCTTTCCCTTGTAACACCTGCTGTAATTCTGTTTATCAGCGCGATTTTTGCGCCCATCTGCCTGAGCGCTTACTTTGGCATGACGCAGTATTCAGGGATGGGAACGCCTGTTTTCATTGGACTTGAGAATTTCAGGCAGCTTCTTTTTCATGATGAAATATTCTGGCGTTCGCTTGGCAACGCGGCGCTGCTTGGATTTTGCTTTGTCTGCATACAGCATCCGGTGTGCATGATTTTTGCCGTACTGGTCGATAAAGTTTCCGGTAAGCTGGAAAAGTTTTTCCGTGCGGCTTATTTTATCCCAAATGTGATTTCCGTGGCGGTCATCGCTTCCATGTGGGTGTTTATTTATAATCCGGATTTCGGTCTGTTAAACAGTGCGCTTCGGGCGCTTGGACTGGGCTCCGCCCAGCAGGAATGGCTTGGGAACCCGGACATGGCAATTTGGTCAGTAATTATTGTACTTGTGTGGCATGGCTTCGGGTGGGGCCTGCTGATTTATTACGCTGGGATTAAAGGGATTGATACGCAGCTTTATGAAGCGGCTGCAATTGACGGTGCTACCGGTACGCAGTCATTCTTTAGAATCACCTTGCCGATGATGCGCCCCGTCATACGCGTGAACGTTACGCTTGCAATTATTTCCGCGCTGAAGCAAATGGAAACAGTCTATCTGCTGACAAACGGCGGACCCGGCAACAAAACGCAGTTTTTGGCGAATTACCTGTACCAAAAGGCGTTCAGTTCCTATGAATACGGCTACGGAAATGCAATTTCCGTTTTATTTGTGATTGTGTGTATGGCTGCTACCGTACTTTTGAATAAAGTCTTTAAAACAAAGGCCGAACTTTAAGGAAAGGAGCATTTGCATATTATGAATTTTGCAGGGTCCAATACAAAAAGCCGAAGAATTACACGCGGTTTATTAATTGCGTTTATGTCGGTTATCGCGTTTATTGAGCTGTTCCCGCTGATTTGGCTCGTGGATTTTTCACTGGCAAAAAGCGGCGATTTGTTTGCTTCCAATATACTGATTGCTCCGAATCCGCCGCAGTGGCAGAATTATTATACTGCCTTTGTGGATGGCAAAGTGTTGCACTTTCTGTTCAACAGCATCACGGTCAACACCATTACGGTGATTGCCACCATTCTGATTTCGCTGATGGTCGCCTATGCCTGCACCAGAATGAAATGGAAACTGAACAGGACAGTGATGAATATTCTGCTGCTTGGCATGATGATACCAATCCATGCGACACTTTTGCCGAATTTTCTCATTTATAATAAGGTAGGAATGGTTGATTCGATTTTTGCCCTGTTGGTTCCCTATATAGCGTTTTCGCTCCCTCAGGGCATTTTTATCATGGCCAGTTTTTTGGAATCCGTTCCCCGCGCCCTGGAGGAAAGCGCACTGATCGACGGGTGCGGCGTATACCGCATCATTTTTAAAATCGTTCTTCCGATTACCAAGCCGTCCATTGTCACCATTGCCATTATGACTTTTCTGAACAACTGGAATGAATTCGTCATGGCAATGACATACTTGACTTCGGATAAATGGCGCACACTGCCGTTTTCCGTATTGCAGTTCCAAGGGCAGTACGCTTCCAATTATGCGGTTCAGTTTGCCGTTATGGCATTAACGGCGTTTCCCGCGCTGATTGTTTACATACTTTTAAACGAACAAATTACCAAGGGGATTGTTGTTGGGGCGGTCAAGGGATAAGGACTGGTATTTTCAGCTGTTTATGGTATTATTTTACTGGGGGTGGTTTTACGAGTAAAATAAAACATCGGCTGCATGATCTTTCGTTTAAATACAAGTTGATTTTAATGCTTTACGCTATCGTTTTGCCATTTATTTTAACCATCTGTGTTTACTTATATTTTACAACGCAAAGGAGTACGATCGAATCCCTTTCCCGCGCAAATTTGGAAATCATCAAACAAATTAATACCAATATGGAGTTTATGCAGGTGGATATATCGGATATATCCACCTATATCGCAATTAACGATAACATTAATAAAGTGCTGAATGAAAAGAACCCAAATTTGAATTCCAATCAAAGCACATGGGAGCAGGATAACTCCATGCGGTTTATCCTGGACGAAATTGCGACAAAATCCCATATTAAATTTGTGGCGCTCTATGCGGAAAACGGCCTCAGTCCTTATTATATTACGACTGATACCAGTGTGCTAAGCAGTGATTCCGACGGAGTCAGGAAAAGCCCCTACTATGTGGCGGCGACCGCTGCAGGCGGCGCACCGGTATGGAGCAGGGTGGATCAAAAAGACCACCAGCTGTTTGAAGTGAATAAAAGTACGAAAATTATGCTTTCCCGCATGATTGTGAACCGTACGCAGGTTCGTAATATTGGGTATCTGGTTTTTGGTATTGACGAAAGCTATTTACAAAATATTATCAAAAGCGCAATTAAGCAGGGCAATGAGGGTATTTCCGTGATAAACCAAAGCGGCGAAATTTTAACGCAATCCGGAAAAATCAGCGGGGATGTTGCCGGATATATCTCCGGTCATCTTCGCTCACAATCCCAAACAGCGCCTGCCGCCGGCAGTTTTGCGGATTACAAGGACAGTTACATCTATTTCAGCCGCCCCAGCGCGACCGGCACCAGTGTTTTTTACGTGGTGCCCAAGTCCAATTTGCTGAATTCCCTGAAGGATGTGGCGGCTGTCCCTGTCCTGATTCTAATCGGCGCACTTTTGCTTTTGCTGCCGATTTCCTTTTTTGTTTCCGCTATTATTACAAAGCCGATGGGTCAGCTTTGTGATTCCATGCAAAAGTTTAAAAAAGGCGATTTCTCTCAAAGAGTGAATTTTGAAGCAAAGGACGAGGTCGGTCAGGTTGGCCAGTGCTACAACGAAATGGTGTGTAACATGAAAGAACTCATTGATACCACCTATGTCCTGAAGCTTCGGGAACGGGAAAGTGAATTAAGTTCCCTGCAGGCTCAAATTAATCCTCATTTTCTTTATAACACACTGGACTCCATTTACTGGCAGGCACTTACAGCGGGCAACGCTGAAATTGCGGATATGATTTACTCACTGTCCCGCATTTTTCGGCTCAGTTTGAACCGGGGTCAGGGGATGACCACCGTGGAAAAAGAAAAAGAACTGGTTTACCATTATCTTTTAATTCAGAAAATGCGTTTCAAGGAAAAACTGCAGTTTTCGCTGAACATTGATGAGCGAATTTATAATTGTATTATCCCTAAACTGATTATTCAGCCCTTTGTTGAAAATGCAATTGTACACGGGATTGAGGACAGTGACGCGGGCGGTACGGTGAGCATCGTCGGCAGATGCGAGGAAGATCAATTAATTTTCACAATTGAAGATGATGGAATCGGTATGACGGAGCAGCAGTCCGAAAGCCTTTTGGACTGCGGGCACGGCGATTTAAATATAAATAAAAGCCCGGGCGGGTATGCGGTCAACAATGTATACGAACGCTTAAAGCTAAAGTTCAATGAAGACTTTCTATTGAAAATCGACAGCGAAGAAACCAAGGGAACAAAAGTAACTCTGGTGCTGCCGCGCACTGATTTTACACTGTAAAAGGGCTGAAAGAAGGGTGCGAAATGGACAGAATCAAAGTGTTGATCGCGGATGATGAAGAAAATATCAGAACCGCTCTGGAAAAAATAGTGGACTGGAATTCGATTGGCGCTTATGTTTGTGCAACCGCACAAAACGGCCGTGACGCGCTGGAGAAAATCAAAAAATACTTGCCCGATATTTTGCTGATGGATATCCGCATGCCGGGAAAGTCCGGCTTGGAGGTTATTCAGGAAATCAGGGATACCAATCCCGAAATCAGGGCGATTGTTTTGAGCGGATACGATGATTTCAGCTATGCACAGCAGGCAATCCGGTATGGTGCGGTAAATTACCTCTTAAAACCCAGCCCTCCTGAAAAAATTCTTGCGGCTGTGGATGAGGTATGCCGAAAAATTCGCGCGGAACGGTTGCAGATGCAGGAAAATAATCAAAAAGAGCATCAGCTTTTGCTGAATCGAAAAGAACTGCACGACAAAGCGGTGGCGGAAATTGTCTTAACCCATCATGAACAGCTTGCTGTACAAAAAGCGGAAGAAATCGGGTTCCCGATTGGAAGCAGCCAATTCTGTATGTTGATCAGCCCTCCGGAACATATCCTCTTTTTTGAGGAGCAGAAAAAATACATCATTCAATGCCTGGAAAAGATGTTTACCTGCCAGACAGCCTGTCTGGGGGAAAGCATTGTTGTTATTGTAAGCGGAAATGTAAATGAAGAAAAAGCCGCTATACAAAAGCAGCTTTTAAAATTAAAAGCAGATATCTCACATTTGTTCAATACTTCCCTTTCCGTAACTGTGGGCAGCAATGCCGGAACAATGGGTGAAATGCACCAATCTTATCAGGATGCTTTGAAAATCAGAGGAATGTTCTTCTTCCTTGGAACGGACTTTGTTATGTTCTATGACAGCATTTATTCCAAGGTGATGGATATCTACCCTGCGGAAGCGGAAAAAGAAATTTTTTCTGCTGTTGAACAGCGAAACAGTTCAAGATGCATGGAGCAGATTGATAGTTTTTTTGCTCAGGTATCGGATAAAAGCGAAAATAAGGCATCGATTATTCAGACTACGATTGTATTGATTTTGTCCGCCTACCGTTTCGTTTTGCAGTATCAAATAGAAACGCAGGCCGTTTTTGACAGCCCCTTCAGTGTATTTGAGGAAATACAGCGGAGTAAAAATAGGAAAGAGTTAGTGGAAAAAATTAAATTTATCTTTGGTCGCGTGATTGCCGCGCTGAATTCCAGCAAAACCGGAAACGAGCTGGTAGATATCGTTGTAGATTATATTCAAAAAAAATATATGGATGAAGTTTTTCTTTCCGACGCGGCACAAAAAGCGGGGATTACACCGGCTTACCTCAGTACGCTTTTTAAGCAGACACTGGGACAGAACTTTGTGGATTATTTAAATGCGGTGCGTATTGAAAAAGCCTGCGCACTGCTGAAAGATTCCAGGCTGAAAACGTATGAAGTTGCCTATCGTGTCGGTTTTCGGGATGAAAAATATTTTACGAAAGTCTTTAAAAAGCTGACCGGAATCAGCCCGAGTGAGTATAAGCAGAACGGCATAGCAGCCAGAGTATGAGGAACCGTCACAATGAGCGCTTCTATTCGATCAAAAGGAGAAATGGAAAATGAATCTGAACCTGATTACGACAACATATGAATCCCAAAAGGCTATCACGCGAAGAAGTCTGCAAAGCTTTCAGCATGATTCCGGTGTGGAAATGAAAGCGGTAAACCTTTATCCCCAAATAACATACCAAACATTTCAAGGCTTTGGCGGCGCCCTTACCGAGGCGGCCGGATACACGTTTTCCCGTATGAACGAGCGCAGCAAAAAGAAAATTTTGGACGCTTATTTTGGCGAAAACGGTAGCAATTACCGTTATCTGCGCATGGCAATCGATAGCTGCGATTTCTCACTTGGCAATTATTCCGCCGTTACCAACCCGCAGGATACGGAACTGAAAAGCTTCAGCCTTCAAAGGGATGAACAGTATATTTTACCCTTTCTGAAAGCTGCACAGCTGGCGGCCGGAAAGCCGTTGAGCGTTATGCTTTCCCCGTGGAGCCCGCCGGCGTTTATGAAAACAAATGGACAGAAAAACGGCGGCGGATCGTTAAAGCCGGAGTACCGCGGCGCATGGGCGCGGTACCTCTGCCGGTATATCAGGGAGTATCAAAACAGGGGTATTGCTGTGGAACTGCTTACCATTCAGAACGAACCGAACGCGGCGCAGATATGGGACTCCTGCACATTCAGTGCGGAGCAGGAAAAAGAATTTTTGCGGGATTACCTGTACCCCGCTTTACAGGAAAACGGGCTGGGTGAAATTCAAGTCTGCATTTGGGACCATAATAAGGAGCGGGCCTTTGAACGCACCTGCGATATTGTGGATAAAAATACGGATAAAATGGTTCAGGGTGTGGCGTTTCACTGGTATTCCGGCGATCACTTTGACGCTGTAAAGCTGATTCGGGAGAAGTTCCCGGATAAAACTCTGGTTTTCAGCGAGGGATGCGTGGAATACAGCAGGTTCGGCGCGGATGACCAGCTGGCCAACGCGCAAGTGTATGCGCACGATATTTTAGGCAACCTGAATGCAGGGATGAATATTTCAATGGACTGGAATATCATTTTGGATGAAACCGGCGGCCCGAATCATGTGGGGAATTTCTGCGACGCTCCGATTATGTGCAACACAGCAACGGATACGGTGGAAAAGAAGCTTTCATATACGTACATCAACCACTTCAGCAGGTATATTCAGCCCGGGGCAAAACGGATTGCGACATCGCAGTATACCGGTCAGATCGAAGTGACCGCATTCCGAAACCCGGACGGCTGTTTGGCGGTAGTATTTCTAAACCGTTCGGATGATGCACTTCCCGTGTGCCTGCGCTTGCAGGGCAACGTGGCAGAAATCGATCTGCCGGCCGGTTCGATTACGACAGCATTGATAGACTTCGACAAATAAATAGCATGCTCTGAACAATGACTGTCACAGCGCTGGAACGCGAAAAAGGAAGCATGCCCCGACAGGGGTATGCTTCCTTTTTATTATACGAGTAAACGGTATCACATTGTTTCCGAAACATCTTTTCAAGAAGTCAATTTTCATGTTTCTGAGCTTGGATATATCCTGTTAATAAGCGTACATACCAAAGAAAATGAGTACACGGCCAATCACGACACAAAAAACCCGAATCAGTGTCAAAAATTCCATTTTGCAATATAATATAGTAATTTGTGCTTGAATGCATTCAAATTATATGTCAGCGGATAGCGTTTATATAATCCGCCGCAAAATTTTGAGGTGATACAGTGAGAACATTGCGAATCGGAATGTCGGGAAACGATATTATGGAAATTCAGGCCGTTCTGAAAAAAATGGGTTATAAAATAGACCGGGTTGACGGTCAGTTCGGCCCTCAGACGCGTGACGCGGTGATTGAATTTCAAAAAAGATTTGGTTTAACGCCGGATGGCATCATTGGGCCGAATACTTACCGGGTACTGGAACGATTCTTAAATGGCTACGATTTATATGTGATCCGGTCGGGGGACACATTTTACAGTATCGCGAACCGGTTCGGCACGAGCCCCGAATTGATTATCGCTGCAAATCCGGACCAGCGCCCCGAAAACCTCACCGTCGGTCAGCGCATTGTGGTACCCTATGCCATGAACATAGTGGATACCAATATCAATTATACCTATGACGTTTTATCAAGGGACATTCAGGGACTGAAGGCACGTTACCCGTTCCTTGAGGTGGGAAGCGCCGGCAACAGTGTGCTGGGCAGGAATCTTTACTACATCCGGCTGGGTACGGGGCCGAACCAGGTTTTTTACAACGGCTCGCACCATGCGCTGGAATGGATTACTACGCCGGTGTTGATGAAATTTACAGAGGACTTTTTAAAGGCCTACACAGAGGGACGTACGTTACCCGGGGGTTACGATCCAAGGGATATTTGGAACAGGAGCAGCATTTATATTATTCCGATGGTCAACCCCGACGGCGTTGACTTGGTGCTGAACGGGCTTCAGCCGGATAATCCCTATTACGAGGACTTAATTAAATGGAATAAGGGGAGTACGGACTTTTCCACCGTATGGGAAGCGAATAACCGCGGCGTGGACCTAAATCATAATTATAATGCCGCATGGCAGCTTTCCAAAGATGCGGAAGCGGAGTACGGTGTCACGGGGCCGGGCCCCACGCGATATTCCGGCCCTGCGCCCGAGTCGGAACCGGAAACACAGGCAGTAGTTGCTTTCACCCGAAACCATAATTTCAGGCTGGTTATTGCTTACCACAGTCAGGGTCAGGTAATCTACTGGAACTTTATGAATATGGCGCCGCCTGAAGGAAGAACAATTGGGGAAAGAATGTCCGAAATCAGCGGATACACCCTGGACCAGACAACCGGAATTGCATCCTATGCAGGGTACAAGGATTGGTTCATTCAGGATTTCCGCAGGCCGGGGTATACGGTTGAAGTCGGCCTGGGCGAGAACCCGCTTCCTATTTCTCAGTTTGATCAAATTTACAGTGACAATCTGGGCGTGCTGCTGTTTGCGGCAACTGCATAAAAGCATATGATATCAAAAAACCGGAAAGCTGATGATCGGCTTTCCGGTTTACTGCTTTTGTTGGGGCATAGCCTGCAGCAGAATGTCGGCGCTGCATTTGTATCCGGGAAAGAACTGGTGAAGCCGCAAAATTAGATGAGCCGCTTCGCTCAGGCACCATTCAAAGTTGACAACAGGCGCTATTGTAAAACAGCCGGTAAAAAGCCGGGGCGGACAACACAAAAGGTATTGTCCGCCCCGGCTTTTTGCTTTAAAATATGGACGATGATACCACAAAAGCTACGTTTTATGATATAATAAATAAAATTTCCAAACTATGGTATCATACCCGGAACATTCCGGCGGTAAAAGCGGGCGGGCCTACAAGGTATGGTATGTAAAACAGGAACATAAAAAGGAGGCAGTTTATGATCTGGAAAGAAAAGTATAAAATCGGCGTTCCGCTGATTGACGAACAGCACGAGGAGCTTTTCCGGCGCGTGACCGAGTTTGTCGAAACACTGCGCTCTGCCGGTGAATGGAGCCACAAGGTAGCAAAGGTCAATGAAACACTTAATTTTATGAAGGATTATGTTGTGATGCATTTCCATGACGAAGAAGCTTATCAGCAGGAAATCGAGTATCCCGGAATGGCCGAGCACCGCAGGATACATAATGACATGGTTCAATATGTTATGAATATTGCAGAACAGTATGAACGCGAGGGCTATAAAGAAGAACTGATGCAGCAGTTTGCGGGCAAGCTGCTTGCGTGGCTCATCAACCATGTTGCGGCCACCGACCAAAAAATTGCGGAGTATGTAAAAAGCAGGGAGGAAGTCAGCCATGAATAACGGTATATTTCCCCCCTTCTCCAAAGCGACCTGCGAGGCATTTAAGCTTCTGTTGGATCTGGACGTCAGCACCAGCGCGCCCGAAACCCTTGAAGAGATTGTGGACGCCGACAATAAGGTCAATATTATAATCGGCATTACCGGCGACCTTTCGGGTGAAATCCTCTACCGGTTTCCAAAGGAAACCACGCTTGAAATGGTCAAGATCATGTGCGGAATGGAAATGAATGAAATTGATGATTTTGTAACCTCCGCAATGGGCGAAATTGCAAATATCATCAGTGGCAACGCGATAACAGGCCTTTCCGAGCAGAAAATCGTCTGCGATATCCTTCCCCCGCGCGTGATTGTCGGAGGCGGCGCGCCCTTGGCCGGGGTAGCCTTACCGGTTTTGAGCACAACGATAAAAACTCAGGTTGGCAATGTGGAGTTGGATATTCAAGTACATGCAAACAAATGACGGCAGGCGCCGGAGTGTAGTATATTTCGTGCAAAATCATAAAAAGATATTTTGAAATGTTCTTGACTTACAGTGGACTCTAAGGTTTAGAATTCAATTATAGCAATTTCAATTAAGAACAGGAAAAGAAGGTGTTATCTCCCCCGCCTTCGGCGGGGGAGATAACGAAATATATTCCGCCTCATTTTTGTAATTGCTATAGTGGAATATATCATTGAAAAGAAAGAGGTGTACATTATGAAAAAAATTAAAATAGGGGAGCTTTCCGCATCTGAGATTTCGCTTGGCTGTATGAGAATTGCCGCTTTGTCTGAAAAAGACGCGGAAGGTTTAGTCCAGACCGCTTTGGACGAAGGGATTAACTTTTTTGACCATGCGGATATTTACGCGCACGGAAAGTCGGAGGAAGTTTTTGCGAAAGCGGTTCACATGAATCCGGCAGTTCGCGAAAAAATGATTCTTCAGACAAAATGCGGCATCCGCCAGTCCGACGGAAAAAACGTATATTTTGATTTTTCCAAGGAACATATATTGGAATCGGTTGATAACAGCCTGAAAAGACTGAATACCGACTATATCGACGTACTGCTGCTGCACCGTCCCGACGCGCTCGTGGAACCGGAAGAAGTAGCCGAAGCGTTCAATATTCTGCACCGCAGCGGCAAAGTCCGCAATTTCGGCGTAAGTAATCAAAAACCGATGCAGATTGAACTGCTCAGTAAGTATTTGAATCAGAAACTGATTATCAACCAACTGCAGCTCAGCATCACAAATGCCACTATGATCAGCAACGGCATCAATGTGAATATGGAAAACGGCAGTGCCGTTGACAGGGACGGAAGTATTCTTGATTATTGCAGACTGAAGGACATTACCGTCCAGGCCTGGTCGCCGTTCCAGTACGGAATGTTTGCGGGCGTGTTCCTCGACAATGAAAAATTCCCGGAACTGAATCAAAAGATTGATGAGCTCGCTAAAGCAAAGGGCGTGCCGAACACTGCAATTGCCACTGCGTGGATTTTAAGGCATCCGGCTAAAATTCAGCCGATTGTCGGTACCACAAACGCTTCCCGCCTGAAAGACATCTGCAAGGCGTCCACGTTTGAACTGACAAGGCAGGAATGGTACGAAATTTACCTTGCTGCGGGCAATATGCTGCCGTAATATCAATAACAAATCCAAAAGGAGTATGCCGTCGGCATACTCCTTTTGGATTTACCTGGAAAAGCGATAAAATGACAGCGGCGCCAACGACCGTTCTATTGCAAAGCAGCAATTTTTATTACAGATTTGGTACTGTTTTTTTATACTGTATATGATATAATAAATAATCAATATGTAGTTTGTAAAGCACGGAACACGCTGTTTTAATGATGAAAGAAAGGGTGTGGAGAAATGAAGCTGAAAGCAGCCGCGATTGCGGTATTGTTTGCTTTTTTGCTGTCGGGCTGTTCCTTTGTCGGGCTTGACGCACAAACACTCATGCAGCCGCCCAAGCCAACCGGCGAAAAGGCGGATATCCACGCTCTGCTTGAAAGCAAAGCCGGCGGCAAGATGGTATTGAAATACCCCCGCAGCGGCGATTACCGCTCCGCGATTATTACGCACGACATCTGCGGTGATAAAAATGAAGAAGCGATGGCAATTTACCAAAAAGGTGACGAATCCACCGGAACCAATATCATGTTTATGAAAAAAGACGGAAAATGGGAGGATATGGGTTTTTTCAATAATCCTGCGGCACAGGTTGATAAAGTCTGCTTTGGGGACCTGAACGGCGACGGTAAGGATGAAGTGATTGTCGGCTGGGGCAGCAGTGTGAGCAATACCAGTACGGTTTGTGTTTACTATTATAAAAACGGAAAAATGGTTGAGCTGAAGCTGGACCAGGACTATACCGAAATGGCGGTAATGGACTTTGACGACAATGGCAAGGATGAAATTTTCACAGCCAATGTGAGTGTGGGGGATGAACCCGCCCTCGCCCGGTTATATGCAATAAAAGACGGCGCAGCCGAAATGATTGGCTCCTGCCGCCTTGACAACGGTGTGAGCAAATATTCATCTGTTCAGTCAGGGCTGATTAACGAAAAGCAAAACGGCATTATTTTGGACGGCATTAAGAGCGCGAATTCACTTGTTACCGAGGTGCTTTACTGGGATAAAGCGACCAAAACGCTGAAGTCGCCCTTCTACGACCCGAAGACACAGAGCGCAAACTATACGGCGCGCAGCACGTCGGTGGTTTCGAAGGATATTAACGGTGATAAAATTATAGAAGTGCCGATTGTGAATCTGCTGCCCGGCTACGCGGGTACCGCGACGGAAGATGCGGCTTACATTACGAATTGGCACCGCTATGACACGCAGACCAATACATTCGTGCGCGTTATGAGCATGGTTCTGAATTATTCGGACGGATACTGGTTCCTGATTCCGGATATTTGGCGTGGCAATATTACAACGAAAACGGACACAGCCACACGTACCATTACGTTTTACGAATGGATTACGACGAAAAAAAATCCTGCGGGAGCATTGGGTGCGCCGCTTTTGAAGATACAGGTGTTTTCCCGTAAAGAGTGGGAAGACGGAACGGGTACTTCCAGCTTTTTCAAATTGATGGATTCCAACAATCTTGTTTTTGCCGCCAGCTGTCCTTCCCCCGACCGTCCTCTTTCTTTGGGTATTACAGATGTAAAAAGCAGCTTTAAACTAATTACTGCAGACTAAATATAGATATAACGGAGGAACGGGTATGAAAAAAATCCTTGTTGCCGAAGACGAACAGGCAATCCGCGAATTTGTAGTTATCAATTTAAGACGTGCCGGATATGACGCCTATGAGGCATCAAACGGGGAAGAAGCCCTTGAGCTTTACAATCAGGAGGGCGGAAATATCGATGTGGCCGTATTGGATATTATGATGCCCGGCAAATATGACGGCCTTGCGGTCTGCAAGGAGCTTCGCCAGAAAAGCGGTTCCATCGGCATTATTCTACTGACCGCGCGCACACAGGAAATGGACAAAATCAGCGGGCTGATGATGGGCGCTGACGACTACGTGACAAAACCGTTCAGTCCGAGTGAACTGGTTGCCAGAGTGGACGCGGTGTACCGCCGTGTGGCGCTTGAGCAGATGAGAAACGAGAATAATTTTAAAGAAGAAATCCGGTCAGGCGATTTTTCGCTAAATCTTCGAAACCGCACCCTGATGAAAAACGGCGTGCCGATTGAACTGACGCAGGTTGAATTTCAAATTATGGAATATTTCTTTTCCAACCCCACCACAGCGCTTGACCGCACCGACATGCTGAAGCATGTTTGGGGCGACGCGTATTTCGGCGAGGAGAAAATCGTTGATGTGAACGTTCGCCGTCTGCGCATGAAAATTGAGGATGAACCCTCAAACCCAAAGCATATTGTTACGGTCTGGGGCCTTGGCTACAAATGGGAAGCGTAGGCGATAACAATTAACTGTGAACAATGAACTCCCTCGGGAGGGAGTCTTTCGAAGGCTTCTTCTTTCTTAGCCCCCATCACAGAGGGGGGCTAAGAAAGGCTCCTCTTTAGAGGGGCTGGCGGGCGAAGCTTGACTGAGTGAGTTATGACAATAACAACGAAAGGGGAGAGCAGCATGAAGACAACGGGCATCACAAGGCGCTGGATGTTAAACAGCCTGGGCATTATACTGCTCATTTTGGTTACGCTGGTTCTTACCCTTTCCTTTGTGATACGCGGTTATGTTTATAACGGCATTCAGCAGGCCATTAATGGCCGCTCCGGCGAGCTGACAAATGTGTTTGCCGATTACGGCAGAAAATCACCGAAAGAATTCAGTACAGCCGCCCGAAACTATGTCGAAAATTTTCCCAGCAAAGAGAGCATGGAACTGATGGTATTCAATTCCAACGGAAAAATCATCATTACCTCCATCGGGTTCGCGCCCGACCAAACACAGCCGATGCCGGATTACAAACTGGCTCTGAACGATGAAAAAGGCTACGGCACATGGACGGGGCAGCTGACCAGCGGTGAAAAAGTGATGGCGGTCACGCGTGTCATGCGCAACGATGTCGGCAGCTTTGTGGGTGCCATCCGCTACGTGGTTTCCCTGCAGGAAGCAGATAAACAGGTGTTTTTTCTTGTGGGCGCCCTTATTTTAGCGGGGCTGCTCATTATTTTATTTGTAATTGTATCAAGCTATTATTTTATGAATTCCATTATTACTCCGATTAAGGAAATCGGCGCTACTGCGAAACGAATCGCGCAGGGCGATTTTAAAGCCAGAATCCACAAGACGAATGATGACGAGGTCGGTCAGCTTTGCGACACCATCAACGACATGGCGGATGAACTGGGCGCGGCGGAAAAGATGAAGAACGATTTTATCTCGTCTGTTTCGCACGAACTGCGTACGCCGCTGACCGCGATTAAAGGCTGGGCGGAAACGATGCAGGACGGCGACATTGACAAGGTGACACTTGACCGCGGAATGAGTATCATTATTCATGAATCTGAACGCCTTTCCGGTATTGTGGAGGAACTTCTGGACTTTTCCCGTATGCAGAGCGGCCGCATGACGCTGACAATGGATAAAATCGATATATTGGCTGAACTGGGCGAAGCAGTTTACATGTTCAGCGAACGCGCCAACACCGAGCATAAATTCCTGTTGTATGAAGAACCCGCAATGCTTACGCCGGTTCTGGGCGACATTAACCGATTAAGGCAGGTGTTTGTCAATATTATTGACAACGCTTTAAAATATACCAGCGAGGGCGGCACCATCAGCGTGACCGTTTCCGAATCGGACGGGCTCATCCGCGTCGTGATCAGTGACAACGGCTGCGGCATTCCCGCCGAGCATCTGCCCAATGTAAAGAAGAAGTTTTATAAGGCGAACCAAACCATCCGTGGTTCTGGCATCGGCCTTGCACTTGCCGACGAAATCATGGCGCTCCATTCCGGGCGGCTGGAAATTGAAAGCCAGGAAAATGTGGGCACCGCAGTTACCATAGTAATTCCAACCTTAAAACAGTTGGAGAACAAATCAAAAGACGTTGAAACAGCAAATGAAGAAAGGAACTCCGAAAATAATGGCTAGAGAAAAGACAAAATGCATCACCTCCATTGGCGGACAAGCACTGATAGAGGGCATCTTAATGCGCGGCCCCAAGAAGACCTCGGTTGCCATTCGCATGAGCGACGGCACCATCTCCACAGAGGAAATGAAAACCGAGTTTATCCGTGATAAATACAGCTTTATGAAATGGCCCTTGCTGCGCGGGATCGCCGGTTTAATTGACTCGCTGAGCATGGGTTACCACGCGCTTTCCTATTCTGTGGATAAATCGGGTATGGAAGACGACGGCGAACCGTCCAAATTTGATAAATGGCTGGAAAATAAATTCGGCGATAAAATTATGAACGTTGTCATGGTGGCGGGAACCGTCTTGGGCCTGCTACTTGCTGTACTCCTGTTTTTCATGCTGCCCACTTTGATTTTTAATCTGATACGCGACTATGCCTCCGGTCCGGTAATTGGACCTTGGCGTTCCCTTGTTGAGGGTGTAATGCGCATTGCTATCTTTCTGGTTTACATAATCCTGTGCTCCCGCATGCCGGAAATCAAGCGGCTGTTTCAGTACCACGGCGCGGAACACAAAACGATCTTCTGCTACGAGAATAACGAAGAACTGACTGTTGAAAATGTACGCCGCCACAGCCGTTTTCATCCGCGCTGCGGCACCAGCTTCATCGTGATTATGCTGCTGCTGGGTATTATCGTGGGATTTTTCATTCCGTTCAGCAATCCAATTCTCCGAACGGTTGTGAAAATTCTTTGCATTCCGCTCATTGTCGGAATCGGCTATGAGTTCATCCGGCTTTGTGGACGGTATGACAACACGCTGACGCACATTGTTTCCGCACCCGGGCTTTGGGTGCAGCGTATTACAACGAAAGAACCGGACGACAGTATGATCGAGGTTGCAATTGCAGCCATGAAGGAAGTAATTCCGGAAAACGGCGAAGATAAAATCAGTATTTAATATTTGTAATATTAAGGAATCTCAGCGATTCCTTGGAAATGCGGGACAGCTGGATGACATTGGGCGAAATTTACCGGCAGGGAAAAGGTATTTTAAGAGGGGCGGGCAACGAAGCCCCCGCTTTTGATGCGGACTGCCTTTTTCAAAAGGCATTCGGTCTTAACCGTCAAAGGCGTGTGGTGAACTCCAATGCTCCTGCCGACGATACGGCAGCGAGTGACTTTATGGGATACATCGCGGAACGTGCTTCGGGCAGACCCCTCCAGTATATTTTGGGCAAATGGCCGTTCATGGAACTGGAACTGAATGTGGGCGAGGGTGTTCTGATTCCCCGGGAGGAAACGGAGTTGCTCGTGTACACCGCGGCTCAGCTGCTGCGGAATGTTGACCGCCCCGGCATACTCGACCTGTGCGCAGGGACGGGCGCGGTCGCGCTCGGGCTGGCTTCTTTGCTGCCGCATGCGGTGATTACCGCGGCGGAGCTTTATGACGAAGCACTTTCCTATTTAAACCGAAACATAAAAGAAACGGGATATCGGAATGTGGCACCCCTTCAACTCGACGTACTGAACCCGCAGAGCGCACAGCTTGTTTTGGGGTTGGACTGCATTGTTTCCAATCCGCCTTACGTGGAGAAAGAGATTATCTCAACGCTTCAGGCTGAGGTGCGGCGGGAGCCGTGCACAGCGCTGGACGGCGGCACGGACGGGTTGGATTTTTACCGGGCGATCGCGCATATTTGGCTGCCAAAATTAAAACAGGGCGGTGTGGCTGCGGTCGAAGTGGGCGAGGGGCAGGCGGTTGCTGTATCCGAATTATTTGGAAAAGCGGGGCTTGCACAGATTCAAATTCACAGGGATTTTAATGAAATTGAACGCGTGGTAGCGGGCATTTGGGAAAAATAGTTAAACATTTGTTCGAGTTTTATCTTTCCGCGTATTGATTTTACACGCAAAATCAGATATAATTTAACTATTATTGAAAAAACCGGAGGGATTGTTATGGTGGCGGATAAAAAGGCGGCGCTGGAAACAGCGCTGATGCAGATTGAAAAACAGTTCGGCAAAGGCGCGGTCATGCGCCTTGGTCAGAATGAGGCAATGCATGTGGAGGCAATCCCGACCGGTTCGCTTTCGCTCGACTTGGCACTTGGTATCGGCGGACTTCCGCGCGGCCGTATTGCCGAGGTTTACGGGCCGGAAAGTTCCGGTAAAACGACCCTTGCACTGCATTGCATTGCACAGGGCCAAAAAAACGGCGGAAACGCGGCGTTTATTGACGTGGAACATGCGCTCGACCCGGTTTACGCCCGCGCGCTGGGGGTCGATGTGGATTCCCTGCTTGTTTCTCAGCCGGACACCGGCGAACAGGCGCTGGAGATTACAGAGGCTTTGGTGCGTTCCGGTGCAATTGACGTAATCGTTATCGACTCAGTCGCCGCATTGGTGCCGCGTGCCGAAATTGAAGGCGAAATGGGCGACAGCCACGTTGGCCTGCAGGCCCGTTTGATGAGTCAGGCACTGCGCAAACTGGCCGGTGCGATTTCCAAATCCAACTGCGTGGCTATTTTTATCAATCAGCTGCGTGAAAAGGTGGGCGTCATGTACGGTAGTCCGGAGGTTACCCCCGGCGGCCGCGCCCTGAAATTTTATGCTTCTGTGCGGATTGACATCCGTAGAATCGAGACTTTGAAAAGTGGAACCGAGCAAATCGGCTCGCGTACCCGCGCTAAGGTCGTAAAAAATAAAATTGCTCCTCCGTTCCGTGAAGGGGAGTTCGATGTAATGTACGGCACAGGCATTTCCCGCGAAGGGGAATTGCTCGACCTTGCCGTAAAGCTGGAAGTTATCCAGAAAAGCGGCGCGTGGTTCTCTTACAAGGAAACAAGGCTTGGACAGGGCCGCGATAATGTAAAGATTTTCCTGACTGAAAATCCGGATGTGGCGAATGAAATTGAAGTATTAGTTAAAGAGAATATTTCGAAGCTCTATACGAAAACAGCGCCGGCGTCTGCTTCTGCGGCGAAACCGATTGAAGTTGCCGTGCCGACTCCCGCTCCCGTTCCTGCAAAAGCCACACGCGGGAAAGCCGCCAATATTGATATTACAGCGGATGACTGAGTATGTTGATTACTGCGGTTGAACCCCGCAAAAAAAGCTTGTCCGCTCTGTTCCTCGACGGCGAATTTGCGGTAAATATCGATACGGAAACTCTGCTGAAAGCGGGCTGGAAACCGGGCAAGGAACTGGATGACGAACAGCTTCACGAGCTGATTCAGGCCAGTGAAACCCGCCGCGCCAGCGAAAAGGCACTCTACCTTTTGGAGCACCGCAGCCATTCCCAAAAGGAACTTGCGGATAAAATCAGTCGCGTCACTTCGCGCGAAGCCGCCGAAGCCGCCGCACAGCATATGGCGGAAATCGGCCTTGTCAACGACGAGGAGTACGCGCGCAGCTTTGCGGCGGAACTTCTGGACCGAAAGGGATTTTCCGCTTCGAGGGTGCGGCAGGAATTGCTGCAAAAGGGAATAGACCGGGAACTTACCGAACAGATTGTAGAGGAGTCCGCTCCTGATCCTGTCGAAAAAATCCTGGAACTAATTCAAAAAAAATACATCAGAACGCTGGACGATGAAAAGGGACGCCGACGCTGTATTGCCGCGCTGCAAAGACTCGGTTACCGCTGGGACGACATTCGAACGGCGCTGAATCAATTGAACAGTGGGGAGAATATGGTATGATGCGGGATGCAACGCAAACAATTGGCCATCTAATTGATAAGCAGGGCGTTTCTTTGATCAGTTCGGTAGATGCCGACGGGTTCCCCAATACAAAAGCCATGCTCCCGCCAAGAAAACGTGACGGAATTCAGACTTTTTATTTTACTACGAATACTTCCTCCAGGCGGGTGGCTCAATATCGTGAAAATCCGAAAGCGTGTATTTATTTTTGCGATAAAAGGTTTTTCCGCGGTGTTATGCTGAAAGGTACGGCAGAAGTGCTGGAGGATGATGCTACGAAAGAAATGATTTGGCGGGAGGGTGATACCGTGTATTACCCTTTGGGCGTTACCGACCCCGATTATTGCGTGCTGAAATTCACGGTACAATCGGGAAGATATTACAGCAACTTTCATACAGAGGATTTTACAGTTGAGCTGAGATAGGGAGATTATATGGCATATCGTGTAGGAATGGTGAGCCTTGGCTGCGCCAAAAATCAGGTTGACGCCGAAATGATGATGGCTACGCTGAAAAAAGCGGGCTACCAGTTGGAGAACGACCCCGCGCACGCGGATGTCGCCATTGTCAACACATGCGGTTTTATCGACGCCGCCAAAAAGGAATCGATTGAGGAGATTCTTGAACTCGCCAGACTGAAGGCAGAGGGAAAAATCAAAGCAATCGTGGTGACCGGCTGTATGGCCGAACGCTACCGTGAGCAGATACTGGAAGAGCTGCCCGAAGTGGATGCCGTTGCCGGAATCGGTGCGGACAGCGACATTGCTGCCGTAATTGAGAAGGCACTGGGCGGGGAAAGAACAGAGCTGTTCCCCGAAAAAACACTTCTGCCGCTGTGCGGTGAACGTGCGCTTTCCACACCGAGTTATACCGCGTACCTTAAAATTGCGGAGGGCTGCGATAACCGCTGCGCTTATTGTGCAATTCCGTTTATTCGGGGCCGCTACCGCTCGCGCACGATCGAGAATATTATCGAAGAAGCGCAGGGCTTGGCCCGAAACGGCGCAAAGGAACTCATTCTGATCGCGCAGGACACCACACGTTATGGCTGGGATATTTACGGCAAACTGATGCTGTCGCAGCTCTTAAAGGAACTGTGTAAAATCGACGGGATTGAGTGGATTCGCATTTTGTACTGTTATCCGGATTCCATCACTGACGAGCTGCTTGAAACCATTGCAAAAAAAGATAAAATTGTTAAATATATCGACCTTCCCCTGCAGCATTGCAGCGCCCGCCTGCTTAAAGCCATGCGCCGCAGCGGCAGCCGCGGGGAATTGACCGCGCTGATTCAAAAAATGCGCACCGCAATTCCGAATCTGATTCTGCGCACCACGCTTATCACCGGTTTCCCCGGTGAAACAGAGGAAGACTTTACCGAACTTGCCGAGTTCGTGCGTGACATTCGCTTCGAGCGGCTGGGGTGCTTTGCTTACTCGCAGGAGGAAGGCACGGCGGCGGCGGAAATGCCCGACCAGATCGACGAAGAAGTAAAACAGCACCGCATGGAACTGATTATGGAAGACCAAATGAACATCATGCAGTCGTGGGGCGACAGCATGGTGGGCAAAACGCTGAACGTGCTTGTGGAAGGCTTTGACCGTTTGGCCGAATGCTGGTTTGGCCGCTCCTGGGCCGATTCGCCGGACATTGACGGAAAGATATTCTTTACGTCCCAAGGTAAAAAACCGAAAATCGGCACATTCACCGAGGTGCTGATCACGGATTGCATTGACGGTGATCTTACGGGTGAAAAAGTAAAATAAGGAGGCGCAGGAATGAATCTGCCCAACAAGCTGACTTTGATTCGCATTATATTGGTGCCGTTTTTTGTAGCGGCTCTTTTAATTCCGGGCGTCCCTCATCATTATTTATGGGCGGGCATCCTGTTTGGAATTGCGGCGTATACCGATCATTTGGACGGTAAGCTTGCGCGAAAAAACAATCAGATTACTGATTTTGGTAAGTTTTTGGATCCCATTGCGGATAAAATACTGGTTGTTTCGGCTTTGGTATGCTTTGTCCAGCTCGGTATGGCTGAAACATGGTGTGTGCTCTTAATTATTGCGCGTGAATTTATGGTGACTTCCCTCCGCCTAGTCGCGATTGACAGCGGCGTAGTGCTTGCGGCTAATAACTGGGGTAAAACCAAAACGGTCAGCCAGATTGTCGCGATTGTCGTTATCCTTCTTCTGCAGTATATTCAGGAGCTGATGAGCTTTGGCATAATACCGAACTTCTCTGTTTTCGGAGCGGGAAGTGCAGCCGTGTTCCTGCTGGCGGGAAACGTATTTATTTATATTGCGACTTTCTTCACGGTGTTTTCAGGAGTTGTTTACATGAAAGAAAATATCGGTGTGATTAATACGATGAAATAAAGTATAGCCGGCGGTTTACCAAAGTCAATCACGGTTCAAAGCTTTTGGTGTCCCATTGCCTTATGGAATAAGGTAGTACACTTCAGGAAATTTCAGTCTCAAATTCAATCCTTTGGCTGAAAGCCGCTGGTAATTGACTTGAACCGATGTTTGGTATATACTAGTGTCACATTCTTTTCATCCTATGCTATACTGTAGTGAATTGTACAATAAATGCAATGAGCGGAAGAAGTAGCCGTAAGAAAAGCAGCAGAGAGAAAGTGCCGGGGCTGGAAGCACTTTTTGCTTGGTATGCGGCGAAATGCATCCGTAAGCAGGCGGGAGGGAACAAACTAATCCCTGATTAGTATTAGTATCCCCGCACGGCAGGCACCGTTAAAGGCCCCAAAGAGTAAAACGGAGTGGAACCGCGGAACGATAGGCCGCCTCCGTCCCTAAGGGGGCGTAGGCGGCCTTTTTGCGTCAGAATATTTATGCACACCATCATCGGATTGCCTGTGGATAATTGATTACTGATTGGAGGAAGATATGTTTACACAACTGAAAGAGGATTTGGACTCTATTATGGAACGCGATCCGGCTGCCCGTTCAAGGCTGGAAGTGTATTTTTTGTACTCCGGTTTTAAGGCAGTGCGCGCTTACCGCAAGGCCAATTGGTTTTACCGCCATGATATGAAGTTCATTGCGCGGTTTTTATCCCAGCATGCGCGCCACCGGACAGGAATTGAAATCCATCCCGGCGCAAAAATCGGGAAAGGATTGTTTATTGACCACGGCATGGGAGTGGTCATTGGGGAAACTTCCGAAATCGGCGACAACTGCACACTGTATCAGGGCGTCACACTCGGCGGTACCGGCAAGGATCACGGCAAGCGCCACCCCACACTCGGGAATAATGTCATGGTCGGCGCGGGGGCAAAAGTGCTTGGCCCGTTCCGTGTGGGTGACAATGCCCGTGTGGCGGCCGGGGCTGTTGTGCTGGATGAAGTGCCCGACAATGCGACGGCGGTCGGTGTACCGGCAAGGGTCGCGCGCCTGAACGGTGTTCGCCCCGGCAACATGGATCAAATTCATGTTGCCGACCCAATTTCGCAGGAACTTTGTCGTGTGAGCTTGGAATTAGAAAAGATGCAGAAACGTCTGCAGGAAATAAGTAATCAAAGAGAGGTAAAATAATATGGAAATCTACAACACGTTATCGCGCCAAAAAGAGGAGTTTGTCCCAATAACCGCAGGCGAAGCAAAAATTTATGCATGTGGCCCTACTGTTTACAACTACATTCATATTGGCAACGCCCGTCCTATTTGCGTGTTTGATGTGCTGCGCCGCTACCTTGAATACCGGGGAATGAAAGTGACTTTCGTTCAGAATTTTACAGATATAGACGATAAGATTATTAATAAAGCAAAGGAAGAGGATAGCGATTACCTCACAGTTTCCGAGCGATATATTGAAGAGTACAAAACCGATGCCAAGGGGCTGAATGTCCGCCCTGCGACCATTCACCCCCTCGCAACCGAAAATATTGATGAGATTATCCACATTATCTCCGATTTGATCGAAAAAGGATATGCCTATGCGACTTCAAACGGAGATGTCTATTTCAGAACGCTGAAAGATGCGAACTACGGAAAACTTTCTCATCAGCCGCTGGAGGATTTACAGGCCGGGGCGCGTATCGCCACCGGTGAAATCAAAGAGGACTCCATGGACTTTGCCCTGTGGAAGGGTGTAAAGCCGGGCGAGCCGAGCTGGATTTCCCCATGGGGCAACGGCAGGCCGGGCTGGCACATCGAGTGCTCCGCGATGGCACGCAGATACCTCGGAACAACAATTGATATCCACTGCGGCGGGCAGGATCTTATTTTTCCGCACCATGAAAATGAAATTGCCCAAAGCGAATGCTGCAACGGCGTGCAGTTTGCAAATTACTGGATGCATAACGGCTATATTAACGTAGACAACCGTAAAATGAGCAAAAGCCTGGGCAACTTCTTTACCGTGCGTGATGTAGCCGATCAATTTGGCTATGAACCAATCCGCTACATGATGGTAGCTTCCCATTATCGCACACCGATCAACTACAATGTAGAAGTAATTGAGCAGTGCAGAGCCGCACTTGAGCGACTGTACAATTGCCGCGACAACCTCCAATTTATGCTGCAGCATGCTGTGCCCGGAGAAAAGGACGGGGAACACCGGATGAAACGCAGACTGAGCGAATATCAGGATCACTTCATTGATGCAATGGAGGACGACCTGAACACTGCCGATGCGATTTCCGCACTGTTCGATTTGGCACGTGATATTAACTCCAACCTGAATGCCGCAAATGCGCCGTCGAAAGAGATTTGCACGTTTGCTCTTGATTTATTTAACGAACTTGCGGGGGTTCTCGGGCTTCTTTACAATAAGAAGGAAGAGAATCTTGATGAGGAAATTGAACAGCTGATTGCGGAGCGCACACAGGCCCGCGCAAGCAAAGACTGGGCAACGGCCGACCGTATCCGCGACGAGCTGAAAGCACGCCACGTTGTGCTGGAGGATACTCCCCAAGGCATTAAGTGGAAGATTGAGCAGTAATCCGGAAGACGGGGGGAGCGGCAAAAGTGGCAAAAGAAAACAATAAAACAAATGTAATGCGAATTCTGGATCAGGCAAAAATTCCTTATCGTTATTATTTTTATGATCACGAGGATGGAAAAATCGACGGCGTGTCCGTTGCGCATAAGCTTGGTCAAAAGGAAGAACAGGTTTTTAAAACACTGGTTACCCGCGGAGCAAGCCGTGAATTTTATGTTTTTGTTGTTCCCGTTGCAAAGGAACTGAATTTAAAAGCCGCAGCCAAAAGTGTTGGTGAAAAGTCGGTGGAGATGATTCACGTGGATGAAATCAACAAAACTACCGGTTATATTCGCGGTGGGTGTTCCCCGATCGGAATGAAAAAGCAATTTAAAACCGTAATTGACAGCAGCTGTGAACAGCTGGCGTCAATCATCGTAAGCGGTGGAAAAATCGGCGCTCAGGTAGAAGTGGAGCCGAAGGCACTCCTTACCCTGATTCAGGGCACGACTTCCGCAATCGCAGAATAAGCTGATGGCCCGATGCACTGCGTATCGGGCTGTTTTGTTTCTGTACACCGTTTAGCGGGGAATCGGGCCGGTACAAAGAAAACTTACAAAATGTTCATTTTTCATTCAGAATACACAGGACGGTATGTACTACAATAAAAGTATCACATATTATAGGAGACGGAAATATGAATTGGCTCAGAAAAGTGATGGCGGGCCGGTACGGAACCGATCAGCTGTCGATTGCCCTGCTAGCTCTTTACGCAGTGCTGTATATTTTAGCGCAGATAATACATTGGTATTTGCTTGCATTGTTTGCAATTATCCCGCTTGTCCTTTGCTTTTTTAGAATGTTCTCAAGAAATTACACAAAACGCTATCAGGAAAACATGCTGTTTCTAAAATATTGGAACCCGGTTAAAGATCGGTTTAAGCGTGCGTTCAATATGCTGAAAGACAGAAAGACGCATCGATATTATAAATGCCCTAAATGCTCCAGTACACTTCGCGTTCCAAAAGGAAAGGGTAAAATCAGCATTACATGCCCTGTGTGCAAAACTGAATTTATAAAAAAGACCTGATTGTTGCCGTCGGTTTACTTATACTGATATCCGATTAAAAAGGATATAAAAATCAAATCAAAAGCTTTCGTATATGGATTTTGATGCGGATTTTTATCGATACTTTTATTGGACATCAGTATTAAACAGTAATCCGGCGGTTTTCTTTGTCAGAAGGCTGAAATATATTTGATTTTACTCGAAAAAAGATGAAGCGGAGCGCCGTTCCCCCTAAACAAGTTTCGAAAATGAAATTTAGGCAGAGATAAACTCAAGAGGCAGTATTTTTATTATGTAAAATTAGAATAATGATTCAATTCATTGAAAAACATTCAAATAAAAAATATATTTTCAAGAATGCATTGAAAAACAGTATGGTTTTTTATATAATTTAGGATATATTTGATAATAAAAGAAGTATTTGTCAGTCTGAAAGGCTGGCTAAAAATAGCGATGAAAAAACAGGGGGTTTTGAGTATGGCAGAAAGTAATCAGACTGTGATTGCAAAGCAATATAATGATTTAATTGGCAAGTTACCCGGAGTAATGAATTCCAGTATCGTTTTTTCACAAAATGAAATTGCGGAAATTCATGTGCTGGCAGATACGCACAGAGCCCCAAAACAGATTAGCCGGGATATCCAGTCTGCAATTATGGCGCAGTTTGGAGTTAATATTGATTATAAAGTAATCAGTATTGCGCAGATTCCCGCCGAGAATGACCTCCGGCTTCACAACCGCCTTATTTTCGACGAGATTAGCATGTCGCGTAATAAGGAACGTTCTTCCGCCACGGTTTCCCTTTCCGACGCGGATTCCTCGTTTTCCGGCACAGCTTCCTCGCTGAATGATTGTTTGGAGGTGAACAAGATGATTTGCCAGGCAACCTTAAACGCAGTCGAAAATTTTATTGATGAAAATGTTCTTTTATCGGTCGCCGATGTGAAGACATTCGACCTTAGCGGGGAAAAGGCGGTCGCCGTCTGCATTGCGGTAAAATCAAAAAGTAATGTTGACCGTATGATCGGCAGTTCATTTATTGGGGACGACAGCGGAACCGCGGTAGTTAAAGCGACAATGGATGCTTTAAACCGCAGAATCGCCACAGCATAATTGATGCTGTAGAAAAGTCCCACCTTACCATGCGAAAAATCAGGTTTGCATAAGCAATCACAAAAGTACATAAGCGAAGCGGATATAGCCTGTTTGACTAGCGGAAAACAGAGTTCCAATTATGGAGGGCTATATCATGAAAAAAATTTTGTGGGCGTTAGCATCTGTTCTGTCTGTTATTGCAGCAGCCGGTGCGTCTTTTACTTGGCGCTAGACGACAAAAACCAATGATTTTGCAAACCTGATTTTTTATATAAAAAAGGGGGTCAGTATGAGTCGTATATCTAAATCTTATGCATATTTTATTTCTGCAGTTGGACTTGTCTTGGGCTCATATTGTACTTATTTATACATAAAATCAATTTTGACTTTTGTCAATCCTGGCGTGGAATTGACACAGTTTGCGGTGCTTTTGCTTTTATATGTTGTCTGTCGCTGCTTTCCGATTGATATCCGGGATGATTATGCGATCGACATGTCGTTCATTTGCAACTTAGCCACAATATTATGCAAAGGGCCGGTGGCCGCAGTTTCTATAGTTCTGTTAGGAACACCGTTTATTATTACCAAGTCAAATCAGGAAGATAAACGTTTCTGCCATATCTTTAATACGGAACCGATTAAAACAGCCTTTAATTCTTCAAATTTAATTATTTCAGTATTTATAGCTGGAATTGGGTTTCTTAAAGTAGGCGGAACTGTTGGTAATCTGGACTTGCCCAAAGCTCTGTTTCCCGGCGTTTTATCAACTATACTGTACTTTATTTTGAACTGCGCTATTCTAATTGTTTTGTTTGCGCTTGACCAAAAAGTGCCGTTTTTCTCAACCTTTTTTAAAAATCTAATTGAGTTTTTCCCCAATATCATTGCTTCGGCCCCTATCGGTTATTTTATAGCAAAATTTATGCTGATGGATAGCGGGGAGTATTTTGTCCTTTTGTTTATGGTTCCGTTGATGATGGCACGATACAGCTTCGTGTTGTATTTGGATGTAAAACAGAATTATTACAATATGGTCAAGACGCTGACGGCTGCGTTGGAGGCGAAGGACCAGTACACGGAAGGGCATTCCCACCGTGTGGAGGGTTATGCTGTACAGATTGCGAAAAAAATGCATCTTCCAAATTATCATATTGAGAATATTAAGGTTGCTGCCCTGCTGCATGATATCGGGAAAATAGGAATAGATGATAAAATCCTGAACAAGCCTGATTTCCTTACTCCGGAGGAACGGGAAATTATTATGACACACCCTAAAATCAGCGCTAATATCTTAAAAAACGTGAAGCTGAACAATGAGGTGCGTACAGCGATTTTACACCATCATGAGCGCTACGACGGCAGCGGATACCCGGACCACACTAAAGGGGACGAAATTCCGCTTGAGGTTTATATTATCGCCTTGGCGGATGCGTATGACGCAATGACCAGCAATCGACCTTATTGCAGCAGTGTATCCATGGATCAGGTCGTAACGATTGTAAAAGAAGAAAGCGGTAAGCAGTTCCACCCCAAGGTGGTTTCCGCTTTTCTTGAAGTTTTGCAGGACATGGGAAAAGTATAAAAAGCTTAGGGGGCAGTATGATTTTATTTATTTTTATACTGGCCGGTATTATCATTGGCCTTGTAATGAATTGGCACCGCGGAAAAAAGAATAATTTGGAGGGCATTTCCCATCTTCACGGTCTGTGGCTTCCTGTTGCGGGGCTGCTGCTTGATAACTCTTTTTCCTACCTTCCGGACTTTGCACTGCATTACGCCGGAATTATTACGTGTGCAAGCTACTTCTGTGTTTTATGTTTTATATTTTTAAATCATGAGAAGAAACTTCCCGCCGTTTTAATGGCAGCCGGTTCGCTGAGCAATTTTGCTGTTATTGCAGCAAATGGATTTCGAATGCCGGTTTCACCGGCCGCTCTGGCAATGTATCCGGGCATGACCGCGGAAGCGGTATATGCTAAAAAGGTCAACTATTTTATTGCTCAAAACGGCGCAAATTTGTATTACCTTGGGGACATCATTCCCGCGCCGCTGCGCACATTAGGGGGATTTCTCAGTGTAGGGGATCTTCTGCTCGGGATTGGGCTTTTGCTTTTTATTGTGTGGGTAATTACATGGGAGCAAAAAACTGATTTGGCCACAGCTTAGGCTTTAATTAGAAATAGATATATTCAAAACCGCATCGGGTATTTTTCCCGGTGCGGTTTTGAACATCAGTATCGTGTGACCGTTTTCCGAACAGCATATTGTTTTTCTTTATTTTGTGGTATTATAACAGAACCACCTTTCATGAATTGGTATTAGAATTTTGTATAAAAGAGGGATATGAATGGACGCAGCACAAAGGCGCAAAAATATACAGGAGCTTCTTAAACAAAGCGAACAGCCGGTGAGTGCGGGTATGATTGCCGCACAGTTTCAGGTAAGCCGGCAGGTAATTGTCGGTGACATTGCGCTGCTGCGTGCTGCCAATGTCAATATTTCAGCCACGCCGCGCGGATATATTTTGGTGGATCAGAATGCCCGGACAAATGAAATCATCCATACAATCGCGTGTAGGCATAACGATGACAACCTTGCCGAAGAACTGTATATCATTGTGGATAACGGCTGCGGACTGATCGACGTGATTGTGGAGCATGCCGTTTACGGGCAGCTTTCCGGTCAACTGCATATATTTTCGCGGTATGATGCGGACAATTTTTTGGAAAAACTTGCGAAGGATCACGTATCCCCGCTGTGCGGGTTGACAGGGGGAATCCATCTGCACACCCTTTCCTGCCGCTCGGAGGAAGCGTATGAACGGGTACTGGATGAGTTGAAGGCAAAAGGAATTTTATTTGTAAAATAACAAGCACTTGACATTTACGCATCTTTTTATTACAATATACATCATAGGTGTCATGACACGTATAAAGACATAAATGGATGTAAATAATTGGGAGGCGTAAAATTATGAAACCGAATAATAAAATAAACCTGCAAACCATGACAATTGCCGCACTGCTGATTGCAATCGCCATCGTCATTCCCGTGTTTTGCCCTAAAATTGTTTTGGGGCCGGCTTCCGTAACGTTGGCGAGCCATGTTCCGGTGTTTATCGCCATGTTTATTTCGCCTCCTGTTGCAGTGGCGGTAGCGCTTGGGAGCACGGCTGGATTCCTGCTCGCAGGCTTTCCGATTGTGATTGTACTCAGAGCTTTTACTCATATCCTATTTGCGTTGACAGGTGCGTATATTTTGAAAAAGCATTCGAATATTTTATCCTCTTTTGGGCGCGGTACTGCGTTCGGGCTTCTTCTGGCGTTGATTCATGCAATCAGTGAGGTCGCGGCCGTGACCCTGTACTATTTGGCGATGGGGGTACCGAAGGGCGGACAGGAATACTTAACTTCCGTTGTTCTGCTGGTAGGTGGCGTTACCGTAGTACACAGCATGGTTGATTTCGGCATTGCAGTATTTGTATGGAGGCCTTTAACACGCATTATTAAAATACCGTTCAGCGCAAAGATTGCTCCGAAAAGAAAAACAGCGGTTCAAGAATAAACAGAATTTGTTAGATGCGTTCCTTCCGGGGGACGCATTTTTTCGTAGAATTAAGGTTGATTTAATATGGAAAATAATGATGCTCTGGAATGGAAAATAAACCAAAAAATTACAAAAAATCCAAGCTCAGAGCCAAAAAACCAACTTAACTAAAAAGTCGTGACAAATGCTTAAAATGTTCTTGCAGTTTAACGGCAAACTTATTGACAGTACGTGACGAAAGAAGTAGTATAATAAAATCACTAGCGAATGTTGGTTAAAATCAGTCAAATTAACGAGGGGGTATCCGTTTGCCAGTCATTGCATTTCTAATTTGCTTTCCGTTCTTCGCGGCAGCGATTCTATCGTTTATGAAGAAACACGGAAAAACGAGAAAATATTTTATTTTCACCTGCTGCATCCTGATTGTTGCGGCAGTCCTTTATTTTGTTACCGATGCCTTGTTGTCAGGAAAAAATGCAACGTACCTTACTGAGACACACGCGGTTGATACATTGATGCTGGTTGCAGAAATCGGGATCATGGGGCTTGTAATCTACTACGGCGTCCGGTATAAAAAATATTATGTCGCGTTGCTTTCCGCTGCGCAGACCGGACTGATTGTCTGGCTTGAGCTTTCGGGCGGAAGCGAAATTGAAGGTATGCATATTGTAGCCGACAAGCTCACGATTATCATGTGCTTGATTATTGGCGTAATCGGTACGCTAATCTGTGTTTACGCGGTTGGTTACATGAAGGATTACCATGCTCACCATACGGATTTTAAGGACAGACGCCCATTTTTCTTTGCCATGCTTTTTGTTTTTCTGGGTGCCATGTTCGGTTTGGTATTCTCCAGCAATTTAACTTGGATTTATTTTTTCTGGGAGATTACGAGCATCTGCTCCTTCCTGCTGATTGGTTATAATAAATCCCAAGAAGCAATCAATAACTCATTTAAGGCCCTGTGGATGAATCTTTTGGGTGGATTAGGGTTTGCTGTAGCAATCGTGTATTGCGCAAAGCAGCTCCACGTGGTTGAACTGGAAAAATTGGTTACGATGGGAACGGGAACGGAAATAGCCCTCATCCCGGTTATTCTGCTTGCTTTTGCAGGCTTGACCAAAAGCGCTCAGATGCCGTTTTCGGGTTGGCTGTTGGGTGCGATGGTCGCACCAACGCCGACTTCCGCACTTTTGCATTCCGCAACCATGGTAAAAGCGGGCGTTTACCTTTTGATTCGTCTCGCTCCCGCCCTTAGCGGCAATCTTGCCGGTATGATGGTGACAACCGTGGGCGGATTCACTTTCTTCATTACTTCGCTGCTTGCAATTTCACAGAGCGACGGCAAGAAAGTGCTCGCTTATTCCACTATTTCCAATCTCGGTTTGATTACCGCTTGCGCCGGAGTCGGTCTGCACGAAGCTGTTTGGGCCGGAGTGCTGCTGATGATGTTCCATGCGGTTTCAAAATCTTTAATGTTCCTTTCTGTCGGTGCCGTTGAAAATAGCATCGGAAGCCGCAATATTGAAGATATGCACGGCTTGATCGTAAAACTGCCGGAATTGGCGTTTATTATGATCGTCGGAATTGCGGGAATGTTCCTCGCACCGTTCGGCATGCTCATTTCAAAATGGGCTGCGTTAAAAGCGTTTGTTGACTCCAACAGTGTGCTGTTGGTCATCTTTGTTGTATTCGGTAGCTCATCCACATTGTTTTATTGGACAAAATGGCTTGGCAAACTTGTCGCAATGATACATAACTCGGAGCGTCTGCCAAACACTACAAAGGGCAGCGAGTGGTTTTCACTGATTTCTCAGGCATTTATTATGATCGCACTTTGCATTTCCTTCCCGGTCGCTTCGCTTTATTTGGTGGAACCGTTCCTTGGGGACATGTTCCATAATGAAGTTCCGGCAATTATCAGCAGCGGCAATGTGAACATTATGCTCATGATGCTCTGCATGATCGTAATTCTTCCGATTGCCGTGCGTCTTCTTACCTTTGGCAAGAAGAAAAAGGTCGTCATGTCCTACATGGGCGGCGGTAACGCGGGAAATGATCGTTCGTTCGTCGATTCCTTCGGCGATAAAAAGGGAATGTACCTTGCCAACTGGTATATGGAAGATTATTTCGGCGAAAAGAAGCTGTTAATGCCGTCTTTGGTGCTTGCAGCCGCTGCGATTATTATTTTGATGGTAATTGCGATTGGGGGTGCCCTTTAATGAATGCTTCCGTTATCAGTGTTATATTGTATCTGCTCCTCGGGCCGGTGGTCGGCGGATTATTAGCCGGATTTGACCGTAAAATCACAGCAAGAATGCAGGGCAGACAGGGCCCTTCTGTGTTACAGCCCTTCTATGACTTATTTAAGCTGTTTAACAAGCAGGCCGTTGTAGTAAATAACGTTCAGGACTTTTTGGTCTGGGGCTTTTTAGTGTTTATTGTATTCACAGGCTGCCTGTTCTTTTCCGGCGGCGATTTGCTGCTGGTGTTCTTCGCACTGACACTTGCAGGCATTTTCTTTATCATGTCTGCCTGTTCAGCCAATTCCCCCTACAGCTCCATGGGCGCGCAAAGGGAACTGATGCAGATGATGGCGTACGAGCCGATGGTTCTTTTGGTCGGTATCGGATTTTATATTGTAACCGGAAGCTTTGCGGTAAAGGATATTATCGTATTCAGCAATATTCCTGCAATTGTGTATATGCCGGGAATTTTTCTTGGATTTTTATGGATTCTCGTGATCAAATTCCGTAAATCTCCATTTGATCTGAGCACCACGCACCACGCGCATCAGGAAATGGTCAAAGGCCTTACCACGGAGCTGTCAGGTAATATTTTAGCGCTGGTGGAGTTATCCCACTGGTACGAAAATGTTTTCCTGCTTGGAATTGTCGGTCTGTTCGTTATGACCTCTGACTGGTGGAGCGGTCTTATCGCGGTTGCGGTATGTATTCTTTCCTATTTCTTGGAAATCCTTGTTGATAACACATTCCCCCGTGTCAAATGGGAGGTCATGCTGAAATCGACCTGGATTGTTACCCTGATTGCAGGTGTAATCAACATTATGATTCTCACTTTAATAAAGTAGGAGGCGGGCAAAAATGTTAAAAGTATCAAAATCACCATGGCTTTTACACTATGATGGATCCAGCTGCAACGGCTGTGACATCGAGGTACTTGCCTGCTTAACACCGGTTTACGATGTGGAGCGCTTCGGCATTATCAATACCGGCAACCCGAAGCATGCCGATATTTTTTTGATCACGGGCGGCATCAATGCACAGAACGAGCCTGTGGTAAAGCAGATTTACGCACAGATGCCCAACCCCAAGGTTGTAGTCGCGGTTGGAATCTGCGCCTGCAACGGCGGAATATTCAAGGACTGCTATAATATTCTTGGCGGAGTGGATAAGGTTTTGCCGGTTGATATCTATGTTCCCGGCTGTGCCGCAAGGCCCGAAGCCATTATGGACGGCGTGGTTCAGGCAATCGCGCTTTTGGATGAAAAGCGTAAAAAATTTGGAAAAGGAGCGACGGAATGATGGACGGACAAATTATAAGCATTGGCCCCGGCGACCTTGTGTCCGGTGCGCTTCAAATGAAACATGACGGTTACCGTCTGGTGCAGATTTGCGCCATAAGGACAAAAACCGGCTTTGAATTATACTACTCTTTCGCGAAGGAATACAACCTTGTAAATATGCATCTTGAAATTGCGGAAGATACCGAAATCACAAGTATCAGCAATATCTTTGAACCTGCGTTTCTTTATGAAAATGAAATTGTCGACCTGTTCGGCGTGAAGATTAAATTGATTACACTGGATTACAAGGGCAATCTGTACCGGATTGAAAAGAAGACGCCCTTTAAATAAAGGAGGATGCACCCATGTCTACCCGAAGCATTGTGCCATTTGGGCCGCAGCACCCGGTTCTGCCCGAACCGATTCACCTTGATTTGGTTCTTGAGGATGAAAGAGTCGTTGAAGCTGTGCCATCCATTGGATTTATTCACCGCGGGCTGGAAAAGCTTGTGGAAAAGAAAGATTTTAACGAGTATGTTTATGTAGCGGAGCGCATCTGCGGCATTTGCAGCTTTATGCACGGCATGGGATACTGCGAAGCAGTGGAACATGTTATGAACGTTGAAATACCGGATCGCGCAAAATATCTGCGCACGATCTGGAGTGAAATGTCGCGTATCCACAGTCATCTTCTGTGGCTCGGACTTTTGGCCGACGCATTCGGCTTTGAAAGCCTGTTTATGCAGAGCTGGCGCATGCGCGAAAAAATATTGGACATGTTTGAATATTCCACCGGCGGCCGCGTGATTTTCTCGGTGAATAAAATTGGCGGTCAGCTGAAGGATATGCCGAACGATATGCTCAGCAACTTTTTGTCCATGTTTAACGACATGGAGAAAGAACTTAGAATGCTGACAAAAACGTTCTTGGGGGATTACGCGGTCAATTCACGCCTGAAGGATGTCGGATTCCTGACAAAGCAGCAGGCGCACGATTTGGGTACTGTCGGCCCGTTCATGCGTTCAAGCGGAATTGCGCTCGATACACGTAAATTGGGTTATGCAGCGTATCCGAACATTGACTTTGAACCGATTACCAGCACGGTGGGGGACAGTTACGCCCGCACTGATGTGCGGATCCATGAAATTTTTCAATCTTTTGATATTATCCGCCAAGCCGTTGCTAAAATTCCTAACGGTGAGGTTTCTGTCCCGGTTAAGGGCTTTCCGAACGGCGAATACATGATGCGTGTTGAACAGCCGCGCGGCGAGGCCGTGTATTACGTAAAGGCCAACGGAACGAAATTCCTTGACCGTGTGCGTGTGCGCACTCCAACCTTTGCAAACTTACCGGGTATGCTCGAAACGCTGAAAGGCTGTCAGCTTGCAGATGTCCCGATTCTGATTCTGACAATCGACCCGTGCATCAGTTGCACCGAAAGGTAGGAATCTGTTATGAATATGATGCCGTTTACCAAAACAGCTTTAAAAAATCTTTTTTCAAAACCTGCAACAAGAATGTATCCCCAACAGGCCCGGAAATACCCGCAGCGTACAAGGGGCCATATAGAAATCAATATTGACACCTGCATCCTCTGCGGAATCTGTTCGAAAAAATGCCCTGCCGACGCCATTACGGTTGACCGTGCGGGAAGAACATGGGCCATTGAGCGCTTCGGCTGCATTCAGTGCGGTTACTGCGTAGAAAGCTGCCCGAAAAAGAGCTTGTCCATGCTGCAGGATTACACTCAGCCGGCTGGACAAAAGCGTATCGATACATTTGAAAAGCCGCCGGAGCCGCCAAAGGAACCTGTGGCACCAGAACAAAAGGAGGCTGAGAAGAATGCATGATTATCATGAAGCGATGCACATAATTGAACATGCCACTGAACAGGCAAAGCAGGCAAAAAAGGACAAGGTGACAAAAATTCATCTTGTAATCGGTGACAGCTCCAGCTATTCAGCCGACAGTATCCAAATGTATTTGGAACAGAACTGGGCCGGAACGGTCTGCGAGGGTGCGGAACTTTGTGTACGCCCTGTTAAAACCATGCTGCGTTGCCCGAAATGCGGCGCAATGTTTGAGCGCAAACCGTTCCACTACGAGTGCCCCCAGTGCGGTACCGAAGGGGAACCCAGCGAGATCGGAAAAGAAATGGAAATAGAAAGTCTTGAGTTTGCATGACTATCTCCATTTCCGTTTTAGGCGTTGTTCAGGGAGTAGGCTACCGGCCTTTTGTAGCGCGGCTGGCCGAGGAACTCGGAATTAACGGAACTGTACAGAATAACGGCGGGATTGTTGAAATTACCGCCGATGCTTCAAAACAGGCGGCGGATGAATTCATCCACCGCCTGAAGTCGCAACAGCCTCCCGGAGCCGACGTCATTCAGGTTATGACCAGGCCCGCTCCCCAGCAGAGTTTTGACGGGTTTCATATTATTCCGAGCACCCAAAGCAGTGCAGAAACTCCGCTGATTCCGCCCGATCTGCCAATTTGCGAAGACTGCCAAAGGGAACTGGCTTCTCCTGCCGACCGCAGATATTGCTACCCGTTCATCAGCTGTGTGGCCTGCGGCCCGCGTTACAGTATCATCAACAGCCTGCCTTACGACCGCTGCAACATTACGATGGACGAGTTCCCCATGTGTGCTGATTGTAAAGAAGAATACACGACAAATACGCGCCGCCGCCACGCGCAGACCATTTCCTGCCATGAATGCGGCCCCCAGCTTATTTTTAAAACAGGCGAAACCGTGTATCACCGCGGGGAAGCTTTACAAAAAGGAATTGAAATGCTCAACTCCGGTGCGGTGCTGGCATTGAAGGGGATCGGCGGTTACCAGTTTGCCTGTTCCCCTAACGACCAGAGCGCGGTAGAGCAACTGCGCCTTTTGAAGCGCCGTGATAAAAAGCCGTTTGCAGTGATGTTTCCCTCGCTTGATGCGGTAAAACAGATTTGCAGTGTCAATGATAAAGAAGAGAAGTTGCTGACTTCCCCTGCAAGGCCGATTGTGCTGCTGAACCAATTAAAGGGTGAGTTTTGTACGGCTGTCAGCGGGGAGAGCCGGTTTTTAGGTGTGTTTTTGCCTTATACAGGGCTGCATCAGCTTTTGCTGAATGACTGCGGCCCGCTTGTGATGACCAGCGGTAATTTGACGAACGAGCCGATTATGATTCATGATGAAGAAATGCTTCATCTAAAATCAGATGATCTGGACGGTGTGCTGTACCATACACGACAAATCGTTACCCCGCTGGATGATTCGGTCGCACGGGTAGTCTGCGGCACAGGGCAGATGATTCGCCGCAGCAGGGGATATGTTCCCATGCCGGTTCCGCTTGAACTTAGCACAGAAAAATCGATTCTTGCAATGGGCGGCGATTTGAAAGCCTGTTTCTGCCTTTACAAGGGGAACCGCGCATACCTGAGCCAGTATTTCGGCGATATGGAGGAATATGCGGTCTCGCAGGTGTTCCAGCAAAACCTGAATCGGATGGAACAGCTTTTCCGTATTATGCCGTCTGTCATTGCCTGTGACCTGCATCCGAATTACTTTACCTCGCGCCTTGCGGAGCAGTTGAAAGCCCCGCTTGTGCGCATTCAGCATCACCATGCGCACATTGGTTCCGTTATGGCGGAGCACAGCTTGCAAAGCTGTATTGGCGTCGCGTTTGACGGCACCGGATACGGTACGGACGGGTGCGTGTGGGGAAGTGAATTTTTGCTCTGCAGCGGCTCTGAGTTTAAACGGAGCGCGCACTTGGGCTATGTCACACTGTGCGGGGGCGATAAAGCCTCTAAGGACGCTGATTTGGCAGCGCTGTGTTTGCTGTATGCCGCGGGAGTTGATGTGCCGGACAGCCGTTTTGCAATGGTAAAGGCTGCAGTGGCAAACCAAGTAAATACCAGCGAAAGCGCAAGTATGGGTAGACTGTTTGACGCAGTGAGCGCCGTGCTGAAGATCAGAACGGAAAATACGTATGAAGGCGAGTGCGCCATTGCGCTGGAGAATGCAGCCGCCGCATCACAGTCCGCAGGGGAAGCGCCGTATCCGTTAAGCTTCCAAATTCAGGACACGGGTTGCGAACTGACTTTAAATCAGGTAAACTTAATAAAAGATATTTATCAGGCGGTTGAAAACGGGGTCGGCAAAGGCAGGCTTGCTCTGGGGTTCCATCTGGCAGTCGCACAGGTTGTACTAACCGTTTGCCGCAGTATTCGGGAGCAGAGCGGGGAAAATACCGCCGCGCTGAGCGGGGGCGTTTTTGCCAATCAGCTTTTGGTGCAGGAATGCGTAAGGCTGCTGAAAGACGACGGGTTCCGGGTGTGCCTGAACGCGGCGGTTCCCTGCAACGACAGCGGAATCAGCCTTGGTCAAGCATGGCTGTGTGCACAGAAGGAAATTTCGGAAAACAGAGAAACAGAATAATTGATACAGCGGAAGGTTGGGATAGTATGTGTGTTGCAATGCCGGGCAGAGTGGTCAAAGTTGACGGAACAAAGGCAGAAGTTGACTTCAGCGGGAATTTGGTCCGTGCGGAAGCCGGGTTGGTTAAAATAAAGCCGGGCGATTATGTGCTGGTTCACGCCGGCTGTATTTTGCAGGTTATGTCGGAAGAGGATAGCAATAATTTGATGGATCTTTTTAAGGAAATAGAAAGCTTATGACAGAATATCAAGCATATCTTAAAAATTATGACGGGGAACCGGTCCGGCTGATGGAAGTCTGCGGAACACATACGGCGGAAATTTCACATTCCGGAATTGCCAGCGTGTTATCGCCGAACATCCGCCTGATTTCCGGGCCGGGGTGCCCTGTGTGCGTTACGGTGACGTCTTATATCGACCGGCTTGTCGCGCTTTCGTTGGAGCCGAACCATGTTGTGGTTTCCTTCGGCGACCTGCTGCGCGTAAAGGGCAGCAGCCAAAGCCTGAACGATGCGAAGGCTTTGGGTGGGCAGGTGCGCATGGTTTATTCCCCAATGGATGTGCTAAAGCTTGCCGACGCCGAACCGGAGCAGATTTTTGTATTCGCAGCGGTTGGCTTCGAAACTACCACCCCTGTTTATGCCCTGCTGTTGGAAGAAGCGCAAAAGACCGGAATTCAGAATATTCGACTGCTGACGTCGCTTAAAACCATGCCCCCGGTTATTGACTGGGTGTGTGCCAATCAGGACGGCATCGACGGCTTTTTAGCCCCCGGCCACGTCAGTGTAATTACTGGCAGCAGCATGTTTGAACCTTTGGCTCAAACATATTCCATACCGTTTGCTGTTTCCGGGTTTGAACCGCAGCAGATTTTACTTTCAATTTATGCTCTGGTTCGCCGCCGCGGCAAGGGTGACGTCATGAATCTTTATCCGTCCGCCGTCACCGCGGAAGGGAACAAAGCCGCACAGCGGGTTGTAAATCAATATTTTGAGTCGTGCGATGCGGCGTGGCGTGGAATGGGCGTTATTGCGGAATCCGGAATGTGCCTTAGGGCGGAATATGCAGAGTTTGACGCAGGCAGCATGAATTTAACGGATGACCGCAGCGCAAACCCGAACTGCCGCTGCGCGAAAGTGCTCACCGGCGCAATCAGCCCGCATGAGTGCCCGCTGTTCGGCAGTCAGTGTACTCCGCAAATACCGCAGGGAGCCTGCATGGTTTCAACAGAGGGAAGCTGTTACCAATATTATGTAAACCACAGGAAGTAAAAGAATTCCTTATCACATTGGAAGAATGGAGTTAAAGATATGAAAATCACAATGGCACACGGCAGCGGGGGAAAAGCAACTTCGGAGTTAATCTCGGACATTTTCTCCAAAAGTTTCAGCAACCCGATTCTTGCCAGAATGGAGGATTCCGCCGTGGTGCCGGGGGCGCAGACCATTGCGATGACAACGGACAGCTTCGTCGTAACCCCTGTCTTTTTTCCGGGCGGCGATATCGGCAGGCTTTCGGTCTGCGGTACTGTAAACGATCTTTTGATGAGCGGCGCTCAGCCCAAATACTTAACCTGCGGGTTTATTATTGAGGAAGGTGCGGAAAGCGCGGATTTGGAACGAATTGCAGATTCCATGGCTAAAACCGCAAAGGAAGCGGGTGTTTGCATTGTTGCCGGCGACACGAAGGTTATTGAGGGCAAGGGCGGAGTTTACATTAACACGTCCGGTGTCGGTTTTGTACCGCAGGGCAGGAATATCAGCGCGAGCAACTGTGAAACAGGGGATGCCGTTCTGCTTTCCGGTTTTCTGGGCGAACATCACGCCGCGGTTCTCAGTACCAGAATCGGTATTCAAAATCAGATTGAAAGCGACTGTGCTCCCCTGAATGAAATGGTTTGCGCACTGTTCCAAAACGGAATTCGGGTCAAGGCGCTGCGTGACGTGACCCGCGGCGGACTTGCTACAGTGCTGAATGAATTTGCAGGAGCGTCTTCCTGCTGCATTGAATTGAACGAGAAGGACATCCCTGTGTCGGAGCCGGTAAAAGCATTTTGCGGAATTTTAGGACTTGACCCGCTCTATATGGGGAACGAAGGCAAGTTTGTTGCCGTGGTCGCAAAAGAAGATGCGCAGAAGGCGGCTGAAGTGATGCGTGCTGCGAAATACGGAGCAAACACGTCTGTCATCGGTTCCGTAGTGCCCGGAGAAGTAGGAACGTTGTTAGTGAAAACTCCAATCGGGGGCACACGGATTGTTCCGGAACTTTACGGCGAAGGGCTGCCTAGAATCTGCTGATCTAATATTCCTGTAAAATTGTTTTTGCTCAATCAAAATAAGTCATAAGGCCGGGAGCAGCAATCCGCAGCTGCTCCCGGCTTTATTAAAGTCAATTACCACCGGCTTTAGCCGATGGTAATTGACTTTGCATATTTACGAAGCGGGTTCGTTCCCATTTTCTGAGTTTTTTGATTTGGAGGAACCGCCGTTTTTTATTTTGTTCTGTATTTCTGCGCCAATCAGTGTAATAGCCGGCAACAGGGCTTGAAACGGAATGGCGTAAACCGGATAAATTTTAATCCATGCTGTCATATCCTGCGTTGAGGAATAAATCAGACCGGCAACTGTTACCATGAGTAAGCAGCAAGGGACAATCAGACTTTTCTGATTTTTAATATTCATCACTTTTGCAAGACCGAGCGAAGCGGCATAAAGACACACACAAACTTTAATCACTCCGGCAAGCATTAGGTTTAAGCCGATAATCACTTCCATGCGCGTGAAAAAATCGCCGACGGAGATTACGCTGACAGCTTGATCTGAGGGAAAGTAATACATAGTGGAGGACGGAAAGCCAAGGATAAGGATGTTACGCATATTTACCAAAAGTAAAATAACAACAGTGAGTGCAAGAGCTTCGATTAAAATTTTGAACAGCTTTATTTTAGGGCTGACAGCGGAAAATAGGGACAGGCACAAAACTCCTTCCCCCAGCGGGAACATGCATAAAACTAAGCCTCCGCCAATTAAGGTTTTAAAATCTGTTGTCATAACCGGCATTAAATTATTAAAATCCATGTCTTTAAATGAAATGATCAGAGTAACCAAAACGGCGGCAGCCATAATCGGCCATGTGAATTTAGATATTCTTCCGATGTTTTCGGGGCCGTTGCTCACGCAAAAGATACAAGTTAAGGAAAGAAGAGCTATTGTTAAAATCTGAGGTGTCTCAGGCATACTTAAAATTTGAATAAATTCGGCAAAAATCCGCATGATCATACTGCCGAGATGAATTGCAAACAGGATGAACAAAATTGCCATAATTCTCCCGAATACTTTTCCGAAAATTTGCAGCAGCATTTCAAACAGGTTTAAGCCGGGGTAAAGATGGACCAGCCGTGAATAGAGCCAAATGAGAGGTAGAAACATGATAAATGACAGCAGGATGGGAATCCATGCATCCTGTTTGGCATCCTGATTCACACCCAGAACGACCAGACTTCCCAGCCAGAACATAATGAAAGTACTTTTGATTTGTGTTCCGGTTATCATATGATTTGTCATGTTGTCACCTCATTGCATATGGAAAATAAATTTGACCAATTGCCCGATCATGGGGCTAAGGGCAGGAAATTGAACTCCAAAGCTTGCCATCAGGTTTATCACGAGAGTAAGCAAGAAAATCGGGATAGAAAGATATAAAACTTTTTTTTCTTTCCTTTTCATAAGCGGAATCAAATCGACGATAAGCAGAAAAGCGTAAAAGAACAGGTAAATCAAAGCCGTATCCATTCCATCACCCGACCTTTATATTAGTGTTTGCGGTTGCTGAGTTTTCAATGGTTACATGAGCTGTAACAGTGCATTTTAGTTTGGGAAAATTTTCCTCCCATTTTGACTGATTCTTTTTCCAGTAATCTGGTGCATACCGGTTAATGGTGTCGCCAAAACCGAAAATATCACTGCCATACTGCTCCTGAACCTTTTTTATAAGGCCGGTGATCTTAGTCTGCAGCGTATTTTCAACGCTTTTTTCCACCTTTTTCAGACCATCCGGGGTAACATAGTCTTTTGCGGTTTGATCCTCTGCAAGCGATGTTTTTACGTTAACATCAATTTTCATCGTTGCTTCGTCACCTTTGATCTCGGGCATGACACTGGTTTGGCTTCCGAAAATTTCAAGAGTAATTGCCGCGTCTTCGGGGTCGGGGCTTGTCACTAACAAGCCGCCGGCAGCTTGATTCTTAATGAAAAGCAGATATTTGGTTTCTTCCCTGTTCAGGTATCCAATCAGCTTGTCCTTTTCGAAGACTGCCGTACCGTCAAGTTCAAAGTTTTTTCCGCTCTGCGATTCCGCGACCTTTGCAGCGGGAAGAATAAGAGAAGTGCCTTCGGAAGCCAGCATATTATTAGCCTGATACAATTCTACGTTTGGTACTTCGGAAAGTGCGGTTGTACTTTGACTTATGGTTTTTCCTATTTCCATTGCCATAAGCTGGTCTGTAATGGGCTTTTGCTGCAGAAGTTCTGCCGCTGTTTTTCCCTTTGAAATAACCGGGTTGATTGTAACTCTCGGCTCCGAGTCACGTGATATCCAGTCAAAAACAGGGGCGAGTCCTTCTTTTGCAATATCCTGACTGACAACAACTACTTTGCAGTCACTAAAAAATAATTTCTTTTGACTTTTTGCCAGCGCGTTCCGAACCCCGTCAAAAATTGTGTCCCCCTCTGTCTCCAGTAATTTACCGGCGGGCGGTGATTTTGATAAATCAAGAAATTCAATGGTAAGGTGATATTTAAAGCCCTGCGTGCCTTTATCTATGGCAAATCCCGAAACCATTGAAAGATTGTCAAGTTCCCGGTAATTCCAGCAGCCGGTCATCAGCAGCATAGAAAACGCAAGCAGCAGTACGGAAAAACGTTTGAGTGTTTTCATTTGCTGCCACCTTTGACCGACACTCGGGTAGTATTGGGGGAAAGATACTTCGGCCTCTTCTGCATTTTCCACCAGGGCGCTCGAATGGCAATATCTTTTCTGTCCTGCGCCCCATTTGTGTAGACACTGCTCATAATGGGAATTCCGAAAGAACTGATACTGAACAGATGCATCATCAGGACAAGAAAGCCAAACATATAGCCATAAAATCCAAAAATGGAAGCCAACCCCAAAAGAGCGAACCGGGTGACAATGCTTGCCCCTTTGATGCGGGGAACCATCAGACCGCTTATTCCGGTTATTCCTACTATGATGATCATAGGTGCGCTGACTATCTTGGCAGAAACGGCCGCCTGCCCAACGACCAAAGCGCCAACAATGCTGAGCGCCTGCCCCATCATGCCGGGCATTCGTGCGCCGGATTCCCGAAGCATTTCGAAGACAACCAGCATCAGAACCGCTTCGACTACAGTGGGAAACGGAACGCCCTGACGCGCCATGGAGATGCTTATTACCAGGGATGTGGGAAGCATTTCCTGATGGAAGGTGGTCAGCGCAACGTAAAGAGCAGGAACGCTGGTTGACACGAAGAAAGCAATCAGGCGCAGAATGCGCCCGATGGAAGAAAAGTAGAAATTGATATAATAATCTTCATCACTTTGAAAATGCTCTATAAAAAGATGCGGGACTGTAAGTGCAACCGGTGTGCCGTCAAGGAGCAGTGCGACCCTGCCCTCCAGCAGCTTTGCCACGACAACATCCGGACGTTCCGTCTCGCCCACGGTTTTAATGGGGGAATACGGCGCATCCCGAATGAATTCGTTAATATAGTTCACGTCCAGCACTCCGTCAATTGTGAACGATTCCAGCCTTTTTCGAAGCTCCTCAAGCACATCCGTATTCACCAAATCTTCCATATAGCAGATGCATGCCTGCGTTTTCGTTCTGGTGCCAAAGGTTTGGTATTCCATCTTCAGTTCCGGCGTTCTGATTCTGCGGCGAATCATGGACAGGTTCGTTAGAAGTGCTTCCGTGAAGCCTTCGCGGGGGCCTTTTAGGACTTTTTCATTTTCCGGTTCGGAGGTGGATCGAATGGACCATCCTTTTGTGTTTAGAATGAGTGCTTCAGCATAGCCGTCTGTGAACAGGACGGTATCGCCGTAAATGATCCCCTGAATGATTTTTTCCATTTCGGTTGTTATTTCCACACTGTTGGAAAATATGATTTGCTTGGCAAGCGCATTAATAAGGTCGGATTCTTTTTTCTCCGGTCTGTATTCCAGTAATGGTTTGATGATGTCTTCGTTTAAAATTTTGTTGTTTACCATGCCGTCGCTGTAGAAGATACAATATTTTAGATTTGGTTCGAACTGGCTTTCAAAACTTCGTGTAACTAGAGTACTATCATTTTTAAAAACGGTTTTGATTAATTCAATATTATTAGTTAATTTTTTCGTAAGGGCGGCATAATTCCCTTGACTGCCGTCTGAGCCGGCTGCTCCCATTCTTTCACGCTCCCAACGTCTATAGAACTTTCCTGCTTGTAATATTTACCATAGTTGTTGATTTATGCGTTTCTGCTGCGGAAACTCCACCTGATTTCAACTCAAAAAACGCACCCGCGACCCCTTCGGGCCGCAGGTGCGGCTGCCTTATGTTTTTTTGTATTTGAGCCTTGTAGCCATGCCGCCCCGAATGTGGCGCTGTGCTTTGTTGATCTCGAGCACCTGTTTTACCTGCTTATAAAGTTGGGGATCAACATATTTCAGCCGCTGTGCCACGTCCTTGTGTACGGTACTCTTGCTCACACCAAACTTCTTTGCTGCGCCGCGCACGGTTGTCTTGTTCTCGATTATGTACTCGCCGAGTTCGACGGCGCGCTCCTCAACAATACCTTTCAACAGTTCCGCCTCCCAAGCCAATTCGAATGGTAATAATTATGCGGCTTGAAAGGAAAATATAACAGTTTTTATGTACATGGCCCGAAACCGAAAAATTCTTGGGACAACGTGCATATATAACAATCGGTTGACATGTTTTTGAGAGGATGCTATGATAAAGTAAAACTATGTAATCAGTTGTTTCAGGAGGGCACAATGAAAACGAAAACAACTATTAAGGATGTTGCGCAAAAGGCTGGTCTGACCGTAGGGACGGTTTCTCGTGTAATAAACAACAGGGGGTATATCAGTAAGGAAACGCGGGAAAAAGTGTATAACGTAATGAGGAAACTGAATTACCAGCCGAATGAAATTGCCCGTTCGCTTTCAAAACAGGTAAGCAATACCATTGGAATTATAATGCCGTATATTAACCATCCCTATTTTTCCCTTCTTTTGGACGAGCTGATATCCGTGGCAACGCAGGGAAGCTACAAGGTTCTTTTGTGTAAATCCAATTCCCAAACAGAGCTGGAAAGCGGGTATATCGAGATGTTACTCGCGAATCGTGTCGCCGGAATTATCCTGTGCAGTCCTTCTGTCGATACAATAAAATTGAATGAACTTCGGATTCCGGTTATAACGATTGAACGGAACAATGATTCTGCAACGGCCGGAATTGTCTGCGATAATTATCAGGGCGGTGTTCTGGCTGCGGAGCATTTGATTTCATGCGGATGCAAAACCCTTTTGCACTTTGGCGGAGTGATTGGTAAATCCATGCCGGCAGATCGCCGTGCGGAAGGCTTTGCTGAAGTTTGTGAGGACAAAAACATTCCATATAGAATCGTACCCAGCAGGCAGGAAGATGGTTACGCCATGGACTATTCGAAATTTGTGGAAGATATTTTAATACAAGATCCGTCGGTCGACGGAATATTTGCCAGCAATGATATTTTAGCTGCGAATACCGTCCAGTATTGTGTTAAAAACCATATTTCTATTCCCGGACAAATGAAAATAATTGGCTTTGATGATACGCCTCTGGCTGCATTATGCGCCCCGAAGCTTACGACGATTCAACAGCCGGTCAAAGGAATCGCACAGTTAGCTGTTCAGCTTATTCAAAAAAATCGATTTGAAAACAGCAACTCTGCCTTGTATGTGTTACCGGTACAGCTTATAGTCCGAGAAACGACGGGAAGGAAAGGAAAATAAAATGAAATTAGAAAATCAAATCATGCTTATTACATATGCAGACAGTCTGGGCAGTAATCTGACAGAAATGAATTACCTTTTGAACACTCATTTCAGAGAAGCAGTAGGAGGCATACATATTCTGCCGTTTTTTCCATCCAGTGCGGACAGAGGATTTGCACCAATGTGCTATGATCATGTGGACCCAAAATTTGGAATCTATGAACAGGTTCAAAAAATTGGGCAGGATTATTATTTAATGTTTGATTTTATGGTAAACCATATTTCACGCAGATCAAATTATTTAAAAGATTTTTCCGAGAGAAAGGACGACTCCCCTTACAAGGATTTCTTTATTCGTTATAAGGATTTCTGGCGGGGAGGAGAACCAACTCAGGAACAGGTGGATGTGATTTATAAACGGAAACCACGTGCACCGTATATCGAAATTCAATTTTCCGACGGCACGTCGGAAAAATTATGGTGTACCTTTGGAGAGGAACAGGTTGACCTGAATGCTGCTTCGCCTGTCACTAGGCAGTTTTTCCGCGATACGCTGACAGACATGTGCAAACGGGGCGCATCCATTATCCGATTGGATGCGTTTGCCTACGCGGTGAAAAAACCTGATACCAGCTGCTTTTTTATTGAGCCTGAAATTTGGAATCTACTGCATGAAATTGAAGATATCGTTCGTCCGTTCGGGGTGGAAATTCTGCCGGAAATTCACGAGCATTACAGCATACAGCATGCAATTGCAAAGCAGGGGTTTTGGATTTACGATTTTGCTCTTCCGGTGTTGGTTCTCCATGCCCTGTATTCTGGTGATGGCGAAAATTTAAAACATTGGCTTGAGGTCAGCCCGAAAAAGCAGTTCACTACGCTTGACACACACGATGGGATTGGGATTGTTGATGTCAGGGATCTGCTAAAAGACGAGCAAATCGAATTTACAAAAGAAAAGATGTTTTCACAAGGCGCCAACGTAAAGAAAATTTACAATACAGCCACTTATAATAATTTGGACATCTATCAGATTAATACCACTTATTATTCTGCTTTGGGCAATAACGACAAGGCATACCTGCTTGCACGCGCAATTCAGTTTTTTGCCCCGGGAATTCCTCAGGTTTATTACGTGGGAATGCTCGCCGGTGCCAATGACATTGAACGAATGGAACGCACAAAGAACGGGCGTGACATAAACCGGCACGGCTACACTGTGGAAGAAGTGGAACAGGAGGTACAGCGCCCTGTAGTCCAGAAACTGCTTCAGCTCATGAAGCTACGTAATACCCACCCGGCGTTTGCTGTCGACGGGGAGATAGAGGTGGAACTGGAAGGGAATAACGGATTCCAGATTCGGCGGACATTTGAAGGTCAATACATCTTATTGAAGGCGAATCTTAGTACCTATGATTTTTGCGTAAGCGGAACCGATATTCCTGAAAGTTCATTTTAGCCAAAACTGCCGGTATGGAACATACCAAAAAACTTGAATCATATATAAAAACCTCCCATCGTAGTCATGACTACGATGGGAGGTTTTTGTGCCTGCCCCTTTTTATAAGGATTCAGTTTTTGGTTTGAGTAGTGTTTTCAATTGGGGAGGAGGGACTTTGCAGCATTCTCCATAATGTGGTTCGGCTGATCCCAAGCCGCCTTGCCGTACTGCTTTGATTCCCTTTTTCTTCCAACATGACCTGCTGTAAAATGTCGTAATTAATTTCCTGCAGTGTTCGGCTTAATTTTATGGACGAGCTGTGAGGGGTATCAAAGGAATGAACCAATTGCATCTCTTTGCGTATAATTTTTGTAACGGAGGATAGCTTGATGTATGGGGAATCCGCAACTGTTACCAGCTCGTTTACTACCCTGATGAACTGATCAAAATTGTACGGCCAGTCATAGGTTTCTAAATTGGCCAGTGCCTCCGGTTCAAATCCGATTATCTCTTTTGCCATTTTCATGTTCAGAATACTGAGATAAATGCTCGCAAAGTTGGAAATGTCGTTCTTTCGTGTACGAAGAGGAGGAATGGTTAGAGTAAGGCAGGAAAAAAGATTAATCAATATCTGGCAACGCTCGTTGAAACCTTCCTGCTCGTTATAGGAATGAGTAAATATCAAATGGTTCCGCTGGTGAACGTTTAAATCTTTGATGGTTCCGAACAACTCCAAAAACTGCGTTTCAGACAAACTTTTTATGTGCTTCATGTAGATTGTGATATTTGAGTCATAGAAAGGGGATTTGTCATTTCCTAGCAGGAAGTCCCATCCGCGTTCGTGAAGGCGGGCACAGTCGATTGTGACCAGTGGATTATTGGAAAACTGCCCTTTTGCATACAGAAGACGTACCATTTGTTCTTTTCCGGTTCCTATTTCTCCGATAATCATTAAAGGCTGTGTGTTTTGCGCATATTTTTCCAAAGTCATATCGTTCAGAAAATCCGACTGCATGATTCCGTAGATGCTGCTGAAAAATTCATCAAAAGCTTCTTCTTTGCTGATATAAGAAATCCCGTTTTTATCCATATTAAAAGTTTTTTTTCTAACATGAGTGTAGTAGATTACGTAGGGTTCCTCATTGATCGTTCTGCAGACCCCTAAGATTGTATATAAAAATCCGGATACTTCAAGATAGATACGTTTGCTTTTTTCTTCGAAAACAATTGGAATATTAGTGACCATTTTTTCATAAACGGTGTCAAGCGAGGCGCCATTTGAAGAAGAATATACTTCCTTTTGATCCTTTGAAAACACATAAATGTATTTTTGCTGCTCCTCCAAAACGGTTTTAAAAAAATTTATCCGATTTGTTAAGCGGTGATAGGTTTCGCTTGTTTGCACTGCTTGGTCAAATGCAGTTTCAATACTTTCCGTACCCGAAGTAATCAATATGGATGAGATCCCGTATTGCTGTGCAAGGGAATTGGTAATCATATCGCACAGCACCATGTTGCAGCCGCTCTCGGCGAGTTTTTTCAGGTTTTTGTGCGCTTCTTCCTCGTTATGAATGGTATAGATGTCAATTTGGTATCGTAAGACCTCACATAGAAAATGTGCATTTTTCGTAATTGCAGGAAAACCGATAAATGCGTATTTGTTGTGGTAGTTTTCCGCCAATTTAATGGAACGAAGAATATCATAGACAGATAGCGGAATTTCAACCACAGGAAGGGAGGATTGTTTGCGAATCAGCTCTGCTGTGCCGCCGCGGGAAATAATTACATCAAAGTCTGCCTCTGTATACTGGCTGGCAATATTGGCTCCGTATGCCAAATCGCCGACATAGACGGTTACTTCAACGTCGTCCCTCTTTTCTGCGGTTTGTTTGATCAAGGTCTGAATTCCCTCATATGGTGCGATTGCGAGAATTTTTACTTTATGCATACCGTTCCCCTCTTCTGGCTAGTTTTATACTCTATAAAATTACAGTGTTTCAAATTGAATAAATAATAGCATATTATTCTATAAACTGCAATTAAAATTAAACATGTTTCATATTAATACACATTTCAATGCAAATTACAATAAATTTGCATTGATTGCACCCTAATCCTATGGTAATATTGTACACATAATCGACAGAAACGAACAAATAAAAAATAAGCTGTAAAAATTGGCAATTATTGTACAGTAATGAAACACAAGGGGCAAGAAATGATATCGTTAGCAGTTATTTCGGACGATTTTACTGGCGCTTTAGATACCGGGGTTCAATTTGCTAAGAATGGTGTGTCCGTTAAAATATTAACCCTCACGGAATTTACTGAAAAAGGGTTTGCTACAGATTCCACTGATGTGTTGGTCGTGGATGCGGAAATGAGGCATCTTTCAGCGGAAAAGGCTTACGAGATCTCATGGGAATTCGTTGCGCGTGCATTGCAAGCGGGCGTACCTAATATTTACATTAAAACGGATTCGGGTCTTAGGGGGAATATTGGAAGTGTCCTGAAAGCGGCCCTTGAGACCAGCGGAGAAAGAATGATAGCTTTCTTGCCAGCTTTCCCGGATATGAACCGTACAACCCGGAACGGGATGCATTATATAAACGAAGTTCCGATCCATAAAAGCTCCTTTGGACAGGATCCGTTTGAACCGGTGCAGTCACCATATGTCCAGGACTTATTTAAAGGACTTGAAGTGGAAACGGTTATTTTAGAACAATCCGGTACCTACCATACTGATTTTGAAAGACCTACCATTGGGATATTTGATATTAGAACAAATGATGATTTTCGAAGAATAGCGGCGCATTTGAAATCGCATAACCAGCTGAAAATTGTGGCAGGGTGTGCAGGCTTTGCTTCGGTGCTTACGGAATTTGTGGATTTGCCGAATCACAGCCGATCCAATACGGATGCGATAAAGCCGCTGCTGATAGTTTGCGGGAGCCTGAGCCCCGTTACAAAGCGGCAGGTAGAGTACGCACATGGCAACGGCTTTGAGCAGATTGAACTGACTCCGCAACAATTGCTACAGCGTGATTATTTTTATTCCGCAGAAGGAAAAGTATGGCTTGCATCAAAACAGGAACTGTTTTTAAGTCAGAAGCCAATCGTGATTGATACGGGATTTATGCATCCAGAACGAATGGAACAGTATGATAACGCATCTCCATTCGCAAAGGAAAAAAATAGGGCGAAAATATCAAAATCCTTAGGATTGCTAATGAAACAGCTTCTTGAAATGAACTATTGCCGGGATCGCACCCTAATGATTGTCGGTGGCGACACCATGCTTGGGTTCATTAAACAAATCCACTGGCAGGATATTACTCCGGTTTCGGAGCTGGAACTTGGGACTGTTCTTACTTATATCCATGCACAAGATCAGTTAATTGAAGTAGTTTCAAAGTCCGGCAGCTTTGGGGAACCCGACCTGCTGGTCAAAATTGCGGCAAAATCATCGAGCCGACCAAAGGAGCAACAACAATGGCAGAATATCATTTAAGCCTTCCGAAAAAAATATACAGCGGGAAAAATGCAATCCGCGAAATACTTTCCATTGTAAAAGGGAAATATAGAAAAACAGTGTTATTTACCGACCCGGGCATTTTGCGTTCGGGAATTGTTGACCTTCCGCTTTCCCTTCTCAAAGAAGCGGGGACTGAGGTGGAGATTCTGGATTCGTTGCCCAGTGAGCCGACATACGGTCAGGCGCAGGAAATCGTTGACCGGTTTCGCAGTATGAATGCGGATTTTATTGTTGCCATAGGCGGCGGTAGCGTAATGGATATTGCAAAACTCGCGTCCGTTGCTGCCACGGATGAATACAGCATTAAAGATATGCTGGAAAATCCACAGCTTGGCAAAAAGAATACGGATTCCATGATGATTCCCACCACGGCGGGGACAGGGTCGGAAGCAACGCCGAACAGTATTGTAGCGGTGCCGGAAAAAGACCTAAAAGTAGGCATTGTCAATGAAGAGATGATTGCCGATTATGTTATTCTGGACGGCGAAATGATCCGAAAGCTGCCGCCTAAAATTGCTGCTTCCACAGGGATTGACGCGTTATGCCATGCGATAGAATGCTATACTTCCCGAAAAGCCAACCCGTTTAGCAATATGTTTGCCATGCAGTCGCTGGAACTGCTTTTTCACAATCTGGAAAAAGCCTGTATTGATCCGGATGCAATTGAAGAAAAGAACAATATGCTGTTGGCTGCTTTTTACGGCGGAGTTGCTATTACTGCTTCCGGTACCACAGCGGTTCATGCCCTTTCGTACCCGCTTGGAGGAAAATATCACATTCCGCATGGAATCGCAAATGCAATCATGCTGCTGCCGGTTTTACGTTTCAATGAAAAAGCCTGTGAAAAAGAATTATGCGAAATTTATGACGCGGTAAACAACAGTACGAAATTCGGTCTATCCCAAAAGACAGAATGGGTGATCAAAAGAATTGAAGAAATGATTCATAAGCTGGAACTTCCTACATCGGCTGCAGGCTTCGGCGTTGGTACCGGGGATTTGGATGCGCTGGTTTCAGCGGGAATGGAAGTAACAAGGTTACTGGTGAATAATAAACGTACGGTTACTTCAAATGACGCAAGAAAGCTGTACATGGAAGTACTCGGATAAGGAGGAATCAGTGTGGTCGAAGTGAAAGGGATTATTTGCCCTATTATTACCCCGATGAACGAAGATGAGAGCATTAACGAGGCGGAGCTGAGAAATCAAGTCAACCGGCTAATCGATGCGGGAATTCATGGAATTTTTGCCTTTGGTACGAATGGAGAAGCCTACATTCTGACGGAAAAGGAAAAGGAACATGTTCTCTCGGTTATAGTGGACGAAGTAAAGGGGCGTGTGCCGGTCTATGCCGGTACAGGATGTGCAGGTACAAAGGAAACAATAAAACTCTCCCAAATGGCGAAAGAAATCGGCGCAGACGTCTTGTCTGTTCTGACTCCGTTTTTTGCACAGGCTTCTCAGAATGAACTTTATGACCATTATGCAGAGGTTGCTGCGCATGTCAACGCGCCGATCGTTTTGTATAATATTCCTGCCAGAGCGGGAAACGCGCTTGCCCCTGCTACAGTGGAAAGGCTTGCCGACATTGATCGTATTGTTGGTGCGAAAGACAGCAGTGGGAATTTTGATAACATGCTTCAATATATAGAGCGTACCAGAGATAAGGACTTCGTTGTCCTGTCTGGCAACGATTCGCTGATTCTTTGGAATCTTCTGGCCGGAGGCACCGGAGGAATCTCCGGATGTGCCAACGTGTTCCCAAAAAATATGGTCGCGATTTATGACCGCTTTGTCGCCGGCGACCTGAATGCCGCGCACACCTATCAGGACAATATCCGCAGTTTTCGCGACTGCTTCCGGTATGGAAACCCCAATACAATTGTAAAGGCCGCTACCGCTATGCTCGGGTATCCGGTTGGCCGGTGCAGAAAACCCTTCTGCCATATATCGGATGAAGGTATTGCGGCAATCAAACGGGTTTTGGACGAAAATCAGACATTGGGTATAAATTAAGGAGGGCATTATGCCGGTAAAACCGATTATTGGTATTACAATGGGGGACCCCGCAAGCATCGGTCCGGAAATTACACTGAAAGCGCTGAATAGAAAAGAAATTTATGACCAGTGCAATCCTTTGGTGGTGGGTGACGCGTGTGTGCTTGAACGTGCATGCGGTATTCCGGAAATCGTACCGCTGAAAATAAATGCGGTCTCTTCCGTCAAGGAAGCGAAGTTTGTTTACGGAACGGTTGACGTCCTCGATTTAAAAAAAGTCGACGCGGCCCAATTGGAAGTTGGGAAAGTCTCTTGTGAGGCGGGGGATGCGGCGTTTCAATACGTAAAAAAAGTAATTGAATTAGCGTTGGACGGTTCCGTTGACGCGACTGTAACAAATGCGCTTAACAAAGAATCCATGAATCTTGCCGGTCATCATTATGCCGGGCATACCGAAATTTACGCAGAACTTACGGGAACGCAAAAATACACGATGATGCTTGCATACGAAAACCTGCGCGTCGTACATATTTCCACACATGTGTCTTTAAGGGAAGCCTGTGACAGGGTTACAAAGGATCGTGTGTTCGAAGTAATACGAATCGCAGACCAGGCTTGCAAAGATATGGGAATTTCCCATCCGCGCATCGGCGTGGCGGGGCTGAATCCCCATTGTGGGGAAGGCGGACTGTTCGGCAAAGAGGAGATAGAAGAAATTGTTCCTGCGGTGGAACTTGCGCATCAATCCGGAATAATCGCCGAGGGTCCTATTCCGCCGGACAGTATTTTTCCTAAAGCCAAGGGTGGCTGGTATGATATTGTGGTCGCGATGTACCATGACCAGGGGCATATTCCGCTTAAACTGGCCGGGTTTGTTTATAATGAATCACAGCAAAAATGGGATGCGGTAAACGGTGTGAATATTACACTCGGTCTTCCGATTATACGAACTTCGGTTGACCACGGTACCGCATTTGATCAGGCGTGGAAAGGCAGCGCAAGTGATCAGAGCCTTGTAAACGCAATTCAGTATGCCATTGATTTTGCGCATAGCCGAGCAAAACAGTGCGAAGTCAATTGTATAGATATTTAATTTAAAGGGGAGGAAAATTATGAAATCTCTGTATCGAATGGGGATACTGACACTTACCATGGCATTGCTCATCTCTACTTTGGGAGGTTGTGGCAAAAAATCAGAATCCACTAGCTCAAGTACATCAACCGGTTCAAAAAGCACATATTCCATGTTTATGCGTTCCACTTACATCGACTGGATTAAGGAATTAAAATGGTATGATGAGGCGGAAAAGAAAACGGGTATCAAGGTTGATTATGTAAAGGGTCCTGAAGAGTTTGCCGATTTTTATTCCGAAGTAGACCAGCGCGTCATTAGCGGCAAGCTTCCAGATGCCACTATGACAAAATTGTCGCAGACAAATGTATACGGACCACAGGGCGTGTTCATGGACTTAGCTCCTAAAATCAAAGAATATGCACCGCATTTGCAGGCCTATATTGACAACAACCCAACCTATAAGGCGTTGGTGGCAGACGATAAAGGCGCCATTTACGGTCTCGTAAAGGAAACCCCGATTTTCGCGGACTTTATCGGTTACCGTGCAGACCAGTTTAAGGCAGCCGGGGTGGAAGCATCAAAGGTGATTACAATTGATGACTTTACTGATGCGCTTCGGAAACTGAAAGCCTATTACGGTAAAACAAACAAGAACTATTATCCGCTCAGCGGCCGTGATTCAGCGATCCGCTTTGCCGCATGGTTCGGGTGCCCCAGCAGTATTTCCGAAGATGCTTCGCACGGTGTATATATCAACGGCCATAACAAAGACGGTTCAATTGATATTATGAACCCCAATGCCTATAAAATGGTTGAAACCATGAAAACGTGGTATCAGGAAGGTCTCATCAATCCGCAGTGGGTGTCTGGAACGTTCAGCGAAGCCGACTGGGAATCTGCCATGCTGAACGGCAACGGCAGCGTATTCTACGACTACTATAACCGCGCCGAATGGTTCATGGAAAACGGCGGACCGAAATCCGACCCGAAGTATGACATGCAGGATCTGAGTTTCCTCAAAGACAGCAGCGGAAAGACGATGCCGGTAACAACCAGTCTGAAATATAACGATGAATTGGTTACAGCCGTCAACGCAAAAGCGAACGAGGAAACCGTAAAGACTATCCTCAAATTTATTGATTTCTTCTATTCGGACGAAGGACAAACCCTTGCAAACTATGGCGTTGAAGGACAGAGCTTTCAAAAGGGCTCAAACGGCAATGAGTTTATTGTAAAGTATTCCGACGAAGAGTCGAAAGCAGCAGGCGAGAAAAAATGGTCGTTCCTCAGCGACCGCTTAACCGTTTGCAAGCCGGTCGATGACAAGGCATTCTTTAAGTGGAACGCACCGCTGATTGCGGAGGCGGCCGACAGACTGCTTCGGCCAGATAATCTGATTACTTCATACACTCTAAAATTTACAGATGCCCAATCAAAAGAGCTTTCCAACCTTGTCGCTAACGAGTACGATGCCCAAATAGCCGGTATAACAGCCTTTATCACCGGCACGAAGGAACTGAATCAGGCAAACTGGGCGGCGTTCCAGAAAGAAATGAATGATAAGGGCTTAAGCAAAATTGAAAGCATTCAGCTGGAAGCTTTCAAGAACACATATGCGAAAAAGTAAAACTCAAGAATAATTTTCTATTATTGCCACCCGAATTTGCAGGTGCTGCCCACACTTTTTGGGTCAGCACCTGTTGGTGGTTTCCTAACCGGCGAAAGGAGTTTATCATGCCTGCAATTTTAGCTTCAAGGGTTTCAAATCCGGCAGGAAAGAAAAGCCTGTTTCAAAGAATAAAAAAGGACTTATCCCGTAATTATATCTTGTACCTCCTGATAGTTCCAGGGTTTCTCAATCTTCTATTCTTTAAAATAGGACCGGTAGGAGCCATGGTAATAGCTTTTCAGGATTACAGCGCGGCTTTGGGTATACTGGGCAGCCATTGGGTTGGAGTCGATAATTTTGTCCGAATATTTCACGACCCATATATGATCACGTTGGTTGAAAACACCATAATATTAGCGATTCTTTCTATTGTAATCATATTTCCGATTCCGATTATTTTCTCTCTGTTCCTCAATGAGGTCAGGGCAAAATGGGTTCGGGGAACAGCGCAGTCCCTCAGTCTGCTTCCTTATTTTATATCGGCAGCCGTCATGGTCAGTATTGCTTATACCATACTTTCTCCAGGCGGTGGTATTGTAAATAATTTGATCAACAACTTTGGCGGGCAGTCGGTTAACTTTATGGCAAAACCGGAATGGTTCAGACCCATCTATGTTATTCTGGATATATGGCAGAACACGGGGTATTCCGCAATTATTTACATCGCCGCGATAATGAATATTGATCCGGCACTCTATGAAGCGGCAGAAGTCGACGGTGCCACCCGCTGGGGTAAAATGATGAACATTACACTGCCCGGCATTTCCACTTCCATAGTGGTAATGCTGATCATAAGTGTGGGAAATATATTTACCGTTAATTTGGACCGCATTCTTTTGATGTATAACCCAAGCGTTTATTCCACTGCTGACGTAATTCAATCCTATGTGTACCGAATTGCATTTCAAAGCAAGGGTTTCCCAGATTACAGCTATGGTACGGCAGTAAACATTATAAAATCTGTTATCGCGTTTATCCTTGTCGTTTCAGTAAATAAACTGGCGTCGAAGTATGCCGATTCCAAATTGTTTTAAATAGAGGGTGGTGAAGATTTGAATCATAAAAAGATATCTGTATTCGATATTGTAAATAATACCGTTTTACTGATTATTTCCCTGTTTTGCGTGTATCCGTTTTTATATGTATTGTTTTTGGCTTTAAGTGACGGAACCTATTTGGCAAAAGGAGAAGTTACCTTTTTGCCCAAAGGGCTTAATCTTGAAGCGTTCCGATACATTATTACCAATCCGCGGCTTAATGTTTTTACCGGGCTGAGTAATTCGTTTATCTATACATTTTTAGGGACTGCCGCGGCGGTTATTACGACCTATATTACCGCATATGTGCTGTCGCGTTCCCGCTTTAAGCATCGTTTTTGGATTATGTCTCTTTTCGTTATTACTTGGGTGTTTGAAGCAGGTATTATTCCTCAGTATATTGTTTATAATGCATTTGGAATGGTGGACAACCCTGCAGTTATGATTATTCCTGGAGCAATCAGCTCGCAGTTTCTGATCATTACAAAAACATTTCTTGACGGAATCCCGAAAGAATTGGAGGAAGCCGCCTTTGTGGATGGGGCAAATGACTGGGTCATTATGACGCGCGTGTACATGCCGCTTTGCACCACACTGTTCGCGACAATAGGAGCTTTCTATGCTATTTCAATTTGGAACCAATACCTGTTGCCGCAAATTTATTTGAAGAATGAGCAGCTTCAAACCATTCAGCAGGTTTTGAAAAGCGTTGTCATTACAGACTCCACTTCGGGCACCACTTTTCAGAATGTAATTCAGAATGGGATAACACTGAACCAGCAGAACCTGAAATCCGCTGCCGTATTTACGGCAATGCTGCCTCTTGTTTGTCTGTATCCCTTTGTACAAAAGTACTTTAAGAAGGGCATTTTGCTGGGCTCGGTAAAGGGCTGATATTAAAAAACAGAAAGGAAATAACGAATGGCCAGAAGTTATATCGATCTACCTCTGATGAATCCCGATGGCACTTTATATCGAAATCCTCTTTTAAACACTGTGGAAGCGCTGATCCCAAATCCATTTGCCAGCTGCCATGCGGCGGACTTACTGAAACTTCCCAATGGAGATATGCTTTGCTGCTGGTTTGCCGGTTCTGACGAAGGCAACGCGGATATCAGCATTGCCCTTTCCCGTTTAAATGCGGGTGAAAGCAAATGGACACAGCCTGTGATCGTTTCCGACGACCACGAACGTTCTGAACAGAACCCTTCCCTTTTCTGCACGCCTTCCGGGGAGGTATGGCTCATGTATACCGCACAGACAGCGCGCACTCCTTCCGATAAACCGAACTTTAATCTGCAGTATACTGCGGAAATACGCTGCAAGAAGTCAACGGATAACGGGTATACATGGGGCGCAACGACAACGATGTTCTCCAGACCGGGTTCCTTCTGCAGGCAGAAAATTCAGATATTGTCCAGCGGGCGTTGGATTTTTGGGAATTGGATTTGCTTCCCCGACGAAAGCCGAAACGGCAGCGATATTACCGTAATGCAGATTTCCGATGACGAAGGAAAAAGCTGGAGGGAAGTAGAAGTGCCCCAAAGTCAGGGCCGTGTGCATGCAAATATTCTTGAAATTGAAAATGGAAAGTTGATTGCGTTGTTCAGAAGCCGTTTTGCCGACCATATTTACCTCTCCAAATCAGACGATAACGGCGACATCTGGACCGTTCCGGTAAAAACGGAGCTTCGGAACAACAATTCCAGCATTTCCGCAGTAAAACTACATAGCGGCGCAGTCTGCCTGATTTATAACGACGTGAGCTACAATGAAAATTCGTCCGTTACAGTTTGGCCGCAGCAGCGGTGCCCGGTTACAATCGCCCTGTCAGACGACAATGCGGAAACCTGGCCGTATCGCCGGATCGTAGAACCAGGGGAAGGTTATATAGGCCCGTGGAACGATATCAATAACCGCCGTTACGAATATCCGGTGATTATGCAGGACAGTGACGGTCAAATCAATGCTGCATACAGCTGGGGTTCGCGTAAGAATATTAAATATGTAGAGATAGACGAGACATGGATACGCGGCAAAGAAACGTGTTTTGGGGCGGAAAACAATCCTGATTTTTCCTGTTGTCGTTAATTAAGGGATAAATTATGCAAAGTAATCAAGATATAATTTTCGATACAATCGCCTTGGGGGAATCTTTGATCGATTTTACCCCTTCGGGCGTTGATGATTCCGGTATGACACTTTTTTCGCGCAATCCGGGTGGCGCACCCGCCAATGTTCTGGCTATGAACGCCAGGCTTGGTGGGAAGACCGCTTTTATCGGAAAAGTCGGCGATGATGATTTCGGACATTTTTTAAAATCTAATATGCAGCAGTCCGGCATCGACGTTTCCGGATTATCCATGACAACGGAATATAAAACTTCCCTTGCGTTTGTTCAGTTAAATGAGTTCGGAGAACGCTCTTTCAGTTTTTACCGCAATCCAGGTGCAGACCTTTATCTTAAAAAAGAAGATGTTGAAGAATCGCTGCTCAGCCGTTGTAGAATTTTTCATTTTGGCTCTGTTTCATTGACGGATGAGCCATGTAGAAGTACGACATTTTATACGGCAGGAAAAGCAAAAGAATTAGGCACGCTGATTTCTTTTGACCCCAATTACCGCCCTTTTCTTTGGGAAAATGAGAAATGTGCGAGAGAGGAAATACAGAATGCGCTGCAATATGCCGATATGATAAAAGTTTCTGAAGAGGAGCTGGAATTACTTACGGATACGACCGACATCAAGCTTGGGGCAGAAAAGCTGACGCAGTACGGGGCCTGTGTTGTTTTAGTGACATTAGGACCCAAAGGAGCATTTTTTTATACGGAAAAAGCTTGTGGTCATGTGCCCACCTACAATGTAAAAACAGTGGATACAACGGGAGCCGGGGATGCATTTCTGGGAGCATTTCACCATTGCATCAGAACGATGACCGCTGACGATCTTAAATCCATGTCTGCGCTGGGATTGCATAAGATCATCCGATTCTGCAATGCAGCCGGAAGTCTGACTACCTCGAAAAAAGGCGCAATACCCGCAATGCCGACATTGGAACAGATTAAAGAATGCGTTGAAAGGGTGTCATGTCTATAAATTTGTGAAGGTTCAACAGCTTTTTGAGATATGTAAACGCATTACTATGCCGAGAGCAAAAGTACGTCAGGAAGGCAAAGCTTCCTGACGTACTTTTGCTTATTCGAGCTTAGTAACAATTAAAAAAGCCAAGGATCCGTTCTCTCCACGTAGGGTAGCACATGAATCCTTGGCTTTCTATTTTATGTAACTACCCAATTTCGTCTTAAGTAAGGGCAGGGCGTTTGAAGTTCAGTGTAGCATATTCTAAACTTATGGTTCTATAACATTCATATGCCTGGCTCGAATTGAATAGGACAACAGCTTTTTTACTACAGAAAGCAATTATGTATACTAACTTAACTAAAAACATATTATCAGCAACCTTCTGGTACAGTTATAAAGATCAGAAGAAATAGCTTCTTATTCTGCGTAGGCTCGTCCTCTGAGGAGATTATATTCTTTCAATTTTTTGTATATCCATGTTTAAAAGATTAGGGACAACGTAATCGGCTTCTGATAAAATATCGCGGTTTCCAATTCCAATGCATTTCATCGAGGCCCTGTGCGCGGCCTGAACGCCGGAGACGGCATCCTCAAATACGACGCAGTTGGTTGGTGAGACGCCTAAAGCTTCCGCTCCAAGCAAAAACACTTCAGGATCCGGCTTTGCATGCGTCACATTGTTCCCATCAATTATTGCATGAAACAATTGCCTGATTTTTAGACGATCGATAATTGTAGCAGCATTTTTACTTACGGAGCCAAGGGCAATTTTAATTCCGTTCTCACGTAAGTTAGTGAGTAGATTCTCAACACCGGGTAAGAGTTTATTTCGGGTTATTTGATTTATATATTCTATGTATTGTTCATTTTTTTGTTTAGCAAAGAACTGCTTTTCTTCATCGGTATATAAGTGGGAGCCCAGGCTAAGCAAAATCTCCAAGGATTCCATTCGGCTGACGCCTTTCAACCGTTCATTGTCCTGTTCAGTGAACGAAATACCGAGCTTTTCTGCGAGATTTTTCCATGCTAAATAATGATACTTGGCGGTATCGCATATTACACCATCAAGGTCAAATATGCAGCCTTTAACTTGATACATTGTTAATATCTCTCCTCATTTGCGGATTTATAATTTTGGGGGCTTGTTCCAGCATATTTTGTAAAAACGTTTGTAAAATATGCAGAATCTTTAATTCCTACTAAGCAGCCAACTTCAAACACAAGATAATCGTTGTTTTTTAGCAGCTCTTTTGCCTTTTGAATCCGGTATTTGTTTAATGCGGTAACAATGGAATCGCCGGTTTCTTTTTTATAAAGGCGGCTTAGGTAGCTGCTGTTAACATGGAAAAGTTGTGCCATATCATCAAGCTTTATTGGCAAATTGTAATTTTCCTTTATAAAATTATTAACTTGTATGACTAAATGATTATAATGGGTGGGGGTTGAAAGATCCATTTTTATAATATCTTGAAAGGCACATTCAGTTATTTTATGTAATGTATTGGGAGTCTGGCACTGTATAATTCGGGAACTTGTTTTTTGCTGTAAATTATCATTGCAAGCAATATAAATATTCTTGTCTGTCATTCTGCGAAAACAAATAGAAGACAATAAGAGAATTTCAATTTTTAGGTTTTCTAAATCATTGTTACAACTTTTATAGTCGTTAAAAATTTCTTGAAGGTGTTTTGTTAATTGTTGCTGGTTATGGGAAGAAATATCGTTTAAAATAATGTCTGCGCATTTTTGTAAATTCGGAAGGGAGCCATTATATTTCTGTTTCATAATATCTTGATAGAGAACGATGCCACTGTTTTGAAAAATATGGTTTAATGTGTATTTGGCTTCTTCCCCTGCTTCTTTCATTTTTAAGGGCTGAGTATGCTGACTGCTTACTCCCATGTTTAAACTAAAAGTCATATAATTTTTTACAGTGGATAAAATTTCATTACATACTACCACGATAGATCGAAGATTCGCCATCTCATTTGGTGAATCAAAGTTAACTAAAACAAAAAGCAAATTATCATTTAGGGGAACACAAAGGTGGTTATAATCTTTGAAAGCTAAATCGAAAAAATTATGCACGGAATGGCTTAATTTTTCTGTTTTCTTTGTAAAATTTTTTTGTTCGGTATCATCTATCTCTGAAAAAATAATAAAATAATTTTTTAGATGAATATGACAACAAGCAAACCAACTCAATATTTCTTCTTCCTGTAGAGAACCGTCTAAAATACTTTTTATAATAATGGGTTTCATTTGTATATCTGTTTTTGCAGTAAAATTGGGCCCAACTAAGCTGTTTTCTTGGCTTTTTTTCTTATCAATCCAACTTTTCACAGCATTAGGAAGGTCTTTTATGAAGTTGCTTTTTAGTACATAATTGAATATCCCAAGGCTAATCGCTTGCTGTGCGTACTCAAAATCAGAATAAGCCGAAAGGACTATTATACCCGTTTGTGGATGTGTATCGGAGATATGTTTCGCCAATTCCAAACCATTCATGCCGGGCATTTTAATGTCTGTAATAACCAAATCAATTTCATTAATGTCCAAAAATTTGGCCGCTTCTGTTCCATTCGGACATTCGCCGCTTATTTCACAATTTAACTGTTTCCAATTGATAAGAGAAATAATTCCTTGGCGCAGAATGCATTCATCCTCAACAATTAAAACTTTTGTCATCTGTAACTTGCCTTCTTTCCGCGTTTTTCAGTACGGGAAAACGAATATAAGCGCATGTTTTGACCCAAGGTTTGCTTTCAAAGCGAATTCCATAGGATTCTCCAAAAAGAAGTTTAATGCGTTTATTGGTGTTATTGATTCCTATATTATGGCCGCCGTTTTTTGCATCTCCATGTTCCTGCAGGATGTTTTCCACGTTAAAACCTTTTCCGTTATCAGACACAGTAGCAATTAAGTCGTCTCCGTCTCGTTTTATAAAAATTTCTACTATTCCGCCAGAAACATTATCTTCGATTCCGTGAATTACGGAGTTTTCAACTATCGGTTCGATGCTAAGGCGTGGTATGTACAGCTTTAGAAGATCATCACTTTCAATATTTATACTGTACCGGAGTTTGTCCTGAAAGCGCGTGCTCTGAATGTAAAGATAACAGTTAATTTGGTTCAACTCTTTTTCAACGGTGACAAATGGATCGTCGTTGTACAAGCTGCCGTCAAGAATATTACTCAATGATGTTACCATGCGGTAAACCTGTTCATCTTTGTGCAATAATGCGGTAGTGCTTATCGTAGTGAGTGTGTTTATTAAAAAGTGGGGATTCATTTGCGATTGTAAAAGTTTTATATCAGAATCTTTTAAAAGAATCTTACTTTTATAAACTGAGTTGATCAGATTTTTGATTTCGGACGTCATATTGTTAAAAGTATTGCTGATATTTCTTAGATCAGCATCATCATACTCCGGCAAAATTACATCGTAATTTTTATTGCGTACTTGATCAAGTCCCATATTCAAATCTTTAATAAACTTTGTATAAATGCCGGCCGTTAGCCCGGCAATTGCAGCAAAAAATACAATAAAAATAATCATTACAAAAATATAATATTGCAAAGGCGGCAATGCTTGCTGCATAATAGAATTCTTTGGAACAGAGATTTCGATAAAGAAAAGATTATTATAAAGATTACGATGTACAGTAAAATTAGATTTTTCGTCAGAGAATGAATTTCGCGCCTGCCCTCGGTCAGAGCTTGTCGTACCGATCAAACTCTTATTATTACTGAAAAAAACTGTTTTACCGCTTACAATGCTGGCGGTAATATTGGGGTTAAGCTGACAAAGTTCGTTCACAATGCTGTCTGAGTTTATAGTGAATATAAGGGTTAGTTGCTTTTTTTGAGTGATGTCGTTCATTTTCCGAACCATATAAATGGTGGGTGAGTTTTTTCCTGACAAATAATAAAAGCTCATTTGGGAGTTGTTCTTTGTTGAATCATACACTTTTTGATTTGACAACTGACTTTGTGACAGACTTTCAGCTTTGCGTGAAACCAGATATATACATTTGTTGTCAGCAAACAAGTAAACTGTGTCAATATATTTTGAAAGCCATGTTTTGTTGAACATTAAACTGGATTCAATTTCACGGCGAAGATTTGCAATATTGTTATAACTGATAGAGTTGTCATCTGTGAAGTCAAATTCTCTGTTTTGCCAGCTGCGCATATATGAGGTGGAAAGAAATGAAAAGGATGTATTGTCAATATCCGTAAATTTGTTGGATATTGAAGTAACGGATTGGTCAATCGAAAGATTTAATTTATCATAAGCATTCTTTTCCAACGTTGTGTAATAAGTATAGAAAAAAAAAGCACTTGAAACCATAACGGCACATGTAATGATTAAAATAGTAAGTAGAATAATTTTTTTACGTATGGTAAAATTTTGGATCATTTTAATCCAGTCCTTTGTAAATTTGTATTTAATTTTGGTAACATAGTCCGAAGTCGATGCTTCTATTAATTATACTGTAATTTTAAATAATGGCAAATGATTTTAGTGAAATAGTCAAAATTACAAAAGAAATGTAAAAATATTACAATAAATAAAAATTTCTAAATTTTATTCGTTTTAGAGTTCTTATCAAGTAAATATTTTGAAATGAATAGTATAATTTTTCTATTCAAGATAAGAGAGTCATCCTCTATACTGTAAATGTTCGGAATAGTATCCGAATCGTAACAAATTTAAAAATGGGGGAATTTTTTTGAAAAGCTTTTTTAGGACCGGAACTGCAATTTTGTTAGCGGGAATTATAGCCGCATCCATGGCGGGCTGCACCGGTAGCGTAAATTCTTCAAGCACAGCAGCTACCGCAGGAGCAGCTACTACAAGCGCAGAGTCGGCAGCCGATAACAATACTTCCGGTGAAGTTGTAATCAAATATCCGACCTATCGTGTAGGTACGCAAGTCTCTGCTAAAGCGGAAAAGAAAATTATTGACGGTTTCAACGAGAAATACAAAGGTAAAATTAAAGTGGACGTTGAGGAACTGCCAAGCGACCAGTCTTATACGGATAAAATGAAGGTTTTGGCGGCTTCCAATGCTCTTCCGGATGTTGTGGAAGGGAAAGACGGCGTATTGGAGTTGGCAATTCGAAATGGTCAGGCAATCGACCTTACTTCTTATGTAAATGCGGATGCCGATTATAAAAAGATAATCGGGCAGGACGCAATTGACGCGAACACCCATGACGGCAAGCTGTATTCTATTTCAAACGGTAAACAGCTTATCGGTTATTTCTACAATAAGGAATCGTTCGCAAAAGCTGGCATAACTCCCGCGAAAACTTGGGATGAGTTCATGAGCAACTGCCAGAAGCTGTTAGACAAAGGAATCACTCCAATTTCCATGATGACAGGTGAAAACTGTTGGACAACAAACTTACTGCTGGGGGCAATGGTCGGAACAGCGAACGATGCAGGGAATACTTTTATGAAAACAAAATATCCGAAATCATATGACACAGCGGAAATGAAGGCGGGACTGGATAAAATTAAAACTATCCTCAGTAAATACACGACCAAAGATGCGATCGGAGCTAAATATGACATAGCCGCCAATCATTTTCTGCAGGGAAACACCGCAATGATACCCAACGGCCCATGGATGACTGCAGACTTTTCCAGCGAGGACAAAGCCGTAGCCGGCTTGGCTGATAAAATCGGTGTGGCACTATACCCGAATGACGGTGTGTTTGCCCAATACGAAATTGGGTATATGGTATGTTCAAATGACAAGGCAAAGCAGGATGCAGCGTTTGAGTTTATTAAGTATAAAACAAATGCGGAATCTCAGAAAATCATGCTCGAGGACAGCGGAACAATACCGCTTACAAATGAAGTGGCAATGTCTGATGAATACAAAAAGAATAATCCGTTGGTTGCAGAGCTGATTAACCTCAGCGGAAACGCAAAATATAAGTTTAATTCAATCGATCAAATAAGTTATGCAAGCGTTATTACAGAAATGAGCAAGGATTATCCGGCACTTGCATCAGGAGATATGGAAACAGGTGATATGGTTAAGGAAATGACAAATGCTGCGGCAAAGAACAAATAAATAAAATTGAAAAAACGATTCAGACATAGCCCTCATAAATATGGGGGCTATGTTTTAAATCGACTACAGGGTAATGTATTATGAAAAATAATAAAGTAGGTATCGTGTTGTTTTTAATGCCGGCAGTGCTGCTCTTTTCTGTTATTTTCGGTATATCATTAGTCATTTTATTCGGCACATCATTTACGGATTGGTCTATTGGTTCCACAATTTCATTTGTCGGTCTGAAAAACTATCTTAATCTGTTTTCTGATAAAGATTTTGTCAGCGCGTTTGGGAATACGCTGATTTGGGTTATACTGCAGTCTACTATTCATGTATTTTTAGGAGTTCTGGTGGCATTAATCCTGACCCGAAAAAAGTTTTACTGGAAATTTGTTCGTACTGTCTATATGATTCCGAATATTATATCAGCGGCAGCACTTGGCATGATGTTTACGATTCTTTTAAACCCGCAATTCGGAATTGTAAACAGATTAATTCAGTCTTTAGGATTTCAAAATTTCGACCTTAACTGGTTTCAAAATAAAAACAGTGCGTTTTGGTCAGTTACAGCGATTTGGCTTCCGTATGCAGCGACCATTACCATTTTGGTACTGGCGGAAATCTCAGCAATTGATACTTCGATTTATGAAGCTGCGCAGGTGGATGGAGCAACTGAATTTCAGACTAATATTTATATTACAATTCCCATGTTGCGCAATATAATTGGTACTTGCGCTATATTGGGTGCCACCAGTATGCTGCAGAAACTGGATGTTCTGATGATGACCACTCAGGGAGGGCCACAAAACCGTACATTGAACTTACCGCTATACATATATAGCTCTGCCTTGACCGACAATGATTTTGCCCGTGCCAATACAGCCGGTATTTATCTGATTTTATTGGGTCTGGTTACCGTATTATTAATCAATAAGCTTTTCCGTATGGGTAAGTCGGATCTTTAAGAAAGGATAAATTAAAATGAAAAATAAGAAATATCAAATTGGAAAACTGCTGCTGAAAATTCTGTGTGGAGTATTCATTCTCTTTATTGTGGTAATTTCTGTTTTACCTTTCTTGTGGGTATTTATTTCATCCTTTATGTCAAATCGTGATATCATTTCCGGTTCATTAGGATTTTCACAAGGAATCAAATTCGAAAATTACCCCAAAGCTTTCCGAATCGCACCGCTTGCGCGTTACTATGTCAACAGCGTGATTGTTGCGATAGGCGGAACATTATTAAACTTAATTGTCATGTCGATGGCTGCTTATGTAATTTCAAGATTCAGCTTTAAAATGAATTCGTTTATTAAAATGCTGTTTGCTTCGGTACTGTTCATTCCATGCGCAGCGCTGCTGCTCCCGCTTTATGTAACCATAAATAAGTTGTATCTTTATGATAATGTACTGGGGTTGATTTTAGTTTATGCCGGCCTTGGCATGGCGACTACATTTTACATCATTATGAGCTATTACCTTACGATTCCAAAGTCTTTGGAAGAAGCGGCTTATTTAGATGGCGCAGGTTTTTTTCGCGCGTTTACAACTATTATCCTTCCAATATCCAAGCCTTGTTTCGCAACGGCGGGAGTTCTGCAGTTTCTGCTGTGCTGGAACGAGTTCCAGTTTGCTCTTACATTAACGACGGGGGATAAGTCCCGCACTCTTCCCATAGCTCTTTATTATTTTACCAGTCAGTTTGCCAGCGATTACGGTGCTATGTTTGCAGCTACCGTATTAATTGCTCTGCCCAGTATTATTATTTACTGTTTATTGCAAAAACAGGTTATTTCCGGGCTGACAGTAGGCGCGGTGAAAGGGTAACGCGAATGAGTAATTTTTTGATAGAAGAAATGGAATATAATCCGCAGTGGAATAAAGCATATGAAGGCATGATGGCACAGGGAAACGGATATTTGCATGTGCGGGGCAGCTTTGAAGAGGGGCTGGAGGATGCACCTCAAAATGAAAAATATATGCGCCCTATGAAAAGCGTAACAACCGAAGTACAGCACAGTCCGCTTTCAAAATGTGGTACATATATTCCTCTTGTCATGGGAAAACACCCGGAACTGGGTGAAGTTATTATAAATCTTCCGTTTTTTATGGATATCTCCATTTGGGCTGATGGGGAGAGGCTTGACATGATTCACAGCAAAATTCTTCAATATAGCCGGGTACTGGATATGAGTAACGGCCTAATGAAACGTTCCGTCACAGTTGAAACGAAAAACGGAAGCAACCTGGAATTTATATGGGAACGCTTTGCCAGTATGGCATCGAAACATCTGTTTGTTCAAAAAATAAGCTGCCGCGTATTAAGCGGAGCACCGGAATTGGAATGGAGTTCGGGGATTAATGCAGACATTACTACGAATGGATATTGCCATTTCCGAAAAGTTGCGGTCAGTCAGGAAGATGAAACACTTTCCTGCCGTATAACAACAGATTCCGATTTTGACGTGCTGATCAAGAGCGTTTTACAGTTTGACCATGAGATACCTAAAATGACTGTTATAAAAGAGGAAAACCGGATTGATTATAGGTGGGTTACAAGAATGACAGCCGGTGACCAGTTCTCTTTTTGTAAATTTACCGCTTTGGGCTGCAGCCGTGACGAAGAAGATGATTTTATAGGCACGGTTTGCCAAACATTGGATCATGCTGAAAAGAGAAGATATAATACTCTTTTGTCTGAAAATACAGTCGAATGGAAAAAGCTGTGGGAAAATGCAGATGTGCATATTGAAGGGGATGAGAAATTACAGAAGAGTCTGCGCTTTTCGATTTATCACCTTATAAGATGCAATACCGGTTATGATGATCGGTTTCAGGTTTGTGCGAAAGGCTTTGCCGGTGAAGCCTATTACGGACGCTATTTTTGGGACAGTGAAATTTATCTGTTGCCTTTCTATTTGTATACGAATCCCAAAGCAGCCTATAACCTTGTAATGTATCGGTACCATACCTTGGATGGAGCGCGGAAAAACGCGGCCCGCTATCATTGCAGGGGTGCTCGATACCCTTGGCAATCCGGACTTACCGGGGAAGAACAGTGCAGTTTGTGGGAGTATGCGGATAATGAAGTACATATCACTTCCGATGTGGCCTTTGCAATTGTGCACTATTACTGCGCCACGAACGATTTTGATTTTCTACGGGATTATGGCCTTGAAATTCTCTTAGAAACCGCACGTTTCTGGATGGACCGAATTGACTGCTGTTCTAATGGAGAAATGCATTTGTTGAATGTTATGGGACCGGATGAATATTCGCCGATGACAAGGGACAACGGTTACACGAACCGGATGGTTCGGTTTAATTTGGAATCAGCGGTGAAAATGGCCTGTCTTGTGCGGGAAAAAAGTCCGGAATCTTATGAGTTACTCTCTAAAAAAATAGAGTTGTCAGACGATGAACTGGAAGGCTTCAAAAGGGCTGCCGAACGGCTGCCGATTCCATTCGATTCAAAACGAGATCTGTACCTTCAAAGTGCAGATTTTGAAAGCTACGCCGATTTTGATATCGATAAGCAATGGAAAGATAAAAATATGCCCTTTGGATTTTTTGCGTCACAGGAAAAAATCTATCGAAGCAAATGTATTAAGCAGGCGGATACTCTTGCATTAATGATGCTGTTTCCTCAGGAGTTTACTAACCATCAAGTAAGTGTGGCCTATGATTATTATCAGCCGGTTACAACCCATGACTCTTCTTTATCCCCGGCCGTGCACACTGCGATAGCCAACCGTATTGGCAGAACGGAGGATGTTGAGAGCTTTTTAAAACAAACGCTTGCGAAGGATCAGGATGTTGAGAAAAGAGGTGCTGAAGAAGGAATTCATATTGCAAACTGCGGTTGCCTTTGGCAGATTATAATCAATAGCTTCTGCGGCGTAATGCCGGCAAACAGTTTGGAAGAACTTACCGTCAAGCCTAATTTACCCAGAAATATCTCTTGCATTTCATTTTTTATTTTTTGGCATGGCATCAAAAAGAAGGTAACCGTCACCAGAGAAAGAGTGGATATTGAATAATTGGAGTAGCCATTATTTAAGGGAGGAAATTGTATTGAAAAAGTCTAACAAAAATGTTTTTCTCAAGTTTCTCAGCCTCATTCTAGCCATGGCTATGTGCATGGCAAACATGGTACCTGCCTTTGCGCAGACGGATAGCGAAATGCAATACCACGATAGCTTTGATTCAGGAAATCTTTTAATTGTAGCAAGCAAAACGGCATCCGGCAGTCTGAACCTGACGGACTTAGGCACTTTGGACTGGATGCATGTCACCGGTGAAGAAGTAAACCAAAAAAAAGACACCGAACATTTTATTGCAATGGAAAACCTTTCGGAGGATTCAATTTCTACATTGTCGGACAGTCCCGTTCAGTACTCATGGACGGACGGTGACCCTCAGGAAGAGGTCACGGGATGCCAAAAGGGCGGGGTGTTCAATTATAAAGCCGGAGATACTGATTCCGTAAATAAGGATATTACGGAAAACGCAGGATATAAACTTTCTATTCCGGCTGCAGACTATGCGCAGCAGCTTGTTTTTGCTTCCGGAATATGGCAGGCTCAGGCGGAAATTTCTGTGGCAGTAAACGGGGATAATCAGCCGGTTTATGAAACAACTTTGCAGGCTACAAACTCTGCAAATGTGCAAATATATACCTTGTCGGTTCGTTCGGGGTATAGCGTTGATGTCACATGTAAACTTAAAAAGAAAACAAATGAGTGGGGAAACCTGTCGTTAGGGGGTATTGCTCTTTCCAAACTGGCTCCGCCTGTTCCGGTGTCAGTAGAAGTGACAGATGCACCGAATGCTGTGAACTTGACCGAAAAAGGCGATGTGGACTGGGTTCACCCGGTTGGGACAGCCGATACGACAGACAGAAAAAATATTGCCGAACCGATTATCCAGATCAAAAATCGCGATGAGGCGAGCAATTCTTCAACCATGTCGGACAGCCCTGTTGTTTACAGCTGGACGGATGGTACCCCTACTCAGGCAGCCGGCGGTAATACGAGGGGTGCTGTTTACAATTACAAACCAGGAGACGATTCTTCTGTGAATGTTGATATTCAGGATGAAGCGGGATATGAAATTACCGTGCCTGCGGCGGACTACTCCAGGCAGGTGAGCTTTGTATCCGGAATCTGGATGGCGGATGCGGAAATCTCAATTTATCTGAATGGCAGCGATACTCCTACCTATGAAAATAATGCATTAAGTGCAGAGAGCGGGTCTGCAGTTGTAAAGATGTATGCAGTTCATGCAAATTCCGGGGACAGCATCAAGATTGTTTGTCAGCTTAAGAAGAAGACACACAGTTATGGGAATATTTCTCTGGGCTGCGTTGCACTGGGAAAGGTCAAGGCGGACGACAGCGACTATCGGGCAAAGACGGAAGCACTTTTACAGGATGCGAAAGATTTGGATACTACGGACTGCTCCGAGTTATTAAAGAGTCAATTAGAAAATGAAATTACATACAGCGAAGCGGTTTTAAATGAACCCAGTTCCAACTCGGATGATTACTACGCTGCATATTATTTTTTGAAACAGGCATATGATGCAGCTGATGCCGCCTGCATGGACGGAAACGGGAAGTATATGTACCAATCAAACTCGGGGCTGGTTTCTTCGTTTGGATGGGAAGGCGACATTAACGCCCCGATTGCTTATCTGGACGGAAGTTATCGGCTGCGCAGCTTCAATAACACCACTGTTACATTTGGCGTAACCGATATTCCCGGAAAAGTCAAATGGTATAACGCGGAAGGTTATTTGCCGTGCTTTATCAGTGAATACAGTAAAAATGACATGGATTATAAAGTCGAAAATTTTTCTGACTTAGTGGAAGTAGACGGTAATAAATTTGAAATAGCTTATTCCAGAATGACGATTACAAATAATTCAACCGTGACGAAGCTTTTGCCGGTTGTTTCCAGCCAACTGGTGCCCCTGAATAATTCCGCTAAAACAGCTACGAAGGTTGAATCGGGCAAAACCGTAGAGAGAGATTATGCAATTCCTGCAGATCGCTTTGGGGAAAGTTACGATTGGCCTTCCGCAGAAAAATTGGCCGGCCTAGGAGGATTTGACGATCACTACACGCATATGAAAAAATATTGGAATGACCGGCTGGAACCTTTGGCAGTGATAAAGGATCTCCCGGACCAGGATCTGATTAACGCATACGAAGCCGGTTTCATTTATACCTTGATTATACGCGACGATGTTAAGCAGTCAGACGGAAGCACAGTGAAAGAATTGCATGTTGGAGAAAACGGCTACGATGAGATGTTTGATCATGACACTATAGGCATTGTCTCGACACTTTTGACGATTGGGGACTATACCAATGCAAAGGAATATTTGACTTCTCTTCCGGCACAGCTGCAATATGACGATGCCAAATGGAAGTACAGCTGGCCCTATGCTTTGTATCTCAGAAAAACCGGAGATATTAATTTTGTCCGCCAACGGTTTGACGTAATAAAAACGAATACCCATAAGATTGAGACAGATCGGATTAATAACGGCAAGGGTATTATGAAAACGACAAATGCCATTGATTCCAACGGATATTGGACCATTGACAACTGGTCGGCTTTGATGGGGCTGACTACATACCGTTACATCTGTGATCAGCTTGGAGAAACTGCAGAAGCTCAGTGGGCCAAGGCAGAGTATGATGATCTTTATCAGGTCGTAACAGATCAGTTGCAGAAAACGATGACAAAATACAATTTAGATTATATTCCGATTTCCATGGTGGAACCGAATGAGACTGGCCCCAGAAAAGATCCGCGCGACGCAAACTGGGTTTCCATGTTCCTGTTTGGACGCTGGGGATGGGACGGCTATCTGTTTGGTGCGGAGCAAAGCGGCCTTATGCTTGATAAAATTGATGACACCTATACGCACGGCTTTGAAAGGAGAGCGTCCATTACCGATAATCCTTACAATTTCGGCGGTTATCCTCATGGGTATTTTTCCAGTGCTTATAACGCCGGTTATGGCAGCACCGCGCTGCGCGGAGAAGAGTACCGCGATGCGGGAATTAAAGCGTATCAGTTTATGATTGACAAGGCAATGAGCGGCCCGTTCGGCTGGTGGGAAGGCGTTGGGTATCCAAGCGACTCTTCACCGTGGGATATTGATCATGCGTCTACGGGCGGCGGTTCCTGTCAGCACATGTGGGGGCAGTCAACCGCGACAAAAGTTCTGTTTGATTCGCTGATTGCAGAGAAAACAGACGATACTGTGATTATCGGCCGTGGAATTCCTACCGAATGGCTTACGGACGGAAAGAAGGTTGAAATCGCAAATTATCCGGTCAAAAACAATAATCGGATCGGCTACAAGATGACAACAACCGGAACTGCCGTCAGCATAGAGTTTACCGGGGATGTTTCCAAAGTGCCGTTCAGTATTGAGCTCATGGGACTGAAAGATAATATTCAGTCGGCGGATGGTCTTAGCTTCAATCAGGAAAAGGGAACCGTAGCTATTCCGGCTGGTACACAAAAGGTAACAATTGTAATGAAAAATGCCTGTGTGGATAATACTGCCTTAAACAATGCGGTGCTTCAATTGAAGCAGTCTGTCAAAACGGCTCAGTCTTATTCTTCGGATGCCTATACGCATATGTCTTATTTTTCCTTGAAAAATGCTTTGGACAATGCGACCAAACTGTTGGCAAACGACAGTAAGACAGTCGAACAGGTTCAGTCTGCGACAGACAAAATTGAGCATGCAATAAAATCCCTTGTACTCATTGACATTATCGACACCATAGATTTTACGAATGGCGATGCAAAATCAGGTTATTCATTTGGAATGGCTAGTGACCAGTATAAACGCTACCAGACCTTCTTTGCTCCGGAGACCGGGAAGGTCAACAAAGTAGAAGTCAAAGTTTACGAGGTAGGCAGTGTAGATGAATTAACGGATATGACGGCCGATGTGTATACGTTGAAAGATGATAATAAGTCTCTTGATAAATTAATTTCATCAGCAACTGTGAAAAAAGCGAACGTCAATACTGCCGGACAGGCTACAGTCATTCCTATGAACTTTGAACTGTCAGAAGGCAAAAGTTATGCATTGGTATTAGGCCAGACTGCTGCGAGGAATACAAGCTATTATACATGGCAGGTAATGTCCAACGACAATAATCAAATCTCGTATATAAAGTGGAATAAAGAAACCGACGGCAGCGATAAATTTGTGGATGAGTCGAGTTTGGGCAAAGGTTGGATGAAGATTGCAATTTCCAAATACTCCAAAGAAAGTTTGCAAGAATTAATTGAGAATGCAGAAAAGTTAAATTCAGTAGATTACACATCGGTTAGTTGGGCAAACCTTTTAGCCGTTTTGGGCACGGCAAACGGAGTGCTGCAAAAGTCCAATGATCCGGCAGAAGTCATGGCAGCGGAAAAGGATGTTTCCAATGCGGTACTTGCGCTGGTGAAAAACCAGGCGGATCAAACGGTTTCCTCTTTTGAAGAGATGAATCTGTCGGTAAAAACCCAAAACGTCGCAAATGGGACACCGCTTGTTTCTCTGAATCTGCCATCCTCTTTAAAGGTGACGATAAACGGGGAAGAAGAAACCATTCATGGAATCACATGGCCGTCAAGCCCAATTTATATGTCAAATGCGGCAGGCACCTATACCTTTACCGCAAAACTGCCAAGTGGTTATGTGCTTGCCAATGGAACTAATGTACCTGCCATTACGGTAGTGGTAGCGAAAAAAGCAAACGATAATTCACATCATAATTCGAGTACTGAAAGTTCAAAAGGCAATGAAACGTCTTCCAGTATCGTGACGGTAACTACAAATGAGAAAGGTAGCTCGGTTGCAACGGTAACTACGAAACCGGATGCTGCACCAGTGGTAACCGGAAGCCGCTCGGCTGTTAGTGTAACCGTGCCGGCGGATGCCGCATCCATTATTGCTTCCGCAACAAAGGAAAAACCTGCCGAAATCAAAATTTCTGCTCCTGCAAATGAAATTCGGCAAGAACTGACCAACAGTGCAATTCAGTCTGTTGACCTGAACATGAAGGTTCCAGATTCGGTGGCAAACAACACCAACGTCAATGCGAAAGTAACCATCAACGCGGATTCTTCTGTTTTACAGGCTGCCAAAGACACGCAAAAAGATATTACGCTTTCGGTCACTAATAGCGATACAGGCAAGGAAATCTATTCATGGACATTCTTCGGAAAAAGCTTGCGGAATTCCGTGGCTTCAGTCACCAATGTGAACCTTGCACTGAATGTTGGCTTGGTCAAGAACGATACGGTTGCATCCACTGTGGTTGCAAAAAATACCACAGAGCAGAAAGCTTCCGGTGTCCTTTTAAAATTCAATAACAACGGACTGCTTCCGGCAGAAGCCAAAGTTAAGGTTTATGTGGGCGATCAGGAGGGCTGCACCCCGAATTCAAAAATATTCCTGTACTATTTGAACCAGACGACAAATGCATTAGAGCAAATGTCACGCAGTGAATACACGGTGGATTCAAACGGGTATGTGACCATCACGATTTCACACTGCTCGGATTATGTGCTCCTTCCGAAATCCGCAACAAGTCCATATCCGGTGAAATCGGATACCAGTTTTCCAGTCGGTGTAAAGAATGGAAAAACGTATACTTTTGCTATGACTGTGAGCGGCAATGCAACTCCTTCCTTTACAATAGGAAATGGCAAGGCGTTTACCTCTTTGGTAAAGCGAGTAAATAGCCGGTATTATGTTACGGTTCGGGGGGGTGGCGCAGTAGGAACAATGACTGCTGTTTACTGTACACTTCCAGGACAAAAGCCGATTGTTATGGATTATATCGCTGTAAGTAAATAAACTGAATTATTCGTATTATATGGTGGCGGCTGGAGTTTTAACTCTAAGCCGCCACTGTAATAAAGGGGAAGAGAGTAAATGAAAACAATTAAAGGAAAGCTTATGGTTTATATTACGCTTTTTTCGTTTTTTTATTTGTCTGCTGCTGCCTATAATAAACTCGATCATGTTATACAACACTGCAAAACAAGGAATGAAAACGAGTGTAAGTTCCTCGGCGGTTGCTTATTCGTCCGCAATTGAAAATGTAATCGGAGTTTATAAAACCTGTGTGGAAAGCATGGCAAAAGACAGCCGTATAACCCCCAGTGCTACTGAAAATGAAATTAACGCGGCGCGAATCGATTTGGAAGATAAATATTGCTTTTCCAACGTCCTTATTGCAACGGATGACGGGAGCACAATTGATAAAAAAGAGAATGTTTCCGAATATGAGTACTTTAAAGAGGCGTTGGAAGGAAAAACATATATTTCCAGCCCAGTGATTAAAAAGCGGATGATTCCATCGTTTTATATATTGCAACAAAAATCAATAACGGAACAGGTTATAGCGGAGTAATATGCGCGGAGCTAAGCAACAGCATTTTTAGTAAGATAATTAAAAATTTTTCTATTGGAGAAAAAGGTTACGGGTTCGTGATTGACAAAACCGGAATCGTTGTAGCACGTAAAGATAATTCAAAGGTAGAATCATTTGTAAATTATATTACTTTGGAGAAAAGCAACACGAATTATAAAGAAATGGGAAATTTTATATCTAATTTGATGAGCAGTAAAAAAGGAACTTATGAAATGAATTTCGAAGGGTCAGAAAAGTATATCTATTATGTGCCGGTCGGTAATACCGACGGTTGAATTTTAGCAATGGTAGCTGATCAGAAAGAAATGATGGCTTCTTTTTACCAAAGTATTATGGTCTCAATAGCAATGGGGATACTGTTTATTATTCTTTCTGGTATTGTTGCGGTCAAGTTTGCGGGCTCAATAGCAAAGCCGGTTTCTCTAGTATGCCGTCGGTTGGAAATTTTGGCTTCCGGAGATTTACATACGCAGGATGTAGAGGTTTGTTCCAAAGATGAAATTGGAATTCTGGCGGTATCATTCAATAAAACGGTAAACTCTCTGCGCAGTTATATCACTGTACTCGCCGAGTTCAGCGGCGCGCTCCCCAGCAATACTCTTCACTTTTCCGCCTCCAAACTAATCCGAATGCTAATAACTATGCTTGGAGGGTGGAATAGTACAGATTCTGTCCACATGATCGGAAAGCAGGACGATGTCGGACAAAGCTGAGTAAGGGCATTTGAGTTTCACTGGAAATTCGGGCAAGTTATGCTAAATAGTGGAGCAGGTCTGTTTCGCAAGCCCGGGAGTATATTAAGAATGAGTCAATTGGCCTCACCGCTGCTCAATCAGCTGTGAGGCCACTAAGCCTTTCTGATTATTTCAAATCTAAAAAAGTGCAAGAATATTGACAGATACTTCGATGATATTATAAATTCCAACAAACTTTTCAGGCTTTTTTGGGACAATCATACGGTTGACTTTTATAATTGATGCGATTAAGATAAAAATGAAAATGTTTATCTTGCAAGAAAATACTCATATTTTCATTATTTTTTATTTAGAGAAAGAGGGATTTTATGGCGGATATGTTAGTAAGACTCTATGATTTGAACTTTAGCGATCCTGTTTTTGAACAGTTGTCAAAAGAAGGGGTTGTGATTAAGCGCGCGATTGCTCCAGAAAAAACCGCTGTTGTCAGTTGGGTAAAATCTAATTTCGGGGTACACTGGGCAAGCGAATGCAGCTGCGCGTTCCGCACTTCCCCTGCGTGCTGCTATGTTGCAATAAAAGAGAAGGAAATTGTTGGATTTGCATGTTATGATGTAACATTTAAAAGCTTTTTTGGTCCGACAGGTGTCGATGAAAAATACCGCGGAAAAGGAATAGGAAAAGCGCTTTTGATCAAAAGTCTTGAAGCCCTTTGGAATTTGGGATATGCTTATGGAATTATAGGGTGTGTTGGACCAACTGAGTTTTATGAAAAAGTTTGTGACGCGGTAATCATCGATAAAAGCGCCCCCGGTATCTATAAAAACCTTCTGTAATATAAAAAAGCGAAAATTTTTTACTTAAAAATGAAATTTTCTTACAAGAATACGAAAAACTCTGATTGAATATTTTAAAGAAACAGTCTATAATAAACCTGAATATTGCAAAAAGAAAATTTGCACAGGAACGGGAGACTACGAAGTATGGGCGTGAATTATAATATTTTGCTAAAACTCCGTGAGATAAAAGACAGTTTAACTCCGGTGGAGAGAATGATTGCTGATTATGTGCTGGAAAACAGATATGAAGTGCCGCGGCTCTCGATAAAACTGTTGGCGAATCGCAGCAAAACGAGCGATGCTTCCGTACTTCGTTTTTGTAAAACGCTGGGTTATGGCGGGTATCGGGATTTTGTTGTGAGTGTATCCGCTTCTTTGGGCTCTATGGATGAGGAAGAGGATGAGCAATACACCGATATTCGTCCCGGTGATGATTTGCAGACAATCATTACGAATATTCCGCATAATAATTGCAAATCCATCGAGGATACCCTTATGATAATCGACCGTGATGAAATTGCAAAAGCGGTGGAATTGATCCGGAATACCAATAAAATTGATTTTTACGGAATGGGCGCCTCCGGCCTTGTCTGCATGGATGCACAGCAGAAATTTATGCGCATCAATAAGATGTGCCATGCGTATACGGACGGTCACAGTCAGCTAACCGCCGCGACGCTGCTTTCAAAGGGTGATGTTGCCGTTTTGATCTCGAATTCAGGCTCCACACAGGAAATTGTGGAAGCTCTGGATGTTGCGAAAGAGGTGGGCGCTTCGGTGATTGCGATTACGCGCTACGGCAAAAACACTTTAGCGGACAAAGCAGACGTAGTGCTTTTTATATCAACACCGGAAATTACAATCCGCAGCGGCGCGATGGGTTCCCGTATTGCCATGCTCAGTGTAATCGATATCCTGTTTGCAGGGGTTGCAAGTGCGGAGTATAAAAATGTAAAAAAGTACCTCACCAAAACACATAATATTTTAATGCGCAAACATACGGACTAAAATGAGTTTACGTCGCATTCAACGCCTTTCGGCCGCTGAATTATGGTAAATTCTGAAATTTTATGTCGCTTGAATCATTCATAATTAAATAATATTTCAAAATGGTATTGACACATTCAAACGGGATAAGTATAATAAGAGCCATAAGAAAATAAGTAATGGTGAAAATGTTAAAAATGAATAAGATACAGCAAAGACGCTGCCTTGGGTGACTGCCCGGCGGCGTCTTTTTTATATTGTTTTGAAAGAAATTGTGGCTGTCATTATATGCTTTATGAAATAATAAATCAAAAATTTATTTTTTAATTAAATAAAATTTCAAAAAATCCTTGACATCAATTGAAATAATCGTATAATGTAGATATAAATTTAGTCCGCATAAAAGTCATTTTATGCAGGTTGGTTAATATGGTAAAGGCGCTTGCGAATAAAAGGATATTGGGGGATCTGTTGTGGATAGCTATTTAAAGGATTTGACGACGGAAAAAATTAACAGCAATACACTGAATATTGATGAGTGCAATACGGAGGAAATGTTAAAGCTAATTAATGATCAGGATAAGCTGGTGCCGATGGCAATTCGAAAAGAGATACCAAATATTGCAAAGGCAGTGGATGTTTTATATACTTCCTTAAAAAACGGAGGAAGAATGTTCTACATTGGTGCAGGTACTTCCGGAAGACTGGGTGTGCTGGATGCCTCAGAGTGCCCCCCAACCTATGGTACCGACCCTCAAATGGTTCAAGGCTACATAGCGGGCGGCGATGTTGCACTGAGGACTGCGGTCGAGGGGTGTGAAGACGACCCGGTTGCGGGGGAACAGCTCATTAAGAACTGCGGCGTTACAGATAAGGACGTTGTAGTTGGAATCACCGCCAGCGGCAGTGCGATGTTCGTTCTTGCAGCTATCCAGTCCGCACATAAAATCGGCGCACATACAGTCGGGTTAGTGAATAATGAAAATTCAAAATTATCGGATCTGTGCGATGTGTGCATTGCACCCATTGTCGGGCCCGAGGTCATTATTGGTTCGACCAGGATGAAATCAGGAACAGCGCAAAAATTGGTTTTAAATATGTTAACAACATGCACTATGATAAAACTGGGCAAGGTTTACGGAAACTTAATGGTAGATTTGCGGGCTACCAACAACAAGCTGTATGACCGCGCAAGGCGGATTGTGTGCAGCGTGACGGATGTGGATGACAAAAAGGCAGGGCAGGTTTTACTGCAGGCGGGCAATAACACAAAACTTGCAATTATGATGATTAAAACGGGGCTGGATGCCGAAGATGCACAGCAGGTTTTAGACCGGCATGACGGCAGATTAAAAGCGGCAATTGAATTTGTACAAAGAAAATAACGGAAGGTTAATTTGTTATTGATACCTTTCACAAGGTAGATATATATATCAATATTTTTTATAACTGGAGAGGAGATCACTATGAAAAAGAACACGCGTATTCTAAGTCTCGTCATGGCAGTTTTGATGGCTGCTACCGCATTTTCCGGTTGCAGCAGTACAGCAGCACAATCTGCGGCGCCATCATCCGCAGCTGCCGGCACTAGTTCCGCGCCATCCACCGCAAAGGATACCATTACGGCTTTGCTGCCCCCCGTATCTCCTACTTATCAAAAGAACTTCGATCAAATGGAAAAAGACTTTAATGCACTTTACCCGAATCTAACTTTAAAAATTGAGCCGGCAAGCTGGGAAGACCTGACCCAAAAGCTGGACACACAGGTTCAGGCGGGCAGCCCTCCGGACATTTCCTTTATCGGTTCCGATGGTATCTCCAAATATGTAGAAACCGGTCTGATTATGGATATCAGCAAAGTTGCAACACCGGAAATGATTAACGACTTTGAGAAAGGCCCGCTCGATTACATGAAAAACGGAGACGGACTTTATGGCTTCCCCGCATACATGGAAATCCATGGCATCGGCGGCAATCAGCAAATGCTGGAAGCAGCCGGTATTGACTGGAAGTCCGTTCAAAAAAATGGCTGGACATTTGACGAATTCCGCACCGCTGTGAAAAAAGGCGTTGTGAAATCCGGAAGTACAACAAGCCGTTACGGGTTTGTATTTGCCTGTTCGGGTGTCGCGGCAAAAGATTACCTGAGCATTTTGGTAAAAGGCGCTGGCATGCCGGCTTCGTTTACAACCGATTTGAAATACGCATACACAAGCAAACATTTCCTGAGCGTATTACAAGGAATCAGAGCATTGATCGACGACGGTTCCATGCCGAAAGAATTGGGTTCTGTGGATGCCGGTAAGCGCTGGAATATGTTCCTCACCGGTCAAACCATGATTACCGGCAAGGGCTTGTCCGTATTTGAAAATTCCGCAAACACAAACAATGCAAAATTGGAAGCCAAAGATGCCAGCGCAGTAAAGGACAGCATTAAAGTTCAGTATATTTCCTTGCCGATGCCGACCTTTGACGGCAGCAAAGAGCAGTCTGCCGCCGTTGTTGACGGTTATGTTCCTTTCCGCGGCAAGACGGAGCCAACTGCAGAACATGTTTCGAATGTTGTAAAGGCTTTGTACTTCTTATCTTCCGGTGCTGTTGCAGCGCAAACAAATTCAGACCTGTTTGTTGCACAAATCACAAAGACATCGAAAGAAGCAGCCAAGAGCATTAAAATTAATCAAATTCCTGAGAATGCTGCGTTAACAGAACGCCTGATTTCAGTGGCAGCTCCTGCACGCCCTGACATTAAGACGGATCTTGGCGCAAAGGCAATCAAAATTGAAGATGAAGTAATGACTCCAAAGCTTCAGGCTTTGCTTGCAAATGAAATCACCCCGCAGCAAATGTATGACGCAGTGAAAGCTGCAGCTATTGAGGCATTCGGCCAAGACGGTATTGTAACAGACTAATTCATAAATGATGATCCCGCCCTTCATGGGTAAGGGCGGGATCAATTTTTCTAAATAAAAATTGATACAGTTTTGTGCTGGAATATATTACGAATGTTTGGCCGTATGTGGGATAATGAAATCAGATATGATATTTCAGCACAAAGTTGTATGAAATACAGCTGTTTCATGATTAGTTTATTATGCGCTTAAAATAGCGTGGATTGGTTCATCATGATATCTAAAATCGGGAGGAAGATCTATGAGCACGAAAAACAATACTACCATGATTAAAAAAACGAAGCGATTTAGAATAAATGGGGACTATTTATGGGGATATTTATTTATCGCGGTTGCAATCATCGTCTTCTGTACTTTTACTCTTTATCCGGTTATTAGTGCGTTTATCATCAGTTTTCAAAAGTTCAAGCCGCTTGGCTCCACCTGGGTTGGAATCGGAAATTACGTGGCGCTCCTGACGGATTCCCTGTTTGCCAAATCAATTATGAATACGGTGATTTACACGCTCTGCGCGGTTCCCGTTTCATTGATCCTTTCCTTTACGATTGCCATCTTGATTTTTCCGCTGAAAAAGTGGATGCAAACGGCGTTTAAGGCCATTTATTACCTGCCCGCGGTAGCGTCGGGCGTTGCGATGTCTGTTGTGTGGCTTTGGATTTACGACCCATTGCAGTCCGGGTTACTGAACCGGCTGATTCATTTTCTGGGAATTGAGAATCAGAACTGGCTTGGGTCGAGCAAAACCTCTATGTTTTCCCTTTTACTTATGACATGGCTTTCCAGCCATGGTACCAATATCATTATCTACATTGCCGCATTGCTCGGTATTCCGGACAGCTATTTTGAAGCTGCCGATTTGGACGGAGCAAGCTTCATTAAGAAGTTGAGGTATATCGTAATTCCTCTTTTAAAACCGACTACCCTGTTTTTGCTGGTTACCGGTGTAATCGGATCCTTCCAGGTGTTCATGAGCGCTTACATGATGACGGGAGGCGGACCGGATAATGCGACAACCATGGTCGGCCTGCTTATCTTTAACAATGCGTTCAAGTACTTTAACTATGGTACGGCAGCGGCACAATCGCTGGTGCTGACTGCAATTATCGCCGTTATCGCTGTCTTTCAGTTCAAACTGATGGGTGACGATGTCGAATATTGAGTAAGGAGGGATTTTACGAATGGCTTTATATAATAATTACGGCGTACACAAGGGCAAAGCAAGGTTAAGGAGCGCAGCAATTATATTTCTGTTACTTGCATTCGCAATTGTAACCTTGTTTCCGATTTACTTTATGATCATATCTTCCTTTGGCGATCCAATTGAAGCCGGGGCAGTCAGTTATTCACTTCTTCCTCAAAAATTCACTTTGGATTCCTATAAATTCTTTTTTAATTTCAGTCCTTTTTCCATGCGCTGGCTGTTAAACTCCTTGCTTGTTGCATCGGCGATTACCGTATCGAATGTTGTGTTTTGCGGTATGGCCGGCTATGCGTTTTCCAAAATAAAGTTTCCGGGAAGAAGCGCGCTGTTTTGGGTGCTGCTTTGCGCCATGATGGTGCCTTATCAGGCAATTCAGGTACCGCTGTATATTCTTGTGGTTAATGTACTGAAAATCTCCAATACATACAGCGCGCTGATTTTACCCGGGGTGTGCGGCATTTATAATATTTTTCTGGCAAAACAGTTTATGTCGGCTTTACCGACAGAGGTGATTGAGTCAGCCAAAATTGAGGGCTGCAACCAGTTTCAGATTTTTGCTAAAATTGTGGTGCCCCTTTCAAAAACTGTCTTGGCGGTTATGGCGATTCTTACATTTATGGACAATTGGAACACATTTTTCTGGCCTTTCCTTGTTACGAATACGATGGATATGCAAACCATTCAGGTTGGTCTTAAAAACTTCCGCTTTGCAAATACAACATACTTTGCCCCAATGATGGCAGGCGCGACGGTATCGGTACTGCCAATGTTCGTGCTGTTCTTCTCCCTGCAGAAATACTTCTTACAGGGTGTGACCGTGGGTGCGGTAAAGGGGTGATATTGTGCGGGAACAATATGGAAGCAAACCGGTACGCCGTGTGGTAGGGCTCATGTCCGGCACGTCGGTAGACGGAATTGATGCCGCATTGGTTGAAATCAGCGGAGCGGAACAGGAACTTTCCGTGAAGCTTCTCGCCTTTGAAAACAGCCCTTATGACCCAAAAATCCGCAAACAGATTTTTGAACTGTTTCACCCAAAAGCTGCAACAGTGGACAAAGTGGGATATATGAACTTTTTATTGGGTGAGCTGTTTGCAAAAGCTGCTTTGTCTGTAATTGAAAAGGCAGGGCTCAAGCCTGCGGATGTGGATGCAATCGGCTCCCATGGGCAAACAGTTTTTCATTCACCGGCGCCCGACTGCCGTGATGGTTACCCGATTGGGTATACGGTACAAATCGGCGAAGGCGCGGTAATTTCCGCCAGAACAGGAATTCCGTGCGTTTCGGATTTTCGTGTGGCAGATATGGCGGTGGGGGGTCAGGGAGCGCCGTTGGTGCCATTCACCGAGTATTTATTGTACCGTAACCCTGATAAAACGGTTTTGCTGCAAAATATCGGCGGCATCGGCAATATTACCGTGATACCGGCGGGCTGTGACCAGTCCCAGGTTTTTGCTTTTGATACGGGCCCGGGCAACATGATTATTGACGGCCTGGTGAATCAGCTGTACGGCGGCAAACTGGAAATGGATGTTGGCGGCAGGCTTGCGAAACAGGGCGCAGTGAATCAGGAATTGCTCCGTTTACTGCAGCAGGAATCTTACTTTTCTTTGCCGCTGCCAAAATCAACGGGCAGGGAATTGTTCGGCACTCAATTTGTTGAATGGATTGCTGACTTTATGCGGCAAAGGTCCATATCAAATGAGGACGGCGTTGCGACAGTTACCTATCTGACCGCGTGGTCGATCGCCGACGCTTACGAGCGTTATATTAAAGAGAAAAGCAAAGCCGATTATTTTGTGATCGGCGGCGGCGGGAGCTACAATCCGACGCTCGTCCATTGGATAGAGGAAGCGATGGCTGTGCACGGTGTACAGGTGGTCACACAGGAACAGCTCGGCAACAGCAGTGATGCCAAAGAGGCAATCGCTTTTGCCATTCTTGCCGACTGTACGATGGCGGGCAGGACGAACAGTCTGCCCAATGTGACCGGAGCTTCCAAAGCAAGTATCATGGGCAAAATTTCACGATAAAATTTCACGATAAAATGGAGAAAGGACGCGCATGGATGATAGTAAACTATACGGATCAATATATAGATGGCATTATCGATCTTTGGAATCGAACTGCTGTGGAGGACGACTATAAGGAGCTTACGCGCGACCGCTTTCAAGAGATTTTTATCAATAACCCGTATTTCGACCCGGAGGGCACATTTGTTTTGATTGACGAGGGAACGGTAACCGGTTTTGCCTGTGGATGTGTCGGCAGAGACCTTCCTTTGGGTGAAAAATCAGGATACATTACATGTATCATTCTTTCCCAAGGAATGCAGGAGCAGCAGCGATTCTCGTTCCTGTTGGAGAAGCTGGAACAGTATTTTGTTCAGAATGGCAAACAACAGTCAGAAGTCCTGTTTTTCAATCCGATGCTGCTGCCATGGTATATTCCCAAAACTCCAAAGCACGAGCATAACAATGCGCCGGGAGCCCCTGTGGGAAGTTATTATCATACGTTTTTGCTGCAGAACGGTTATGTTGAACGGGCGCGTGAGTGTGCCATGTATTTAAACTTAAATGGTTTTTCCGTGTCGGACTATATGAAGAAAAAGGAGCAGGAATCGATTCGCGACGGGTATGAAGTCACGTTGTTTGACGCATCCAGACACTTTGGGGTGGAAAAGATGCTGAACGGTTTTGACAACCCTTTATGGCAGAAAGAGATTACCGACTGCACAAAAAACGGAGTTCCTGTGGTGGTTGCCGCAAAACAGAATGAGGTAGTGGGATTTGCCGGCCCCGTGATCCGCCAGCCAACCGGCCGGGGGTATTTCAGCGGCATCGGCGTACATCCTCAGCACGAAGGGCATGGGCTTGGCAGTGTGCTGTTTTTTAAATTGTGCGAAGCGTTTCAAGAAATTGGAACGGATTATATGTCGCTTTATACCGGGGTGGAAAATCCGGCAATGCGTATCTATCAACACGCTGGATTTATTCCGGTCAAAGAATTTGCTGTTATGAGAAAGGAATTTAAAAATGAGTGAAGAAAAATTGACGATATTAGCAATCGGCGGCCATGTCGGCGATATGGAACTGACGGCGGGCGGCGTATTGGCTACTCACGCGTTACGCGGTGATCACATTGTAACGCTTGCCCTTACCGCAGGCGAAAAGGGCGCGCCAAAAGGGCGCGACCTTGCTGAATACCGTGCGCAGAAAGTGGAAGAAGCGGAAACTTTTGCGGAAATGCTGGGCGGACGTGCAATTGTGTTCGATTACCCAGACGGCGAGCTGCCGAACAATGATGAAGTGCGGTTTCAAGTTTGTGATGTAATCCGTGAGGTGAAACCTAACGTGATTATCACACACTTTAAAAACAGCATGCATAAGGATCATATGACTACCAATAAGATAGTGATTGACGCCCGTTTTTATGCATGTATCGAATTTTTCAAACGGAAGGATCCGCCTTTTTTCGCAAACCGGCTTTATTTCGCTGAAAACTGGGAAGATTCAGTCGGCTTTCATCCGTATGTATATATGGATATTACCGAGGGGTATGAACTGTGGCAAAAAGCGGCCGCAACCCATTGGTTTGTTACCGGGAGCACTTCATTCCCGTATCTTGAATATTACGACCATTTAAGCCGTGTCCGCGGGATTGAGGCACGCAAAGAACGTGCGCAATGCTTTACGGTAGAAGAAGATCAAATGCGGGTAATCAAAGACTCTATTTAAATATGCAGTAACATGCCACCACCTTCTGTCATAACAGGTGGTGGATTTTGCTTAACCAATACAGAATGAAAAGAGTGAACTTCATGGTACTGAACGGAATTGATTGCATTGAAGAATATGAGAATCTTTTTAAGGGGAAGCGCATTGGATTAATCACATCACCGTCCGGCATCAATGCAAAGTTTGATTCCACCATTCATATCTTGCACAGCAAGTTTCAGCTTGCCGCGTTGTTTTCTCCGGAGCATGGCGTACGCGGCAATATTGCCGCAGGCGGATTAGTGGATACTTACAACGATCCCTATACCAATGTGCCGGTTTACAGTCTGTATCGTAAAGATTCGAAGCGCCTTACCGACGAAATGCTTGATTGTGTCGATCTGGTGGTTTATGATATCCAAGATGTTGGAACCCGGTATTTTACATTTATTTATACCATGCTGTACGCACTTGAAGACTGTGCCAAGCATGGCAAAGAATTTGTGGTGCTTGACCGCGCCAATCCGCTGAACGGTGTTACGGTAGAGGGGAATATTTTAAAGGATGGGTTTCGCTCCTTTGTTGGCGCGTATCCGCTGTGTATGCGTTACGGCCTGACAATCGGCGAGTTCGCGAAAATGGCGAACCAACAGGAAAATCTGCACGCAGACCTCACGGTAATTCCGTGTAAGGGCTGGAACAGAAACTGGATTTTCCCTGATTATAACAAGGTGTGGGTGCCTCCTACCATGGGCATCGCAAGGTTTGAAACAGCACTGCTTTATCCGGGCACTTGTTTATTTGAGGGCACAAATATCTCAGAAGGCCGCGGTACAACGGCACCGTTCGAGATGATCGGCGCGCCGTTTATCGATGCACAGCTACTGGCAAACGAGATGAATGCCAAAAAGTTGGCAGGCGTAGTTTTCCGGCCGGTTTATTTTATTCCGACTGCCTCTAAATTTATGGGGGAACAGTGCGGAGGCGTTCAAATCCATGTTACCGATGTCCGCAAGGTACAGTCCGTGAGTGTGGGTGTTGAATTACTTTATGAAATGCGCAGGCTATACGGCGAACAGTTTGAGTTTTTACCTCCGTATCAGGGCAGCACACACTGTTTTGTGGAACTGCTTAGCGGTGACAATCAAATCGACAATCCAAGCGTTAGCAAGGAAGAGCTTTTATATCAGTATCAGAAAGAAAGCAAATCCTTTGAACAAATGAAACAGGAATTTCACCTGTATGAATCGTGACGGGAGGAAAAAATATTGCAGATGATGACTTTACGCCAAAAAATCGGTCAAATGATTATGATGGGGTTTCCGACAAACGAAGTAACGCCGGAACTCCGTCAGACACTGGAAGAGTATATGATAGGAAATATCATCCTGTTTTCCCATAATGTTGTTACAAAAACGCAGCTGCATCAACTTTGTGCCGATATACAGGAAAACGTGAAACGGAACACAGGTCATGCTGCGTTTATTTCCATTGATCAGGAAGGCGGCATGGTGGCAAGAATGCCCGCAGACGCGGTGAGTATGCCGGCTGCCATGGCCATTGCCGCGACGGGTAATCCGCAGAATGCCTATTTAGCCGGAAAAATAACCGGCTTAGAGCTCAATGCGCTGGGTGTGAATATGAATCTTGCTCCGGATATGGACATCAACAGCAATCCGGATAATCCTGTTATTGGGGTACGTTCTTTTGGTGATACCAAAGAAACGGTTACCGAGTTTGGCATTTCGCTGATGAAAGGACTGCATGACGGAGGTGTCATGTCAGTGATCAAGCATTTTCCCGGCCATGGGGATACCGCCGTTGACTCGCATTTGGGTTTGCCGAAGGTCGAAAAGACCCTGGATCAGTTGGAACAAAACGAGTTGGTTCCGTTCAAAACCGCAATAGAGAACGGTGCGTGCGGTATAATGTCTTCCCATATCCTGTTCCCGAATATTGAGAAGGAGAATCTTCCCTGCACAATGTCGCATGAACTGCTGACCGGTTTGCTAAGGGAGAAATATGGCTTTGAAGGACTGATTTTAACCGACTGCCTTGAAATGGATGCAATTAAAAAATACTACGGAACCGCGCAGGGTGCTCTTGCGGCCATTCGGGCAGGGGCCAATCTGGTATGTATCTCTCATACCGCCGCTTTGGTGGAAGAAACGGTGAAGGTGGTAGAGCAGGCGGTGCTATCCGGGGAATTGCCGGAAGATATCATTGATGCGTCGGTGGAAAAGATACTGGAATACAAAGCAAAGTATGCGGAATGTTCTGCCGGTTCGCAGCAAATCTCCTGTGTCGGCTCAGAGATGCACAGGAAGGAAACCGAACGGATCAGTGAAGAAAGTATCACTTTGGTTCATCGGGGGAATGCGCTACTGTCTGTCAATGGCGAGGAAACTCTGTTTGCCGGCTGCTTTGCAAATCGCTCCACGCTCGCATCCAGTTCGGTGAATAAAGATTTCAATTTTCCGGAATATATGGCGGAGCATTTGGGCGGTGACTTCCTTGTTACGCCGATTAATCCGACGGAACAGGAGATACAGGGCATCGTAGAAGAGGCAAAAAAATATAATTCTATTGTTCTCGGTACCTATAACGGTCAGCGCAACAGCGGCCAAATTGAACTAGCAAATAAATTGTGCGCAGTTTGCGACAATATGATCGTCGTCTCCCTGTTCAATCCGTACGATTTAGCACGCATCGATGAGCGGGCGACAAAGCTTGCCGCATATGAATATACCGTATTGTCGTTGAACACTTTAATTAAGGTATTCAGCGGTAAGGCAATCCCTCAGGGAAAGCTTAGCGTTAAGCTATGATGGTGGTGTGAGTGAATTCGTGAAAAGATATGTAGTGGGTCTGGACGGCGGAGGAACTAAAACAGCGGTTACGGTTGCAGATTTGAGCGGGAACATCCTGACTGCTTTTCAGTCGGGTGCAATTAACCCGAACGGAGAGGGAATCCAAAATGTAACTGCGAATCTCGCAAGTGTTTTCACAATATTAAAGGAGAAATTCGGTGAAATAAGCGGCTGTGCCGCGATGTGCATTGGTGCCGCGGGGATCAGCAATCCTGCTGCGGAACAAATCTTTAAGACTGCGGCAGCCGACAGCGGTTACCATGGAAAGTTAATCATTACCGGGGATCATATCACTGCTTTTTACGGAGCATTGGATCAACCCTGCGGTGCTATTCTGATTGCGGGAACAGGGTCCATCTGTTACGGCAAAAATCAATCCGGTACAGAACACAGAACCGGCGGATTCGGGCATTTGATTGACGATGAAGGCAGCGGTTATGCGATTGGAAGGGATATCTTATCTGCAATTGTGCGTGAATTTGACGGCAGGGGAGCGAGTACTGTCCTGACAAATATGGTTTATCATCAGCTGGGCTGTTCCGATATTGATCGGTTGGTGGGCTTTATCTATAACAAGTCTACAAATAAGCGTGATATTGCGGCTCTTTCCCCGAATTTAACCTTGGCGTGCGAACAACAGGACAGGGTAGCACTTGGAATTGCAAAAAAATGTGCGGGTGAGCTCGAAAAACTTGTAATTCCAGTTGTGCAAAAGCTTGGATTGCAAAAAGAAAGTCTAGCGCTTGCTGGCAGTATTTTGCGCAAGGACGCCTTTATTCGCAATGAACTGATTCATAAAATTGCATCGGATTTACCGGAACTTACCTGTCACGAACCAAGACATGACGCCGCATACGGCGCTGTTTTGATCGCGATGGAAGGTCTGAAAACATTGTAAGCAGACATACCTTGCCAAAGGCACCGATGAAATAAATATTTATGGAGCCCTTGACAAGTCGGAGAGAATAGAATATTCTATAGTACAATAGATTAAATGCGTAGAAGGGGACAGACTGCAATTCTACCGCTTACAGAGAGCCGTTGTTTGGTGCAAGACGGCGCGGCATTTGCATGATATCACCCCGGAGCAGGCGGCTGAACGATTTTTTTAAGTAGGCAGGCTCGGTTTCCCACCGTTAAAGGGGAGTGCATTGTTGGATGCACAAGAGATGCCGCATGTTTGCGGCGAATTAGAGTGGTACCGCGAAGCTGCAGCCTTCGCCTCTATACTTAGAGGCGAAGGCTTTTTTGTTGCAGAAAAGGGCAGGCAAGGTTCTTTTGCACCGTAAGGAAGATATCAATTGATAGGAGGAATATGAATGCTGTTAACGGGAGCGCAAATTATCATGGAATGCCTGCTGGAGCAGGGGGTGGATACTGTCTTCGGGTATCCCGGCGGGTCCGTCCTTTATATTTACGACGCACTTTACGAATATAAAAACAGGATCAATCATATCCGCACGGCGCACGAACAGGGCGCGGCCCACGCGGCTGACGGCTATGCCCGGTCAAGCGGAAAAACCGGAGTCTGCATTGCTACGTCCGGCCCGGGCGCTACGAATCTGGTAACGGGGATTGCAACCGCATACATGGATTCAATTCCGATGGTTGCCATAACCGGCAATGTGAGTTCCAACCTTCTGGGACTGGACAGCTTTCAGGAGGTTGACATTACGGGCATTACTATGCCGGTGACAAAGCATAATTATCTGGTCAAACAAATTGAGAATTTGGCCGATACCCTCCGCAGGGCATTCCAAATTGCTGGGTCAGGCAGAAAAGGCCCTGTTCTGGTGGACATTCCAAAAGATGTGACGGCGCAAAAATATGAATTTACGCCGCTCCGCGAACCGTTACCCATGCCGAAAGGGGATTTCCCTTTCCCGGAACGGTTTGACCAGGCTGTGGAATTGATTCAGAAGAGCCAGCGTCCGTTTATTTATTCAGGTGGCGGCGTCATTGCCGCGGAAGCGTTTGATGAACTGAAGGACTTCGCCGGGCGCATTGACGCGCCGGTTTCCTCGTCCCTAATGTGTCAGGGCGGCTACGACCAGACTGACCGCCGGTATATCGGCATGCTTGGAATGCACGGCACAAACACCTCTGCGCTCGCAATTAAGAACTGCGATTTGCTTATTGCAATCGGCACTCGTTTTTCCGACCGCGTCCTTTGCAATGCGAATCTTTTTGCGCAGCATTGCCCCATTATTCAAATCGAAATCGATACGGCGGAATTCAATAAAAACATCGATGTGGATTTAAAAATGAAGGGCGATGCCAAGGAGATACTCGCGCATTTGAATGAACTGATTTCTCCTGTCAGCCATGCGGAATGGATGAATCAGATTGAGGGTTGGAACGCGGAGTTCCCTCTCGTACAGGAAGCTGCCGAACCCGAAGAAGTCACTCCGCAGGATGTGATTGAAACGCTTGACCGGCTTACGGATTCGGAAGCAATTATTGTAACCGAGGTCGGTCAGCATCAGATGTGGGCGGCACAGTTTTACAAATTCAGGACTCCGCGTCATTTTGTCAGCTCGGGTGGCCTTGGAACAATGGGCTTTGGCCTGGGTGCGGCGATGGGTGCACAGATAGCTAATCCGGAGAAACGTGTGATTAATATTGCGGGCGACGGCGGGTTCCATATGAACTGCAACGAACTGTCAACAGCAGCACAGTATAATATTCCGGTGATAGAGCTGATTTTTAATAATTCAGTGCTCGGTATGGTACGGCAATGGCAAAAGCTTTTTTATGACAACCGCTTTTCCCAGACCGATTTGGACCGAAACATAAATTTTGAGCTGTTGGCTCAGGCGTTCGGTGTAAAAGCAATGACAATTTCGGTAAAGTCGGATATTGAACCGGTATTAAAGCAGGCGCTTGCACTGCATGAACCGGTGCTGATTAACTGCCACATTGACAAGGACTTCAATGTTCTTCCAATGGTTCCCGCCGGTGCTTCGGTGGAAGACCCGATATTAGAAATGTAAGGAGGATACGTTATGGGTTATTCAAACACAGAAAAAGAATATGTGCTGTCGGTGCTTGCACGCAATACTCCGGGCGTGCTCCTTCGCATTTCAGGGCTGTTCAGCCGCCGCTGTTATAATATTTTAAGCATTGTAGCGGCGCAGACTGAAAATACCGAATATTCCCGCATCTTAATTGTTGTTTCGGGCGACGACCGTATTGTGCGGCAGGTGGATAAACAGGTGAGCAAGCTGGTCGACATTGAAGAAGTGACCGTACTGAATCGGGATGAGGCAGTCGTTCGGGAGCATCTTTTAATGAAAGTGGAGCGCAGTTTGCAGAACAGCGAAAAGCTGGTCGAAATCGCCAACGTGTTTCACGCCAATATTCTCAATGTGCAGCCCGATTCCATGATTGTGGAGCTTACGGGCGATGCGACCACCATCAACTCCTTTATCGAACTGTATAATCCTTACCATGTGCTTAAAATTTTACGCACCGGCGCAATGGCAATGATGAAATAAACCGTCAAGGGAACAATATAAAATGTTAGGGGATATTAACTTGCTTACATTGGATAAGGTTTATCACGCCGCTTATGTTCTGAAGGATGTCATCCGTAAAACAGACCTGATCAACGCTCCGCTCATCAACGCAGAAAGCGAAATTCACTTGAAAACAGAGAATCTGCAAATTACCGGCTCTTTTAAAGTGCGCGGCGCTTATTATAAAATCTCACAGCTTTCACAGGAAGAAAAGGCAAAGGGAGTAATTGCCTGCTCCGCCGGGAACCACGCGCAGGGCGTCGCCCTTGCCGCCGCGAAAAACGGTATTCAGTCATTGATCTGTATCCCCGACGGTGCGCCGATTTCCAAGGTGGAGGCCACCAAGAGCTACGGTGCGAATGTGTGCCTTGTAAAGGGTGTGTATGATGACGCCTATAACAAAGCCTGTGAACTGCAAAAGGAAAGCGGCGCCGCCTTTATTCATCCGTTTAACGACCCGGACGTTATAGCCGGTCAGGGAACCATCGGACTTGAAATTCTGGATCAGCTGCCGGATGTGGATGCTGTGATTGTTCCTGTGGGCGGCGGCGGCTTGATTGCCGGTGTGGCTTTTGCTGTCAAATCGCTGAATCCGAACTGTAAGGTTTACGGGGTGCAGGCCAGCGGTGCCCCCAGCATGGTGAAATGCCTTGAAAACCATAAAGTGGAAGCGCTTGGCTGTGTTTCCACTTTTGCGGACGGCATTGCGGTGAAGTGCCCGGGCGACGTAACTTATGATTTGTGCTGCAAGTATGTAGATAAAATTGTTACGGTAACGGATGAGGAAATTGCAACGGCAATCCTTACGCTAATTGAACAGCATAAACTGATTGCGGAGGGTGCGGGCGCGGTTTCCGTAGCAGCTGCCATGTTTAACAAAGTGGATGTCAAAGGGAAAAAGGTTGTTTGCCTGATTTCCGGTGGTAATATTGATGTGACCATTCTTTCTAAAGTGATCAATCGCGGCCTTCTTAAGGCGGGGCGTTCCGGTGACCTTATGATTGAAATGATGGATAAACCCGGTCAGCTGAAGGAAGTTGCAGCAATTATAGCCGACCTTGGCGCCAATGTGGTCAGCGTTCATCATGACCGCGGCGGGGAAAATACCGGAATCAATGCCTGTACCCTTCGTATTCGCCTGGAAACAAGGAACCGCGAGCATCTGGATCAAATCCGCAAAGCGATTACCAAGGCCGGTTATCAAATTATCAACCAGTAGCTTATTTAATATGTACTCGATTTACATTTTGCGGAGGGCTGAATGGAACACGAAATAAGAGAATTAATCAAAAAATGCGACCTTGCGATCAAGCATGAGGATTTCGATACACTGATGAATTTTTACACCGATGATGCAATTTTGGTTGTGAAACCCGGAATGATTGCGCGGGGCAAGGCGGAAATGAAAAAAGCTTTTATTGCTATTGCAAAATATTTTAATCATAGCGTTGCGCCAACGCAGGGCGAAATGATAATACTGGAAGCCGGGGATACGGCGTTGGTTCTTTCCCAAACGTTGCTTGCCGCGGATAAAAGCGATTCAGAATACACTATGGACAGACGGGCTACTTATGTTTTCAGGAAAGATTCCCATGGCGAGTGGCTCTGTGCCATCGACAACTCGTATGGCACCGACTTAATCAATCAGACTATTTAAATAATTAAAAAAGAAGGTTTTATTATGCTAAAAGTTATTTCAACCACAGACGCGCCGGCCGCAATCGGCCCATACTCTCAGGCAATTGTTGCAAACGGAATGCTTTTTGCCAGCGGCCAGATTCCCATTATTCCGGCAACAGCGGAAATTGCACAGGGTGACATCAATGTGCAGGCCGAACAGGTTATGAAGAATGTCGGCGCAATTTTGACCGCGGCTGACACCCGGTTTGAAAACGTAGTAAAAACCACCTGCTTTTTGGCCGACATGGCTGACTTCGCCGCTTTTAACGCCGTGTATGAGAAGTATTTTACCGGCAAACCGGCGCGTTCCTGCGTTGCCGTGAAGCAGCTGCCGAAAAATGTACTCGTTGAAGTGGAAGTCATCGCGGCGCTGTAGTATGTTCGGCTTCCAGTTCGACGGAACCACCAATGTGCTGAATTTGGGAAAACCCGTAATAGAATGCAGGTATCAGCTGTTACTAAATTAAAATCTGAATACGAGGCCCCGAAGTGTAAATCGCACTTCGGGGCTTTTTGTATTTCAAAGCAAAATATATAATAGGTAATTTATTTTATAATTTATGTAATATATAATTGACATATTATCCGATGAATGATACTATAAACTCAGATGAAAATCTGAGGAGTGATGCAGTTGGCAAAGAACCTTCGTTTAAAATCGGCGCGGGCCGTGCTGGATATGTCACAAAAGGATGTGGCGGAAGCGGTCGGCGTAACACGGCAGACTATGAACGCCATTGAAAACGGGGACTATAATCCATCGGTAAATCTGTGTATTTCTATATGCAGGGTATTGGGCAAAACGCTTGACCAATTATTTTGGGAGGATGAGAATAATGAAAACAATGAGAAAAATTGAGTTTGATGAGCTGCAGCAAAGCAAGCGTTACCGGTACGGGTATCAATCTTTTATGCTTTTGGCGTTTCTTATCATGATTGATAACGTATTTTATGGTTTGGGTATTGTTTGGGCGCAGCATCCGACTAATACGTTTATCTTACTGCTGACTTCCTTTGCTTATTTCATTTCGCGAAGTATTTGGGGTGATGCACTGGTCGGGCCGAAGGAAACACCGGCCAAAGTCAGAACAGGGGTGGCAGTGGTCGTTCTAATTGCAGCAGTTGCAGCAGTTCTGGCAGTTGGATATATCTCTTCTCATATGAACTTGAAATTATCGGCAGAAGATGGAAGCGGCTCCCTGCTGACCCCATATTGCATTGCCATGTGGGCTGTCATCGGGATTGTGTATCTGGTTAAAAAAGTCCGGGATAATAAAATGGATTAAAAAGCAGGAGAAGGCCAATTGGTCTTCTCCTGCTTTTTAAGGAATCCAGCTTATTTGCGTTTAATTCGTTTTGTCCGATCAGAAATTGCCTGCTTTACCCGCTGTAGGGATTCGTTGTTCTGAATGGATTTCATAGTTGGAAAGGCTTTAATCACACGGCGCTGTGATACTTTGCTTTCTTCCAGCATATTATCAAATTTTTCGTACAGTGTCTTAAGGTAAGACAGCGTGTCATCGTCCAGCAGGCTGTCAAACGCAGCCTGAATGCTTTCTATTGTTTCTGTTTTTGCGGCGGCGGCTTTTTGCTTAATTTCATCCAAAATGTTTTGCAGTTCGTCAAGCTTGCCGTTGAGCTGCAGCACGGTATGTACGGAAATTACCGTATCACATGTAAAGTAAAGCATGAAACCGATGGAAAGAACCGGAATTACGGAAGCCGGTATCATCCCGAGGGCCCGCATCAGAGCGGGATGGATGAACCACATTCCGACAACGCACATTACGCCGAACAGCAGTGAATTTACAAGGCAGACGCGCCCCTGAAAATTGATTTTATGATCGGAATAATCCCAGTATTTCGTGTGGAATATCAATTCTAACGCCAAACCGGTAACATACTCCAGCACACTGGTGAGGACTACACCCGCGAAGTAAAGCACAAACAGATTATGTTGAAACGGGGTCAGAATGAATACGACAAACACACCGCCCACACCGTAAATCGGACAGAACGGCCCGTTCAAAAAACCGCGGTTGATGAACTTTCCCGCCGGAATGGAGCAAAAAATACTTTCACACAGCCAGCCAAGAAAGCTGTAAACGGTAAAAACCAAAAACAGCACCAAAAAATTATCCATTACCATACCCCATTCAATTATAGCTATTACAAAAACGAAGCGGAATAGCTATCGTTATCTCCCCCGCCTCCGGCGGGGGAGATAACATCTTCTTTTCCTATTCTTAATTGAACTTGCTATAGATACGTATTAGTGTAACTTTTTGGAGTTAATTTGTCAAATAACGTTAAAAAAAATCTTTTTCATTAAGATCAATACATAATATAAGAGTGCGGAGCCGACCGCGGGGGTCAAAATCCAGCTGATCACATCCACCTCCAGTGATGTGACCTTCAGCAACCGGTTGATGCTGAGGGAAGCGTTATAAATTTCACTGAGGAACAGCACGACAATAAAGGCTTTCATCCCAAAAACAGGAATGAGCGTTGCAATCAGGATGACACGCATAATCGAATCACTGAAATTGTATTTTAAGGAATAGAGCTGCTGGTCAAGTCCTTTCAGCATACCGTCCACCACGCTGTCGAGGTACATCAGCGGAACGATGGGCGCCATAATGCGTAAAACGTTCCCGACTTCCGCGCTCTTGTAAAATGCCATGCCAAGGTCATCGGCAAATACAATCAGCAGTGAGGTTACCAAAAAGGAAAAAGTCAGCGTGAAACGAATCGCGCGGGAAGCCGCGCTTTGAATCATTTCCTTTTTTCCGCCCGCGTTAGCCTCCGCCATTTCGGGAATCAGCAGCATGGAAAGCGCGCTTAAAAATGCGGAGGGAAAATACAGAATGGGCATCACCATGCCCTGCATCATGCCGTACTGCGCCAGCGAGCCTTCCTCGTTCGCGCCGTATTTTTTCAGCCCGCGGGGAATCAGGATGTTTTCGGTACTGTTCAGGACGCTGCGCAGAAACGAGCCGCACTGTACCGGCAGTGCAATGTGAAGAATTCTTTGAAAGATGCCTTTGATTTTCTCGATTTTGAGGTTGCGCTTACGGATAAAGATCAGATAAAAAGCCCCGATGTAAGCGCAGGAAAATACCTCGCCAATGGTGGAACCGAGCATCAGCGCCTCGAGTGGATGAGCAGTTACTTTGAGCAAAAGAATTGCTGCCCCAATGGTGGCAATCTGTTCCAAAAATTCACCGCACACCGGCACAATAGTATTTCGGATTGCAAGAAAGTATCCCCTTAAGCAGGCGCCTGCGGCAAGGAAGGGCAGCCCCGGAGCAAGCAGCCGCAGCGGCATGGCCGCCGATTGACTGCCAATCCACTTTATGGCAATAAAGTCGGAACAGAAAAAAAGAACGGCGGCTGCGGCGAAGCTGAGCGTCAGCGAAAAGACAAGGCAGAGTCTTACAGCGCTGCGGGTGCTGTGTCCCTCCGCTACCAGCCGTGTTACCGCAAAGCCGATACCGGAGGTGCACACGGTGATTCCGAGCAGGAATACCGAGAAGATCAGCTGGTAAAGCCCCATGCCGCTTGCGCCGATCATCCCGCAGATAAAGATACGGAACCAGATATTGAACAGACGCATGACGACTGCACTTACGGTTAAAATGACCGCATTGAGGATAAAGATACGTTTTTTCATTTGATTAACACCTTTAAAGTATGATAATCAAATGTATTCGCGCGTGGGGCAAAATAAATCTACAAATTTATATTAAAATGCATTATAATAAACAGAGTTAAATAAACGGAATCAAACTGCAGGAGGAAATTATGGATTGGACTGAAGTTACCGTAACGGTGGATGTAAAAGAAATCGACAAAGCGGGCGACATTGCACAAATGGTCGTACCGTACGGAATTTATATTGAGGATTATTCTCATTTGGAAGAAGAAGCGCGCGAAATCGCGCATATTGATTTGATAGACGAAGATTTGCTGAAAAAGGACCGCACCAAAGCGCTGGTTCACGTGTATATCAGCCCGGAGGAAAACCCTGCGGAAGCCGTTGCGTTCCTCAGTGAGCGGTACAACGCGGAAGGAATCGTGCATACCATCACGACCGCTCCCTGTGTGGAGGAAGACTGGATTAACAATTGGAAAAAGTATTTTAAACCGATCAACGTGGGTAAAAAGCTGTTGATCCGCCCAACTTGGGAGGATGAATACGAAGCCGGGGAACGCAAGGTCCTTCATCTGGAGCCGGGGCTTGCGTTTGGTACGGGAACGCATGAAACGACGCGCCTGTGCATGGAACTGCTGGAGAAATACGTAAAGCCGGGCTTTACCGTGCTGGATGTCGGCTGCGGAAGCGGAATTCTTTCCGTTGCGGCGCTGCTGCTCGGAGCAGAACGTGCCGTCGGGGTGGACATTGACCCGCTCGCGGTGAAAACCGCCGTCCAGAATGCCGAAATCAACCATGTGGCGGACCGTTTCACTGGAATCTTCGGCGACTTAACAGAAAAGGTCAGCGGAAAATACAACATTGTGGTCGCGAATATCGTTGCGGACGTGATTATTCTTCTGACAAAAGACATCGAGCAATATATGCACCGTGACACCGTCTATTTAATGAGCGGAATTATCGACACGCGCGAAAATGACGTGCTGGCCGTGCTGGAACAGAAGTTTAATATTATCGCCCGCAAATCCGAAAAAGGCTGGGTGGCTTTGGCCGCGGTGCTGAAATAAGAACACAATTTAAATTGGCGGCATTAGTCCGTGTGTTTGTCTTTGGCCAGTATCTGAAGAACGTTTTGCTCTGTTTCCCGTGAAAGAAATATTTCTTCTGATTCCGTCTGTACGGTTTGTAATTCATTGATAATGTCTGTAATTTTGTTGAATAGCCTGTAGTACATTTCTTTATAGCAATCCATTTTCATCACCCATCGTTTATTATGCCACGTTTTGTGCCAAAAGTCAATGGCACGAATCGTGGCATAATATAATGTGGCCGGGTGATGACTTTGATTTATGAAAGAATACGCAATTTAAGGGAAGACAAGGATTTGACTCAGCAGCAAATGGCACAACTTTTGTTTGTGAACCGGCGGACTTATTCCAGCTATGAAACAGGGGCCAGAACAATGTCGCCTGAAATATTAATTCGATTATCTCACATACACGGCGTAAGCGTCGATTATTTGCTGGGGCTGACCAATACAAAAACGCCTTATCCAAGAAAGGCAGAGTAAGTCAGCTGTTTTTTCTGTGTGATAAAGCATACCCGGGAGCGCAGATCATATTTAATTTTCTGGGGAGGAAATCACAATGCTTGAAAACGGAACGGATATTTGCAGCTGTGTGAAGGTAAAATGTGAGCGGCACGGCAAGTGTGCGGAGTGCATGGAGCACCACAAAACAAAAAAACACCCCCCTTACTGCAAGCGGGTGAAAGTGAACAAGGTGCCAAAGAATAAGTAAAATCAGAAACCCCGCCGGGCTGAAATTCAGCCCGGCGGGGTCATTTTATTCTCACTTATTCCTGCTCTGTGTAGTTCCCTAAAAACGAGAAGCGCGGCAGTTCATCGTAAAGCGAAAGGATTAAATTCAGGGTATGTTCCTCCCGCACATTGCCGGTGAAATCAAGATAAAAATCATATTCGAAATTTTTGTCTATAATCGGGCGGCTCTCTATTTTCGTCAGGTTCAGCCCGGCTGCCGCAAAGCGGGCCAGCACGCTGTAAAGCGAACCGGTTTTGTGCAGAAGGGAAAAGCAAAGGCTGATTTTTTGTGCGTCCTGCGGAATAAACAGTTGGCGGCTGATTACAATGAATCGCGTACAGTTATTGGAACTGTTTTGAATATCACTTTCAATAATATTCAGTCCGTATTCCTTTGCGGCGTATTCCGAACATATCGCGGCGATTCCGGCCTCCTGCCGCTGGGCAATGTTTTGCGCCGCGGCCGCTGTGCTGGAGCATGGCAGGGGACGGAAATCATGCGTCTTAATGTAGTCCGAGCACTGCGCCAGTGCCTGCGGGTGGGAGTAAACAGTGCCGATGCTGCGCGTGTCCACACGCTTTGCGGCGGCAAGGCAGTCGTGAACGTGCAGTGAGGTCGCCGCAACAATATGGAAACGGTATTTCAGAATCAAATCATAAACATCGCTGACCGAACCGGCGGAGGAGTTTTCGACCGGAAGCAACCCCAAATCTGCGCTTCCGCTTTCCACTGCTGCGAAAATCTCACAAAAGCTTGGGTAGAACTGCGGCGATGCCTTAGGGTAAAGGTGCAGGAGCGCTTCATGGGAAAAGGAACCGTTTTCGCCAAGACACGCGATTTTTTCAGCCTTTTTGGGAACAGTGCCCGCCGCTTCAATTTGTGTGCGGAGTTCACCGCCGCTGCAAAGTAAAGAATGCTGCAGAGCGCGGCTTATTTCCATCATATTGGAATAAAGAATACGCGCTTCGCCGCCGAATTCGCCGGATTTGCTTTCGACAGCGTCTAAAATTTCCTGTTCGCGTTCCGCGTTGAACACGGGCAGATTACTTTCTTTTTTAACGGCTGCTACTTTTTTTGCACAGTTCATTCTTTCGAGAAAAAGCGGCAGCAGCTGAGCGTCAATCTCGTCAATTTCTTTTCGGATATCATCAAGCTTCATGATTGCTTCCCTCTGTTCTGTTAAATCATCATATTAATCAATGCGATTGCCGCTGCGGCTTCCACCGCCGGCACGGCGCGGGGAACGATACAAGGATCATGCCGGCCCTGAACACATAGTTTTGCATCTGATTTTGTGGTCAGGTCAACGCTGTCCTGTTCCATACCGATGGATGGGGTCGGCTTAAACGCCGCGCGGAAGACAATCGGCATTCCGGTCGAAATGCCGCCGAGGATTCCCCCCGCATGGTTGGTTTTTGTTTTAACCTGTTCCTCTTCATAATAGTAGGCATCGTTGTTTTCACTGCCGCGCATTGCGGCCGCGCCAAAACCCGCGCCGAACTCCACACCCTTGCAGGCGGGAATTCCGAATAGAATAGAAGACAATACCGGTTCTATTCCCCCAAACATCGGGTCGCCGACGCCTGCGGGTACGCCGATGGCCGCGCATTCCACCACGCCGCCGGCACTGTTCTGCGCCATGCGCGCCGCTTCAATGGTTTCGCGCATCCTTTTTTCCGATTCCGGATCAATCACAGGAAAATAAGCGGAGGATAACGCGATTAGCAGGTCTTTTGAAATATCGGCGGGGTCAAACGCCGTATCGCTTTGATTGCCGATACCGGCGACATGTGCGCCAATCAGAACGCCGCGCCGCTGCAGGATTTGGCGGCATACCGCACCCGCGAAGACAAGCGGAGCGGTCAGCCTGCCCGAAAAATGCCCGCCTCCGCGCACGTCGTTCCACCCGCCGTAACGCAGGAATGCGGTGTAATCCGCGTGACCCGGACGAGGCACAACTTTCAGATTATCATAATCCCCGGATTTTGTATTTGTATTCTCAATCATGCCGCACAGCGGTACGCCGGTGGTTCTGCCGTTCAGAACGCCGCTTACAATCCGGGGCAGGTCGCTTTCTTTGCGCGGTGTGCTGGATAAATCCCTGCCGGGCGCGCGGCGGCTCATTTGCAGTGCGATTGCGTCAAAGTCCAAGGTTTCGCCCGCGGGCAGGCCGTCCAAAACCACGCCGATTGCATTGCCGTGGCTTTCGCCGAAGATAGATATTTTTACTTTTTCACCCCATGTTGACGACATTGGCGTTTCCTCCTAGCTGATGATAATCGGAAAAGAAAGACAGGTAGCTTTTGCGGATGCTTTGGGCGTCTGTAATGGTCACACAGCCGTCCGCTTTCAACGCGGCAACCGCGAATGCCATTACAATGCGGTGGTCATTGCAGCCTTCCACCGTCCCGCCGTGCAGCATGGGAACTCCGTCAATAATGAGTCCATCGGGAGTTTGACGTACCTGACCGCCTAATTTCGTAATTCCGTCCGCCATTGCGGCAAGGCGGTCGCTTTCCTTAATTCGTAATCGCTGCGCGTTATAAATCCGGGTTTGTCCCTTACACAGCGCGGCAGTCGCGGCCAGAGCGGGAACAAGGTCGGGAATCTGCGCGGCGTCAATTTCAATGCCGTGCAGTGTTCCGGGCGAAACGGAAAGCACGGAATCCGTCCAATGAATTTTCGCGCCGAACGCACGGAACAGCTCTTCCGCCGCCCGGTCCCCCTGACAGGAATCTGGGTTCAATCCCTCTAATGTAAGGCTCCCGCCCAGTGCGCCCGCCGCAAGAAAAAACGCAGCCTGTGACCAGTCGCGTTCCACACGGTATTCGCACGACCGGTATATTTGATTTCCGGGTATCTGCCACCCGTTTTTGGTGGTTTCTATCATAACCCCGAAGTCACGCATGATTTGCAGCGTCATGTTGACATACCCCGCGCTTTCCAGCGGGGAGGAGAGTACCAGCTCGCTATCGCTGTTAAGCAAAGGAAGGGCTAAAAGCAGGCCCGTAATAAATTGAGAGCTTACATTCCCCGGCAGCGTAAATGTTCCGGGAGTGAGCTGCCCGTTTATTTTAAGCGGCAGACCGCCCTCTGTTTTGCAGGAAACGCCGTGCTCCGGCAGGCAGTCGAGGTAAATGCCAATCGGTCGCTCCGGCAGCCGTCCGCGGCCGGTAAATTCCGCCGAAATACCGAGCGCCGCTGCAATCGGAATTAAGAAACGCAGGGTGGAACCGGATTCCCCGCAGTCAACCCGCAATGAATCAGAGGATTGGCTTTTCAGCTGTTTCATTGCATGAATCGTCGCAAGAATATCTTCACTCAGCGGTTCGTTGGCGGAGAACATGTCCGGCCCGTCCGCCAGCGAGGAACAGATTATCGCGCGGTGCGCCGCACTTTTAGAAGGGGGAACAAGGATTCGTCCATTTAAACTTCCCGGTTGAATTTTAACGATGCTCATACCGTTACCCCGCAGAATTGAGCAAGTTCAGTGCGCGGAAGCTGTTTCACAAAGCTTTCTCCAATCTCATTCAGTAAAACTAAACCGATTGTGCCGCCGCTGCTTTTTTTATCCAATGTGGTTGCTTCCAAAACTTTGTCCATTGTCATGTCGTCTGTCGTAGGGAGGTTGTACTTTTTCAGTACATGGATGATTTCCTCTGCGGTGCCCTGCTTTGTAATGCCGGCGTCCTCGCCGTATTTCGCCATCATTACCATGCCGATACCGACAGCCTCGCCATGGGACAGTTTTTTGAAATGATATAATTTTTCGAGTGCATGGCCGAATGTGTGGCCATAGTTCAGCAGCATGCGTTCACCGGTGTCAAATTCATCACGCTCCACGACTTCTCGTTTAATATCGACACAGCGGAAAATCATTTCTTCTATATTGTTTGTAATATCCGTATTTTGAATCAGGTTAAACAGAGCACGGCTTTTAATGCATCCGCATTTTATCGCTTCCCCCATACCGTCCGCGAAATAACGCGGCGGTAATGTGGCAAGCGTGTCCGGGTCAATCAGCACAAGGGCGGGCTGATGGAACGCGCCGACTAGGTTTTTGCCCTGCGGCAGGTCGACCCCTGTTTTGCCGCCGACGGAGGAATCAATCTGTGCCAACAGTGTTGTGGGCACCTGAATAAACCGAATGCCGCGCAGGTACGTTGCGGCGGCAAATCCCGCCATATCGCCCGTTACGCCCCCGCCCAACGCGACAATAAAGTCGCTGCGGGTAAATCGGTTTTCGGCAAGCACCGCGTAAATCTGTTCAATGGTTGACAGGCGCTTGGAAATTTCCCCCGCAGGGAATGCAAACTTTGCGCAGGAAAAGCCGCTGTCCGAAAGGGAACGGGCAACAAGGTCACCGTAAAGCGGCATTACGTTGGTGTCGCTTACAATCAGAGCTTTCGCACCGGATTTGAATAGTTCCGTCGCGCGCGCGCCGGCCTGTGCCATGCAGCCGCGCTCAATGGTAATCGCATAACTTTGAGTCGTGTGAACGGTTAGTTCCATTATTCGCCAAGCCCCTCTTTCACAAGTCTTCCTCTGCGCAGCAGAGCGCGCAGGGCTTCGATATCACTGTTGATTACAGCGTTTTTCATCTCTGTAATATGTTTGATCAATGTGTCAAGTTCTTCTGTTAAAGGCTGCTTATTATCAATGAACAATTCGGCCCAAAGCTGTTCGTTTATGTTTGCCACACGGGAAACGTCGCGGTAGCTGCCGGCGGAAAACCCGTTATGCTCCGGGCAGCGGGGGCTCATTACATACGCGCAGGCAAGCACATGGGGAAGCTGGCTTGTAAAGGCAATCATCTTGTCATGATGCTCCGGTGTGGTGACGACCGTTCCGCCAAACCTCAATTCTGCTGCAATTTCTTTCAGTAAATCCACAGCATGTTGCGGTGCGCCGCAGGGAACGATCAGATAACTTGCGCCAAGGAATAAATCCGCATCGCTCGCCGCAAATCCGTTTTGCTCCTTGCCGGCCATCGGGTGCCCGCCCACGAATGGAAAGCCATGCGCCTTTGCGGCGTCCGGCAGGTGTGAGCAGATTTCGGACTTGATACCGCAGGTATCCGTCACCAGACAGTTCGGCCCGATCAAATGAATATGCTCTTTTATGAAGTCGATATCCGCCTGCGGATAAAGGCAAAGATACAGAACATCAGCGGTTCTAATATCATCATCGTCGCCGATCTTATCAATTGCGCCGCAGTCAAGCGCGGCTTTCAATACCGCATTATCCCGGTCGATTCCCACAACGGCGCACGCGCTGTATTTATGGAAAGCTTTTGCCAGCGAACCGCCAATCAGTCCCAATCCGACAATCACTATCTTTTTATTCACGGAACATCCCCCATTCTGAGTATGGTGCATATCAGCTTTTATCAGTTCTTATTTCCTATGCATTATATCAGATTTTAGCGCTTTAATCTACTGCTCTGCTAAATGCTTTTGCAGCCGCGTTGATGCGGGATGCAACCTTGTCAAACTGGTTGGGTGTAAGGGACTGCGCACCGTCTGAAAGCGCCTTGGCCGGGTTGTTGTGCACCTCAATGATCAAGCCGTCCGCTCCGGCAGCAACTGCAGCCAGTGCCAGCGGCTCCACAAGCCACGCAATGCCGGAAGCGTGGCTTGGGTCAACCACAACCGGCAGGTGGGAAAGCTTTTTCAGAATCGGGATGGCCGAAATGTCAAGCGTGTTGCGGGTGAAAGTTTCGTAAGTGCGGATGCCGCGCTCGCAGAGGATCACCTGACCGTTGCCGCCGGACATAATGTATTCGGCGCTCATCAGCAGTTCCTCAATTGTGCTTGAAAGGCCGCGTTTCAGCAGAATGGGCTTGTCAATTTTGCCAAGCTCCTTCAGCAGTTCAAAGTTCTGCATATTTCTTGCGCCAACCTGAATCACATCCACGCCGTCTTTCAGGAACAGTTCAATGTGGCGCACATCCATAATTTCGGTGACAACCGGAAGTCCGGTCTTCTTTTTGGCTTCCATTAACAGTTCCAGCCCTTCTGCCTTCAGCCCCTGGAACGCATAGGGGGAAGTCCTCGGCTTAAACGCGCCGCCGCGCAGGAATTGTGCACCTGCCGCCTTGACCCGTTCGGCCACGCCGCAGATCTGTTCTTCACTTTCCACCGAGCAGGGCCCGGCAATGATCGCCAGCCCGCCGTCGCCGATGGTTTGGCCGCCGGGCAGGGTAACGACGGTGTTGTCCGGATGAAATTTGCGGTTTGCTTTTTTATAAGGCTCCTGCACGCGCTTTACACTGTCCACAATATCTTGGGCGGCAATATAGTCAATGTCGATCACAGAGGTGTCGCCAATCAGGCCTAACACCGTGCTTTGTGTGCCAACCCATGTATTTACCTTAATAGGATACTCATTTTCCAGCGAAATTGAAAATTCGCTTGCCTGCTGCTGGCTGCACTCCGGTTTTAATACGATAATCATGTTCTTTCCTCCAAATATATAGTTTACAGATAAAATTGAGTAAAAAAATAACGGGGCTGCTGCCAGCTCCGTTAGAAATATCAGCCTGATTTTATGAAAATGCGGCTTATATTAATTCACACAAAAGCTACAGTCAGTTTGTTTGCATGCGCAAAAATCCCACGCCATAAAATAGCGGGGATAAGCAAAGCCTGTAAATCGTGTTGTGCATGAAAACAAACCCATTGGAAAGCTCCTTTTCCGTAACCTTACTGTGTATCATAATACAGAATATATGCTGTGTCAAGTCTGACAGGGATTATTAAAGTCAATTACGATTTAAAACCTTCGGCGCGCACGCACTTTTAAGGCGAATTTCGTTTTCAAACTCACTGTCAATCACTGAAATGATGCAAAATACTGTTTGCTTTTTTAATTTATCGAATTTTATAATTTAATTGTCCGGCTATTTCTTCTGCAACATGAACGGCTGTTTCATCTGCCGGAACAATAAAGTCCGCAGCGTTACGGTAAGTACCGATTCGGTCACGGTAAAGCTGTTCCATTAATTCCTCACGGTTTGGTTTTGCAAGCAGCGGGCGGGATGTATCATCCTGTAAACGCACTTTCATTACATCAAGCCCGGCGTTAAGCAGTATTACCACACCGTTTTCTTTGAATACGGCTGTGTTGTCGGGGTTCATCAGCGTCCCGCCCCCCGTGGCAATGACCAGATTGTTTCTTTTGCTCAGCGTTTTTACAGCTTCACGCTCCATCTGGCGGAATTCGGATTCCCCCCACCGGGCGAAAATCTCCGGTATGGTCATCTGTTCATTCTGCTCAATAAAATCATCCGTGTCTACAAACGTCCTGCCTGTGATTTCCGCCAGTCGTTTTCCCACTGTTGACTTTCCGCAGCCCATAAAACCGCAGAGAATCAAATTGCCGAAGTTCTTTTTCATCTCAAAAACCGAGTCAGTGCAAAGCTGGTCGATTTGCTCCGTGCCGAATTTTGCTCCGTACCAAATTTCATGTGCGGCTGCTGCCTGCCAAACCAGCATTGCCATTCCGCTGACCGTACGAACGCCGTTTTTGCGTGCCAGTTTGAGCAGGATTGTTTCGTTTGGATTATATACCGCGTCGAAAACACAGGATGCTTTGCGGATAGCTTCCTCATCAATGGGGCACCCGTTGGTATTGGGGTACATGCCGACAGGCGTCGCGTTGGCCAACAGATCGATTGGGCCGCGCACGGCGTCCATCAGGCAGCAGTCCGACCGCGCACCCGGAACGTTTCGGTTCAAATCCAAACACAGCTGCCGTGCTGATTCCAAGCTGTGTTCCCGCGCTGCCACGGTAACCCGCCCGCCTCGCAGCGCCGCTTCAAACGCCATAACTCTCGCTGCTCCGCCCGCGCCTAAAATAACGGTGCGGCCGCTCAAATCCGCACCCGCAGCTTGAAGCGCTCTGCAAAAGCCCTCCCCGTCGGTTGTGTAGCCGACAAGGCTGCCGTCTGTATTTTTTACGGTATTCACCGAATGAAAGAATGCCGCTTTTTCGTCAAGCGCATCCAAAAAAGGGATAATCGCCTGCTTATGGGGAATTGTTATGTTAAATCCATCAAGGGATTTCAACTCCGTCATTTTTTCAGCCAATGTGCCAAGTGAAATGTCAAATACGCCGTAATCGCCCGCTTGGCCGCTCAGCGCAAAAAGGCGTGCGTGAATAAATGGAGACATCGTGTGAGCGATGGGATGACCGATTACTGCAAACTGATTTCTGTTCATATTGATACCTCAAAGCAAGAAATTAAAAAATCATGTAAAATATATTGACAAAGTGTACGTTTACTAATAATATGTGGTTAGGCAAAAAGTGACGGAGCGATTAATATCGTTTTTACTGTGGCAATTGTAGCACATTGCGCATATTATTGTCCACAACAAACAATAACGTTTCCCGCGCGCCAATTATTCAAGTAAGGAGGATGAGACATGGTTTTAGAGAAGGTAAAGGCAATCCTTAGCGAGCAGTTTGACGTTGAAGAAGATTCCATCACCGCCGACACCAGTATCGCTGATGACTTAGGTGCTGATTCCCTAGACGTAGTTGACCTTTTAATGTCAATCGAGGATGAATTTGAAATCGAAGTTCCCGATGAGGAGATTGACAACATCAAAACGGTTGGCGAACTTGTAAAGTACATCGAGGATAATGTTTAATTTGCATTCGTCCATAAAATCCGCCGTGCATTGCATGGCGGATTTTTTATGCCCCATGTACGAACTGCGGCCAATTTTATTTTCGTAACAGGATTCCGTGATTGCCGGTTTCCCGCACTGTGATGCGGAAATCGGAATGCCCGCTTCATTTTTATGTGGGATTTGTCCGCAATTCATTTGTTTTTACTTGAAAAGGCAGCTTGTTTCCTATATAATAACAATATATGCGGTTTTGTTTATAAAGAAGAAGGAGTGTTAAAGTCGTTGAACGGATTAAGTTTTTTAATCAACGGGGTAACTGCTGTTACCTGGCAGATGGTACTGATGTGGTTCATTGGCGGGCTGCTCATGTGGCTGGCAATCAAAAAGGATTTTGAGCCGGCTTTGCTTTTGCCAATGGGATTTGGTGCAATTTTGGTTAACCTGCCGCTTTCCGGGGTGCTGGGAAATGGCGGCATTGTCCAGTGGCTGTTCGAAAAAGGAATCGTTGCTTCGGAGGCATTCCCGCTTCTACTGTTTATCGGCATCGGCGCCATGATCGACTTTGGCCCGCTGCTCAGCAACCCTCGCATGCTGCTGTTCGGCGGCGCGGCACAGTTCGGCATTTTCTTTACCGTCAGTCTGGCGGTTCTGCTCGGGTTCCCGCTTAAGGAAGCAATGTCAATCGGCGTAATCGGCGCTGCTGACGGCCCGACCTCTATTTTGGTTTCCCAAGTACTTAAAAGTGACTATATGGGTGCAATTGCGGTTGCCGCTTATTCGTACATGGCGCTGGTGCCGATTATTCAGCCTGCGGCGATTAAGCTGGTGACGACAAAGCACGAGCGCATGATTCGCATGCCCTATAACCCAAAGTCTGTTTCTAAAACCACCAAGATTCTTTTCCCTGTAATTGTTACTATGATTGCCGGCTTGATTGCTCCCGCTTCCCTTGCACTGGTCGGCTTCTTAATGTTCGGTAATTTGATCCGTGAATGCGGTAAACTTGAAAACCTTTCGCAAACCGCGCAGGGCCCGCTCGCAAACCTGATTACCATCCTGCTCGGCATCACCATTGCGTTCCAGATGCGTGCCGAGGTCTTTGTTCAGACAGGTACTTTGATTGTTATGGCGCTCGGCCTGTTCGCTTTTGTGTTTGACACAATCGGCGGCGTGCTTTTCGCGAAATTGGTCAATCTGTTCCTGCCCAAGGATAAAAAGATTAACCCGATGGTCGGCGGAGCCGGAATTTCCGCTTTCCCAATGTCCGCAAGGGTCATTCAAAAGATGGCTTTGAAAGAGGACAATCAAAATCATATTCTGATGCACGCAGTAGGCGCCAATGTGGCCGGTCAGATTGGTTCCGTTATTGCGGGAGGAATCATTCTTTCTCTCGCTAGATTATGGGGGATGATGTAAATGTTGAACTGGAATTTATTGACGGCCTTCACCAGCGTTATGGGTAACGTGCAGAACGCGGACATTTCAAAGTCTTTTGAACTGATGGGCTTGGGAATGCTGGGCATCTTCATTGTTATGCTCCTGATTTTCCTTGTTATTGTCGTTCTTAACAAAACAACAAAGAACAAGAAAGAAAACAGATAATATATTCCCACACCGCTGCCCTTTTTGAGAATACCGCTTTTTATATGGGGAGTTATAAAGGTTTTATATTGCAATACGAATACCCTCGGCGGCCCTCTCGGGGGGAAGCCGGGGGGAGCGGTGTCTTTGGGGCATGCGGCGGCGGGAGATTGCTCCTGCACAACTAATTTAGAATCGAGGACCTTAGTATGGCGGATCAGAAAAAGATGGTGGAAGCAATTACTCCCATGGAGGAGGATTTTGCGAAGTGGTACACCGATATTGTTAAAAAAGCAGAGCTAATGGATTACACCAGCGTACGCGGCTGCATGGTGATTGAGCCTTACGGCTGGGCTATCTGGGAGAATATTCAGCATATTCTCGACACTCGGTTTAAAGAGCTCGGCCATGAAAATGTATCCATGCCGATGTTCATTCCCGAAAGTCTGCTCAACAAAGAAAAAGACCATGTTCAGGGCTTTGCACCGGAAGTAGCCTGGGTCACGATGGGCGGAAATGAAAAGCTTCAGGAAAGAATGTGTGTCCGTCCAACCTCTGAGACACTGTTTTGCGACCACTATGCAAAGGTGATTCAGTCATGGCGCGACCTGCCGAAATTATACAATCAATGGTGTTCCGTTGTCCGTTGGGAAAAAACCACCCGCCCGTTCCTGCGTTCCGTGGAGTTCCACTGGCAGGAAGGCCACACCATGCATGAAACGCCGGAGGAAGCGAAAGCGGAAACCGAGCAGATGCTTAAGGTGTATGCCGAGTTCTGCGAAAATCAGCTTGCAATCCCTGTTATTAAGGGCCGCAAGACGGAAAAAGAGAAGTTCGCGGGAGCGGAAGCTACCTACACCATTGAAGCAATGATGCATGACGGCAAGGCTCTTCAGTCGGGCACCAGCCACTATTTCGGCGACGGATTCGCGAAAGCGTTCAATGTTACCTTTCAGGGCAGGGATAATTCCCTCTGCCATCCGTACCAGACTTCGTGGGGCATGAGCACCCGGATCATCGGCGGAATTATCATGACGCACGGTGACAATAACGGCCTCGTTCTGCCGCCTGCGGTCGCGCCGATTCAGGTAATTATCCTGCCGATTGCTCAGCATAAGCCGGGCGTACTTGAAAAGGCCCGTGAACTGCAGGAAAGGCTGAAAAAGAACTTCCGCGTCAAAGTGGACGATTCCGATCAGTCACCGGGCTGGAAGTTTGCCCAGTACGAAATGAAGGGCGTTCCGCTCCGTCTGGAAATCGGGCCCAAAGATATTGAAAAAAGCCAGTGCGTGCTTGTGCGCCGCAACGACCGCGAAAAAGTGTTTGTACCGCTGGATGACCTTGAATCAGCAATTACCGAGCAGCTCGAAGCGGTTCGCAAGGGCATTTATGACAAAGCGCTCGCCCGCCGTGAAAATATGACTTATTGTGCGACGGGTATGGATGAATTAAAAGATATTGCCGACAATCAGCCCGGTTTTATTAAAGCCATGTGGTGCGGTGACGAAGCGTGCGAAGAAAAGCTCAAGGAAGTCGCCGGCGTTTCTTCACGCTGTATGCCGTTTGAACAGGAACACGTCGGGGATACCTGCGTTTGCTGCGGCAAGCCTGCAAAATCAATGGTTTATTGGGGCAAAGCCTATTAATTATTCTATAGTTGACTGCCGCGGGGATTCTTTCCCCGCGGTTTTTCTTTTATATAAATTGTAACCTTTTTCCTTTTTCAATCGTTTTAACAGTGAAAGGGGTTGGTTCCGTGATGGACATATCGCAGACTGCGGCGGATGATTTATCTGTAAAATATGATTTATACGGCAACATGCTGTTTAAACTCTGCATGGTCATCCTCTGTAACAGGGAGGATGCGGAAGATGTTGTGCAGGATACCTTTGCAAAATACCTTCAGAAAAAACCGGATTTCCACAGCAAGGAACACGAAAAGGCATGGCTTATCCGCGTAGCTACCAATGGCAGCCGTGACAAGCGGCGCTACTCCTTTTTCAAAAAAAGGGTCAGTCTTGACGAAATTGAGGATTGCGCCGCAACGCCGGAACAATCCCAGGCGCTTGAGCAGCTCATGGCTTTGCCGCCTCGCTATAAAACAGTGCTTCATCTTCATTATATAGAAGGATATAAGGTGAAGGAGATTGCGGAGATACTGGGCATGAAAGAAAGTGCGGCTAAAGTGGCGCTCTATCGCGGCAGAGAAATGCTGAAACTTGAACTGAGAGAGGAGTTTGCATGATGAAACAGGATCACTTAATCAGCGCGGTGAACGCAATCCATGCCAGCGCGCAGTTGAAAGACAAAGTGCTGAGCGGAAGAACTTCACAACACGAAAAAAGGACAATCGGATTTACCCTATTCCACTGTGCAGCATGCCTGATGGCGATATTGGGTGTTGGCTTTGGCGTACGATTTGCTCCCGAAATTTTGAAGCAAGTGGGTACAACCGCGCCTGCTTCACAGGCCGCCGCTGTTTCCTCCGGTTCCGGGCAGCCGGGTTATGTGAACGGCCTTTATCACGACGATGCCGTCACAAATATTTTGCTGCTGGGTATCGACAATTATCAAAAGGGTAATGTAGGCCGCAGCGACAGTATCATGCTTGTTTCAATTGACACGCGCCACAAAAAGCTGAAGGTGACCTCATTTCTGCGCGACATGTACGCTGCGATACCCGGGAATGGCAGCAACCGCCTGAATGTCGCGTATTCCCTTGGCGGACCGGAGCTTGCCGTTTCCACCATTGAAACAAATTTCGGCATCGACATTGACCGTTATGCGGTTATTGAATATTCTGCGTTCGACCAAATCATCGATACGCTCGGCGGTGTGAGCGTTACTCTGAACGCCGCCGAAGCAAAGCTTGTCAACCAGTATTCCGGCGACTCGCGGCGCAACCTCTCCGCGGGCACCTTCACACTGAGCGGGGCGCAGGCGCACTATTATTCCCGCATCCGCGCTATCGGCGACGATTTTGAGCGCACTCAGCGTCAGCGCAAGGTTTTTTCCAGTATTGTCGCCAAACTCAAAACTTCGAATATTGGGACGGTCAATCAGGAACTGTACGATATCCTTCCGCTGGTCACCACCAACATGACAAAAAACGAGATGCTCAGCATGACGGGGAATGCGCTTGCATACCTGAAATTCCCTGTCAGCCAAAACCGTGTTCCGGCCGATAATACGTACACATCTGAAAAAGTTACAATCAGCGGCAAGGGTGCGGATGTGCTGGTGCCGGAATTGGCGAAAAACAAACAGCTTCTTATTCAATTTATTTATGAAAAGGATATTGCACTTTCATAAGAATAACAACCGCGGAAATTATTTTTCCGCGGTTGTTATTTTCCCATATTCTGGGTATACTAGGTAATATCATGCAAAAATCGGAGGGCGGCATATGAAAAAGTTGATCGCGCTTATAACGGTACTGGCGGGCGGGGCGGCGATTGTTGCCACAATCATTCAGAAAATGGGAAGAGCCACAAGGATTTGGATGGGAGCCGCCGGTGCGACTGGGGTGGTGGGCAAAGGTCCGAATGCTGTTTTTGCGGTAAAAAGGCTTTCGGTGGAAACCTTACCGAGTCTGTTTAGAAAAGTAGGCTGTGCGATTTCATCAGCCGGTGCGGCATATCTATACAAAAAGGGAAAGAAATAAGTTGAATCATCGGCAAATCTGCTGGATTATTTTATGTTATAATAATGGAGTTAGCTTGTGGGAATACACACGATATGTTGAAGAGAGGATGAATATCAAAACGGTTCATTCTCAAGTGAAAATGAGTGAAGAAGTTACGAATACAAAGGAGAAATTATGATTTTTAAAAAAACAGCTGCGTTCATTTGCGCAGTATCAATGATGGTCACGATGACTGCCTGTGCGAAGCAGGCTGACCCAAAGCAAAGCAGCAGCCTGCCGGCAGAAAGCGGGATTACTTCCAGCACTGCTGACAGCAGCAGTACCGCACCTGCTCAAGATGCAGCTTCCAATGCGGAGCCTGCAAGCAGCACGGCTCCCGCTGTTGACGCAAATGCCAAAGTTGTCAGCCCAAAGGTTACCGCCAGTAAGAATAAAGGCGATTATCAGGTTAAGACGGTTGATTACAGCTATAAGAAGGATAATATATCCTACAAAGCTTCCTATCCGCAGCTTACGGGTAAGATTGCGAATTTGGATAAGGTAAACGAAGCACTGAAAAAAAGTGCACTGCAAACAATCAATTCACTTGGAACCGGAAAAAAGGCGGAAAAGACAACATTAAGGGTAACCGGTGATGTAACTTTTCAAGGCAAAAATTTTCTCAGCGCCGGCTATAACGAATATACAACCTTGTCGGCAAAAGCAGAAACGACTCATGTGCTGCGTACGGTAAACATAAACCTGCAAACAGGCGTGTCCGTCGGGCTGTCAGATATGATTGTGAAAAGCGATGCGTTTTACAAGGCACTGGAAAAGGCAGCCAAAAGCCAGCTTGATTCAGAACTGACGAAAACGCTAACAGCCGATGCCGTCAAAGCAGGGTTGGACTCCAATGCAATCTATTTTACGGATACTGCTGTCGGCTTCAGTGTTCAGATTGTAAAACCGGAAAAACGGCAGATACGAATCACATTAAATTATCAGGAAGCACAGCCGTTTGTGTCAAAGAATGCGAACTGGAGCAACTTCATTTAAAGTAAAATTTCAAGTTGGCATATTAACTAAAATTTGCAGGAAAATTTCTTGCAAAAAAGAGAAAATAAATGTTGCATATCACTCTCCATTATGATATTATAATTGAGCACGACTGCGACAGATATGCGATGAAGCGGGAGGTTGCGGCTGAAATAGGCCGGTTTTTCCGTGGAGTATGTCCGATTTTAAACCGGGCGACAGATACTTTGAGCGTGCGATAAGAATAAGGTAATATAGGTTACTCACTATTACTATGCTCTTATTATGCTCAGACGTTTTTATGCCGACACCCGGATTCAACTTGTAGAAGTGAATCCGGTTTTTAAATGTGTTAAGAGGGAACACCCGGCACAGTGTTAGGAATTGAAACGCCGCCCGCCAACTACAATAAGGAGGCGATTACAGTGGCAGTCAAGGAGAAAATCAGGATAAGAATCAAGGGTTACGATCATCAGTTGGTTGATCAGTCGGCTGAAAAGATTGTACAGACAGCGAAGCGCACAGGCGCAAGGGTTTCAGGCCCGGTGCCGCTCCCGACGGAGAAGCAGATCATTACGGTTCTGCGTGCGGTTCACAAGTACAAAGATAGCCGTGAACAATTCGAGATGAGAACTCATAAGAGACTTATCGACATTCTCAGACCATCCAACAAAACCGTAGAGGCTTTGATGGGTCTCGAGCTCCCCGCCGGTGTTGAAATAGAGATTAAACTCTAATTGAACCGACCAGCGGCCGAGGTCAAGTTGGCTGATGCCAACCAATAACCTGCATAGGAGGTAAAAAAATGCAAAAAGGTATTATCGGCAAGAAGATCGGCATGACGCAGATCTTTGATGAAAAGGGAAACGTTATCCCTGTAACCGTTGTGGAAGCCGGTCCCTGTGTTATCTCACAGAAAAAGACGGTTGAAAATGACGGCTACGCATCCATTCAGATGGGTTATGGCGACTTAAAACCGCAGAAAGTCACAAAGCCTATGAAGGGACATTTTGCGAAAGCAGATGTCGCTCCGAAGAGAACACTTCGCGAGTTCAGAATGGAAAACACAGATGCTTTCAACGTGGGTGACCTCGTGAAAGCGGACACATTTGTTGTTGGCGACAAGATCGATGTTTCTGGAACCAGCAAAGGTAAAGGATACTCCGGTGTTATTAAACGCTGGAACTTCCAAAGATTAAAGGAAACTCACGGTACTGGCCCTGTTGCCCGCCACGGCGGTTCAAACGGTTCCAGTTCCAGCCCGTCAAGAGTGTTCCCGGGTATGAAAATGGCCGGACATCTGGGCGCTGAGAAAGTCACAGTTCAAAATTTAACCGTTGTTAAGGTGGATACCGAAAACAACCTAATCGCTATTAAGGGCGCAGTTCCTGGTCCTAACGGCGGTATAGTAGTAATCCATGACAGCGTTAAGGCGTAAGGGAAGGAGGAATTGTAATGCCTAAAGTAGCAGTACTTGATATGGCCGGTAAAGAAGTTGAGAAAATCGACCTTTCCGAAGCTGTATTTGGAATTGAACCCAACACGAAGGTTATGCATGACATGGTAGTCAACTACCTTGCAAACCAGCGTCAGGGCACACAGTCGGCACTAACCCGCGCCGAGGTTTCTGGCGGCGGCAGAAAGCCGTGGAAGCAAAAGGGCACCGGTCACGCAAGACAGGGATCAACACGTTCCCCGCAGTGGACACACGGCGGTATCGTTTTTGCTCCAAAGCCGCGTGATTACAGTTATTCATTAAACAAAAAGGTAAAGCGTCTCGCAATGAAATCCGCTCTTTCAAGCAAGATTGTCGACAATGAAATGATCGTACTTGACAAGATTTCACTGGATGATTACAAGACGAAAGCCATCGCAGCTATGCTCAAGGCAATTGGCTCCGAGAAGAAGGCCCTCATTGTTCTCCCAGAGGTGAACAGCAAGGTTATCGCTTCCGCAGCTAATATTCCGGGAGTAAAAACGGCAATGGTCAACACCTTAAATGTCTATGACATCTTAAATGCAGATAAATTTATCGTATTAAAGGATGCCGTAGCTCAGATTGAGGAGGTGTATGCATAATGGCAGCACAGGATATCGTAATCCGCCCCATTATTACCGAAAAAAGCATGATCGGTACTGGCATGAAGAAGTACACCTTTGAAGTTGCCAAAAATGCCACAAAAATCGATATTGCAAGAGCGGTCGAGACTCTTTTCGGCGTTAAGGTCAGCAAGGTCAACACTTTGCATGTAAGAGGCCAAATGCGTCGTCAGGGTAAAACCGAAGGCTATACTCCTTCCTGGAAGAAAGCCTACGTAACGCTTACCGCAGACAGCAAAACAATCGAATTCTTTGAAGGCATGATGTAAGCTCTGCCTGAACTGACGCAGAGGCAAGGATGGGGAAACGGCATTTCCCCGCAAAGCCATCATGAGGAGTGTGAAACCTAAATGCCTATTATTAACTTTAGACCTACCACGGCTTCAAGACGTAATATGTCCGTTACGGACTATTCCGTTCTTTCCAAGGTTGCACCGGAAAAGAGCCTGTTGGCTCCTGTCAAGAACAGCTCCGGCCGTAACAGCTACGGTAGAATTACAGTTCGTCACCGCGGTGGCGCGAACCGTAAAAAGTATCGTATTATTGACTTTAAGCGTCAGAAGTTTGACGCACCGGGAACCGTCCTCACTCTTGAGTACGACCCGAACCGTTCGGCTTTTATTGCACTTGTGCAGTATCCTGACGGTGAAAAAAGATACATCATCGCACCAAACGGCCTGAAGGTCGGCGATGTTGTCGTGTCCGGCGCCGCATCGGATATTAAGCCAGGCAACGCGTTGCCGCTTGAGAACATTCCGGTCGGTACTCTGATTCATAACGTTGAGCTTTATCCCGGTAAGGGCGCTCAGCTGGCTCGTGCAGCCGGCAACGTGGCTCAGCTAATGGCGAAAGAGAACGGCATGGCACTGTTAAGACTTCCTTCCGGCGAACTTCGCAACGTTCCTGTTAACTGCATGGCCACGATCGGCCAGGTCAGCAACATCGACCACGAGAACGTGAAAATCGGTAAGGCCGGTCGTAAACGCCACATGGGCTGGAGGCCAACGGTTCGTGGTTCTGTCATGAACCCGAATGACCATCCACACGGCGGCGGCGAAGGCAAGGCCCCTGTCGGACGCTCCGGGCCAGTTACTCCTTGGGGTAAACCGACCCTTGGCTACAAAACACGTGCTCACCACAATCGCTCCGATAAATTTATCGTTAAGCGTAGAAACGGCAAATAAGGCGTACAGAAAGGAGCTTATGAACTATGGGCAGAAGCATAAAAAAGGGTCCTTATGTACAGCCTGTGCTGCTTAAAAGGATTCAAGAAATGAACGCGGCCGGCGAAAAGAAAATCATCAAAACATGGAGCAGAGCCTCCATCATTTTCCCTGATTTCGTTGGTCATACAATCGCGGTTCACGATGGCCGCAAACACGTTCCGGTTTATGTCACAGAAGACATGGTAGGCCACAAGCTCGGCGAGTTTGCACCGACCAGAACTTTCAAGGGCCATTCCGGTTCAAAAACTACAGCGCCGACGAAATAACGGCCGAAAGGAGTGTATAGCATGGAAGCAAGGGCTTATCTAAAATACGCCCGTATTTCTCCCCGCAAAGTCTCGCTAGTGCTTGATCTCATTCGTAACAAGCCTGCAGACGTTGCAATGGCTATCCTCAAGAATACACCAAAGGCCGCCTGCGAATATCTGACAAAGTTATTAAAGTCGGCCATGGCTAATGCTGAGAATAACCACAATATGGATGTTTCCAAACTTTACGTAGCGGAATGCTTCGTATGTCCGGGTCCGATCCTCAAGCGCATTCGTCCTAGAGCGCAGGGTCGCGCATTCCAAATCAAAAAAAGATCTTCGCACGTTACCCTCGTGCTCAAGGAAAAAGAATAAGGCAGAAGAGGAGGTAAACTATGGGCCAGAAAATAAATCCACACGGCTTTCGTGTGGGTGTAATCAAAGATTGGGATTCCCGCTGGTTCGCAAAGGATAATGTATTTGGCGATACTCTTGTTGCTGACTACAACCTGCGCAAAGTGCTGAAGAAACAACTGGCACTGGCTGGCGTTCCGAAGATTGAAATTGAGCGCGACGCTTCCAAGGTTCGCGTTCATGTTCATTGCGCAAAACCGGGTATGGTAATCGGCAAGGGCGGCACAGAGATCGAAAAACTTCGTCTTCAGTGTGAAAGCATCTTGAAGAAGCCTGTTACGATCAATATTGTAGAGGTTAAGTCCCCGGACTTAAACGCTCAGCTTGTTGCTGAAAATATTGCGCAGCAGCTCGAAAAAAGAATTTCTTTCCGCCGCGCTATGAAGCAGTGTATCGGCCGTGCCATGAAGCTTGGCGCCAAGGGTATTAAAACCCAGGTGTCCGGTCGTTTGGGCGGTGCGGAAATTGCCAGAAGCGAACAGTACCATGACGGTACCATCCCACTTCAGACCATCAGAGCCGACATCGACTATGGTTTCGCCGAAGCAGCCACAACATATGGCCGCATTGGTGTTAAGGTCTGGATTTACAGAGGCGAGGTCCTTCAGGACAACCGCAAGCCTCGTAAGGAAGGAGGCAGTAAATAATGCTGTTGCCTAAACGTGTAAAATATCGCAAGGTGCATCGTGGCCGTTTAACCGGCAAATGCTACCGCGGTAATAAGGTAACTTACGGTGATTTCGGCCTTCAGGCCTTAGAGCCGGCATGGATCACTTCAAACCAGATAGAGGCAGCTCGTGTTGCAATGACACGTTACTGCAAAAGATTTGGTCAGGTTTGGATTAAAATTTTCCCAGATAAGCCAATTACCGAAAAGCCGGCTGAAACCCGAATGGGTTCCGGTAAAGGTTCGCCGGAGTATTGGGTCGCAGTCGTTAAGCCGGGCAGAGTAATGTTCGAAATCGGCGGAATCTCTGAGGAGACCGCGAAAGAAGCTTTGCGTCTTGCGTCAAACAAACTGCCGATTAAGTGCAAGTTTGTTAAGAAGGAAGAAACGGGTGGTGAGCAGTAATGAAGGCCTCAGAAGTCAGAGAATTAACTACAGCAGAGCTTGAAAGTAAGCTTAAGGACCTCAAGGCCGAGCTTTTCAACCTGCGTTTCCAACTTGCCATTAATCAGCTCGATAACCCGATGCGCATCTCAGCTGTCAAAAAAGATATTGCTCGCATTAAAACAATTTTACGCGAGAACGAACTTAAAGGCAGCGCGAATGCGTAACGGAAGGGAGGATTAATCTGTGAGCGATCGTAATATTAGAAAAACAGAAGTTGGCAAAGTTGTCAGCAATAAAATGGATAAAACCATTGTCATTGCGATAGAGACAAGCGTAAAGCATCCGCTTTACAAAAAGATTATCAAGCGTACCGTGAAGCTGAAGGCACATGATGAGAACAATGAATGCACAATCGGTGACCGCGTGCGTGTGATGGAGACCCGTCCCCTTTCCAAGGAGAAAAGATGGCGTCTCGTCGAGATTATAGAGAAAGCCAAATAATTTTGGCTTTAAGCAAAGGAGGAACGCACTGTGATACAACAGCAGACTTACCTCAACGTTGCCGACAACACCGGCGCGAAGCAGCTTATGTGCATCCGCGTTCTCGGCGGTACCGGCAGAAGGTATGCTAATATTGGTGACGTAGTTGTCGCTTCCGTAAAGAAAGCGGCTCCGGGCGGAACAGTTAAAAAAGGCGAAGTTGTCAAGGCAGTCATAGTTCGCACTGCTTTCGGCGTTCGCCGTGATGATGGAACATACATCCGCTTTGATGAAAATGCGGCTGTCCTCATCAAGGACGATAAAAACCCAAGGGGAACACGTATTTTTGGGCCAGTGGCCAGAGAATTACGCGATAGAGACTATCTAAAAATAGCCAGTCTTGCCCCCGAAGTTCTATGATTGGAGGTGCTCACTGATGAATAAAAAAGTTCATGTAAAAACTGGTGACACCGTCATCATTTTGAATGGCAAAGAGCGCGGCAAAAAGGGTAAAATTCTCGCCGTAAGCCCTGCAGAGGGCAAGGTCATCGTTGAGGGCCGCAACATGGTGTCTAAGCATGTTAAACCCCGCAAAATGGGTGATCAGGGCGGTATTATCAAAGCCGAAAGCGCGATTTACGCCTGTAAGGTTCAGGTTGTTTGCCCTCGCTGCGGCAAACCCACCCGTGTCTCACATAAGCTTTATGAGGACGGCACCAAGGAACGCATTTGCGCAAAATGCGGCGAAGCGCTGTAAGGGAGGATAAAACAACATGGCCAGACTTAAGGATTACTACAAAGCAGAAGTCGCACCGGCACTGATGAAGAAGTTTTCTTACAAGAGCGTTATGCAAATCCCTAAGCTCGATAAGATCGTAATCAATGTAGGTGCCGGCGAGGCAAAAGAAAACGCGAAAGTGATTGACGCCATCACAACCGATATTTCCACGATTACCGGTCAAAAACCGTTAGTCTGCAAGGCAAAGAAGTCGGTCGCTAACTTCAAGCTCCGTGAGGGCATGAGTATCGGCGTTAAAGTAACACTCAGAGGCGACAGAATGTACGAGTTCATGGACAGACTGTTCAATGTCGCTCTCCCACGCGTAAGAGATTTCAGAGGTATCAACGCGAATTCATTTGACGGCCGCGGTAACTACAACATGGGCATCAAAGAGCAGCTGATCTTCCCTGAAATTGAATACGACAAGATTGACAAGGTCCGCGGAATGGATATTTGTTTCGTAACGACCGCAAACACCGACGAGGAATCCAGAGAGCTCTTAACACTCATGGGTGCCCCGTTTGCGAAATAAGGAGGGATTATTGTGGCCAAAACTTCTATGAAGATCAAGCAGCAGAGAACAGCAAAGTTCTCTTCCCGCGAATACAACAGATGCAAAATCTGTGGCAGGCCGCATGCCTACCTTCGCAAATTCGGAATTTGCCGCATATGCTTTAGGGAACTTGCCCATAAGGGCGAAATTCCGGGCGTTAAAAAGGCCAGCTGGTAAAGCTTAGCAAAGGAGGTAACGGTATGCAAATTACTGATACAATTGCTGATTTGCTCACCCGTATTCGCAATGCGAGTTCCGCAAAGCATGATTCTGTCGATATTCCTGCTTCCAACATGAAAAAAGCCATTGTGCAAATTCTTGTTGACGAGGGTTATGTCAAGAATTATACGGTTGTCGAAGATGGCAAACAAGGCATTATTAAAGTAAATCTCAAGTATGGCGAGAGCAAAACTTCCGCCATCAACGGTCTGCGCAGAGTTTCTAAGCCAGGCCTTCGCATTTATTCCAATGCAGAGGAACTGCCAAAGGTCTTGAAAGGCCTCGGTATCGCTATTATTTCTACTTCTAAGGGCATCATGACTGACCGTCAGGCCCGCAAAGAGAATATCGGCGGCGAAGTTCTCGCATTTATCTGGTAACAAGGGGGTGCAGTAATGTCACGAATTGGAAGAAAACCCATAAATATTCCCGCTGGTGTCAATGTAACAATTGACGGCAACGTCATCACAGTGAAGGGGCCAAAGAATACCCTTACACAGAAGTTTCATCATAATATGAATGTTTCTGTTGACGGTAATGAAATCCTCGTTACACGTCCTGACGACGAAAAGGAAAACAAATCTCTGCACGGCTTAACCCGCACACTCATCCATAACATGGTTGTCGGTGTAACGGAAGGCTTTAAGAAGGAACTTGACGTCAACGGCGTCGGTTACCGTGTGCTTAAGCAGGGCAGCAACCTTGTGATGAATTTAGGTTATTCACATCAGGTTATCGTTCCCGAAGTCGATGGAATTACCATTGAGTGCCCAACTGCAAATAAGATCGTTATCTTAGGGCCCGACAAGCAGCAGGTAGGACAGTTTGCAGCAGAAGTGCGCGAGAAGCGTCCGCCGGAGCCGTATAAGGGCAAGGGCATTAAGTATGTTGATGAACACATCCGCCGCAAGGAAGGCAAAGCGGGCAAGGGTGCTAAGAAGTAATTAAGGAGTGAATCACAATGGTGAATAAGGCTGACACAAATAAAGCCAGACTTAACCGCCACCGCAGGGTGCGCGGTAAAATTTCCGGCACAGCAGAGTGCCCACGCCTGAATGTATTTCGCTCTACCAACAACATCTACGCCCAGATAATTGACGATGTCAAGGGAGTTACTCTTGCAGCAGCTTCTTCACTGGACAAGGATTTCAATGGTAATGGCGGAAACAAAGATGCCGCACGCAAAATTGGCGAGCTGATTGCCAAACGTGCCGCTGAGAAGGGCATATCCGAGGTCGTATTTGACCGCGGCGGCTATATTTTCCACGGCCGCGTCAAAGAGTTGGCCGAAGGCGCCCGTGAGGGCGGCCTCAAGTTCTAAGAAGGAGGAATACTTTTGGCTAGAATTGACGCAACATCCATGGAGCTCAAAGAACATGTAGTTGCTATTAATCGTGTATCGAAAACCGTAAAAGGCGGTCGTATTTTTAAGTTTGCTGCTCTCGTAGTGGTCGGCGACGGAAACGGCACAGTCGGTTTCGGTATCGGAAAAGCGGGCGAAGTTCCCGATGCAATCCGCAAGGGTATTGAAGACGCCAAGAAAAACCTGATTCAGGTTTCTATGCGTGGTTCAACAATCCCTCACGAGATCATCGGTGCTTACGGCGCCGGCAGAGTTTTAATGAAGCCTGCAGCTCCCGGTACCGGCGTTATCGCTGGCGGCCCGGTTCGTGCAGTTGTCGAGGCAGTCGGAATCAGAGATATCAGAACAAAAGCTCTGCGTTCCAACAATCCTTGTAATGTAGTCCGCGCAACTTTGGACGGCATGTCCAAACTGCGTTCCGCCGATCAAGTCGCTGTAACACGCGGCAAGACGGTAAAAGAAATTCTTTAATAAGGGGGTAGCAATATGGCACAGCTTAAAGTAACGCTGATAAAAAGTCTTATCGGCAGCAAAAAGGACCAGATTGCAACCGCCCAAGCCCTTGGTCTTTTCAAAATCGGCGATACTTCGGTTCAGCCTGAAAATGAGCAGACCAAAGGTAAGGTGGCCAAGATATCCCACCTCATCGAGGTAAGCATAGCGTAAGCAAGGAGGTGCGAGTAAATGAAGTTGCATGATCTATCTGCAGTGCCGGGCTCCACAAAGGAAGCAAAACGTATCGGCAGAGGACACGGTTCCGGTCAAGGAAAAACTGCTGGCAAAGGCCATAAAGGTCAAAAGGCCAGAGCAGGCAGAGGAATGCGCGTCGGTTTTGAAGGCGGTCAAATGCCTTTACAAAGACGTATTCCTAAAAGAGGATTTAATAACATTTTTGCAAAAACCATCGTAGCTGTTAATATCGGCACTCTCGACCAGTTCGAGGATGGTACTGTGGTTGATACACAGGCCCTGATCGATGCGGGTATTGTAAAAACATGCTGCGACGGAATTAAGATTCTTGGCAACGGTGAACTTACTAAGAAGTTGACCGTGAAAGTTAGTGCTTATTCCGAAGCTGCAAAGACTAAAATTGAAGCTGCGGGTGGGAAGGCAGAGGTGATCTAAGTTGTTCAAAACACTTAAGAATGCCTGGGCAATTCCTGATCTTCGTAAGAAGATCCTGTTTACCTTATTTATCATTATCGTTTTCCGTTTCGGTGCCGTAATTCCGGTTCCGTTCCTCAATGTTACCGCATTGAAGGGCTTAATGAGTACGGTTAACGAGACCGGTTCTGCTTTGAGCTATCTTGATATGCTGTCCGGCGGTGCTTTTGCGAACGCGACTTTGTTCGCAATGAGCGTTACCCCGTATATCAACAGTTCGATTATTATGCAGCTCCTTACGGTGGCAATCCCGCCGTTGGAGAGACTGGCAAAAGAGGGCGAAGAGGGCCGCAAGAAGATCGGCACTTTGACCCGGTATGTCACTGTTGTCCTGGGCTTGATTCAGGGTACTGCATATTACTTCTATCTGCGCAACAGCTCTTATCAGGGCACAACCATTGCAAAGTTTACAACTGGCTGGGAGCAGGTTTTCTCCGCTTTTGTAATTATTATGGTATTTACGGCCGGTACCGCATTAATGATGTGGCTGGGTGAGCAAATCAACCAGCACGGAATCGGAAACGGAATTTCCATCTTGCTGTTTGCTGGTATCGTCTCACGACTGCCGCACACGGCAAGCTTACTTACCAAATATATTCAGGCTGCAAATGAGGATCCGTCAAACTACGGCCAGTACTATGCTTTCGTGCCGCTGTTCGTCCTAATCTTCCTTGCTGTTATCTGGGTGATTGTGTTTATGAATGACGCGGAGCGCCGCATCCCTGTTCAGTACGCCAAGCGCGTAGTCGGCAGGAAGATGTACGGCGGCCAAAGCAGTCATATTCCGATTAAAGTTGGTATGTCCGGCGTTATGCCGATTATCTTCGCAAGTTCGATTCTTTCTATTCCCAGCACGATTCAGCTGTTCCTTGGCAGCAAGGTAACAACCGGCTTCTGGAAAGGCTTTTTTGAGGCGTTTTCCTCTTCCGGATGGCTGTATTCGTTCATCTATTTCCTTCTGATTATCATGTTTGCATATTTCTATGTAACAATTCAGTATAATCCGTTGGAGATGGCCAATAATCTTCGTCAGAACAATGGTACTATTCCAGGCATCCGCCCGGGTAAACCTACTTCTGATTTTATTGCGAAGATTCTTTCAAAGGTTACCTTGATTGGAGCATTATTCCTTGCGGTTATCGCTCTTCTGCCAATCGGTTTCGGCGCTGTAACCGGCATGCGTAACATGTCGATCGGCGGCACATCCATCCTGATTTTGGTTGGTGTTGCACTCGAAACGGTAAAGCAGATGGAGTCCCAGATGATGATGCGTCACTACAAGGGCTTCCTTGATTGATGGGGGAGAGAATATGAACCTCATACTTCTCGGCGCCCCCGGCGCCGGAAAAGGCACCCAGGCAGAGGTTATCTGCTCACATTTAAGTATTCCTGCAATTTCTACGGGTAATATTATCCGTGAAGCGCTGAAGAGCGGCACTGAAATGGGAGTTCGCGCAAAATCCTTTATGGATGCGGGCAAACTTGTGCCGGACGAAGTTGTAATCGGAATCATCCAAGAGCGTTTAGTTCAGGATGACTGCAAGAACGGCTTTATACTGGACGGTTTTCCGCGCACGATTCCTCAGGCCGAGGCTCTGGATAAAATGGGCATTCAAATCGACAAGGTAATCGATATCGAGGTACCTGACGACAAGATCGTGCTTAGAATGTCCGGACGCCGTGTTTGCGAAAACTGCGGCGCCAGCTACCACCTGCTTTACAAAAGGCCGGAGGTAGAAGGTGTTTGCGGTAAGTGCGGCGGCACCCTAGTTCAGCGTAAGGACGACCACCCGGATACAGTGAAAGAGCGCTTAAATGTTTATCACGAACAAACGGAACCTTTAAAGGGCTATTATGCCAAACAGGGGAAACTTTGCATCGTGGAAGGTCAAGAGGATGTTGCGGATACAACAAAACTGACTCTTGCCGCATTAGAGGCGTAATCATGATAGTGCTAAAAACCAGCCGCGAACTCAAAATCATGAGGGAAGCGTGCAGGATATCTGCAAACGCACTGAAGCTGGCCGGTTCAATGGTCGAACCCGGTGTTTCAACCTGGGAAATCGACCGTGTTGTCCGCCGATACATTGAGGAGCAGGGCGCCAAGCCCTCCTTCCTCGGGTACGGTGGGTTTCCGGCAAGCACATGTATTTCTGTAAACAATGTGGTTATCCATGGCATACCCCATAAGGGACAGATCTTGAAGCAGGGCGATATCGTCAGCGTTGATGTCGGAGCATTTTGTGAAGGCTTCAACGGGGACAACGCATGGACATATCCTTGCGGCGACGTGAGCTCCGAGGCACAGGCCCTCATGGACACGACACGCGATAGTCTCTTCGAAGGGATTAAAGCTGCACAGGCCGGTGCAAGAATCGGCGATATCGGCAGCGCGGTTCAAAGGTATGCTGAAGCTCGCGGTTACTCGGTGGTACGGGATTATGTCGGCCACGGAGTAGGTGCGAAGATGCATGAAGACCCAAGTGTTCCTAATTACGGCACGCCCGGCAGGGGCGTGCGCCTGTTGCCAGGCATGACCATCGCCATTGAACCAATGATCAACCAGGGCGTGAAGGAAGTAAAAACATTGGAGGACGGTTGGACGACCGTGACCGCCGATGGCAAGCTTGCCGCACACTTTGAGCATTCCATCGCAATTACCCCGGAAGGCCCTGTTATTTTAACATTGCCGGATTAAGGGGGAAAACAATGGACTTTGTAAGGGGTCTGGTTGTTCGGTCGGCCGCGGGGCACGACAAAGGCGGTTTCTTCACCGTGCTTGAGGCGGACGCTCAGTATGCAGTCATCTGCGACGGAAAAAGGCGGAGTCTTATTCACCCAAAAAAGAAGAAATGCAAACACCTTTTCAGCACGAAAACCGTGTTGCCCGAAGGTTCAATGCAAACCAACCGTGAAATTCGCTGTGCTCTCAGGTGCTTTAACTCTGAGAGCCGCTTTCCACAAGAGGAGGCTTAATATATGTCGAAACAGGACGTAATAGAAACCGAAGGTGTAGTAACTGAAGCGCTGCCTAATGCAATGTTTATGGTAGAGCTTCCAAACCACCATATAATACTCGCGCATATTTCCGGCAAGCTCAGGATGAATTTCATCCGTATTCTGCCGGGGGATAAGGTTACAATTGAATTGTCCCCTTATGATTTAACGCGCGGCCGTATTACATGGCGTTCAAAGTAAAACGATGACTCGCTAAGGAGGGCACACACATGAAAGTAAGACCTTCTGTGAAGAAAATCTGTGAAAAATGCAAAATTATAAAGCGTAGGGGAAAAGTCATGGTTATCTGTGAGAACCCCAAGCATAAGCAGCGCCAGGGCTAATTTTGGCGCAAACCTATTAACAATGGAGGTGCAACCAGTATGGCGCGTATAGCAGGTATTGATTTGCCCAGAGATAAACGCATCGAAATTGCTCTTACCTATGTTTTCGGAGTCGGCCGCAAAACTGCAACCGATATTTGTGCTGCAACAGGCGTAAACCCGGATATCCGTGTAAGAGATTTAACTGAAGATGATGCAGCAAAACTTAGAGAATACATTGACCGTCATTGCCGCGTGGAAGGCGATCTTCGCCGCGACGTAGCATTTGACATTAAAAGATTAATCGAAATCGGTTGCTATCGCGGGATTCGTCACCGCAAGGGCTTACCGGTAAGAGGCCAGCGTTCAAAGACTAATGCGCGTACACGCAAAGGCCCAAGAAAGACCATGGCCAACAAGAAGAAGTAAGCAAGGAGGGATTTAAAAGATGGCAGCACAAAAGGGCGCAGCTAAAAAAGGCACCGCAGTTCGCAGACGCCGTGAGCGCAAGAATATCGATCGCGGAGCTGCTCATATTCAGTCCACCTTTAACAACACGATTGTTACGATTACCGATACACAGGGTAATGCAATTTCGTGGGCCAGTTCAGGTGAATTAGGATTTAGAGGCTCTAGAAAGTCCACTCCTTTCGCCGCTCAATCCGCAGCCGAAACTGCCGCAAAAGCAGCTATGGAGCACGGAATGAAAACGGTTGAGGTTTTTGTTAAGGGACCGGGAGCTGGCCGTGAGGCCGCAATCCGCGCACTTCAGGGCGCAGGCCTCGAAGTAAGCATGATTAAAGATGTTACCCCGATTCCGCACAACGGATGCCGTCCTCCGAAAAGAAGACGCGTCTAGTTTTAAACCGATAATAGGAGGTGCAACTATAATATGGCAAGATATACAGATGCTGTGTGCAAGCTTTGCCGCCGTGAGGGCCAAAAGCTTTTCTTAAAAGGCCAAAGATGCTACACAGATAAATGTGGAATTACACGCAGAGCATACGCTCCCGGCCAGCATGGCCAGGGACGTAAAAAGACTTCTGAGTACGGCTTACAGCTGCGTGCCAAGCAGATGACAAAGCGTTTTTACGGCGTTTTGGAGACCCAGTTCAGGGGCTACTATGATCTCGCAACGCGTAAAGAAGGCAAAACCGGTGATGAACTGCTCATGATCCTGGAGAGCCGCCTTGACAATGTTATTTATCGTCTTGGCTGGGCAACTTCCAGACCGGAAGCCCGTCAGCTCGTTGTTCATGGTCATTTTACCGTGAATGGCAAAAGGGTAGATATTCCTTCTTACCTTACAAAGCCGGGCGAAGTGATTTCTATTCAGGATAAGAGCCGTTCGAGTGAGAAGTTCAAGGCCGTTCTCGAGGCAACATCGGCCCATCCGGTAGCAAAGTGGCTTGATCTTAACAGAGATACTCTCGAAGCTAAGATTATCGCAATGCCAACCCGTGATGAAATTGATCTTGCAGTCGACGAGACTCTCATCGTTGAGTTGTACTCCAAGTAATGCCGTTATTTGACAGCATATAAACATCATGGCAGATATTCTAATCCGCTATATGTCAAGGAGGGTCGCTAATGATCGAGATTGAGAAGCCAAAAATAGAAACAGAAGAGTTATCCAATGACGGAACCTATGGTAAATTTGTTGTTGAACCGCTTGAGCGTGGTTTTGGTACGACACTGGGCAACAGCCTAAGGCGTGTACTTCTTTCATCCTTGCCGGGTGTTGCCGCTACATCTATCAAGATAGACGGCGTTCTTCACGAGTTTTCCACCATACCTGGAGTAAAAGAGGATGTCACTGAGATAGTGCTTAATATCAAGGGACTGACAGCTAAGCTCCATTGCGATGGGCCGAAGACCGTAGAAATCTGCGCGGAGGGGCCATGTGAAGTAACGGCTGACTCTATTAAGTGTGACAGTGAGGTTGAAATCCTGAACCCCGAGATGCATATTGCAACCTTGGGCGATGGTGCTAAACTGTACATGGAATTGACACTGGATAAGGGCCGCGGTTATGTTCCCGCCGAACGAAACAAGCAGAACATGAACACGAGCATCATTGGCGAACTTCCTGTCGACTCCATCTACACTCCTGTTTATAAGGTGAATTATAATGTTGAGCCAACCCGTGTAGGCCAAAGCATTGACTTTGACAAGCTTACACTCGACGTGTGGACCAACGGAATTATCGGCGCACAGGAAGCTGTTTCTCTTGCAGCTAAGGTTCTTACCGAACATTTGAACCTCTTTGTTGACCTGTCCGACAAGGGCAGCAGCACGGAAGTCATGGTTGAAAAGGACGATAAGGGCAAGGAAAAAGTTCTGGAAATGACAATTGAAGAGCTTGATCTTTCGGTTCGCTCGTTCAACTGTTTAAAGCGCGCCGGAATTAACACGGTTGAAGACTTAATCAATAAATCCGAAGAGGATATGATGAAGGTTCGCAACCTCGGACGTAAATCTCTTGAGGAAGTTGTCTGGAAGATGGCTTCCCTCGGTTTTAATCTGCGCAAGGATGATGAATAATCCTTACTCAAACCTAAGGTAAAGGAGTGATATTCGATGCCAGGAACCAGAAAGCTCGGAAGAGCAACTGATAACAGAACTGCCATGCTGAGAGCGTTGGTAACTTTTCTGTTAGAGAACGGTAAAATCGAAACCACAGTTACTCGTGCCAAGGAGGTTCGCTCCCTGACCGAGAAAATGATAACGGTTGCGAAAGAAAATAATTTGACCAATAAGCGCACCGTTCTTGCCTTTGTCACAAAGGAAGACGTTGTCAGCAAATTGTTCAATGAGATTGCTCCAAAGTATGCCGACCGTAACGGCGGTTATACAAGAATCAGCAAGCTCGGCCCTCGCCGCGGCGATGCCGCTGAGATGGCAATCATTGAATTGATCTAATCAATAGTCAAGTTTTAGGAGACAGCCTTTTGGCTGTCTCCTTTTTTTGTGAAAATAAGTGATCTCATTTCGTTTATTTTACAAAAATAGGTAAGTAAAAATCTGTAACTAAACTTGGTATAATTCTCCAAAATAATTAAATTTTATAAATATTCTAATATAAACTTATTTACATGCCTTTGGAAAATAAAATAGGAAATACAGGCTATATAAATTACAGCAAATAGAATCCTTATTATTTAAATGTATACCTGTATTAAATTAATGAAAGGGTATGAAAATGAGAAAAAGCATTCGTATGATGGGAATTACTTTGGCGCTGATTCTGATTATTACCTCATTTGCCGGCACGGCAGCTTTCGCTGAAGAGACAATTCCAACAACCATTTCTTTTACAGACGGTTTTGAAACAGTATCAACAATTGAAAAAAATTCAGTAAAATCCTATGAGGTACAGATCAATAAACCGGAGGTTACACTTGCGGCGCAGTCAAGTGACGAAGGCATCATAAGACTGAATTTCCAAGAAGAAGAGGGTAACCCGGGGTACTATATTATTACACTGGCGGCATGTGAAGACGGAGAAGCGACAGTTACCTTTACAGCTTCCGACGGAACGAGTCTTTCTCAGACACTGACTGTTGAGGGCACAGGAGAGGATCGCAACTATACGATTTCCTCTGACACGACAGACGACTTCTCAATTCCTAAGGGCAGCAGCAAAATTATAAAGATACATTATGTAAGTGAAGGTCTTGATCTTTCCTATCCGGTTTTAGTGACAGATGATCAGGAAACCAGTTTGCAAACAAAGTTGATAGACTATGATTATGAGAATAATGACTACTATTACCGCGTTGATGCGGTTGGTAATGAGGGACAAACCGGGCTGCTGTATATGGGCGGCTCCGAATACATACCTCAAAAACTTTGCACGGTTACGATTAAAGCAAACAACAATCTTCGTTTAGACACGACGAGTACTTACGTGCTGAATACGGATGAATCTTATCGTTTCGTAGCCTATACCACCTCTCCTACCCCTCCGCAGGTCAGCAGCTATAACGATCTTATTTCTGTGGAATACTTGGGGAAAGTAACCGGGGGATACGAATACCGCATGAATGGGCTGGAACAAGGAGAATCTCTTGTTCAGGTAACCTTGGGAGGAGAAATCGCTTCGTTCCCAGTGGTGATCAACTATTTTGATGCTCCTTCGGTTAAATCCGATACGCCCCAAAAAATCACTCTTGCAAAGGGAGCCTCCTATACCTATAAATTTACCATTATGGGTGGAGGAGAACCTAATTTTGTGGCAAGCACGAACGGAGTTGTTTCTACACAATTGGTAAAAAAGGATGGAATCGATTATTACTGCAAAGTTACAGCAATCGGTGAACCAACCACATCAACTGATCTGTATGTCACTTTTCCGGATGTCAATTATGATGATTTCAATGTAAATGTGAGCAACATTACGGTTTCACAGCCGGTTGGTGTAGTAATGAAATCCGATACCAATGAGGACATTTCAATTAAGCAAGGTTCAAGTTACACTTTCAAAATTACCGGTGCAACAAGCTTTTATCCGGGCAGCGCAGGGGCGTTTAAAACAGAACTGATTAGTAAGGACGGAAATGATACCCTTTATAAAGTTACGGCAACCGGTCAGCCGGGACAGCAGACTGGTTTTTATATGGCAGTTGCAGGGCAGCCGGCACAGAAAGTATGTGTTGTTTCTGTAATTCCATCGCAGACGGTTACGATGAAATCCGATACGAATAACAATTTTTCATTAAAGCAGGGTACGAGCTACACCTTTAAAATTACCGGCGCAACAAGCTTTAATCCGGGCAGCGCAGGCGTATTTAAAACGGAGCTGATTCGTAAGGAAGGAAATGATACCCATTATAAAATTACCGCAATCGGTCAGCCCGGGCAGCAGAGCGGATTTTTTATGTCGGCGGTCGGACAGCCCACACAGAAAGTGTGTGTTGTGACGGTAGTTGCAGCACAACCTGCCACTCCTATTACGTTTACGTCCGACACGAACAGCAATTTCAGTTTGAAAAAGGGAAACAGTTATCAGTATAAAATAACTGCGCCAGGTGCTTCATCAATTAGTTTTACAACCGGAAGCTCCGGAGTATTCAATATATCTCCGATAAGCCACATCGGTGATTATTTTTATTACAAGATTACAGCTGTCGGACAGTCAGGTCAACAAACAGGAATCTATGTTTCTGTTCCGGGACAGGCTGCTAAAAAAATAAACGTGGTATCCATTACATAAGCGAAACAATAAAATAAATTGAATCATGAAGGCTGTCGCAAAATGAACAGAACCAAGAAAAATAGACATTGAAAGAAAAAGCCTCCAGTCGTAGGATA